>NZ_JAJVDH010000004.1 GCF_022758145.1 Pontibacter vulgaris
TTGATGTACTGAAAGGAAGAAATACCATTACCACCAATGCCCTTGAAGGACTAAAAGTTGTGGAGATGATTGAAAGAATTTATGCTATTAATGCTTCTTGAGTTTAATTCTTGACTACTAAATAATGAAATGGATAAACATAAATACCTAATAATAAAAGGATGTGCTGGTTTAGGTAATAGAATGTATACTTTATGTAGTGCTATAAGCTATGCAATAAAAACTAACAGGAAAATTTATGTAGATTGGTCTGATGGTCAATATGGAGAGAAGGGAGAAAACATTTTTTATAAATATTTTTCTCTTAATGAGGTGGATTCAGTTAATGATTTATCTGAAATCACAAGAAACATTGAAAGGTTAACTTTTTATCCTTCTGTGTGGCAAGAAAACTTATGGGCTAGTTTATATGATTTATATTTACATGATTCAGGGGGAATTTTTCAAAAGATAAAGAAAAAGTACCTAGGTCGAGGAAGATTAAATATATTAAATGAATTTTGGAAATATAAGACTAAGAAAACGCAAAAGAGAACTGATTCTGAAGCTCGAGCTCTGTTAGCGTTGATAGATAAAAGAAATATGGCTATGGGAGGAAGATATAGTTATGATATTAAACAAAACGTAGTTTTTTTTTCAGATTTTATCCCAGAGTGTGACTTAACATTATTAAAAACCCATATTTGTTTAAAACCAATAATTGAAAAAAGGGTAGAGGCATTTCTAAAGATTAACAAGCTATCTAGTGGGTTTATAGGTGTACATGTAAGATACACTGATAATAAACCTGATGCCGCTTTAGACGGTTTGATAGAGCATTTAAAGAATTTGGTTGATGTAGAGAACGCTAGAATTTTTTTAGCTACTGATAATATTAAAATAGAGATGCTTTTTAAAAATACTTTTAACGAAGACTTGGTTTGCTATCCCAAATATTTACCTGAGAAACTTAGTGGTGGTTTACATCAATATGCTTTACATACAGGTGAATATTTTGTGGCAGAAAAAATATTTCAGGAAAGCCTAATAGAACTAGGAATTCTTACTAGATGCACTACTTTACTATATCAAGGTAATTCAACATTCTCCCAAGTAGCTAAATCGTTTAGAAGTAGGAACTTTTACAGTGTTGATTGGTTAAATCTTTCGATTTTAAGCTAATCTAATTATTACAAATGATGCTTAATATTTGTGGTCAGCACGAATTAAACCATATTGCTCTTAGAACTCACTATAAGCACCATGCAGAGTTAGGAGGGTATGATCTACTAGCAAATTATACAACTCCTAAAGCAGTTATAGGTATAAATGAGCAGCGTCCTCCTGCTATGATTCTACAAAAGTATAAATGGCTATATGAGCTATTAATAAAGTTAAAGTATAAGCCCGATCTTCTGCATATATACTATGCTGAAGAGTATCTGAGGTTCTCTCCATTCCTTTTTCCTAAAATACCGGTTGTTGCAACATTCCATCAGCCACCGGAAAATTTGGAAAGAGAAGTTATTTATGGAGACTACAGTGGAAGAGTTGGCAAATTTACACATGCATTAACAAAAAATAGATTTTCTAAGCTAGCAGCTGCCATTATTTTAGAGGAGAACCAGCGAGCTATTCTGGAACAGGTGATGCCTACTGAAAAAATTCATTTAATTCCGCATGGCGTTCATCCCGACCTATTCAGGGAAATTGCTTTTGAAGAAAGACAACATATATTAACTGTCGGAAATTGGCAGCGAGACTGGAAAGTATATGAAGAAATCCTTAAAATATTTTTTGAGATTAATCCAGAGCTTACATTTGTACTTGTCAACAGAAGCTTACCAAGTGAAATATTAGCTAGGTTAACTAAGTATCAAAATTTTAAATATACCAGAGAAATAAGTGATAGCGAACTTGAATACTTTTATAGGTCTGCATATTGTTTATTTCTACCACTGCTATCAGCTACAGCCAATAACTCACTTATTGAGAGCTTAGTTTACGGGTGTCCTGTGGTCACATCTGATGTATTTAGTATTTATTATCCATTTAAGGGCAATTATATCTCTTTTGAGCATAGCACTGAAGCTTATATAAATAGCATAAAACACTTTGTTTTACTATCTGAGAAGAAAAGGAAAGACGTTGCTCTAAAGGCTCAGGAGGAGGTTGCCGTAATTAAATGGCCTCGAGTTGCAGAGAAAGTTTTACAACTTTACAGTGAATTAATTCGCTCCAGCTCTTAATGTAGCACAATAAAATGTTACCGTAGCTAAAATATTTTCCTGTATGCAGAAGATCACAGTTGGTACAAACTCTTTCGGTTATAACCAGATAAGAAACTTCATAAATTTACCTTTTCAAGAGTTTAAGGTTTGTAAAAAAGTTGACTTGCTTAAAATACCCAGCCATATATACTTTCAGCTGAAAAATCAATCTCATTCTTTTTTAGCTAATCTATATTATGATCTAGGACTAAACAAAGTAGCTCTTTATCATTTTTTTAATGCGGTTAACGTTGGTAACACGCCTTGGATAACTACATTTGAACATTACTTACCAAGAGGTGCTCATAGGCCAGGAGTATTTGCCAATGAACAGATTTACATTGGGTTTGTTATAAAAAGGCTATTGCACAGTAGCTGTAAAAAGCTGATAGCAATGAGCCAATTTGCTTATGATGCGCAATTAAATTACTTGAATGCTTATGGGAGTTATGCTGACGAGATAAAACAAAAGATGTTGATTTTGCACCCTCAACAAGCTAAGTTAATAGATTCAGTTGCTCAGAAAAATACCTCTCCTAATTTTGTTACTTTCACAATTACAGGGGCAGATTTTTTTAGAAAGGGAGGAAAAGAGATTCTTAAAGTTTTTATTAGATTGTTTGATCAAAAGCAGCCTGTTCATCTGAATATTGTATCCAATCTCTCATTCGGTGATTATGCCTCTAAGACTACATTAGAAGATCAGAAATGGGCTTTTAGTATTATAAATAAATACCCTCAAATAAATCATTATAATTACTTGCCCAATGAAGAGGTATTAAATTTATTGCGTTGCTCGGATATTGGTCTCTTACCTAGTTATGATGAGACATATGGGTATTCTGTACTTGAGGCACAAGCGGCTGGCTGTCCTGTTATTACTACAAATGGAGCGGCATTTCCTGAAATTAATAATGATGATATTGGCTGGCTTATAAAAGTTCCTCTTGTAGAGGATAATCGCTCTATACCCCGAAGCAAGGATGCAAAGATGATTTTCTCTAAAATTGTAGAAGATAAACTATACGAAATTGTAAGTGAAGTAATTAATAACAGATCTTTAATAAGAGAAAAAGGAACTAAGAGCTTGGTCAGAATTGAGCAGGATCACCGTCCAATCACTCGTGCTAATATTATTGAAGGCATTTATAAATCTGCTTTGATGTAATTTACAAATCAAGATATTCCAGAACATTAACTCATGAATCATTCTTAAATGAAGATTGCTTTACTCACAGATGGAATCTATCCTTATGTTGTAGGTGGGATGCAGAAGCACTCTTATTATCTGGCCAAGTACCTAGCTCAAAATGGCGTATATGTTGATTTGTATCATACGGGCCCAACAGAAGCTAACACAACTAAACTAGATTGCTTTACAGAAGAGGAACTTGCATTTATCAATCCCATCTACATTCCATTTCCTTCAGTAGGCAATTTTTTAGGGCATTATGTTTTAGAATCGTATTTGTATTCAGCAGATATATACCATCTGTTAAAGAAAAGAGAACTCGCAAACTTTATATACGCACAGGGATTTACTGGCTGGAAAACTATAATTGAAAAGAAGAAGGGAGCAAATTTGCCACATGTTGGAGTAAATTTTCATGGAGTTGAGATGTTTCAGCAGGCACCTTCTTTTATTGTAAAGCTTCAATACCTTTTATTAAGTGCACCAGTGGCATTTCTTCTGAAAAACACAGATTTTGTTTTCTCTTTAGGCGGAAAGCTTACAGGTATACAGATGGCTTTAACTTCAAAAAAAATACTTGAAATACCTATAGGGATAGAGACGCATTGGCTAAAGCAAAGCCAACAGGCAAAAAATGAAACCGTAAGAAAGTTTGTTTTTGTTGGACGCTTTGAAAGGAGAAAGGGAATAGAGGAACTGCAGGAAGCCGTAAAAAATCTTAGTGAAAAGCATACTTTTACTTTTTACTTCATTGGCCCAATACCTAAAGAAAAGCAACTTAAGAATAAAAAGGTTAATTACCTCGGCCTAATCAAAAATGAGCAGGAGATAAAGAGGGTTTTGAATAGTTGTGATGTGCTTGTGTGCCCGAGCTATTCAGAAGGCATGCCAACTGTAATTTTAGAAGCGATGGCTTCTGGCTTAGCTGTGATTGCCACTGACGTAGGCGCTGTAAGTTTGTTGGTACAGGAGGAAACGGGTTGGCTGATACCGGTAGCAAACAAGCAGGCATTAGAGCAGGCAATTGTTGAAGCAATAAATTGCAATGAAACAGATCTAGAATCCAAAAAGAACAATGCAATAAAATTAGTTAAGAATAGATATACATGGGATTCTATTGTTAAAGAAACCATTGAGAAAGTTGTTAATCTTTAACATATTAAAGTACATGATATTATATCTGTAGTTCTTATAATTGAAAACAATTCTTACTTTGTTATTAGTAAAGCTTAAGATTTATTATTAAAGAAATCATGAAAATAGCAATATTAAGCGCAGGTCTTGATCATAGAAAGGATCGTGGCTATGAGAACTCTTCTAGGAATCTTTTTGAGAGTTTAAAGAAAGAGAAAATACAATATTTAGAAGTTTTTTTATTTAAAGGGTCAGGTAAACAAAGTGAGAATGAGATAGTTCTAAAAAGCTTTATAGATTTAAATTTTTTAGCCAAATGGGGATGGAAGCTTATTGGGGATTCATATGGTTTAGAATACATTTTATTTGCTCTACAATTTATAATTTATGCTAATAGAAAGGGGGTGAAATTTGATACTATTTACACACAAGAACCTAGGGTATCAAAAACACTCTTCCGTTTTAAGAGACTATTACCTGGAAAACCTATTCTGGTATACACAATGGGTATTAATTTGACTCCAGAACATTATATCAATGTGAGTGATAGAGTACATCTTGTTAATATAGAGCATTATAAAGCTGCAGTAGAAGCATATCCTGATGCTAAAAAATTTTACTTAATTCCGAATCCAGCCTCTGATAGTAAAAAATATAGTGGAAATAAATTAAAGAAAGATTTACTAGAAAAGTATAAAGTTCAAACATCTAAGATAGTTTTAAGCGTTGGTGCTATTGATGCACATATTAAGAGGATGGATTATGTGATTCAAGAAGTTTCTAAGTTAGATAATTCTTGGTCTTTAGTATTATGTGGAAAAGTTTATGATCCCACTTTAATTAATCTTGGCGTTCAATTATTAGGTAGAAGATTTATTAATGTCTTGTTACCACCAGATGAAGTGTCTGAAGTATATGCTTTAGCAGATATTTTTGTTTTAAGCTCGCTTATAGAAGGTTTTGGAAATGTTACTATTGAAGCTATGCAGAACTCTCTTCCTGTTTTACTTCATAAGCGTGAACTGAATGAATGGATTGTGGAGGACATAGAATTATTAGTTGATATGACAAAAGAAGGTGCATTATCAGATAAAATTAGAGAAAAGGCTTCAGAAGAATGGCTAAGAGAAAAAGGTGAGAATCTCAATTTGCTATTTCATACCAAATATCAGTGGGGTGCAGTTAAAAATATGTATCTTAAACTTTTAGAGGTAAAATAGTCAAAGAAGAGAATAGGCGTAAATTTGTAATCTGTTCAAGTTACCTTTTATATTTTTTCATTCATTTCATTATATATCAATTTGCAAATAATTAAAAAGAAGCATATTTGTATTGCCCAAAATTTTACAGGTTATAGTATTCTTAACTTTAAAGAGCTCTTCATGCTTCTGATATTCTGGCTTTTTACAGGTATAGTTTTAGGCCCCTTATCAATTCCTTTATTAGCTATTATAGCACTTTACTTGCAGAATCAGGGGAGGCATTTATTTACTTTTATTACCTTTTTCTTCACACTTATACTTTCTGATAGCCGAATTTATGCTTTATCCTTTTCTCAAGATCTGAAGACTGTCTTGTTACTTGCCCTCTTTATTCCTTTTGTATTTCCGGGTCGTTCTTTTATTCAGTTGGATTTTTCTAAATCAATACATAAGGCTTTTTTACCATTCACTACTTTTGCTCTCTTATGTTTAATTTTTAGCCCTGTTACCTTTACTGCATTCCAAAAAACATTTTCTTATTTGTTGTTATTTGTAATAGTGCCAATACTTTGCTACAGCCTTTATCAATCATACAAGGAGATCTTTTTAAAAGCTATAATTTATTTGGGAGCGGCAGTCCTAATAGCAGGTTATATTATGTTCCTGATAAACCCAGCTTGGGTGATGTATGCAGGAGGAGGACGCTCTTCAGGAGCTTTAGGAAACCCGAATGGGTTGGGAATGTTCTGTTTTCTTTTCTTTATGTTGTACTTCACTATAAAGCATTACTTTCCGGAAGTTACTTCAATGAGATGGAACATCCTTATCTACGTTTTAATTTTCTCTTCTTTGCTCTGGAGCGGCTCCAGAGGCCAAACCATTGCAGTTCTTATTTTTATTTCCAGTAAGATTTTTTCAAGGCGTAACAAAACAGTAGGCTTGTTGCTTTCGGCAGCGATAGGGATTATGCTTGTAACCATTGATATAGATATGGTTGCTATTGCACATACACTGGGCTTTGAAGAGTACCTGCGGATAGAAACGCTTGATAAAGCAGGGGGCAGGGTAATTGCGCGTGAATTTGCCTGGAAACAAATCCAAAAGAATTTCTGGATCGGAAAAGGTTTTGGCTATACGGAGTGGATTTATCTACAGAACTTTTATGAGCTTAGTATGAAGGGACATGAAGGGAATGCTCACAATGCTTTTCTAACTGTTTGGCTGGATACGGGTTTAATAGGTCTGATCTTGTTCTGCATAGGCTGGCTTATTGTTTTCCTTAAAGCAGCAAAGAATTCGTTTCTGGCTTTCCCTATTCTTTTTGCTGTGGTGGCCTCTAATATGGTAGAGTCGTGGCTGGCCGCTTCTTTAAACCCTTTTACAATACAGCTGCTCATGGTTCTAACTTTGCTGGTCTTCATTGTAAAGGATCAGGATAAGGAGCTAAAAGCTACCCGGCCTGATCTATAACAGCATGTATTCTTATAAATCAATGCGTCCAAGGTTCCTATACCTCTATACCGAACTGGCAGATTATTTCCTGGCATGTTTGAAAGCTTTAGTTGAAGAGCACCAGGCAGAAATTCACCTGGTACGATGGCCGATAAACCAGGAAGCGCCGTTCCAGTTTACTATACCTGCCGGAGTGGTACTGTATGAGAAAGCAGCTTATAGTCGGGCAGAATTAATAAAGATTGCGCAGGAACTGAAACCGAATCTCATTTTCTGCAGTGGCTGGATGGATAAGGATTACCTGGCTGTAGTAAGGTCTTTTCACAAACGCATACCTGCATTGGTAGGTCTGGACAATCACTGGACCGGTGCTCTGAAGCAACAACTGGCATGCCTGCTATCTCCTTTTACTTTGCATCGCTTATTTACTCATGCATTTGTAGCCGGAGCGCCACAAGCCCTTTATGCCCGTAAATTATCCTTTGCCCCTTCTCATATCTTACAAGGATATTACGCAGCTAACGTACCGGTATTTTACCAGCAGTACCTGGATAACCTGGCTGCTAAATCTGCTGCTTACCCGAAACGCTTTCTGTATGTAGGGCGTTATGTGCCTCATAAAGGATTAGATGTGCTCTGGCAGGCTTTTACAGAATTACAGGCAGAGCAACCTAATGACTGGGAGCTATGGTGTCTGGGTACAGGCCCACTGGAAAAGGAGGCGGTAAAGCATCCGAAGATCAAACATTTTGGTTTTGTACAGCCTGCACAGTTAGTAGATTTTATAAGCCAGGCAGGTGTTTTTGTATTACCTTCGTTGTTTGAACCATGGGGAGTAGTAGTGCATGAGTTCGCAGCTGCCGGTTTTCCGCTGATATGCACCGATAAGGTAGGTGCTGCAACTGCTTTTCTGGAGGATGGTCATAATGGTTATATCGTGAAGGCTGGCGATATAAACGCGCTTAAAGATGCATTAGGGCGCATTATAAAAATGACCGACCCTGAACTTCTTGAAATGGGTAAAAAAAGTACGGCGCTGGCCTTAAAAAACAATCCATCTGTTTGGGCATCAAAACTTATAGAGCTTGTTCAGGTACGAGCAAATAGGTAATTTATAACTCTTAATCTCTAACTGATAACTACCACAACATGTGCGGCATTAGCGGAATAATAGGGGTAGAATCCGAACAGGCGCGTCCGGCATTGGAAGCAATGGTTGCTGCCATTGAACACCGGGGACCTGACGACAGCGGGGTAGTAGTGGAGGATGACGTAGCTTTAGGGCAGCGGCGTTTATCTATTATTGATCTTTCTTCAGCCGGCCACCAGCCAATGGTAAGTGAAGATGGCAATCAGGTGCTGGTATTTAATGGGGAGATCTATAATTACCGGGAGTTAAAACAGCAATTGAGTTCCTATTCATTTAGAACAAATACGGATACCGAAGTTATACTTGCCGCCTATGAACGTTGGGGAAAGGACTGCGTGCAATATTTCAATGGCATGTTTGCCTTCGCCTTATGGGATAAAGCGAAAAATGAAATACTTATTATCCGGGACAGGCTGGGTATTAAACCACTTTATTACTACCAGCAGAACGGAATCCTAATTTTCGCTTCCGAGGTGCGGGCACTGCTAGCAAGCGGGTATGTGCCCCGAAAATTAAACATTGCTGCCCTTTCAGATTACCTGCGTTACCAGACTGTGCATGCCCCTGATACGATGGTAGCAGGCATTAAAATGCTATTGCCTGGCCATGGATTGCTAATAAGGGGAGGAATACCCGAAGTGTTCAGGTATTGGTCAGCATCTGAAAACTACAGCCGCGAAGCGGAAGGAAAAAGCTATGAGGAAATAAAGCGGGATGTACATGAGTTACTTCTGCATTCAGTCGAGCGCAGGCTGGTAGCAGATGTACCATTCGGTGCATTTTTATCAGGCGGCATTGACTCAAGTGCTGTGGTTGGACTGATGAGCCGCGTAGCTACGCAAAAGGTAAAGACCTTTGCGGTTACTTTTGAAGAAGAAGAATTTAGCGAAGCAAAGTATGCCGCTGCAATAGCCAAAAAGTTTAATACAGAACATACCGAAATCAGACTTACACCAAGTGACTTTCTGGAAACAATTCCAGCTGCTCTTAAAGCAATGGATCACCCTAGTGGTGATGGCCCCAATACCTTTGTTGTTTCTAAAGTAACAAAGGAAGCAGGCATCACGATGGCATTGTCAGGGCTGGGTGGTGATGAGCTTTTCGGCGGGTATGATGTATTCAAGCGCTTGCACATGCTACAGCAGTATCAATGGGTGGCTGCTCTGCCATTACTTGCCCGTAGGTTTGTAGGACATTCGCTTAACAGATTAAAACCTTCTGTTGCATCTGCTAAAATTAGTCAGTTACTTGGGTTGGCCTCTTGGGAAATGTCGCATACATACCCCTTGACACGTCAGTTATTTCCGGATACTATTTTGCGACATCTGCTAAACAAGCAGGAGCTTCTTCCTAATAAGGTTCAGGAATTACTCGCTCAGGATGAGCAGCAAAGCAGAAAAGAACAAATACTACCAGTACTTAGCCAGGTTTCTGTAGCTGAATTCAGCACCTATATGCAGAATACTTTGTTACGTGATACCGACCAGATGAGCATGGCACATGCCCTGGAGGTTCGAGTGCCGTTTCTGGATTACAAATTGGTAGAATATGTGCTTGGTGTTCCTGATAAGTACAAGTATCCTTACACGCCAAAGAAACTCCTAACAGATTCGCTTGGCGACCTGTTGCCATTGAACATCATCAACAGACCAAAAATGGGCTTTATATTACCCTGGCAGCAATGGCTGAAAGGGGAGATGTATCTATTTGCGGAAGAGAAACTAAAAAAGCTGGGATCACGTGGGCTGCTTGATGCACAGGTTCTAGAGGACCTTTGGAATAAATTCAATGCAGGTGATCCGATGATTTCCTGGTCCAGGATATGGTATTTAATAGTATTGGAAAACTGGCTGGAGGATAACAGAATTGAAAGCTGAAGTATTGATCTGCATAGATTGGTTTCTTCCAGGTTACAAAGCTGGAGGTCCGATTAAGTCTGTCGCCAATATCGTAAACAGCCTCAAAGCCACCACGAACTTCAGTATCCTGTGTAGTAATACAGATTTTGGTGATTTTTCGCCGTATGAGGGCATTGAGCCTAACTGCTGGCTACATCAGCAGGGGTACAGAATAATGTACTTAGATAAAAAGCACCAGCACATTGCCACTTACAGGGAGCTGCTGAGGGAAAAGAAGTATGACATTATCTACCTGAATAGTTTATTTTCCTTCAAGTTCACATTGCTGCCATTCCTTGCTCATAAGCTTTACAGGAATAAAGCAGACGTAATACTGGCCCCACGCGGTATGCTTGGAGCAGGAGCTTTGGAATTCAAAAAGAAGAAAAAAAGCTTGTTCCTTTACATGGCTAAAGCTATAGGTCTTTTCAAGAACATAACCTGGCATGCATCCACTGAACTTGAAGCTTCAGAGATCAAAGCAGTATTTGGAGAGGCCGCAAAAATCAAGGTAGCTACTAATATTTCAACTGTTGCTTCAGCTGTAGATAAGCTTCGTGAAAAGACTGCAGATAACACGACTTTCTTCTTTTTATCCCGCATCTCCCCGAAAAAGAACCTACTTGGTGCACTGAAGATGTTAGACAGTACAGAATTAGATAACCAAGTCAATTTCAAAATTATTGGCCCAATAGAAGATCAATCTTATTGGAAACAGTGCCTGGAACAGATAGCTTTATTGCCTGACAATGTGAAAGCAGAGTATGTGGGCGCTGTGCCAAATGTGAAGGTTCAGGCGCTGCTTAAAGATTGCCACTTTCTGCTATTGCCTACGCTGAATGAAAATTTTGGGCACGTTATAATCGAAGCCTGGGAGGCTGGCTGCCCAGTTATTCTTAGTGATCAGACACCATGGCGCGATCTTGCAGCTTCTCAGGTGGGATGGGATATCGCCCTGGAAGATCAGGAGGAATTTATTCGCGTTATCCGCTACTGTATTCTCATGAATCAAGCGGAATACGAAATATACTGCAGGAAAACACAGAAATTTTTAAAAAACAGAGTTACAACTGAAGAAATACTAGCTCAAAATAAAGCACTTTTTAGGATTTAAATGACTGTAGAGAATCAAAAACAAGTAAAACTCGCTTCCTTTAATAACGACTGGTACAATCCTGGTGCCGGAACTATTAAAAGGACGCTATGGTATTTTATTAATGTTATCTTCTTCTTAAATCCATTAAACCCTGTAAGCGCTGTTAAAGTATACCTGTTGCGCCTTTTCGGGGCAAAGGTGGGTAATGGAGTAGTTATTAAACCTTCTGTTAATATCAAGTACCCATGGCTGCTGCGTATTGGTAATCATGTATGGATAGGCGAAGAGGTTTGGATTGATAACCTGGCGCAAATAGAACTCGACGATAATGTGACTTTATCACAAGGCGCAATGCTTCTTACCGGCAGCCATGATTACACTAAAGAGACTTTCGATCTGTTGGTGGGAGAAATAACCCTTGAAACAGGAAGCTGGATAGGAGCAAAGGCAATTGTTTGCCCTGGCATTACCTGCGGTTCGCATAGTGTGCTGGCAGCCGGATCTGTCGCAACCAGGAACCTTGCGCCTTATACTATTTACCAAGGCAACCCCGCTGAGCCGAAACGCAAACGCCATATAAAATAAAATTCAGCATTTATACTTATACCAGCACCCAAGCTTTGAAAGTCTCCATCATAACCATTGTTTATAACAACAGGGAAACGATAGCCGATGCCATTAAATCCGTACTAGGCCAGACGTACAAGAACATAGAATACATCGTTGTTGATGGGCTTTCGACAGACGGAACGGTAGACATTATCCGGAGCTATGGGAGCAGAATAACAAAGTTTGTTTCTGAGAAGGATGGCGGGCTTTACGATGCTATTAATAAGGGCATCAGGATGGCGACAGGTGATGTGGTCGGCCTTTTACATTCTGATGATATCTTTGGTAGCCCGGATGCCATTGAGCATGTTGTGAACGCATTCCAGATGCATGCTACTGATAGTGTGTATGCGGACCTTGTATACGTGGACCGGGCAAAACCTGATAAGATAATTCGAAACTGGAAGTCCGGTGCATACAAACGCCAGAACTTTATATATGGCTGGATGCCGCCGCACCCGACCTTCTATGTAAAAAAAACAGTTTACGACAGATTGGGTTTATATAACATGAGCTTTAAAAGTGCTGCTGATTATGAGCTTATGCTCCGCTACCTGTACAAGCATACTATTACAACATACTACATTCCTGAAACGCTTGTTCGAATGCGGGTAGGTGGGAAGAGTAATGTAACGTTGAAGAACAGGATACGGGCAAATAAAGAAGACTATAAAGCTTGGATTATAAACGACCTTAACCCACGCATTTATACCCGTTTTTTAAAGCCTCTCCGTAAAATATTTCAGTTTGTTTAAAGCTTTAGATTCATCCAAACAATTTCTACTTAACTCAAGCATTATCCTCTGGTTTTTAAAATACTCTTATTAAGAGAAAGGTACAGAGAAAAATAAGCTGACTGCTATTTGGCGAAGTATAAATACTAAAGTTGGAAAAGCGACTTTAGCAAATGCCTTAAAACAAAAAAGCTCTTGAAATTTCTTTCAAGAGCTTTTGCGGTCCGGACGGGACTCGAACCCGCGACCTCCGCCGTGACAGGGCGGCATTCTAACCAACTGAACTACCGGACCAATACTTTTAAAATCAGAGCCTTTTGCTCTACTTGCGTTACCGCAGTTTTATCTGCGGTCTGGACGGGACTCGAACCCGCGACCTCCGCCGTGACAGGGCGGCATTCTAACCAACTGAACTACCAGACCATTTTTGTGTTTCCCTTATCGTTTAAGGTGATGCAAATGTATAGGGTTATTTTTAATTGTGCAAGTGCTTCCTACTATTTACAGCCTATATTTTTGCATAAAAATCGTAAGATGTTCAAAACCAAATATTTTATTTTTTAAATGCACGATAATTTTTATACTTACGCATCACCATTAACGGAAACTGTTAAATTTGTAACTGAAATTAGCGATCGAAAATATGCTTTTGGATTTTGAACAGCCTATAGCCGCTTTAGAGGGCAAACTGCAGGAAATGAAAAAACTGGCCAGCGAGAGCCAGGTTGATGTTTCGGATGCTGTAAAGGCGCTGGAAGAGAAAATAAAAACTCTTAAAAAAGAAACGTATGCCAACCTTACCCGCTGGCAGCGTGTGCAACTATCTCGCCACCCCGACAGACCTTATACTTTAGATTACATCGAAGGTATAACAGATAAGTTCGTAGAACTGCACGGTGATCGCACTGTGGGTGATGATAAAGCCATGGTAGGTGGCTTTGGCGAGATAGACGGACGCAGCGTAATGTTTATAGGTCAGCAGAAAGGCCGCAATACCAAACAGCGCCAGTTGCGTAACTTTGGTATGGCCAACCCGGAAGGCTATAGAAAAGCGCTGCGCCTGATGAAGATGGCCGAAAAATTTAATCGCCCTATTGTTACGCTGATAGATACACCCGGTGCATTTCCTGGTTTAGAAGCTGAGGAACGAGGACAAGGGGAGGCCATTGCCCGCAACCTGAAGGAGATGTTTATGCTGAAAGTACCGGTTATCTGTATCATTATAGGTGAAGGTGCTTCGGGTGGTGCATTAGGTATTGCCATTGGCGACCGTGTAATGATGCTTGAAAACACCTGGTATTCGGTAATCTCCCCGGAATCCTGCTCTTCTATACTTTGGAGAAGCTGGAACTATAAAGAACAGGCTGCCGAAGCTCTTAAACTAACAGCTACAGATATGCTGAAGAATAAGTTAATTGATGGTATCATTAAAGAACCATTAGGTGGAGCACATACAGAACCAGTTAAGATGATGCAGACTTTCAAGAAAGAAGTTATTAAGATGCTGAACGAACTGGAGGCTATTGACGCTGAAGATCGTATCATGCAACGGATTGATAAATTCTCAGCTATGGGCGTGGTGATGGAAGGCTAAGTTTCATAGTTTTCTAGCTATAAAGTATGAATCCGGTGTGGTGCCAGTAAAAGCGCTGCTCCGGATTCATTTTTTTTGTACATTCATATCTGATAAGTTTTTCTTTACAGCCTAATCACCACTATGAAGCTACATGTATTAAATACCGGATTTTTTAAACTGGATGGAGGCGCTATGTTTGGTGTAGTGCCTAAAACCATTTGGCAGCGCACTAACCCTGCCGATGAAAACAACCTGTGTACATGGGCTATGCGTTGCCTTTTAATCGAAGATGGCGACAAGTTGATTATGATTGATAATGGCATAGGGGATAAGCAAGACGCTAAATTTTTCAGCCACTATTATCTGCACGGGGAAGATACTCTGCAAAAATCTCTGAACAAGGCTGGTTTTACGGAAGATGATGTGACGGATGTTTTTCTTACGCACCTGCACTTTGACCATTGTGGCGGTAGTGTGAAGTATAAAAACAGTGAAGGAGCGCTAGAGTTAGTATATAAAAATGCTACTTACTGGTCTAACGAGAATCATTGGAAATGGGCAACAGAACCTAACATGCGCGAAAAAGCTTCTTTCCTGAAAGAAAATATACTTCCCATACAGGAGAGCGGCCATCTGAAATTCATTGACCCTTCACAACCTTCTCCATTTCCACAATTCGATATTTTTTATGCAAATGGGCATACAGATAAAATGATGATACCCATTATACCTTATGAAGGCAGAAAAGTAGCCTTCATGGCCGACCTTCTCCCTTCTTCAGGCCATATTCCGTTGCCTTATGTGATGGGTTACGATACGCGCCCTTTGCTTACGCTGGAGGAAAAAGCTAAGTTCCTCCACACAGCTGCAGATGAAGGTATTGTGTTATACCTGGAGCATGATCCTGTTAATGAATGCTGTACTGTGCAACACACTGAGAAAGGCGTGCGTTTAGAGAAAACATTTTCTTTAAACGAACTATAAATTATGCGGATAGGCCTGGCACTATCAGGTGGAGCGGCCAGAGGCATTGCGCATCTGGGTGTACTTAAAGCACTGGACGAACTTGATGTTAAAATAAGTATACTTTCGGGCGTTAGCTCCGGGGCAATAGCTGCTACCTTTTATGCAGCCGGCTATACACCTGATGAGATTTTAAAACTGATAAAAGAGCTCAGTGTTTTTAAAATAATGCGCCCGGCATTTGGCACTATTGGCCTGATGCACTTATTGGAAGTAGAAAAACTTTATGAAAAATACCTGGGCACTGATGCTTCTTTCGAAAAATTAAATATCCCGGTTATAATAGGTGCTACCGAAATGAACCAGGGTATTGAAGTATATTACTCGAGTGGTAATATCATAAAACCGCTGCTTGCTTCATCGGCCGTACCTATACTTTATCGCCCCATCGATTTTGAAGGCAGGATGCTTAATGATGGAGGCCTGCTAAACAACATGCCTGTAGATTGCCTGGAAGGAAATTGCGACATAAAAATTGGCGTCCATACTAATCCTATAAACCATCAGGCAAAAATAACAACCATTCGCAGCATGATAGAGCGCACAGTACAGTTGGCTATCAATAACAACGTAAAACTACGCATGCACCTCTGCGACCTGCTCCTTGAGCCACAGGAGCTAAAATATTACCGTCTGATGAGTTTCAGAAAAGCTGACCAAATATTTGATATCGGCTATCAGTATACATTAAGTATGGAAAAGCACATTAAATTACTCGTTGAGGAGAAAGAAAAAACTTTATAGTATACCTTGATTTTATTAAGGTATACTATAAAGTTCCAGTCTAGGTATGACCAGTTTCTAACTTATTATTAAAATAACATGCCAATAATATAATTAATATATTATTTTATTGATTTATATATAGCTATTCTTATTAAATTTTCGTATCAGGAATAAGTATAAACTAATTCCTTCTATGAAAAAAACACTACTCTTTATCTTTTGCTTCTTGCCTTTTATCAGCTTTGCCCAGGAAAATGAGAGTTTTTTAATTAAGGCTAAAGTAAAACAGGGATCTTTAATGCTTGGGGGTACCATTTCTGCTTATGCCTATCAGTTTACCGATGAGCTTTCCAATTCATCTGAAATTCAAAAAGGAAATATCATTCAGGCACAAATGAAAGCCAAAAATGGTTACTTCGTGCTGCATGATCTGGCTGTAGGTCTTGATATTTCTTTAAACCATGTCAGTAAAAAAATAACTTCTGATACAGAGAAAGAACTTTTGCCTGACCGAACTACCTATCTGCTAGCTGGCCCTTTTGTAAGATATTATTTGGATAACGGTATTTTCGGAGAGTTAACAATCCAATCCGGGCTACTGAACTTATTTCCGTCTGGTAAAAAGTATAATTTAATGGAAGGGGGTTTAGGAGTTGGCTATGCATTTTTCTTTAATGAGAAATTTTCTATTGAACCGACATTGGCAGTAAGATACTTTCAACAAAAGGAAGACGACAGAAAAAATACCACGCTCGGACCTGTACTCGGGGTAGGTATACAAGCTTATTTATTGCGTAAGAAAGCACACGTAATTAAAAAGGCATTGTAAATATGTTTAATTATATGTATTTATACATTTTAATTAAACCGCCATACTGGCTACAAGTAGCTTTTATGGCGCTTTACAACTAACTACATGTTTGCTAAATTCTTATCTAAATTAATTTTTAAAGTTTCGGGGTGGAAGCTGCAAGGTAATCTGGCCCCACAGGACAGGCGTTGTGTAATGGTAGCAGCTCCTCATACCAGTAACTGGGATTTTATTTACGCACGCGCTGCTTTTTACCTTATGGATGCGCCAATCCGGTTTACCATTAAAAAAGAATTCATGCGCTTTCCATTTGGTGGTCTTCTTCGCGCTATGGGTGCTTTGCCTATCGACAGGTCTAAAAACACGAAAATGGTAGATGCCATGATCAGGATTTTTAAAGAAACTCCGGGCGATATGTGTGTAATGGTAACGCCCGAAGGCACTCGTAAGTACCAGCCACGCTGGCGCCGGGGCTTTTACCATGTAGCAGTAGGAGCAGGAGTGCCTATTGTGCTGGGTTATCTTGACTATGCTAAAAAAGAAGCCGGAATAGGGCCTACTATTTATCCGACAGGCGATATAGAAGCCGATATGGAATCTATACTTGCTTTTTATCGCACTAAAACCGCTAAGTATCCTGAACAGGGGGTAAGGTAATTAATTACTTAAACTTGCGCTGCCAAAAACCTACACCAAAATGCATATAGAAAATCTACGCGAAATTTGCCTCTCACTGCCGGGAGTATCAGAAGATGTTAAATGGGGAGCAGATCTTTGCTTTTTAATCGGGGGTAAGATGTTCTGCGTTACCAACCTCGAAGGAACACCTACAGTATCTTTTAAAGTACAGGACGAGGAATTTGAAGCCCTGACTGTTTCTGAAAGTATAATTCCGGCCCCATACATGGCCCGTAATAAATGGGTGCAGGTCCAAGACTGGGATAGGCTTACTAATCAAGAGTGGGATCATTATGTTAAACAATCTTATTCATTAGTAAAAACTAAACTAACAAAGAAACTGCAAAATGAGATAGATGCTATAGGCACAGGGAGCTAAGCTTGTTATCAAGTATAGACTCTAACTAAAAAGGGCTCGGCGAAATAATCGCCGAGCCCTTTTTAGTTAGAGTCTATACTTGCGTTATGCTATTTGCCTCAGATCTACAGGAATAACTCTTGAGATACCAGCTTCGATCATTGTAATGCCATACATCACATCAGTAGAAGCCATTGTACGTTTGTTGTGCGTTACAACTATAAACTGAGAATCGTTGGAGAAGGTACGGATAATATTGTTGAACTTATCAATATTGGCATCATCCAGCGGCGCATCTACCTCATCAAAAATACAGAAAGGAGCCGGCTTTAAGAGGTAAATCGAGAAGAGCAACGAAATTGCTGTAAGCGTTTTCTCACCACCGGAAAGCTGGTTTATAGTTAACGGACGCTTACCCTTCGGTTGCGCCATGATCTCGATACGAGATTCCAGTGGATTCTTCGGATCTGTTAGTACCAAGTCGCAATTATCTTCGTCGGTAAACAGACTACGGAATACACGTATGAAGTTGCCTTTTATCTGATCAAAAGCCTCCATAAACTTCTCCTTGGCAACAGTGTCTATTTCATTGATAGTGTCAATCAGGGTATTCTTAGCATTAACCAGATCGTTACGCTGCTCAGTTATGAACTTGTTACGTTCCTCGATCTCAGTGTAAGCTTCAGCAGCCATCGCGTTTACAGGGCCCATTCTATCGAGCGCATTCTTGGCTTCAGCTATGTGCTTGCTCAGTTCATCATTACTCAGCTCGATCAGTAACTCCTGCTCAGGTGCAGGAGAAGCGAAGTCTTCTTCCGAAATATTGAACTCGGCGGCCAAACGCTCCTGCACAGATACAAGCTTGATTTTCGTATCATTTATAGTTTGCTGCATACGCATCAGCAATTCATCTGCATTCTGGCGCTTGCGCTGTAGCTCACGTATGGTTTTGTCTTTCTCGTCCAGCTCGCCACGTAGCGTAAAATATTTCTTCTCTATAGCTTCCAGTTCATATCCAAACTCGCGGCGGGCTTCAGTCATACTTTCTACTATAGCCTCGTTTTCTTCAATAAAATCTGTAGCCTGCAATGTTTCCTCTTCGGAGCGGGAAAGCTCCTGACGAAGTCCCTCAATGCGTTCCTGGTTAGTTTCTACCGACTTCTGCTTGTAACTGATTTCCTGCTGAAGGCTGGCAAAACGGTTCTTTAACTGGTGGAACTGAATGTTCTGCTGATTATACATGCCAGAAATAACCGTAATCTGCTCTTGCTGCTGCTCTACCTGCGAAGTATAAACGGCAAGTTCATCTTCCAGTCGCTTCAGTTCCTTCTGATCAGCTTCTGCCTGAGGCGATACTTCACGGCTTTGGATTCTAAGCTCTTCCAGGCGCTGCTGTAACTCAGCCTGTTTCAGGTTAAAATTATTTTTGTTTTGCTGGTGCTGTTCATGCCTGATTCGGACAGTCAGCAGTTCCTGCTGCTGTTTGGCAACATCTTTCTCCAGCAGTTTTATACTTTCTTTCTGCGACTCGTTTTTGTGGTTAAGTAGGATCTGGTTCTGTGTATTTACACGACTTTGCAGAATATCAACTTGTTTAGTCAGTTCTGCTACCTCAAGCTCTAACTGCTCCAGGTTTTGCTTACGGCCTAAACGGTTGCCATCAAACAAGCCTACTGAACCGCCCGATAAGCTAAGCGGCTTTTTAATAGCAGAGCCATCTTTAAGTATAATCGTGCGGTAATCTTCAGAGGAAAAATCGTCTTCAGAATCATCGCTGATGTATACGTTGTTGAGCATATACTTAAGAAGGCTGCTATACTTTTTGTCAGCCGAAACAACTTCATAAGCTGCCTTTAATTTTCCGTCGCTGAAAGTACCGGTAGGTTCCAGTTCTTCTATTTCGGAAAGTATGATAAAGTTTGCGCGACCTTTGTTCTGGCTCTTTAGCAGGCTGATAGCATCCACAGCATCCTGTAGTTCATCCACTACAAAGAAGTTCATGTAAGGCTCGAGGTAACTCTCGATAAGTCCTTTGTAATCAGGCTCACAAACTATAATATCTGAAAGGAGAGGAGCTGGTTTATTCCAGTACTCGGCCTGGCATAAAAACTTAATTGCCTCCGGAAAACCTTCCATGTTCTCTACCAGCGATTTGGTAAGCGTGTACTGGTTCTGCTTAGCATCAAGCGTACGGTTCAACTCTACCAGTTGCTCTTTCAGCAGCTCAATATCAGCTTCTGTTTTCTCAATTTGCTGCAACAGCGTTTCTTCTTTGGCCTGCAAACGAACGAGCTCAGAAGTCTTTTCCTCAAGTATAAACTGTGCTTCGTGTAACTGCTCTTCCAGGGCACGGCCATCCTCATCGGCTGTCAGCTGCTGTTCCTGCAGTCGGCCAAGTTCCATTGTGGTGCTCTGGATCTGAACATTGCTAATTTCAAGCGACTTGTGCAACTGGAAAACCTCGTTCTGTTTCTGGTGCTGCAGCTTTGTCAACTCTTGGAAAGCCTCCTGCAGGGTTTGCTTTTGCTCATTAGCGTATTGTAATTCTTCCTTCAGATTATTCACCTGATCCTCGGCATCAGCAAAGCTTTCCTGTACAGTTTCCAGTTCTTCGCGCAGCTGAAGTATACTATCTTTAGTATGGTCGAGGTTGGCAGTGTCCTGGCCAATTTGCTGGCGCAGTTGCTGCATGCGCTCCTTCAGGAAGTTACTGCGCTCGGCCTTGAGTTTTATCTCATTTTCTAACTGGCGCAGCTTTGCAGTTTGCACCTGCATGGTTTTCTGGCTTTCGGCCAGAGCTTCCTGGGTGCGGTTCAGCTTTTCTTTCTGGTCGGCTATAGCATCTTCGGCTTCAGTAACAGCAACTACATAGCCTTCTTTAAGCTCAGTTTCATGCTGCACATCCTGCTCCAGGCGCTGCAAAGTATGCTGGTATTGCGAAATATTACGGCGAGCAAACTCTAAGCTATGCTTTTTATAGTCGTCTTTTAGTTGAAAATAACGGATAGCCTGTTTAGCCTGGCGCTCCAGCGTTTTCATATTCTTGCCAATCTCAAAAAGCACATCTTCCACGCGCTCCAGGTCGGCATCTGTTTCTTCTAATTTTTTAAGCGTCTGCTTTTTGCGAACCCTGAACTTAGAAATTCCGGCAGCTTCCTCAAATAAAAGTCGGCGGGAGTTTTCTTTATCGTTCAGCAGCTCATCTACCATTTTAAGCTCGATAATGGCATAGCTGTCAGAGCCGATACCAGTATCCAGGAAAAGCTCGTTAATATCTTTTAAACGACAGGTTACACCATTAAGCAGGTATTCGCTATCGCCGGTACGGTAATATTTACGCGTTACCGTTACCTGCGAGTATTCGGTTGGCAAAACGCCGCGGTTATTGTCGAAGGTGATGGATACCTCGGCCATTTGCACCGGCTTGCGGGTTTTGGAACCATTAAAAATCACGTTCTCCATTTTATCGGAGCGGAGATTACGGGTGCGCTGTTCACCTAAAACCCATCGTATGGCATCCACAATGTTGGACTTGCCACAGCCATTTGGCCCCACAATACCGGTTATACCTTCGTCGAAATTTATAACGACTTTGTCGCCAAAACTCTTGAACCCTTTAATTTCTAATCTTGATACTTGCATTCGCTCTGCGGAATCTCTTCAATCTAAACTCAAAAATAAGACTAATTCTGATACCTCTGTACTTTAAGCAAGTATAAAATAAAGGTTAATGAGGCTAAAGAAAGTATAAATAGCTATATTTGGTTAGAGACTTTACTATGGAAGATTATAAACTTTTACTTTACATTCTGGCAGCTGTAGCTTATTTCCTGTTCTCGGCCTGGCGAAAAGCTTTTAAAGGATCAGGTGAGGTTATGCCACCTAACCAGCAGCCAGCCAAAGAGAAAGAGATGCCTGTGAAGCCTTTAAGGCCGATAGCTCCACGTACATCGTTTGAAGATATTTTACGTGAATTACAACCAAAACTGGAACGTGCTAAAGAGCAGGAAGCTGCTACTTTGGAAGAGTATAAACCAAGGCAACCCAAGCCTGTAGTAAACTATGAAACGATAACTCCGAAAGCTATATCGCTGGAAGAACCTGCAGACAGAAGTGTAGCTGATAAAAAAATGCAGGAGAGTAGGCGTGAGGCTTTTAAACCATACGCTATTAAACAACAACAAGTATCGCCTTATGCCAAGTTGCTTCGCAACCCAAACACTGCGAGGGAGGCATTTATACTTTCAGAGATCTTCCAAAGAAAGTATAATTAACGCTTTCAGATAAATTACAGCAGACTTTTATACTTGGTGCAAGTATATTTTCAGGTAAAAAGAAGTTACATGTACTGCGTTAGGGCATAGGCTAAAATATTGGCTCCCATTTTAAGGGCTTGCTGGCGCTTCTCCTCAGGGTCGTTGTAAATTTCCTGGTCTTCCCAGCCATTCCCCAAATCGGTTTCATAAGTATAAAAGCATACCAACCGTCCCTCGTGTATTATGCCAAAACCCTGTGGCGGTTTATTATCGTGCTCATGAATTTTTGGCAGGCCGTTGTTAAATGGGTATTTCTGGTGATAGATCGGGTGATTAAAAGGAATCTCTACAAACTCGTATTCCGGAAATACTTTCTTCATCTCTTTCCGGATAAACTTATCCAGGCCATAGTTATCGTCGATGTGCAGAAAGCCGCCGCTGATAAGGTAATTTCGTAAATTTTGTGCTTCTGCATCGGAGAAAACCACGTTTCCGTGCCCGGTCATGTGGACGAAAGGGTAAGTAAACAACTCGGGGCTGCTAACTTCAACTACACCTTCTTCAGGCGCTATGTTCATGTTGAGGTTCTGGTTACAAAATTTTATCAGGTTGGGCAATGATGTTTTGTTTGCGTACCAATCGCCGCCGCCGTTATACTTTAGCTTGGCTATTTTAAAACTATACTTTTGCTGCGCCATTGCTGTACAGCACAGCGCTAGTAAACAAAATAGGAGATAAGTACGCTTCATAAACTCAGCTCAGGTGGTTATACTTGGTCTTAAAGAGGCTCATAAATATCATGCAGCACATGCAAGGTATGGCAGGCAACAAGTGCAGCAGTCTCGGTACGCAATCTGCTTTGCCCCAACGTTACCGGCCTGATGCCGGCATTATAAGCAGCAGCTATTTCGTTCTTAGAAAAATCTCCCTCAGGGCCTATCATGATGCAATGCGGCAGACCGTGCCTGTAGTAATCCTTTACGCTTTTAGTGGCATCATCTTCTAAATGAGCAATAAATGTGTTTTTAGCATCACAGGTCTGCACAAACCGCTGATAGGATTGCAGTGCATTCAGTAAAGGAAGATAGCCCTTCTGCGATTGTTTCATGGCACTGATTGCTATCTTTTCCAGTCGGTCTGTTTTAAGTTCACGCCTTTCAGAATGTTCACACAACAAAAAAGAAATTTCACTCACACCTATTTCTACTGCCTTTTCTACAAACCACTCCATCCGGTCCATATTTTTAGTAGGCGCTACGGCTATATGCACATAGTAAGGTAGCTTACCGAATTCTACCTGCTTATCTATCACCTGTAGCTGGCAGCGCTTTGGATGCGCATCCTGAATAATGGCTGTATACATACCGCCAACGCCATCTACCAGGTATACTGTATCGCCATGCTGCAAACGTAATACCCGTGTACAATGCTTGGATTCATCTTCCGGAAGTGTAAAAATATCGGAGGCAATATCTGGTGTATAAAAAAGGTGCACGCTTATGATCTGATTAAATAATGTACTTAAAATTTGGGGAAAATAATACCTGGCAAACTGACAAGTATAAAATTACCTCTCTAATTAGTATACGAAAGTATAAACTTCAGTGTAAATGTCCGAAAAAAGAAAAGCCTCCCTGGTTTAGCAGAGAGGCTTTAAAGTATAAATACAGGAGATTAGTCCAGAACCACCTCTACCTGAGGCGCACCAGCCAGAATCTCATCATTTGCATATTCTGCATACTTAGTAAAGTTCTTCACGAATTTACAAGCCAGGTCATGCGCTTTGGTGTCATAAGCTTCTTTATCGGCCCAAGTATTGCGTGGGTTTAACACCTCTTCCGGTACATTAGGGCAAGATGTCGGCATTTCAACACCGAAAATCGGATGCTTTACAAAATGTACGTCATTCAGCTCACCGTTAAGTGCCGCCGTGATCATAGCACGTGTAAATGGCAGTTTCATGCGAGAACCAACACCGTAAGGGCCACCGGTCCAACCTGTATTGATCAGCCACACGTTTACATTATTTTCTCTCATTTTCTGGCCCAGCATCTCGGCATACTTAGTTGGGTGAAGCGGAAGGAATGCAGCACCAAAGCAAGCAGAGAAAGTAGTTTGCGGCTCTGTTACACCAACCTCAGTACCAGCAACTTTTGCAGTATAACCTGAAATGAAATGGTACATTGCCTGGCTGGCGTTCAGCTTAGAGATCGGAGGCAAAACGCCAAATGCATCAGCAGTCAGGAAGAAAATATTCTTTGGAATATCAGCTCTAGAAGGCTCAATAGCATTATCAATGTGATTGATAGGGTAGGCCGTACGGGTGTTCTCAGTAACAGAGTTGTTTGTATAGTCTACTGTACGTGTTCCTTCTACAAAACGTGTATTTTCTACAATTGCTCCGAATTTGATAGCATCCCAGATCTGTGGCTCTTTCTCGCGGGTAAGGTCAATAACTTTTGCGTAGCAACCGCCTTCAAAGTTAAATACAGAGTCTGCAGCCCAGCCGTGCTCATCATCACCGATCAGTCCACGGTTAGGATCAGCTGAAAGGGTAGTTTTACCTGTACCTGATAGACCGAAGAAAATAGCTGTATCGCCTTCTGCGCCAACATTGGCAGAGCAGTGCATAGATAGGGTGTTTTTCTCTTGTGGCAGAATGTAGTTAAGTACCCCGAAGATACCTTTCTTCATCTCGCCGGCATAACCTGTGCCACCGATCAGGATCATGTTCTTTGTAAAGTTGATGATCGCGAAGTTAGACTGGCGGGTGCCATCTACTGCAGGATCAGCTTCGAACTCTGGAGCACAAATAATGGTGAATTCAGGCGTATGGTTTGCAATTTCCTCTTCGGTAAGGCGAAGGAACATGTTATTGCAGAAAAGATTCTGCCATGCCTGGGTGTTAACTATACGCAGGTTCAAACGATAATCCGGGTGAGCGCCGGCATAAGCATCACGCACATACAGTTTGCGGTCTTTCAGGAAATCAACCATCTTAGCATGTAGCTGATCGAATTTCTCGGGATCGAAAGCGATGTTTATATCACCCCACCAAACGGTATCTTCCGTTTTGGCATCTTTCACCACGAAACGGTCTTTGGGAGAGCGGCCGGTAAATTTACCTGTGTCGCACATCAGGGCGCCAGTGTCTGTCAGTACGCCTTCGCCATTTTTGATGGCTTCTTCTACCAACTCAGCAGGACTAAGGTTCCAAAGAATTTCTTTGGCCTCATTTATGCCTAAGCTATCCAAACCTACTGCATTAGATTTATTACCAGATTGTTTCATTTGAAAATAACGTGTTTTTAAGGGAGTAAGTAGTTTGTTTCACAACTATGCTACAAAAATAGAAAAAATTGCATATTTTACTAAGATTAAAACAAATTTATAATGGCATCCTATAACGTTACCATACCCATAACGGAAATTTTTTGCCAATGTGGGTGTAAACTAATATATTTACCTTCTATGTATACTAATCTAATCTAAACAATCACTCATTTAAACGTCTATGTCTGTCAACCAACAATCCCTTACCGAGCAGGTAAACGATCAAAACGCTTCGGGCGAGGCTGCTGCAAAGGGAAAACAAAAACACCCTAAAGGGCTGTACTTGTTGTTTTTCACTGAGCTTTGGGAGCGTTTCAGCTACTACGGTATGCGAGGCCTTCTCACCCTGTATCTTGTTAAAACTGCCCAGGAGGGCGGTTTGGGCTTTAGCGAGGCCAGTGCAACCCTTATTTACGGCTGGTTCACAGGACTAGTATATCTTACGCCTATAGCAGGTGGTTGGTTAGCCGACAAATATATCGGTCACCGACGTGCCATTCTTATAGGTGGTGTAACTATGGCTTTAGGTCAGTTCAGTTTGTTCTCTACTCCTTATTTAGGGGTGCAAATGACCTACCTTGGCCTATTACTGCTTATCCTGGGTAATGGTTTCTTTAAACCTAATATTTCTTCTATAGTAGGTAATCTTTATGCGCAGGGCGATCCTCGCCGCGATTCAGCCTTCACTATTTTCTATATGGGTATCAACATTGGAGCTTTCCTGGCGCCACTTGTTTGCGGTTACCTTGCTGAAGATTACTTCGCTACCAAAGAAATGGTGAATGGCGTTGAAACTGTAACGCGTTATGGCTTCAACTATGGTTTCCTTGCTGCTGGTATCGGTATGGTTATAGGCCAGATCGTATTTAATACATTAGGTAAGAAATACCTGGGTAACCTGGGTCTGAAACCTGTTAAAGCTGAAAACGACCCTGCGACAGGACAACCAGCCAAAGCTGCCAAACTATCTAAAGAAGAAATAGACCGTGTATCGGTTATCTTTATCATATCATTGTTCGTTATCTTCTTCTGGGCTGGTTTTGAGCAGGCTGGTAGCTCTCTTACACTTTACACTGACAAATACATTAACCGCGAAGTTTTCGGTTATCTGATCCCGACATCATGGTTCCAGTCTGTTAACCCGTTGTTTATAGTTGCTTTTGCACCGCTTACAGCAAACTTATGGTTAACGCTTGCAAAACGTGGAAAAGACCTGAGCATCCCTACTAAAATGGGTATGGGTATGGTGCTGCTAGGTATTGGTTTCTTCTTCATGGTTGGCGCAGTAATGGAGCGTGGCGGTTCTGAAGACACTGCTGTTAAAGCTAGCCTTGCCTGGTTAATTGCTACTTACTTCTTCCATACTATTGGTGAGCTTTGCCTTTCTCCAATTGGCCTTTCTATGGTAACTCGCCTTGCGCCTGTAACTTTAGTATCGATGCTGATGGGTGTTTGGTTCCTGGCTCCGTTCGTAGCGCAAATTGCCGGTGGTTATATCGCATCTTATGTTGAAGAACTTGGTGCATTAACTATATTCTCTGCAATTGGTGCTTTTGTAATAGTTGCCGGTTTAATTTTAATAGCACTTACACGTAAGCTGATGCACATGATGCACGGCCGAGGCTAAGCTATATTATTAATTTACAAAAAAGGGTCTGCTTAAATTAAGCAGACCCTTTTTTATTTAAAATATTTCATACTTTTGCAATCCAACACAAGCAGCACTTAACACACTGTCTATTTGTTGTTTGTATGTATTTATACTATATTTTAAATTTATAACTATAGCAGAATATTTACACTTTTAGCCCATGTTATTCTTATTCCGAAAATGGCAGCACACTGCAGCATTTTCATTGTTACTATTAGCCGGCACTGCCTGCAGTTCATCAAAAGATTCCAGTAATTCCGCTGAGCCAGAACCTGGAACAAAGATTTATACCATCAAGAAAGGAGCACATAGCTCCAGTAGTCCATTTAAAACGGTTTCTACAAGTTTAATGCGCTTTGAAGTGGTATTTGACAGTACAGCAATTTATTCCACCTCTACGCCCTCTAATCAAGCCGATATTAATAAATTATATGGGCTTTCCGATTGCAAATCTGATCATCATACAAACAGCGCACGATTTGGATGGCGTTGGTACAAAAACCAACTGGAAATCCATGCTTATACTTACAAGAATAAAAAAAGACAGTCAGCCTATATTGGTAGCGTAGCTATTGGCAAACCTGCTGTTTATGAAATTAAAATAGAAGACAACGAGTTTGTATTTACCCTTAATGGCGTGCAGACAAGACTGCCAAGAGCCTGTAACGGAATAGGTGAAGGCTACCAATTGTATCCATACTTTGGCGGCGATGAAGTTGCGCCGCACGATATTAAAATTAAAATTAAAGAACTGTTATAGGTTATTATTAATGCGGCGTCAGACCAATTTGAGATGGCAGTTGCAAGAAAGATACTTTCCTAAGTATAACATGTTCTTAAAGTATAAAAAAACGCCCCGGGCAATAATGCCCGGGGCGTTTTTTTTTTAAGTATAAACTATGGGATGCAGATTACATCATGCCACCCATACCGCCCATACCACCTGGCATAGCAGGAGCACCTTTATCTTCTTCCGGCTCTTCAGAAACTACACACTCAGTAGTTAATAATAAACCAGCAATAGATGCAGCGTTCTCCAGTGCAAGACGAGTTACCTTAGTCGGGTCAATGATACCAGCAGCAAACATGTTCTCAAACTTGTCGTCGCGGGCATTGTAACCGAAGTCAGCCTTGCCTTCGCGCACAGCCTGTACCACTACCGAACCTTCGCCACCAGCGTTAGAAACGATTGTTCTAAGCGGAGCTTCCAGTGCAGTTTTGATGATCTGAACACCAGTCTGCTCATCAGCATTGTATACATTAATGCCATTAAGGGCATCTAAAGCACGGATCAGGGCAACACCACCACCAGCAACGATACCTTCTTCAACGGCAGCGCGTGTAGCGTGTAATGCGTCATCTACGCGGTCTTTTTTCTCTTTCATCTCAACCTCAGTAGAAGCACCGATATAAAGGATAGCAACACCACCAGAAAGCTTCGCTAAACGCTCCTGAAGTTTTTCTTTGTCATAGTCAGATGTTGTAGTTTCCATCTGCGCCTTGATCTGGTTTACACGAGCAACGATATCATCTTTCTGACCTGCACCATTTACTATGGTAGTGTTATCTTTGTCGATGATCACTTTCTCAGCTTTACCAAGATACTCTAACGTAGCGTTTTCAAGCTTGTAACCACGCTCTTCTGAAATTACAGTACCGCCAGTAAGAATAGCGATATCTTCCAGCATTGCTTTTCTTCTGTCGCCGAAGCCAGGAGCTTTAACAGCAGCAATTTTAAGAGAACCACGCAGTTTGTTAACTACAAGTGTAGCAAGCGCTTCACCATCTACATCTTCAGAAACGATGATAAGTCCTTTACCAGTCTGAACAACCTGCTCCAATACAGGAAGCAATTCTTTCATGGTAGAAACTTTCTTGTCGTAGATCAGGATAAAAGGGTTATCAAACTCAGCTTCCATCTTCTCAGGGTTAGTAACGAAGTATGGAGAAAGGTAACCACGGTCAAACTGCATACCTTCAACAGTTTTCACCTCAGTTTCAGTACCTTTTGCTTCTTCTACAGTGATAACGCCGTCTTTACCAACTTTATCCATCGCATCAGCGATCATCTGACCAATTTCAGCATCATTGTTAGCAGAGATGGTACCTACCTGAGAGATTTCAGAAGAGTTCTCGATCTTTTTAGACTGCGCACGCAGGTTCTCAACAACTGCATGTACAGCCTTATCGATACCACGCTTCAGGTCCATTGGGTTAGCACCAGCTGCTACGTTCTTAATACCGGCAGTATAGATAGCCTGTGCTAATACGGTAGCAGTTGTTGTACCGTCTCCAGCCTGGTCAGCAGTTTTAGAAGCAACTTCTTTCACCAGCTGAGCTCCCATGTTCTCGATCGGGTCTTTCAGATCGATTTCTTTTGCTACAGAAACACCGTCTTTTGTTATGGTTGGTGCACCAAATTTCTTATCGATGATTACGTTACGGCCTTTGGGGCCTAATGTAACCTTCACAGCATTCGCTAATTTGTCAACGCCAGACTTAATTTTGCCACGTGCGTCAGTATCAAAAGTGATGTTTTTAGCCATAGTTGTATCTATTTCTTGATTTGTTTAAACTAGGTTTTACTTAAAGAATTGCCAGAATATCAGATTCACGCATGATCAGGTAATCGTTACCGTCTACCGAGATCTCAGTGCCAGCGTATTTGCCATACAAAACTTGGTCGCCTACCTGTACCTGCGGTTTTAGAGTGGCACCCTGCTCAGAAACTTTACCTTCGCCAACGGCTACTACCTCGCCACGCTGTGGTTTTTCTTTAGCAGTGTCAGGAATAATGATACCAGATTTGGTTTTTTCTTCTGCTGCAGCAGGAGCTACAATTACTCGGTCTGCTAATGGTTTAATGCTGATTGACATAGTTTGTTATGTTATGAAGTTTATATGGTTGATATTTTAGCTTTTTAACCTCAATGTTATTATCACTTCTTGTGCCAAGCATCGTTTTAAGCTCGTTTAAGCCAATATTTCAGAAAACAGGGCACATAACCTGACATTTTTGTCAGGTTATGTCAGGTTTACTTTGTGGTTACGCAATTTACTGCCATAAAGGGGAGCGGGTATAAAAGAAAAAAGCCGGCACACAGGCCGGCTTTGCAAATTCTTATAGTAATGCTTACTGCTGGTTGGCAGTATCTACCATGGCAGGAATATCGCCTGCACCCGGAATAGCAGCTGTTGTATCTGTACCGGCACCTGGTACTGTACTAGGTGCAGCAGGAAGCTGAGACTGACGTGCACGCTCTTCGTTAACGCTTCTGTTAACAGAAGTATCCTCAGAAGAACCAACAAGCATATGCGAAGCAAGTGTTAATACAATCAGAGCGATAGCAAATCCCCATGTAAGTTTCTCTAACAAGTCGCCTGTGCGCTTAACGCCCATTAACTGGCTTGTGCTACCACCAAATTGGCTTGAAAGTCCGCCACCCTTAGGATTTTGGGCCAGCACAACTAAAATAAGCAGTACGCAAATGAAAACAATAATACTGATGAGGGCGATGTACATATTAGTTTATGTTTTGTAATTTTTCTATCTGTTCGGCAAAGTAAGCTTTTTTTTCCGGACTTTTCAAAATCAGTTGTTCATATATTTTAATTGCCTTATTTACTTTTCCCTGCTTTAGGAAAATATTGGCAAGGCTCTCAGAAGCCATTCCTTTCTTTATTTTAGAACTTTTAAGCGAAAGATCTTCCTGTGGCTCCGGTTTCATTTTCACATTAGCCATCGTTTTCAGGCGCGGATTAAGCTTCAGAAACTGGTCAATAATATCTAACTGGTGGCTAAGTGCATGTGCACTAGGCTGTATGGCTTTCTCTAATTCGTGAGTTTTGCTATACTCCAGTATAAGTTCAGGATGAAAGTCAAATGGCCGTGGGGTTGTATTTTCATCCTTTAGCTGCAACACTTCGCCTAAACGGCTCGATCCCATCCAATAGCCCAGCGAATCTTCAGAATAAAGCCTGTCAATCTCATCCGGAGAGTAAATTATTTCAGCAGATTCGTGATCAGCTTCTATAATATCCGATACTTCAGTGGCAGGAGTAAATGGGATTTCTGAAGCAGGCTTTGCTATCTGTACAACTATATCATTCTCAAAGTATAAATCAGCTGCCTGATCAAGGGCTACATCCAGCGAAAGCGTGATTTCTTCTTTTTCAGATTCCTCCAGCTCCGCCAGCAATTCGCCGGTTTCGCTAAAATGATCTGCAAAAGTTTGTTCTGGCTCTGTGCTAACAGGCAGCAGCGGTGGTACCGCAACAGGCCGGGCAGCCAACAGATCGGTAGAAGAGGAGCTAAGTCTGTTAAATGTAAGCAGCATAGCGAGTTCAGAATCTATACTATTTTCAGCTTCTTCAGCGTTAAATAATACAGGATCTGTATCTTCTACGTCAGGTATAGACAAAGTATAAACTTCGGCTTCTGTTTCGTGTAAAGCTTCCGTTTCTTCAGTAAGTATAACTTCTGGTTCTTCTGAAACGGCAATCTCTTCGTAGGAAGTATAAACTACCGCTTCAGGCTCTTCAACGGCAACTACTTCTTCAACTAAAACAGCAGTAGCTGCAGTTTCTTCAATGGCAAAAACCGGCTCGGGAGCATACGAAGTATAAATAACCCGCTTTAAAAGTTGTCGGTCGGTAGCATACGAAGAGGCACGACGCAGACGTTGTGTAGAAAGCATACTGCCTTTGTCATAAGCTGATTTGGCCAATAACAAATGTGCAGTCTGACAATACGGAAAGGTAGCCGCAACCTTTTCCAGCTCTTCTGTCTGCTGGTCAGAGATGTTGGATACCTGTTGTATCAGTTGTAGGAAAGCCGATTTATTCATGCAAGGTTAATCGCTTATGCAGCGCCATTCATTACCAGTTAGCTACGCTTTTATTAAATACATCCGTTACCAGGCGCTCTGTCATCTGCTCAATTGAAGCAGGTGGAATCTGTGTTACATCCACGTTCTGCTGAAAGTCCTGTGAAATAGAAAACAGCTGATCGAAGTTCTGTTCCGGGTTCTTGGTATTCGTAAAACGAACCTGCACGCCCAACGTCAATCTGTTCAAAGCGGCCTGGTCATTATTGCCTTCGCGCTGAATTGCGGCCGGGCTAACAGTAAAGCTAACAATCTGTCCTTCCAATTGCAAATCGCCTTCACGTTGCAGAATGGTAAGATTCGTATTTCGGCGGTAAAAATTCTTAAAGTTGTTTGTTACGATCTGTGTCAGGTTTGCAGGTCCTTCGCCGGAGCTGTTGTCAAAGTTCTGAATAGAGATGGTTTTAATTTCGGGCGCAATAGAGGTTCCTGTAAAAGAATACACCCCGCAGCTGCTGCATACTACCAGCAACAGCAGCAAACTGTACCCGATAAACTTAAAGTTAGTCTTCAATGTCATACTGCTTTAATTTGCGGTAAAGTGTTCTTTCTGAAATGCCCAGATCATTGGCTGCATACTTGCGTTTATTGTTATGCTTTTTCAGGGCCTTAAGTATAAGCTCTTTTTCTTTGTCCTCCAAAGACAGGCTTTCTTCTTCTGTCTCATGGGTAATATCTTCAACCTTTTCTTCCTCTTCAACCTGGTAAGTGTCTACCTTTGTGGGATTTACCGGCAAGTAAAAGCCATCAGCTGACTCTGCATGCTGAAAACTACGCGCAGGCGCATAATGGTGGTCAATGTTTTCGAAAAGATGGCCATGTTCCTTTAAAAGCTCACTTCCGGGTGGCTGATGGGTTAGCAGCTCAAAAACTAGCTTCTTCAGTTCAGAAACATCACGGCGCATGTCAAATAGAACTTTGTATAAAATGTCGCGCTCAGAAAAACCCTGACTTGCAGCTTTATCCTTGCCACCAAATAAGGCAGGCAGGCTACTGGTTTGCTCGCGGGGTAAATATTCGCGTAACTTCTGCGCATTTACTTCACGATCATACTCCAGCACCGAAATTTGCTCCACTATATTTTTTAGCTGACGGATGTTACCCGGGAAACGGAAATTAAGCAGTTCCTGAATAGCATCTGGTGTCAGCGTAATCGGCTTTACTTTATACTTCTCAGAAAAATCGCTCGCAAACTTGCGGAATAACAGGTAAATATCTTCGCCGCGTTCCCGCAAAGGCGGTACAGCAATCGGAACAGTACTAAGGCGATAGTATAAATCTTCTCTGAAACTACCTTCTTCCACCGCGTTCAGTAAATTTACGTTGGTGGCAGCTACCACACGCACATCAGTTTTCTGTACTTTAGAAGAACCTACTTTTATAAATTCGCCATTCTCTAACACTCGAAGTAAACGAGCCTGTGTGCCAAGTGGCATTTCGCCAATCTCATCTAAGAAAATGGTGCCGCCATCAGTTACCTCAAAATAACCTTTACGAGCTTCCTGAGCGCCCGTAAAAGAACCCTTTTCGTGCCCGAAGAGCTCAGAATCTATAGTTCCTTCTGGAATAGCGCCACAGTTAATGGCTATAAACTGCCCATGCTTCCGTGGGCTGAGTTGATGGATAATCTTTGAAAATGATTCCTTGCCACTTCCGCTTTCACCGGTAATCATCACCGTCATATCGGTAGGGGCCACCTGTACCGCTACCTGTATGGCATGGTTAAGCAGAGGGGAGTTACCAATTATGCCGAAGCGCTGTTTTATACTTTGAATATCGATGTTGCGCATGTGTTTAATGTGCTAATGAGGTAATGTGCTGATGTGATAATTGTTTAATGTGCTCATTTTAAAAATGTCTGAATCAGCACATTATCAAATTAAACAATTAGCACATTAATCTACCGCTTCCCCGAAAAGGGTACCAACGCTGCAGTCGGTAACAAATACGTTTACATAGTCGCCTTTTTTGTAATGCTTCTTGTCAAAGACAACTACCTTGTTCTGGTCGTTACGGCCGCTTAGTTGCTGGTCTGATTTTTTAGAGAAGTTTTCTACAAGCACTTTATGCACCTTGCCGATATCGCGTTTATTCCGATTAAGGGATGTTTCGCGCTGTTTGTTAATCACTTCATCCAGTCGGCGCTTTTTTACATCCAGCGGAATATCATCTTCCAGCTTGCGGGCAGCTAAAGTACCCGGACGCTCTGAGTAGAAGAACATGTACGAGTAATCATACTGCACATAATCCATCAGGCTTAGCGTATCCTGGTGCTCTTCTTCGGTTTCTGTGCAGAAACCAGAGATCATATCGGAAGAAATACCGCAATCTTCACCAAGTATGCGACGGATCGCATCTACACGGTTAATATACCAGTCACGGTCATAAGTACGGTTCATCAGTTCCAGCACACGCGAGTTACCGCTCTGGGCTGGCAAGTGTATGTATTTGCAGATGTTGTCATACTTTTTCATAGTGTATAACACTTCATCTGTAATGTCTTTAGGGTGAGAAGTTGAGAAACGCACACGCAGATCAGGGCTCACAAGTGCTACCATCTCAAGCAATTGCGCAAAATTCACGTTTTCAATTCCATCTTCAGAAGACCAGTGGTAAGAGTCTACGTTCTGGCCAAGCAGCGTAACTTCTTTATAGTTCTGGTCAACAAGATTCTGTACTTCACGCACAATAGAATGCGCATCGCGGCTACGCTCGCGGCCACGGGTAAACGGCACCACACAGAAAGAACACATATTGTTACAACCACGCATGATCGAAACAAAGGCACTTACGCCATTGCTGTTCAGGCGGATGGGGTTGATGTCAGCATAGGTCTCTTCACGCGAAAGCAACACGTTAACTGCTTTCTGGCCACCGTCTACTTCACTTATAAGGTTTGGCAGGTCGCGGTAAGCATCCGGGCCGACTACCAGATCCACTATCTTTTCCTCTTCCAGCAACGTCTTTTTCAAACGCTCGGCCATGCAACCCAATACACCTACCACCAGGCTAGGCTTCTTCTTTTTATGGTAGTTAATCTGGCCTAAGCGGTTGCGTACAGTCTGTTCTGCTTTTTCGCGAATAGAGCAGGTGTTCAATAAAACAACATCCGCAAGTTCAATCTGTGAAGTAGTATCAAAACCATCCTCAAAAAGAATAGACGACACAATCTCGCTATCTGAGAAGTTCATGGCGCAACCATAACTTTCGATGTATAGTTTGCGCGATTTGCCTGTGTTTACTTCTTTGGTAACTTGTGTATCACATGAAGCGGCTTGCTCCGGCGTGCGATTATCTATAAACTCTAAATCTTTAATCAGTGAATCCATACTAAACCTATTATAAGCGCAAATATACAAGATTCCGCCTTAAAACGTGACAGAATGACAGAAACTATTGTAAAGTTAAAGTAAATTTAAAAAGCTGAATTTAGTATATAGGCTACACTTGTCAGCACATAAAAACCTTAGTAGCAGCAAAGTATGAAGTAACAGAAAACTAATTGCCCAACACAGCAAGTATAGCTTTGGCTTTGAGCAGGCACTCTTCGTACTCTTTATCCGGATCAGAATCAAAAGTAATCGCACTGCCAACCATAAAAGAAAGGTAGCTGGTAGCGGCATTGTATTGTATACTTCGGATAACTACATTAAAATCACAATCCTGATCTGCAGTAATGTAACCAAAAGCGCCTGAGTATAAACCGCGCTTTGTACTTTCTACCTCCTCAATTATCTCCATTGCCCTGATTTTAGGAGCCCCCGTCATACTGCCCATCGGGAAAGCACCTGTCAAAGCATCCACCAGATCACACTCAGGCCGGAGCTCGCCAACTATAGTTGAAATCATTTGGGAAACCTGCCTGAAGCCATAAATACCGAACATTTCCTCTACCTGAACAGTGCCCGTGGCGCAGGAACGCCTCAGGTCGTTGCGCACCAGGTCCACGATCATCATGTTTTCGGCAAGTTCTTTTTCATCGTGTCGGAGCTGGTGTTGCAGTATTGCATCTTCTTCTGGCGTTTCGCCACGGCGTATGGTTCCTTTAATCGGCTGCGAAATAAGTTTGCGGCCTTCTTTTTTGAGAAATCGCTCAGGAGAGGCGCACAACAGAAACTTATCGTAACATTTCAGGAAACCTGAAAAAGGAGTGGGGGAAGCCTGGTTTAACGACAAGTATAAACTAATCGGATCTATTTTAACCTGCTCTGCATAAAACTCCATACAGTAGTTAAGCTCGTATACATCGCCTTCCAGTATATGATTTTTGATTCGTTCTACCTGCGATTTATACTTCTCTTTGTATACTTTCTGCTGCACATTAACCTGGGCTGGCATAGCGGCTACAACACTGTCATGCGCAAGAATATCAGCAAGTATAAAATCAGGATTACCAACTGAGTAATTTATACTTACACTATCCTCTTTAAAGTATACATATACCTGCGGTTGAAAGAAAAACAAATCAGGAAAACCGACATTATCGGTGTGTGTGCTTTCTAATTTTTCTAATTGATTTTTTAGATCGTAGGAGAGGAAACCACACAAAAGTTCTTCCTGAGCGGTTAAAGCATTACGTAAACCAACGAAGGCATTTTGCTCATCAACAGATACAGGTTCGCTATTCGAAACAGCTAATAAATTCTCAAACCCATTGTGCGGGTAAGGAATCTCATTGGAAGTATAGTAGGCAACCAAAGAAAATTGCTGCGCCCAATGCAGGGCTTTTAATTTAAAAACCTCTAATGCAACAGGTAACCCAGTAGCTTTAACTTCTTTAAAATACATAGTATAATTTGCAGGTTTAGAGCGCAGATAATGCCAGCTTGGCTTTTTGGTCAATACTGTTTTTGTAGGCGTGGCCTTTATAGCTTATAGCCTTTCTGAAGTATACTTTAGCTTTAACCGGATCATTTTCTGACTGGTAAATATAACCTAATTGCAGGGCAGCATTAGGCGCAAAGTATAACCCGGAATTAAGATCAGTGCTTATTGTTTGGTTATAGAAGCGTTTTGCCAGCATAACTTCATTAAGGTCATGATAAATGCGAGCCTTTCGGTAAAAATATTCGCCCTGTAAAGCTTGCGGAGTAGCCTTCGTAATTTCTAAACGGTTTAGTTCTTTCAGCGCCTCACGACCATAGCCACCATCAGAGTATAGTCTTGCCAGGAGCAAATGCCTGTTCAATGGCAAGTTTTCGTCTGCGAAACGTTCTGCATAAACATCTTCTTCCACCACTGCCTTGCCCAACGCTTTCACCTGAGCCAGATGAAACTCTGCCTGCTTAAAGTTATTATCTAACCAAAATGCTAAATAGAGTTTAAAATGAGCTGATTTGAGATAATGTTGCCCCTTGTGCTTAGAAAGAAAAATCTTGTTCTCCTGTACAGATCGTTCTGTATTGCCGCGGCATAAGTATAATTCAGCAGCCATGTGGTACAGGTATGGGAAGGCTAAATAATAGCTACCAGTTGGCCTGTTTTGCAAACTATACAGCGCCTCATTGCTTTTCTTTAGCTTCTTGTTTACATAAGCTGTAACAAAAGTATAAAGCAAGTTATCCGGCTCGTCCTTTGCCAGTTTTTGAATAACGGCTAATGTAGTATATCCTTGCTGCTGGTCTAGTTGCTGCTGCAATAAAGCATGCAATACCAATGCTTCTTTATAGAAAGGATTTTCTTTGCTGGTAGCTGACCTTAAATTGGCTAGTCCGGTTGCTAAGCTGCCCTGCATGCCCATTATATTGAGAAACCACTTATAACTATCCGGCACAGACCCGATCAAGGCCTGCATTAAACCTAATGACTTTTTGTTGGGGAGAAAACCAGGATATAGTTTAGCATTGGCCTCGTATTGCAGGTAAGCTAGACGGAAATCCCATGCCGCTGCCAGGCGGTGCCCGAAAATAAGTTTACTGATTGCCAGTTGGGCTCGTATTTCAGCTATACCATAACCAACCCACGGCGAGGCCTCTTTAAGATCTGATAACTGTTGCAGCCTTTTTTCCTGCGCTTTGAGCAATTCGTTATAATCATGTGGGTTTTGCTGTACGCATAAAGTCAGGAAATCAGGGTAGTTGGCAACAAGTATAGCTACTGCATTCCGGCTATCGGATTGCAGCTCTTTTTGAATAAGCGTCCGCCCGGTAGCAGTTTTCAGTTTTATACTTTCAGAATAAGCCCTGGCAATATTGCTGTTAAAAGAGGAGAGCGCAAAAGTTGGCAGGTTGAACAGGCAGATGCACAGCAACAAAAAAAAAGGATGGGGTTTAGCCATCCTTTTTATGTTTTTACTAAAGCGTACTACGCTCCTCATATTTTATTAGAATATGCGCTGCTCTACACCGGCTAAAATTCTGCCGCAGTGCTCGCAAACGATAACTTTTTTCTGCGCTGCAATATCAGCCTGACGCTGAGGAGGAACAGTGTTAAAGCAACCACCGCAGGCATCACGCTTTACCGTTACAACAGCCAGGCCGTTGCGAACGTTTTTGCGGATACGGTTGTAAGCGCTAAGCAAACGCTCTTCGATGTGCGTAGAAGCTTCTGTGCGATCGTGTTCTAGCTTTTGCTCTTCTTCTTCGCTCTCAGATACAATCTGGTCCAGCTCATGCTTTTTGTTCTCAAGGTCTTTGCGACGCTCTTCCAAACGGTGCTTTGTGCCTTCTACCTCGTTGTTTTTCTGCTCGATCTGGTAATGTGCTTCTTTGATCTTCTTTTCAGCGATCTGGATTTCCAGTTTCTGAAGTTCTATCTCTTTTGTGATAGCATCATACTCGCGGTTGTTGCGCACATTTGACTGCTGATCTTCATACTTGCGGATCAGGCCTTCTGCATCTTTGATAGACTGCTTGCGTTGCGCAATGGCTTCGTTAAGAGAAGCTACATCATCATCAAACTTGCGTACCCTTACCTCATAGCCTTCAATTTCATCTTCAAGGTCACGAACCTCTTCGGGCAGGTCACCCCTTACGCGTCTAATTTCATCAAGCTGCGAATCGATGCTCTGAAGCTTTAATAGAGATTCCAATTTACTGGCTACCGTACTTTCCATGTATTAAAAAGTGTATCTGATAGGGTTAGTGTTTACGTTCGATAAATAGACTGCAAAAGTAGCAAAGTTTTTTGAAATCGTATCATAAAAAATCTCCTTCGTAAAGACTTCGCTCTCATAATGCCCGATATCGGCAATCATTATCCGGTTTTCTGCATCAAAAAACTCATGATACTTTACATCCCCGGTTACAAGAGCATCGGCACCGCTACGGATGGCATCCTTAATTAAAAAGCTGCCGGAACCACCGCAAACTGCCACGCGCCTGATTATTTTACTACCAACTGAAGTATAACGTAGGCCCTGCAACTGCATTTTATCTTTCAGATACGCCAGAAACTGCTCTTCTGTTAAATCTGGTGCAAGTTCGCCAACCATTCCGATGCCAACTTCCTGGTTCGTATTTTCTAAGGCTGTTATATAATGGGCTACTTCTTCGTAAGGGTGTGCTTTTACCAGCGCTGCCATAAGATTGTGCTGCATATAGGCCGGAAAAATTACCTCGATGCGGTTTTCCTGTACTTGCTCTGGTTTACCAACCTGACCTATTTTAGGGTCTGCACCTTCAGTAGGCAAAAATCTACCGGTTCCCTGTACCTGGAAACTACAGTTGCTATAGTTGCCAATCTGGCCGGCTCCGGCTTTATGCAAGGCATCCAGCACTTCATCTGTATTAGCTACCGGTACAAAAACCACCAGTTTCATCAGGGTCTGGGGCTTATTTACCAATATCCGTGTGTTCAGTAACTCCAGTTTTTCAGCGATTTTGGCATTTACACCGTTGTGCACATTGTCTAAATTGGTGTGACAGGCAAAAATGGCAATATTATGCTGTATGGCTTTAATAATAGTACGCTCTACATAACTGCGGCCGATTAGCGATTTTATACCTTTAAATATAACCGGATGGTGCGCCACTACCAGGTTGCAGCCTTTAGCTATAGCCTCTTCCAGCACTTCTTCGGTGCAGTCCAGCGTCACAAGCACGCCTTTTACTTCATCAGCACCGTTTCCTGTTTGCAGGCCAGAGTTGTCGTAGCTTTCCTGGTAACGGGGAGGAGCGTAGGCTTCCAGCACCCTGATAACATCCTGTATTGTTGCCATGTAATTCTTCTTTATGTCTTATAGCTGTATCGGCACGTTAAAATTAGTAATTTTGCGCCAGCTATAACACTATGGTATACTATCTGAAATTGCTGCTCTGGCCTTTTGCCTTTCTCTACGGTCGTATAATGGCAGTGCGAAATCTGCTTTACGATGCTGGCCTGCTGCCTTCCCGCAGGTTTGGTTTGCCGGTTATAGCAGTTGGCAACCTGACCGTAGGCGGCACCGGAAAAACCCCGCATGTGGAGTACCTGTTGCGCCTGCTTCAATCTTATAGTATAGCTACGCTTAGCCGGGGTTACAAGCGTACTACTAAGGGATTTATACTTGCAGATAACAGCTCAACTGCTGCTATTTTAGGCGATGAGCCTTTTCAATATCACCAGGATTTTCCGGAGGTAGCTGTAGCTGTATGCGAAGACCGGGTTAAAGGAGTGGAGCTGCTTCTGAAAGCAAAACCCAATGTGGAAGTAGTGGTGCTGGATGATGCCATGCAACACCGCCCAATCAGGCCGTCTTTTAACATTCTGATCACAGATTTTTTCCGGCCATTTTATAAAGACCTGGTTATGCCAGCCGGCCTGTTGCGCGAACCAAAAGCCGGAGCGAAGCGGGCAGATGTAATTATTGTAAGTAAATGCCCTGCAAATTTGCCAGCTGCGCAGAGAGAAAGTATAACCGCAAGTATAAAAAAGTATAGCAAGGCGCCGGTATTTTTTTCTGGTTATACTTATGGAGCACCAGTTGGTATAGGATCAGAAAGTAGCATAAATAATGATGTTATTTTACTGACAGGTATAGCCAATGCAATGCCGTTAAAGCAGCAACTTCAGCAACAGGGTTATACAATACTCGAACATATAAATTACCCGGATCACCATCTTTATACTTCCCAGGATTTGCTTAAACTAAAAGAGCAAATACACAAGTATAAATCACAAAATATCAGCATTATAACAACCAGAAAAGATGCTGTAAAATTAGAGTCGGGGGAGCTCTCAGAAATGACACGCCTGTTACCAATTTTCTATATACCGATCGAAGTAGAATTACTGGAAAAACAAGAGGAGTTTGATAGTATGATCGGGCAGCATGTTTTACAGCAATTCAAAAATGTAATTAGATCGTAAAACAGCATACTCAGATTAAATTTATACTTTGCTTTAGCCAGAACGCACGCCGGAAATGTGCTTGTTGTGCGAAAATCACTAATTTTGAACTGTGAGAAAAAATCTATTAGCTGGAATTATACTTATACTTTGCCTGCTAGCGGGCAAAAGCGCTACGGCGCAGATTGTAGATGATTCGACGCGTGTGCTTTACAGCCCGAAAACAACGCTAAAACTTTACGAAGAAGACGTACTTCAGGGGAAATACACAGAGTCGCGCATCGATACAAGTATACAGAACACACAGAACGAACGCTACTGGTTTCATGATACCACTTACTACCAGCATTTGGGCAATGTTGGTACAGCTGCTAAACCCTTGTTTTTCAATTCGCCCAACAAAATTGGCATCCGTTTAGGTAAAAACGCTTTCGACCGCTACGCTTACAACCCCGAAAGAATCAATTACTTTAATACACGCTCTCCATACTCACATATTTATTATGTACAGGGCTCACGTGGCGAAACCGTTTTTGAAGGCATTTATGCTCGAAATATTAGCCCAACATGGAATGCCGGCATTGCCTATAATATAGTTTCAGCTACCAAACAAATAAACGTTCTCAGCCGCCGCGAAAATCTTGATAACCTGATAGACCATGAAGGCCTGAAAGCATTTACCCATTACCGCTCTAAAAAAGGGCGTTACGATTTGTTTGCCAACTTTACGTTTATGAAGCATGAGCAGATTGAGCAAGGTGGGGTACGCAGATCTGAGACAGAAACTGGCGAAGATACTTTTGAATATGAGAACGACTTGGCTTACCTGAACCAGGCCTCTAACCAGGAATACCGCAATAACCTGCATGCCCTGCAGATTTTAAAAATTGCCGGCGAGCATTTAAAAGCTTACCATACTATAGATTACCGCACGCAACGCAACGAGTTTAAAGACGATGCCTTACCAAGAGATGCCAACAATGTGCTGGAGTTTTACCCGGATACTATTATAAACTACGATTCTGTAAAAACCCGTGACCGTACAATCTATAAGGAATTACAAAATATAGTTGGCTTTACCGGCAACAGTAAAATTTCCTTTTATAAAGCTTATGTAAAGCACCGCAACGGCAATTTAGAGTATAGCTCCGTAGACTCGGCCAATGTAAGAAAAGCTACGGATATAAACCGTAACCAGATTTTTGTTGGTGGCCAGCTGCGTTTCAATTATAAAAAAGCGTTGCTACAGTTTGATGGCGAATACCAACTGGCTAAAGATTACCGCCTGATGGGGGTTGCAAAACTTGGCTTCCTTCAATTTACGCAGTCACGTATCAGTCAATCACCTTCGCTGGTGCAGGAGCGTTACCTGAGCAATCATTTCGATTGGAATAGTAACTTCGAGAATTCCGTTACTGACCGTTCAGAAGCTACAATTACGGCAAAACTTGGGGCAAAGCAGTTTGTGCGTATTGGCGCTAACTTTAATAACATCAAGCGCTATATCTACTTTAACCAGAATGCCGAAGCAGCACAGTTCAGCGGAAGCCAGCGCATATTCGGCGGACAAATTGAGCACCATATCCGTTTTGGCCCTATTCATTTCGAAAACTTTGCTGCTTACACCAACACAGACGAGGCAGAAGCTATCAGAATACCGGAGTGGTTTGTTAACTCTAAATTATACTTCCAGGGCTTCCTTTTCAAAAAAGCATTATTCGGGCAGTTTGGTGTGGAAATGAATTTGCCTACCGACTACAAGCCTGATGCCTACATGCCGGTTACGCAACAGTTTTACCTCCAGGACAACTTCCTTTTCAAGACCTATCCGGTGGTGGACGTATTCATAACTGCTGACATCAAAACCCTGAACGTATTCCTGAAAATGGCGCACGTAAACGAAGGCTGGCTGGAACCTGGTTACTATACTACCCCAGGTTTCCCGGGCATGCGCCGCAGCTTTGTATTTGGCATTAAGTGGATGTTCTTCGATTAAGACCACTTTAAGCCAGATTTTATACTTTAGATTATTATTCAAATGTCTACTTCTCAACCAACAAAAACTATACTTCGCCTGCAATTGCCAACTGATCCGCGGTGGGTAAATATTGCAGAAAAGAACATTGAAGATATATTGGTAGACCATGCTTATTGTGAGCAGAAAGCAGCCACATCGGCCATTTCGCTTATAGTTAAGTACCCTGATAAAACCAAGTTGGTTGATGAATTGACCGACTTGGTTGCAGAAGAATGGAGCCACTTTGAGCGTGTACTGGCTGAACTTAAAAAGCGTGGCTGGGGATTAGGCCGTAACCGTCCGGATGAGTACGTGGTAGAGCTTGCCAAACACATCCGTAAAGGCGACAAGCGCGAGCGCCAACTCATGGACCACCTGCTAGTAAATGCCTTAATAGAAGCCCGCAGCTGCGAACGTTTTAAACTTCTCTGGAAAAACATCCAGGACGAAGACTTGCAGAAATTTTACTACGAACTGATGGTGTCAGAAGCTGGCCATTATGTAAGCTTTGTAAAGCTGGCAAAAGAATACATGCCGGCAGAAGAAGTGGATGCCCGCCTGAAAGAACTCCTCGAAATTGAAGCTGAAATAATCAGAAAGCTCGAGCCACGGCCAGACAGAATGCACTAGTACAGGGAACAGTGAATGGTAAGCAGTTATTTACTGGAGTAAACTTGTAAGTATAAAAGCAAAGGCCGGAATGAAACTCCGGCCTTTGCTTTTATACTTTAACAAAAATTAATTCTGATAACTGTTTACTGCTTATTGAAAACTGAAATCACGTTTTCTGCTTTTTCTTTTTAGCCGCAGGGAAAAGGATATTGTTAAGTATAAGCCGGTAACCAGGCGAGTTTGGATGAAGTGCAAGATCTGTTGGTTCTTCGCCTACCAAATGCTGGTAATCTTCCGGATCGTGGCCGCTGTAGAACGTCCAGGTGCCTTTTGCATAAGTGCCGTGCATGTATCTGATCTCACCCAGTTCCTTGTTTTCACCCATCACTACAACTTCAGGTTTAACCAGGCCTTTGCGGAAAGCGGTAGTTTGCCCCATAAAGCCTTTTATAGTTTTAGCATGGTTCTGCGTGAGCATGGTAGGTATAGGGTCCCATTTGGCAGAGTAGGTAAACAACTGGAAATAATCATTCTCCTCATTTACCGGGCGTTCCTGTGGTTGCACATCTATGTTCGAGTACTCATACTCCAGCGGGTTACGCACCAATTTAAAATCGCGGAAAGCAAAAGTTTTAGTATAATCAAGCTTTTCCTGCATTTGCGGGTCAGCGCCGTCGCCATCATACATAGCTTCCACCATATCCACTCCTTCGCCTGCCAGGGCAATATCATAGGTATCTGTGGCAGAGCACATCGCAAACAGGAAACCGCCGCCGGCTGTAAAATCTTTAATCTTATTCACTACTGCCAACTTCAATTGCGATACTTTCTTAAAGCCGAGCTTTTTGGCAGAGGTTTCTGCTTCCAGCTGCTGCTCCTGATACCATGGGTAATGGCGGTAACTAGCGTAAAATTTGCCATACTGGCCTGTGAAATCCTCATGGTGCAGGTGCAGCCAATCATACTTGGGTAAGTCGCCACGCATAATTTCCTCATCATAAATTATGTCGTAAGGGATTTCGGCATAGGTCAGAACCAAAGTAACGGCATCGTCCCAGGGCATTTTAGTTTTCGGTGAGTATACAGCAACTTTAGGCACTTTCTCCAGCTTCATCACATCCATATTTGCTTCCGGATCGCTTATCTGGTTAAGTATACTATTATACTGTGCATCTGAAATAACATTATAGCTTATACCTCGAACCACCAATTCGTTTTCAAGCTGCGGTGCATGCTGGAAGGCAAAACTGCCGCCACGGTAATTGAGCAACCAATCTACCGGCACATCCTTGGAAAGTACCCAATAAGCAGCTCCATAGGATTTCAGATGATCTTTCTGGGCATCATCCATTGGCACCAGAACCACAGAAGCCAGACTAACTGAAGTATAAAACAGCAGCGCAAAAAGAGCAAGTATAAATCGGGTTGGCATTAAAATCCTTGTCTAAAGTATAAACAAATGTAAGAAATGGATACTTTTATCATAAAATGAAACTAACTTAGATGTTTAGCACATCTTTGCTATACTAAACGAAAATTAAGAATAAAAGCGCATAATTATTTTGCCGGATGAACCTGATCGAAAATATACGCGAGGGCCTGCGTGCCATTAAAGGCAATATGCTACGCACCGTACTAACTGGCCTTATTATTTCTATCGGCATTATGTCGCTGGTCGGAATTCTGACGGCTGTAGATGGTATCAAAAACTCCCTGGACCAAACTTTTTCCAGTTTAGGAGCCAACTCTTTCGATATCCGAAGAAAAGGCTTTAATAACAGGGGCAACCAGCGCGGGCGAACCGAGAAAGTGTACCCGGCAATTACCTATGAGCAGGCTCGTTCTTATAAAAACTTATTATCTAAGGATGCGCGTGTAAGTCTCTCGGCACGTATTTCTGGGGCTACCGTGGTTAAAAGTGAAAAAGATAAAACCAACCCAAATATAAGCATTGCTGCCGGCGACGAAAATTACCTTCAGAACCAGAATATGAACCTGGCAAATGGTCGCGGTTTTTCAAGTTTCGAACTCGAGTATGGTACTAACGTGGCTATTATTGGCAATGAAATAAAAACAAAGCTTTTCCCTAAAACCGATCCGATAGGTTCATACATCACATTTTTAGGCCGGCGGTTTAAGATTATAGGTCAGTTGGAAAAAACAGGCGGAAGTATGGGTGGAGGCGGAGGAGACCGCACCATTGTTATCCCGCTGGAAACCGGCAGGCAAATTCCGCAACCTGGCAACTCAGTTCTTAACTATGATATTAAAACGGCTATACCAAAGCCCGAAGAACTAAATTACGTGATGGGAGAAGCTACCGGCATTATGCGCAACGTACGGCAGGACGCTTTGGGCCAGGAAGAATCTTTTGAAATAAGACGCAGTGATTCTTTATTACAAAGCCTGAATGAAATTTCCGGTTATTTAAAAGTAGGTGGCTTTGTGATCGGGTTTATCACCTTGCTTGGTGCGTCTGTTGGTTTGATGAATATCATGATGGTTTCGGTAAATGAGCGCACCCGCGAAATAGGCGTTCGCAAAGCCTTGGGTGCCACTGCCGTTCAGATTCGTCAGCAGTTTCTTATAGAAGCGATTGTTATTTGTATACTTGGCGGTATAGTTGGTGTGTTCCTGGGCATACTGATGGGCAACGGCATTGCCGCACTTATTGGCGATGGCGGCTTTATAGTACCGTGGATCTGGGTTATAGTTGGCCTTACCATTTGTGTGGTTGTGGGAGTTATTTCCGGCTACTATCCGGCCTTTAAAGCCTCCAAACTCGACCCGATTGAATCGTTACGTTACGAGTAGATCAATCTACAAAGTATAAAATAAAGGCCCTTGCTATACTAGCAAGGGCCTTTATTTTGCTAAAGTATAAAAGCAGCACAATAACTCAACTCAGAAGTATAACAAAGTATGAACCCACAAAAAACCCCTGGCTATAGGAGCCAGGGGTTTTTATATCAGAGGAAATAAGCTTAACTATTTCTTTTTAGCTTCTTCCTTCGGTTGATCTTTTTCTTTCTTGTACTGCTCGTTCAGGCCTTTCACTACAGCAGAAGTAATATCCAGTGTAGAATCGCTGTAAAGTATGGCAGAGTTTCCGCGTGAGTACGTTAACACCATTTTGTAACCATTCTCTTTGCTGTGGTCTTTCAGGTAAGATTCTACTTTGTCGTAGATCTTTTTCATCTCTTCGCCTTCTTCAGATGCCAGTTCGTTACCTGCATTCTGATTAAGTGCAGCTAATTGCTGTTGCTTCTGTGATAGACGTTGCTCGGTAGCGGCACGTTGCTCAGCGCTCATGCCTGCAGCTGCCTGCTGGTACTGCGCTACTTCTTTCTGGAAAGCACCTGCTTTAGACTGAAGGTCCTGCTCAGCTTTCTTAGACTTGCCCTGCAGGCGCGTACGCACATCTTTAAAGTAGTCGTAATTAGCCAGAAGTGAATCAGAATTTACGTAAACGATACCTTCTTTTGGCGCTTCTGTAGTGGTTTCTCCGGCTGTAGTGCCAGTGGCAGCTGTTTTTGGCTGGTTGTTGCAGGCAAACATGGTGGCTGCCATAGCTACTCCCAAAGCGATTCTTGTTACTTTCACAGTTGGTTCTTTATTCTTAAAATTGATTTTTAATATATTCTGGTAGAAATATAAAGCATATTTATGAAAGCATCATAATTTAATGCCTTTTTAATGCTGCAAAACCTCTTTATAAGTTTCTTCAGCCTCCATTAACCCGCTAGCATTTACAGTGGTCAGGCGTACATGCTTCTGCTCGTTAACCAGTACCGGGTCATACTTGGCAACCACGCGCACATAGTTTTCTGTAAAACCTTCCATCAGCCCATCCTTCACATCGTCTTCGAACAGCACATTAAATACTTTACCAATGTTCTGCTCGTAAAAATGGCGTTTCTTCTTTTCAGAAAGTATGCGAAGCATGTCAGCACGGCGGTTGCGATCTTTTATACTCACTTTACCCGGCATTTCAGGCGCCAGTGTATTTTCGCGTTCAGAGTATGGGAATACGTGCAGGTAACTCACATCCAGGCCGTTTAAGAAGTTATAAGTCTCCAGGAAATCTTCTTCTGTTTCACCCGGAAAGCCCACAATCACATCCACGCCAATACAGCAATGCGGCATCAACGCTTTAATAGTGGCTACACGGTCGGTATACAGCTCGCGCAGGTAACGGCGGCGCATCAGCTTTAAAATTTTATTCGAGCCGGATTGTAACGGAATATGGAAGTGCGGCATAAAGCGTTTGCTCTGCGCCACAAATTCTATAATCTCATTACTTAACAGGTTAGGTTCGATAGAGGAGATACGGAAACGGTTTATACTTTCAACCTTATCGAGCTCCTGCACCAGTTGGTAAAAGCTCTCCACGCGCTTGCCTTCCTGCAAACCGAAATCGCCGGTATTTACACCTGTCAGCACAATCTCTTTTACACCGGAAGCAGCAATGTCATGCGCCGACTTTACCACATTCTCTATACTATCGGAGCGGCTGTTGCCACGGGCCAGGGGTATGGTACAGAAAGTGCAGGAATAATCGCAACCATCCTGTACTTTAAGGAAAGTGCGCGTACGATCGCCAAATGAATAAGAGTTATGGAATGTATTAGCTTCAGAAATGGCGCTTGCCAGCACTTGTGGCTTGCCCTGTTTTACAAAACCATCCAGAATATCCACCAACTGAAACTTCTCGGCTGCACCTAAAACGGCATCAACACCCGGAATTTCGCTGATCTCTTTTGGCTTAAGCTGTGCGTAACAACCTATTATCGTAATAAAAGCATTGGGAGAATGCTTCTGGGCTTCCTTCACAATTTTGCGGCATTTCTTGTCGGCGTTATCTGTAACAGAACACGTATTGATGACATAAATGTCTGGCGTATCGGTAAACTCTACTTTTTCGAAACCACGCTCCTGGAACATACGCCCGATAGTGCTGGTTTCGGAGTAGTTAAGTTTACAACCTAAGGTATAAAAAGCTACTTTTTTCATAATCAGGGTACAAAGGTACAAAAAGTAATTCTGAAAGTGCGAATGCGATAAGTTGCTATTAAAGGAACAATTAGTAAATAACTAAAAACCTGATTAACTACAGCTTAAAGTATAACTGGCTGGTTTTTAAAATCTTGCACATTTATACTTACTTCTTCAGAAAATCTTCAAAAGAATACTGCATATAAGCCTTACCAATATCAACCTGCTCGATTGTTACTGAAGCATCGCGCGTAATTGGCTTTTTAGATACATTATCATAAGTTAAAACTCCTTGCGGCGTGATAAAACCAAAGCCATCATTGAATACATAAAACGCAAAAGGATAATCAGTTGAAGCCATTAAGTTGCGGCCCCACTTAAAGTCCTGGTGCGGGAATTTTAGCTGGGCAAGCAGGGTAGTGGCTATATCGGTTTGCGAAGCCAGGGTTGTAACTTCTTTGCCTTTTTCAGATATAACACCGCCGGTAAGTATAAATGGTATCCGGAATTTTGCTGGCTCATGATTGGCGTTGTTTCCTGGCAACGGGTGGCCATGGTCTGCAACAATAACCACGAGGGTATTTTGCCACCAGGGCTGTTTTTTAGCCTCCGTTATAAACCTGCCAAGTGCCCAATCAGTGTAATAAACCGAATTCTTGAACTTGGCAGCGTCATCCGTTCCCGGAAATTTAGCCGGAATCGGAATTTCGAATGGTTCATGGCTACTCAAAGTATAAACCGTTGAAAAAAAAGGCATTTTTTCCTGTTTCAGATCTTTCAGCACGCGTTCAAACAAAATATGGTCATGGGCTCCCCATTTAGAGTTATAGCTTTCTGCCGGAAAATCCGCCTTATCGACCAGCTTATTATAGCCGCCATTGAGCAAGTATGATTTTATATTGGCAAACTCCAGCTCGCCGCCATAATAGTAACTTGTGGTATATCCCTGCTGCCTGAATACTTTGCTAAGTTGCGGCAGCTTCTCAGTTTTCTTTGGGGTTTTAATAATTGAAGTTGTTGTTTGTACCGGGTATCCACTTAGCAAAGCCACCATACCTTTTTCACTTCGGTCGCCGCTGGCATACATGTTTGTAAAACTGATGCCTTCAGCAGCAAGCTTATCCAGGTTAGGGGTTACGCCCTGTTCGCCTCCCAAGCTGCCAACCAGTTTTGCAGTATAACTCTCCAGTATAATAAAGAGCACGTTCGGTTTTGGGGTAGAAATAACTGTGGCAAAAGAATCGGTAGTAGTAGTATAAAGTTGCTCCACTCTACCCTCGGCCTCTGGCATTTGCATGTAGCCATACGGGTTTTTATGAACCTTATTATACTTTAGCAGAGCGTGCATCAGGTTCCAGGGCATGTTTAGGCCGGCATGGTTAGCGTAGGGGTTTTCAGAAAAATAAGCCACGCTTTGGTTGATCGGGATTTGCTGAATGCCCCCGCGTAAAGGCAACACCAGCAATATCAGGTATAAAAAGGAGGCAGAAATCATAGGCCATCTGTTATGCTGCAACCTGAATTTCTCGGGATCGAAGTATAACTTAAACAGAAGAATAAATAACGAGCTGATAGCGATCACTACTAAAAAAAGCAGGAATAAAGGCGCATTGGCAGCGGAAGCCGCCATCTCGCCGGGTGTGTTCAGATATTGCAGCGGCGATGCATCCAGCCGGAAACCCCAGAAAGTATAAAGCTCCAGATCAGCTGCCAGCAAAATGGTCATAAATACGAGTAAGGTATAAGTATAATACCTCACCAGCTTAGCTACATTAAGTTTAGGTAAAAGGGCAGCTATAAACAGAGCCAGAAAAGGCAGCAGCGAAGTATAAGCTGTAAAAGAAAAATCCAGGCGGGAGCCAAACAGAAAGGTTTTAGCCACCTCAGAAGCTGAAAGCTGCTCAGTCCGGTCTAAATGGTAAACCAGGAAAATGCCACGGGCTACTATATAATAGAGTACCCAGAACAAAAAGTATAAGGGCTGATAAAATATTCTTCTTTTCACGGGTGCAAATATACGCTATTACGCTTGCCTATGTAACCCAAGTATGCAGAAGAAGATTCCAACTAGTCACCCTATTAGAATTAGAGACCCACTTTCAAAAAATACATAAAATATATAAGCGTCCCCCTAACACAAGAGGGGCTATTCAAAAATAATCTACAGAATTCAGAATACACCCCCTAAATTTTTAAAGGGTATTATTTGATAATGTTATTTTAAGTATAACTTTGTGGTATACATAACCACCTTTAACCCATGGCTATTCTTCGATTTAAGGCACTGGAATTAGTAAGCCAGCGCAAAACACAGGAGGTTGCTCAATCTTCTGAAAAGATCTCTGATTTTTACGGCGAAAATGTGTTTGGCTTCGATGAGATGCGGGCTACCATGTCGTCTGATAATTTCAAGCGCTTGCAGCGTACAATTGAAGCCGGTGAAAAAGTAGACCGCCATCTGGCAGATGCGGTAGCTTCTGCCATGAAAACCTGGTCGATGAGCAAAGGTGCTACGCACTACACACACTGGTTTCAGCCCCTGACAGGCTCAACTGCCGAAAAACATGACTCATTCTTCGACCTTTCTTCGGATGGAGATGCAATAGAAAACTTTAAAGGTAACGCTTTGGTGCAGCAGGAACCGGATGCGTCGTCGTTCCCGAGCGGAGGTATACGAAATACATTTGAAGCCCGTGGTTACAGCGCCTGGGATCCTTCGTCGCCAGCTTTCCTAATACAGAACGCCGGCACCAAAACACTTTGTATCCCTACAATTTTCGTTTCTTATACTGGCGAGGCACTCGATTACAAAACGCCTTTGCTTAAATCACTGCACTTGTTAAGCCAGGCTGCGTTGCCGGTTTGCCAGTATTTCGATAAAGATATAACTAAGGTAAGCACCACTTTAGGTATAGAGCAGGAGTATTTCCTGGTTGATCGCGCCCTTTGGGAGGCACGCCCTGACCTGGTTATGACCGGCCGTACTTTAATTGGACATGCACCAGCTAAAGGCCAGCAGCTGGAAGACCATTATTTTGGTTCTATTCCAAGCCGTGTGCACGCCTACATGGTTGATTTTGAAAGAACAGCCCTGAAACTTGGCATTCCGTTAAGAACACGCCACAACGAAGTAGCGCCTAACCAGTTTGAGTGTGCTCCAACTTTTGAAGATGCCAACCTGGCCGTAGATCATAACCAGTTGTTAATGGATGTGATGGACCGTGTAGCAGAGCGCCATAACTTTAAAGTGTTACTTCATGAGAAACCTTATAAAGGCGTAAACGGCAGCGGCAAACATAACAACTGGGCCATGAGCACTAACACAGGCGTAAACCTGTTGGCACCTGGTAAAAAGCCGAAAGAAAATCTGCAGTTTCTGACGTTCTTTGTAAATACTATTATGGCTGTTTACAAGCACGCCGACCTGTTACGCGCAAGTATAGCATCAGCCAGCAACGACCACCGTTTGGGAGCCAACGAAGCACCTCCGGCAATTATGTCGGTTTTTGTGGGCCAGCAACTAACAGCTGTTCTGGATGAGCTGGAGCGCACTGCCAAAGTACCGATGGAGAAAGGCGATAACATGTACCTGAAACTGGGCATCGATAAAATACCGGAAATCCTACGCGATAACACAGACCGAAACCGTACATCGCCTTTTGCCTTTACAGGTAATAAATTCGAGTTCCGCGCGGTAGGTTCTTCTGCCAACAGTTCTTCTTCTATGACGGTGCTTAACACCATTGTTGCCGATCAGTTAGTGGAATTCCGCAAAACAGTGGATGAGTTGATAGACGGCCAGGGTATGAAAAAGGAGCTGGCGATTATTAAAGTGCTTCGCGATTATGTAGTAGCCTCTAAAGCAATCCGTTTCGAAGGCAATGGCTACTCGCAGGAATGGGCTGACGAAGCTGCTACCCGTGGATTATCTAATATTAAATCTACGCCGCTTGCCCTTGATGTGTATGAGCGCGAAGAAACAAAAGAGGTTTTCATAAAACATGGAATCTTTACAGACCTGGAGCTTTGCGCACGCCATGAAATTCTACTGGAGGATTATATTAAAAAGATCCAGATCGAGTCGCGTGTTTTAGGTGACCTGGCCGTGAACCACGTAATACCTACGGCAGTTGCTTACCAGAACAAGCTTATCCAGAACATTCGTGGTTTGAAAGAGCTTGGCCTGGAAGATGAGTACATGCAGACAACGCTGGAGTCTATCAAGAAAATGTCGCGCCACATCTCTACCATCCAGCGCAATGTTGACGAAATGATCGAAACGCGTAAAATAGCGAACAAACTAGATAACGTGCGTGACCGTGCTATTATGTACAACGAGAAGGTACTCAGCTATTTCGATACCATCCGCTACAGCGTAGATAAACTTGAACTGATGGTTGACGACGAAGACTGGCCACTGATTAAGTACCGCGAGCTGATGTTCAGACGCTAATATTTTATACTGCATAAAACAGTCAAGGCACCTAAATCGGGTGCCTTGACTGTTTATACTATATACTTAGGAAAGACTTTTTCTTACCCTTGTCCAAGTTTATACTTCAGGCTATCAACCGAGAAGTATAACTTACTCAATTATCGGTGTTTTTATACTTACTCATAAGCTCTCCGCCAACTTTGGCAAGTATAAGCGGAATAAGCACAACAGCTATACCAACCGCAATTATCCTCCGGAGTCCAAGTCGCATGATCAGGTTACTTACAATGTTATCCCGCATTTGTTGCATCATAAATCTGCCGGCCCTGGTCATTGGTTTGCCTTTCAGTATTTCCTGCACTTCGCGCCAGTTCCCGCGCTCCAACTGCCTTTTCAGAAAATCTAAAACTGAATCTTTGGTAATAAGTATAGCTTTGCTCAGCTGCTCCTGGCGTAAACGGCTCCACTGCAGCAATTCCTGCAATTTCATGTCCGGGTGTTTGGGAAGAAAAGCGCGCATGTGTATCATAACCGCAAATTTTACCGTGAATTACTTAATCAAGTAAAGTCTTGCTGTTGCCACCTTGAAACTTGTAGCGAATAAGCATTACCTTTACGTGTTCAGCTTTTTGAACAAAGCAACTTATACTTTAGTTAAAGAAACGAAGCATTCTATAGCTTAGCTTTATGAATAAGAACTATTGCCCCAGCCTTACAGAATATGTACGCAGGAAAACCATTGTAGTCAATATTGGCGACGTGCCCATGGGTGGTAACAATCCGATCAGGGTGCAGTCTATGACCACAGTTGACACCATGGATACTATGGGTTCAGTGGAACAGTGCATCCGCATGATAGAGGCCGGTTGCGAATATATCCGGATTACAGCGCCAAGTATAAAAGAAGCTGAAAACCTGCGTAATATCCGCGATGAGTTGCGCAAACGCGGTTATAATGTTCCCTTGGTTGCTGATATTCATTTTACACCAAACGCTGCCGAAGTTGCTGCCCGTATTGTTGAGAAAGTACGGATTAACCCTGGAAATTACGCCGATAAGAAGAAATTTGAAGTTATAGAGTATAACGACGAAACATACCAGGCTGAGCTGGACCGCATCCGTGAGCGCTTTCTTCCTTTAGTGCGCATCTGCAAAGAACATGGCACGGCTATGCGCATCGGCACTAACCATGGTTCGCTTTCAGATCGAATACTTAGCCGTTACGGCGATACACCGCTTGGTATGGTTGAAAGTGCGCTTGAATTCCTGCGTATTTGTGAAGCGGAGAACTATCATAACATCGTTATCTCAATGAAAGCTTCCAATACCCAGGTAATGGTGCAGGCGTATCGCTTGCTGGTACAGAAGCTGGAAGAAGATGGCATGCAGCCATATCCGATGCACCTGGGTGTAACAGAGGCTGGCGAGGCTGAGGATGGCCGTATAAAATCGGCAGTGGGCATTGGCACTTTACTGGAAGACGGCTTAGGCGATACCGTACGTGTTTCGTTAACAGAAGCACCAGAGGCTGAGGCTCCTGTAGCCAAAGCTTTAATAGACCGCTATACTCACCGCGCTGAAAAAGCATCGCCAATTAAGCCTGTTTGTAACGTTCCTATTGACCCATTCCAGTATCACCGCCGCGAAACAGTAGAAATAGAGAACCTTGGTGGTCAGAATGTACCGCGCGTAATCGCTGACCTGAGCCGGTTAACCGATATCAAGTATGCCGACCTGAAATGTGTAGGCCACCTGTATTCTATGCTGCTCGATAAGTTTAACATGAACGACCTCGGCGCAGATTATATTTATACCGGCGATACACCTGTCAGCTTTATGTTACCAAACGGGTTAAAGGAAATACTTAACTATACACCATGGCTCCTGAACGAGCAACAGGATAACCGGCACCCGCTTTTAACAGCAAAACAATACCTTCCGGCAAAAGAAGAAAACCTGCACCCGAAGCTCAACTTTGTGCAGCTAACCCTTGCCGACCTGACCGACGAAATGCTGCAACGTCTTAAGCAGGATAATACGGCTGTACTGATGCTGCATACTGCCAATGAGCATGCCATGCCGGAGCTGCGTAAATGTTTCTTCAGGTTAATGAACAACGGAATTCAAAATCCGTGCATCGTTCAGCGAGAGTATGCCGACCTGACCTCAGACGAGATACAGCTTTATGCTTCTACAGATGTGGGTGGCCTGCTGATTGACGGACTTGGTGATGGAATTATACTTGGCACCGAGCTATTGGCTGAACGCGAAAAAGGAGAGTGGCTACAAACTATTGAAAAGCTGAATAACCTGAGCTTTGGCATATTACAGGCTGCCCGTACCCGCATGAGCAAAACAGAATACATTAGTTGCCCAAGTTGTGGTCGTACCCTGTTCGACCTGCAGGAAACCACGGCCATGATCCGCAAGCGCACTGACCACCTGAAAGGAGTGAAGATTGGGATTATGGGCTGTATAGTTAATGGCCCTGGCGAAATGGCTGATGCTGATTATGGGTATGTTGGTGTAGGTAAAGATAAAATTGCTTTGTACCGCGGCCAAACCGTTGTAAAAAAAGCAGTGCCTGCCGACCGTGCCGTAGACGAACTGATAGAGCTAATCCGCGAAGATGACAAATGGATTGAGCCTGTAAGACTGGAAGAATAACATAACTTAAATTACTGTTTTTCAAATCTTTTCCAGCCAATTACTGTTTAAGATTAAGTATAACAATAGCTTTCAAAAGTGCTTTTGTTATACTTTAAAAATCGATTTTCTATACCAGCTATACAACATGAAGGGATTATTTGATTTTACTGAAGTAGCCACCTACTTCTTCCGCAAAAAGGACCCGAATCGTAAAACTAATTTTAACCTGCGTACTATGCATTTCATCAATAAACTATCTATTGTGATGTTTTTGATGGGCGCTATTTACTTTATAGTTACACATTTATAACCTGTGAACATAGAGGAACTGCGGGAATACTGCCTTGCAAAACCAGGCACTACTGAAGAACTCCCTTTTGATGCCGATACGCTGGTGTTTAAAGTATGCGGTAAGATGTATGTACTTTGCAGCCTGTCAGATTATGAGAAAGGAATAGCGCTTAAATGTGAACCGGAACAGGCTATTGAGTTACGCGAAATGTACCCGCAAGTACTGCCCGGGTACCACATGAGCAAAATCCATTGGAATACCGTGTTGCCGGAATCCGGCTTGCCTGATAGCCTTTTACGTAATTGGATTGACGATTCCTACAACCTGGTAGCTTCTAAACTTACAAAAGCTCAAAAGCAACTGATAGGATTTTAATTTAAGTATAAAAATATTTCAGCTGAAAAGAGTCGTTGGTAAACTAAACAAGTTCGCCAGCGACTCTTTTTATTTTATTCAGATTATCAATTAGTTATACTTCATCCATAACTATATTAAAACATTATTAAACGTGCTTCATTACTTATTGCTTCATAAAAAATGAATTTATTCAATTTGCATCAAAGGAAGTAACAGCCGAAAAGCAATAAGAAGCTAATTCATGAAAGGCAAAAAATATCTTCTATAATCGACAAAACTTGAATAAGTCTCTATGAAATCTCAATAATTATGGTTAAAATTGAGAAACTCACCTTAACAAGTAATATGCCTTTAGAGAATGAAATTGGATTGTCTAGCTTTCGCAATGAATGGCAGAAAGCCAGCATGAGTGTCTTGTACACCCATGGTTTCTTATACAATGGATACGAGAGCTTCTTTAAAAAACATCAGGTTACATCACAGCAGTTTAACGTACTCAGGATTTTATTAGAGCAATTCCCAAGGCCAGTTTCTACGTCGTTCCTGCGTGATAAAATGCTCGATAAAATGTCGGACGCTTCGCGTTTGGTTAGCCGTCTGCATGCTAAGGGCTTGGTAGAAGTTACTCAGAACCTGAAAGACAAGCGCCTGGTTAATATTGTTATATCTGCCAAAGGCCAGCAACTGGTTAGCCAGGTAGATAGCGATATTTATAACCTGGATGCTTTGGTGCAAGGACTTACTGAAGATGAAGCCATGCAGCTTACCGATTTACTTACAAAAGTTCGACAATCAATCAAGACTGTGCATGAGAGAATTTCTACACCTGAACAAGTTTAGATTCTAGGCTAAACACCCTTAAACAGCTAAGCCTGCCTTGGTGCTTTTCAGCATTAGGCAGGCCTTTTTATTTTTACTGATGCTTAAAGGTTTTCTGAAGTTTAAATCAGGAGGTATGAACCATATAAAAACCGAAGAGCCGCTAAACATTGGCTGTTATAACGGCTCCCGGTATAGTTAATTGGTAAGATGGAAGTCTTTATACTACCACGTTAATGATTTTGTTAGGTACTATAATAATTTTCTTTGGTGATTTTCCATCAAAAAACTTAGTTACCTGCTCATCAGCTAAAACTGCCTTTTCCATTTCTTCGCGAGGCGTGTCGATAGCGAAAGTCATTTTGCCACGGGTCTTACCATTTACCGATACAGGGTACTCATACGTGTTCTCTACCAGGTATTCTTCTTTCCATTGCGGGAAAGTAGCATACGTTATACTTTCTGAATGCCCTAAAGCCTGCCAGATCTCTTCAGTGATGTGTGGCGCGTAAGGAGCAAGTATAATAGTAAGTGGCTCCAGTATAGCACGCTTGTTTGTCTTCAACTGTGTCAGTTCATTTGCGCAGATCATAAAGGTAGAAACCGATGTATTGAACGAAAAACGCTCAATATCTTCTTCTACTTTTTTGATTGTCTTATGTAATGTCTTCAGCTCTTCTGCAGTAGGCGCATCCTCTGAAACCGAGAAGTTACCATCGTTGTCATGGAATAATCTCCAGTATTTCTTCAGGAATTTGTGCACGCCATCCATTCCGTTGGTATTCCATGGCTTGAACTGCTCCAGTGGGCCCAGGAACATCTCGTACATACGTAGCGTGTCGGCGCCCATTCGCTCTACCAGATCATCCGGGTTCACAACGTTATACTTCGATTTCGACATCTTCTCGATCTCTACCCCAACGTTATACTTCCCATCTTCCAGTATAAATTCGGCATCAGCATTCTCAGGTCTCCACTTTCTGAAGGCTTCAATATCGAGCACGTCGTTCTCTACAATGTTCACATCCACGTGTAACTGCGTTGTCTCATATTGTTCTTTCAAACCATAAGAAACATACTTATTTGTGCCGTTAATGCGGTAAACAAAGTTAGAACGGCCCTGGATCATACCCTGGTTGATGAGCTTTTTGAATGGCTCGTGTTCAACTACCAGTCCCAGGTCATACATAAACTTGTTCCAGAAGCGGGAGTAGAGTAGATGCCCGGTTGCGTGCTCAGAGCCTCCAATATATAAATCTACATTTCTCCAGTACTCGATCTTATCTTTTGCAGCAAACTCATTGTTGTTTTGCGGGTCCATGTAGCGGTACCAGTACCAGCTGCTGCCTGCCCAACCCGGCATGGTGCTTAGTTCATACTCATACTGGTTGTTATACTTCCAGTCTACAGCGCGGCCCAGTGGTGGCTCACCGGTTTCGGTTGGCAGGTAGGCATCAATTTTAGGCAGCTCCAGTGGTAACTCCTCATCCTTCAACAACTGCGGAATGCCATTTTTAAAGTATACCGGCACTGGTTCACCCCAGTAACGCTGACGACTGAACACGGCATCGCGCATACGGTACTGCACACGACCCTTGCCAACACCTAGTTCTTCAGCTTTGGTTATACCTGCTTTTATAGCCTCTTTTACATCCAGCCCATTCAGGAAACCGGAATTGATGATCTTACCTTCTTTGGCAGCGTAGGCTTCTTCTTCTATATTTCCGCCTTCAACCACCTGCTTTATTGGAAGGTTAAAGTGCTTGGCAAACGCATAGTCGCGGGAGTCGTGGCCCGGAACGGCCATAACTGCACCAGTACCATAGCCTGCCAGCACATAATCCGCAATCCAGATCGGCACACGTTCTTCAGAGATTGGGTTGATGGCGTAAGCTCCTGTAAACACGCCGGTAACGGTTTTTACGTCGGTCATACGCTCACGCTCCGAACGGTTTTTGGCTACGTTCACATATTCCTCAACTGCGGCACGCTGGGCATCTGTCGTTATCTGCGCTACCAGGTCATGCTCCGGAGCAAGTACCACAAAGGTAGCTCCGAAAATAGTATCGATGCGGGTCGTAAATACTTTAATATGGCCATCACCTTCAATCGCAAAGTCCAGCTCGGCACCAACCGATTTACTTATCCAGTTGCGCTGCATTTCCTTAACCGGCTCCGGCCAGTCTATCTCTTCTAAACCTTGTAGTAAACGCTCGGCATAGGCTGTGATGCGCATCATCCACTGGCGCATTTTCTTACGCTCAACTGGGTAACCGCCACGCTCTGATACACCACCAACTACTTCGTCGTTAGCCAGTACCGTACCCAGGGCAGGGCACCAGTTTACGATAGCTTCGGCAACATAAGTTAATCTATACTTCAGCAGCATTTCAGCCTGCTGCTGTTCGTTCATACTTTTCCAGTCTTCAGCAGTGAAGGCAGGGGTATCTTCGTCGCAGGCGGCGTTTACATTAGCATTACCGGTAGCTTCAAACTCAGCGATCAGTTTCTCTATACTTTCAGCTTTATCCGAAGTATAGTTATAGTAGCTGTTGAACAGCTGCATGAAGATCCATTGCGTCCATTTGTAGTAACTTGGGTCGGAGGTGCGCACTTCGCGTTCCCAGTCAAAAGAGAAACCTATATTTTTTAGCTGCTCTATATAGCGGGCAATGTTCTGCTCGGTAGTAATGGCAGGGTGCTGGCCAGTTTGTATCGCATATTGCTCGGCTGGCAAACCAAATGAGTCGAAGCCCATTGGGTGCAGCACATTAAAACCTTTCAGGCGCTTGTAACGGCTCACAATGTCAGAGGCGATATAACCAAGCGGGTGGCCAACGTGCAAACCTGCACCAGATGGATACGGGAACATATCTAGGGCGTAGTACTTAGGTTTGTCGTTGCTTTCGTTGGCTTTAAACGTCTGGTTTTCTTCCCAATAACGCTGCCATTTTTTCTCAATCTGAAGGAAATTATACTCTGACATCTGTTCTGTATGTATCGCGGATGATATTCTTAAACCGTAAAAATAACACAGTTTCTGTAATTGTCGCGCTCAAATTGCTGATTGTTGAGCAGGAGTGAGGTTTTATCTCGTGTAAGAACCGTATTAATTTGCCTTTTAACCAGTATAAAGTATAAATGAACAACCTTACGCTATTGCTTTACCTCGCTGACTAAAACCTGTACATTTGTACTATAAACTAACTATAGAAATGGAACAATACGATCTGCTGGATGTACCGCACCTGATTTACGTAATGGACCCGATGTGCTCCTGGTGTTATGGATTTGCTCCGGTACTTAAAAAGATAAAAGAAGAAAATACCGGCAAATTAAACTTTAAACTGGTACTTGGCGGTCTTAGGCCCGGCACTACTGAGCCAATGGACGAGCAAATGAAGAATACCGTGAAGCTCCATTGGCAGGAAGTTGAAAAAGCTACCCATCAGCCTTTTGATTATACTTTGTTCGACCGTGAAAATTTTGTTTACGACACAGAGCCTGGCTGCCGTGCAGTTGTAACCATGCGGTACCTGAAAAGAGAAGCAGAACTGGAAATGGCCGAAGCAGTGCAACATGCTTTTTATGCTAAAAACATTGACGTTACAAAACCTGAAGTATTAGCAAGTATAGCTGCTCAATTTGGCATAGAAGAGGAAGCGTTTCTGGAAAAATTTAATTCAGAAGAAATAAAAGAAAAGACGCAGCAGGATTTCCTGATCGCGCGCCATGTACAGGCCAACGCTTTCCCGAGTTTATACTTGCTGAATGGGCATCAGATTATGTTGGTTAGCCGGGGCTACCGCAATTACGAAGCCGTAAAAAGTAAACTGGAAGAAACACTGCTGAAAACGAAGACAGCGTAAACATCCTGTAGCACATATCCAAAACAGGCTCTTGTGCTAAGGAGGCCGCCAAATTAGAATTTCTATTTAACCAATGTTTTAGCTGCTGTTGCAGGTATAGCATTGGTTTTTATTTTTATGACAGCGCCGAATGCTATACCTTATCTAATTTTCAGAATACAAAGTATAATAGGTGTCCTTGCTATACAAATTTACTTTTTGCTGCATGCACTATAAAAATCCTGAAGTATGAGCAAACACAACCATAAAACTGCCATCAGCCACATATCAAAAAAAAGTATTCCTTATCACGAGCTGGTGCTGGGCGCCAACATCCGGAAAAGTATTTTTGACCTCATAAAAAGAGATTATCCGGATTTTACAGAAGAATCCTACCTGTCTGAAAAAGAGCTTAATAAATACCGTAAAAAATACCTGGAAGAAATACTGACCCGGGAAGTAGGGGAACTAACGAAGCTCGAAAAAGAAGTAATGGAAAGTATCAATCAAAACGAGTTACTTTCTACAAACATCGAGTTTGAGTTGGATGAGCAAATTACCCTGGGCAACCGAATTGCGGATAAAGTGGCTAGTTTTGGCGGCAGCTGGACATTTATACTTTGTTTCTTTGGGTTTATACTTTTATGGATGTTGGTTAACTTATTTTTACTAGCATCTAAACCATACGACCCCTATCCCTTTATACTCTTAAACCTGATCCTATCATGTCTGGCTGCTATACAAGCTCCCATTATTATGATGAGCCAGAACCGCAAAGAAACAAAAGATCGCCAGCGCTCCATTTACGATTATAAGGTAAATCTAAAGGCAGAATTGGAGATACGGCTACTACACGAAAAACTAGACCACATGATCGTGCACCAGAACCAACACCTGATTGAGATACAGGAAATACAGGTAGACCTGATGGAAGACATCCTGAACCGGATGAAGAAATAAGTATAAACTATAGTTTGGGGTGTAATGCCAGGATTGCTCTTAATGGATCTGTGCCATGCCAGGTTCCTTCGCTGCTAACAGGCTTAAAACGGGCAAAAAGCTCTTCGCTATACCATTTCTCAGCTCGTGTACGGCGCATTACTTCCTGGTGCATCGGGTGCTTATAAGCATACTGTTTCATTGCCTCCGCCGATTCCCAAACACTGAATGTTGCCTGCCGGATAAGCGGCAACTCACCTAAGCCAATAGAACACAGTAACCCTTCAGCAGTGTCCAGCGCTTTGCTGGCCTGCGGTACAAAGCGCCAGAAAGATGGCAAAGCCCGCCAGTTTATACTTGCCCGGGTAAGTACGGCAATAGGCCCATCTGTATACTTTTCATCCAATAAAGGAGAGAAGGGTTCGTGATCATCCCAGAGGCCATGCGACTGGTAAGGCAGTAACCGAACCGTCCATATCTCATTAGAGTGGTGGCGGTAGGTTTGCATTAAATCGGAGCGGTGCAGAAAATTTTCAGCCGCTTCTTCGCTTTCCCAGGTACATAGCAAGCCATAACGCCTGAAGTTGGGTTTTATGCTAAATCCTTTTCCGTGCCCGCTGCCTAACAGCTTATAAAATAGTAACCCCGGCACATCTTTTAAGTATGGCCTGGATGTGCCCATCTGAGCTAATCCCCAGCGTAAGTGGCCGTTTCGTATTCCAAAAAGGGTAAGCGTAGTAAGGCGTGGCATTGGAGTAAGCAGGTTCTGCAAAGTATAAAACTGATAATAATGCGGATGTACGAAGATACAAATCTGTAAACAAAAACACCTGCCGGTACCAAAGGTTTAGCAGGTGTTTTTGAAGTATAATTCTGGCAATTACAGGTTTATCTTTTTATTCTCGCCTGGTTTATATTGCTCCCCGGTAATAGCTGCTTTTGCTACCCCAATCAGGTGCACAACAGCGCTGTTAGGAGAGTCCCAGTACTCAGCCTTATCTATTGTTACTTTTATAAGCCCTATATTCGGATCATCTTTACCTTCCGGAAACCAGGCTTTTAGAGCAGGATTCCAAAGCTCATCAATCTTTTGTTTATCTTTCGTAAGTGTTGCCTTACCCGACACCGATACATAGAGGTTATCATCTGGTTTAGAATAGCTTAAGTTTACATGAGAATCATTCTGTAGCTCATGCGATTTACCTGATTCATACCCGGTAAAAAACCAGATAACGCCATCCTCCTTAACCGTCTGGTTGCGCATCGGGCGGCTGCGCAAACAACCATCGTCTTCCACGGTGGTCATCATGGCAATATCAATATCTTTTATCTTATCAATGAGTGTCTGCAGATTTTCTTTTTGATTATCGTTCATAGCTTTCTTATGTTGTGTTTTGCGTTTAAGAGTACGGGGTGCAACTGCATTGGGTTTATAGTGCTGTTACCGCCCAACTTTAACTGAAACAAAACACCGCCGAAGATGTTTATATCCGATATACTTAAGCCCCAATTACCTTGAATTTTTTAGCCCACGTGTTTCTTTCTGGTAATGATGAAGAATTGTTACTTGGCAATTTTATTGCTGATTCGGTAAAAGGCAAACAGGCAGCGCTATACTCTGAAGGTGTGCAGAAAGGTATACAATTGCACCGCCTCATAGATGCCTACACCGACACGCATCCTGTAGTACACCAGACAAAAGAACGCCTGCGATACAAGTATAAAAAATACGCCCCGGTAATTGCCGACATGTATTATGATCATTTCCTGGCAAGCAATTTTACCGATTATTCCATTGAGCCTCTACCTGTTTATACTTCCAGAATCTATACTTTGATAAATACTCATTTCGAGCTGCTCCCGCCACGAATACAGCGTTTTTTTCCGCACATGATGCAACACAACTGGCTGCTGAGTTATGGAGAAATAACAGGTATTGCTCAGGCACTGGGCGGCCTGAGCCGTCGTACAAGTTTCGAATCAGGTATGGAAACTGCAGCCGTAGAACTTCAGGAAAACTATAGTTTATATGCACACGACTTCAGAGTTTTTTTCCCGGAGTTGGTGGCGTATGCAGAGCAGGTGAGAAGAGAGCTGCGGCAATAATGAACGAAAAAGAGCAGCTTTTCAGCTGCTCTTTTCAAACGTATCAATAAGTAATTTTGCCTGGCTTAATGATGGTGTCCACCTTCGCCGTGTACGTGACCGTGATCAAGTTCTTCCTGAGAAGCTTCACGTATCTTTTCTACTTTGCCCTGGAAGTATAATTCCTTGCCGGCAAGTGGGTGGTTAAAGTCCATGGTTACAGCCTCTTCAGTTACTTTAACCACACGGCCCTGCAGCTGGTTGCCTTCGCTGTCGGCCATAGGTATAAAATTACCTACTTCCAACATGTTTTCAGGTACAGCACCTTCCACCTGGAAAACTGTTTTAGGTAGTTCTACCACAGCGTTCTCATCAAAGTCACCGTAACCGTCTTCTGCATTCAGTTTAAAGTCAAACGCATCGCCAACACTCAGGCCGTCGATGTTTTCTTCAAACTGATCAGGTAAACCGCTCATGCCGTAAATAAACACCATCGGGTGCTCAGCTGTAGCCGTTTCCAGAAGCGTTTGCTCGCCGTTCTCGTTTTGTACACGCAGCTCGTAGGTGAGCGAAACCACTCTGTCTTTTTCGATTTTCATATACTATCTTTTTGATCAGGAAACGGAAAGGTACGGAATTAAGATGCCACTTTTTAACCTTTGTATCCTACGCCTGCTAACCGCCTCATTTCTATACTACTTTTTTATACTTCAGATTCTACTCAGGGCATACACTCGGTAAGCTCCCAGGCACTTTTATACGCGCTTATAGTTTCTATGTAAGCCATAAACGACTCGTAAAACGGATGCTGGCTCAGTGTGGCGCTGTCTCCTACAATTACCAGTTTCTTTTTAGCACGCGTCATGGCCACATTCATTCTCCTGATATCGCTCAGGAAACCGATTTCGCCTTTATCGTTGCTGCGCACCATACTGATGTAAATAATATCGCGTTCCTGGCCCTGAAAACTATCTACTGTACCAACTGATAACTGCCTTTTGGTACGAAGCTCATGCAGCAGTGGCGTATGTTCAACACGGTCTTCGAGGTAATTGATCTGGGCGCGATAAGGAGCAATTACACCAATTTTAAGCGGGTTTTCGTGCTCCTCATACTTATAGTCTTTCAGCAACTGCAGCAGGTGGTTGAGCATCAGGTTTGCCTCATCGGGGTTAGCTGAGCTCTGCGTTTCGGCCATGTCGGTTTCGTTAAAACCGCAGCCGGCGGTATCAATAAACTCGATGGCAAGACCTGACGCAAACTGCTCATGAAAATTGCTGAGGTCAGTACTATGCACGCTTTCATGCGCCTGAAGCTCGCCGTTATAAAATTGCTGGTTCGAGAACTGCATGATATGATGGTGCATGCGGTACTGCGTTTTCAGCATTACAGCCACATCCGGCTGGCGCTCAATACATTTTTCAAACAGCGTTTTGCCGAGTCCTTTTTTCTCAGCTTCGAAAGACTTAACAGTAGGAGGTAGCTGGCAATGGTCGCCGGCCAGAACCACACGGTTTGCTCTTGAGATCGGAATCCAGCAGGCTGGTTCCAGCGCCTGAGCTGCTTCATCAATAAATACTGTATCGTATTGTATGTGGCGGATAGCTTTATTGGCAGCACCTACCAGCGTACACGTAATTACCTGCACGTTTTCAAGCAGATCATCTGTAATGTAATGCTCCACGTTATCAGCTTCATCCAGCAAACGATGGCTTTCCATTTTGTATAACTGGCGCTGAGCACGCTCTTCATGCCCGAACTTGCGCTTGTACTGGTAGGCCAAGCGCTTATATTCTTCAGCCGTTTTCCTGATCTCTTTCAGGTCTTTATAGGCACGGTGCGCCATAATCTGGGCATCTAAAGTATGTTCCAGCAACACATCCGATACCCGCGACGGATTACCGATCCGGATAACATTTACGCCTTCGTTCGCTAATTTTTCAGTGAGTAGATCTACAGCCGTGTTGGAGGGGGCAGTAACCAGCAGACGCTTCTGTGTTTTAAGCGTCTGAAGTATGGCCTGCACCAGCGTAGTAGTTTTACCTGTACCCGGAGGCCCGTGTATGATGGCTACATCTTTTGCCTGCACAATTTTGCGCACCGCTTCGTTCTGCGACTCATTCAGTACCGGGTTATTTGTATAGTCTTCGGTAGTAAAACGGGCTTTTTCATCCCCTAAAAGTATATCGCGAAGCTCTGCCAGGCGTGTTTTATGCGCGTCCAGCACTTTTTTCATCGCAATCTCCATTTCGCGGTAGCTCATCTCATCAAACGTGAGGTCGATGCCCAGGCGGCCATCGTCTACCCAATCCGGAAGGTCTTCTTTATTAGTAGCCAGCAGTATTTTGTTGCGCTTAATACCAACTATAACGCCCGGCAGGTTCTGGCGCTCGCCGTTGTTACTGAAAAGCGCAGCTGTTTTGCCCGTCTGGAAAAGATGCAGCTGGTCGCGGTCTTTGGTACGCTCCAGCTCTATCACTACTTTGTTACCAAAACCCAGTTCTTCTTTTGCAATAGTAACCGGGTACCAGCAAAAACCCATTGCTTTACGCTCAGCTATGGTGCTTTTCAGGCTTTTAATTTTGTATTGCTGGCGGTCTTCTTCCTGTTCAATCTTAAGCAGTTCCTGTACCTGCTTCAGTTCATAAAATATTTCGCTCATGTATCTCAAAAAGAAAGGCTGGTTAATGCTCCAGCCCTTGCTATGCTTATAACGCTTTTTGTCTGAATTTATACTTCGGCCTGTATTATACGGGCATCAGCAAAGTATAACAAAAAGGATTATTATTTTGCTCCATTTTACGGAAGTTTATACTTGTTTAATTTACAGGTTTATACTTCCGTTCTTAAGCCTTCTTGCTGTTCTTAGCCTTGCTTAACTTAACCTGCAGCATAACCGCGTAGAGTAAAAGTATAAAAGCAGCTACTGCAAGTATGGCAATTACTTTGTCTTTGCCATAGCGTTTTTCATTGGACGCGTTCAGTTCAACTTCCAGGTCTTTTATACTACGTTCACGCTTTTTTATCTGACTTTGCAAGGTGCTAACCTGGCTTTGTAAGTCTTCAAAACGGCGATCTATCGAGCGTTGGTCTTCTACTTTTATTTTGCCTTCGCGCTGAAACTCTGCTGTGCTCTCGGCTACCTTTTTTATACTTGCCACTTTTATGGCAGCAATAAGTTCAGAATCTTTATTGATGATCTTTTTAAGAGTTTCGATAATGCTCAGCAGATCTTTCTTAGATTTTTTGCCCCAGAAATTACTGTTTTGCTGGTTATAAAACTGGTACTCCATGATCAGTTGTTCGCGCTCACTCAGCAGGTGCGTCAATCTCTCGTCCTGTGCTTTTGCTTTTGCTACTTGTGCAGCAGTAGGTGCAGCGGGTTGCGTTTGTGCCCCCTCCGGTTCCTGAAATTGTGCTTGAGCGCCTGCAAACCATAAGCAAAGTGTAACAGTTGCCAGTAATCTTTTCTTCATCTTTTCTCCCTTGTTTGTTTTGAACAACACGCAAATATGGCCATCCTTATTGGATTAGACATTAATTTTTTTTGTTCGTTTTGTAAATCAATCAGAATAAAACAAGCTTATTGTTAAACATCGGTACAACTTTAACCTTCAATAAAAAAGCAAGGTACAAGCCCTAAATAAAAGAGAAGGTATAAAATTTGATTTGCAGCAAGGGGTAGTTCGAAACAAAGGGTGAGAGGTAAAATGCAACTCGATTATAAACCATGGCTTATAATAGTTAACTAAGCTGCTCGTAAACCAATAATTCAAGAAAATGAGCATCGTCATTTTGGACTTAACTCAAAGGTTGTATATTTACTACCACATTAACTATGCTTATTGGTTGTAGTTTAAACAAATTTAACCCTGACCCATGAAAAAGATATTTCTATCAATTGCGCTGGCAGCTTTAGTTGGTGCCGGTACTGTGTCTACTGCTTTAGCCTGCGAAGGCGGTAAATGTACGATGGCCCATACCAAAGATGGCAAGTCTAAAAAAGGCAAAAAAGGAACAGCCGGTACAGAACAATGCCACATGAAATCAGCTACTGCGGGTAAAACGCCTGACTCCTGCTGTATGAAAAAAGACGGGGCAAAAGCTGATGCTTCCAAAGCTACTAAAGAGACTAAATCTCAAAAGTAATTTATACATAGTACTGTTTACAAAAGCCTTCTGCCAAAGCAGAGGGCTTTTGCTTTTTTATACTTGCTGATAGTAAAGATACTTCTGGTTTTATACTTGTATAGCTATACTTAAAACTGCTATCTTTAGCTTTCGAGATTTATAAAACTGCCTAAACCACACCATGAAGCAATATTTAGACCTGATGCAGCATATCCTGGACAACGGGGTACGAAAAGAAGACAGAACCGGAACAGGCACTTTAAGTGTTTTTGGTTACCAGATGCGCTTTAACCTGGCTGATGGTTTTCCGTTGGTTACTACCAAAAAAGTGCATTTAAAGTCTATCATACACGAGCTGCTATGGTTTTTGAAAGGCGACACCAACATTGCTTACCTGAAGGAGAATGGCGTGAGCATCTGGGATGAATGGGCAGATGAGAACGGTAATTTGGGCCCGGTTTATGGCTCGCAGTGGCGCAACTGGCCAACCCCTGACGGCCGCCACATCGACCAGATCACACAAGTAGTCAATCAACTTAAAAACAACCCGGATTCGCGCCGGATTATAGTAAGTGCCTGGAATGTGGCCGAAATCGAAAACATGAAATTGCCGCCATGCCATGCTTTCTTCCAGTTTTATGTAGCCGAAGGCAAGTTAAGCTGCCAGCTTTACCAGCGCTCTGCCGATGTGTTTCTGGGCGTGCCTTTTAACATTGCATCGTATGCCTTGCTTGTGCTTATGATGGCGCAGGTTACCGGCCTGGAACCAGGCGAATTTATCTGGACGGGCGGCGATACGCACTTGTATACCAATCACCTGGAGCAGGCCCAACTGCAGCTTACCCGCGAGCCTCGCCAACTGCCAACCATGAAAATAAACCCGGATGTGAAGGATATTTTCAGTTTCAGGTTTGAGGATTTTGAGCTTGTTAACTATAATCCGCACCCGGCTATAAAAGCGCCTGTAGCAGTATAAAACGCAAAAGTGTAACAACATAAAAGCCCGAAGCAGCAAGTAAAAAGATTGCTGATTCGGTCTTTATCGTTTACTTATATATAATCAGGAGAATATGGCCTGTTGCATCTTGTCAATAAATGCCTGGTCTGTTTTTATTTCAACTCGGTTTATACTTGCTATACTTCTGATTCCGGTAACATTTGCCGCAAAAACAGCATCTGCATGCTGTAATTTATCCGGGTTGAAGTATACTTCCTTCACTTTTATACTTTGGTTAGTGCACCATCTTAAAATATTGCGCCTGGCAATGCCATTTACGCAGCCGGTATCCAGCGCTGGCGTATGAAGCACCTCTTCTTTAAGCCAGAAAATGTTAGAAGATATAAGTTCAGATACAATTCCTTGTCGGTTAAGCAACAGCATATCATCATAGTTCTGTTCCTTTTTTTCAATACCTGCCAGCACATACAGAAGCGCATTCGGGCCTTTAAAATAGGAGAGAGGTGAGTGGTTGGTAAACACATTGCGGCATACACCAATTTGTAAAGCTTGCTGTATTGTAGTCTGTACCGGACTTATCGTTGCCAGCCATTCTATGTCGTTTGTTTCAGGGGTGTAAAGCCCGGCACCTGCACGCCATACTTTAAGTTTTAATCTTCCCTTATCGATCAACTGGTTTTGTTCGGCAAGTTGCAGTAATTGTTTTTCTAAAGAAGTAGATGCAAAAAAGGAAGGTAATTGCATTTGCAACGATTGGGCAGCTGACTGCATACGCGCTAAATGGTCAGGCCAGAAACGTAACGTGCCCTTATCCAGAATGATAGTTTCAAAAAAGCCATCGTTGAACTGGAAGGCCCGGTTATTTAATGGCATTCTGAGCTCATTTTCAGGTATACACTCTCCGTTGTAAAGCAGGTACATAAATAATTAAGTATAACGAACGGAAAGATACTATTTTTATAACAGCTTGGTATGAGGTATCAAAAACACAAAAGCAAATTAATAAACTAGTCAGGCTAATACTTTATTATTTTAACCGATCAGCATAAAGCGCTTACCTGGCAGAGCTTTCACCATACCTTTAAATTCGAGCCCCAATAGTACCGATGCGAGCAGACTAACCGGAACCTGTGCTTTCCAGCTCAGGTTATCCATGTGTTCTTCACGGTTTTGCATCAATACCTGTAGTACTTTCATTTCATCCTCCGAAAAATCAGCAGGATTTAGAATAGTTTTGGAAGCCACTTTTTTAGCAGCGGCTTCGTCTTCCAGGTCCCAGTTCAGCAATTCTACAAGGTCTTGCGGCGAAGTATAAACTGCTGCCTTATGCGATTTTATGAGGTAATTGGTGCCTTCTGAAACCGAAGAGTTAATATTGCCAGGCACAGCCATTACTTCTTTATCATAACTATGGGCAATGTCAGCGGTAATGAGGGTACCGCTTTTAAAGGCAGCCTCTACTACGATTGTGCAATCAGACATGCCGGCGATAATACGGTTCCGGGCCGGAAAACGAGGGGCATCCGGTTTAGTACCAAAGGTGCTTTCAGTGAGTAAACCACCGTTCTCCATCATTTTTTCGGCATACTTGCGGTGCACTGCAGGATAAATAATGTCCGGGCCGCTGGCCATTACTCCGATAGTAGGCAAACCTGCCTGCAATGCTGCTCTGTGTGAAATTATATCAACACCATAAGCCAGACCGCTTACAACCATCACGTTATAGGGTTTCAGGCCTTCCACTATGCGCTCGGTTATACTTTGCCCATAACTGGTTGGTTTACGGGTGCCTACAATGCTTATAATGCGTTTGTAGTTGAAGTCAGTGTTGCCGCGGAAGTATAAAAGTACAGGTGCGTCAGCAATCTGTTTCAGGCGGTCGGGGTAACGTGCTGAAGTATAAAACAGAATATGAACGTCCTGTTCTTCTGCCTTTTTTAGCACCTCTTCAGCCTCTACTAAGGCATATCGGAAGTTATCTGTCAGGTTACGAACTATTTTATCGCCAACCCCTGGTATCTTCAGTAATTTACCCGGAGGCGTAGAAAACACAGCTTTAGCCGAACCGCAATAGCTTACCAGCTGGCGCGTGAGCTGTGCGCCAATGCCAGGCAATTTGGTAAGAGCAACTTCGTAAAGGCTGTTTTCAGACATGCCTCACAATACGCATGTTACGCTTTGGTGTTTAGTTGTTGCTTTATACCTACCAGAAATTCACGAACTTTTTCAAGCGACTGAATGATCTCGATCTTGTCTTTGGTCTGCACCGACTTGTTCTTCATCATTTCTTTAGCCCCTTGTATAGTATAGCCACGCTCTTTAACAAGATGGTAAACCGAACGGAGATTCTCAATATCTTTCTGGGTATACTGGCGGTTACCTTTTTTACTTTTTTTGGGGCGCAATTGCTCAAATTCGGTCTCCCAGAAACGGATCAGGGAAGGGGCAACATCAAAAATAGCAGCTACTTCACCGATAGAATAATACTGCTTCTCTATTTCTTTTTCTTTATAAGGCATATTAAAAGTCTAAAACGTGGGCAGAAACAGACTAATTTTCGGGCCAATGCTACTGATTACAGGTAAAATATGCTACTTTTGCCTAGTAACAGCCATACAGGCAGCTCCTGAAAACCGGTGTTTCTGAATGGCAAAAATTCGATATTTTTTGTTCTTAAACAACAAGTATAGCACTTAGTATCTAAAGGCTTAATACTCATACATGAACTCAGCTGAGATAAGAAAACAGTTCCTCGACTTTTTTGCTTCCAAGCAACATCAGATTGTGCCATCGGCACCATTGGTGGTAAAAGATGACCCTACGTTGATGTTTATTAACTCGGGCATGGCTCCCTTTAAAGATTATTTTCTGGGCAACAAACCTGCGCCGTACAAACGCATAGCCGATACCCAGAAATGCCTGCGTGTGAGCGGAAAGCACAACGACCTGGAAGAAGTAGGTTACGATACCTACCACCATACCATGTTCGAAATGCTGGGCAACTGGTCTTTTGGCGATTACTTTAAAAAGGAGGCGCTGGCCTGGTCATGGGAATTGCTCACAGAAGTATACAAACTGCCGAAAGACAGGCTGTACGTTTCTGTATTTCAGGGCGATGAATCAGAGAACCTGCCAATGGATGAGGATGCCTTTAACATCTGGAAGTCAATGATAGCTGAGGACCGCATTTTGATGGGTTCAAAGAAAGATAATTTCTGGGAAATGGGCGATACAGGTCCGTGCGGTCCGTGTTCTGAGATTCATGTTGACTTACGAACAGAGGAAGAAAGAGCGCAGGTTGATGGCAAAACACTTGTGAATAACGACCACCCGCAGGTAGTGGAGATCTGGAACAACGTATTCATGGAGTTTAACCGCCTGGCCGATGGCTCGCTGGTAAAACTGCCTGCACAGCATGTAGATACAGGTATGGGCTTCGAGCGTTTGTGCATGGCTATCCAGGGCAAGCGTTCCAACTATGATACCGATGTTTTCCAGCCGCTGATCCAGTTTATTGCCAAGGAGGCAGGCGTAACATATGGCGAGAACGAGAAAACAGACATCGCTATACGTGTAATGGCAGACCATATTCGTGCTATTGCATTTGCTATTTCCGACGGTCAGTTGCCATCAAACAACAAGGCTGGTTATGTAATCCGCCGTATACTTCGCCGCGCAGTACGCTACGCCTTCACATTCCTGAATTTCAAAAAGCCGTTCCTGTATAAACTGGCAGCCGTACTGGCCGACCAGATGGAAACTGTTTTCCCGGAACTGAAGCAACAGCTTAGCTTTGTTCAGCGTGTTATCGAGGAAGAAGAGAACGCATTCTTAAGAACGCTTGAAAATGGTCTGAAGAGACTGGATGCGCTGGAGGATAAATTCAAAGAAAACAATAATACCATCGATGGCAAAACCGCCTTTGAGCTATACGATACCTTCGGTTTCCCGCTGGATTTGACAGCTCTTATTGCCCGCGATAAAGGCCTTAAGGTAGACGAAGCAGGTTTTAGCGTGGAGATGGAGCAGCAGAAGAACCGTTCCCGCAACGCATCTGCATCAGAGCAAACCGACTGGGTTATACTTCAGCCGGACGTGGTTAACGAGTTTATTGGCTACGATGTAGATACTACGGAATCTCATATTGTGCGCTACCGCCAAGTAAAAACCAAGAACAAGAGCGAGTATCATATTGTACTGGATAAAACTCCTTTCTATGCTGAAAGCGGTGGCCAGGTAGGCGATACAGGTTACCTGATTTCTGCCACAGAGCAGATCGAAGTGCTGGATACGAAGAAGGAAAACGATCTTATACTTCATATTACTTCCAAACTTCCCCAAAATCCGGAGGTTGCATTCAAGAGCCAGATAGATGTGGAACGCCGTAACCTGATCCGTAAGAACCACTCGGCTACGCACTTACTGCATGCTGCTTTACGTAAAGTTTTAGGTGAGCACGTTCAGCAAAAAGGCTCTTTGGTAAGCGAAAAAGTACTGCGCTTTGACTTCTCTCATTTTGCTAAAATAGAGGAGGCCCAATTGCGTGAAATTGAGCATATCGTGAACGAGCGCGTGCGCCAAAGCATCCCGTTGGAAGAGCAACGCAACACCCCGATTGCCGACGCAAAGGCAATGGGCGCGATGGCTTTGTTCGGAGAAAAGTACGGCGAGTTTGTTCGTGTAATTGCTTTTGACCGTGAACACTCGGTAGAGCTTTGCGGAGGTACGCACGTGTACAATACAGGCGAGATTGGTTACTTTAAGATAGTATCTGAAAGCTCTGTTGCTGCTGGCGTACGTCGTATTGAGGCGCTGACAGCAGCCGCTGCTGAAGATTATATGCAACAGCAACTGAATGAGCTGAATGCCGTGCGTGAAGTACTTGGTTCGCAGAGTAACATTTCAGGTGCTGTAGAAAAGCTTCAGGAAGAAAACAAAGCATTGCAGAAACAACTGGAAGCATTCGAGCTGAAACAACTTACTACACTGAAAGACAGCCTGGTACAGAAAACGCAGCAACTGGATGGTGTAAATTTTGTAGCTGAGCAGGTAAATGTCAGTAACGCTGATTATCTGAAGAAACTAGCTTTTGATATGCGACAGGCAGTAGATAACCTGGTGCTTATACTTGCCGCGGAGATCGAAGGCAAACCACAGATCGCGGTAATGCTTTCGGACAACCTGGTTTCTGATAAAAAGCTGAATGCCAGCCAGATGGTGCGCGAATTGGCGAAAGAGATCAAAGGTGGCGGCGGCGGCCAGCCATTTTATGCAACAGCTGGTGGTAAAGAAACAGCCGGCTTGCAAGCCATACCAGCCAAAGCACTGGAGTTAGTAAAATCAATGATTAATAACGGATAATGATTTACTCATAATGAAGATTGATTCATACTTAAAGTATAAATCAATCTTCATTGATCATTAAAACAATGGATAAAGCAATAAGAGATAAATACCAGGCAATTATAGGTCTGGAAGTGCACGCGCAGCTGCTAACAGAAAGTAAGGCCTATTCGTCTGACTCTACTGAGTACGGCGCTATGCCTAATACAAACCTGAGCGTTATTACACTTGGCCACCCGGGCACATTACCACGCGTGAACAAGAAAGTGGTTGAAATGGCCGTGAAAATGGGTCTGGCTACAAACAGCGAGATTACACGTTACAACCTGTATGCCCGCAAAAACTATTTCTACCCCGATCTTCCGAAAGGTTACCAGATTACGCAGGATAAAACTCCGATCTGTACGCATGGCCACTTGGTTGTAAAAGATGCAGAAGGCAACGACAAGCGTATTGGTATCACCCGCATTCACATGGAAGAAGATGCTGGTAAATCAATGCACTTAGCCGGCGAAACTGAAACGCTGGTGGACTTCAACCGTGCCGGTGTTCCACTTATCGAGATCGTTTCTGAGCCGGATATCCGTGATTCTGTAGAAGCTTACAACTACCTTACCGAGATAAAGCGACTGGTGAAATACCTCGATATCTGCGACGGTAACATGGAAGAAGGCTCTCTGCGTTGCGATGCCAACATTTCTGTGATGCTGAAGGATTCGCCACTTTGGGGAACCAAGGTAGAAGTGAAGAACATGAACTCTTTCCGTAACGTGCAGCGTGCCATTGAGCACGAGATAGAGCGCCAGATTGAGATCATTGAAAATGGTGGAACAATCGATTCAGAAACCAGGAACTTCGATGCTAATACCGGCAGCACCACAGCCATGCGTTCAAAAGAAACCCTGAATGATTACCGTTACTTCCCGGAGCCGGATCTTCCGCCGTTGGTTATAGAGCAGGAATGGCTCGATAGCATTCATGCTAACATGCCAAGCTTGCCACAGGAGCTTTACAAGCGCTTTACGCAGGAGTATGGCCTGCCTGAGTATGATGCCGCCGTATTAACCGATGCAAAAGAAGTAGCTTTATACTTTGAGGAGCTTTGCAAGCATACTTCTAACTATAAAGCAGCCTCTAACTGGGTAATGGGCCCTGTTAAATCATACTTGAACGAGCTGCAGCTGCACATCAAAGACTTCCCGCTACAGCCGGAAAGTATAGCAGGCATTATTGCTTTGGTAGATGATAATAAGGTGAGCCATTCGGTAGCCTCTAAAAAGATATTCCCTTACCTGTTAGAGAACCCGGGCAAAACGGCACAGCAAGTAGCCGAAGAACAAAACCTGTTACAGGAATCTGATTCGGATGAACTGGCACAGATAGTTGCAGCTGTGCTTGCCGAAAACCCTGCCAAAGTAGCAGAGTATAAAGCCGGTAAACAATCGCTTGTAGGTATGTTTATGGGCGAGATAATGAAGAAAACCAAAGGTAAAGCCGATCCTAAAGTAGCTAACCAGTTGCTGCGCGATGGCTTAAACGCTTAAAACCTGATATCATGAAGTATACAAAGTATGTAGTACTGGCTTCGGCTGTAGTAATGCTGGCTGGTTGCAAAGGCAATAAATCAGCTTCTAATGCCGAAAACACTTATACTATACAAGGTAAACTACAAAATGCTACTCCAGGCAAGATATACTTATTCGAACTTGGCGATCAGCAGTTTATTGCCCGCGATACAGCTGAAATAGCACAGAATGGTACCTTTAAATTTGAAGGAACGGTAAAAGAACCAACCTTCTACCGCATCAGCCTTGATCAGCAGAACGGCATGATGCTGGTGCTGGACAATAACGAGATAAAAGTTGAAGCCGATGCTAAAGACCTGAACAATACTGTTAAGGTAGAGGGATCTGAAGATTCTCAACTGTTCCAGCAACTGAATAAACTGGTAACTGAATCGCGTCAAAAGGAAGTAGAACTGGGCGAGAAGTTTAACAAGGCTATGGCAGAAGGTAAAACCCAGGAAGCCGAAGCACTGAGAAAAGAGTACCTGGGTATGCAGAAAAAGATAAAGGACTTTATCGCAGCACATCCCAATTCAGTTGTATCAGCTTTTGGTACTTTAAGCTTGGTTGACCCTAAAAACGATTTTGCTTTTGCTGATAGCATGGCCAACCTGTTTAGCGAGAAACTACCTAATTCAAAGTATACCGCCGTTCTGAACGAGCGCCTGAAAGGCTTGAGAACAACAGCAATCGGTTCTGTTGCACCGGATATTAGTTTACCTGCACCGGATGGTGGTAGCGTTGCATTATCATCGCTGCGTGGCAAGTATGTATTAATAGATTTCTGGGCTAGCTGGTGCGGACCGTGCCGTAAAGAGAACCCGAACGTGGTGCGCATGTACAATCAGTATAAAAACAAAGGCTTCGAAATTTTCGGCGTATCATTAGACCAGTCAAAAGAAAAATGGTTAAAAGCGATAGCAGACGATAAACTTACCTGGCCACATGTATCTGATTTGAAAGGATGGGAGAGTGCTGCCGCACAACTTTATGGTATAGAGGCTATTCCGCAAACTATACTTTTAGATAAAGAAGGTCGCATTATTGCAAAAAACCTTCGTGGCCAGGAGCTGGAAGAGAAGTTGGCCAGTGTACTGAAATAAGCAATTATAAACCAAAGTATAAAAGAAAAGCCCATCCTGAAGAGGATGGGCTTTTCTTTTATACTTATCTAATACCTATAAAAAAACCTGCTTCAGCGCATTCCAAAGGTGCTTTTTCTGCTCCTGGTCTTTATCCAGCACTTCCAGCGATTGCGAAAACACGACTGGCACTTCGCCAACAACAACAGGCTTGTATAAAGTAAACTTATCATGCGGCAAGGCAGTGTCTAAACGGCTGGCAAAGCTGATGATGTAATTCACTTTATAGGCAGCCGCAAGTTCTTCAAACACAACTACCTTCCCGGAAACATTATTTACAAACAGCACATCGGCTATCTGGTAGCCAATAGCCTGAAGTATACGCTGCAGAAATTCAGATTTCGGTAAAGCTATAAAGGCTGGCTCAGGTAATGTAACCAGTACTACCAATCCTTTCGCGTCATTACCTATGCTTTCGTATGCAGCTGGTGCTTCAACTTTAATTTTAGGTAATTTAGGTATAGCAGTGGCAGGTAAAACTACTGGTTCTGGTATTTGCCCACTAACAGGCTCTTTTTCCGGCGTAAGTATATCTGCGGTAATAGCAGTTTCCGGAGATTGAACAAAAGTTTCCTCGCCCGGAACCAGGTAAATGGTTTCGGGTAAAAAATTTCTGAAAAACTCGCTGTTCAGGTTATCTGCCTCCAAAGCTGCCATACTTATTATGCTTCTTCTTCTTTTATATCGAAGATTGATTTCAACTCGTTTGCCTCGCTTGGCTTCATGCGGCCGGCAAGTACCAGGCGCAACTGACGGCGACGTAACGCACCATCGTAATGGCTAATTTCTTCTTCTGTTTCAGGTATGGCTTCCGGAACATCAATCGGGTTGCCAAGCTGGTCTACCGCCACAAAGGTGAAGTATGCCTGGTTCGATTTTACTTTCTTACCGCTCGGAATGTCTTCCGCCCATACATTAATATGCACCTCCATAGAAGAACTGAAAGCACGTGTCACTTTTGCTTCTAAGGTAACCACGTTGCCCAGTTTTATACTTTCTTTGAAAGAAACGTTATCTACTGAGGCGGTAACTACAATTCGGTTTGAGTGTTTTTGGGCAGCAATTGCCGACACAATATCCATCCAGTGCATCATTTTACCACCCATCAGGTTGTGCAGGGTATTGGTATCGTTGGGCAATACCAACTCCGTCATGATCACGTAGGATTCTTTTACTGTTTTTTGTTTGCGCATTGTAAGTTTTTGTAAACTGCGGGCAAAGATACGTTGCTACACCCGAATCATAAAACGGTTGAGCCGATTTGCCTTAGAATTTGCAAAAGGATAATAATTTAAATTATAAATGAAGCTGACAAAGCAATACGTAGCATTACAGGGTGTTACAGTTCAGCTTCCCAACCAGACTTGCCCAACAGCGGTACAAACTTAAAATCAGAGAATTCTTCTTTCGTAAACTCGTTCTCGTTAACGCGGGTAATTCGCAGCATTTTCTGGCTTTGCTCATTACCAACCGGTATAACTAAAATGCCTCCCACAGCCAACTGACGCACTAAGCTTTTGGGCACAGCAGGCGCACCGGCTGTAACTATAATTTTATTGAAAGGGGCATGTTGCGGTAATCCTTCCGAGCCATCGCCGCAAAATGTTTTAGGATGCAAGCCATAGGTTTTAAAGAACTTTACAGCTTTCTCATACAAGGGCCTGTTATACTCTATGGTATAAACGTTAGGCGTAATCTGCAGCAAAACACTGCACTGGTAACCAGAGCCCGTACCAATTTCAAGTACTTTATCTGTACTTTTAAGTTCCAGTAGTTCTGTCTGGAAGGCAACAGTATAAGGTTGCGAAATGGTTTGACCTTCGCCAATCGGGAAGGCTTTATCCTGGTAGGCCTGCTCCAGAAAGGCTTTCTCGAAAAAGAAATGCCGGGGTACGGCTTCAATGGCAGCCAGCACACTTTCATCGTAAATTCCTTTATCCCGAAGTTGTTTTACTAACGTGCGGCGCATGCCTTTGTGCCTGTACGAATCTGTCTGCATCTCTTTTACTATGTTAAAATATAAATTACGGAACTACTAAAGTAGTTTACTCTTAACGCCCTTGCCGGGTTGATATTTGCGAAAATAATGAACCTAAGCCAATTTTTCGGTATAGAATCTTACATTTGCATTGTTGCCAACCTCTTAATCAGGGTAAATTTTACAGAAAATAACGCACAGAACTATGTTTACAGGCATAATTGAAACATTGGGAAAAGTTGTATCTGTTCGTGAAGAAGACACTAACAAGCATTTTACAGTTTGGTCGCCCTTCACACACGAACTGCAGATAGACCAAAGCGTAGCCCATAACGGCGTATGCCTTACCGTAATAGCTATAGCAGGCGATACCTATACTGTTACTGCTATCGATGAAACTCTTAAGAAAACTAACCTGTATTCTTTAAAGGAGGGAAATGCTGTAAACCTGGAACGTTGTCTGCAGGCTAATGGCCGCTTCGATGGTCACATAGTGCAAGGCCACGTTGATCAGACCGCTGTCTGCCAATCAGTAATTGATGAGAACGGAAGCTGGGTTTTCACATTCAAATATGATGCGGGCTTAGGTAATGTAACAGTTGAGAAAGGCTCTATTTGCGTAAATGGCATTAGCCTGACGGTTGTGAATTCCAAAGAAGATGCGTTTTCTGTTGCCATCATACCGTATACTTACGAACACACCAACCTGCACGAAATTAAGCCTGGCGATACTGTAAACCTGGAGTTTGATATTGTAGGAAAGTATGTAGCCCGTATGCTAGCTGGCCGAGGATTAATTTAAGTAAATACTTATACCTGTGCTGTAGTAATTGCGATTATACTATAGAGCACAGGTTTAAACTCATTTTACAAAGTTTGGGTATCTTTTCAGCCAGATGGTATAAGCCAGAGAACTGACATAAGCTGTAAAAGCACCTACCAAAGCGCCCCCAATAATATCCCCCGGGAAATGTACGCCCAGGTAAATACGACTATAGGAAACAACAACTGCCCAGGCAATCAGCACTATCTTAAATATAAAATAACGGTCGGAGAGGATCAGGTTAAAGAATACGGCCAGCGCAAAACTGGTAGAAGCGTGCGATGACAGGAAACCGAATTTGCCGCCACAGCCTTTAACAATATTAACCATAGCCGAAAGCTCCGGATCGTGACAGGGGCGAAGCCGTTCAAAAGCGGGCTTAAAGATACCTGACGCTACAAAATCAGCCAGACCAATTGCCACAACAGCCATCAGCAACATAGGTATACTTTGGCGGCGATAGCGGAAAATAATATAAGCAACCAGCAACACATAAAATGGGATCCAAACATACTTGTTCGAAGTATAAATCATGATATCATCCCAAAACGTACTGTGCTGCTCGTTCAGAAAAAGGAACAACTCTTTATCCAGCTTCTCCACCGATTCAACCATACTTAGATAACGTTAATCCAGTCAATGTCCTTTTTCAGGTAATTCAGGGTTTGCTCTTCGGCGCTACCAGGTTCAGGTTTATGGTTGTATACCCAGGATGCATGCTGCGGCAAACTCATAAGTATGGATTCTATGCGGCCTTTTGTCGCCAGGCCAAACTTGGTGCCACGGTCATATACCAGGTTAAATTCTACGTACCGGCCTCTGCGTATAAGCTGCCACTGTTTTTGTTGCTCGTTATAAGGCAGGTCACGGTTCTGATTGATGATGGAAGTATAAAATGGAGCAAAGGCACGGGCTACATCCTTGACGAATTCAAAGCGTTGCTCCAGCGTAAACTCATTTGTTGCCATTAGCCTGTCGAAGAAAATGCCGCCTACGCCACGGGTCTCTTCGCGGTGCTCATTGTAGAAATAATCGTCAGCCCACTTTTTAAACTCCGGGTAATAGCTTGGGTGGTGCTTGTCGCAAACTGCTTTCATGGCCTTATGAAATTCCTGCGCCTGCTTCAAATCCACGTAAATCGGGGTCAGGTCTATGCCACCGCCAAACCATGCCTGGCCGTTACCTGCTTCAAAATAGCGAACATTCATGTGTGTAATAGGCACCATCGGGCTGTGCGGGTGCATTACCACCGATACGCCAGTTGCAAAGTAATTCGGGTCCGGCATTTCCAGCATTTTCAGGAACTGGGGAGATAGCTGCCCGTGTACAGCAGAGAAGTTAACGCCACCTTTTTCGAGTACGTTGCCATTTTCGATGATGCGCGAAATACCGCCGCCACCTTCGGCATGCTGCCATGCATCTACCTGGAAAGTAGCACCACCATCACAGGTTTCAAGGGCTTCTACAAGCTCGTTCTGGAACTGGCGCATAAATGCTTCAACTTCTTCTCTGTACATATTTTTAAACTTAGGATATAAGACGCAAGACACAAGAACTCTCAAAAAATTATGAGCACATGCATGTGAACCGTATGAATTCAGATCAACTCAAGGCACATTAGTTTGTTGTGTGTCTTAAATCTGAAATCTTGTGTCCTTAAAAGTAAGCGCAAAATTACCGAATTATGACCGTTCTACCGAACCATCATCTATATTTTAGAAAGAAGTCAGAATTTCTTAATTTCGGGCAAGACTAAAGTATAAACTATGTCAAAAGATATGTTGGAGGATTTTACAGTAGACGTTGCGATACTTAAAAGAGCCTACCGCTTAATGATAACTGCCAAAACCCTGGCAGACAACTACGAAGAAAATAAAACCATCTGCAGCAAGTATGTGCACAGCACCTCGCGCGGGCACGAAGCCATACAACTGGCAGCCGCTTTCCAGCTGCAATCCTACGACTATGCCTCGCTTTATTACCGCGATGATTCTATGCTGTTAGGTATAGGCATGCAGCCTTACGAGCTAATGCTTCAACTGATGGCTAAAGCTGATGATCCGTTTTCAGGTGGCCGCACATACTATGGTCATCCTTCTTTAAAGCGCGAAGGCATGCCCACTATACCGCATCAGAGTTCAGCTACCGGCATGCAGGCCATTCCGGCAACGGGTATGGCGCATGGCATTTCATACTTAGAAGGACAAGGCCTGCTGAAAGGCGGCGAGAAACCGGTGGTACTTTGCTCGCTTGGTGATGGCTCCGTAACCGAGGGTGAAGTAGCGGAAGCTTTCCAGATGGCTGTGCTGAAGAATTTACCGATTGTATACCTGGTACAGGACAACGACTGGGGAATTTCCGCCACAGGTAAGGAAATGCGTGCCATGGATGCTTACGAGTATGCTGCTGGTTTTAAAGGAATGGAGCGTTTACGCCTGAACGGATCTGACTTTGCCGAGTCTTTTGAAGGTATGCGGGTAGCATTTGAGTATGCCCGCCAGGTGCGTAAACCCGTGCTGGTACATGCTAAAGTTCCGTTGCTTGGTCATCATACTTCAGGCGTACGCCGCGAGTGGTACCGTGGCGAAAACCTTAACGAGCACAGTGTAAACGACCCGATTCCGAAGCTAAAGCAAGCCCTGCTGGACATGGATGTAACACCTGAAGAAATTCAGGAACTGGAGCAGGATGCAGTACAAACTGTAGCAGATGATTACCAGCGTGCATTAAATGCACCCTCTCCGGATCCAACTACTTTCGATCAGCATGAGTTTGCACCTACGCCGGTAACCGAAGAAAAAGGAAACCGCACACCGGCAGGCGCCGAGAAAGCCATTATGGTGGATGCTGCCCTGCATGCCGTAGACGATATTCTTCGCACGTACCCGGAAGCTTTATTTTATGGCCAGGATGTAGGCGGTGAATTGGGAGGCGTCTTCCGTGAAGCAGCTTTGCTGGCTAAAAAGTATGGCGATGCCCGCGTATTCAATACCCCGATACAGGAAGCTTATATAGTTGGTTCAACGGCTGGCATGTCGGCAGTGGGGGCCAAGGCTATAGTTGAGATACAATTTGCAGATTATATATGGCCGGGTATGAACCAGCTGGTAGAAGAGCTTTCCAAGAGTTGCTACCTGTCTATGGGTAAGTTTCCTGTTCAGTCTGTTATTCGTGTTCCTATAGGTGCTTATGGTGGCGGCGGTCCTTATCACTCAGGTAGTGTGGAATCTACTTTGCTAACCATACGTGGTATAAAAGTTGTTTACCCGAGCAATGCAGCCGATATGAAAGGCCTGATGAAAGCAGCCTTCCTGGACCCTAACCCGGTTATCATGCTGGAGCACAAAGGTATTTACTGGTCTAAAGTACCGGGTACCGAAGATGCCAAAACCATTGAACCGGATGAGGATTACATTCTGCCACTTGGCAAAGCAAACATTGTGCAGCAGGCCAGCGAAGAAGAAATGCGTAAGAGTAACAGCCTGACGATCATTACTTATGGTATGGGTGTGTACTGGGCTAAAACAGCTTCAAAACAGTTCCCGGGAAGTATAGAAATTGTAGATTTGCGCACGCTGAACCCGCTGGATTATGAAACAGTGAAAACATCAGTAGAGCGCCATGGCAAAGCCTTGGTTCTGACAGAAGAACCACTCATGAACTCTTTTGCTGAATCATTGGCTGGGCGTATATCTAAAGATTGTTTCCAGAAACTGGATGCACCGGTTTATACGTTGGGAGCCGCAAACCTTCCGGCCATTCCGCTGAACGTAGAGCTGGAAAAGATGATGCTACCAAATGCTGATAAAGTAGCCACTATGATCGAAGAGCTATTGAATTACTAAGAAGTATACATTACAAAACTAAAAACAGAAAAGCCTCTGCAAATGCAGAGGCTTTTCTGTTTTTAAGAGATTTATACTTTACACCATATCTGAAACAACACTGCTATTAGAAAGGATAACCAATACCAATATTAAGGGCACTCTGGTTGCTACGCGTAAAGAAATCGGAAAATCTAAAATCGCCAAGTATAAACTTATTACCAGGTAGTCCGGCAGGGTCGTAAACTTTAGTAGCGAAATCAAACCGAAGTATAACTACCGAAAGATCGAGGCGCAAACCAAAGCCGGTTCCTACGGCCAGTTCTTTATAAAACCTGTTGAATTTAAAGTCAGCGCCCGGTTTGTTTGCTACCTCCTTCAGAAACCATACGTTACCGGCATCTACGAAGAATGCTCCGTTCAGAAATCCGAAAATGTTGTAACGATACTCCACATTGGCTTCAAGAAGTACTTCACCGGGTTGTTCAGGCTCGAAATCACGAACTTGTTCAACATCGCCGCCTGCACTGGTAGAATCTTTAAACAACCCGAATGAACCTGGCCCCAGGCGACGTGGTTGCCAGGCGCGTACACTTGATCCGCCTCCTGCAAAAAAGTATTTATCGTAAGGTAATACCTCTGACTGAAGTATAGGAGAGGCAACCCCCATGTTAATCCGGTATACAAAAAACTGCTTATTACCCAGTGGTAAATAGCGTCTATAATCCGGGTTAATCTTGGCAAACTGAAAAGTGCGCAGATCTCCCAGACGAACGCTTAGACCAAGTTCTTTTGTCAGGCCGCCAATCTCGGCAAGCGTTCTGAAATAACGGGCATTACGGGTTTGGGTAAAATCGTTGGTGTTATAGATCAGGTTAAAAGACATAAAAGAGAGGAACGAGCTCTCAAAACTTTCCAACAACGATCTGCTTCCCAAACTATAGCGCTCCAGACTTTCCTTGAATCCAGGGGAAATAGTATCTACCTGCGCAATCTGGAGATTAACAGGTGAGAGGATGTATTGCAGAATTGGAGGCTGCATCGGCCTTCTGGCCTTCTGCCAGATGTAATCCAGCGAGACATCGTAATTAGTGCGTTTATACTCCTGGCGATCTACGTTCGTATAACCGGTATAAATACGGGTACGCGGGTTAAAATCTGAAAGTGCATCGCTGTTAAAAGGAAGCAGAAACCGAGGAAAAGATAAGGCTACATCAGCTCCTAATTCCCGGATCATAACAGTTTTTAGCTCATCCGTAAGATTTACCTGGCCTTCCAAACCGCCGCGCAATCCAATATCGAGGTTCTCTGCCCCATGAAAAACATTCCGAATGCGCAGGTTAATACTGGCAAAAGGGCCCGGGCGCCTTTCGGTATAGTTTAAGCCAAGCTCTGTTGTTTCCTGGTACTTTTTATTTGGAACCGCATTAATGAAGGCATTCAGTTTATAGCTATTTGAGTCGGCTGGGTCTGTTGCGCGGGTATAAACTACATTACTGAACTGGAACACATCCAGGTCGGAGAGTTTGCGTTGTGTAGTGGCAGTACGCAGCTGGCTATACCGCTCTCCAGGGTAAATATCCACTTTCTTATCGAGCACGCGTTTCGAATAATCCAGGTCGTAGGAAAGATAGTTTACGCCTTTGTATACCACCGTATCGCGCGGAATACCGAAGCGGTCTGCATCAGTTTTAAAGTATACATTGTTGATAGTATAAGCCCGGTGAAGCGAGTCTTTTTCGGGTTTTTGTATGATGGTGCGTAACCTGACTGAGTTTCCTCCAAAGCTGGTATCTACTTCGAACTCAATATAGGCGCGGGCAAAATCATAATAGCCACGGTTTTTCATTAACTCATACACTCGGTCACGTTCCTGCGAGAGCATCTCCTCGTCGTAAATATCACCCACATTTACCAGCGAGCGCACTGACCTGGCCTGCAGAATATTCAGCATGGCCGTGTCGGGAGCATTATAATTTATACTTGAGTAACGATAGGGCGCGTTCTCGTTTAGATTAAGATCAATATATACTTTCTTGCCTTTCTCGGTTTTTACATAATCAGCTGTATGGTTAAAGTAACCTTTAGAGTTCAGGTAAATTTTAATCTGATCCATGGTCTCAACCATTAAGGTAGAGTCATAGATGGCCGGGGGTTCGCCGAGCTGCATCACAAAATTTCCTTCTTCCTTCTTTTTACGGACACGTTCTATACGGGCATCAATACGGGTTTGTATTTTCCTTACCTTGGTGGTATCGGTGCCGGCTGCCTGCATGCGCTGCTGTTTTTTTTCGCCAAGCCGCTTAATGCGTGCATCAATTTTTTCAGGGCTGTAAAAGTTTTTTCCCAGGTAATAAAACCACAGATAAGGGGCTGAACCGAGTACCATCCGGTTGGGTTTCTGCTGGTAAAGTGACTGTATGGCAGCAGGATCTATGTTTTTCAGTCCTTTGGGTTTTATACTTACTAATAGCTGTTCATCCTCAGCTAGCTGGCGCGTGGGCACACATGCTGTGATGCTCAGAATTGTAATTACCAGTCCTAATATGTAAAATCGTGATCTCAAACGTATAGCAGCTATGTTGTCAAAAGCAGTGATAAAGTATATAAACTCGTTGCAAGTAAAAAAATACCGCAACCAACACCAAGCCTTTGTGGTTGAGGGTGCCAAAAGTGTATTAGAATTGCTTCTTTCGCCCAACTTTGAACTGCAGCACCTCTTTGTGACAGAAACTTTTTACAAGGAGCATACAGCCGTATTGGATAAAGGTTTTAAGTATGACATTGTTACAGAACAAGAGCTTGTAAAAGCTGGTACTTTTGCAACCAACAACGCAGCCTTAGCCGTTGCAGGTATGCGCAATTTACCTCCGCTGCAAGTTACGCCTAAAGATCTTGTAATTGCCCTCGACGATATACGTGACCCCGGAAATTTAGGAACTATACTTCGCATTGCCGATTGGTACGGAATTGATACTGTAATTTGTTCCGAAGCCTGCGCCGACTTTTACAACCCTAAGGTAATTTCAGCTACTATGGGCTCTTTTACCCGCGTTAAAACCTATTACCTGAACCTGGAAGCATGGCTGGCCGAACACGCCGATAAGTATAAAGTATACGGAGCCTCGTTAGCCGGCGAAAACCTGCACAACATGAAGCTAAAGCCAGAAGGTATAATTGTGTTAGGCAACGAAGCCAACGGCATACGCCCGGAAGTGGCCACGCACATTAACCAGCTCATTAAAATACCAGCCTTTGGCAAAGCCGAATCTTTAAATGTTGCCACCGCAACAGCCATTATTATTGACAACTTCCGAAGGGGAGACGCTTAAAACAAAAGAGCCCGATAAATCGGGCTCTTTTGCAATTCACTTAATCACGCAGCTTCTTTAATTTATACTTTACAATCTGATACCAAAGCTGATCACGTTGGCTTGCGGACCGCGGTTGTCTTTGAACAGATCATTCATGTTATACTTTACAAACAGATCAAGGCCTCTGTATCCAACTACACCTTCTACACCATACTGGAAATCAGAGAGGTTATAGCTGCCGCGTATTTTGTCTTTTTCAGTTCTGTTGTTCTCTTCATACTTCAGCTTGGCGTGGCTGCCCAAACGGTAGCCGGCAAAAGCTCCCGCACCAATTTTAAAGCCATCCTTGTTATTTTTTGTTTTAAACTTGAGCATGGCCATCAGTGGTACATTTACGGCAGAGTGTGTCAGTTTAGATTTATCGTAGTCAATATCGGCTACTCTGCGGAATTGCGTCTGGTCGTCTATATCTTCGATCACTGCGTTTTTATCAAACATATAGTTGTTGAACGAAAACTCCAGCCCTGATACCAGGTGGAAAGGACTTTCTTTACCACCAATCTGCGAAACCAGGTGCGAGTTAAGGCTGATATAACGTGAACCCAGCGGCTTCAGGTCAGGTACAAAGGCTGCATCGTTTGTATTCACAAAATTGTTCAACCCCAGGTCTACTCCAAAATTGAAGCGTGTGGCTTTGTAAGGCTTTTCGTGGTGGATGGTATCTTCGTCAGAAGTAGTATTTACGTCTACTCTCGTGTCGTCGCCATCTTCTTCAATTTCTACGTCAATTTTAAAATTCTTATTGATACGGACCTCATGTTTCTCTTTTGTAACCTTGCCGTCTTTGCCGGTTTCCTGTACCATAATGGTCACGTTCTCAGCACCCTTTTCACCATCTTTTGAAGTATTAAAGGTAACGGTCATCTCTTTGGACTTCATGTCCTGGTTGGCATTATCCATTTTATCCACCTGTTTCACATACTTATTCAGTTCGCGCATCAGCGAGTCGAGGCTATAGTTCTGGAAGGCCTGCAGCTGCTCCATGTTTTTGAGGTACAGCACCATTTTGGCGCCGTTAGCCATTTTAACTACAATTGTGTCCTGGGCTCCGAGGCGTTCTTTTACGGTAAGGCCGCCTTTGGCAGACACACCGGTAGCAGCAGCCATGAAAATGGCCATGATTAGTAAAATGCGTTTCATAATTTTAGGAGGTTAGAGATTAATAACTTTTGAGAATTTTTGTTTACCGATCTGGGTTCCGAGTGCAATTTTGTTTGCGTTTATGCCAAGGTCAGCAAGTTCGACCGGTTCGCCGTTACTTAGGTTGCGTACCTGTTTGAAAATGTTTTTGGCTAGACGGGCCTTCTTTTCAATACCCTGCTCTTCGGTTGCTACTGGCTGTGCTGGCTGAGATGCAATTGCGCGCTTAATAACGATCTCAACAGGCTCGGCATTCAGGTTAGCAGCTTTAGTGCCTGTACTTGCAAGTATAGCAGGTGCTTCAGGCTGAACTTCCGGTGTAACACTTACTGGTTGAGCAGTAGTTTTAGAAGATGCAACTGAGCTGGCCTTATGTGTTTTGTGCTTTATACCAGTTGCTTTTTCTGCTGACCTTTTCATAGTATTTTTTTCTGTTACATTGGCAATCGCTTTCGCTTTTGTAACCCTTTCTGTAACCTTAGATGCAGATCGTTTTACTTCGGTTGCCCCGGCATCAAAAACTTTTTCATTTTTTTCTTCTGCCTGGGCTATTTCGGTTGCCTTTGTTTCTAAGGGCTCCACAATTACAGGCCTTTCTTCTAACTGGCGGGTTTCATTCTTAACCACTACATCGCGAAGCTCTGGTGCATTTGTTTTTATATTGTAAAACACAATACCAACAGTAAGCAACAACGATAAAGTAGCCGCAATAGAAGAATACATCCACAGGAAACGTTGCTTGCCTGCTTTTGGCTCATCCATCGGCAGAACTTTTGGCTGCTGCTGAGGCATTTCTTCCTCCATGCGTGCCTGCAGGCGGTTCCAGAGATCGGCAGGAGGTGCAGGGGCAGCTTTGCCCAGCCGGTCGTTAAATAATTTATCTATTTCTTCAGGTCTCATGGTTTTTTTCCTTTCTTAACTGGCGATAGCCTCTTGCCCTGTAAGGCGGCGCTGCAACATAGCGCGGGCCTTGCTTAGCTGTGACTTCGATGTTCCTTCGGTTATATTTAACATATCCGCAATTTCCTTGTGCGAAAAACCTTCAATGGCATACAAGTTAAAAACCGCCCTGTAACCAGCAGGCAACGTATGCAGCAAATCTAAAAGCTCTTCCTCTGCCAGTTGGTGGTCGGCGCCGGAGGTACCGGCCACTTGTACGTGTCCGTCTTCAATGGCCATGTGCATTGGTTCTTTTTTTCGCAGAAATCCAAGTGCCTCATTTACCATAATGCGGCGCACCCAACCTTCAAAACTGCCTTTGGCCTCAAAACGGTCTATGTTCTGGTAAATTTTCATAAACCCGTTCAGCAACGCTTCTTCGGCATCCATCTGGTTTTTAAGATACCGCATGCACACGCCAAACATAGGAGAAGCAAAGCGATCATACAGATACTTCTGTGCTTTACTTTCGCCCTGCTGGCATCCCGCTATCAATTCAGCTTCCGTCACGGTTTGTAAAAGTTTTATCAAATAGTTTTATACTTTCTAAGGCAGTTAATGCAAAGATTTGTGTCTCTTTGGTTGGTAGATGCAAACACCCGGGGCTGAGGTTGCCTGAGGATATATAAATTTCTAATATTTTTTTGAAATAGCCTTATCGTTAACTATATATAGCTGACTATCAACTATAAAATATTGTCTACTAATTATAAATATTTATTCTGAAGAGAAGTATAAATCCCATGCTGTGAATTATACTGCAAAAAATCGGGCAATTACTGCAGCTTTAAATTATAAAGTATGGATAAAGAGAATGCGGCAAAGTATAAATTACCGGCCAAAGTATAGCAAACAGGAGAGAGGGCTTAAACGAACTATATAAGCATAAAAAAAGCGAAGGCCCCTACAAGAGGAGCCTTCGCAATATTGAATTAAATTCAACTTTTAGCCATTCTTTTATACGGAGGCATTTTTATTAAGGTTGCGTGGTTATCAAATTTTCTAAAATTTCCCAGGTATTTTTTGCGAGTATTTTCTGGCCTTCTATTGTAGGGTGCACGCCATCCGCCTGGTTCAGCTTCGGGTTTCCGCCTACGCCATGTAGCAGAAACGGTATAAGAGCCACTTTTTTCTCTTCTGCCAGCCTTGTATATACTTGCTTAAATTCATCGGTAAAGTTGCGGCCCATACTTGGCGGCATCTGCATTCCGGCCAGAACAATTTTTACATCCGGGTTCTTTTCACGCACTTTATCTATAATCGTACCCAAGTTCTGATAGGTATCAGTCGGACTGATGCCCCGCAAGCCATCGTTAGCACCCAGTTCCAGCACAAAAACATCAACAGGTTGTTTCAGTAACCAACTGATGCGGCTTTTACCACCGGCTGATGTCTCGCCGCTTACGCCGGCATTGATAACTTTATAAGGCAGATCCAGCGAATCTATATATCCCTGAATAATTGCCGGAAAGGCTTGATCAGGCTCTAAACCGTAACCAGCAGTAAGGCTGTTACCAAAGAATAGTATGGTTTTATCTTTAGTGGTTTTAGCAACTTCTTTATCGGCTTTGGCAGCTCCTTCTTTATCAATTACGGCAGCAGTATCGGCGCTTTCTGTCTGGCCGCAACTATAAATTCCGGTCAGCAGAAGAAAGTATAACACTAATAAATTTATCTTTTTCACTTTATATTCCTCTGATTTTCTAATTTTATATGATCTGTTAAAACCTATAACGCCTCAATTTAGTTATTTGGTTTTGATGTTATGTGCCAAATTACATGTTTCTGGCATATTAACTACCTCACATACTTAAACAAAATATTACGCCCAGTGTCTACTATCCTTGAAATAAAAAACCTGAATAAAACCTATACCAGTGGCGACAAGCACCTGACCGTATTGCACGACGTTAATTTTGTGCTGCAGGCAGGCGATACCTGCTCCATAGTTGGCCCATCCGGGAGTGGTAAAACGACTTTACTTGGCTTAAGTGCAGGTCTTGATAGAGCAAGTTCAGGCTCTGTTATACTTAGCGGCATTAAGCTGGATAATTTATCCGAAGATGAACGGGCACAGGTGCGTAACCAGTACGTAGGTTTTATTTTCCAGAACTTTCAGCTGATACCCACTTTAACCGCTCTGGAAAATGTGATGGTGCCACTCGAGCTGCGCGGCGAACGTAATGTGCAGCGCCAGGCGATGGATTTGCTGGCACGCGTTGGCTTGGCCGATCGTCATGACCATTATCCTACGCAACTTTCGGGTGGCGAGCAGCAACGCGTTTCTATTGCAAGGGCTTTTTCTAACCGGCCAACTATACTTTTTGCGGATGAGCCAACCGGTAACCTGGATGAAGAAACAGGCGAAAAGGTAGAAAAATTACTCTTCGAACTGAACCGGGAGGCGGGCACTACGCTGGTACTTGTAACCCACGACCTGGAACTTGCCGAGAAAACGCAGCGCATTATCCGCATTAAAGGCGGAACTATAGTTTCTGATACGGGAGCTCCTGAAGCCATTGCAGCCCAAAACGATACAAATTCAGACTTCAATCAGGAGGCATGAGCTTAAACTGCTGTCTTTCTTTAATTCACTTTTTAAACCTGATCTATCTCCTGTGCCCGATACTTTAATACATCCTCAACAGAAACAAAAACTACAGTTAGGCTGGCTTCTTAAAATGGCTTGGCGCGACAGCAGACGTAACCGCAGCAGGCTGGCGCTTTTTATTTCTTCTATTGTGCTGGGTATTGCTGCACTGGTAGCTATTAACTCATTCAGTGATAACCTTCGCACCGATATAGACAAGCAGGCCAAATCGTTAATAGGAGCCGACCTTGTGGTTATGAGCGGCAAAGAATTGGAGCCGGCAATGGTAAAGGTACTCGATTCAATTGGAGGAGACAGGTCAGATGAGCTTCGTTTTGTTTCAATGGTATACTTTAAAGCATCGCAGGGTACTCGCCTGGTGCAGGTAAGAGCTTTGGAAGGAGGCTTTCCATATTATGGTGCTATAGAAACAGAACCTGCCGAAGCAAGCCGTACCTTCCGGCAAGGCCGAAAAGCACTGGTAGATCATACTTTATTACTGCAATACAATACAAAGCCAGGCGACTCTATAAAAGTAGGTGAGCTATCCTTTGAAATTGCAGGGGCCTTACACAAGATACCCGGTCAATCTGCCTTAACTGCCACTATCGCCCCGGCTGTTTATATACCACGCCAGTACATTGACCAAACAGGATTAATGCAGAAAGGCAGCCGTATCAGCCGCTACTTCTATTATAAATTACCTCCGAAAACCGATGCCGATAAACTGGCTAAAAAGCTCGAACCTCGGTTTGAGGAAGCCGGTATAGATTTCGATACTGTAAAAAGCCGGAAAGAAAGTACTGGCCGCGCCTACAGCGACCTGGCCAGATTTCTTGCGCTGGTTGGTTTTGTTGCACTCTTATTAGGATGTGTGGGTGTGGCAAGTGCCGTGCATGTTTACATACGGGAGAAACTGTCAACTATAGGCGTGTTACGATGCCTGGGCGTTAGCGGTAAGCAGGCTTTTCTCATTTACCTTTTCCAGGTGATGGCCATGGGATTTATCGGATCTGTGGTCGGAGCTATACTTGGCAGCCTGATTCAGTTATACTTACCACAGCTTTTCCAATCGTTTTTGCCAGTAGAAGTAACAGTAGCAGTATCATGGGCAGCTATAGCCGAAGGCATTGCCATAGGTATGATAATATCATTGCTATTTGCGCTGTTGCCGTTACTTACAATTCGAAATATTTCCCCGCTCATTACATTGCGCTCCGGCGTGGAGCATGTTAGCTCCCAACGCGACCCACTTCGGTTGAGCATATACTTTCTGATACTGGCATTTGTACTGCTATTTGCGCGCATGCAGCTGGGAACATGGTTGCAGGCACTTTCTTTTACGGCAGGAGTTGTAGTAGCATTTATAGTATTGGCCTTGATCGCCAGACTGATGATGTGGCTGGTACGCCGCTTTTTTCCGGTACATTGGGGGTACACCTGGCGCCAGAGCCTGGCAAACTTATACAGGCCCAATAATCAGACGCTGCTTTTAACGGTTTCAATCGGGCTGGGTACTACACTTATTGCTACCTTGTTCCTGATGCAGCGCGTTTTACTAACTGAGGTTGCGATTGCCGGCAGCGAGAACCAGCCAAACCTGGTGCTCTTTGATATCCAGAATTCACAGAAAGAAAATGTTGCTAAGCTTACACGCCAGCAGGGTTTACCAGTGCTGCAGCTTGTGCCAGTAGTAACTATGCGCCTGGAAGAAATGAAAGGTCTGACAGCTGCAGATGTAAGGAAAGACACCACGCTGGGCATACCAGACTGGGCTTTTAACCGCGAGTACCGCGTTACGTACCGCGATACTTTAATCAATTCGGAAAGAGATGCAGGCGGCAAATGGCAAGGAACAGTTACAGATATTTCAAAACCTATACCTATCTCGCTGGAAGTAGATTATGCAGAACGCCTTAAAGTAAAACTAGGAGATACTTTGTTATTTAATGTGCAGGGAGCGATGATGCCAGCTATAATTTCTCACCTCCGAGAAGTGGAGTGGAACCGCGTTCAAAGTAACTTCCTGGTAGTGTTCCCGAAAGGCGTTTTAGAAGAAGCGCCGCAGTTTCATGTACTAATGACGCGCACAAAATCTGACGTCCAATCTGCCCGGTTCCAGCAAACCATGGTACAGCAATTCCCAAACGTTTCCGCTATCGACCTGGATCTTATACTTCGGACCTTAGATGATATCATCAGCAAAATTTCCTTTGTAATCCGGTTTATGGCTTTATTTAGTATCAGTACAGGTTTACTGGTACTGGTTGGCTCTGTTAATATCAGCAAGTTTCAGCGCGTACAGGAAAGCGTTCTATTACGTACGTTGGGCGCCAGTCGCAAGCAAATTCTAGCCATTACAGCTTTAGAATACTTGTTTTTAGGAGCACTTGCAGCCGCAACAGGTATAATACTTTCGCTGGCAGCAGGCTGGGCTCTTGCCGTGTTTAGTTTTGAAGTGAAATTTGTACCGGATTTTGCACCACTGCTTTGGGTATTTTTAGGTATAACAGCATTAACGGTATTTATCGGGATGCTGAATAGCAGAGGCATTTTGAATAAACCTCCGCTTGAGGTTTTGAGACGTGAGGCGTAGAAATATTTTGCCGCAAAAAACTCAAATTTACACGCTTTAAAACAAAAAAGGGATCTCTTAAAAGATCCCTTTTCCAATGTGCATAGACAACAAATGCCATCTGCCCATTTTATAGTTTTATACGCTGCCTGAATAGTAAAGTTATACTTTAGCAAAAGTAATTTATACTTCTTAATAACTATCCGACGCAAGCATTACCAATGTGCAGTGGTGCAGCGTTTCTATATTTGCATCCTCAGCTAATTGCTCCAGTTCTCGGTTCTCGGTGCCAGGGTTAAAAATTATACGTTTCGGCTTCAGCGACAAAATATAGTCGTACCAGGAAGGTTGGTTTTGCGGGCCAACATAGAGTGTTACTGTGTCAACGCCATCTACCTGCTGCTCCTTATCTGTAATTATCTGAAGCCCTTCAACTTCCCCTTTTCTGATTCCAACAGGCACAACTTCGTGGCCATGTTGCTTTAAGCGGTGAATTGCTTTATAGGCATACCGACCCGGATTATTGGTGGCTCCTAAAACAACGGTCTTTTTCATATCGCTATCTAATAAAGTCTGAATAGATTATACTTAATAACTGACTTAATAGATGTAACGTTTTGTTTAAAGCGAATCTGCCTTAGGTGCTAAGTATAAATTAATTAAAGCACCCGTTTAACCTTGGCTGCCAGCATTTCGGCACAACGTTCTCCATCCATGGCAGCAGAAACAATGCCACCGGCATAACCAGCACCTTCGCCGCACGGGTATAGGTTTTTAATCTGCACATGTTCCAGAGTATCACGGTCGCGCGGAATACGAACAGGAGAGGAGGTACGGCTTTCAACACCAACTATCTGGGCATTATTTGTTAGATAGCCACGCATTTTGCCCCCGAAAGCTTTAAAACCTTCGCGCAGCCTGTAAGCCATATCATCAGAGAAAAGCTCGTTCATGTCTACAGCAGCTAAACCAGGCTGATAAGATGTTTCTAGCAACTCGCCACCAACCTTGCCACGCGTAAAGTCTTGTAACAACTGAGCAGGGGCAACCTGTGTACCGCCGGCTATTGCACAAGCTTTTTGCTCCAGAGCCTGCTGCATACGTAAACCTGCCAGTGCGCCATACCTTGCTACCTCCATATCTTCCAGCTCTATGGCAACCACTATACCTGAGTTAGCGAACTTGGAATCGCGGCGGCTAGGCGACATCCCATTTACAACCACCTCGCCGGGCGCAGTAGCTGAAGGCACTATAAAACCACCCGGGCACATACAGAAAGAGAAAATGCCCCGCTGCTTATTTTTATAATAGGTTTGCTGAACAAGGGCATAAGACGAAGCCGGCAAGTATAAACCACGATCATCGCACTTATACTGGATACTGTCTATGAGTTGTTGCTGGTGCTCAACGCGTACGCCCATCGCAAAAGGCTTTGCCTCGATTGTTATTCCTTTATGGTGCAACAATTCAAAAATATCGCGGGCACTGTGGCCTGTTGCCAGAATCACACCTTCGCCTGTATATTCCTGGCCATCCTGCGTAACTACACCACGCATTTCGCCTTGCGTAACTATAAAATCAGTTACTCGCTTATCAAAATGTACTTCACCGCCAGATTCTCTTACGGCTTCACGAAGTGTTTCTATGATCTTAGGGAGTTTGTTTGTTCCAATGTGCGGGTGCGCATCAAAAAGTATATCCGGTGTAGCACCATGCTGAACAAATATCTGAAGGACACGCTGTACATCGCCTCGCTTTTTTGAACGGGTATAAAGCTTACCATCAGAATAAGTGCCGGCACCGCCTTCGCCAAAACAGTAATTTGAATCCGGGTTAACGACATGCTCTTTGTTGATGGCAGCCAGATCGCGGCGGCGGCTTCGCACATCTTTTCCACGTTCCAGAACAACCGGTTTTAAACCAAGCTCAATACAACGCAGGGCAGCAAATAATCCGGCTGGCCCGGCACCAACTATAATAACCTTTTGGGCATTACTGACATCAGGGTAAGTATAAACCGGGCTTAAAATATCGGCAGGTGGGTTGTCTAAGTATAGATCGGCACGCACACGAAGCAGTACACTTCTGCCTCTAGCATCTATAGAGCGCTTAATGCGGTGAATGAACTTTACAGCTTCTGGCTGCAGGGCAGCGCTTTTAAGTAGCTCCTGCTCCAGCAATTGGTTATCAAACGCCACTTCAGGCGCCAGCACCACTTCAATTTCTTTCTTATTCATTTACAACAGGTAAGGTAGTTAACCTTAAACTTTATAATGGTTGTTTGATAATTACTGATTGTTGATTCAGCTATAGTTTGTTGATAACAACACAAAGTTAATGCAAATTCAGTCTACATAAAAAAAGACCTCACAGCTATGGGAAGCACAGTGAGGTCAGAATTATATAGTATAGCATCTCTAAGATTGGAGATATCTATTTCAAGTTTTAATTAGAAAGCATTTTCTCCCGAAAAGCAGTATCAGATTTCTCGCTAAGGCTCATAATAAAGCGTTTCCAGTCAAACAAATTAACAATTAAATTTCACCGTTCAGTACTTTCTCAACCCAACCTTTTCCCCATTCGTTCAGTTCAAGCTCGCTCCATAGTTCCGGGTAAAAAATGCGCTTCTGGAATTTCGGAGGTAAATATTTCATCCAGTTTGTGCCGCCTGTAGCCGCAATTACTTCAGGGTCGCGCTGCAGGTAACGAACCGCTGATTTATAATGCATGAGTGGCCAGTTAACATTTACATTGCTGTCAAGCTCGCGCATCTGTCTGATCAGGCGGGGGTTTTGCTGTTCTTCTTCCGGTAAGCGCTTATAAACAGACCATACATTTTTCTGCTCATATTCTTTTGCAAAAGCGATCAGTTGTGTTGTGTATTTTTCCTCGAAACGGATCAGGGTTAGTGTTTTAGCACCTGAAGATACTTCAGTAGCACCTTCTTTCCAGTAAATGCAGCCCATCATTTCCTCTTGTGTGCTTTGCAGGCCCAACACTTTGCGTTTTTCTTTATCAACCAGGTTGCGCAGCTCGGTAGATGCTATTTCTATAAAACGGTACTGCACCGACTGAAAACCACTTGCCGGCATAAGTGCCATCCTGAATTGCAGGAACTGCTTAGGGTCCATGCCATCCACCATTACATCAAACGAATCAATCAGGTTTTCGAAATAGCGGTTAATACGCTTTAAGCGTTTAATTAACAAGTCGCCCGTAATACCTTTATCTTCACCTATTTGCTTATACTCTTCCAGGCAAAGCTTAAAGTATAGCTCCGTAATCTGGTGGTACATAATAAAGATCTTCTCATCCGGAATAGTAGTGCGCGGATTTTGCAGGCTCAGCAGCGTATCCAGGTGTATATAATCCCAGTAATTAATAAAATCTGTGTGGTACAGTCCCTCCAGATAAGCGGCCAGATCCTGGCCCAGGGGCACATATTTTTGCTCCAATCGCTTTAACTGCTCCAGCACTTCCGGCTTAAAAGCTTGCTCTATTGTTTGCATAATGTTAAATTAGTGAGACACTGCAATTTCAGTACAAAGTAAATAAAAACTTCTGTTCAAAAGCAGGCAGAGGTATAAAATATAGAAGTATTCCTTTTTAATGCCCGACCCCATATCAATCAGGCAACCAAGCTGTAACTTTCTGCATCTTTAACACAGCATACTTATTCAGCATAAAAAATCAAACTGAATTTTTAGGTGGTTACAATAACCTGATTGGTAGAACAAAATCTACTCTTTGTCTAAATTAAGGCATTTTCCCTGTAAAAGCCTATGAAAATGCCAGTTTATTACTAAATTTGATTTTCACGATATTACCCATACTTTATACTTACAATGGCTGAGAAAAGTAGTGTTTTTGATATGATTGGGCCAGTAATGATTGGGCCCTCCAGTTCGCATACGGCTGGGGTGGTGCGTATTGCCCGTGCTGCAATCCGTATTCTGGGCGCAGCACCTGAAGAGGCTGTTATCACATTTTATAACTCGTTTGCCCGCACCTATGAAGGCCACGGGAGCGACCGTGCTATTATTGCCGGCCTGCTGGATTTTAAAACAGACGATAAACGCATTAAAGAAGCTTTTGACCATGCCAGAGAGCGTGGGCTGAAGTATACATTCAAATCGGTGGGCAATGCATCTACCATGCACCCCAATACCATTAAGCTAAACCTGAAAGCCGGCGACCGCAATGTGGAAGTTATAGGCCAAAGCCGTGGGGGTGGTGTGATCAAGATTGTGGAAGTGGATGGTTTTACAGCAGATTTTTCAGCAAACCTGCACACGTTGATAATTGATGCGGACGATGTAAAAGGAAGTATAGCCTTCATTGCTTCTATACTTGCTCACGATGATTGCAACATTGCTACTATGAGCGTGTCCAGGAAAGGTAAAAACGAAATGGCCCGCCAGTTCATTGAAATGGACTCAGGTATAAAACCAATTTCGCTGGAGTACATGAAGCAACTCAGCTGGGTAAAACATGTGGTTTACATACCTAACATTGACCTATAACCATCTTAAAAACTATGAAAAAATTGTCTAAAAATCTGCTGCTGGTAGTAGGCCTGATGATGGCGGGCGCCTCGGCAGGTATGGCACAGGATCAGGGTGCCGGATCGGATGGAATCTGGTCTTTGGAGGAAGCAATAAATTATGCTAGGGCCAATAACCTGCAGGTAAAACAGAGCAAAGTAAACAGGGATTTAGCCAAAGCAGATCTTAACCAATCCAAGTTCTCGCGTTTGCCAAGTATAAATGGTAGTGCCAACCATAACTATAGCTATGGTACAACCCTTAACCAAACCATTGGCGAACTTAGAAACGAGCAATACCGCAGTAACAGTTTCTCGCTGAACGCTTCTGTGCCTTTGTTTATGGGTTTTCAGTATACTAACCAGGTAAAACAAAACACGCTAGAGTTGCAGGCAGTTGAACAAGACATTTTATCAGCTCAGAATGATATTACTATTCAGCTAGTTACTTCTTACCTCAACATCCTGTTTGCTCAGGAACTGATAAAAACTTCTGAATTGCAGCGCGACCTTACACGTCAGCAACTGGAGCGCACCAGAATTTTATTTAAAGCCGGAAGCGTAGCCGAAAATGCTATACTTGACCTGGAATCTCAGTTAGCTACCGATGAGCTGAACCTGATAAATGCACAGAACCAGCGCGATATTTCGCAGCTTCAAATGGTGCAGCTCCTGAACTTGCCTAAGTCAGACAACTTCCAGATAGAAATTCCTGCAATTCCGGAACCAGACCAGAGCCCGACTCTTGTAAATGCCACCGATGTATATGAAGTTGCACTACAAACTCTGCCTGCCATTAAAAGTGTAGACCTGAGAGTTTTGAGCGCTAGCAAAGGAGTTGACATTGCACGAGGCAGCTATTTCCCGAGGCTTTCCTTGAATGGCGGCATGAACACCTTCTATAACACAGATAACCAACTTCTGGACACCGATACTCAGCCTGTAATAACTGGCTATAGACCGGAAACATTTGGTTACTATGATAATGAAGGCCAAGAGGCATTCACTTTGTATGTGCCACAGATCTCAAGCGCTACCAAAGATTATCCGTTTGCAGATCAGTTTAAGAACAACCTTGGTAAGCAGTTCGGCTTTTCGCTTCAGGTACCAATATTTAACGGGTTACAGGCTCGCTCAAACGTAGAACGCGCAAAAATGCAACAGCAAACCGCCCAGATAAACGCAGCCAATGCCCGTAATAACTTAAGGCAAACGATTGAACAGTCTTATGTAGATGCCCTTGCAGCTCAACGCAAGTATGTTGCGGCAAAAAATCAGGTTACATCTGCAGAAAAGAACTTCCGCAACGCTGAATTAAGGCTGAATAACGGCGTTATCAATACAGTAGATTTCAATGTGATTGCTAATACGTACCGTTCTGCTCAGTCTAGCTTAATTCAGGCTAAATACGAGTATACTTTTAAATTAAAAGTTCTAGACTTCTACCAAGGCAAAGACCTATCTTTCTAATTCACCCATGGCTACTAAAAAATCAAAAAAGTTAATCCCGATTCTTATTGTTGTACTGGTTATACTTTTAGGTGGCTTGCTGGCCGCCAAGAAATTTGGCTGGATAGGCAAAGAAGAAGGAACCGAAGTTGTGCTTGCAAAAGCAAAGAAAGCTGAAATTGTAGAGAAGGTAAGTGCCTCAGGTAAAATTCAGCCGGAAACAGAAGTTAAAATAAGCCCGGACGTTTCAGGCGAGATCATTGAACTGAATGTAGAAGAAGGCGACAGCGTAGTTAAAGGCCAGTTGCTTATCCGTATTCGCCCCGACAATTACCAGTCGTTTGTTGATGCGCAGCAGGCTGCTGTAAATGCTGCCCGTGCTAACCTTTCGCAGTCAAAAGCAAGGCTGGCACAGGCCCAGGCAAACAATGTACAGGTAGGCCAGAACTATGCCCGTAATAAAAAACTATTCGACCAGAAAGTAATCTCAGAGGCAGAGTTTCAGCAAATAAAAGCCAGCTACGAGTCTGGTAAGCAAGAAATAGAATCGTTGCGCCAGAGCGTACGAGCTTCTGAGTATAATGTACAGAACGCGCAGGCATCTTTAAAAGAAGCCCGCGAAAACCTGAACAAGACCACTATTTATGCCCCGGTAAGTGGTATCGTATCAAAACTTAATGTAGAGCGTGGCGAGCGCGTGGTGGGTACATCGCAAATGGCCGGTACTGAAATGCTACGCATCGCCAACCTGAACAACATGGAAGTGCGCGTGAACGTGAATGAGAACGACATTATCCGTGTAGGCCTCGGCGACTCCGTTATAGTTGAGGTAGATTCATATACCAGCAAGGATGAAAAGTTTAAAGGCATAGTAACATCTATAGCCAACACAGCAAAAGATGCCGCTACCCTGGAAGCTGTAACTGAATTTGAAGTACGCGTACGCTTGCTTAATGAATCGTACAGCCACCTTGCCAAGAGCAATAAACGTCCGTTCCGCCCGGGTATGACCGCTTCAGTAGATATCATTACAGAGCGCAAGAACGATGTTTTATCTGTACCTTTGTCGGCGGTTACAACACGCTCTAACGAAGAAGAAGTCTCTGAAAATGGCAAAAATAAAAGCGACAAAGAGGATAAAGGAGCTGCAGAACCGGAGAAACCAAAAGCACCTGTGCAGATAGATGAAGTTGTTTTTGCTTATGACAAAGCCAATAATACCGTTAAAGTTGTAAAAGTTAAAACCGGTATAAGCGATTTCGATAATATTGAGATTATCAGCGGTTTAAAAGAAGGACAAGAAGTTGTATCGGGGCCTTTCAGAGCTGTATCCAAAACACTGAAAGATGGTGCAAAAGTAGCCGTTAAAGATGCGAAGTCATTAGATAAATCAGCCATCGCCGCCGAAACAAAAGACGAAGAATAAAGAATAGCATACAGGATTTGGAAAAAATAGCAGTAATAGGAGGAGGTAGCTGGGCAACAGCACTGGTTAAAATTCTTTCTGAAAATCATTCGCAGATACACTGGTGGATGCGCAGCTCAAATGATGTGCAGCACCTAATAAATTACCGGCATAACCCACGCTACCTGAGCGGCGTACAGTTCGACCTGAATTATGTAAAGCCATCTACAGACCTGAAAGCTGTAGTGGCAGCCGCCGATTGGGTTATACTTGCTGTGCCTGCTGCTTTTATAGTTGAAGCACTGGATGATCTGCCTAAAGATGCTTTCAAGGATAAAGTAGTGGTTTCTGCCATAAAAGGCATGGTTCCGAAAGAAAATATCCTTGTTACGGATTATGTAGAGAAATACTATCATGTACCTAACACACACCAGCTTGTTATAGCGGGCCCTTGCCATGCCGAGGAAGTTGCTCTCGAAAAACAATCTTACCTGACCATTGGCTCGCATGACCTGGCTACAGCCGAACGCTTCTGCGAATTGCTTCGCAACCGCTATGTAAAAGCAAACCCCCTTGATGACCTGGATGGCATAGAATACTGTGCCGTGATGAAGAACATTATTGCCCTAGCCTGCGGTATTGCCCGTGGCCTTAACTATGGCGATAACTTTCAGGCTGTAATGGTATCTAACGCCATGTTCGAGATTGAGCGCTTCCTGGATGCGGTAATGCCTATGCACCGTGCCCTGAACGGCTCTGCCTATCTCGGCGATCTACTTGTAACAGCCTATTCGCAGTTCAGCCGGAACCGTACGTTTGGTAACATGATCGGGCATGGCTATACTGTAAAATCTGCGCAGATAGAGATGAACATGGTGGCCGAAGGTTATTATGCCGTTCAAAGTATTTATGAATTGAATAAAATACTGAAGGTAGATATGCCTATCACTACAGCAGTATACCTTATACTTTACGAGCGTATTTCACCTGCAGTAGAATTTGAGATACTTAAAGATAAGTTCAAGTAAACCAATTAAGTATAAAATAAAAGAGGCGTACTTTATCTCTAAGTGCGCCTCTTTTATTTTATACTTCCCCAGACCTTTTTAAGGGTTGGTATATAGTATCGCCCATTGCCCTGTAAATGGCTACTAAAACAATTGCAGCTACAAGTAAAGCTGAAAGTATAGCTACAAAAGAAATAAATTCTGACAGCGGCATGTACTGTATGTTTTGCCAATGAAGTATAAGCAAAACGACCGAAGTCATCAGTAAGCCAAAGAGGCCCAGCATAAAAGCGCGTGGCATAGAACGGGAAGGCAGCCTGTCTATCAAAGTCTGGCTTTTAAGGTGCCAGTGCAAAGGGTGCACTTGTTTTGCCCGCAGCGCCTTTCTGGTAAGTTTGGTAGTAACCCAGCCAAAAACCATAGCCTGTATAAAGCCACCAGTTAAAATGTGCAACGCTATACCCGATGGCCCCCACAAAGGCACAACAGCTGTATTATGCCAAAGTAGCCACGCAATAATAATATTGAGCAGCAGGTTTCCGAAAGCAAGGGTGGGCGCAAGAGTAAGTATAAATCTATAGTTTATGTTCAGGTGCATACACAATGTTATAGTCCAATTATACTTTTACTTGTTTAGGCAAAATCCGGATGAATCTGTGTAAATTTTATAGTATAATAATAGCCCATCTTTTAGCTTATTAAGGCAATTAATGATTCGCAAGCATCTTTAATCCAAAATTTTAAATTATAAATTTGTGCAAATCAGTTGGGCAGCATCAGACACAACAGCTGATTTTTACTATTTTTAGCGATATGAAACAGCACTACCTCCAGATTGATATAACAAAAGGCATGGCAATTGTGGCGGTTCTGTTACTACATTCGCTGCCTAAACAAACGTTGCTGCAAACCTATGCCATTTACCACATCTGGCAGGCTGTACCGGTTTTTATGGTGATCATGGGGCTCAATCTTGGGCTTTCTGCATCGGGTAAAGCAGTTTATTTTAAGGAGCTTTACACGCGCAGTTACTTTCAGAAAAAGGCAGTCCGTATACTGCAGCCAATCATCCTCATTTTTATACTTTCGCTTTTGATTGGATGGCTTTGGCTGGTCATTTTCAACGAAAACAAATTTACTTTCAACGTTTATACTTTTGTTGGCCTTTTGCCCATATCCGGCCGTGGCAATTACTTTGTTACCCTTTTGCTGCAGTCTGTGCTGCTGTTACCCCTGATCGGCTTTTGGCTTCGGAAAAAACCAATCTTAACAACGGCACTTCTTGTTTTGGCCGAGGTATGTTTTCATATTCTGAGCAAAAACATACCACTATTTGCTACAGAAAAATACATGTATGATGCCGCTTTTCCACGTTATTTTTCTGCCATAGCCCTAGGCTTCTGGCTTTCAAAAATGCTAACTAAAAAGCCTGCGCCGCAACTAATACTGTTACTCATACTTTCCGGGGTCAGTATTTTTTATTTATACTTACAAGTATACCAAAGCTTAAGCATTCCATACTTCCGGCAGGAGTGGCAAACTCAAAACCTGTTTGCATTCGCTTACGCCGGTTTGCTCATAATGCTCATTTTTAAGATTTTCCCGGGCAATTCACAAAACAGGTTGCTGCAATTAATTGGTTTGGCAGGCAAAGCGTCCTTTCATATTTTTCTGGTACAGGTGGTATACTTTGGCCTTTTCCCTTCACAGCAACCTGTATGGCAGAATCTGCTTGTATGCCTTTTGTCAGGCTGGCTGTTTTATAAGTTTGAAACAAGATTTACTACGCCGCTTACGAAAAGCCGAAAAACCAGCAAAGCACAGGTATAATGCATACATTACGCGTTACATGCGCTCTTATAGAACTTCACGGCAAAGTACTGCTGACGCAACGGAGCCAGCAAATGTCGCAACCTTTGTTGTGGGAGTTTCCGGGAGGTAAAATCGAGCCAAACGAATCGGAAGTAGATTGCCTGATACGCGAGATAAAAGAAGAACTGGGTCTAACGATTGTACCACTACAGCGCCTGACAGCTGTTACACACGATTACGGCAGCAAACGAATAGAGCTAATACCATATATCTGTCGTCTTCAGGAAGGAGAAATTATATTGGCCGAGCATAAGGCATACAGTTGGGCCACGCAATCAGAACTATTAAAATATAACTGGTGCCCGGCCGATGTTCCAATTGTGCAGGAGTACATCCGGCTGAAAGTATAAACCAAGTATAAACCCCGATAGTAGCTTTACCTTCGGATGAATTAGCCGTACCTTTGCCTTATGGAATTACCTCTTTCTTTTGCACAACGCATGCAACATATTTTGGGAGCTGAATACGAAGCTTTTGAAAGTGCATTGCAGAAGGCGCCGCCGATTAGTATACGCGTTAACAGCCAGAAATTGCAGACACCCGGGCAACTACAGCAGGTACCCTGGGCAGAAAATGGCTATTACCTGCCCGAACGCCCTTTGTTTACGCTTGACCCACTTTTACATGCCGGCGGCTATTATGTGCAGGAGGCTAGTTCCATGTTTCTGGAGCAGGCACTTAAGCAAACGGTGGATCTTTCGGAGCCTTTGCAGGTGCTCGATCTTTGCGGCGCGCCGGGAGGTAAATCAACCCACCTTGCCAGCCTGATCTCAGCTGACAGTTTGCTAGTATCGAATGAAGTGATCCGCAGCCGTGCTTCTATACTTGCTGAAAACATCGCAAAGTGGGGAACCGGCAATGTATTGGTAACCAATAACGATCCGCGTGAATTTGGAAAGCTTACTTCGTTTTTTGATGTAATGGTGGTTGATGCCCCATGCAGCGGGGAAGGCATGTTCCGGAAAGATGCAGGCGCCATACAGGAATGGTCAGAAGAGAATGTGAAGTTGTGTGCGCAACGGCAGCAGCGGATTCTGATGGATGTATGGGGAGCCCTTAAACCCGGAGGTATACTTATTTACAGCACCTGCACCTGGAACGAAGCCGAAAATGAACAGAATATGGCGTGGCTGGCCGGGCAGGAGCAGGCTCAAAGTATAAAACTTGATTTCGATCAGGCCTGGGGCGTAGTTAACACCACACTGGCCGGTATAGAGGGTTATCGATTTTACCCGCACCGTGTGCAGGGCGAAGGTTTTTTTATGGCTGTGCTACGCAAAACAGGAGGCGATGAAACAGCTTATACTATTGGTAGTAAAAAGAAGAAGTATAAACTGACGCATGCCGGAAAAAAAGAAAAAGCATTGGTGCAGGATTGGCTGGTTAACCCGGAAAATTTTGAATGGCTGCAACACAACGAAATTATTTCGGCCTTGCCGGCTGCAATTTTTGAAGCTGCCGATGAAGTATACCAGAAACTTTACGTGATCTATGCCGGAACGGAAGTGGCGGAAGTAAATGGCAAAAAGATAAAACCACTCCAAGGCCTCGCGCTTTCGAAATACTTAAATAAAGATGCTTTCCAAAGTATAAACCTGGAGCTGGAGCAAGCCCTGAAGTACCTGCGAAAAGAAGACATCAGCCTGGGTTCTAACGGCAACAATTGGGTGCTGCTGCAGTACCAGGATCTGCCATTGGGTTGGGCAAAACAGATTGGCAATCGCATCAACAATTATTACCCGAAAGAATGGCGCATCAGAATGGAGCTGCCGCAGCCTTTCGATACAAAGCAGATTTTCACATTATTGAATTCCTGATAAAAAATCCTGTAAGCAAACCTTACAGGATTTTTTATTTAAAGCGACATAACAAATGCATTTGTTGTTTCTCCGTAAAACCACCTGCAAAGCCATAACTTACTAACTATGAATCCACTTAAACTAAGCCGCTTTTACAAAAACTATAAGCTCCTGCTATTCTGCCTGCTGGGACTTGTATTTAGTGTTCAGGCGCAGGTGCAGCCTGCACAGCAGTTTGGTAAACTCTTCGAGGAAGTGCAACTTACAGCTGTTTTCCCTGATTCCAAGACTTTCCCGGATTGCATTCCGCTTTCGCCACCGGAAGTAATTATGCAGGCTTACCAACAGCAAAGAAACCAGCCAGGCTTTAATCTGAAGGCGTTTGTTCTGAAGCACTTCCAGTTACCTCCGGACAAGAGCAGTACTTTCAAAACCGATACTGCAGCTACCATAGAACAGCATATCAGGCAACTATGGCCTGTACTAACCCGGCAACCTGAACAACAGAATAGCTCCCTGATTCCACTTCCATATCCTTACGTTGTACCCGGCGTGCGCTTCCGCGAAATCTATTACTGGGACAGCTACTTTACGATGTTAGGCTTGCAGGAATCCAGCGATACAGCGCTTATCCGAAGCATGGTGGATAATTTCACCTACCTTATACATACAATCGGTCATATCCCGAATGGGAACAGAAGTTATTACACAAGCCGCTCACAGCCACCATTTTATGGACTTATGGTTCAGGTTTTGGTGCAGGAGCTAGGCGATAAAGTAATTCTGAAGTATAAACCAGCTCTTCAGAAAGAATATGATTTCTGGATGAATGGAGCTAATGCTGTAAGCCCGGATAAGCCAGCATTTAGGCGGGTGGTTCGCTTACCAAATGGCAGCATACTTAACCGGTATTGGGACGATAATCCAGCACCGCGCCCAGAGTCTTTTAAAGAAGATGTAAAGCTGGCGCACCTTTCCGGCAGAAACCCTCAGGAAGTTTACCGTCACATCCGGGCTGCAGCAGAATCAGGCTGGGATTTCAGCAGCCGCTGGTTATCGGATAGCAAATCGCTGCAAACCATTCATACTACCGATATTATACCCGTAGACCTGAATGCCTTATTGTACAACCTGGAGCTAACATTGGCAGATGCAGCAAAAATGGATGGCGACAGAAATACCGAACGGGAGTATAAGCAAAAGGCCAAAGCACGAAAAAAAGCACTCCTGAAATATTGTTGGAGCAAAAACGAAAAGTTTTTCATGGACTATGATTTTGTGAAAGGCCGAAACACTCCTGTTAAATCGTTGGCAGCAGTTTTCCCCTTATACTTTCAGATGGCAAAAAGAAAGCAGGCTAAGGCAGTAGCGCACAAACTGGAACAGGATTTTCTGAAGCCCGGCGGTTTAGTTACAACGCCAAACAAAACCGGTGAACAATGGGATGCCCCGAATGGATGGGCTCCGCTGCAATGGATGAGTATACAGGCACTCCGTAACTATGGCCATACTACTTTAGCCGATACCATAATTAACCGCTGGGTAAACCTGAACGAACAGGTATATAAACGTACCGGCAAGCTGATGGAAAAGTATAATGTAGCAGAACTTAACCTGGAAGCTGGCGGAGGCGAGTACCCTTTACAAGACGGCTTTGGATGGACCAATGGTGTGTTGCTCAAACTACTGAACGCGCCTGTTATACTTAAAAAGGCTGAGAAAGAAAAAGCCGGAGAAGCTTACAAATGAAGCGCCTCCGGCTTTTAAAAATTATAGTTAAATACTATTCTACAAACAGCACTAATCCTTTCAGGTATTCGCCTTCCGGGTGGAAGATCGAAATCGGGTGATCGGCAGGCTGGGAGAGATGGTGCATAATTTTAATGTTGCGCCCTGCCTCAATGGCAGCCGCCATAACCGTGTTGTTGAACAGGTATTTATCTACTACCTGCGAGCAGGAGAATGTAAACAAAATGCCTCCCGGCTTTATTTTCCGCATTGCTTCCGCATTCAGGCGCTTGTAACCCATCAGGGCGTTGTGGCGCACGTTCTGGCTTTTGGCAAAAGCAGGCGGGTCAAGTATGATCACATCATAACGATCTTCCTTGCCACGCAGAAACTCAAATGTATCGATCGCAAAAGCTTCGTGGCGGTCAGGTGCCTGGCTTAGTGCGGCGTTGCGCTCTGTTAATTCAATTGCTTTTTTAGAACTGTCTACAGAATGGACTTCTTTAGCCCCGGCATTTAGCGAGTAAACCGAAAAGCCGCCTGTATAGCAGAAAGTATTAAGTACAGATTTATCTTTCACATACTTCGCCAGCAATTCACGGTTTTCACGCTGGTCAATAAAGAAGCCTGTTTTCTGACCGCTTTCCCAATCCACAAAAAACTGGTTTTCGTTTTCGGTAACCACCGTACCGGCAGATGATTCGCCGAAGAGATAACCGTTTTTAGCCTCAGCAGCAGCTTTTTGCGGCAGCGATTCGGCACTTTTATCATATATAGCTTTTAAAGCTCCGCCATATACTTCCTGCAAGGCTTTGGCAACCTGGTGACGGGCATTGTGCATACCCAAAGAGTGCGCCTGTAAAACAGCCGTATCTTTGTAAACATCCACAATAAGACCTGGTACGCCATCGCCTTCGGCATAAAGCAAACGGTAAACATCTGTATGCGTGTTTCCGATCAGGCCAACCTGCAGGCGGTAATCATAGGCTTTCTGTACTTTGCTTTTCCAGAAATCATAGTTTGGTTCTACCTGCTCAAAAGAGAAAATACGCACGGCAATAGAGCCGGGCGCGTAATGTCCCATGCCCAAGAACTCGCGCTGCTTGGAGTATACTTCCACCACATCGCCCTCAACCGGCTCGCCTTCCATTTTGCGGATGGCTCCCGAAAATACCCATGGGTGGAAACGCTTCAGCGAGTGCTCTTTGCCTGCTGCCAGGTACAATTTTGCTGTTATATTCATTAGTAAATAAGCAGAAGTATAAGCTCCTGCAAAACGTTATAAATTAGTATTCAGGTAAGGCAACAGGTGCAGGTATAATTTCTGCACAGGCAAACCTACCACATTAAAATAAGAACCTTCAATCTTTTCAATCCCGATCATTCCGATCCATTCCTGTATGCCGTAAGCGCCGGCTTTATCAAATGGTTTGTACTGCGTGATGTAGTAATGAATTTCAGCCTCGGTCAGTTCCTTAAAGTATACTTTGGTTACATCATGGAAAACAGCTTTGCTGTCGTGAGTTGCCACACATACGCCGGTAATTACCTCATGCGATGTTCCGGATAAAGCGCGAAGCATACTTGCAGCTTCTGCATAATCGGCAGGTTTGTTCAGAATATTATCACCGAGGCAAACAATGGTATCGGCCGTAATCAGTATCTCAGTTTTAAGCTCATCCAGGTAATTATCAGCTTTATGAGAGGCAAGGTATTCGGCAACTTCTTCGCGCTGAAGGTGCTCCGGAAAATCTTCGTGCACTTCTTTTACACGCACTTCGAACTGTAAACCCAGGCCGGCCAGCAGCTCTTTCCTGCGTGGCGAGTTAGAAGCAAGCAGCAGTGGTCGAGACAAATTCATCTTCTTTAATGGAGCTAAATAAAAACCCGCAAATCACCTTCGGGTAAAAAAACGTTGATTTCTGTGGCATGATGGCACCGCTATAACACACGCGCTTCACCTGTTCCATAGACACTTCATTTGTGATAAGTGCTAGGCGGGCCTGGCCTGAATCTACCTGGCTGATGCAGGCGGTAAAATTGCGCTCATAGCTAAGGCCTTTGTAGTCGCGCTGTTCCTGGCGGTAAATGCCTAACACCTTTTCAAACACAAAATAATGCATCACGGTCAGGTCCAGGTCTTTCACTTCCTGCGGAAAATTCCAGTCAATTTGTTCGTGCACTTCCGGTTTAAGGCGCAGTTTATAGGCATTGCCCGACAAGTATAAACCAAAGGCCCATTGCTTACCGGCAATTACCTCATTCAACTCGAAAGGGTCTTCTTTAGGAATTACCGTAAAGTATGCAGCCAGCTTTTCAAGGAACTCTTCATCGGTCAGGCTCATGTGTTTAAGCACACGATGCGTTGGCAAAATACGCAGGTCGTCAGACTCGGAGTTGGTAAGGTACATTAGATGATAATTATAAGCCTCTTGCCCGGTATGATTGGGGTTAGCGGCCATCATCTTTTTACGGTACTCCAGCGAGCCTTCATACCTGTGGTGCCCATCGGCTAACAATACCTGCCGGCCGCGCAAAGTTTTCAAAAAGAAACTTATTACCTCATGATCATGAATAATAGCCAGAACATCGCGCACACCCTGGTAATCTTCGGTTTCATAAATCGGCGATTTTATACTTTCATCCATAAACCGCTCCAGCAAATGCTCCGGATCAGTATAAAGGCCATGCGTGGCGCTGGAATTGAGTAAAGTTTTTTCAAGCAGCTCTATGCGGTCGTTAACGGCGCTGGGTATAGTATTTTCGTGGCGTAGCAGCACATTCTCGCTCCAGTCATATGCCTTTATGTGGCAGATAAATCCTTTACGACAGTACTCTTTATCACTGCCCGCCAGGCGGAAATATTGGTAATACACATATATACCCGGCAGCGCGTCCTGAGTAAGTATTTGCTTATCTTTCCATTCTTCCAGCAGGCTGGCGGCTTCTTCGGCAGGTTTAGTACCGCGCGGCACCGAAAGGTGTATGCTGTTTAAGTTATTCCGGTATAATGCCTCACGCTGCTTTGCCGATACCACATCAAACAAAGGAGACGTCAGTTCATCAATGTTCTGGCTCAGTTTACTGCTGTAGCGCCATGCTTTAATAGGTAATATTTCTGCCATCTAAAAAGATGTTAAAGTATAAGGTATAGGAGAGAATCAGGGAGCCAGGCGCTTGCAATGCCAGATGTTGCTTTCCATCTCATACAAAATGCGGTCATGCAGCCTGCTAGGTCGGCCTTGCCAGAACTCTATGCTATCGGGTACCAACTGGTAACCTCCCCAGTGCGGCGGGCGGGGAATCTGCTCTAAATCCTGGAACTGTTGCTTATAATTTAGTTCGGCTTCTTCAAGTTCTGAGCGGCTTGCTATGGGTTGGCTCTGCGGCGATGCCCAGGCACCTATCTGGCTCTCAACCGGCCTGCTATGGAAATAATTGTCCGAAACCTGCGCCGGCACCTGCACAACTTTGCCTTGCACGCGCACCTGGCGCTCAAGTTCTGGCCAGAAAAAGGTAAGCGCTGCAAACGGGTTTTGAGACAATGCGCGGCCTTTGCTGCTGGAATAGTTTGTAAAAAAAGTAAAGCCATCCTCGGCAACATTCTTTAACAATACCACACGTGCATCCGGGCGACCCTCTTTTACCGTAGATAATACCATAGCAGTAGGTTCATTTACCTGAGCCTGAATAGCTTCCTGTAGCCAAAGCTTAAACTGCTCGATCGGGTCCTGCGCAACAGAATCCTCTGAAAGTGCCTGGCGGGAATAGTTTTTCCGGATATCGGCAATGTTGTGTGTTAGCGACATGGTATCTTAGGATTTGGCCAAAATTATAAAATATTCTGCTGTAGATAAATAAATTTATACTTGCTGCCACAAACAAAGTACCTTGGTTGCAGTTTCTTAAGTATATAGCTAAATTGTAGCAAGCAGCCCTGTGGCGTTACCATATCGCCTGCTTTGCGTAGTAGTTAATGTAGCTAGCAAACCTGACGCAGCAAGTGCAACACCTAATTTAATAAACCCTGATTTAGCAGATGGAAGAAGAAAGGTTGACAAAGCCGCAAAGCGGAAGCATACTTATATCAGAGCCATACCTCGGAGATCCTAACTTTGAGCGTACCGTGGTGCTGTTGTGCAGCCATGATGCAACAGAAGGCTCTTTTGGCTTGGTACTCAACCGTGTATCTAACCTTAAATTATCTGATGTAATAGACCTTTACAACGATTCTTTTGACATGACGCTTGGTATTGGCGGCCCTGTGCAGTATAACACGCTGCATTATGTGCATCGCATCTCGCAACTCGCTCAGGCAGTAAAGCTGGGCGAGGACGTTTTCTGGGGAGGAGATTTTGAAATGTTGCGTAACATGATCGGGTCTGGTATTGTATCAACATCAGATATAAAATTTTTTTTAGGCTACTCCGGATGGACCCCTGGCCAGCTGGAAGAGGAAATCGACAAAAATGTTTGGATCGTAAATAACAATGCTGCGAATAAATTATTTAATTTGGAGGCAGATACCCTTTGGCGTAATATTCTGCGGCAGATGGGAGGCAAGTATAAGGTGCTGGCAAACTACCCTGTAGACCCACGCCTGAACTAAACGGTCCTTACGTTGTACCTAAAAACGAAGTCATGACAACCGATAACAAGCATATGGACACTACCGGAGCTGAGGCCAACAAGCCAGAGAATAACGAAGCTTTAAATTCCGCACAAAGCCAACCGGACACCCCGCAAGGTATACTGGAAAAGCGCCTAGCTGAGCTGAACGCTAAAACAGGGGAAAATATTAACCAGGAAGTGCCGAAAGAGGAGCAACCTGAAATAAAGCCTGAGCTTAAAACCGAACAGGAAACAGCAGATATCGATGTCTGGACAGATGTTTTCGCTGACGCCCAGGTAAACGTTGAAAATGATACACAGGAAACAACACAGCAGGAATCAAAACTATTCGCACCTGATCCTTCTGTAGCTGCCCCAGCCGATGTAACCGCAGTAGCGCCTCCGGTGCATGCTACAGGTACGCCAATAGCAGTAACCGAACATCACGAAGAAGAAGAACTGGAAGAAGAGGACACTACCGATTATAGCCAGCTCTCAATCGATGAATTGCGCCAGCAGCTTGCCAAAGTTTTAAAGAGTGCCGATTCGCGCAAACGCCACCAAACTATAAATGAAATAAACCGCCATTACGACCTTAAATTCCAGGCTGAGAAAGCAGAAGCGCTGGAGAAATTTAAGCAGGAAGGCGGCACGGAAGAAGATTTTGAATACCATGCACCTGCCGAGCACCAGGAGCTGGATAAATTGTTGGTTGCCTACCGCGATGCCCGCCACCATGAGCGCCAGCAAACAGAAGAACAGCGCCAGCGCAATCTTGAGAGAAAACGTGAGTTGCTAAACAAACTGCGCATACTTGTAGAATCTGCGGAAACCAAAAACAGCAACGATGAGCTGAAGAAACTGCAGACCGAATGGAAATCTATAGGCCAGGTACCAGCAGGCGAAGCACAAACGCTTTGGGACTCCTACCATGCACTTCTTGATATTTTCTACAACAACCGCAGCATATTCTTTGAGCTGAAAGAGCTTGACCGCAAGCGTAACCTGGATGCTAAATTGCAACTCATTGAGCGTGCAGAAGCGCTGCAGAACGAGCCATCTATTAATAAAGCCCTGCAGGAACTTCGCCACCTGCACGAAGAATGGAAAAACCTCGGCCCGGTACCAAACGACCAGCGCGACATTATCTGGGACCGATTCATACAGGCTTCAGAAAGGGTACATGAGCACCGCAGAGCTTACCAGGAAGAGCGTAAAACGCATGAAATGACCAATCTGGCCACCAAACGCGCTTTACTTGACCGCCTTCATACTTTCCAGAACTTTAACACTGACCGCATAAATGAATGGCGCGATAAAACTGATGAAATTCAGAAACTGAAAGAAGAGTGGGATGCTGCCGGATTGGTTCCGAAAGAATATGCAGAAGAAATAAACAAAACGTTCTGGAGCAATTACAAATCCTTCTTCCAGCATAAAAACCAGTTCTTTAAAGGTTTGGATGAACAGAAAATGCAGAACCTGCAACTTAAAACGCAGCTATGCGAAGAAGCCGAACAACTGAAAGAAAGCACTGACTGGAATACGACAAAAGAAAAACTGATACAACTACAGAAACGCTGGAAAACAATAGGCCGCGTTCCGGATAAATACTCAGATAAGATATGGCAACGCTTCCGTAGCGCATGCAACGAGTTCTTCGATCGTAAGCAGAACCATGAACAGCAGAAAGGTGCCGAACTGGAAAAACTTTCGTCTGAGAAAATGGAGTTGTGCGATCGTATCACAGAAAAGCTTTCGCAGCCCAATGAGCCCGGCACAATGGCTGAGTATGAAGAATTTATAGCGCAATGGCGTGCCCTGGATCAAAACAACAAACGCTCGAGCCCGAAAGTGGAGGAGAAGTTTGTAACCCTGCTGGAGCATTACCTGGAGCGTGTGCCGGAACTGAGTTATGAAGACCGCAGCGAGCTGCTGGTAAAACTACAGGTAGACCGCCTGAAGCACAGCCCTGACTCAGCCCATAAACTGCAGCAGCGCGAACAAACGCTTCGCCGTGAGATATCACAACTACAGAACGATATCCAGACACTTAATACGAACATCGAGTTTTTCTCCCGTTCTAAAAATGCAGAAGCCTTGCGCCAGGAGTATGAAGGCCGCATAGCTGAGGCTCAAAAACGCATCGAAGTTCTGAACCGGCAGCTAAGAGCTTTCAGAGGCTAAAATTTTTATATCTGAGTTTCAAAACATTACCAAAACCTTTTAAAAAAGTTGGAAGAGGTGTTTGCAGATTAAAAATTAGAATATACCTTTGCAACGCTTTAGAACGATAGAGCAACACAAAGAGTAAGCCTCCATAGCTCAGCTGGTAGAGCAACTGACTTGTAATCAGTAGGTCGTTGGTTCGATTCCGACTGGGGGCTCTTCTCAAAAAGCAAATGATTGTACTGCATTTGCTTTTACAGTAACAAAATAAGTACAAGCCTCCATAGCTCAGCTGGTAGAGCAACTGACTTGTAATCAGTAGGTCGTTGGTTCGATTCCGACTGGGGGCTCAGAAAAGGCTTCAGAGAAATCTGAAGCCTTTTTGTTTTTATACTTTTCCCCAGGCCAAATATACTTTTCGGTTTAGCTCTATTTCCTGAAAGCCGCTTAACCCTTAGTTCTCTGGCAGCAATTCATTTCAAATCCGATCAATTCAGGCAAGTATAAATTACCTGTGCAGCAGAATAGCACGGTCAGTCATACCTTGTTGTTGCCATGGTTTTATCAAGTATAATTCTTTATTTTGAGCTTCTGTTTGAAAGGCAAAACCAACACGATGCAATTAGTAGAAGTAACAACCCCTGAACTTGCCGAGGCATTTCTGAAAGTACAGATCCAACTGTATAAGAACGACCCGAATTACATTCGACCACTTGATAAAGACATACACAGTGTTTTTGATCCGGCCAAGAATAAACTTTTGCGCGATGGTGAAGCTATACGCTGGGTTTTAAAGGATGCGCAAGGCAAGCTAATCGGGCGTGTGGCTGCTTTCATTAATAAAAAAACTGTGAATGCATCTGAGCAGCCAACCGGCGGCATGGGATTTTTTGACTGCATAAACGACCAGCAGGCAGCCAATATACTTTTAGATGCCTGCAAAAACTGGCTTCAGGAGCGTGGCATGGAAGCTATGGACGGGCCTATTAATTTTGGCGACCGCGACAAGTGGTGGGGTTTGCTGATAGATGGTTTTCACAAGCCAAACTATGGTATGCATTATAACTACCCATATTACCAGGGATTGCTCGAAAATTACGGCTTTGGCTTATACTTTAAGCAGTATACGTATTACAGAAAAGTAAATGATCCGCTTCCTCAGAAGTATAACGATAAAGCCGAGCGCATTCTGGCCGACAAGGCTTACAGGTTCAGGCACATGGATAAAAAGGACCTGGCGAAGTATACAGAAGATTTCAGAGAGGTTTATAACAAAGGCTGGGCAAAACACGAAGGCGTAAAACCAATGAGCGAAGCACAGGCAGCCAGCATCATGAAAACCCTTAAGCCTGTGATTGATGAGCGCATTATGTGGTTTGCATACTATAACAACGAAGCTGTTGGCTTCTTTATAGCCATACCAGAGCTAAACAGGTTATTCAGGTATGTAAATGGCAACATGAACCTTTGGGGCAAGCTGAAGTTTGCTTTTCACCGCTGGAGAGGTGCCTGTAAAACGATGTATGGTATTGTATTCGGCATAACACCGGAGCACCAGAGCAAAGGCGTAGAGGCAGCCATGATCGTAGAAGCCGGCAAACTGATTCAAGGCAATCCGAGCATTCCGTATGAAGACCTGCAGATGAACTGGATCGGTGATTTTAACCCTAAAATGATGCACCTTGTTGAGCAGATTGGTGGTCGTATTTATAAAACACACGCAACCTTCCGCTACCTTTTTGACAGAACAAAGGAGTTTAAGCGCATGCCGCTAATTAAATAGCCTTCAAATTTTGAAAGTATAAACCTTTGCTGCTATACTGTGCTTTAAGTATAGCAGCAAAGGTTTTCGTTTTATACCATGGATTCTCTTACACAAATAGTTTTAGGCGCAGCAGTAGGCGAGGCGGTTTGCGGCCGCAAGATCGGGAACAAAGCTATGTTATGGGGCGCAATTGCCGGCACCATTCCAGACCTTGATATCCTGCTTAACCCCTTGCTTGATATGGTGGAGCAACTAAGCTTTCATAGGTCTATAACGCATTCTTTTGTGTTTGCAGCGGTAATGTCGCCTATACTTGGTTGGCTGCTCCGGAGGCTTTACCGCAACCAAAGCGCTACTTTCCGCGACTGGACGCTTTTGTTTTTCCTGGGCTTTACCACCCACGCCATACTTGATAGCTTCACCACCTGGGGCACGCAGCTTTTCTGGCCATTCAGCAACTATGGCGTAGCCTTTTACAACATCTTTGTACTAGATCCTTTCTATACTGTTCCGTTTCTAATTTTAGTGGTTGCTGCCGCATTTCATAGCAAACACAATCGCAAACGAACTATACTTAACTACGCCGGCCTTGCTATCAGCTCTTTCTACATATTGTTCTCTTTTGTAGCTAAAAACAGGGCAGACGCAGCTTTTGAGAAAAGCTTGCAACAACAAGGCATACATTACACTTCCTACATCAGCAAACCAACCCCGCTCAATACTATACTCTGGGCCGTAACTGCCGAAACCAAAGAAGGTTATTACACAGGTTTTTATTCGTTGCTGGATAAAAATGCAAGTATAAAGTATAACTATGATGCCAGGAGTGAACACTTGCTGAAACCCTATTTACAAGACACCAAAATGCAGCGGCTACTGGAAATTACCAAGGGTTATTATACTGTAGAAAAAGCAGACACCGGCATTTACATAAACGATATGCGGTTCGGACAATTTGATGGCTGGCGCGAAGGTGAGGGCCGTTACGTGTTTGTTTACCACGTCTGGAAAGGAAAGGATGGCGCAACAAAATACAAGGAATTGAATTATCGGCCTAAACCAGACAAAGCATACTTTAAAGCTTACCTGGGCCGCATTACCGGAAAATCACAATAAACATAAAAGGCACCCGATCGGGTGCCTTTTCCAATGTCAAAAAAACCTAAACCAGCTACAGGCTTTCGTAATAATTCAGAACTTTGATCCAGCCATCTTCGGTACCGGCATCAATTTTTTCCTTCTCTAAATAAGCCTGCACTTTCTGTTGTTCGTTCGCCAACACCTTCAGTAAATTCTTTTTATTCAGTTTTACTTTCTGCGCGGTTTTATCCGATTTAACGATGTAATAAGCATTTTCGGTCAGCAGCTCATCGTGCGTGCGGTTTGCACTATAACCGCCCTTATAATCAGCTTTCAGCAGCGATTTTGATGGGTTAAGCAATAATTTATACTTACTTCCTTCGTAAAGTATGGCATTAAACTGAGTTCCTGCTTTCTTATCTATTGCAGCCAATTCAGGAGTACGCTTAAACATATAATTTTTAAGCCCCAGGCTATCCTGCAGTATAAAATAGTCTAAATTATTCGTATTCAGTTCTAGCACCGAACCATCAGGTTTGCGGTACAAAATCGTATTATCATACACATTATACTTCAAAACCACATTGTCATACTTCGTCTTGCCGTTCAGCACCAAAGACGCTTTGCCCCAGTTTTCTAAGAAAAAAGGCGTGCCCTTTATGCCGGAATAACGATTATCATACGTTCTCACCAATCCGCCGATACGGTCAGATGCGAGCTCATTCAGGTTTTGCTGTGCATTAAGGCCAGTTGGTATATTATTCTGCTGTTGCGCAAAACATACTGGAGCCGCAAGTATAAATAACGAAGTTAGTGCTGTTTTTACATCCATTACAGTTACATGCCAGTGGTTTTAGAGAAGAAAAATATTAACTAATTTAATGTTTTATTTCGATTTGAATGCCGATTTATACTTTTATACTTTCACGGGTCAAATACAGATTTTAGAAACTACAGAAAATGCAGCAGAACAGATGGTCGCTTGCCGGTAAAAAGGCAGTTGTAACAGGTGGCTCCAAAGGTATAGGAGAAGCTATTGTAAAAGAATTTATAGCACTGGGGGCCGATGTGCTGGCCGTAGCCCGCAAAACGGAAGATCTGCAACAACTACTTCAGCAATATCCGGAAGGCTTGCACATTCTTGCAGCAGATGTGAGCACACCGGAAGGCAGACAAACTTTGATTGATACAGTACAGCAGAAATGGGATAAGCTCGACATACTGGTAAACAACGTGGGCACCAATATTCGCAAGCCTGCCACTGCCTATACTTCTGAGGAGTATGATTTTATACTTAACACGAACCTGCGCTCGGCATTTGAGCTTTGCCGTTTATTACACCCCATGCTGGTAAAGTCGGAGCAGGGCAACATCATCAATATTACTTCTGTAGCCGGCCTTGTGCATGTGCGCACAGGCGCCGTTTATGGCATGACCAAAGCAGCTCTGGTGCAGCTCACGCGCAACCTGGCAGCCGAGTGGGCCGAGCATAACATTCGTGTTAATGCCGTAGCGCCCTGGTACATCAGCACACCGCTGGCACAAACTGTGCTGCAAAACCCTGAATATTACGAAGCTGTCATCAGTCGTACACCAATGCGCAAAATTGGCAAACCAGAAGATGTTTCAGCAGCTGTGGCCTTCCTGAGTATGCCGGCATCTGCTTACACCACAGGGCAGTGTCTTGCCATCGATGGCGGTTTCACTATTAACGGCTTTCATCCGCTATAATCTGGTAGAATTCAGTGTGTTTTTCAGGGTATAAAGTGCAGGTATAGATGCTGGTTTTTTCCGTAAAAAATGCGTACTTTTGTATGATTAGGCAATAAGAACAGCGCTAGTATAATGCTGTTCTTTTTAACACAAAATGCATGGCCCTTCACCGAATTTTATTGCTGCTGAGCCTGGCTCTGCTTTCCTTAAATATGTTTTCCTGTAAACCGCGTTGTCCAATTTATTCCTGCCAGGTGCGCATGCTGCACCGCCATGGCGAACAGGAGTTCAGGGGCGTGCCGATCTACAAAAAACAGAACATGAAAATGGGAGAGAAGCTACCTAAACAAAAAGGCGAAAAAGTAGTCAGGAAAAACGACAAGAGCAGGAATAAACAGTAGTAATTTAGGCTGTAAAGGCTTTTTTGCATAACTTGCCTACTATATAGTAAAAAAGATATTTCATTAAATATTAAACCTTGAACATGAACGAAGGCGAACGAATAATACCGATAAACATTGAGGACGAAATGCGTGGTGCATACATCGACTACTCAATGTCTGTTATCATTTCCAGAGCCTTACCCGATGTAAGAGACGGCCTGAAGCCTGTGCACCGCCGCGTGCTTTACGGTATGTCCGAACTGGGGGTATCCTATAACAAAGCTTATAAAAAGTCTGCCCGTATTGTGGGTGAGGTACTGGGTAAGTATCACCCGCACGGTGACTCTTCGGTGTACGAAACCATGGTACGTATGGCTCAGGAATGGTCGTTGCGCTACCCGTTGGTTGATGGCCAGGGTAACTATGGCTCTATCGATGGCGACTCGCCGGCGGCAATGCGTTATACCGAGGCTCGCCTGAAGCGTATCGCGGATGAACTGCTTGCCGACCTGGAGAAAAACACGGTAGACTTTGTACCAAACTTCGACGACTCCCTGAAAGAGCCTTCGGTAATGCCTGCCAAATTCCCGAACCTGCTGGTAAACGGTACATCGGGTATTGCAGTAGGTATGGCTACCAACATGGCGCCGCACAACCTTACTGAAGTAATTAATGGTACCATTGCCTACATCGACAACAAAGAGATCACTGTTGCCGAACTGATGCAGTACATCACAGCGCCAGACTTCCCGACAGGTGGTATTATCTATGGTTACGATGGGGTAAAAGCTGCATTTGAAACTGGTCGTGGCCGTGTGCTGATGCGCGGACGCGCTACTTTCGAAACAACTTCAACAGGCAAGGAGCAAATTATCGTGACGGAAATCCCGTACATGGTAAACAAGGCTTCGATGATCGAGAAAACGGCTGCCCTAATAAACGAGAAGAAAATCGAAGGCATATCGGACTTACGTGACGAATCTGACCGCGATGGTTTACGCATTGTATACGACCTGAAGCGCGATGCCATTCCGAATGTAGTTCTTAATAACCTTTACAAGTATACGCAGCTGCAGTCTTCGTTTGGTGTTAACAACGTGGCACTTGTAAAAGGCCGCCCAATGACACTGAACCTGAAAGAGCTCATCCATTATTTTGTTGAGCACAGGCATGAAGTGGTAGTTCGCAGAACACAGTACGAGCTGGATGAAGCGAGAAAACGCGCGCACATTCTGGAAGGCTTGCTGATAGCGCTGGATAACTTAGATGAAGTGATCAACCTGATTCGTTCGTCGCGAGATCCTGAAATTGCCCGCAATGGTTTGATGGAACGCTTTAACCTGAGCGAGATACAGGCACGTGCCATTCTGGATATGCGTTTACAGCGCCTTACTGGCTTGGAGCGTGATAAAATTCAGGCAGAGTACCAGGAGATCATGAAACTGATCGATTACCTGACATCTGTTCTGAACGACGAAGGCCTACGTATGCAGATCATCAAAGATGAGCTTACGGAGATAAGAGAGCGTTACGGTGATGAGCGCCGCACTGGTATTGAAGCATCAACAGGCGACATTTCTTACGAAGATATGATACCAGAAGAGAACATGGTAATTACCATATCTCATGAAGGTTATATCAAGCGTACTTCGCTGAGCGAATACCGCAGCCAGAGCCGCGGTGGCATTGGCTCAAGGGGAGTAGCTGCTTCTAAAGAAAGTGACTTTACAGAACATATTTTTATTGCCAGCACGCACCACCACATGTTGTTCTTCACAGAATTTGGTAAAGTGTTCTGGCTGAAAGTATACGAAATACCAGAAGGAGGGAAGACGACCAAAGGCCGCGCTATCCAGAATCTGATAAACATTGAGAAGGACGATAAAGTACGCGGCGTAATTAACGTACACGATCTTAAAAACCAGGATTTTGTACTAAACCACAACCTGGTATTCTGTACTGAACAAGGTACCATTAAGAAAACGGTACTGGAGTCTTACTCACGCCCTCGCACAAATGGTATAAACGCCATCACTATCAACGAAGGCGACAGACTGCTTGATGTTCAGCTGACAACCGGTAATAGCGAAATTGTTATCGCGCTAGAGTCGGGTAGGGCCATACGCTTTAACGAAACACAGGTGCGCCTGATGGGCCGTAATGCTGCGGGTGTGCGCGGAGTAACCCTAGCCGGACCTGATGACAAAGTAGTTGGTATGGTTTGTGTAGAGAGTCCGGAGACTGAACTGTTGGTAGTTTCTGAGAACGGATTTGGAAAACGCTCCCTGCTGGATGAATACCGTATTACAAACCGTGGCGGTAAAGGTGTTAAAACCCTGAACGTAACGGATAAAACCGGTAAACTGGTAGCCATAAAGGGTGTTATCGATTCTGATGACCTGATGATCATTAACCGCTCAGGCATTACGATCAGATTGCGTGTGGCTGATATCAGAGTAATTGGCAGGGCTACACAAGGCGTACGTCTGATCAAACTGAACGAAGGCGACCAGATATCTTCTGTAGCAAAAGTAGAAATGGAAAACGAGGAAGAAGTAATTTTACTTGAATCGGAACCGAAGCCGGAAGATGTGTTGCAACCCGACGACATGATTGACCCGACAACTACTGAGGAAGTTTAGTAGCACCATTTTGGAATTTAATTTCATAATACAAACGTTTAATTAGTAATCTCAAACCTTTTCTTAGAACAAGTATGAAGAAAGTACTTTTGACAGCCTTGGCCGCCGCAAGCATTTCGGTTGCTTCAGCTCAGAACTCTGCCGTTAACAGTGCGGTTCTAAACCATAAAAATGGCACTTTAGACAAAGCACAGGCTGATATCAATAAGGCTATAGCGCATCCAAAAACAAAGGAGAAAGCCAAAACTTGGTTCTATCGCGGCGTAATTTACCAGGATATGCTTGGTAACCCGATCTATGGTAAACTTACAGATGCCAAAACGCCAGAGATTATAGTGGAGTCTTTCAACAAAACTGTTGAAATTGATGGCAAAAACGGGGAGTATGGCAAACAGGTGCCTGAGCGCATGAACATGCTATATGGCCAGGTGCTTAATGAGGCCGTTGAGTTCCACAACAAGCAGGACTGGGATAACGCTATTGCCAAGTATGACCTAGCATCTAAAGTAAACCCAACTGATACAACTGCAGTGCTTTACGCTGCTTATGCATCAGCTGCGAAGCAGGATTATCCTGGCGCTATCAAATATTATGATAAATTGATAGGAATGGGCCACAAGACTGAAGATGTTTACAAAGCAAAAGTTCAGTTGTTGCAAACCACTGAGGCGAAAGACGAAGAAGTGTTAAATACACTTGCTGCTGGTCTGAAAGAGCATCCGAACAGTGTTTACCTGATGCAGGAAGAACTGAAGTACTACCTGAAAAACAACCGTGCTGACGAAGCTATGGCTAAATTGGATGCCGCAATTGCTGCTGATCCTAAAAACGCCAGCCTTTATGCAGTAAAAGGTAACTTACAGGAGCGCAAGAAAGACATAGACGGTGCTTATGCCAGCTATAAAAAAGCTATTGAAGCAGATCCGAACAACTTTGATGCTTACTATAACCTAGGTGTACTGGAGTACAACAAGGGTAGCGAGTTTAACAACAAAGCTGCTAAAATGGACTATGCAACATACCAGAAGAAAGGTAAAGGCTTAGAAGCTCAGGCTAAAAAGCACTACGAAGCATCTTTGCCATACTTTGAGAAAGCTCTTGCAATTCAGCCTAACGATCAGAGCACATTACAAAACCTTCAGCGTGTTTACACGCGCTTAGGCCGTAAAGCAGATGCAGACCGTATTGCGAAATCTATCAAGCAATAACAAAACATAACAGCTAATAAAAAGATAAGGGAGGTTAATTTAGCCTCCCTTTATTATTGCCAAACACATTACTTAACATAATATAAATTATAAGACTGATTTATACATCCTAAATAAGTGTCACTGATAATATACTTTATGTTAAATAGGCTTAGTATTTAATTTTGCTTCATAATATATTTATTTGTGATTTGCGTTTCATCTCATTTTAAAAGTATAAATAGCTTTGAGAAATTTATTATGAGTATACTTAAGTATAATTGCTTTAGCTTCTACCACTTTCGTATTATTAACGACAAATGACACAAACTATAAATGTAGGCCTTATCGGCTTTGGCATGTCTGGCAGAATTTTTCATGCTCCATTTATTTCCAATGTGCCTGGATTGAGCCTGAAAAAAATCAAAGCAAACCGACCTGAAAGTATTGAATTGGCTAGACAACGGTATCCGGATGCTGTTGTGGTGACTAATGAACAGGAAATATTTGAAGATGCGACAATTGACCTTGTTGTAATTGCTACGGCAAATCCTACGCACTATAGCCTGGCAAAAGCTGCTTTCCTAGCTAATAAACACGTTTTGGTAGATAAACCTTTTACTATTACCAGCACCGAAGCCGATGAATTAATTGAACTAGCAGCCGAAAAAAATAAAGTGCTGACCATTTACCAGAACCGCCGCTGGGACAGCGATTTTAAAACTGTGAAAAAGGTGTTGGATGCGCATTTACTTGGCAATCTTGTAGAATATGAAGCCCACTTCGACCGATTCCGTAACGCCATAAAACCCGATACATGGAAAGAAGAAAACCTTCCCGGGTCCGGCATTCTCTATGACCTTGGCTCCCATCTTATTGATCAGGCATTGGTACTTTTTGGCGAACCTCAGGAAGTGTTTGCCGATATACGCTCGCAACGTACTGGCTCTCAAATACCTGACTATTTTGAAGTTACATTATACTATGAAAACTTTAAAGCCATACTTAAAGCAGGAATGCTGGTCAGGGAAACCGGCCCGCATTTTATACTTCATGGTGATCAGGGCTCCTTTATCAAGTATGGAATGGATGTACAGGAAACCGCACTTAAGGCAGGCTCCTACCCTTCCGAATCTGCTGACTGGGGTATGGAGCCGGAAGATCAGTGGGGTATATTAAACACAGAAATACAGGGAATGCATTACCGTGGCAAAATCACCAGCGAAGCAGGCGACTATAGTGGCTTATATAATAATGTATACAATGCCATACTTGGGCAGGAAGAACTGGAAGTAAAACCGGAGCAGGCACGCAATACTATCCGAATAATTGAGCTTGCCATGCAAAGCAGCCACGAAAAACGAAGAATAAAGTATAGTTAATTTTAATTTAGTAACGACGACTGAAAAGCTTTTGGTGTAGTGCCTACCTCCTTTTTAAAAGCCCTGATAAAATAATTAAGATTATGGAAACCAGCCATATAGCAGGCCTGCGTTACAGAATTTAACGGGTTTTGGAGGTACTGTTTCGAAAGCCGGATGCGTTCCTTTAAGATATAGTCTGCTGGCGTGTATCCAAACTCTTCTTTAAACTTTCTGAAAAAGTTTGCCCTACTCATGCAGGCCTTATCGCTAAGTTTTTCAACGTCAATTTTCTCTCGTATACTTTCCTTTATATACTGGATAATATGCGCAAAACGGTTGCTGCCAGCCATCTTTTTATAGTTTGCTTCTATCAACGTACGGGCCTGGGTCTGCATCAGTCTTACCAGTAATTCCCGTAAAGCAAGGCTCGTCAGAATATCTTTTTCCCTTGTTTTATCATTGATACTGATCCGAATTACACGATTAATGCTGTCAGCCAGTTCGCTGTTGTTACACAGGTGAAACATCTGTTTATCAAGTTGCCAGATTGCCTGCGGCTCTACTTTCGGATAACGTTCATTCAGCATATCTATAGTTGACTGAATATGCTCTTCTGCTATGGCGAGTGCAATGCATTGCGTAGGATTTTCAAGCCTTGCTTCCGGAAAATCAATTATCATTTCCTCATTTGGCGGTACAATAACGGTTTCGCCTGGCAGGTAGTCAAAGCCTTTGTTTCCGAAAAGGTGCATTACTTTTTTGCCGCGCAGCATGCTTGTTAATACCAAATCTTTGAAAACCAAAGCTACATTTTCAGCTTCCTGACGGGTCTCGAACACGTTTAGCTCACAATTCTCTAAAGTATAAGCAGAACGGTTCTCAACAAGCGTGCTTAACGAGTGTTCGGTATTTACCGGAATTGCCTGTAACTGAAATTTTTCTTGCATACACATTTAACGGAAAATACAGCATTCTATTCTGATACAATAGATATATTTTTTGATACAATAGGATAAGTTTAAGATTTAATTTCTTCAGAGATTCGTTTCAAACAAATAAAGAAACTATACCCTATGGAAACTTTAAATGCAACAAAGCAAGCGTCTCCGGTACTGGAGCGCCCCACCTTTAAAGAGAAATACGAGCATTTTATTGGCGGAGAGTGGGTAAGCCCAGCTAATGGCGAGTATTTCGAAAACATTTCACCTATTGATGGCAAAGTATTTACCAAAGCCGCCCGGGGTACAAAAGAAGATATTGACCGGGCGCTTGATGCAGCACACAGGGCCTTCCCTTCCTGGTCCAGAACATCGGCTGGCACACGTAGCAAAATATTGCTGGATATCGCAGAGCGCATGGAGCAGAACCTGGAATTTCTGGCCCGGGTAGAAACAGTTGATAATGGAAAGGCCATACGCGAAACACGCGCAGCTGATATTCCACTGGCAATAGACCACTTCCGTTATTTTGCCGGTGTTATCCGTGCAGATGAAAGCACGATGGCCGAGCTCGATGAACATACTGTAAGTATAAACCTGCAAGAGCCGCTTGGTGTAGTTGGCCAGATCATACCTTGGAATTTCCCGTTGCTGATGGCAACATGGAAGATGGCCCCTGCCCTTGCAGCCGGCTGCACCATCGTACTTAAACCCGCCGAGCAAACACCTACCAGCATTATGGTGCTGATGGAGCTTATTCAGGACCTATTGCCGCCAGGAGTACTGAATATAGTTACAGGATTTGGCCCTGAAGCTGGCAAGCCCCTGGCTACCTCTCCCCGGGTTGCCAAAGTAGCTTTTACAGGCGAAACCACTACTGGCCGCCTGATCATGCAATATGCTTCAGAAAACCTGATTCCGGTAACAATGGAGCTGGGCGGTAAATCACCAAACATATTCATGCCAAGTATAGCCGATGCTGATGACGAGTACTTCGATAAATGCGTGGAAGGAGCTGTTATGTTTGCCCTGAACCAGGGCGAGATCTGTACCTGTCCTTCACGTCTGATCATCCACGAAAGTATATTCGACCGCTTTATGGAGCGTGTGGTGCAGCGTACAAAAGCGATAAAAGTAGGCAATCCGCTCTCCGAAGATACTACTATGGGTGCACAGGCATCTAACGACCAGTTCGAAAAGATCCTCTCTTATATGGATATAGGCAAGCAGGAAGGAGCCCAGGTTCTTTGCGGCGGCGGCATAGCCAAGCTCAATAATGGCCTGGAAAATGGCTATTACATTGAACCAACCATTTTTAAGGGCAACAATAAAATGCGTGTGTTCCAGGAAGAGATTTTCGGCCCGGTGGTTTCGGCAACAACATTTAAAACTCCGGAAGAAGCTGTTTCTATTGCCAACGATACGCTATATGGCTTAGGGGCCGGCCTCTGGACCCGCGATGCGCATGAGATTTACCAGATACCGCGCGCCATACAAGCTGGCCGTGTATGGGTAAACTGTTACCATGCATATCCGGCGCATGCGCCATTTGGTGGATATAAGAAGTCAGGTTTTGGCAGAGAAACGCACAAAATGATGCTCAACCATTATCGCCAGACTAAAAATATGCTTATCTCTTATAATAAGAACAAGCTGGGTTTCTTTTAGAATTTGATAATATACCTATAGATCCCTGCTTATACTTTAGGCAGGGATTCTTTTTACATTTCATCATGGAAACAGAACGCGTAAAAGTTACTGAAGAAGCAAAAAAGATAATAGACCAGTTGCGGGATAAGTATGGCCCGCTGATGTTTCACCAGAGCGGGGGTTGTTGCGACGGCTCGCAGCCAATGTGTTTTGAAGCAGGCGAATTTAAAGTTGGGGATAGTGATGTATTACTTGGCACTGTGCATGATTGCCCGTTCTACATGAGCCGTGATCAGTTTGAATACTGGAAACATACACAATTAACCTTAGATGTAATACCTGGTAGAGGTTCCAGTTTCTCATTGGAGATTCCCCTAGGCGTACGCTTTTTAATCCGGTCCAAATTATTTACCGAAGAAGAAATGAAGCAACTGCCTGTTTTGTAATCGGGTTAGCCTATTTATAAGCATAAACAGCTAATCTATACTTGATACCAAACAAAAAGCCTGCAGAGCAGCTTTGCTTTACAGGCTTTTATACTTTAAAGGTCTTACTTTTAGTTAGCGGCGTATAAAGCCTGCGATGGCACTTCTATGCGCGCTTCTTCTAATTCATCCATTTCTTCATCGCGGGTGGCACGGTCTACCAGGCTGCTGGCAATTGCGAGAGCTATGGCTATTACAATTGCGGGCCAGAAACCTTTAACCTCGAAATTTCGAACCAATTTATCTACCAGTTTGATAATAAGAGCAGTAACTATCAGGCGCACAATAAAGCTTAACAGGAAAAATGTAACCAGGTTAAGCGGCAACCTGATCAAAAAACCAACGGTTGCATTCAGCAAACCGATAAGCAACGCTACCCATACGGCAGTCCAGAAGCTTTTTACATGTACTTGCGGCATAATATATGCCAGGAGCACAAGTACGCCGGCGCTAACCAGCAGATTAATAATAAAGTCCATAGTTTTGTGCAGATTAAGTTAAACAGTTGTATGCTACATACGTGCAATGGTTTTAAAAGATAACCTACAATCGCATGGCTAATTTATCTGCTTCTTCTACTAAGCTTTATTCGTTTAATTGCTCTTTAACTTGCTCCTGAAAGCATCTTCGAACTTCTTTATTTTGGGACGTGCTACAGAAACAACATAAGGGTCTGTCGGATTAAGGCGGTAATAATCCTGGTGATAATCTTCCGCTTCCCAGAACTTAGTAAACGGCACTAATTGCGTTACTATCTTATTTTTATAGGTGCCGGCAGCATCCAGTTCTACAATGTACCGCTTTGCCTGTTGCTGTTGTTGTGCATCGTGGTAAAATATAACTGACCGATATTGTTTTCCTACATCGGGGCCCTGCCGGTTTAGAGTTGTTGGGTCATGGGTAGCAAAAAAAACTTCGAGCAGCTCTGCATATGATATTTCTTTAGGATTAAAATATACCTGCACCGCCTCTGCATGGCCAGTCTTACCAGCGCTCACCTGCTGGTAAGTCGGATTTAATTCCTTACCTCCAGTGTAACCTGATACAACATGCTTAACCCCTTTCAATCGCTCAAAAATGGCTTCGGTACACCAGAAACAGCCACCTGCAAAAGTCGCTTTAGCCAGACTGGTAGTATCGGGTTCACTCAGGTCCTCTGCCTCAGTTGTGGTTTCGTTAGTATTATCATTGTTATTGAGTGCCTGCACGGTTCCTGCACCTGGGTCTGAGCAGGCAGTTAAAAGCATTAATAGCGGAAGAAAAAAGGATAAGAATGTAGCCATGGTAAAAGCGCTTTATACTTTAGATTACGGTAAGTAGCGCTCCCCGGATTTATACAGAACTACATTGAAGGAATTTTGGGGAATAAATAAAGCTGCCTCATTTACAAAAGACGAGTTAACCTTACAGAGTATAGGTAAGATCAGTCTGTAAGCGTATCACTCAGGTCGAGCCAGTTTGGGTTCATGGATTCGATCAGGCTGAAGATGCTATCTATAGTAGCATTTTTTATATGTCGTTCGCGTGCTACTGCCACTTCCTCCAGATCATAGTGCTCATAATATATTAGCTTAAATGGATCGTTGTCAACTGTATTAGCCTGCTGTTTAATCTGTTGCTGCAGGTCTCCTACTATCCCAATCTGTACAGTTGAACGGGGCTCGGTACCAAAAATATAGACGAAGTAATGGGCTTGTTGAATTTGCATGGCGATCACCTTTGTAGCATGAGTTAATGTATACGCTGTTCACTATATTGCGTTCAGGCAGTAAAGGAATTTTGTTTAAGTAAAACGCCAGTATTATCCTTCAAAGTATAAAGTATAGCTTTATACTTCAGCAGGTTGCATCAGGAGCCAGTCCATAGCGGTAACTAAATCAAAAAAAGTCTTAATAGTCACTTTCGAGCTTAATTCAATTATTGAATCGGTACCTACCTGTGTGTAGAATTCAGGAGAGTACACCCAGGCAAAATAGAGAACGCCCTCGTCAAATAGCGAAGGGAACCAGATTTTTCCGACCCAATCTATAGCACCAGGATAATGCCCTGTTACATGCTGGTTATTGTTCAGTATTTTGGTAACAGGGTATTTTTTTACGTGCTCTAAAATCTGCAAGCATCCCTCCTTTGCCCGGTTCGCATCTAAAATACCAGACCAATCTGCTGCTATAAAACCTGGGTTTTCGCAGTAATAAATATTCAGATATTCATTAGAATAAACATGTTTTATATCATAATATTTACTATACCGGTACATTTCTTATGCAAGATTTAATGGTTTGATTGCCATGCACTTATAATACTATTTTAAGATATACGTAGTATATTAATATGCTTCACAGAATTTTATCTATTTAAATTTGAATTATTATTCATTTATATTGTTTAACATTCATACTTAAAAATGAACATCCGCAAAATTATTCTGTAGTAGAAGTTTACTCAATTATGATTGTATTTCAAAACCAGAACTTTTCAATTAATATTTCAGAGGAGAAAAGCCTGTTGCAGTTAACCTGGCTTAAAGTAGTCAGCTCTGAGCAGTTTAAAGCCGGCTTCAGGAAAGCGGTAAACTTTGCTATACATTACCAGGTAAAGTATTGGGTATCTGATAATCGGATTGGCACAGAACTTGACCTCTCTACGCAACGGTGGCTTGCTGAATTCGCAACGGAGAATTTACCGCAAACTTCACTGGAAAAGTTTGCGCGTATAATTCCTTTAGATGCCTTTGTGCATTTTGTTTCTTATAAAGTAAATGACCGGATCAGCCAGAAGCGCGCGGAGGCATTTTCGTTTGAAGTATTTACAGATATGGACCAGGCAACTTACTGGCTGTTTGAAAATAATCAAATGTCTATATCGGCCTAATAATCCGGACCATACTTATTTTATTTCGATAACCATTTACATTATATATTTGCATACTCATCGTTAGATTCTGCTGCTTAAATGTTGCTTCACCAAGATAAATACTGTTTAGTTACTTTAGACTCAGCAAACAGTTTACTGGAAGTAAAATGGCTGTCGGTGCCCGACCCTGATGCTTTTGTAAAGTATTTTACCATGTGCCTGGATTTTTCAGAAAAGTATCATGTAAAGTATGTGCTGGCAGATAATACCTTAGGTGTTCAGATAGATGTGGCTACTCAGCGCCGTGTTATCGAAATTGGTGGGGAACGGTTAAAAAAGATAGTAGTTAAAAAATATGCCCGTGTGGTGCCCATGGATGCTTTTCAGGAAATGGTATCCTATAAAATTGCGACCGAGATATTAAAACTGGTACCAAACGATATGGAGTTAATGGTGTTTTCCAACACCGATTCTGCCAGAACATGGTTATTGGGTTCTACAGTTAGCGTTAAAATCACCACCGCCTGATTCGCTGTTTTAATCCCCAAACTATATCTCTTAATTATTATGTGCGTACTATAATTGCAATCAAACTAATAATTTATGCCATTAAGCCCACGCCTGGAAGCCAAACTTAGCAAAATATTTAAGCCCGATACCCGCATAGAAGACAACTATAACGGCAAAGACATTACCTTTATCACAAACGAAAATGGGGAGGCTGTTACTTTGTTTATAGGAAAACGTCGTGATGATGGTGCTATTAGCGGTGAGCGTTACGTACGACGTATTGTGCGCAAACCCAACAGCCAGGAAATTCAGAAAAGCCACTGGGATCTGAAAGGAAAAGTAACAAGAGATACTCTATAAGTTGTACTACTTATAGCTCATTCAGGTCAAAGTCTTTGCCCCTGCCATACTTCACCAGGTCATTTAAGTTATAAGTTTCCAGTGTGTTCAGATCTTTAACTGTGTACACGCCATCTGCAGGCATATCCAGCACCTGAAAATCAAATACCTCTCCATAGTTTTGTAAACTATATTTCTTTCCTTTTCTCAGGTTGTCAAACGATAATGGCATACAGTTAAATCATATTAAGCAGGCAACAAATATAAGGCCTCTTTTATCTCCATCTCTATATACAAAATATAAAGGCTGCGAAGGCTCTCATATTTATAGTTTAGCCATAGATGTAGATAAACAGGCAAAGTATAAATTTGGTTACCTTTGCATTGTTCTACTTATAGTGGTATTGTGGAGTTAGATATAATTTATGAGGATGCGTACTATGTGGCCGTTAACAAACCAAATGGCTTGCTGGTGCATCGTACGCGAATAGCCGAAGAAAAAAAGGAATTTGCCTTGCAATTGCTGCGCGATCAGTTGGGCTACCATTTGTTTGCCGTGCACCGGTTAGACAGAGGTACATCCGGCGTGCTTTTATTTGCTAAATCGCCGGAAGCTACGGCCCCAATGGTGAAAGCGCTGGAAGAGCGGCAGGTAGATAAAGTATACTATGCAATTGTGCGCGGTTATACTCCAGAAAAAGAAACCATAGACAACCCCATCCGCCCCGATAAAGACCATAAGCATAAAGCACCGCAGGATGCCGTAACACATTTTGCACGGCTGGCAACTATAGAATTACCAATACCAGTAGGCCGTTATGCTACAGCGCGCTATTCGCTGGTTCAGGTCAGGCCGGAAACCGGGCGCATGCACCAGATACGCAAGCATTTTGCACACATCAGGCATTACATTGTTGGCGATAAACGGCACGGCGATTGGCGCCACAACCAGATGTTTCTGGAGCAATTGCAGAGCCCATCCTTATTACTTCATGCAGCCGAACTTACATTTACGCATCCTTTTACAAAAAAGGAAGTAACCATAAAAGCACAGCCACCTGGGAACATGCTGCGCCTTTGCCGGCAATTTAACTGGACAGCCGCACTTACAGAAGCCGGAATTGAAGTACCAGAAAGTATACTTACAGATTAAGCATTCGCTTTACAAGTTCTACCTGCACTTTGGCAACCACATTTTTACGCGAATCTGAATTGATGACCAGCAACATATAAGCCAGCGGTGATAATCGCCAGTCCTGTACCACTTCGCTACCCTGAGACCGGAAAACTGCTTTAAAGTTTTCCTGCAAGGGCATGTGCATGCAAGTACATACTTCGGTGGCACGTTTTAAGGCATGGCTTAGCTCATCCATACTTTGGCAACCTTCAAGTTTCATAAGGTCGCTGGCATAAAAAGTAAGATTCCTGTCGGTTAGGCTCTCAACAAAATCATCGATCCGCGTGTGTACCCTGCTTTGGTCTGTGGTCATCAACATAGTTGTTCGGGCTTTATAAGTTTACTTATACATGCGCTGCCTTTTTCTGGTACAGGTCCCGGAGTTTTTTCATCAGTTCCGTTTCCTCATCTGTCAGTTGGGTAGGCAGCTTGATATTTATTTTTACGTACAGATCGCCATGCTGGTCAGGTTTGCCATAGTGTGGCATCCCTTTACCGCGCAGGCGCAGGGTTTTATCATTTTGGGTGCCGGCAGGTATTTTCAGCTTCAGCTGGCCGGTAAGCGTTTTCACATGGGTGTCGCCCCCAAGTATAGCCGAATAAATATCCAGTGGCAACGAAGTATACAGATCATCGCCTTTGCGTTCGAAATCAGGGTGAGGCTGTACCAAAACGTTAATGAACAGATCGCCACTTTCGCCGCCGCCTACAGCCGGGCCGCCTTTACCTTTTATGCGCAATGTCTGGCCATGAGCTACACCGGGCTTTGTGGTAATGCGCAACTGCTGGTTATTTACATTAAGTAAACGTGATGTTCCGTGGTAAGCTTCCTGCAGCGAAATTTCCATTTCTGCCTGGTAATCCTGGCCTTTGTGCGCACGCCCACGCCCGGCCCGTTGGCCACCTCCAAAGCCGCCACCGCCTCCTCCAAAAAACTGTTGAAAGAACTCTGAAAAATCGGAGCCAAACATATCGCCGGCATCGCCACCGAAACCTCCGCCAAAGCCACCACCGGGTTGCCCGCGGTACTGGCCGCCGCCATAACTGCCCCCGCCCTGCTGAAATTGCCGCCAGTTAGCGCCCAGTTGGTCATACTGCTTGCGCTTTTCTTCGTCGCCCAGCACTTCGTATGCTTCGCTTATATCTTTAAATTTTTCTTCGGCAGCTTTATCGCCTTTGGTTTTATCAGGGTGATATTTTTTGGCAAGCGCACGGTAAGCCTTTTTAATTTCGGCCTGAGAGGCAGACTTCTCTACACCCAATATTTTGTAGTAGTCCTTGTAGTCCATGCAGCAAAAATTTGAAGCTCTTTTGTTTAATTATACTTTGATTTACAATTTAAGAAACGTAAGCAATGTCGGATAGTTGGCAAGCATTAACCGTAAAATCAAAACGAGCACTACCAGGGGCAGTGCTCGTTTTGTTATAGTTTATACTTTCCGTTAAATACTATCCGTAACTACCAGCAAGGCGTGAATAACACCCGGTATGAAGAATAACAACGTCAGGATGATATTTATCCAGAAAGAAGTACCGATACCATCATGTAGGAAAACAGCCAGTGGCGGAATAAAAATAGCAAGTATAATCTCTACTATGTTTGTTCTGGAACCACCACGGTCTTGTTTTATCGCTTCTTTCAGTTCTTTTTTAAACTCCTTTTTCTCAGCTTTTGTCATGCTGGCAATGCGTTCTTTAGCCATGGCCATTGCAGCGGCTTCGGTAACAACGTTTGCTTTTGCTTCGCGGGTTGCAGTCACAACTGGCTCAGCTACCGGAGTTTTAACTTTAGCAGCAACTGGTTTCGCCACACTTGCTTCCAATGCCGGCTCAGTTTGTGCAGCAACAGCTTTTTCATCGGCAGCAACCAAGGCTACTTCAGACATAGTTGGTGCAACTTCTGCTTCAGGAGCAGGTTTTTGTTTTGTATGGTTATAAGCATCTGGCTTGTTGGCAGCAAACTCATAATATTTGGCTGAACTACAGGCAAATAGCAATTGAGTTACTACCAATACCATCACTAAATTTAGTAAACTTCTCATTCTCATAGATTTTATTATATTAAAGTTGGAAATTCAATTGAAAATAAAGCTTTTATATAAGCGTGTCTTATACTTTGGAAAGTACAAAATGGCCTGAATCTAAATACCAATACTCAAAATATTAAGTTTTTGTTATCTAATTTCAGAAAAGCATCTTATACTATTTATTTTTAAGCAGTGCAGCAAGCGATGTTTTTATTGTTTGCTTGAGCTGCTTCCAGTCCTGATCATGACCCAGCGGAAACTTCTGATTCACTTCCAGCTCTATGCCGCTATACTTTACCGGACTATATTTTTTGCGAAGATAAGTAGTTAAGCCATCTGCTTTGCCCTGGTAAGGATAATTAAAACGAACGCGCAACTCGTTAGCTAGATGCTTTAGTTGCTGTTTCCATTGCTTGCAAAATAACTGTTCTTGCTTCCTGACCGGGTCAAAAAGCAAACCGATATCTGCGTTTCGCTCCTCTCCGTCCAGCACTGGTGTAAAAGAATGAACTGACAAGTGCAGCACTTGATTGCCAGCTGCAAGTAAACGATCAACCATTTCTTCCACCTGCTGGCGGTAAGGCTGGTAATAATGCTGTATTATACTTGCCTTCTCCTGGATTGGCAAAGGCTTGGTAGCAACAGAAAATAACTTAGGATGATGAAGTGAACGGTTGAGCTCGACCAGTAACCGGCTGGTTTCAGCGTAAATACTTTCATCTGCCAGATCTTCCAGCTCAAAGTATAAATCTAGTGCACCAGGGTCCCAGCCCTGGTGCGAATTAAGTAAATCTTCTTTGCCCAGGAAAAGCGAAGTATACTTTTCAGGAATCCGGTTGCCGCCATGCTCGCATGTAAGCAGGAGTTTTAGCATGGTTTTTCAGCCAGAAAAACGCCCCCACGTTGCAGGCAAACTGCCAAACGGCTGTATACTCTTTTTATGTTTTCTTCTGATGGGTTATTACCTAATGCTTCCAGTATTCTGGTAGATAAATTACCTCTGGAAAGTAAAATATTCAGGGCATAAGCAATTTCCGGTTGTTCGTCCAGGGCAAGTGTTTCTTTTGTAAGGTGGCGCCATAGTTCGCCAATTGTACAGTTCTCGCTGCAATCAAACCCGAAGCATCTGATAAAATCATAGTCGTTCAAGATAGCCGACTGGCCTTGTGAAATCACTTTCAGAAATATAGCTGACAATGTATTTTCATCCCATTTTTTGAGCTCAGCTATAGGCACCCAACGCTCTGATACCAAGGCTTTAATTACAGCTACAGCAGCCTGTGCTATGGCCATATCCACTACCGGGCTTTCTTGTATATCCAGTAACCGGATCTCGATGGTGTTGCGCTCGAAACGGGCTATCGCGCCGCGTGAGTTCAGGAATTCTTCCTGCAAAGTTCCATCCGGGTCGTAAGGGGCAACATCAGCATACATTTTCTGAAGAATTTTCTCCTCATACTCAACCTGGCTGAAAACCTGCTCTGGTATTACCTGGCCTGCTATACTTGGAATTTTGCTCTGGTTTGTACGATAAACATCCAGGCGCGTGTCCTGCAAGCCGGTTACCTTACCATCCAGTATAGGTGACGAAGCGCTCAGTGCCGGAAGTATAGGCAACACCATGCGTATAGCGGCGTGCAGTTTCTCAAACTCCTCGTCGTTGGCAAACGGCAGGTTCAGGTGTGTACTTTGCAGGTTGGCCCAGCCATGTCCACGGCAATCGAAGATTCGGTTATAGGCTTCGTAAACGGCGTTGTGCTCATGCGGCCATAGTTGTGTTTCGGTATACGGGTCCATTAGCGGGTGTGCGCCGGTTGGCAAAAGCATGGCGTTATACTTCTCCAGTATAGCATTTATCTTCTGTACATGCTCCTGGAACATGCGGTGCAAACCTGCAAGCGATTTTACAGGTCCCTGCGTTTTCAGCTCGACCACATGCAGCACCAGCTCGTTAGACCAGGCAACATCGCCAAACTCGACATCAGACACGTAAGCGCCCACTTCTTCCCAGATCAGTTTATCTGTTATCGGGCTTACCTGCAGGGTGTCGCGTTGCACGATCATGTATTCCAGTTCCACGCCATACCCTTCGAAAAGGTGCAGCGAATTGGGAGAATTACTCATCAGTTCTGATGTTTTTATGGTTGTCAATGCGACGCTTGATGGACTTGATAATGGAAGCATAGAGTTCTTTCTTAAGGATTTTATCTTCGCAACCCGCGTCTATACTTGGGTTATCGTTTATTTCGATTATGTACGCTTTACCGTCAATTTCTTTAATATCCACCCCATATAAACCATCGCCTATCAGGTTAGCCGCCTTCAAAGCTGTGTGCAATACATGAAATGGTACTTCCTCGAACGGCACTACTTCATCATCTCCTTCCTCGTCCTGCTTTTTCTTTCCGTTCCAGTTATAAATTTGCCAATGGTCTTTGGCCATATAATATTTGCAGGCATAAAGTGGTTGCTTATCCAGTACGCCAATACGCCAGTCAAAGTCTGTTGGCGTAAACTCCTGGCCTATGATCAGTTCCGAATCTGCCAACATTTCATCCAGCTTCTTTTTCAGGCTTTTAGGATCATTTGCTTTCACCACGCCCTGCGAGAACGAACTATCCGGTTTTTTCAGCACACAGGGTAAGCCTAACTCTGCCTCTACCTGGTCACGATTATCTTTGTGGATGATCATGGTTTTAGGTACAGGCACTTTTGCTTTGGTAAGTAATTCGGCTAGATATACTTTGTTTGTACATCTGAGTATAGAAACCGGATCATCTATCACTACCATACCATCGGCGTAGGCTTTGCGCGCAAACTTATAGGTATGATGGTTTACAGAGGTGGTTTCCCGGATGAACAGGGCATCAAACTCGGCCAGCCTTCGGTAATCGTCTTTGGTGATGAGTTCGGTATAAAATCCCTGCTGTTCTGCTGCATCTACGAAATTTTGGATCGCGCGTTCATTAGATGGCGGAGCTTTTTCATTCGGATCTACAAGAATAGCCAGATCATATACTTTACGGCTGATGCGGGCACCTGCAAAACGATGGCGTGCAAAGTATGATCTGGCAAATTTTACCATGTAGCGGCTATGGTTTTCAGGTACATCAGTTACAGGTATAGGCGATATACTTTGCAACACCCATTCATCTTTATAAACAAACTGGGCACGCAGCAACGGTGCCTGAAAAAGATCGTGCAGTTGTTTGCAAAGCTTCTCGTATTTCTGGGCCACATTCTGGCCGAAGTATATACTAAGCGTGAAAGTTTTCGATTTTAGCTTGGAAAGGCTCTTTTGGATCAGGTCGTTAATTTCTACAGTAATGGCCCGCGCTATAGTTGGCGTTTTCAGGTCCTGCATAGTCGTAACGCTGGGTATGGGTTTGTGCCCACGCGCTTCTGCCAGCAACGATACATAATAACCTGCGCTCTGATATCTGTAAGAGCGGCACATATTAAATATCCGGGCGTGTTTTATATCGGTATAGGTTGTGTCGGTTAAGTATGTTTGCGCATCCACTACCTCTACGTCCTCAATCGGTGTATCCCAATCTTTGAGATAATCGACAACAACAATTTTTCGCATGTTTTATTCTTCGGAATTTTCTGGTAAAGCCGGCTGAATAGCCAGCAGGTTGGCGTCGTAAGTGGTCATGCCCAACATGATGGAATTGAGCAGGCGCGAAATACTTACCTCGTAATAATTGTTTTTAAAGTATGGGTTCTCTTGGTATGGATCGGCAACAACAATGTGTTTCTGGTCTTCGCCAAAACCGCAGAGTACCACAAAATGCCCCATCGGGTAGCCCTGCACATCATCGTAAACAGATTCTCCCTGCTCGTTGCTATACTCACGGGCACTCTGGTATAAATAAGTAGCGCTTAAACCCGTTAGCAGCGGAATGCCCTGGTCAAAGTATTCGCGTAACAACCCCTTTGTTAGGTCTTTGCATTTTATTTCGCCTCCAAGCCGCAGGAAATCAATGTAAGCTTGTGTAGCCCGCTGAAGCTTTTTGCCTTTCTTTACTGCCATCTGCTGCTCCAGTTTTTCTATCACTTCTTCGTTGCTCAACCCGATCCAGGTGGGGTCGAAAATGTTCAGGTTGTAAGTATAAATATGTGCGCGATAGCCTCTTTGCAAAGCATGGCAGGCCAGCAAAACCTCCAGCGTACCACCCTCATCCAGGTAAGGCACTTCTTTGATCACTTCACCCAATGGAATAGGATCTTTAAAATACCGGTAAACGGCATGCAGGCTGGTAGGCCCGCAGGTAGAGTCGTCTGGCTGAGTATGTATCTTTATGGGTATCACGGTTATCGCTGCTGTACAAGAGTGCAATGTCTGCCTCTTATACGCTGCCAACCCGATAAGTTATTCGAATTAAACAAGATAGTATAGGACCAAAACTTCCTCATCTGGATTAAAAACCTATCTCAAATCAGCTTAAGTTTTAGTTATTTCACTCAGAATGATTATCTTAGTATACTAACTTAAAAAGTATGAGCTGGAGTTTTGAGTTGAAGAAACGCAATAAAATAGCCTTTGCCTTTGCTGCTATTTTTGTGATAATTATACTTGCCAACTGGTTTGTGAGCTATACTATGGAACGGGTAAGCAGAAATTTCCAGTCTGTTTACCAGGACCGGTTGGTGCCCTCATTGGATATATCACAGATACTGGAACGGTATTATCAGAACCGGATGCTACTGGAAGAGCATGTAATGGCAGAGGACCACTCGTTACAAACCAGCCTGCAACAACGCATATTTGCCAATACCAAAACGATAGATTCGCTCGCTGCCAAATTCGGTAACACCTACCTGGTTGATAAGGAATTGCAGGAACTGGCTACTTATAAAGCACAATTCGAGAGGTTGGTAAACGTTCAGGACCAGATCTTATACCTGAGTGCACAAGGAAAAAAGGCCGAGGCAAAACAATTATACCGCTCTGAAGGCCAGGAAGCTTTTCAGGATTTACTGGTTCCGCTGCACGCGCTCATTCGGGTGCAGGGCGATGTCGGTCAGGAACTTTACCAATCGGCAGACAGAAGTGTAAAAATGCTTAAAGTGCTTTCTTACCTGGTTATCGGGTTGGCCGTTATAGTTGCCCTTATAGTGGGCACATTGCTACAGACATCGCGCAAACTAAACAACGTGAAGCCCCAGAAATACCACCTGAACTAAGTATAAAAGCGGCAGTTACTATTCCGCTAGCAAAGCACTTACAGCTGCATCAACTACAGCAAAATCGAATCCTTGTAACACCTTTTGCATTTGCGTTGCAATTTGCTCCGTACAGAGGTTTCCTATACTTCCTTCGTGGGTATGATTTAGTTGTGTTGGCGCTTCGAAAGTACCGTTAGCTATAGTTGCACCGATGTTCTTATAAGCATCCCGGAAAGGCACGCCCTGCAGCACTTCGTTGTTCACCACTTCCACGCTAAAGGCATATTTATACTTTTCGTCCTGCATGATGTTTTCTTTCACTATAAGTTTAGGTAGCATATAATTCGCCATCTGCAGGCAGTCGAGTATCGTCGTAAAAGCCGGGAACAAACTTTCTTTCAGCAGTTGCATGTCGCGGTGGTAACCGGATGGCAGGTTTGTAGTTTGCAGCGCTATTTCGTTTGGTAGTCCCTGTAGTTTGTTGCACTTGCCACGAATAAGCTCAAACACATCGGGGTTCTTTTTGTGCGGCATAATACTGGAACCGGTAGTCAGTTCATCTGGCAGACTTACAAAAGCAAAATTCTGACTCATGTAAAGGCAAAGATCCATCGCCATACGGCCAATCGTTGCAGCTATAGTTGCCAGTGCGGTTGCTACCACACGTTCTGTTTTGCCGCGGCCCATCTGCGCATACACCACGTTATAGTTCAGGCTTTCGAAACCTAATAAATCAGTAGTTAGCTGACGGTTTAACGGGAACGAAGAACCATAACCAGCCGCAGAACCCAACGGATTTTTATTGCTGATTCGGTAAGCCGATTGTACTACCAACAGGTCATCAATCAGACTCTCGGCATAAGCGCCGAACCACAGACCAAACGACGAAGGCATGGCTACCTGAAGGTGTGTGTAGCCTGGTAGCAATTTATTTTTATGCTCTTCGCTTAGGTCCTGTAAAGTATGAAACAACATTTCAGTAGCTTCTACTACCTGCCGCAATTGGTGACGCATGTATAGTTTAAGGTCCACCAAAACCTGGTCATTACGGGAACGGCCGCTGTGTATCTTTTTTCCGGCTTCGCCAATGCGTTTGGTCAGCAGCAATTCCACCTGCGAATGCACATCTTCAACGCCCTCTTCGATCACAAAATTACCCTGCTCAACTTCTGTGTATAGTTGCTTCAACTCACGTTGCACCGCAACCAAATCATCCTGCTCCAGCAGACCAACATGGTTTAGCATACGCGTGTGCGCCAGTGAGCCAAGTATATCGAACGGGGCAAGCTCCAGGTCCATTTCGCGGTCGTTGCCAACCGTAAAACGTTCAATCTCTTCCTGTACCTGTATGTCTTTCTGCCAGAGTTTCATCTGATTGATGGTTAAATTGTTGGATTGTTTAATTGTTGATCTGGTAACTATTAAACTACCTTTTCAAGCATTTGTATGTATAGTTGGATGCCTTCTTCCAGTTCCTGCAGTTCGATATATTCATCAGCAGTATGTGAGCGGGCGGAGTCTCCGGGGCCGAGCTTTACCGATGGTACGCGAAGCAACGCCTGGTCGGATGTGGTGGGTGAACCATAGGTGTTGCGACCTAGCGCTAAACCGGCCTGAACTATAGGATGCGAAATTGGAATACCGGAAGGTTGCAACCGGACAGAGCGCGGCGTAACTGTTGCCTTTACATGCTGCTTTACCGTATCCAGAACTTCTTCCAAAGTATAAGAATCCGTTACGCGAACATCAACGGTAAACTTACAGGTATCCGGCACCACATTGTGCTGCGAACCGGCCTGCACCACCGTTACGCTCATTTTTATCGGACCAAGCGTATCTGATACTTTCTCGAATTTATAGTTGCGGAACCACTCAATATCGGGTATTGCTTCGTAAATGGCATTTACACCTTCTTCGCGGGCAGCGTGACCGGCTTTTCCGTGGGCAACACAGTCTAGTACCAGCAGTCCTTTTTCAGCTATGGCCAGGTGCATTTGGGTTGGTTCGCCAACTATAGCAAAGTCAATTTCGCCGAGTAAAGGAAGTATAGATTCAAGTCCGTTTGTACCGGAAATCTCTTCTTCGGCAGTGGCGGCAAGTATAAAGTTATACTTCAGGTTTTGCTGCGGATAGAAGTATAAAAACGTCGCGATCAACGACACCAGGCAACCACCTGCATCGTTGCTGCCCAGCCCGTATAGTTTGCCGTCTTTTATTGTCGGCGTGAACGGATCTATAGTATAACCGGCGTTTGGTTTTACGGTATCATGGTGCGAGTTAAGCAGTATAGTTGGCAGTTCCGAGTTGAAGTGCTGGTTACGAGCCCACACATTATTTCCCTGTCGCTCAGCTTTTACGCCGTGTTGCTCCAGGAAAGTATAAATGGCATCAGCAGTTTTATCTTCTTCGCGACTGAATGATGGGATGCTTATCAGTTCTTTTAGCAGGTCCAGCGATAGTTCTTCTACAGTCATTTTATACTTCCAGCGCTATAGTTGTTCCGGCACTTTTACCTTCGGCCATTGCCAGCACATCTTCAGACTGCCCTATTTTAACTACACTTACGCCACTCCGCAGGGTAGCAAAAGCATTGTCCAGTTTCGGTAACATACCGGCAAACACCTGACCCTTCTCCTGCATCACTTTATACTTGTCCGGTGTCAACAATTCCACTACAGATTCATCATCTGCAGCATCTTCAAGTACTCCTTTCTTCTCGAAACAATACAGTAACTGCACAGTATACTTCTGCGCCAGAGCTACTGCCAAAACCGATGCCACGGTATCAGCATTCGTGTTCAACAAAGAGCCGTTGCCGTCGTGAGTAAGTGGTGCTACAACAGGTGTAAAGCCGGCCTGCAGCATGGCATCCAGTGCCTGCACATTTATACTTTCAGGGCCTTTCACATCACCCACAAAACCATAGTCAATCGTTTTAACCGGACGCTTTTCTGCTTTAATGATGTTGGCATCGGCACCGGTTAAACCAATAGCATTGTTACCTAATGCCTGTAGTTGTGCCACGATGTTTTTGTTCACCAGACCACCGTACACCATGGTAACTACTTCCAATGTTTCGGCATCTGTAACCCGACGCCCATCTACCAGTTTAGGTTCGATGCCCAGCCGCTGGCCAATGGCCGACGCTATTTTACCGCCGCCATGCACCAACAACTTAGGACCGGTTACTGCCGCAAAATCAACCAAAAAGCGGTGCAGCAACCGGGGATCATCAATTACATTTCCACCGATCTTAACTATCGTGAGTTTTTGCATCTTATACTAATGTTGTCATTTCGACCGGCGGGAGAAATCTGGGTTATAAATTAGCCCCAGATCTCTCACTTCGTTCGAGATGACAATTTGTAGTTTTATAGTTACCATCTATTCCTGAAACATCTAAGTCTTAGAAATTTTAGATCAAAGATTCCAGCATGCGTTTCAGAACAGCCTGCGCCGCATAGGTACGGTTGTTGGCTTGCTGCAGTACAAGCGAGTTTGTTCCGTCCAGGATTTCATCGCTAAGCTCTACGTTACGGCGAACCGGCAAACAGTGCATTACTTTTGCGTTGTTTGTCAGCGCCAATTTTTCTTTGGTCATCATCCAGCCTTCGCCATCAGTCAGCACTTTGCCGTATTGCTCGTAGCTCGACCAGTTTTTCACATATACAAAATCAGCGTCTTTCAGGGCTTCATCCTGGTTGTGAAAAACTGTAGCGCCCTTAGTAAATTCATCTGCCAAGTCATAGCCTTCCGGGTTGGTAATTACCAGTTCTACATCTGCCTGCTGCATCCATTCGGCGAAAGAGTTAGCCACGCACTGCGGAATAGACTTTACGTGCGGCGCCCAGGTTAACACTACTTTCGGCTTTTTATTGGCAGGCTTTTGCTCGGTTATAGTTACCAGGTCGGCCAGACTTTGCAGTGGGTGGCGCGTAGCAGATTCCAGGCTTACCACCGGCACGTTGGCATAAGAAATGAATTTGTTCAGCAGGTCTTCGCTGTAGTCTTCTTCTCTGTCCTGCAACTTCGGAAACGAGCGGATACCGATGATATCACAGTACTGGCCCATTACAGCGGCAGCTTCTCTTATGTGCTCCACGGTAGTGCCATTCATAATAGCGCCATCCTGCGTTTCCAGCGCCCAGCCTTCCTTATCCAGGTTCATTACTAACACGTTCATGCCCAGGTTCTGCCCGGCTTTCTGGGTGCTCAGGCGTGTGCGCAGACTTGGGTTCAGGAAGATTAGTCCCAGTGTTTTGTTCTCGCCAAGTGTTTTATACTTATATGGATTTTCTTTCAGGTGCAGCGCTTCATTTACTAACTCATTCACATTAGCAACATCTTGCACAGAAGTATATTTTTTCATTTAGTTTTCCTGAAGAGAATAAACAATTGATTCAAAGGCAGTGATGAAAGTCTCCACTTCTCGGACACCTATAGTTAATGGTGGCAACAGGCGAAGCGTATTTTTATCTGACGAGGAACCTGTAAAGATGCGGTGTTTCTCCAATAGCTCTTTACGAATTGGGGCGCAAGGTTCTTCCAGCTCTACTCCTATCATTAAACCTTGGCCGCGTACTTCGCGCACACCCGGTAATGTCTGCAATTCCTGCATCAATCGCTGACCCATACGGTTTGCATTGTCAACTAACTGCTCTTGTTGCATTACTTCCAGTACAGCTATACCTGCAGCACAAGCCAGGTAATTGCCACCAAAAGTAGTGCCCAGCATTCCATGTTTCGCTTCAATATCCGGGCTAATCAAAACTCCGCCAATTGGGAAGCCATTGCCCATACCTTTTGCTACTGTAATAAGGTCAGGTTTAACACCGGTATGTTGGTGCGCGAAGAATTTACCTGAACGGCCATAACCAGACTGAACCTCATCCAGAATCAATAAGGCGCCTACTTTTTTGCAACCGGCCGCTATAGCTTTCAAGAAAGTCGGTTCCGGAATATGTACGCCTCCTACACCTTGTATACCCTCTACAATAACAGCTGCCAGCTCATCTCCATACTTTGTAATAGCCTGTGCAAACGCATCGAGGTCGTTAAGTGGCAGGAATACCACATTATTTGTTTCGTTTACCGGCGCTATGATAGACGGATTGTCGGTAGCGGCAACGGCAACAGAAGTACGGCCATGGAACGCTCCTTTAAAAGAGATGATCTTTTTACGCCCTGTATGGAAAGAGGCTAGTTTGATGGCATTCTCATTGGCTTCGGCTCCGGAATTGCACAAAAACAAACTATAATCCGGGTATCCACTCAGCTCTCCGAGTTTAGCAGCCAGTTCTTCCTGCATCGGCATCTGCACCGAGTTAGAGTAAAAACCGATATCGTATAGTTGTCGCGCGATGCGCTTCACATAATGCGGGTGGCTGTGCCCGATAGAAATAACAGCGTGGCCGCCATAGAGGTCAAGGTAACGGGTACCTTTGTCGTCCCAAACGTAACAGCCTTGGCCGCGAACAGGGTTTATATCAAAGAGAGGATAAACATCGAAGAGAATCATGGTATCTGCGTTGTAGATTAGATGTAAGAAGTAAGACAGTAAATGAAGTACTTGACGTACATATAGTTAATTGTTGATTGTTGTATTGTTAAATTGTTGTTTTCAGAATTTATCATTTCAAGGATGGTAAGAAATCTATTTAAAATTTGAGATAGATCTCTCCTAACGTCGAGATGACAATTCTTAAGCTATCGTTTAAAAACCCGAAGGCTTCAGTTTTAATCCGGCAGTTTCTTCCAGTCCAAACAGCAGGTTCATGTTCTGCACCGCCTGGCCCGATGCTCCTTTCAAAAGGTTATCGATCATGCTCGTGATCACGAGCATTTCACCTTGTTTCTCCAGGTATAAAATGCACTTATTTGTGTTCACAACCTGTTTCAAGTCCGGCGTGCTATCGCTTATCCAAACGAACGGATGTGAACTGTAATAGCTGCTGTATAGTTCGCGAACTTCTTCTATAGTCTGGCTGCAATGCAGGTAGCTGGTGCAAAGTATACCACGCGTAAATGGCCCACGGTAAGGCACAAAATGAATAGCTGGTAACTCCTGAGTTGGTTGTAGTTCATGCAATGTGCGGCGAATCTCATTAAGGTGCTGGTGGTTAAGCACTTTATAGTTGGAGATGTTACCGCTGCGCCAGCTGTAATGCGATGTCGGACTCAGGCTTTGTCCAGCTCCTGTGCTACCCGTAATACCACTTACATGCACTTCTTCTGTGATCAAACCCTTAGAAGCCAGTGGAAGCAATGCCAGTTGAATGGCTGTAGCAAAGCAACCCGGGTTAGCAATGTGCTGTGCCTGTTGTATACTTTCGCGGAGCATTTCCGGCAAACCATAGGTAAAAGCTCTGCCGTTTGCATCTATAGTTTGCGCTTTACCAGCTTCACCGTTCCAACGAAAATCCTGGCTCAGGTCGATGATTCGGGTACTTACTGCAAAAATGTTCTCCGCTAAAAATTTCTTCGCTTCACCGTGGCCTACGCACAAAAATAGCACGTCTATTTCCTGCTCGAAAGAGTCGCTGAAGTATAGTTCGGTTTCGCCCAGTAGGTCGGCGTGAGTAGCATGAACTGGTTTTCCTGCCTGGCTTTTGCTGTGCGTGAAAACCAATTCAACATTCGGGTGATTCAGCAACAGCCGCAGCAATTCGCCGCCGGTGTAACCCGCTCCGCCAATAATGCCAGCCTTTACTCTTTGGTTCCCCATGCTACGGTGGTGTTGTTTACGTTGTGGTATAGTTTGGTCTGATTACCAAATATCTTGGTAAAGCCTTTTACATCGTCAGCCGTCCAGGCGCGGTTCATTTCGCCGTAGCTGCCAAACTTATCGCTCATCAGATCGTGCTCGCTTTCAATACCTTCTACCTGGAAACGATATGGCGCCAGCAGCACATGCACTTTACCGGTTACGGTTTGCTGAGTGCTCTCCAGGAAAGCTTCAATATCGCGCATCGTTGGGTCCAATAGTTGGCCTTCGTGCAGCCAGTTACCGTACCAGGTTGCCAGTTGATCTTTCCAGTATAGTTGCCATTTGGTTAGGGTATGCTTCTCCAGTGTGTGGTGCGCTTTGATGATCACCATCGGGGCAGCTGCTTCAAAACCTACACGGCCTTTGATACCAATGATCGTATCACCCACGTGTATATCGCGGCCGATTGCAAACGGACCGGCAATTTCCTGCAAGCGCTGTATTACCTGTACCGGGCCCTCAAAAACTTCATCATTCAGACCTATAGGTTCGCCGTTTTTGAAAACTATAGTTACACGCTCAGCATCTTGCTTTGTAAGCTGCGTAGGGTAAGCTGATTCCGGTAATGGCAGGTGCGATGTAAGGGTTTCTTTACCGCCAACTGATGTTCCCCAGATACCTTTGTTGATCGAGTATTGTGCTTTGGTAAAGTCCATCTCCACACCATGTTTGCGCAGGTATTCAATTTCTTCTTCACGCGAAAGTTTCATGTCACGGATCGGTGTGATGATCTCTACATCCGGAATGATCGCCTGGAAAACCATATCAAAACGAACCTGGTCGTTACCGGCGCCAGTACTGCCGTGGGCGACATAATCTGCACCAATACTCTTGGCAAAGTTGGCTATACTTAAAGCCTGCGTAACACGCTCCGCACTCACTGATAATGGGTAGGTATTATTCTTCAGCACATTCCCGAAGATCATATACTTGATGCAGCTCTTATAGTAGCTTTCCTTCTCATCCAGGTGCGTGAACTGCTTTACACCTAAACTATACGCACGGCGCTCAATTTCCTGAATTTCTTCTTCAGAGAAACCACCGGTATCCACTAAGGCAGCATATACTTCCAGCCCCAGTTCCTGCGACAGGTAAATAGCGCAATAAGATGTATCGAGGCCGCCACTAAAGGCTAACAAAACTTTTTTCATGATTTTTATACTTTGATGGCCTTAAGAGGCTTGCTTATTTTCGTCTTTATCCTGATCTGGTAACTGTATTGGTTGCACTGCCAACCGCTGACGGTAACGTACCCAACGCTCCTGTAAACTACTCGGCTTAGCAGCTGGCTTTTGCTCAGCCACTGGCAATGGTATAAAAGTCGGCTCCTGTGCTGGGTCAAACAACATAGCGGTACACAGGCAATTGCTGCGGTTCTTGCTTGTCAGGATCGGGAAATTCACACAGCTTTCGCAGCCTTTCCAGAATGACTCATCATCTGTCAGTTCAGAGTAAGTAACTGGTTTATAGCCCAAGCCAGAGTTTATCTTCATAACAGCCAGCGCCGTGGTTAAACCGAAGATCTTTGCATCCGGGTACTTGGTGCGAGAGAGTTCAAAAACCTTTTGCTTGATCTGGCGGGCCAGACCGCTTTTGCGAAGCTCCGGCGATACTATAAGGCCAGAGTTTGCCACGTAGTTACCGTGCCCCCACGTTTCGATGTAGCAGAAACCAGCCCACTTGCCATCCGGGTGCAGTGCTATCACGGCTTTGCCTTCCTGCATTTTAAGCGCTACGTATTCCGGCTTGCGTTTAGCGATACCGGTACCACGCGCTTTGGCAGAGGCTTCCATCTCATCGCAGATCGTCTGCGCATAACCCACATGGCTTTCGTTAGCCACTGTAACTATAAAATCCGGTAAATTGGTCATCTAATAATTAAAATGTATCCCGTAAGGCTGCGCCAACAGCCAGATCAGTAAATCAGATAAAATACAAATGCCTTGAGCTGCCTTTCGAAAAAGCTGAGCTTAGTACAAATGATCCCGTAAAATGAATGAATTGGTTAAACTGATGACCACTACGTAGGCGGTCAGGCAAGACATCGGCCTAGGGCCTGAGTCGAAGAGAAGAAAAGGTGCGCCTAAAAACTACCCGGCCTAACAGGGTAGAAAAAGTCTCACTCTTGCGGAAAGAGTGTTTTATCGTTGGCATTACACCAGATAAAAGGACCTTTTTTTTCATTTTTAAAAGTTAAAAGAAATATGTCTTGAGGTTTATACCTTTTTGGAATACAAATGTTTTTAATAAATTCTGAGTTATACAAACATTCGCCTATATTTCAGATAAACTTTATACTTTATACTTTCAAAAAGCAAATTTAAGACCAGTTTTCACCTTTCCCATTATTTTTAGCGATCTGCTTTAACTCTGAATTAAAAGTAACCTAACTTGCGACTTTCAAGCAAAAGGTAAAATTTAGTAATGAACCGATTTTCAATCAGCCTGATTTTAGGTATACTTTTCTCAGCCATAGGCACAGCCTCCTTGTTTCTTACAAAAGAATACCTTACACCAGCCATCTGGCTGAGCTTTGGCAACGGACTTATACTTTCTAACCTGAGGTTTACGAGAAAAGATGCAAATGGAAATGTGGAAACCATGCCTATTCCTAAAGCAAGAGTTTATTCCGGACTTTTTCTGATCGTGCTGGCGGTAGTATTGTTAGGCATCCAGGTTTATCTCGATATGCAGCGTATTTCTTAAATTTCGCTTTTCAGCACCAGGTCTACGTTGTGCACAACGGCGTCGCGCTTAACCTGCATGCGAAGTTTACGGCCAGGCTTACTTTCAAATATCTCCATCAGTTCGTTTAGGGTCAGCTCGGTGCAGTTTTTCCCGTTTATATTGAGTAACTGGTCGCCTGGTTTTAGCCCTACTAACTTGGCTGGGGAATCTTCTACAACATTGGATACAGTATAATAATTGGTGCCCGGCAACGGTGTACTTACCTCAAAGCCGGCCATGTTATAATGAAATGGCTCTTTGAACTTGCGGTTTGGTTGCAGCACCATGCGGTTGTGCGGATAATCAAGTATAACGGTAAAGCGCTTTAAAATATCCGAGCCAAGATTGCCATTCCGGTTTGATATGTTGAGTGCCAGCTTAATGGCTTCTTCGTTAGGGTAAGATGCCGGCAAATTCAGTAACTCATAGCGTCCAATCTTAAACCCGTTAATTCTTCCTATTTTCCCGTTAATGTCCCCACTCAGCCCCCTGCCTAAGTATGCTTCCATCACTTTTGGGGGCAGCGTAAGGCGGTTGTTAGATGGCAGATACAAGGAGAGTGTATGGCTTGCCCCAGTATCCACTACAAGCTTAACATTTACCGTATCGCCGTTGTGCTGGCGCACATTAGCAAACACATAAGCCTTGTTTCCTTCAATATGCAAGGGGTATTCTTCCGCTCGTTTTTTTCTGGCCAGTTTAATATCCGGCCTGTAAAGGGTTATTGTTTTGGCGTGATAATTAATCTTTACTACAAAATTTTTGAAAATATCATACCCGATTATACCATGCACAGGCATCCCCATGCGTGTAGACAGATCGAACATATCTTCCAGAAGTACATACACCTGGTGGTTATCACCTTGAATGCCCTCCATACTCATGGTATTGCCGCTCGAAAAAAGTGCCTCCACTGTATAACCAGTCCCAAGTCCGCTCAATGTAATTTTATCGGCCTGGTTCAGATCCAGGGAATCGCTATAATAAAGGCGTGTAATGATCGTATTCCTGACGCCGGAATCAAGTATGAAATTGAGAGATTTAGAGTCGTTTATTTTAACCGGAATTATAATCAGATTATGCACCAACTGGAAAGGAAGCGTAATGCTTTTGCGGTTGGACGTGAAGTAGACGGTGTCTTTGGAAACAGGTTGCCCCTGTGCCCCCGCCAGCAGCAGCAGGTACAGGCAAAGACAAAGCAACACAGCAGAACGTGCTCTTGTCATATCCCAGTTGGTTTATAGTTCAATACGTTAATGAATATACGTACATTGCGCTATAAAATCAACAAAATGCCATTATAAATTAATTGGTTTACAACAGTTTATACTTACAGGTAGCAGCTTGTAAGTATAACATACTTTAGCTTAGCTTTCTTTTGCGTCTTTGCTCGGCAACTGCAGCCAGGCTTTTGCCTTTTTCACGCCCGAAGAAAAGATGTTTAGGGCTACCGATAACCTGTGAGCCATAAATGCCGCTATGCCCCGAAAACAGATAAGCAGCTACACAGGCAACTGCCATAAAAACACTGCTCTCGGCACCGAAAAGCTCAATAGCCATAAAAGTACAGGTGAGCGGTGTGTTGGTAGCACCAGAAAAAACGGCTACAAACCCCATACCTGCCAACAGAGCCATGGGCAACGGAATTACCTGTGAAAGCGCATTGCCCATAGTAGCCCCGGTAAAAAACAAGGGGGTTACTTCTCCGCCTTTAAAGCCAGCCCCTAATGTAAATGAAGTAAAAAGCACTTTAACAAAGGCATCATAAGCAGGGAGTTCCTGCGAAAAAGCAGCCTGAATGGTTGGTATGCCCAAGCCGATATACTTTGTTGTACCCAGCAGAAAAACCGCACCAGCTATTATAATACCTCCAACTACCGGGCGTAGCGGAGCATATCCTATACTTTGTTTAAATACTTTGCTCCAGAAAGAGGTTGCTTTTGCGAAGATCATCCCTGCCAATCCAAATAAAGCGCCTGCAATGAGGGCAAAGACTAAGCCAGCCGGAGAAATTTCTGGCACAAATGGAATAGTATAAATTGTATGGTGCACGCCCCAGGCATTGCAAGTATAACTTGCGATAACGGCTGCCATAAAACTTGGTAAAAGGGCATCGTAGCGAATCCGGCCAATAACAAAAACCTCCAGCCCGAAGACTGCCGCCGCCAGGGGCGTTCCAAACAAGGCAGAAAAACCTGCACTAATACCGGTAATGATAAGTATGCGACGATCGCGGGGGCGCAGGCGTAACATTTTAGTGAATTGATCGGCGATGGCCCCGCCCATTTGTACGGCTGTACCTTCGCGGCCAGCAGACCCACCAAATAAGTGTGTAGCAAGCGTACCAAAAAGCACAAGTGGCGCCATGCGCAACGGGATTATACTTTTGGGCGCATGAATTTCATCGAGTAGCAGGTTGTTGCCTTTTACAGCACTTTGGCCGAAATAATGGTAAAGCAATCCGATAACCAGGCCTGCAACAGGCAATAACCAGATAATCCAGGTATGTGCCTCGCGGTAGTTGGTTACCCAATCAAGGGCAACAAGAAAAAAAGCACAGGCAGAACCAACCAGAATACCAACCAACAGGCAAATAAACAGCCATTTTACAGTATAAAGTATAGCCGTAACTGGCTCACCAGCTGATAATAGTCTACTCAGTATTTTTTTAACCTGGTTAGGAGTGTTTTTGCGCATCGTTAACTGCTGATAATAGTTTAATATACTGGCAAGCCTGATTGCTTACCACTTCAGCAGGAGTTATCAGCCGATGCACTTTGCGTGAGGAGGCGGTTTCAGGCAAACCCCATTGCCTTTAGCGCAAATGTAATAAAAGTGCTTCTTTAATTTAAACCTGCTGCTTTAAAACTAAGTTATTTGGGCAAAAATCTGTTATCTAACATAGTGCCAGCTATAAAATTAGCCTTAGAGCAGAAAGAACCAGCGCATTCGTTATACTTTACTTAACTCTTGCCCTAATCGTATTTTACCTATATTTGAATGCTAAAAATATAGCAGTTGGCAGCATATTCAGCTCAACTAATTAAAAATCAGACCTATGCATTACCACGAATACAGCGACCTGATAAAGAACAACCTTGAATGGGCACAGGAAAAACTCGAACAGGATTCGTCTTATTTCGAGAAGCTTGCGAAAGGCCAGCGTCCTCCGTTTTTGTTTATCGGCTGTTCCGATAGCCGCATGCCGCTGAATAGTTTTACCAAAACCGAACCTGGCGAATTATTTATACATCGTAACGTGGCTAACCAGGTTTCGCTGACAGATATGAACCTGCTGGCTGTGCTGGAGTATGCAGTAGAATCTTTGGAAGTGCAGCATATTGTGGTGTGCGGGCATTATTGCTGTGGTGGCGTAGAGGCAGCCTACAGAGGAACAGCTACCGGGGTGGTAGAAAACTGGGTTAATCCTATCCGTGAATTATATATTAAAAACCGCCAGGAAATTGACGCGCTTCCAACAGATAAACTCAGGCTGAATAAACTTGCCGAATTAAACGTAGTGGCTCAGGTAAAAAACATCTGTAACACATCTGTTATGCACCGTGCTTTTAAATCCGAACGGTATCCGCAGGTGCACGGCTGGGTGCTAGATATTGAATCGGGCCACATTAAAGACCTGGAGTTGCCGCTAAATAACTGGCACGAAATGGGTATTATGCCTTAAAGTATAGCTTAAATTAATTTATACTTTACTTTACTGTACTACCTAAAACTTTTGAACTGACGCCACGTCTTAAGTATACTTAAATTGAAGTATAAATATAAAGGCTATCATATTGAGCAGTTCTACAAGGTTTCAACTTCTTCGCAGCATTCTGCATCCTATACAGGATTTCATCAATAAAGAATCTTTTAGCGGCCTGTTGCTGATGTTTATTACTGTGGCAGCGCTGGCCTGGGCCAACTCACCCTTGGCAGACAGTTACGACAAAATCTGGAACACACCTTTTAACATTTCCTTCGGAGATTTCGGACTTGAAAAGGCAGCCATACTTTGGATTAACGATGGCTTGATGGCCATTTTCTTTTTTGTAGTGGGGCTGGAAATAAAGCGTGAAATACTTACCGGTGAACTGGCCAGCCCCCGTAAAGCTGCATTTCCGGTAATAGCAGCTCTAGGCGGAATGGTGGTGCCGGCCGCTATTTATATTTTCCTTAATTTAAATAACGAAAATCTGCATGGCTGGGGAATACCAATGGCCACTGACATTGCTTTTGCTCTTGGCATACTTGTACTGCTTGGCAAACGTGTTCCGCTTTCGCTGAAGCTATTTCTGGTAGCCTTTGCCATAGTTGATGATATTGGGGCTGTTCTGGTTATTGCATTCTTTTATACTTCAGAAATCAGTATGCTTAGCCTGCTGGTAGCAATTGGTGTATTCGGTATTCTTCTTGTTCTTAGTGCCCTGAATGTGCGCAATATCTGGCTTTATACTTTGTTGGGCCTAATTTTGTGGGTAGCCTTCCTGAAATCGGGCGTGCATGCTACTGTGGCAGGTATCTTACTGGCCATGACCATACCTCACCGGTCCAAAATAAGCGAAGAAGAATTTATAGCCAGCACCAATTCCGTTCTGGCTGAGTTGCATGCCGTACATTTACCTCGCAACAATACAGACGAAGAGAATGATGAAAATGAAGCTTTGGATTCTGAAAATTTTCAGGCTACCATACATACCTTAGAAACTAACTGCGAGGAGGCACTATCGCCGCTGGCCAGGCTGGAGCACGCTTTACACCCGTGGGTAGCCTACCTGATTATGCCGGTTTTTGCTTTATCCAATGCTGGAATCAGCATAGATAGCGCTATGCTTAACAGTTTCAGCGACCCTGTACTTACCGGAATTATACTTGGACTCGTACTTGGTAAGCCAGCAGGCATTATGATTTTCACATGGCTTGGCGCTGTTACCGGGCTGGCTGCAAAACCTAACGATATAAGCTGGATACAAGTTCTGGGAGCGGGGCTACTTGGCGGTGTGGGTTTTACCATGTCCATATTTATTGCCAACCTGGCATTTGCCGGTTCGCCCATGCTTGTGTTTGCAAAACTGGCTATACTTAGCGCCTCATTAATTGCCGGTTTGGTCGGTTACTTGGTACTACGCTCTGTTAAGGCTTAAGAGGACATTGCTGAGTGCTTTTTATTTTTTAAAAATTCTATAATACCTTGAATGCCCGACTTAATCTCCGCTGATAATTGCATCTAAAAACCCGATTTCTTCATCTCGTTTTTTAAATACAATAAGCGGGATATCATCGTTATACCGCAGCACTTTTTCAGTAGTGCTGCCCAATACAAACAATGCTGCCGCTGATTTTCCTTTTGCCCCGATCACGAGTAAATCGGCTTTGGCACGTTTAGCTTCCAGTACAATCAATTCGCCGGCTACTTCATCCTGTTGTTGTTTAACTAGCCTTAGGTTGGCATGTGAACCAAGCTCAGGAAAACGCTCTAACACGCGTTCAAACTTTTCGTTCGCAAAGCCCTGCATTCGCCGGTCAAACTCGTCGTAACTGATGCCTAGCGTAATATAACCGGGCGGCACCTGGTATACATGCATACAAATTATTTCGATGCCGGGCTGCGTGTTTGTTAACCGAAGTACATGTTCGAGCGCCATCGTTGAATACTCTGAGAAGTCGATACTGACAACAACCCGCTTTAAAACAGTTTCTGCGTTTTCAGGAATAAAGAGTATACTTACCCTGCCTGTCCGAAGCAATTTCCCAGGCAACAACCCGCTCCCTTTCAGACGAAACTTTCTGCCTACCATAATCAGGTCTATGTGTTTTACTTTAGACCAGTGCAACAGCTCTTTCAGCGGGCTACCCTCTACAACCTGCACTCTTACCTGCACATGGGGCAGTTGTTCAAAGTATGGCCTCAACTTATCTTCGAGTAAATCACAGAAGCGTTCATCGGCTGGCATGTGGCTACTGCCTGTATCCAGCAATATCTCCTGAGGTATATCCAGATTTCGCTCTACATGCAGAAAGTATACTTTCTCTACCGGAAAACAGGAACACATAAAGGCTGCATAACGGATCAGCGTTTCGTCCATTACAGTCAGGTCAAGCCCTACCATCAAGCGGTTTACAGCATTCATACAATAGATTTCTGTAGATAAAATTTAACTACTAATATGGTACCTCAGACTGTTCACCCGGCCTTTGATTAAAAATGAAACTTAATGCAGGAAGGCCTGTAAACACTAGTATAAACTTAATACGGGAAAAAACATGTAAGATTTCAGAAGATTACCATTTAGATTACTAATAATGCTTTTAGCAACCATAGTCCGCTTACCAGTTACGTATGCTGCACCCATTATGCAACGTATACCAGGCAGACAATTGTTGGTTCCGGCCGCGCTGTTACCTCTTGTACTATTTGCGTATTTCTGCACCTACCTTTCCGAAATCATTTCCGGAAAAACATTCAGTTTCGCTTATTCCTGGGTACCCGAACTTAACATTAACCTCGCTTTTTACCTGGATGGGCTCAGCCTGTTTTTTGCACTCCTCATCAGTGGATTTGGTGTCTTTATTATGGTGTACTCTGCCGAGTATCTCAGAGGCCACCCGCTGCTGAATCGCTTTTACCTGTACCTCAGCGTATTTATGCTCTCCATGCTGGGGCTGGTATTGGCAGACAACCTTATTTGCCTCTTTATTTTCTGGGAACTTACCAGCATCAGCTCCTACCTGCTTATCGGGTTTTCACATGACAACCCGGTTTCACGATCATCGGCATTACAGGCTTTACTGGTAACAGGGCTGGGCGGCCTAGCACTAATGACTGGTATGATTCTGCTGGGTAACGTGGGCGGTACTTATACGATTAGCGAATTACTCACACGCGGCGAGCTGGTTAAATCCCACCCCTTATACTTGCCTGCGCTTTTACTTATATTGCTGGGGGCTTTTACAAAATCGGCGCAGTTTCCGTTTCATTTCTGGTTGCCCAATGCCATGGCTGCACCAACGCCTGTAAGTGCTTACCTGCACTCAGCTACCATGGTAAAAGCCGGCGTCTATTTACTCGCCAGGTTTACTCCTGTTTTAGGAGGTACTGAAGTATGGCAGTATACTTTGGTTACTATTGGAGCCATAACAGCCTTACTGGGTGCCTTGCTGGCTGTGCAGCACATCGATCTGAAAGCAATTCTGGCGAATACTACCATCAGTTCCCTTGGCGTACTGATGATTATGCTAGGTATAGGAACGCCAGCAGCTTTAGAGGCACTGCTGGTTTTTATACTGGCACATGCCCTTAATAAATGCGCCCTTTTCCTGATAACAGGTAATATTGACCATGCTACCGGTACCCGCGATTTTAAGGTGCTGTATGGCTTAGCGCTGAACATGCGGCCTACGGCTGTTGCAGCAACTATGGCTGCTTTGTCGTTTGCAGGTATGGTCCCATTTCTGGGGTTTATCTCAAAAGAAATGCTTTATGATGCTACCCTGGGGGCCGGCAAAGCAGGTTTCCTTATTTTTAGTATAGTTTTTATTTCCAAGGTAGTAGCTATTTTGATCGCCATTATTATAGGGTATAAACTATTCTGGCCGCGTGTTTCTGAGCCAACTCCTATCCACCACCCCTGCGGACTTAACCTGACAATTCCGCCTATGGTAATGGCATCAGCCGCGCTGGCATTTGGTATGCTCCCAGGCATTATGGCAACTCCTTTAATACAAAGCGCCCTTGCGCCAATTGCCGGTAAAACACTATTTATAGAGCTTAAAATATGGCATGGCCTGAGCCTAGGGTTAATTAACTCCATCATGACATTTATACTCGGCACACTGGTTTATACTGTACATAGCCGGATTATTGAATTTAGCCCCAGACTCACTCCTCTTTACAACTATGGCCCTAATTCTATATACCAGTTTTTCGTAACAGGCCTGGTAAAAGGCTCATCTAAACTGATCTCAATTATACAGAGTGGGTATGTTCGGAGTTATATTTCTGCCATTGTGCTTACTATGGTTGGCCTGGTAGCACTTTCGCTTTGGAATAAGGTCCCATTGCTGAATCTCACACAAGAGATAAAAATGTTACACGATGTAAGGCTGTATGAGCTTGTACTCCTGTTTCTGATTTTGCCAGGACTCTTTTTTCTTTTCAAGACCCACTCACGCCTTATTGCCATCGCCATCATGGGCATAATTGGTTATTCTGTTGCGTTGTTTTATATATTGTTCGGAGCTCCTGATGTAGCTGCCACCCAATTACTGATCGAGACGTTAACGGTGGTGCTTTTTGTGCTTGTGTTACATAGGCTACCGCCCTTCCGTTTTATCAGCCATAAATCTAAAAGGTATAAATACATCCTGATTTCAGCACTTTTCGGAGCCATGATGACCTATGTTGTATTGCTGGTAAAACAATACCCGCTACACTCCGAACTAAAGCAATTTTACGGCGACAACAGTTATCTGCAGGGCCATGGGCGCAATATAGTAAATGTAATTCTGGTAGATTTTCGTGGCTTTGATACGTTGGGCGAGATTACTGTACTAGCAGTTGCTGCTATTGGCATTGTGGCACTACTGCGGCTCCGGTTAGAGAAAGGAGGTAAACGATGAAAACGCTTGTTCTGTCTGTAGCTATCAAATTGCTGATACCGGTTTTTCTCTTTTTCTCGCTCTACTGCCTGTTCAGAGGGCATAACCACCCGGGTGGTGGCTTTATAGGGGGCCTGATCGCTTCAATAGCATTTATTTTTCATACGATGGTGCATGGCCCAAACCGCACTATTACCAGCTTGCTCAAAATTAACCTGTATGGTTTTGAACATCAGCCAAACCAGAGCCGCTCGCTTTTCCTGATGCGCATGCAACGTGTTAAAAGATGGCGAAGAAGGTGCGCTCTGGATGATAAAAAATCCGGCAAACCGGATTTTCGTCTCGACCCTTTCGACCTGATTGCAACGGGTTTACTGGTAGCAGCCACCAGTGGTATAGTTGGCTTTCTCTTACAGGAGCCTTACATGAGTTCCAGTTGGTTCGCATTTTCGGTTCCGTTCATCGGCAGTATCGGCACCCCGGTCATTTTTGATATCGGTGTTTACCTGCTTGTGCTTGGCGTTGTACTTAAGATCACATTTGTAATGTCTGAAGAGTAAATATCATGGAAATTATACTTCCTTTTCTCATTGGAATTCTGTTTGCTTCAGGCCTTTACCTGATTCTGCACCGCCATTTCTTTAAGCTTATACTTGGCCTGATGTTGTTTAGCCTTGGTACAAATTTATTTGTATTTGTGATAGGCCGCCTGACGCGGGGAGGCTCTCCTATTATTGATAAAACTGCTGAAACCGCCACAGTACCCTACGCCGATCCGGTGCCTCAGGCGCTGCTTTTAACTGCCATTGTTATTGGCTTAGGTATACAGGCCTTTGCCATTGTACTTATTAAAAGAGTGTATCAATCATTTAATACCAACGATCTGGATGAACTACGCAATGCTGAATTAATCGAACATTGAAACACCCACCCAATGAACCACCTCTTGCTTTTATTACCCTTGCTGATTCCGATCTATGGTGCCCTCCTTTGCCTTTTTTCGTGGCGTAATGTTGCGCTACAGAAAATTATTGCACTGATGGCGCAGTCAGCTTTATTTGTTACAGCAGTGTTGCTCCTGCTTTGGGTTAATGCAAATGGCATCGTTTTAACTCAGATCGGAAACTGGCCTGCTCCGTTTGGCATTACTATAGTTGCCGACCTTTTCAGTTGCCTTATCCTGCTTTCGTCTACTGTTATTGGTGTGGCTGTGTCGTTGTACTCGCTTTATGGACTTGATGAGCAACGGCAGCGACACGGCTACTACCCGATTATGCTGCTGTTGCAATTAGGTGTAAGTGGCGCTTGCCTTACCGGCGATCTGTTTAACCTGTTTGTCTGGTTTGAAGTCCTGCTGATTTGCTGTTTTGTACTGATGGCACTGGGCGGAACAAGGCCACAACTGGAAGCATCCATCAAGTATATGACCATCAACTTTTTGGCTTCCGGTTTTTTATTGACGGGCATTGGGGTAATGTACGGGCTAACCGGAACACTTAACATGGCTGAGCTGGCCAGGATGGTGCGCACCCCGGATCCAGATTCGCACCAGGATCTGGTAACTATGGCCAGTATGTTCTTTCTGGTTGCATTTGGTATAAAGTCAGCTGTTTTCCCATTGTTTTTCTGGTTGCCGGCCTCATACCATACTCCCCCGGTTGCCATTTCGGCTTTTATAGCGGGTATTGTAACCAAAGTGGGAGTATATGCTATGGTTCGGTTATTTACCCTGGTATTTATTCCAGAATCTGATTTTACACTTTTGATTTTATCGGTGATAGCAGGTCTGACAATGGTTATAGGAGTGTTGGGCGCTGCTGCTCATTACGATTTCCGGAAAATTCTTTCCTTCCACATTGTCAGCCAGATTGGCTACATGATTATGGGTTTAGCGCTGTTTACTCCGCTTGCACTGGGCGGAGCCATTTATTTTATTATACATAACATACTTGTAAAAACTAATCTTTTCCTGATAAGCGGCGTGGTTGCAAAGCAACATGGCACTTTTGCGCTTAAAGACCTGGGTGGTGTGTATGCAAGTCAACCGTTTCTGGCATTGCTTTTTGGAGTTTCGGCATTTTCGCTGGCTGGCTTACCACCGCTTTCCGGTTTTTGGGGCAAGTTTATGCTTGCTAAGGCCGGCCTGGAAACCGGAAGTTATCTATTGGTTACTACCTCGCTTGTAGTTAGTCTGCTTACGCTGTTTTCTATGACTAAGATCTGGAACGAAGTGTTCTGGAAAATGAAGCCTGTTGCAGAAAATACAAATACAACAGAAGCCACTCCTCATCTTCAATTTTTATACTTCCCGGTAATATTTTTAACCTGTTTTATACTTTTTATAAGCTTTTTTGCCGCCCCCCTGATCAACCTTGCCTCACGTGCTGCCCAACAGCTCTTTCATCCTGAACTATACATGAACGCCATACTTAAACCACCACTGAAATGAAGACCTTCCTGCTGCATGTGATAATTGCCTTAACAGTATCGTATGAACTTCTCAGATCTGTAATTACCACTGCCATTCCTTATAACGCCACCTTTGCACTGCTCCTTTTTATACTTGTATTTATACTTTTCTGGCTAACTACAGCACTTTATAACCGCGAGTATTTCCGGAAGCTGCCAAAAGCGTTAGGCCTGTATGGATATTTTATAAAAGAAATGATCCATGCAAACCTGACTATTGCATACGATATACTAACTCCAAGTTTCAGCATGACGCCCTCAGTGCTGAAACTGCCTCTGACTGCCCGCAGTAATCTGGAAATCACACTGCTTGTAATTATTATCTCGCTTACACCGGGCACTCTTTGTTTAGACCTCGATGAAGACAAAAGAATTCTGTACATCCATGCGCTATACTTTGATGATGGCGGCACAGACAAACTCAGGCAAAGTATAAAAAACGGATTTGAAAGGCGGTTACTGGAAATAATGCGATGACACTTTTTCAACTTTCTCTGCTTGCAGCCATTGTTGTGCTGAGCCTGTGCCTGGTACTGGTAGCCATTCGTTTTGCCATTGGCCCCACCTTACCAGACCGTATCTCGGCATTCGATCTTTTTGTTGCCAACGTGATCGGTATCATCGCCATTTATACTGCTTTCACCGGTCATCAGGATTTTATAGATGTTGGGATCATACTTTCGCTTTTCGGCTTCCTGGGTTCAATTTCATTTGCATACTATATTATGAAAACCTACCAGTAAACGAGCATGGAAGAAACCAGCCATATCCGGGAAACCATTAGTGCGGTATTTATACTTGCCGGCGTGATCTTTATGGTTATTGCAACTATCGGATTGTTACGCTTCCCGGATTTTTACAGCAGGATGTCGGCTATTACAAAAGGGGCAACGCTAGGGCTTGGGTTAATTGTTGGCGGCATGGGAATTTATTTTAACCTACCCGACATGTCGCTGAAAGTGACGCTAATTATTTGTTTTATAACGATAACCGCTCCTGTTGCAGCGCATGTAATGGCCAGAACTGCTGTGCGTAACAAAGTCTCTTTCTGGCATAAAACAGACCTGAAGGAATTTGAGGATTACATGCACGAAAAACACCTGGAGAAATTAAAAGAACAAGATAAAGAAAGTAAGAAAGCTTAATGTGTACGATGCGGTAAAAATGGGCGAACAGATTCTGCGTAAATTTCCAGGGCATCAACCTGCGTAAGTACATGGTCGGGGTAGGTAAGTGCTGTCAGTTTACCCCCGAACACGCAACCTGTATCAATATTAATCGTGTTGTTTCGCCAGCGGGGAACATGTATAGGCGTATGGCCATAAACTACCACCGCTTTCCCGCAATAATCAGCAGCCCAGTCCAGCCGGATAGGTAATCCTTTTTCATCAACTTCGCCGGTTGTAGGGCCATACAGGCAAAGCTCCCGCGCTCCTTTCGTGTCCCTCCCATGATGGCGCTCTTCGAGGCCGGCATGCGCTATTACCAAACGGCCCTCGTCTAAAAGTATGTGGTGCGGCAGTTTCTCTAAAAAGTCTTTCACCCTGGTCACAAAGGCCTTGTTATACTTCTCCAATTGTTCCATTGTGAGTTCTAAACCATGCCGTACCTGCACATTGCGGCCCATGAGTTTGCGGTATAGTTTGTTGTCGTGGTTACCGCTGACACAGTAGGCTACGTCCTGGTCCATCATATCCATCACCAGGCGCAGCACTTCCGGCGAGTTAGGCCCACGGTCTACGAGATCACCTACAAAAACAACTTTGCAACCAGATGGAGGCTCTACAACATACCGTTTTTGTTCGTAATTGTCTGTTATAGTATAGCCCAGTTTACGCAATAATAGCAGCAACTCATTAAAGCAGCCATGTACATCGCCTATTATATGAAATGGGCCATGTTTATCTAATAAAGTCAGGTATCCGCTACTGTCATTTTTATCTGCCATACACAATGGTAATGTTTCAACCTGTATTATAACTTGTAAAAAGAGATTTTGGTTAAGCCAGAAGCCATGTTTTTAATTGAAGGTATACTTCAGCTGCTGTTTATAAAAGAAGCTGTAAATTTAAAACAAAGTATATGGTTTAACTTAATAATGTAGAACTTAACTGAGATAGCAAGTACCTTTGTATTCTTAAGTATTAACAATACCCGCATTTCATGTCTTTCCTTAAAAAGTATAAATTACCCCTCCTCTGGTTGCGCCGGCATACCTCCAGCCGCGAATTTATGCTTATTTCCAGTGCACTGGTTGGGTTCACAGCAGGCATGGCTGCTGTTATACTTAAGACCATAGTACATTACCTTTACATTATGCTTGCCTATGGTGGCCGCCTGCTCGACAGGCCAGTGCTGCTGGTAATATTGCCCATCATAGGTATACTTCTGACGGTATTGGTAGTACAGCTGTTTTTTAAAGGAAAAGTAGAAGGTGGTACGGCTGGCATTCTTTACAGTATAGCTCAGAAATCAAGTATAGTCCGGAGGAGTAAAATGTACTCTTATGTCATAACCAGTGGTATTACAGCAGGTTTTGGTGGTTCTGCAGGTCTGGAGTCCCCTATCGTGGTTACCGGTTCGGCCATTGGCTCCAACTTCGGCAGGTCGTATCATCTTAATTACCGTGAACGCACGCTTTTACTGGCTTGTGGTGCTGCTGCTGGTGTTGCGGCAGTTTTTAATGCCCCTGTTGCGGGTGTTCTGTTCGCTGTCGAAATTTTGCTTACAGATATAAGCATTTCTGCTTTTATACCGCTAATGGTTGCAGCTGTAGTTGGTACGCTCTGCTCTACACTTACCCTGGACGAAGACCTGCTATTCTTTGTTGAAAAGATAAATGATTTTTACGCCGGCAACATTCCTTTTTACATGATTTTAGGCGCGCTTACCGGCCTGATATCTGTGTACTATACCCGCACCGTACATTGGATAGAACATATTTTTGAACCACTAGCCAGCAATGTATACAAACGTGCTTTGATCGGTGGCTTATGCCTGGGCTTGTTGATCATGTTGTTCCCGCCACTTTTCGGGCAGGGCTACGAAGCTATAAAACTGCTGCAGCACGACAACGCTGATCTATTGCTGAAAGATAGCTGGCTAAACTTTTTCGGGACGAATGAGTGGGTGGTGCTTTGTTTTGCAGGTGCGCTTGCCTTGGTAAAAGTAGTGGCTTCTACCCTTACACTGGTCTCTGGTGGTAAAGGTGGTAATTTTGGTCCTTCTATGTTTGTGGGTGCTTTTGCAGGCTTCTTTTTTTCGAAGTTTGTAAACCTCACAGAACTGGGAAATGTACCTATAAACAGCTTTACCATGGTGGGCATGGCCGGTATACTTAGCGGTGTGATGCACGCGCCTTTAATGGGGATATTTTTGATCGCAGAAATTACGGGTGGCTATGCCCTTATTATACCGCTGATGATCGTTTCTGCCACCTCTTATGCGGTTGTAAAATATTTCGAGCCATACTCCCTTGAAGCAAAAAAACTGGCACAAAAAGGACAACTCCTCACGCATAATAAAGATGCTACCGTACTTCGGATTATGAAGATCCGGCACCTGATCGAAACCGAATTTCAACCTGTAAGCCCGGAGGCAACGTTACGCGAACTGGTAGATGTTATCGCCCATTCCCGCCGAAACCTTTTCCCGATTGTAAATGCCCAAGGCACATTGGAAGGTATCATTTTGCTGGAAGATATCCGTGAAATAATGTTCAATACCTCTAAATATGATACGGTTAAAACCAAAGAACTAATGGTAAAACCACCTGTGCTGGTGCAATACGATGATAGTATGGCAGACGTCATGAAAAAGTTTGATGAATCAGGGGCCTGGAATCTTCCGGTGGTGGAAGGTGAAAAATACCTGGGTTTTGTTTCTAAGTCCAGCATTTTCACGAAGTATAGAAAGCTGCTGATAAAGACAACCAATGTTTAAAAGCGTAAACTTATGCCTATCTATAGTTCTGGCCAGGTTTATATCAAGCGATTATACTTCAACTGAATTTAAGTTTATACTTCTGAGCTATACTTTACCTGTTCGGGTCCTGTAAATCTACACCTAACTTTTCAACTCCGGCGGCGCTCCTGAAACCACTTATCAGGCAATCTTTCCAGTAGCTTATGACAGATCTTTTCCTAGAGCGTGCAACAGTGATAGTGCCTGCTCGCAGGCTTTCCCCCTCTTTCGGGTTATCAGATTTTATAACCACTTTGTTGGCTACTTTAGAGAGTATTTTTTTCCGGAAGGTTTGCCGCTTGTCTTCGTCTTTGCTTAACACATCCACTTTGAGGTCACTATAGCGCAGGTTAAGGTTTCCGGTTGCTTTTGTTCTGGTAAGCTCCACCCTGAAATCACTTTTCTGAATCCGGCCTTCCTCTATACTTATAAAAGCGGTTGGCTCCAATATAGAATTAAGCGTAGCAGGATTTGCCGGACCAACAGTGCCCTTCAATGTATGATAACCACTTGGGTCGAGCAGGTTAAGGCGTATGGTGGCCGTTACCGGTGCCGTACCATTTATACTTCCGCGCACTTTAGCTACTGCAGGACTTTTAGCCGACATCAGGTTCTTGTCGTTGGTTAGGTTACTTATACTTGCATTGATATTCTGAATAGTAATCACTCCGGTCTTGGTTGCTTCGGGCACCAGTTCTTCGTAGCGCACAAACATACCCTGCACTTCCAGGTGCCTGATATTTAAGCCGGTTTTTAATTCCTGCACCAGGTCGTGCGGCAAAGGCTTCTCGCCTCGCTGCACGTAGTTCTTCTTATCCTGGTATGCTCTTAACGACGGATTTTTTATGTCCAGTCGCTTTACTGCCAGGTTATTGTAACGCGAATGGGCATTGTAATTCACGCCACTTACATTTATTTCGGGCACAGTCAGTCTTATTCGTGATATTGCTTTTCCCTCACTTCGGGCCATTTCGTTATACTTCAGCAACGGCATCACTTTAAAATTTCCTAAGTTCAGGGTGCCATCCGCTGTATTAGCTTTAACTGCACTTGCCTGCAACTTATAGGTGCCATCCGGTAAAGTATAACCAAATTCACCCGATTCTAAAGCCAAACTTTTTGCATAATAGGCTCTGCTCTTATCGTAAAAGGAAGCACTGTCTAAGCGGAGATCATGCACATTAATTGTAAAATGCTCCAGATAAATCTTATCAGCTTTTGAGTCTTTACCAGTTCTGATCCGTATCGTTCCGTCTTCAATTTCGATGCGGTTAATGTGCAGGTTTTTAGCAATGCCTTGCAGCGATTTATGTAAAGGCTCATGCTGCTGCGTTGTATCCGGGCGCATTTCTGTTACCTGCAAAGCAGGTTGCTTTACAACAAGGCTACTTACATCAAGCGGTTTTCCCTGAAGTATACCTATAAAATTCACCCCTGATATTACAAGAGATCTTGTGTTCAGATCGAGCAGGATGCGTGGTGCTTTATTGATTTTCGAAGCGCTGTTTTTAGCTGCTTTGTCATGTTTCTCCCACACAGAAAAATCAGGTATAAAATGCACGCTATCGGCAGCAATGCGTCCGCCCAGAAAGGAAGTGCTGAAGCCATATAGTTTCAATGTATACAATCCTTCGGTTTGAGTGCGAACTGTAGTTTCCAGCTTCTCTTTTAACCAGGGACTAAAGTAACGTGTGGTTACCAATACTGTAATACCAATCAAGAGCAAAACGACAAGTATAGCCCAAGTCCACCATCTACGAAAAAGAGATCTGAAATTCACGGATAAGTCAAATTTTAGGCTACATACGCTTTTCTGTCTGCACTGTTCATCAATAGTTTAATTCCTAAATCAGACTTTGATTTGGCTAAGTAAAATTAAAACTTTAATATTGAACGTACGTTCATTCATAAATATGAATCGATTTCAGGAAAAGCGGGAACTAACTATAAATAAGCTGCTTGAGGTGGCCTTGCGCTTGTTTGCAGTACAGGGTTTTGAAGCAACTTCTATCCGAACTATAGCCGCAGAAGCAGGAATCTCGCTGGGCTTGCTATACAATTATTTTAAGAGCAAAGACGAACTGCTGGAAGCGATCTTTAAACGCGGCGTAGAAGATATACATGCTTCTTTTCAGAAAACGCATGACACCTCTGGCTCCGGAATAGAGCGGCACATACGGCAGACAGTTAAACTGTTGAAAGAGAAAAAAGACTTCTGGAAACTCCTTTATGGTATCAGGATGCAATCTGCAGTGGTACGCCAACTTATGGATGAAATGAAGGAACAAACAACTTTTATAGAGGCTCAGATAAAACACAACCTGATAGAAGCAGGTACCCCCTTCCCTGACCTGGAAGCCAAACTGCTGTTTGCCTCTATCGACGGAATAGCGCACCACTATTTGCTATATGACAATTACCCGATTGATGACGTAGCTACCTTGCTTATAATGAAGTATAAAAAGAGCTGATTAGTAAGCTCCTGCAACATCAAACTACAAAACTATGAACTCACCAAAATGGCTAGACCGCATACTTTATCCGTTTGCGCACCACACATTGCAGCTACCACAAGGCAATATGCATTATGTAGATGAAGGCGAAGGCGATGCGATCGTATTTGTACACGGTACGCCCACCTGGTCATTCTTGTGGCGGCAGCAGATTAAACGATTAAGCAGAACCCACCGCTGCATTGCCCCCGACCATCTGGGTTTTGGCCTGTCAGATAAGCCTGTTGATTTCAGTTATACTCCGGAAGCCCACGCCGATAACCTGGAAAGATTGATAGATCATTTGCAACTGAAGAATATCACATTGGTCGTGCATGATTTTGGAGGGCCAATAGGTTTGCGTTATGCCCTGCGCCACCCTGAAAATGTAAAGAACCTAGTGATACTAAACACCTGGATGTGGAGCCTGGAGGCTGAAAGCAAGATCATGAAGATCAGCAGGTTTATGTCAGGTGGAATTGGCAGATTTTTATACTTACAACTGGGTTTTTCAGCTAATATACTTCTGCCGCAAGGCTACCACGAGCGCAAGCACCTCCCCCGCGACATTAAACTGCATTATCAAAAACCGTTATCGTCAGCCAGTAGCCGATTCGGTACCTGGCAATTTGCTAAAGCCCTACACAATTCAACTCTATACTTTGCTGAACTATGGGAAGAACGCGAGAAACTACGAAGTATAAACAAGCTTATACTTTGGGGTGAAAAAGACAAATTGTTGCCGCTGCATTTCCTAGATAAATGGGAACAGGAATTTCCGGAGGCAAAGGTTATAAAGTATAAAGCCGGGCATTTTGTGCAGGAAGAACGTGGCGGTGAAGTAGCCGAAGCCATTCAGAACTTTATATTAGAAAAATAGAATATTTGGCATCATCTTGGCTAAGTAGTTTTGTAAAATAAAACCTATGAAAAAGACATTACTTTACATTTGCCTGACTTCATTAGCCCTCCTCAATTTCTCTTGCGACAGCGACGACAAAGAAGAAGTTATTCCGGAAATGGAGCTTTCCATGGATCGTACCTTTATGTACCACGATACCCATGAAACAAAAGCTGCCAGCTATGCTTCTGATGATCTGCAAAGCGGTTTCTTAACTGGAAATGAAAAGTTAACCATTTATGTAGGTTCCGAAAAAGATGGAATCTCTTTTGAGATAGCAGATGCTGATCTGATAAGCGGTTATGTTGGGAATTATACGTTGAAATCACTTCCTAATCCGGAGAACGGCAAAGCTAAAATAACTTACTCTTACTCAACCAGCGGAACATCAGGGTCAGTCATGTTTAGCCAGGCAAACACAATGATCGGCTCAATTGAAATAACCGACTATAATGAAAAGCACAACCTTATTAGCGGTGCTTTTGAGTTAAGAATGGAAGATGTGCCAGACCCAACAGCCACATCACCAACTAACCCAAGAAGATGCGATGTAACTGTAACTGGAACTTTCGAGAATGCTAAACTGACTTCAAATCCATAAACAAAAAACAGCGCCAAGTATACCTTATACTTGACGTTGTTTTACATAATAACCCTACTCTTTACTTCTTCTGATGGCGTTCCTGCAGCACCGCCACAACATCTGCTAGTTCCAAACCAGTAGCAGCTAATAACACTAATAGATGGTAAAGAAGATCAGCCGCTTCGCCTTTCATGGTATCCAGTTTACCGGCTACAGCGTCAATTACTGTTTCTACCGCTTCCTCTCCTACTTTCTGGGCTATCTTGTTCACGCCCTTTTCGAACAGGAAGTTGGTATAAGATCCTTCCGCCGGATTAGCTTTACGCTGTTGAATAACTTCTTCCAACTGCGCTATAAATTGAATTGCCTTCGCTCTTTTGGCAGTCTGTTCTTCACCAAAGCAGCTGGTGGCTCCTGTATGGCAGGTTGGGCCGTTGGGTCTCACTTTTATTAGGAGCGAATCGTTGTCGCAGTCTTCGGCTATACTTACCACCTGCAGCGTGTTGCCCGATGTTTCGCCTTTGGTCCAGAGGCGGTTTTTGGAGCGGGAAAAGAAAGTCACCAGTCCTTCCTGCTGCGTTTTTTCCAAGGCTTCTTGGTTCATGTAGCCTAACATCAGCACCTGGCTTGTCTGCTCGTCCTGTATTACAGCGGGCACTAATCCGCCCATTTTATCAAAATCAATTTTCATAAAGTTCTGAGTCTCGAGTTCTGAGTTCTGAGTTTATAATCACTCATTCGCTCAGTCACTCATTCAAAATTATATTCTCACATCCACGTCCTGCGCTTTCAGGAAACGTTTCAGGTCCGGTATCTCCAGTTCACGGAAATGGAAGAGGCTGGCTGCCAGAGCAGCGTCGGCGTGTGCCTTGTTGAAAGCGTCTACAAAATGCTGCATGTTACCTGCACCACCCGAAGCAATAACCGGAACAGAGACAGCTTCCGAAACGGCTTTGGTGATATCTAACGCAAAACCTGCTTTAGTGCCGTCGTTGTTCATGCTGGTAAGCAGAATCTCGCCGGCGCCCAGTTCTACTACTTTCTTGGCCCAGTCAACTGTATTGTACTCAGTTTCCACGGTGCCGGCGCGGGTGTATACTTTCCAGCCGGTGGCCTCGGTATACTTGGTGTCGATGGCAACAGTAACGCATTGGCTACCAAAGCGGCTCGCCAGATCGTGTACCAGCTTTGGATTTTTAATGGCAGCTGAGTTGATGGATACTTTATCAGCACCGGCCTGCAGCAACAGTTCTACATCGGCAACAGCACTAATGCCACCACCCACCGTGAAAGGAATATCAATGTGGCGGGCTATATCGCGCACCAGTTCTGCAAAGGTTTTGCGCTCTTCATTCGTAGCAGTAATATCCAGGAAAACCAGTTCGTCGGCACCTTGTGCAGCATACCATTTTGCCAGTTCTACCGGGTCGCCGGCATCACGGATATTCTCGAAACGGACACCTTTTACTGTGCGGCCATCCTTAATATCAAGGCAAGGGATAATGCGTTTGGTTAACATACAAATCGCTCTAAATCTTTTAAACTGATGGTGCCTTCGTAAATTGCTTTGCCAATGATAGCACCTTTAACGCCGATCTCCTGCAGTTGCTCCAGGTCGGTTATAGTTGTAACACCGCCGCTTGCAATTACTTCAGCTTCTGGCAGCGTAAGTTTTAAATGGCGGTACGTGTTAATGGATGGCCCCTGCAGTTTGCCGTCTTTGCTTACATCTGTACAGATAAAAATACGTGCACCAGTTTTTACATAACCAGAAATAAAATCCTGCAGCGGGTATTTGCTTTCTTCAGTCCAGGCGCTGATAGCGATGTTGGTGCCTTTAAAATCTGCCCCGATGATGATCTTCTCCGATCCATACTTAATCAGCCAGTTCTTTACCGTTTCAGGTTCGCGCACAGCTATACTTCCGGCCGTAATCTGAGCTGCGCCAGCGTCAAAAGCCTGTTTTACCGCTTCATCCGACTGCAGACCACCACCGAAATCTATGATTAAGCCTGTATTGGCAGCTATACTTTCCAGTACCGCCAGGTTTACCGGTTTCTTGGCACGGGCACCATCCAGGTCTACCAAATGCAGGCGTTTGATTCCGTGTGCTTCAAAACGTTTGGCTACTTCCAGCGGTTTGCTGTCGTAGGTGGTTTGCTGGGCAAAATCGCCTTCGGTAAGGCGCACGCACTGGCCGCCAATTATGTCTATCGCTGGGATGATCTCCATCATAGGGCTAAAAAGTTTTTCAGAATTTGAGAGCCGGCAGGTCCGCTTTTCTCCGGGTGAAACTGCGCGGCGTAAAAGTTTTTATAGTGTAAGGCAGCCGAGAATGGCTCTGGGTACGATGTCTGGGCAATGGTATATTCGCTCATTGGCACGTAATAGCTGTGCACATAATAGGCATACTCACCTTCATTTATACCTGCAAAAAGCGGTGATTGCAGCTTCTCGAGCTGGTTCCAACCCATGTGCGGTACCTTCAGATCAGTTTCAAATCGCTTTACCGCCAGCGGAATAATACCCAGCAGATCGGTATCGCCTTCTTCGGAGTGCTGGCAAAGCAGCTGCATGCCCAGGCAAACACCAAAAAACGGCTGCTCCAGCGTTGGCAACAGCTTATCCAGGTTGCGGGCCTTCAGCTGGGCCATCGCTGAGGAAGCTTCGCCTACACCCGGAAAGATCACCTTGTCGGCAGACTTAATGGTCTCGAAGTCGCAGCTAAGGGTAGCATTTATACCCAGCCGTTCCAGCGCAAACATCACCGACTGCACATTGCCCGCCTTGTAATCAACTATAACTAAGTTCATTTTGTATTAATTACAAATTAAATAATTACGAATTATGAATGAATTCTAAAGTATAAATCCTGTAAATCCTGATTCGGACAAAAACAAAAAAGCCTGACTCGTTTCGGAGTCAGGCTTTTGGATATATACGTTTATACTTCTAGCAAATCCATAGGCAAGCGGCTCCGAAACTATTGCTTCGTGCATGATGATGGTACATATGAGCCATTGTGCCTTTCATTACTGCAAATATAAGACAAGTATAGTTCAGTAACTACAAAATCTTACAATCTCTTCTCTTCACAAGCATTTCAGAATACCGCCATTTAAATTACATTTGAGGTATGAAAAAGACATTGATACTGGCTGGCGTGTTTGCTGTAACTATAGCGCAGGCACAACAGCGCATGACTCCGGAACTGCTCTGGAAGCTGGGGCGCGTTTCGGCTGAGGCGGTAACGCCCGACGGTAAATCGGTTATCTACGGCGTTGGCTATGTAAATATGGAAGAAAACGGCAGCGAGCGCAATCTCTACCGTATTCCTGTTGCTGGCGGACAACCTACCCAAATAACAGCTACAAAAGGTGGCGAAAGTGTAGTTAGGGTTGATAAAGCTACTGGCAACATCATTTACCTGCACAAAGGCCAGCTGTGGCAGCTAACAGGCGGTAAAGGCGAACCAAAGCAGCTTACCAACGTTGAAGGTGGCCTGAGCAATGTTCGTTTCTCGCCGGATGGAAAGCATGTGTTGTTTTCGCGCGAGGTGGAAGTGAAAAACGTACACAGCAAGGATATTTACCCTGAGCTGAAGAAATCGAACGCTTACGTGTACGACGACCTGAACTACCGCCACTGGGATACCTGGGAAGACGGTAAGTTTCAGCACGTTTTCTTCGCCCCTTACAACGAAGGCAAGATTGGCACGGCTACCGACATCATGAAAGACGAGCCTTTCGATACGCCGCAAATGCCGTTTGGCGGACTGGAAGACATGATCTGGAGCCCGGACAGCAAAGCTATACTTTATGTGAGCAAGAAGAAGTTCGGAAAAGAGTACGCGGTTAGCACCAACACCGACATTTACCGCTACGACATAGCTTCAGGAAAAACAATCAACTTTACGGAAGGCAACATGGGATATGACAACGCTCCTGCCTTCTCGGAAGACGCTACCAAACTTGCCTGGTTAAGTATGGATGAAGACGGTAACGAAGCCGACCAGAACGAGATGATTGTTCTCGACACCAAAACCGGACAGAAGTATAACCTGACCAAGGACTGGGATGAAACGATAAACTCCTTTACCTGGAGCAAAGATGGCAGCAAGATCTGGTTTGTAGCGCCAACTAAAGGTACGATACAGCTGTTTGAAGTATCGCTACCTAAAAACTTAGGCAAATTCTCGGCTAAAAGTATAAAGCAGGTTACCAAAGGCCAGTTCGATATCAATGGCATTGCAGGCCAGTCAGGCAACAGCCTGATCGTGTCGCGCGCCGACATGAACCACGCTGCCGAACTTTTCCGTGTTGACCTGAAAAACGGTAAACTGACGCAACTGACCAATGTGAACGACGCGATCTACAGCAAACTATCACTGAGTAAAGTTGAGTCACGCGTTACCAAAGCTACTGATGGCAAAGACTTGTTCTCGTGGGTAGTTTATCCGCCGGATTTCGACCCGAACAAAAAATACCCAACCTTGCTTTACTGCCAGGGTGGCCCGCAATCAGCCTTAACACAGTATTACTCTTACCGCTGGAACATGCAATTGATTGCTGCTAACGGTTATATCGTGGTTGCACCGAACAGACGCGGAATGCCGGGCCACGGCGATGAATGGAACCGCCAGATCAGCGGCGACTGGGGCGGACAAGCCATCCGCGATTACCTGACTGCTATAGATGATGTGGCGAAAGATAAGTATGTAGACAAAGACAGACTTGGTGCTGTGGGTGCCAGCTACGGTGGTTACTCCGTGTTTATGCTAGCTGGTCTGCACGAAGGTCGCTTCAAGACCTTTATCGCACACGACGGTTTATTTGATATACGCAGCTGGTATGGCACTACCGAAGAGCTTTTCTTTGCCAACAACGAACTGAAAGGCCCTTACTGGGATACAAAAGCCCCGCAAGCTTATAAGGAATTCAACCCGATCGAGCATGCTAATAAATGGAACACGCCAATCCTGATCGTTCAGGGTGGCCAGGACTTCCGTGTAGGTATTGAGCAAGGTTTGCAGGCTTTCCAGTTGGCACAGCTGAAGGGTATTAAAAGCCGACTGTTATACTTGCCAGACGAAAATCACTGGGTACTGCAGCCGCAAAATGCAATAGTTTGGCAGCGTGAGTTCTTCAAATGGTTAGATGAAACGCTGAAACCAGCCAATAACTAAAGTATAAAAGCCCGGTGCAATTAAGTACCGGGCTTTTTCTTTTTGACTGTCCCCTTGAGGGGACAATAGGGGTGTTTACTCGTGCAAGATAAATATCCCCCCTAACCCCTTCAAAGGGGGACTTATCCTTTCAAGCTTTTCCTTTTGCTGGCGCGGGTTTGCAACCCGTGTCCTTACAATAATATCGGATTTATTATCCGATTAGGCCAGAGGCCCAACTATAGTTCGTCACGAGCGAGGACGCTCGCGCCATAGCTATTCTAAAAACTCTCCCTTAAAGTATAAGCCTGACGCATACGACGTATCAGCCTTTCTGACTCTTTAAAATTCACCGTCTGCTGTCCGTCAGAGAAAGCCTCTTCAGGCTTCTGATGCGTTTCGTAGATTACACCGTCTGCACCAGCCATCACCGCTGCCAGCGACATTTCTTCTACATAGTCGCGTAGACCAATTCCATGCGATGGATCAACTATAACCGGCAAGTGTGTTTTGGCTTTCAGCACTGGCACTGCGTTAAGGTCCAGCACATTGCGGTAAGAGTTTTCATAAGACCGAATACCGCGCTCGCACAGCATGATCTTTTCGTTGCCGTTCGAGAAAATGTACTCTGCAGCCTGCAGCAGTTCTTCCAGTGTACCGGAAATACCGCGTTTTAGAAGTACAGGCTTCTGCGCCGCCCCTAAGGAATCCAATAAGTTAAAGTTCTGACTGTTGCGCGCTCCCACCTGGAATACATCCACATAATCGATCATGTCTTCGATCTGCGACACCTGCATAACCTCGGTAATGATCTTGATCCCGTTCTCACGGCAAATGCGGTGGAACATCTGCAATCCTTCCAACCCAAGTCCACGGAAAGCATACGGCGAACTGCGCGGCTTGAATACGCCGCCACGCATGATCTTCACATTATTCTCAACCAGGTGCTGCACCACCAACTCGATCTGCTTTTCGCTTTCGATAGAGCAAGGGCCGGCCATGATACTGAACTGCCCTTCGCCAATCACCACGCCATCACCTAGGTCAATGCGGGTAGGTTCAACTTTCCATTTGCGAGAGATCAGTTTATATTCATCCGACACGCGGTGAATGTCTGCTACGCCAGGCAACTGGCCAATGGTACGAATATCAAAATCTTTCTTGCCAATGCCTACGATGTAATGGCCTTCCTGCGTCAGTACTTCGTTGCCCTTAAAGCCGACAGCCTTAATCTGCTGCAGGATGTTTTCTTTCAGTTCAGCAGGTATACCTTGCTGCAATTGTATGATCATACTTCTTGTTTAATGCGTTGGATGAATGTCTGGATATTTTGCTCTAGGCTGCCTTCCTGGGCCAGCGCCTTTATAAAAGCACTGCCGATGATGGCGCCGCGTGCGTGGTTGCAGGCCTGCGAAAAAGTATCGCGGTTGTGAATGCCGAAGCCGATCATGCCCGGATTACGAAGCCCCATCTGGCCTACCCGCTCGAAATAACCGGTGTTAACTACTGCCTTTCCGTTCGTGCTGCCAGTTACCGACGCCGACGAAACCATGTATACAAAACCATTGGTGTGGCTGTCGATCTCACGAATGCGCTGCTCCGGAGTTTGTGGCGTGATCAGGAAGATCTTGCTCAGGTTATTCTGCTCAAACAGCGCTTTATACTCCCGCACATAATCTGAAAGCGGCAGGTCCGGAAGGATAATTCCATCTATTCCGATTTCTTTGGCTTTCTGGCAGAAGCGCTCCACTCCATACTGCATAACCGGGTTCAGGTAGCCCATCAGCACCAGCGGAATCTGTGTATATTGGCGGATGTCTTTTAACTGTTCAAACAGCTTCGGAATGGTCATGCCATTGCGCAGGGCAATTTCACTGCTTTGTTGTATGGTTGGGCCATCCGCCAAAGGATCAGAGAAAGGCATCCCTACCTCAATCAGGTCAACGCCATTCTTCTCCAACTCCAGGATGATCGGAACAGTATCTTCCAGGTTTGGGTAGCCGGCCGTAAAGTATACCGACAGCAGCCCCTGTGGCTTTTGTTCGAAAAGGGTTTTGATTCTATTTTCCATGGAGCTCAAATCTGTCTAAGTAGGTAGTTAAATCTTTGTCGCCGCGACCGGAAAGATTCACAACTATAACTTCGTCCGGCTTTGCACCGATTCTGCCAAGAGCTGCCAGTGCGTGCGCGCTTTCCAATGCAGGTATGATTCCTTCCAGTCTCGTTAGCTCCAACACTGCCTGTAGTGCTTCGTCATCGGTTATACTTTCGAAAATGGCTCTTCCGGATTGGTGCAGGTGCGCATGCAGCGGCCCAACACCTGGGTAATCCAGCCCCGCCGAGATAGAGTATGGCTCGGTTACCTGCCCGTCATCTGTCTGCATAAGCAAGGTGCGGCTGCCGTGTATAATGCCTTCTCTGCCCAACACCGATGTAGCTGCCGACTCACCGGAACCAACGCCCAATCCGGCTGCTTCCACAGCCACAAGTTTCACTTCAGGCGTATCCAGGTAATGGTAGAATGCGCCTGCTGCGTTGCTGCCGCCGCCCACACAAGCCACCACATAATCTGGGTTCTCGCTGCCGGTCTTCTCTTTCAGCTGTACTTTTATCTCTTCTGAAATTACCGACTGAAAACGCGCTACCATGTCCGGGTACGGGTGAGGACCAACTACCGAACCGATGATGTAGTAAGTGTCTTCGGGGTTGTTGATCCAGTCGCGGATGGCTTCGTTGGTGGCGTCTTTCAGGGTTTTGCTGCCGCTGGTGGCTGGCACTACCGTGGCGCCTAACATTTTCATTCTGGCCACATTAGGTGCCTGCCGTTGAATGTCTACTTCACCCATGTACACGATACACTCCAGTCCCATCAGGGCGCAAACCGTAGCCGTAGCCACGCCATGTTGTCCGGCACCTGTTTCGGCAATAATGCGTTTTTTACCCAATCGTTTCGCCATCAGTACCTGCCCAACGGTGTTGTTGATCTTGTGCGCACCGGTATGGTTCAGGTCTTCGCGCTTCAGGTAAATGTTGGTGTTATACTTTTCAGATAAGCGCTTGGCAAAGTATAGCGGCGTTGGGCGGCCCACATAATCTTTCAGTAATGTCTGCAGTTCTTCCTGAAACTCCGGCTCTGCCATAATCTTTAGGTAATTCTGGCGCAGCTCTTCCACATTGGGGTACAGCATTTCGGGGATATAAGCTCCGCCAAATTTGCCATAGAAGCCGTTTTCGTCAACGTTATAGTTTATCATCTTAATTCTTCTCTTTAATAAATATGATCAGCTCCTTCACCTTCTCCACATCCTTCAGCCCCGGCTCCAACTCAAATCCGCTGTTTACATCCAGTGCAAACGGTTTCGGCCAGATTTTTTCAAACTCCCGGCTCTTAAGGTTTTCCAGGCTCAGGCCACCGCTCAGGAAGTATGGCTTGTCAGACAGGTAGCCTTTAAGTATTTCCCAGTCGAAGACAGTTCCATTACCACCGTAGTTGTTGCCACGGGTATCGAACAGGAAGTAATCACAGCTTCTTTCATACAGCAGCGTGTTTTCAAAGACAAAGTTATCATCTACTGAGAAGGCCTTTATCACCTCTAACCCAGCTTCTTGTAGTTCTTTGCATTGCCTTGGAGTTTCTCTTCCATGCAACTGTATTACATCCAGTTTATACTTTCGGGCTGTGTCAAGTATAACTTCAGTAGATTCATTTACGAACACACCTACCTTTTTTATACTTGCCGGCAGTTCGTCTAACAATTTCGGAGTTATAGTTTCATCACAATAGCGCTTAGACCCTTCGTAAAAGATGAAGCCCATGTAATCCGGCTGAAGCGCCGCGATCTGCCTCAGGTTCTCCGGCTCTCGCATGCCGCATACTTTTACCTTCATACTACCTGTGCTTTAAGCTCCTGTAATTGGCGCAGTTCTTTTACAAAAGCAGCGGCAGCACGCTCAGGACGGCTGTCGGTCATAAACGTCTCTCCAATCAGGAAGCCGTTGTAGCCTGCCTGCTGCAGCTCAACCAACGTTTGTGCCTGGCTCAGCCCACTTTCCGAAACTTTAGTAATACCCTGAGGAATGTACTGCGCCAGCTCAAACGATAAGCCTACATCAGTCTTAAATGTTTTAAGGTTGCGATTGTTCACACCGACTACGGTTACAAATTCGTTAAAGCTACTTTCCAGTTCTTCATTGTTATGAACTTCCAACAGCACTTCCAGGCCAAACGAGCGGGCAAAAGAGGCCAGTTCTTTCAAGCGTGCAGGATCTAGGGCAGCCGCAATCAGCAATATGGCATCGGCACCGATCGATTTTGCTTCCACGATCTGGTACTCATCCACCATAAAATCTTTGCGAAGAATCGGGCAGAAATTAAATTTGCGGGCTGTCACCAGGTCTTCGTTCTTACCGCCAAAGTAGTTGGTGTCAGTAAGAATAGATAAGGCAGAAGCGCCTGCCTGCATGTAACCAATAGAAGTGCGCTCCACCGATACATAAGGATTGATATCGCCTTTGGATGGGGACTTACGTTTGATCTCGGCAATGATCCCACTCTTGTCCGGGCGCAACAGGTAACGCTCCAGCGACAGGCAAGGTGTTTCGAAGTATAAACTCTTCTCCAGCAACTTTACCGGGTATAGGTCTTTGCGTTCGGCTACTTCTTTGTATTTATGGGCGATGATTTCGTCGAGTATGTTCATGTTGTTTAATTTGTAAATTTGAAAATGTGGAGATTTGAAGATGTTTAAGCTTCCACTAAGTTCTTATCGTTTATCAAGCTGTTAAATAGCGCGTAAGCTTTTCCTGATTCCAGCGTTTGTTTAGCTAGTACAACAGCATCTGTAGTGTTGAGTACCGGTCTGGCGCATTGGATAGCCATTCCGGCGTTGGCGGCAACTACGGCAGTCTGGGCAGCCGTGCCTTTACCTTTCAGCACCTTCACAAAGACCTCGGCCGATTCGGCTATACCTGCTCCGCCTTTGATCTGCTCGTGCTGCAGGCGTGGCAGGCCAAGGGCATCCGCATCTAACAGAGACTCTTTGCTGTCAGAGATCACTTTAAACGGGCTGGTGAGGGAAATCTCGTCGTAGCCATCCAGGGTATGGATGATGCTATACTTCACATCCGGCTGCTGCTGGTACAGGTAGCCGTACATGCGAGCCAGCTCCAGGCTGAACACCCCAACCATCTGCAGCTTCGGAAAGGCAGGGTTTACCATCGGTCCCAGCATGTTAAAGAAGGTCTTCACTCCCAGGTCTTTCCGGATCGGGCCTACGCTCTTCATGGCCGGGTGAAATAAAGGCGCATGCAGAAAACAGATGTTATACTTGTCAATGCTTCGCTCCAGCCTGTCAGTATCAGTGGTAAACTTGATCCCCAACGCTTCCAGCACATTGGAGGAGCCGCAGGACGATGAAACGCCGTAGTTACCGTGCTTGGCAACCGGAATACTATTGGCCGCCACTACAAAAGAAGAAAGTGTCGAAATATTAAAGGTATCCTTGCCATCGCCACCCGTACCGCACAAGTCAATAGGGTTATATGCCGATAAGTCAACGCGATGGCAAAGGTCCAGCAGCGCATTCCGGAAGCCTTCCAGTTCCTCCACAGTAATGCTGCGCATCATAAACACGGTAAGGAAACTTGAGATCTGGTTCTGGTTATACTTGCCGCCTGCAATATTCACCAGCACTTCCCGCGCCTGCTCCTTGCTTAGCGTTTTATGTTCAAATAAGTGATTTAGTATTTCTTTCATGGTTGATATTCTGTAGATGATTTACCCACCCCTGCCCCTGCAGGGAGGGGATTTTTCGATTGTACCAAATTCCCCTCCTCGGAGGGGTTAGGGGTGGGTACAATCTGCTCACTCCTTACTTTCTAACTTTCTAACTCTCAAAATTTCTAATTTCCCAGCCAGTTCTTAATCATTTCCTTCCCATGCTCGGTCAGCACTGATTCCGGGTGAAACTGCACGCCGCGTACATCATGCTCTTTGTGGCGCAACGCCATGATGTTTCCAGTTTCATCTACTGCCGTTGGCACCAGGCACTCGGGTAATTCCTGCTCCACCAGCCAGGAGTGGTATCGGCCGGTGTTAAACTGATTTGGCAGGTTTGTGAACAGTGGCTCCTCCTCGCACACCACCCGAACGGGGGTAGCCACACCGTGCCATACTTCGTTGCTATTAAACAACTTACCACCATATACTTCACCAATTGCCTGATGTCCTAAACATACTCCAAACAGGCTTTTTGTCGACCCAAAAGTGCGAATGATTTCTTTCAGCATACCAGCTTCGTCGGGTATTCCCGGACCGGGAGACAGCATGATCTTGTCAAAACTGGCTACTTCTTCCAACGTGGCCTTGTCGTTGCGACGCACCGTTACATTAGCGCCTAGTTCCTGCAGCAGGTGCACCAGGTTGTAAGTGAAAGAGTCGTAATTGTCGATTACCAGAACATTCATATTAATTGATCTCCTGTGCCAGCTGAAGCGCACGTCTTAATGCCATTAACTTATTGTCTACCTCCTGCAGTTCACTTTCCGGGTTAGAAGCCGCCACAATGCCGGCCCCAGCCTGGTAAAACAGCTTGTAATCTTTGCTCAGGAACGAGCGGATCATGATGGCACTGTTGAAGTTGCCGTTAAAATCCAGGAAGCCAATGCAGCCGCCGTAAAAAGCTCGGTTAGTCGTTTCATACTTATCGATGAGCTGCATGGCTTTGTGCTTAGGTGCTCCGGAAAGCGTGCCTGCCGGAAATGTGCTGGCTACCATCTGCAGCGAATCTTCCTGGTTATGCAGCTGCCCCGATACTTTCGATACCAGGTGAATGACGTGCGAGTAAAATTGTATTTCCCGGAAGGTTTCCACTTCTACGCTGTGTCCGTTGCGGCTCAGGTCGTTGCGTGCAAGATCCACCAGCATCACGTGTTCGGCATTTTCTTTCGGATCGGCTAATAGTTTTTCAGCCAGTGCAGCATCGGCCGCGTCATCGCCGGTTCTTCTGAAAGTACCTGCAATCGGGAATATACTGGCTTTGCCGTCTTTGATCACCAGCTGCGCCTCCGGCGATGAGCCGAAGATCTTGAAGCTGCCATAATCGAAATAGAACAGGTAGGGAGACGGATTAACAGACCGCAACGCCCGGTACACGTTAAACTCATCTCCCTGGAAAGCCTGCTCAAATCTTCTGGAAAGCACCAACTGAAACACATCCCCGCGGAAGCAATGCTCCTTTGCTTTCTGTATATTTTTTAAAAACCCTTCGCTGCTGATGTTATGAGCTTCTGCACCAGCCGTTTTGAAAGTATAACTCGGGATGTTACGGCTGTTCAGGAGTGCCTCTAGTTGCGTTATACCGTTCTCGTCGCTTTGGTTATAGCTGTGCGAGAAAATATAGGCTTCGTTGGTGAAGTGGTTGATCGCGATGACAAAGCGATACACCGCATAAAACAGGTCCGGAATATCCTGGCAGTCTGGGCGCAGGTTCAACTCGATATCTTCGTAATAGCGAACGGCGTCGTAGTTCATGTAACCGAAGAGTCCGTTAGTGATGAAGCTGAAGCCGTTCTGCTCTACCTCGAAACTCTGTGCGAAGGCTGCCAGTTGCGCCGGCACATTTACATCCTTCGTGATAGGCGTCTGTCTGGTGCTACCATCCGGGAAAAGCTCCGTCAGCACTTCGTTCTCGGCTTTTATACTTGCCATCGGGCTGCAGCAGATATACGAGAAGCTGTTTTCGGCACCGTGGTAGTCCGAGCTTTCCAGCAAAATGCTGTTTGGGTAACGGTCACGTAGCTTCAGGTACACACTTACCGGGGTTAGTGTATCTGCGAGCAATCGTTTGTAATTGGTTGTTATTTTATAGTTACGCATGGTTCTGGTTTGGTCTAAAAACAAAAAAGGCCTGCTGTTCAGGTGAACAGCAGGCCTTTGATACCTTTGGCTTAAGACTATACTATCTCTTCAAAAAATGCATAGCCGGGCTGTTCACGATATTTTGCGTAACGTGCCACCACCATGCATTAAGATGAAGATTCTGGATCATGTTCTGTTTAAATGTCACAGCGCTTATAGTTGCGACGTCACAAATGTAAGCCCCGATTTTTCAAAAGCAAACTATACTTCAGTTTTATTTTTAAGCTATCGCTTATACTTAGGTTAAAATAAGCCCACAACTATTTGTGGACTAACGAATTACAAAACTCCTTTTGTTGAAGGCAAAGAATTATCGTTGAGGTTACGCTGAACCGCCATGCGTATGGCTTTGGCAAAAGCTTTAAAGATTGCTTCAATCTTATGATGCTCGTTCTGCCCTTCTGCTTTGATATTCAGGTTACATTTAGCGGTATCGGAGAAAGATTTGAAGAAGTGGAAGAACATTTCGGTTGGCATGTCTCCTACTTTCTCGCGTTTAAATTCGGCATCCCAAACTATCCACGGCCTACCTCCAAAATCAATCGCCACCTGAGCCAGTATGTCGTCCATAGGGAGTAAAAAACCATAGCGCGTAATACCTTTTTTGTCGCCCAACGCATTCAGGAAAGCTTCGCCTAACGCCAGCCCAGTATCTTCTATCGTATGATGTTCGTCTATGTGCAGGTCACCTTTCACAGCTATTCTCAGATCCACGTTGCCATGGCGGGCCAGTTGCTCCAGCATGTGGTCGAAAAAGCCAAGGCCGGTTTTGATATCTGACTTTCCGGTTCCATCCAGGTTCAGGTCTATCTGGATATCAGTTTCTGAAGTCTGGCGGCGGACACTTGCTTTGCGCTCTGGTAGCTTCAGGAAAGTATAGATCTCGTCCCAATCGTTGGTGTTCAGGGCAGCGTCTTCGCTCTGAAAATCGGCCAGAAGTATAGCTTTAGCGCCCAGGTTTTTCGCCAGTTGTACATCGGTCAGGCGGTCGCCGATCACATAGCTGTTTGCCAGATCGTACTCTTCTTCCAGGTACTTTTTCATCATCCCAATGCCGGGTTTGCGCGTTTCAAGTCCTTCGTGCTCAAAACTGCGGTCAATCAGAATATCATGAAACTCTACGCCTTCGCTCTTTAGTATATCCAGCATTTTATTCTGATAAGGCCAGAAGGTATGTTCCGGGTAAGAGTCAGTACCAAGCCCGTCCTGGTTGGTAACCATCACAAACTCGTATTCCAGCTCGGTGTAGATCTTATACAAATTGCGGATCACTTTCGGAATAAACTCAAACTTCTCAAAAGAATCTACCTGGTAATCGGTTTTGGGCTCGACAAGTATGGTACCGTCGCGATCTATAAATAATGCTTTTTTCATTTTGGAAAGATATTGATGTTAGACTCTGAAAAAGCCTAATCATCTGGATTCTAACAACTATAGTCTAATTTCTAACTTGTTATGTCTAAATATTAAACTCTGACATGGCCTGGTATAGTTGCTGGTTCTCGTCGGTGGTACCAACGGATATGCGCAGGCAATTATCGCAGCCGGGCACACTGGAGCGGTTACGGGTCACAATTCCCTTATTTAAAAGGTAACTATAAAGGCTGTTAGCGTCAGTTACTTTTACAAGTATAAAGTTGGCATCTGAAGGATAAACTTTCTCAACTATAGCCAAGGTGGGCAGAGCCGTCTCTAACATCTGTCGTTCCTGAATGATCTCTTCGATCATATACTTCAGTTGCTCATCCTGATCAAGGGCTTTCAGAGCAAGTTCCTGAGTAGCTTCGTTTATGTTATACGGCGGCTTTATTTTGTCGAGCAGCGCGATAATCTCCTCAGATGCGAATGCCATACCTAAACGCAAACCGGCCATTCCCCATGCTTTGGAGAAAGTCTGCAGCACTACCAGGTTCGGGAAATCCTGTAGTCGGGTGGTCCAGCTTGGCTCCTCCGAAAAATCAATGTACGCTTCGTCAACTATCACCAGTCCATCAAAATTGTCAAGTATGGCTTCAATGTCTTCTGATTTAATAGCATTACCTGTCGGATTGTTGGGCGAGCAAATGAAGATGAGCTTTGTTTCTGGCTTTACGTTTCGCAGCACTTCGGCTACCGGTATTTGGAAATCAGCTGTCAGCTGCACGGTATCCAGCTGCACATCGTTCAGGTTAGCTGACACTTCGTACATGCCATAAGTTGGCGGTAAAAACAGCGCGCGGTCCTGGCCCGGTCGACAAACCATACGGAACAGCAGGTCAATTGCTTCATCAGAGCCGTTACCCAGGAATATCTGCGAAGGCTTCACTCCTTTTATACTTGTAATCTTACTTTTAAGCGCTTTCTGGTGCGGATCAGGATAGCGGTTATAGTTGCTGCCGGCCAAACTTCCCAGGTTATTTTCATTGGCATCCAGGTATACGCTGGCGGTGCCTTTAAACTCGTCGCGGGCCGATGCATAGGGTTTCATGCGCCATACATTCGGGCGAACTATACTTTCTAGATCAAACATTTATAGCGTCTTTAATCTGATACTTACTGCATTTTTGTGTGCCTGCAACCCTTCGGCTTCGGCCATTACTTCAATCGTTCTGCCAATATTCTTCAGGCCTTCTGTAGTGATATGCTGGAATGTGATCTTCTTGACAAAACTATCCAGCGACACGCCACTATAAGCGCGTGCATAGCCATTGGTTGGCAAGGTGTGATTGGTACCGGAAGCATAATCGCCGGCTGCTTCAGGTGTATAGTTGCCCAGGAAAACCGACCCTGCATTTACCACGCCATTTGCTATAGTTTCAAGATCCTGAATGGCAAGTATAAGGTGCTCCGGTGCGTACAGGTTCGAGAAATCAAGCATCTGCTGTGAGTTTTCCAGAACTATAGCCATGCTGTTTTCCAGTGCCTGTGCCGCAACAGCTTCTCGAGGTAGTTCCTGTAGCTGCTTCTGGATTTCAGCGATCACCTGATCAACTATAGTTTCAGATGTGCTCAGCAACACCACCTGCGAATCCGGGCCATGCTCTGCCTGCGAAAGTAAATCAGCAGCTACAAAAGCAGGGTTAGCTGTTTCATCGGCCATCACCAGCACTTCCGATGGTCCGGCCGGCATATCGATAGCCACGCCTAGTTGCGTTACCAGTTGCTTCGCCATGGTTACATACTGGTTTCCGGGTCCGAATATTTTGCTTACAGCCGGTACGCTTTCCGTACCAAAAGCCATAGCCGCTACTGCCTGTGCACCGCCTGCCTTCACTATAGTTTCGATGCCCAATAAAGCAGCCGTGTAGCGAATGGCCGGGTGAATAGCACCTTCTTTTGATGGCGGTGTGCAAAGTATAATTTGCTTACAGCCAGCCAGTTTAGCAGGCACACCCAACATCAGCAACGTAGAAAAAAGCGGTGCCGTTCCTCCCGGAATGTATAAACCTACTTTATCGATGGCCACACTTTTACGCCAGCAGTTTACCCCCGGCATGGTTTCCACTATAGGCATTTGTTCAGCCTGCTGCAAATGGAAAAGCTGAATGTTACTATATGCCTGTAGTATCGCTTCTTTCAGTTCCGGGCTGATTTCACTTTCTGCAGATGCCAGTTCCTCCGGTGTGGCCAGTAAAGCTTCAGGACGCTTGCCATCATACTTTTCAGCCAGTTGATACAGGGCTTCATCGCCTTGCTCCTGCACCAGCTTAAAAATGATGCGGATGGTTGACTCCAGTTCCTGAAGGTCTTTTACAGGTCTTTTTGCCAGTTCAGGCCAGTTTATAGTTTCTGGATATAAGATCTTTTTCATCAGATGATCATTTTCTCGATAGGTACAACCAGAATACCCTGCGCACCGGCTGCTTTCAGTTTTTCTATGATCTCCCAGAAATCATCCTCGTTTACCACAGAGTGCAGCGAGCTCCAGCCTTCTTCGGCCAGCGGAAGTATAGTTGGTGATTTTACGCCTGGGAGTAATTGAGAGATCTCGGCTACCTTATCATTTGGTGCGTTTAACAGTATATATTTGGCGCGTTGTGCGCGTTGCACAGCATGTATCCTGAAAAGCAGTTTCTCAAGTATCTCTTTCTTTTCAGCACTCAGATCCTGGTTGGCAATAAGTACAGCCTGCGATTTAAACACACGCTCCACCTCTTTTAAACCATTGCTGATAAGGGTACTTCCCGAGCTTACAATATCGCAAATGGCATCGGCCAAACCTATACTTGGCGCAATCTCCACAGACCCGCTTATGGTATGAATATGTGCCTTGATGCCGCGCTCCGAAAGGTATGACTCCAATAAATTAGGATACGAAGTAGCAATATTCTTTCCGTTCAGGTCCTCCAGGGAAGTATAGTTTTCTCCTTTTGGAATAGCCAGAGACAGGCGGCATCTGGAGAAACCAAGCTCTTCTACAGAAAGGTGTTTCATCCCTTCTTCTACCAGCACGTTCTGGCCAACTATACCAATGTCGGCCACGCCATCGGCTACATAACCAGGTATATCATCGTCGCGGAGAAAGAGGATTTCCAGCGGAAAATTAGTGGATTCTGTTTTGAGTTTCAGGCTGCTGCTGATGAACGAGATACCGCACTCACGGATCAGTTTAAGCGAATCATCACTGAGTCTGCCTGATTTTTGGATAGCTATACGAAGCATAAATGTTATTCTGAAAATGAAAATAAAGGCGATCTATACCCTGCTTCCTGCAACGTATAAATGGGTATACACCCAACGGGGGCTATATGTTAATTGGATTCCTCTTACGAGGAATGATAGAAATGATGTACGTGCGCAGCAGTACCATAAGCAACAGAAGTTGCCGGAGTAGAAAGGATGCTATGTAACGTGGTGTTGCGCATTATGTGCTGCAAAAGTAAGCAGGAATTTTTAGTAAACTATAAACACTGGTAAAAGTTTTAGTTTATTCTTTAAGGCTATCCTTTTAAAAATAAAAGTGCTGGCCTTAAGCAAGACCGGCACTTTTGTTGAAAATTTTATACTTGTATTACTTTTTAAGCAGCATTTTTAAAGTTTTGGTACCTGCCGTAGTTGATAAACGTGCAAAGTAAATTCCCTCGGCCATACTTCTGGCATCGAGTTCATACTCATATAGTTTACCTTTCTCTGCTACGCCCATGTCTACTTTTTTGATCAATGCACCTCTTACATCAAAAACTTCCAGCACAAAGCTTTCTTCTTTTTCTAAACTAAAAGCAATTGTAGTTCTGTCTGAGAAAGCATTCGGATAATTGTAGAATTCAGAAGTGCCCGGCTCAGGTTTTGAAATAGTTTCGCTTATAAATTTGCCTGACCCGGTAGCTTTAACCACCTCATGTATTACGATAGAGCCGCCGCCAAGTATGGCTGTAGAAGAAAGGTCAGCATTTTCGGCGGTTCCTTTTTCGTTATCATAAACTACATCTCCGCCTGATTTCCAGATCTTAATTCTGAACTTATCGGATCCACCTCCTCCTGTTACCTGGCCATCAGTGGCTACATCCATAAATTCATGCACATCAGAGCTTCCGTTAATATAGCCAGTACCTTTATATTTAGTAGAATTTTAATATCCATATAAAGCAGTATAAAATGTGTTATGATAGGGAAAACTAAAGTGGAAATGCCACACTATGGCGCAATAAGCTATACACAAGCTCTGCCCAGGAGCACATAATTGTGCTTTGGGGTATTAAGAAATTTTCATAGCACGATGTAGGAGCGGGAGTGTGCTTTATTGTAAAAGCTCAAGCATTGGTTTTTGTATACATAAAATTGAAACTTATGTTTCGTAATACAATAAATTATTTTTAATTTTATATTATTAAATTATGTATTGATGAGGCTTAATAGTAAATAGGACTTATGACAGATGTTGGTAGCACACAAAAGCCAAACATAAAGTAGTATATATCAGCTTCATTGAAACTTTATTACCTTTGCAAACCAATTTATACTTTGCTGGCGGGCATCTGGCATAGTTTTTTCGGGAGAATAAATCTAAATCAATCGATTTTCAGCAGTAGAATGAATAAGTACTTACTACACATATTTTTTTTAGCAGTTTTTATGCTAGCAGGCCAGGCTGCTACTGCACAGCTCAGGCTGCCACAGGCCAGCCCTGAGTCTTATCTGAGGCAAACGATAGGACTTACCGACATTACAGTACGGTACCATGCACCAGGTGTGAAAGGGCGTAAAATATTTGGGTCGCTGGTGCCTTACGGGCAACTTTGGCGTGCCGGAGCCAACGAAGCTACACTGATTACTTTTTCTGATGAGCTTTTTCTGGAACAAGAGCGCGTGCCTGCCGGAACATACTCCTTGTATATACTTCCGGAAAATGATTCGTCCTGGAATGTAGTATTAAACAAGGATACTACTTTATGGGGACTAGAAGGCTATAATGAACTAAATGATGTTGCTTATGTGCATGTAAAACCTACTAAAGCTGCGTTTAAAGAAACCATGCAATTCTCTTTCTCCGATATCAGCTTAAACAAAGGTTACTTATACCTTAACTGGGAAAACACGCAGATTGCCATCCATATAGAAACAGAAATTGAAAAAAAGGCGCTGGCCAATATTTCAAAAGCACTCGCAGAAGCCAAACCCGACGATTGGTTTATCTGGGCGCAATGTGCTGAGTACCTATCTACTAAAAAGGAGTTTCAGGAGAAGGCCTTGGAGCTGATAAATAAATCCATTGCCATTAAAGAAAACTTCTATAACAATTGGGTAAAAGCACGGTTGTATGCTCAAAATCAGGAATATGAAGTGGCTGCCTCTTTAACTGCCAAAGCCATGCAACTGGGCACAACTGACCCCGAAGCTTATAAAACGTATGCCCGCGAAATTGAAAGCGCCTATAACGACTGGAAAAAGAAGCGTTTTTAGAAACTCAGAAAGTATAAAATAAAAAAGGAGCGGTTAAACCACTCCTTTTTTATTGCCTTTAAAATCTTGCTATAAACCGCAGGTTTAACCTGCGGCCTGTCAGGAAGTTCGGAACAGCGTATGTAACGCCATTTAAATCGTCTACATAAGTATAAGATACCCTGTTTTTTGCATCTATCAGGTTTAAAACTTCCAATCCTATCCAAAGACTTTCCAGCGAGAATTTATTTTTTTCTGCTAGGTCATCTCCCAATACAATCACTTTCGAAAAACCGATATCTACCCGCTTAAATGATTTGCCTGAAAAGGCATTTCGGTACTCAGGTCGGTTTGGAGGCCCAAAAGGTAACCCGCTGTTATACACCAGGTTTAAATACATCCGGATGGTTGGATTATCCGGTAAATGGTCCTGGAAGTATACGCCAACATTCAACAACTGGTCAGTGGGTCTTCGGATATAACCCAATGGTTTTTTTCCTGCAATATCACCGTTGCCATTGTAAACAAAAGTAGAATCGTTGTCCAGGTTTTCCTTTGTCGAAAGCACGCCCAGGCTCAACCAGGATTCAGCACCTTTTATAAATTCGCCGTTTACGCGTATATCAAAACCGGCTGCATAGGCCTTGGCATTGTTTTGGGCATAATATCGCAGGCGCACATTATCAATATCGTAAGGCACCACGTTTGTCATGTGTTTATAGTATGCCTCAGCTGTTAGTTTAAAATCGCGGTCCCAGGCTTTAAACATATAATCGGAGCCAACTATAGCATGAAGCGAGCGCTGTGCTTTCAGATTTTGATTGATAACTCCCTCAAAGTTGCGAAGCTCCCGATAAAACGGCGGCTGGTAATATAATCCCACGGCTGCTTTAAAAGACAGATCCGGGTTATGTTTTGTAATAAATGAGTATTGAACACGTGGTGTTATGATGAATTCTTTATTGAAGCTCCAGTAAGCAGCACGCAAACCATACGTTATCGTTTTAAGGGAATCGATCTCGTAAGTATGCTGGGCGTAAGCATTGTAGCGCTGCGAGTTCATGTTAAGGTCTGATGTAAGAAAATATGACGGCGAAACATAATCAGCAGAATCTCTGAAACCGTATTCGTGCAGTTCATCGTCCATCTTTTCAATACCTGCTTTCAACCCAAACTCAAAGCGGTTTTTACTGTTCAGTTGCCAGCTGTTGCGGTTTTCTGCTGTGGCAATTCGTGCAAGCAGGGCGTTACGGGCATAGTCGTACTGGCTACCAATGCCACGCTCCTGCAGACATTCGCCATAGTTATCGCCGTTTTCTGTATTTACATCACACAACCGGTAACCAGCCTCCAGATCCCTGAACTCACGCTCCCGCGATTGCACCACCGAAAGTATAAGCTCCGACAAAAAATCATCTGTAAAACGATGCGACAGGTTCAGGCCCAACTGGTATGTAGTATACTTCATCAGCTCATGGCCATCAAAACCTACCTGCAGGCGCAAGGGGGTTTGACGAGTTCCGAAAGTAGTTACTCTGGATTCGGGCTCGACCACATAATCATTCTGGGCGTAGCTGGTAAGTATACTTAAACTGGTGCGGTTACTTGTTATGGAATCTTTTGTTAGATCAACAGTAACATAAGCCTGCGCATCTGAGAATTTTGGTTTATACTGCCCATCGGTTTGTAGCCCTTGCAGCATGTATTGCCCGTTTTTATGCCGGAGCCCCAGCAAATAAGTCACTTTCTTGTTTTTAGACGCCGACTCCAGGTGCATGGTTCCGCCTGTTAAACCGCCGGTTACAGAGCCTGCAAATGTCTGCGGTTTTTTATAAACAATGTTAAGTACCGATGAAAGTTTATCGCCAAACTTGGGCTGCCAGCCACCCGATGAAAATTCGATGTTGCCAACCAGATCCGGGTTTACAAAACTTAGGCCCTCTTGCTGTGCGTTTGTTACTAAAAAAGGCCTGTAAATTTCGATGCCGTTTACATACACCAGGTTTTCATCGTAGTTGCCGCCACGAACTGTGTAAGTAGAAGAAAGCTCGTTGTTGCTGCGTACGCCTGGCAGCGTAACCAGTATTTTATTGAAGTCGCCGTAGGCAGAAGGAAGTTCTTTGGTTAGGCGCGGATCAAGCTTTGTTACGCTTACCTGTTCACGGGTATCGTCTGTGTTTTTGCCCCGGACATCTACGGTATTGAGCTGGCGGGCATCTGGCTGAAGTATAAACTGCAGATTTATACTTTGACCAGGTTGCAGACGCAGGCTTCGCTCCTGCTCTTTGTAGCCAAGGTAGCGCACCAGTACAATCAGGTCCTGGTCTGCCGGTACTTTAATTATAAATTTGCCCTGGTTATCGGTTTGAGTGGCCAGCGTAGTGCCTTTTATACCAATGGTTGCCAGTTCAAGCGGCTGTTTCGCTTCTCCTGTTACAGTACCGGAAACTGTAGCCTGTTGTGCTGAAACACCTAACGGCAAAAGTATAAATAACCATACCGATAGATATTTCAGCATCCGGCCTGAATATTAGTTTACAGTTACGTTTTTAAGATCAGTTATAGTTTGCAACGGATCGGATGAAGAGAAAACAAAGCTTCCGGCAACCAATGCGTCGGCACCTTTTTCAAGTAAAAGTGGTGCATTCTGCTGGTTTACGCCACCATCAATCTCTATCAGCGCATTAGAGTTACGTTGGATGATTAGGTCCTTCAGCGCCTCTATTTTACGAAAAGTATTCTCAATAAACTTCTGGCCGCCAAAACCCGGGTTAACAGACATGATACAAACCAGATCAGCATCTGCGATCACATCATCCAGCAATTGTACTGACGTATGCGGGTTAATAGCTATACCAGCTTTAGCGCCGGTTGCTTTAATTTGCTGCAAAGTACGGTGCAGGTGGTTACAGGCTTCGTAATGCACTGAAATAATTTCTGCGCCTGCTTGTCTGAACTGCTCAATGTATAGTTCTGGCTCCACAATCATCAGGTGCACATCCATTGGTTTTTTAGCATAACGCTGGATAGCCTGCATTACCGGAAAACCAAAAGAAATGTTCGGCACAAAGCGGCCATCCATAATATCGATGTGTAACCAGTCGGCCTGGCTGTTGTTAAGCATTTCTACCTCCGATTGCAGGTTGGCAAAGTCAGAAGCAAGTACAGAAGGGGCAATAATTGGTTTCATGAATCAAATATAAGATTTTGCAATGCGAGATTAACTATATGAGAAAATAAATTGGGAAAGAACAAAGTATAAATTCATCAAAAGCTTTGTCAGGGTTCGGCATTGTTCAATGTATTTATACTTGTGTTAATAATAAAAATGATAACTATGATAGCGCCTGTTTATACTTTACAGCTTTACAAACCTGATGGTACTGCTTTCGGTGCCAGCGCTAACTTTACACAAGTATAAACCTTGCTTTAACACCTGAGGGCGCAGCGAAATGACATGCTGGTTCTGGTTAGGAGGCAAAGCCTGTTTAAACAGCATTTTACCTGTAACATCATACACATAAACTGTAGAGCGTTGCGTTGCCCATTTATTACCTATAGTTAAGAAAAGCTCGTTTGAAGTTACAGGATTGGTAAGTATCAGCGCATCTGCAGGGGTTTGAACCAGCAACCGGGTATAATTGGGAATGCCGTAGCCAAGCATATTATCCGGCTTGCTGGCATTGCTCCCGATCTGGCGCATCAGTCTGATCATTTCCAGGTTGGTTTTGGTGTTATTGGCCTGCCACAAACAGGCAACCATGCCCGCTACTATTGGCCCCGAAAATGAAGTACCGTTACTTTTTACAACTGCGCCGTTAGGGCTCATTACATATGCCCTATAACCCAACCCAACCACATCCGGTTTAATCCTGCCATCAGCTGAGGGTCCGAAAGAACTGAAAGGCGCTTTAATGCCGAGCGAGTCTACAGCACCAACTGTCAGCACAGAATCTGCATCGGCAGGTGCCGAAATATAGCGCCAGGGTTTGTTGCCTTCGTTTCCGGCACTAACTACCACCAGCATACCCGTTGCCGCAGCAAAGTCAGCGGCTTTAGTAATTAGTGCTGTGTTACCATTTAACTGGTCGTAAGTATAACTAGTGGAGGGAGCATCAAAAGTAGTATAACCAAGCGAAGAATTGATCACATCAACGCCGGCGCTATCAGCATATTCGGCAGCTATGAGCCAGTTTATCTCTTCTATGTTATGCTCGGTAGCAGCGTCCTCTGTCCGGAAAAGGTAATAATTAGCTCCATAAGCTGTACCTATCATTTTAGCGGGCTCTTTTGCCGCCATAGTAGACAGAACACTGGTGCCATGTGAGCTGTTGCTATAAACATCCGGCTGCTTCGTTACAAAATCAAAAGTGCCTTTCAGTTTATTGTTCTGGTAGAGATGGGCAAAAGCGGGCAGCGTATTTACAGCCGGAAACCCAGCATCAAAAACAGCGATAGTCATACCTTCGCCGGTATAACCAGCTTCGTGCAGTTTATCTGCGCCCAGCATATTGGCCTGGTGGTAAGCCGGTCCGTAATCTTTTACATCCGGAGCAGTTAGCTGGCTGGCATCTACCTGTTCCTGTGGCTTAAGTTGCTGAGCTAGCTGGTTTGTAAATGCAATACGGTTAAGGTTTTGTGAAGCCCGAACGAATGGTAATGCCTGAATTTCAATAAGTTGCTCTGTGTTGCACTGCACCACAGCAGCGTTAAACCAACGCGAAGTATACCATACTTTTACACCCAACTGTTTCAGGCGGCTTACATATGCAGCATTTACCGGCAGGTCGCGCGGGGTTATACTTATACCTTGCTTTGTACGGCGCTCCAAAGCTTTCTGCGATAAGTATAGCTGTGGTTGCTGGGTTGAGTAAGGAGAGTTGGCCTTATCGGTAAAGTATATTAAACGCTTTTGCTCCTCCCCGCTGCCTGTCTGCTGTGCCATAACATTTGGCAAGTATAAAAGCAGAAAGGATATAGAGAGGAGCAAATGGCGCATTTTGTTATTCTTTTCCGTAAGAAACCAGCACTTCGTGCCGTTCGTGGCCGTCTAGTTTAAATTGCTCCCCGAACGCACATTGGTTAGGTGCACATGGAGCAAAGGTCGCACGATTAAATATCCTGTAAACTCTACCTATTCCTTTAGCATATACCTCCTTACGGTCATCAATACCCATAATAGGGTCAATAGGTGTGCCCTGTATAATGGTGACTGTATTCGTATATGATTTACCACCTACACTATAAGGCTTATCTACATCTATAAAAGTAGATGGCTCTTTTATTTTAAACGGATCACGATCACTCATAAAATCATTCCGCTTCTCTTCTGGTATGGTATGGGTGTTATACATATCAGCTGCCCACTTTTTCCCTTCTTTTACAGGAAATACCATTTTAACATACTTTGTATTATCCTTAGTAAGGATAACATTAGTAAGAGACTTTGTTACAACCATTACAGAATCTTCCTGCCACTCGCTGTTATCATCTGCCCTTATAGAGCGGATAATTTTATAGTTAACAGTATTGGTCTGGTCTATGAAAGTTGTATCAACTAACTCACGCATCTGAAAACGTGTGGTATCTCCCACGTTATGCAGAAAACGAATGTTAGTTACATCGTAGATACGGTAATCACCGACTTCCAATGGATAATAATCATAGCCGGCAGTACTTGGATCAAGCTCTGCAAACTTATCGTCGCAACCGGCTATAAACGCAGTTGCAAGCACCAGACTCAACACTATTTTTTTCATGAAGGAAGTATATCCAACGGGTAAAACTCGTTATAGTTTGTTTCTATCCAGCCACCACCAACAACATCATCGCCTTCGTAAAACACAGCCGCCTGGCCAGGTGCAATGGCGTGCACTCCACTCAGGAAGTGTACTTTCATCTTATCGCCTTCCTGTTCAATAATGGCTTGTGTGCCCGGGTCGTTATAACGTACTTTGGTTATAGTCGGAATCGGCTGATCGATCAGGTTTTCATACTTTACCATGTTCAGCTTGCCTACCGTCATGGCGTTTTTGGCCAGGTCCTCATAATTACCCAATACCACACGGTTCGTTTCTTTCTCGATACGCGTTACATAAGCCGGAAAACCTAAAGCTATGCCCAGGCCTTTACGCTGTCCGATAGTATAAAACGGGTAACCTTCGTGCTTACCAACCACAGTACCATCCTCTAAAATAAACTCGCCGCCGGCAACCTGCTCTTCCAGGCCTTCCACCCTGCGTTTCAGGAAGTTACGGTAATCGTTATCTGGTATAAAGCATATTTCGTAAGATTCCGGTTTATTAACCAGCTCGGTAAAGCCACGGTCAAGCGCCATCTGGCGAATCTCGGTTTTACGCAGCTTGCCCAACGGGAAAATAGTACGGCTCAGGCTTTTCTGAGAAATTCCCCACAAGGCATAAGACTGGTCTTTGTTTTCATCCAATCCTTTAGAGATCACATAGCGTCCGTTCTCCTCGCGTATGTTTGCGTAATGCCCGGTGGCTATAAAATCACAGCCTAACTGGTCGGCACGGCGCAACAGCGCATCCCATTTAATGTGCGTATTACAAAGCACACAAGGGTTTGGCGTGCGGCCGGCTATGTACTCATCCGTAAAATGGTTGATAACAAAATCACCGAATTCTTCACGTATATCAATAATGTAATGCGGAAAACCAAGCTGTACGGCAATATTACGGGCATCGTTTATAGAATCAAGGCTGCAGCAGCCAGTCTCTTTTTTAGAGCCGCCACTAGAGGCATAATCCCAGGTCTTCATGGTCATGCCAATTACCTCGTATCCTTGCTCATGCAGCATAACGGCAGCCACCGAACTATCGATACCACCGCTCATAGCTACCAATACCCTTCCTAACTTACTCATATATAGTTAAAAATGAAAGTGCGATTAAATATAGATTTTCTACAAAGATAGCAACAACCGCACACTTATAAAGATTCAGAAGACTAAATAATGTAGTTACACCGTTTGAATACAAATAATGAGGAAATAGATTCTCACAAAAAAAATGCAAAAAAGGTAGCATAACACTCCTGAAGCGTTTTACTTTGGGCTATTAAAATTCAAAGCGGATTTACCTTACAAATAAAAGTATAGATTTCAATGGGATTGCGTACCTCAGTGATAGTGAACGGTGTAAACAACCTAAGTGATGCCCGGTTTTGTGCCGGAATGGGTGTAGATATTATTGGGTTTAACTTAAGATTAGACAGCCCGGAGCGGATCTCGCCTGAAATGCTGAAAGAAATTACAAGCTGGGTATCGGGCGTGAAACTGGCCGGCGAATTTACAAGAGCCCGCCCCGAAGTTATAAACGAACTTGCCGAAGAGTTTAAGCTTGACCTGATACAACTGGACACCGCCTACCTGATAGACGAGATAGAAGAAATAAACCGCCCGGTCATTCAAAAAATTTTTATTGATAAGGACACAGTTGAAGGCGAACTATTGGAAATGATGGAACTCTATAGCCCGGTAGTGCACTCCTTCCTTATTTATTCCAACGACTTTACAACCATAGATGACACCAATACGCGTTTGTTAAAATCTGTTGCAAAAAAATTCCCGATCATTATTGGTTTTGGCATTAATAAAGAGAATGTGAATACTATACTTGATAAAGTAAAACCAGCTGGTATAGGTTTACAGGGAGGCCACGAAATAAAACCCGGCCTGAAAGACTTTGATGAGTTGCAGGATATTTTTGAAGAAATCGAAGAGTAATTCCTGTTAATTGTAAGTATAAAAAAGGCCGCTGAAATATATTTTAGCGGCCTTTATTATACTTATTAGTTTATACTTGCTCTACATTGAGAACTGCAGGTACTTGATCGGAATGCCTTCTTCCAAGTAGCGCTTCTCATAGGTAGTATAAATTCCCATCGTATGGTTCTGCAGATCAGAAGTATAAAGGTCAGCGGTGCAGATAAGATTTTTTGCCTGGCGCTCCAGCAAAGTTTCCAGGGTATACTCATACAAACACTGGTTATCTGTTTTTAAATGCACCAAACCGCCTGGCTTTAGAATGCGCTTGTAGATTTCCAGGAAACGAGGCGACGTAAGACGGCGTTTGATGTCGCGGTCTTTCGGACGTGGATCCGGGAAAGTGATCCAGATCTCATCTACTTCACCTTCAGCAAACTGGCTGCCTATACTTTCTATGATCAGGCGAAGAAAAGCTACGTTGTAGAGGCCTTCTTCAATGGCCATAGTGCTGCCCTTCCAGATGCGGGAGCCTTTAATATCTACGCCAATAAAATTCTTGTCTGGAAAAAGACGTCCCATACCTACCGTATATTCACCACGACCACAACCAAGCTCCAGTACAATAGGATTATTATTCTCGAATTGTTCTTCGCGCCACTTCCCGGCCAACTGGCCAAACTGTGCATCATCAGGCTCGATCACGTTTTCACGCTCGGCCAACTCATTAAATTTTCTAAGCTTTGTTCTTGCCATTCTAAAGTTCTTCAATCTCTGCCACTACAAAGGTACTACCTCCTAAAAAAATTACATCATCGGGGGCAGCATTGTGTTTGGCAGCATTTACTGCTTCGGGTACAGTTGTGTATACTTCACCGCTTAAGCCAACAGAAACCGCTTTTTCATAAAGTTCGTTCACTGGCAAAGCACGCGGAATCTGCGCCTGGCAAAAGTAATAACGGTACTTTTTTGGCAGCAACGCAAGTATAGTAGTAATATCTTTATCGTTTACAGCTCCAAAAACCATGTGTACCTGCTTAGGATTCAGCGCCTGCAACTGTGCAAGTATTTGTTTTATTCCATCAACATTATGACCTGTATCACAAATAGTTAAAGGAGTTTTACTTAACACCTGCCACCTACCCTTCAGGCCGGTTATACTTTTTGTATTTGCCAAACCGGCACGTATAGCTTCATCGGTAATTGCAAAGCCTTTTTCCTGTAGTATAATAATAGTTTGCAATACACCGGGCAGGTTATACTTCTGGTAAATACCGGCAAGGTCTAAAGCCAGTTCGGGCAAGTATAAATCCTGATTTCGGTAAACATTAAATACCTGTTGCTCCAGGTTGCCTTCTTTCAGGTTTGCCTGTACATGATCTGTTGCAAAGTATAAAGGTGCATGTACAACTGCGGCCTTCTCTTCGAATACATGCGCAATGTCAGCTTGCCTGGTGCTGATTACAGCTGGTGTGTTGGGTTTTATTATGCCGGCTTTTTCTCCTGCAATTTCTTCCAGCGTATCGCCTAGCAAAGCCTGGTGGTCGTAACCAATGTTTGTAATAAGCGATACTTCCGGCTGAATAATATTGGTGGAATCAAGTCTTCCACCCAAACCAACTTCAATTACAGCCACATCTACCTGCTCATCTGCAAAGTATTTAAAAGCAAGCGCCACCGTCATCTCAAAAAAGGATGGCTTTATACTTTCGAACAGGCTTTTATGCTGCTTTACAAAATTAATGAGATACTGCTGTGGTAGCTCGTTGCCGTTGATGCGTACGCGCTCGGTAAAGGATTTGAGGTGGGGTGAAGTATAAAGTCCGGTCTTGTATCCCGAACGCTGCAAAACGGCAGCCAGCATATGCGAGCTACTGCCTTTGCCGTTTGTGCCTCCAACATGTATGGTTTTAAACTGATGCTGTGGCTGGCCCAGTGCCTCACAAAGCGAAATAATATTGTCCAGGCTCTTCTTAAAAGCAGCATTGCCGATGCGTTGAAACATCGGCAATTGCTGGTATAGGTAATCAAGGCACTCTTGATAAGTCATAAATTAAAATAAACTTAGCGGGATCTGATAACGAAGGTAACTACACCACTTGCTCCTGTTGCGGCGGCAGAACTTGAACCAGTCCTGCTGAAAGTTGATTTTTGTAACTGGTCTTTATACCACTTCTCTACGTGCGAAGAAACGGTACTTTCCAATGTAGTTACAGAAACCAGGTTACCATCAGAGTCGATTTTGATCCGGAATTTTACAAAGCCGGTCTCGTTATCATAAGGGTCACGCTTCGGTTGAATATCGTAGCGCCAGCCTGGCATATCAAGGCCTTCTCCGCCTCCACCTCCACCTGGTTTGCCGTACAGTGCTTTCGCATCCAGCTTACCTTCCGGCGATCCTTTATCTCCTACTTTGCCTTCATCGTCGCCGTTGTTATTACCGGTAGGGTTATTTGAGGTTCCGGCTTTGCCATTACCTGTGCTGTTAGTTGGCTTTCCGGGATATAATGATTTCGGCTTTTCAGGCTCCTTTTTTACAACTTCCTCTTTAGGTTGCGGCTTTGGTTCCGGTTTAACTTCCTCTTTTACACTAACTGGGGCATCGGCAGTTGTGGTTACAACTTTAGGTGCTGCTGTAGGCGTTGGAGGCGTTGGCGTTACAGTAGGTTTAGGCTCAGAAACCGGATCTGGTTGCGTTGGAGCAGGTTTACTATCAGCTACATTTTTTGATTCGTTTGCTGCGGCAGTTGTCTGTACATTACCACTACCAGCCGCGTCCATTCCAAAATTTAATTCAATACCAATCTCTGCTGCAGGTGGATCCGGAGAGCGCCATGCCATAATATAAATCAAAAGAAGCACAAGTATAGCGTGCACGACAACGCTTACGCCTGCTGCAATACGCTTATTCTTTTCCTCCTCCTGTGTCAGGGCTAATGCCATACTTTAATCAATAGTTATTCTGTTGGCACAGTGGCCAGCGTAACTTTAGCTTTTAATTCTGTTGCAATACCTGCCACCTTAACAAGGTGCTCTACTGGTACGCTTTTGTCTACGTGTAATACAACCACGCCATCCCCTTCTTCAGTTCCCTGCAAAAGTGCTGCCAATTGTGGTTCAAGCTCGTCAAAAGCTACAGGTTTCTCATTAAGATAGTATTTCAGATCTGGCGTTATTGTTACACTTATCTTCTGCATCACAATGTTAGATGATTTGCTCGAAGGCAAGTTCACTGGCAAACCTGTTGGTGTAACAAAGTTTGAAGTAAGCATAAAAAAGATAAGCAACAGGAATATGATGTCCGTCATGGAGGACATACTGAATTCGGCACTTATCCTGTTTTTTGAGCGAAGATTCATTCTTAAAGCTGTGGTTCTTGTAAAAGATCAAGGAACTCTATTGAAGAGTACTCCATAGAATGCACGATACTATCAATTTTAGATACCAGGTAGTTGTAGCCTACATAAGCTGGCAGACCAATGATCAAACCAGCAGCTGTTGTAACCATCGCCTGATAAATACCGCCTGATAGTAACTGCGGGCTAACAGAGCCTTCGGCCTGTGCAATGGCGATGAACGCCTGGATCATACCAGTTACCGTACCCAGGAAACCCAGCATGGGCGCAGCACCGGCTATAGTTGCCAAACCAGACAGGTTGCGCTCCAGGCGGCTGATCTCTATCTTACCAACATTCTCGATAGAGGTCTCGATGTTTTTGAGCGGGTTACCGATACGTGTAATACCCTTTGCCAGCATTCTGGAAACCGGAGTATTTGTTTGCGCGCAAAGCATTTTAGCTCCGTTAATATCGCCAGCCAATACCATACTTTTAATGCGGTCGTTAAAGCCTTCCGGGTTTTTAGCTGCCTTCTTCAGCGTAAGGTAACGCTCTACGAAAATGTAAACCGCAGCCAGTGATAATAAAGCTAATGGAATCATAGCCCAACCACCGGCAAGTGCCAGATCTATCAGCGAAACAGTAGTTTCAGTTGCGGCTTCAGCACCCTCAGCAAGTGCAGCAGTAGTATCGGCAGGAGCCGTAGTAGTAATTTGTAATAAGAATGAGGTCATGTTAGTTATTAAGTACCCAAATGGTTTCTCCGAATGTTTTTCTGTAATCTTTCAGGGCAGCCTTCGCTTCTTCTTCAGTAGCAAAATCAGCAACGGCTACACGGAAAAGTCTGCTGCCACGTACAGGCTCCAGCACAACCGCCTTCTGTCCTTTATTTATAATGTCATCACGGTTGATCTCAGCATTATGTAAACGCGCATATCCGCCGGTAATAATGTAAAAACGTCCAGTCTTTTCTTTAATTATAAGTGCTTCAGACTTAGTTTCAGCTACTGGCGCAACAGCTTCTTTAACTTGCTCAACCTCCTGAACACCAAATCCTTCAGCCAGGCTATCAGAAGTTATACTTTCATTCTCTGAAGTACTATCGGCAAACTGCTCTCCACCTTCTGCCCATGCTTCTTCTGTAACTTCAGCTACCGGAGTATAAGCTGGAATTATAGCTTCGTAAACTGTAGCACGTTCTTCTTCTGTAAGCGGAATAAAGTTTGAGGTATACCTTGATACTACCCTGTCGCCGATATTAGTAGATGTACCGAAGAAAGACATCGGGTTAAGGCTGCTCAGATTATAGTCATTCTGAAGTGATAGTAAGTAGAAAACTGAACCCACAATGCCACTAAGTGCCAGGGCCGCCGCTACATTGTAAATACGCTTCAGGCGCTTGCGTAAAGGCTGTTTGGTAGCTACTGGTGCAATATTACGATCTTTCAGCAGCGTGCGCAGTACAGCCGGCTCTTCTGCTTTAATAGGCCGAAGGGTTAACTCCGGTAAGCCAAAGCTTGCTTCCAGCAGGTTATCTGCTTCTACATACTCAAAAACCAGTTTGCGTTCGGCATTATACTTAAAAACACCGATCTCTGGCAGTTCAAAGCGGTTTTCAGTATCAAGCTGGTTTTTAGCCTGATGCACAAATGATGACACCAGACGCTGTGCCTCTTCCTGCGAAATGTTCTTGTGGTAGGCGATTGAGCTTATGAGTAAGCCATCGTTCAGAACAAGCTTTTCGTTGAAGGCAATGCGCCTGGAAGGTGGCACGATGGTGTGCTTAACCGGGTAAATCCTGGCAGAAACATAACGCGCTATCAGTCCGCCAAAATCCGGAATAATGACACAGTCATGATCATACAACAAGGATTTGATGTGCTTTTCTACCATAAAGCCTTAGAATGAATAAGATATACCGCCTATCAGGTTTATACTTTTGTTTGGGTAATTTACAAACCGTTCGTACTTCTTGCCAAACAAATTGTTGGCCATCACAAATGTTGTGAATTTATTCGAGAATCTGTAATCCGCTTTCAGGTTCAGATCTACGATGCTGTCGGTTTCCCGCAACACCGAAGTACCGTCAGGTCGTGTGATACGCCCAAACGAGCTACCAATATAGTAAAGTTCTGAATTAAACAGAATCTTATCGTAGAAGTTATAGGTACCGAAAACGCTGGCCATCATCTCAGGGCGATGAAACGGTTGCTCTAAGCTGGCCGTGTTATACTTATTATAATCAGCCTTTAAACCCAGGCGAATCTCATCAGAATAATTAAATACTGCCTCTGCAAAAATATTTAAAACATTTGTTACACCATCGTCATAAACCAGGTCAAACTTGGTAGAGTCAGAAAGCGAGCTGTTATAGAAGTATAAATTACGGATGTTCTGATAAGCTACGCGGCCTGTAAGGTGTACATAGTTGGCAATGTTGGCCGACATGCCCCCGTAAATTTCCAGACCTTTGTTTGTATCTGCTACGCGTACATTCGGAGCCAAGAACGGATTCTCTTCTGTCAACCCATATAAAGTAACTCTTTGCAGATCACCACCCAAACCAGCGTAAATCAACAGGTTATCTTTAATAGGCTCCACTCCTAAACGTACCATCGGGTATACATTAAACTTACGGGCATCGTTAACGGTATCGCCGGTGTAAGCAACGTTCGCACCAATGGCCAGACGCAAGGCACCCAGCTGGCGCTCGTAAGTCGGGGCCAATTTAAAGTAAGAGCGGCTTACGTTGGCAGAGTCGTTGTGTGAAAGTATAGACAGGTCAGCATCAACTTTAAAGCCGGAAATTGAATCGGTGCTGTACTCACCGGTTACCTTAAAGGCCAGGTTCGATTCGCTCATGTCAAACCGATCGTTCAGGTAATTGAATTTTATACCTGCGTTGTAAAGGAAAGGCATTCCGGATGTCTGGTTATGCATAAAGCCTTCAGCGGCCACCCGGTTAAACACCTGGCGGATCGTATCTTTATCAACTTCGGTATCGGCAACAGGTTTGTAGCCATAAAAATGGTACTTGTCGCGGCCATAGTTAAGTCTGCCACCGGCCGTGAAGCCTTTCATGTAACGTTCGCCGTGAACACCCAGCATAGAGTTGGCAACAGCAGAATTACCTCTGTCTACCGGCCCTTTGGCTGAGCCTACGTGGCTAACTTCTGCGCCATAAGAACCAACATCGTTGCGCTTGTTATGGAAATAGCCTTTTAAGTATAGCGTACCATAGTTACCAATACCAGCTTTCAGGTAGTTACCGTAAAGTTTATTCAGCTCGTCCTGCTTTATCGTAAGCACCTTCATTTGCAGGTTAATATCCTGCGAAGGCAGGCGGTAATCTGTGAAACGGTAACGTACGTTGCGCTCGCCGGTAGTTGGCTGCTGTATCCTGAATTTCTCGAAGTTACGGGCAGCCTGCGGTAATTCTATCACCCGGTTTTTCTCTACCACAATTTCAGCATCTTCCAGTTTTGAGCCTTCGCCCCAACCTGTATTTTGAGCCTGTGCCTGGTTCATAAAACTATAACCAACACACATTACAATGGCAAGCGAGGCTATTCTTATCTTCTTTTTCATGGGATGTTCTGTTCTTCTGATACTTCGGATGATTACTTCTGCTCCTCTTGTTTAGGTGTGCCGGTAGAATCCTGCTGCGCTGGCGTTGATGCAGGGGCCGCTTTATCGCCTCCCAGTTTTTCCAGCTTTTGCTTCGCTTCTGCTACTATTTCTTTCTCCGGAGAGTTTTCGATTATGGAGTTCAGCGTGGCACGCGCCTGGAATAGTTCGTTCTGTGCAGTATAGTTATCAGCTATAACCAGGAACGACTTGCCAAGCCAGTAATCATAGTTAGAGAACTTGTTGTTGTATTCGTAAGCCGCATCAAGCGACTCTTTATACTTCTTCTGTTTATAATATACTTCTGCTACCAGGTATTGCGCCTCGGCGCCATTAACATCCGAAGCAGTTTTGGCAGTCTCTTTAAATTCAGTTAGCGCCTGCTCCAGGTTACCCTCGCCGTAAGTAGATTTAGCACGGTATAACAAAGCCGTATTGAAAGCATTAAGCGCAGCATTTCCCTGGCTGATCAACTCGTTAGCAATTCGCTTGGAACCTGCATAATCGTTGGTTCGGTAGTAGCTCATCATTAAACCGGTAAGCGCTGTTTGCTGCTCTTTTCGGTTCGCAGCTACATCGCGCAGGCGGCTGTAATATTTAATAGATTCCGTATAGTTTTTGCCTTCATACTCCAAGTCAGCCACTTTCTGAATAGCGCGGTTCACATATTCAGACTTATTTTCAGCGATCACCTCTTTCATGCGCTGCAAACCAGTTTCGCGGTTGTTCTGGCGCAGGTATGAATCTGCCAGGAAGTAGCGGGCATTGCTCGCATACGGGCTCTTGGCATAAGTTGTCAGATAGTTCTCGAACTTAGGAATTGCCTGAGCATATTTCTCACTGAAATACAGGGTCTTAGCTGCTTCAAATTCAATTGTTTCTAAAGCTGTGCTTTCAGGGTTTGATGATTTATATTTGGCCAGGTAAGTATCAAATTCTTCGCTTCTGTCCTGTGTGGCCAGCACTTCCTGTAAACTATAAAGTGCGCCGCTTGCTACCTTAGACGACGGATACTCATCCAGTACACGCTTAAAGTCTTCAATAGCTTCGTTATACTTTTTCAGGTTTGAGTTAGCAATTCCACGCTTGTGCAACGCATTTGGTACCAACTTGCTATCGGGGTTATTCTGTATAATAGAAGAAAAACCTGTAATGGCAGGCGCATAGCTACCTGCTTCAAAATCAAATAGTGCACGCTGATACTTGGCATCATCCGCATAGCGCGAATTCGGATACTGCTTCAGCATAGTTTGCAGGTTCTGAGATGCCTGATCAGTTTTGCCGCTTATACCTAACACAACACTTTTCTGGAAGTAAGCATAATCCTTATCAGGAGAGTTGGATGCAATTACTTTGTCGTAAAGATCCAGCGCTTCGCCGTAATTTTTGCTCACATAGTAGCAGTCAGCCAGGCGCATGGTTGCATCATAGTAGTTGGCATCGCTTTTCGGAACAGCATTTACATAAGCCCTGAAATGTGTAAGCGCTTTATCATATTGTTTCGTGTTATAATAGGCATAGCCAATACCGTAACGCGCCTTGGTGTAGTAATCAGATTTACCGGCACTGCTGTTACGGAACACGGCACCATAACTATTAATGGCATCATCATAACGCTGCCCTACCGAAAAAGCCTCGCCCTTCACAAAATGACTGGCCGTGGTTACATCCTTGTCATAAGGGTATTGCAACGATTTGTCCAGCATGGCTACTGCCGCCGGAAATTTGCTTTCGTTGAAAAGGTTTACTGCATGGTAATAGGTTACGCGCTGGTAAGTTTGCAGAATACGGTAACTTTTCTTCGGCATACTTTCGATATGGCGAATAGCTTCCGGGTAATTGTTTGAGTTGAAGTATGCTTCGCTGATCAGGTTGTCGGCTTCGTCGGCCTGGTCCGAATCAGGGAAATCCTTACCGAAATTAGCCAGCGCATTTATAACCTCGCGCAGGTTACCCAATTCATAACTTACCTGCGCATACTTTAGCGTAGCTGCTTCTGTAATGTCTTTATCCTGATCGTTTTTACGGGCCTGGTCAAAAGCTGTTAAAGCGAATTGCTTGTTGTTCTCGCGCAGGTAGCTAAGTCCTAAATAGTAGGCTGCGTTCTGGCCAAGTGCACTTTTCTTAAGCGCTACTGCTTTAAAATTGGTAATAGCGTTTTTGTAATCGTTGTTCTTGTAATTAGTGAAACCGATCTTATACTGCACTACTTCATCCAGGCTTTTCTTGCCTTCGGCAAACTGGTTAAAATATTTGGCAGCCGTTTTATACTCGCCACGCTGGTAATAAGCATCGCCTACCAAAAGCGCTATCTCATCAGCCTGCTGTACTTTAGGCGTTTTAGCCAGCGCTGCCTCTCCATAACGAATTACCTCATATACATCGTTTTCCTTGTACAGAATTTCAGTAACCATGTAAGGCACGATCTGGGCATAAGCTTCGTTCTGTTCGGCAATCTTTAAATCTGCTTTGGCTGCGGCATAATCGCCATTGCGATAAGCAATGTAACCGGCATAGTAGTTAGACGCATATGCAAAACGGTGCTCATCTTTGCGGAACCCGGAAGTTTTGTTCTTATCGAAGTATACTTTGGCATTCTTAAAATCCTTTGTAGCAAAATATGAATAGCCCAGTTTAAACTCGAGTTCTTTGTTTTGCTTTATACTTAGTAAATGTACCGGGGCACGTTTAAGATACTCCACTGCATTTTTGTAGTCTTTACGCTCGAAATAGTAAAGGCCCAGCTCGTAGTTTGCCGATGCAGTTTTGGGGTGAGAAGGGTATTTTTTAGTGAAGTTAAGTATAAGCTGTTCTGCATCGGGGTGCAGCAGGTATAAGCCACTGATAGCGTAGTAGTATTGTGCGTCGGCCGTTTTAGCATCATCTCCAATCAGGTTTATATACTTTCTGAAAGCTTCCTGTGCCGAGCCATACTTGGCGCGGTCAAACAACTCAACGCCCTCATGGAAATACTTATCTTCAGAAGTGAAAACCTGCGTGTGCTGTGCCGCTACAACATGCGAGCCACCAGCTAATACCGATGCAAGTGCTACTTTGTACGCTATCTTCATATTTTTATCTGTTTGCCCATCTCGGGCACGTGTATCTTGTGTGTCTTGGTTAAGTATGAGCCGTTTTTATACATTGGCTATACTTTTCAGCCTTGTCGGCCAATCTCAAAGTTAATAAAAAAAAGAAAACTCATTGCCCCGGCATAACTGCACCGCAGCAACGGATCTTAAGTAATATTTATACAATGAGTACAGTTGGCTTTATATTGTACTGCCAGGTATAAATTTTAAAATCACGATGCCAGCGCACGCGGAACCGGGTGCAGAATCTTAAAAACCAGCTCTTTCAGTATATCGCCCTCCGACATATCACCCCCGGTTATACCTTTCACCTGCAGGTCGGCTACCCGAATAAAATGGATGATATCAACGGTGCGTTGCCCCGGATAAGCACGAAGGGCATGCATGTACTCTTTTACCAGGAATCCTTTATTACCCAACTCCTTGCGTATGCCTGGCTCCGACTTATCTTTTGCCATGTGCAAGCACAAAAGCTTGGTGAAGAACGAAAACAGCAGCGACAGGTTCGGGATAAGCGGATTGTTTTTAGGATTGGCCTCGAAATACTGGATAATACGGTTTGCTTTCAGAGCATCCTGCGCAATAAGTGCCGACTGTAACTCAAAAATATTGTACTCCTTGCTGATGCCTACATTCTCCTGCACCACGCGCTCATCTATAGGCTGTCCTGGTTGCAGGTTTATCAGCAGTTTATCAATTTCATTAGCCAGGCGGGTCAGGTCAGAACCAATAAACTCGCTCAGCATGGTTACTGCCTGCGGCGTCGCTTTCAGGCTCTTCGACTTGATATAGCTTGTCACCCAGGCCGGCACCTGGTTATCGTAAAGTTTTTTTGTAGTGAGAAGTATAGCGTGTTTGTTTACTGCTTTTGCCAGCGCCTTGCGCCCATCCAATGATTTATGTTTGTGGCAGAAAACAAGTATAGTTGATGGCAGCGGATTCTGGAGATAGGCTTCGAGCTGTTTCATGCCTTCTTCCTTCTCTATATCCAGTATACTTTGGGCCTCTTTTACAATTACTACTTGTCGCTCGGCCATCATCGGGAAACGCTTGGCCTGCAGCAGCACCGTGCTAACGTCTACATCCTTTCCATAGATCACCACCTGGTTAAAGCCTTTTTCGTGCTCCTGCAGCGCATGGGCTTCTATGTAATCGGCAATCAGGTCAATATAGTATGGCTCTTCGCCCTGCAGGAAATATATAGGTGCGAACTGGCGTTTTTTAAGCTGTTCTAGTATGCCTTCGGGTGTGTGCGACATCAGTTGCAATAGGTTAAGGTAAAATAAGGCGAGTCAGGAAGTTATACTTCGGCAGTAATATTTATACTTCCTGCGCCACCTCTCTCCTACAAATTTAACCCACTGCAGCCAAACTCAAAGTATAAATCCTGATAATTGATAAAGTATAGTTTCTTTTCAGGATTTATGCTGATACCAAGTATAAGCCGCTGAAAGCCTAGAGCACCAGTTCTGTATGCAGATGTGTAAGCATCTTTTGGGCATCATCACACAAGCCAGGGTGTACAGGCGATGTTTGCACGATAGTACTCCGGGCTGCTGTTAACCAGCGGAAACGCTCTGAAATTGATAACTGTCCGATCGTGCCGCCTTCTTTTCGGCCTGCACAGATCTTCTCGAAAGCCTGAAGGCGCGCTTTGAGTTCCTGGATGTCCAGATCTCCTGCAAAGGCGTTCAATCGGTTCTCGTTGAGTTCGTAAACAGTTTGCAGAAACCCAAGGCTACGGCAATACAGAATTACGCCCACATTCATGAATTCTTCACGCTCTACCCGCGGAACCACACGGATTACGGCATACTCAAATAAGTGCTTTTCTTGCATGCTGCGCTTCTTTGACAAAAATTTCTGAATGGGCAATACGGGTATTTAAAAAATAGGCATAAGCCTGTCGGTGTTCTTCTGCAGTAGCAAAAGGCGACTCTTCTCCAGCGAGCCATGCATCCGGGATAAGCGATACTATACTTTGGATCACTTCCGGGCCAAGTATACTTCTGAATTCGGCATCAATGGCTTCCAGTTCGCTGGCCTGAGGCAGCAGCACGTGATCTTTTATAGGTGCAAATGGCCGCTTAGCCTGTTCTTCCCAGTTAGTCCAGGAGTGATGAAAGTATAAAGAGGCTCCATGGTCTATCAGCCATAGTTGCTTGTGCCACATCAGCATATTGGTATTGCGGGCAGTGCGGTCAACGTTGGTAACCAGGCAATCGAGCCATACTATCTGGGAGGCCAGTTTTGCGTCAATGGTTGTAACCAGGGCATCGTAGGTGATGGCGCCGGTAAGGTAATGAAGCGCCAGGTTCAGGCCTTCGCTGGCACGCAGTAAGTCCTGAATTTCCTCGTCAGGTTCGGTCCGGCCAAAGGCTTCGTCCAGGTTCACAAACACGATTTCAGGCACCCTAAACCCAAGCGCACGGGCAATTTCACCGGAAATGATTTCAGCAATAAGCGCTTTTACTCCCTGGCCGGCTCCCCTGAACTTCAGTACATACATGAACTCATCGTCTGCTTCCACTATGGCAGGCAAAGAGCCGCCCTCCCGCAGGGGCGTCACATAGCGGGTTACATTAACTGTTCTTAATTCTGGCGGATTATACTTCATAGTTGAGTTAATCATACTATATACTTCCTCGGATAAGCCATTTCAGGCTAATCCGGTTTGAAACGGAAGTCGGGTAAAAAAGCTTCAAATACAGTCTTTATTTATACTTGTATCTGAAATTCAGGTAGAGGACAATTCTACAATACCAACGCCATTATGGCAAAAATATCTATTATCCAGAGGGCCAGGCTAATTTCTTTTGGCTTACCGGAAACCAGTTTTAAAGCGGTCCAACTCAGGAAACCCCAGATAATACCCTGCGTTATAGAATAAGTAAACGGAATAAGCACCATTGCCAGAAAAGCAGGAATTGCCTCATCAAGCTCTGTCCAGTTAATTTTAGTTACAGGGCGCACCATAAAAACTCCAACCAGCACCAGAGCCGGTGCTGTAGCAATTGGCGGAATAATAGAAAGCAACGGTGCCAGGAAAAGGAATGGCAGGAAAAGCAAGCCACCCACAACAGCCGTTAAGCCGGTACGGCCGCCCGCCTCAATACCTACCGCAGACTCTACATAAGCAGTACCAGGACTTGAGCCTACCAGTCCAGCCAGTGTAGTTGCAACCGCATCAGTAGTTAACGATTGTTTTACGTTTCTCGGCTCACCGTTTTCATCCATTAGGTTTGCCGCTTCTGCCAGCCCTACAAACGTTGAAATACTATCAAACATATCCGTGAAAACGAAAGCAAATATCACCGGAATAACCGAAAACTGTAAAGAGTTTACCAGATCTAACTGCATTACCAGGCTGAAATCTGGTGAAGACAAAAGACCTTTCCAGTGTATGAGGGGCTCCATGTCTGTAGCCCACCAGCGACCTAACGGATAAGCTGCCAGTGTAGTAAAAATGATCCCTATCAGCATGGCTCCTTTCACATTTTTCACCAAAAGTACAGCCGTAAGTAAAAGGCCTACCAGAAATGTGAGCAATGCCGGGTTCATAGGACTAATACCGATAATAGTAGCCGGGTTAGCAACTATAAACTTGGCGTTAGCAAAACCGATTAAACAGATAAACAAGCCTATACCTGCCGCAATAGCAAAACGCAACGGCCGCGGAATAGCCCGAACAATATGCGTTCGAATATTAAATACCGAAAGTATGAGAAAGACTATACCAGACCAGAATACAGCTCCCAGCGCAACCTGCCAGCTTATGCCCATACCTAATACCGCTGAATAGGTAAAAAAAGCATTCAGGCCCATGCCAGGAGCAACCAAAATCGGGTTGCGGGCATAAAGCCCCATCATCACGCTGCTAAAAAAAGACACCAGAACTGTAGCTGTCAGTACTCCTGAAAAAGGCATACCCGCCTGGCTTAAAATGCTGGGGTTAACTACAATAATGTAGGCCGTAGCCAGAAAAGAAGAAACACCCGCTATAATTTCAGTATGGATGTTGGTACCGTTCTTTTTCAGTTCAAAGTATGATTCCATTCGGAGTTAGTATGAAAACGTGGAGCCGCCTTAAAAATCGCAGCCAATAGTGAAGCTTGAAATTAATAAAAAAGCATAACAATGATTTCGGCAAATTTCCAATTACCGTTTTCAGGATAACTACTTTCTTATTCTAATATTTTAACCCTATAAATTACCGCTATAAAACAATTCATACAGTTAAGATTCATTCAGCAATAGTACGCCATCACACGATTTTATTTCCTACGTCATCATCAAAGGCATCTCGCAGTAAAATCATCGTATAAACTGTATTCCTTCAAAAGGTGCCCCGTATTTAACTAAAAGGGCATTACTAACAATGTATGAACTATGATTTTAAAAGATAAAGCAACTGCAACTAGCCCGGATGTTATCCTGATTGGTGCCGGCATTATGAGTGCTACCCTTGGCATGATGCTGAAAGAACTACACCCCGGCATTACAATTGATATTTATGAGCGCCTGGATGTTGCCGCCGCTGAAAGCTCAGATGCCTGGAACAATGCCGGAACCGGCCACTCCGCTTTTTGTGAATTAAATTATACCCCTGAATTGCCTGATGGCTCTATCGACACATCAAAAGCAGTAAAAATTGCCGAATCGTTTGAAGTGTCGCGGCAGTTCTGGGCTTACCTCATACAACAGGAACACATTGCCTTACCAGAAGATTTTATCAGAAGTATACCCCACATGAGCTTTGTTTGGGGGCAGGAGAATGTAAACTTTCTGAAGAAAAGGCATGAAGCACTAACCAGTTGCCACCTTTTTAAAGGTATGGAATACTCTGAAGATCCTGACCAGCTGAAGGAATGGATGCCACTCACCATGGAGAGTCGTAATCCGGCTGAGCAGGTTGCCGCAACCCGCATGGAAATTGGTACCGATGTAAATTTTGGGGCATTAACCCGAAGTATGTTCAATCAGTTAAAGAAAATGGAAGGTATAAACCTCTATTTTAACCACGAAGTTCGCAAAATACGTCGCATGTCAGATGGCAGTTGGCGCATAAAAGTGAAAGACCGGACAAAGGGAGAAAAAAGAAAAGTTTATACCCAGTTTGTGTTTATAGGTGCCGGAGGCGGATCCTTACCCTTGCTTATGAAATCGGACATTCCGGAAGGAGAAGGTTATGGTGGCTTTCCAGTTGGCGGGCAATGGCTTAAATGTGTGAACCCTGCCGTAATCGAAAAACACCAGGCTAAAGTATACGGCAAGGCTTCTGTTGGCTCTCCTCCCATGTCGGTGCCGCACCTGGATACCCGGTATATTAATGGTAAAAAAGAATTGCTTTTTGGGCCCTATGCTGGTTTTTCTACCAGGTTCCTTAAAAATGGCTCCTTATTCGATCTGCCGTTCTCGGTAAGCCCTACTAACCTGCGCCCCATGGTAGCGGCTGGTATAAAAAATATTCCGCTTACACAGTACCTCATTAACCAGGTGCGGCAATCGCCGGAAGACCGGTTGGCTTCGTTGCGGGATTATTACCCGAATGCCCGGGCAGAAGACTGGGAACTGGAAATAGCAGGGCAACGTGTGCAGGTAATCAAAAAAGATCCGAAACAGGGTGGTGTACTTGAATTCGGGACTGAAATGGTAAGCGCCTCGGATGGCTCGCTGGCCGCACTGCTCGGTGCCTCTCCGGGCGCTTCTACCGCGGCTTCTATTATGCTGGAACTACTTGAACGCTGCTTTCCCGAGCATATGAACTCGCAGCAATGGCAGGAAAAAATTAAACAGATGATCCCTTCCTATGGCCAGTCGCTGGCAAAAGATGCAGCTTTACTGGAAAGAGTACGCACCTGGACATGTGAAGTACTGGGGTTAGAATACAAAGAGCTACTAAAGTAAAAACAGTAACTAACTATACTTGAGGAAGGTGCATTTAATTTAATGTAATGTACTCTCCTCAAGTATAAAAATGCTTACCCAGCCTCAAAACCTCAATTTATACTTTAGAATTAACAGCAATACCCCACATCATTATTCAACGGCCCCACTAATCTGCCAACTCTTTTTTATATTTGCCCTGAACAGACGATTTAGGCTTACATGAATTTAATAGAAGAACTGAGATGGAGAGGCATGCTCCACGATTTCATGCCCGGTACAGAAGAGCAATTAAAAGCCGAAATGACAACGGGTTATATTGGTTTCGACCCTACTGCTGCATCGCTGCACATTGGTAATCTGGCTACTATTATGCTTTTGGTACACCTGCAACGCGCCGGCCATAAGCCAGTTGCTTTGGTTGGTGGTGCTACCGGTATGATCGGTGACCCTTCCGGAAAATCAGCTGAGCGTAACCTGTTAGATGAGGCAACCCTGCGTGCTAACCAGAAAGGTATAAAAGCACAACTGGAGAAGTTCCTGGATTTTAATAGCGGTGCCAATTCAGCAGAAATCGTTAATAATTACGACTGGTTCAAAGAATTCAGCTTCCTGGGTTTCCTGCGTGAGGTGGGCAAACACCTGACTGTAAATTACATGATGGCCAAAGATTCTGTTAAGAAACGCATCAGCGCCGTTGAAGAAGGAGACCGTGCGGAGGGTCTTTCGTTTACAGAATTTTCTTACCAACTTATACAGGGCTACGACTTTTACCATTTGTACAAAAACAAGAGTGTAAAACTACAGATGGGTGCTTCAGACCAGTGGGGCAACATTACCACCGGTACCGAGCTTATCCGCCGCATGGATGGCGGCAAAGCTTTTGCGTTGGTAGGTAAACTGGTTACAAAATCGGATGGCACTAAATTCGGAAAATCAGAAGGCGGTAATATCTGGCTCGACCCGGCTTTAACCTCTCCTTACAAATTCTACCAGTTCTGGCTTAACCTCTCCGACGAGGAAGCTGAAAAGCTGATAAAAGTATACACGCTCCTGCCACAGGATGAGATCGAAACTTTAACTGCTGAGCATAAAGAAGCCCCGCACCTGCGTATTTTGCAGAAAGCCTTAGCTAAGGATGTTACAATTCGGGTACATTCTGAAGAGGACTACCAGGCGGCTGTAGATGCCTCAGAAATTTTATTTGGCAAGGGTGATTTAGAGACCTTAAAAGGCCTAAAAGAGTCAGTTTTGCTGTCGGTGTTCGAAGGTGTGCCTCAAATTGAAGTAGCACGCGTTAAGTATGAGGAAGCCCCAACTGTAAGCGATTTGCTTTCTGACCTGACAGGTGGGCAAATATTTGAATCGAAAGGCGAGGCTAAGCGCATGATCAAAAACGGCGGCGTAAGCATAAACCGCCAGAAGATTGGTAACCCGGAAGATAAAGTAGCTTACGAGCTGTTGCAGCAGAAGTACCTGGTTGTACAGAAAGGCAAGAAGAACTATTACCTGGTATCTGTTAACTAACTGATAACTAAGTATATAAACACAAAAAAGGTGACCTGAAATAGGTCACCTTTTTTGTTAATGTCTTAAGCAATTTGCTTATTAAGCTTTCTCAGCAGAGTTTTTCATGTCCTGAACTTCCTTACGGATGTCCTGAGCCATGTTTTTCAGGTCTTGCATACCTTTACGTACACGTGTACCAGCAGCTGCATTGTTCTTGTCGTAGAACTTTTCGAAATCAGATTCCAACGACATTACAAGATCCTTCAGTTTGCTAAAGTTGTTGTTCATTAGAGCTATTGTTATAGTGAAACAATTGTTTTATAACTCTAATATACACATTTAATCATAACAAGCAAAAATTAAGAAAATTTAATATATGCCTTTTAAGCGAATTAGGCAGTAACTGTAGACTTAGAGTACAAGCCTTTGTCCAATTTCTGTGCAATTTTCTCAAACGCTTCTATTGTCTCCTTCACATCGTCCAGTGTGTGGGCAGCAGTAGGTATAAGGCGCAGCATGATCACATCTTTAGGCACAACCGGGTAAACCACGATAGAACAGAAAATGCTATAGTTCTCACGCAGGTCCAGCGTTAATTGCGTTGCATCCGGAATCTGGCCATTCAGGAACACAGGCGTAACCGGTGATTCTGTTGTACCAATGTTAAAGCCTTTCTCGCGCAGACCTGTTTGTAAAGCATTTACCACTTCCCAAAGCTTATCTTTCAGCTCTGGCTGGGTACGCAGTAATTCAAGTCTTTTAAGTGCACCAACCGTTAACGGCATTGGCAGCGATTTTGCAAATATCTGAGAACGCATGTTGTAGCGCAAGTACTCAACTACCTGCTCATTAGATGCCACAAAAGCACCAATGCTAGCCATAGATTTGGCAAAAGTAGAGAAGTATACATCTATACCATCCTGCACACCCAGGTGTTCGCCTGTACCGGCACCTGTTTTACCCATTGTACCAAAACCATGGGCATCATCAACAAATAAACGGAAGTTAAAGTCTTTTTTAAGCGCAACTACCTCATCCAGCTTGCCCAGGTTACCAGACATACCAAATACACCTTCAGTAATTACAAGTATAGCGCCACCGGTGTTCTCAGCCCAGCGTGTAGCACGCTCAAGCTGCTTGCGCAGGCTATCCATATCGTTGTGGGCGTAAACAAAACGCTTGCCCTGGTGCAGACGAACACCATCAATAATACACGCATGAGACTCCGCATCATACACAATCACATCATGGCGGTCTACCAGCGCATCAATGATAGAAACCACACCCTGGTAACCGAAGTTAAGCAAAAGGGCGTCCGGTTTCTGAACGAAATCAGCCAGTTCCGACTCAAGTTGTTCGTGCAGGTTTGTGTTACCAGACATAATGCGGGCACCCATTGGCGCTGCCATACCCCATTCAGCTGCTGCATCTGCATCGGCTTTACGCACCTCAGGATGGTTAGCCAAGCCAAGGTAGTTGTTCAGGCTCCAGGTAAGTACATCTTTCCCTCTGAATTTCATGCGAGGAGCAATTTCTCCTTCTAATTTAGGGAAAGTGAAATAGCCATGTGCATAATGAGAGTGGCTGCCTAGTGGGCCTCTGTTGGTTAACAACTTTTCAAATAAATCCACTTGTGTAATAATTAGGTTATCGGGAAAATTTCAGATCGTTAATTAAGCTCAGTAATACATTTAAACGAATAAAGGCATACTGCGGTGCAAATTTATATTTTTAATGCTTCATAAGCAATTTCTATATATAAAGGAAGCACCTTTTTCCTCGGCTCATTTTTAAGTCTCGCCTTAAAGCATTTTCTTTGAAGTATAAATAATACATTAGCTTCTGCATGAGAAAAATAAACAAGATACTGGTAGCAAACCGGGGAGAGATTGCGCTGCGTGTTATGCGTTCTGCAAAAGAAATGGGCATCAAAACAGTGGCCATTTACAGCGAGGCTGACCGTAATGCCCTGCATGTGCGCTATGCTGATGAGGCAGTCTGCGTTGGCGGGCCTAAATCGAATGAGTCTTACCTGCGGGGTGATGTGATCCTTGATGTGTGTAAGAAGCTAAAGGTTGATGCTATTCACCCGGGTTATGGTTTCTTGTCTGAGAACGCCGGATTTGCCCGAATGGTACAGGAGGCAGGCCTTATTTTTATAGGTCCTTCTCCGGAAGCTATTGAGCTTATGGGAAGCAAACTGGCAGCAAAAGCAGCTGTTGCTAAGTATAACATACCTATGGTGCCGGGCACCGAAGAAGCTATTACTGATGTAGAGGCTGCTAAAGTTATTGCCCACGAGGTTGGCTTCCCGATACTGATTAAAGCCAGTGCAGGCGGTGGCGGTAAAGGCATGCGTGTAGTAGACCACATCGATATGTTTGAGGAACAGATGAAACTGGCTGTAAGCGAGGCTACTTCTGCCTTCGGCGACGGCTCTGTTTTCATTGAAAAGTATATTGGCTCGCCACGCCACATTGAAATACAGGTTTTGGGCGATACGCACGGAAATATTGTGCATTTGTTTGAACGTGAGTGTTCTATTCAGCGACGCCATCAGAAAGTAATTGAAGAAGCGCCATCTTCAGTGCTCACTCCTGCCCTTCGCGAAGAAATGGGCCGTTGCGCTGTAAACGTAGCCAAGGCCTGCGATTATGTAGGTGCCGGCACGGTTGAGTTTCTGGTAGATGAAAACCTGAACTTCTACTTCCTGGAAATGAATACGCGCCTGCAGGTAGAACACCCGGTTACAGAACAAATAACAGGCCTTGACCTTGTAAAAGAGCAGATTTTAATAGCAGAAGGAAAAGCCTTAAGTTTCAGACAAGAACAGCTGCATATTAACGGACATGCTTTAGAGCTTCGCGTTTACGCCGAAGATCCTGCTAACAACTTCCTGCCTGATATCGGAAGACTGGAAACTTACAAACGCCCACAAGGCTTAGGAGTACGCGTGGATGATGGATTTGAGCAAGGCATGGATATTCCGATCTATTACGACCCTATGATAGCCAAGCTGGTTACGTTTGGCAAAGACCGCCAGGAAGCGATTGACAAAATGCTGCGCGCCATTGACGAGTACCAGATCACAGGAATTGAGACAACTCTGCCATTCGGAAAGTATGTTTTAACGCACGAAGCATTCCTTTCAGGTAATTTTGATACAAAGTTTATCGAGCGCTATTTTGCTCCGGATATGCTGAAGCTGCAGGTGGATGAAGAAACAGAACAAGTGGCGGCTGCTTTAACAGCTATACTTTTGCAGCAAAACAAACCAAACGCAACACAGGAATCAGCTGGCACTATAAGCAATCATACAGCATCTAACTGGCGTACAAACCGGCTCAAGTAAATCGTTAAGCATAATCTGAATGTATAAATCCCACGGTACTGGTAGTGCCGTGGGATTTATACTTTAGAGCAAAATGGATTAAAAGTATAAATCTTGTTAATCAAAAAAAGAGCAGCATCCACACCGGATGCTGCTCTTTTTATACTTTATACTTTCAGTTTTTAAATCAGGTCGAATAAGCTACGAACTCCCATTCTGCGCTCTGTGGTAAAACCTTCGCCATACTTTACCCCAATGGCATGACCATATTCCTGCGCGCGTGCTTCAATAAAATTCAGAAAATCAGGAGAGGAAATATAGGTATTTGGAGAGGTATCATCCGGGTTGTAGAACTGAGATTTAAATGCCCGGATAGTTTCCATTTTCTTTTCCCAGAAAGGCGTTACATCTACTACAATATCAGGTTGTATGTAGCGGTCTTGTATAAAATGATATACTGCTTTTGGGCGCCAGGCCTGCTGTGCTTCACCATTATCTCCTATGGTTTCAATCATTTTAAGGCCAGCCAGGAAACAAGCTTCTGATACTACCTGCGAGCCACGTCCATGATCAGGGTGGCGGTCATAAATAGCGTTCATCAGCACAATCTCCGGTTGGTATTGCCTGATCTTCTGCACAACCTTCAGTTGGTGCTCCCGATCATTCTGAAAGAAGCCATCTGCAAAATCAAGATTATCTCTTACCAATAGTCCCATGATCTTTGATGCATCCTCTGCTTCTGCAGCACGCATTTCCGGTGTTCCTCTTGTTCCCAGTTCACCCCTTGTCAGGTCTACAACACCAACCGTTTTGCCGGCAGCTATGTGCGCTATCAGTGTTCCGGCACAACCTAGTTCCACATCATCGGGGTGTGCAGCAAATGCAAGTATATCTAACTTCATACTACTATCTATTTTATGCGGAGCGACCTTCCGACTCTAAGTGTCGTACGTGTACTGATTCCGTTTAAACGAGCAACCTGGCTTGCTGATACACCATACTTCTTTGCTATACGCGACAAAGTATCACCACTTCTTACACGATGGTACATGGTTTTGCGTGCAGCAGAAGAACTCCCCTTAGCCTTATTGTAATAGTTAAACAAGGCGGAAGTAATCTGGAAATTCTGACCTTTCAGCAGGTAATCCGGGAAATCATAAATATGTTCCGGATCTATCGGATTGCCCTGGTAGCGTACTTCATAGTGTAAGTGCGGCCCGGAGCTACGGCCGGTACTACCACCCAAACCAATAACTTCACCGGCTTTTACAAACTGACCAGACTTAGCAATTGGCTTACTCATGTGGCCGTATAATGTTTCCAGACCGTTGTAGTGGCGCAGCACAATGTAGTTTCCATAGCCACTTCCATCCCATTTATTGATTCGGACTACGCCATCAAAAGCCGCATAAATTGTATCGCCGGTATTCAGGTCTATATCGGTACCATAATGCCAACGATACCCGCGATGGCCGAAATGGCTGGTTATCGGGGTTTCATACAAAGGCATTTTATAGTTACGGTTAGCTTTCGGATCATATAGCTTGATATCTACAGTATCCTTCAGCTGTCGGCCATCCATACGGTAAGGATTAATATTACGCGTATCCCAGATGGCATAGTAACTGGCAATTTTTATCCAGGAAGAATCTATTAGAACTTCTTCCGATACCTCCACAATATGTTGCTCTCCCAGGTCTAGCTCTGAAGTATCTTCACTAACAATAGAGAGCTCTTTCTTAGGATTGAAATAAATGGATTTACCCGCGTCCGAACCTTCATCATCAAACTCCTCATACTTGATAAGTATGGTAGTATCAGGCCTTACGTACTGGATCTTAGGTGATTTTACCTTAAACAAGTCCTTTACTTTTCCTTGTGCAAAAACGGCATTGCATCCCCAAAGGGTACACAACAAAAAAAGTACAACTGATAAAGGTGCTTTATACTTTAACATCGGAATTTAATTAGGCAGTGGGGCAGCATCTAAACCTCTTCTCGCAAACATAAACTGCGCCCTGACCATTTTATTGTAGAATTACATCTGCCAGAAACCAAAAAATCTGTACAATATGCTTGTTCTACTTTTTATAAATTAATGCAAATCGCGCGAAGCCAGGTAACGCTCCGCATCAAGTGCGGCCATACATCCTGTACCAGCAGCTGTAACAGCCTGGCGGTAAGTAAAGTCCTGCACATCGCCACAGGCAAATACACCATCTATGTTTGTTTTAGATGTACCAGGTATAGTTCTGATATATCCGTTTTCATCCAGGTTCAGGTAATCTGCAAAAATAGCCGAGTTAGGCTGATGGCCTATGGCTACAAAGAAACCCTGGGCAGGTATTTCACGGGTTTCGCCAGTAAGTATATTTTTAACACGTACAGCTTCTACCACATCCTTGCCTAATATTTCATCGGTTACTGTATTCCAGAGTATCTCAATGTTTTGCGTTTTCTTAACACGCTCCTGCATAATCAGGGAAGCACGCATTTCGTCGCGGCGCACTACCATGTATACTTTTTTGCACAGGTTAGCCAGGTAAGTAGCTTCTTCAGCAGCCGTATCGCCGGCGCCAACTATAACAACATCCTGCCCACGGTAAAAGAAACCGTCGCAAACAGCACACGCCGAAACACCATTTCCATTTAACCTGGCCTCTGACTCCAGGCCAAGCCACTTTGCTGAAGCTCCAGTTGAAATAATTACAGTATGTGCCTCAATTACCTTTTGGTCATCTATAGTTACTTTATGCGGCTGCGAAGAAAAATCAACGGCTGTTGCAATTCCATAGCGAACATCAGTGCCAAAACGCTCTGCCTGCTTTTTAAAGTCCTCCATCATCTGCGGGCCGTTAATACCCTCAGGATAACCAGGATAATTTTCTACATCGTTCGTAATGGTAAGCTGTCCACCGGGCTGCAGACCCTGGTAAAGCACCGGGCTAAGGCCCGCTCTAGATGCATAAATAGCGGCTGTATAACCAGCAGGACCTGAGCCAATAATCAGGCATTTAACTTTTTCTATTTCCATTCGTGTTGGGAGCGATCAAATTTGGTTGCAAGTATACAAAATTTCTGCTCCTTTGCCTGCATTCATTTATGGCTTTATTCATTCAGGCTGAAGTATAAACACACAAAAAAGCCCCGGTTTGTGGCCGGGGCTTCCTTCATTCAGCACAATTACTTATCCTAAGTATGGCTTTAATGCTTTGCTTCTGGATGTATGGCGAAGTCTTCTGATAGCCTTCTCTTTAATTTGTCTTACGCGCTCGCGTGTCAGGTTAAACTTCTCACCTATCTCTTCAAGTGTAAGTGAGTGTTCGCCATTCAGACCAAAGTATAACGTAATCACATCGGCCTCACGTTTAGTAAGTGTAGAAAGGGCACGCTGTACTTCTTTGCGAAGCGAATCGTTCATCAAACCAGTATCCGGCGACTCTTCATCTTCGTTTTCAAGCACATCTAACAGGCGGTTTTCTTCGCCCTGCACGAACGGAGCATCTACTGACACGTGGCGGCCAGAGATTTTCAGGGTATCAACTACTTCGGCAGTGGTTAGTTCAAGAACTTCGGCAATCTCTTCCGGAGACGGCTCGCGCTCAAACTTTTGTTCAAGCTCTGAGAATGATTTGGAAATCTTGTTGAGTGAACCTACACGGTTAAGCGGCAAACGCACAATACGAGACTGCTCAGCCAAAGCCTGCAGAATAGACTGGCGAATCCACCAAACGGCATAAGATATGAATTTAAAACCTCTTGTTTCATCAAAACGCTTTGCCGCTTTGATCAAACCCAGGTTACCTTCGTTAATAAGGTCACCCAGCGAAAGGCCCTGATTCTGGTATTGCTTAGCCACCGACACCACAAAGCGCAGGTTGGCTTTCGTCAATTTCTCAAGCGCAAACTGATCTCCTTCTTTGATTCTCTGTGCTAACGACACCTCTTCATCCGGAGTAAGCAAATCAACTTTACCAATCTCCTGCAGGTATTTATCAAGCGACTGGCTTTCGCGGTTTGTTATCTGTTTGCTTATCTTGAGTTGTCTCATCAGAGTAATTTATTAATTCAGGAATGTAAAAATTTTTATTTCGGCTCGGTGTGGTAACATAAGAAAATCGCGCAAAGTTCTTACATCTTATAAATAAAATCAAGAGCAATAGCGATAGCACTGAAAATAAAAACTCCTGGTGCCGCTCTGACCACTACAGAGGCTGCACCAGGAGTTGAAAATCATACTATTGGTTTGGCTGCGTAGCTTCCGGTTTTGGAAGTATAGCCTTACGAGACAGTTTGAATTTACCTGTCTTTTTATCTACATCGATTAGCTTCACTTTCACTTCTTCGCCAATCTCAAGTACACCGTCCATCGTTTCCAGGCGCTCGTGCTTAATTTCGGAGATGTGCAGTAAACCATCTTTACCAGGCATGAACTCAACAAAAGCACCGTAAGGCTGAATTGACTTCACTTTACCTACGTATACTTCGCCGATTTCAGGCTGAGCCACGATGTTTCTGATCTTTCTAACAGCCTCGTTCATAGAATCCTGGTTGCTCGCAAAGATATTTACATGGCCTTTTTCGTTCTTCTCTTCGATGATGATCGTAGCGCCAGTATCTTTCTGGATCTGCTGAATTACTTTACCACCTGGTCCGATAACCGCACCAATAAATTCTTTATCGATCACGATGTTGAATGAACGCGGAGTATGCGGCTTGTAATCAGGGTTTGGAGCAGAGATAGTTTTCGCCATCTCATTCAGGATATGCAGACGACCATTTTTAGCCTGTCCTAATGCCTGGCTAAGAACTTCATGCGATAAACCTTGTACTTTAATATCCATCTGGCAAGCTGTGATACCTTTTTTAGTACCGGCAACTTTAAAGTCCATATCACCTAAGTGGTCTTCATCGCCCAGGATGTCAGAAAGTACGGCAAATTTACCAGTAGCTACATCCGTGATAAGACCCATAGCGATACCAGAAACGGCATCTTTTACAGGCACACCGGCATCCATCAGCGCTAAGCTACCGGCACAAACCGTAGCCATAGAAGATGAACCGTTAGATTCCAGGATATCTGAAACGATACGGATAGTATATGGATTCTCTGCATCAGGTGGAAGCACCTTCTTTAGTGCACGAAGCGCCAGGTTACCATGACCGATCTCGCGACGGCCCGGGCCTCTGTTTGGCTTCACTTCACCAGTTGAGAATGCAGGGAAATTATAGTGCAACAGGAATTTGCTTGTACCTGAAACCATAGCACTGTCAATCATCTGCTCATCCAGCTTTGTACCCAGCGTTACAGTAGTCAAAGACTGCGTTTCGCCACGGGTAAACACAGCAGAACCATGTGTAGCAGGCAGGTAATTTACTTCAGACCAGATCGGGCGGATCTGATCAAGCTGGCGGCCATCCAGGCGAACACGATCATTCAGGATCATGTTACGAACAGCTTCCTTCTCCACATCGTGGAAGTATGTTTTGATCATGCCCAGGTCATATCCATGCTCCTCGCCCAAAGATGCGATAAACTCGTTAGCCACAGCACTGAATCCTTCTTTGCGGTCAGATTTTGAAGCGCTGCCTCTCTTAGCTACCTCGTATGCTTTCTGGTAAGTGGCATCGTATACTTTCTGGCGAAGTTCATCGTCATGTGTTTCGTGCGAGTACTCACGTTTTTGCAGTTTGCCAACCATTTCAGCAAGCTCAAGCTGCGCCTGGCACTGCACTTTAATGGCCTCGTGTGCAAAAGCAATTGCTTCCAGCATTTCCTCTTCCGAAACTTCGTTCATTTCGCCTTCTACCATGGCAACACTGTCGATAGAAGCACCCACGATCATATCGATATCTGCACGCTGCAGATCAGATACGCTTGGATTGATCACCAACTGGCCATCGATACGGGCAACACGAACCTCAGAAATAGGGCCGTTAAAAGGAATATCAGAAACTGCCAGCGCAGCAGAAGCAGCAAGTGCTGCCAGTGCATCTGGCATGATCTCCGTATCAGCAGAGATCAGATGTATAGTCATTTGTGTTTCTGCATGGTAATCATCCGGGAACATAGGTCGCAGGATGCGGTCTACCAGGCGAGACACAAGAATTTCGTAATCAGAAAGGCGGGCTTCTCTTCTCAGGAAACCACCAGGGATTTTACCAGACGAAGCGAACTTCTCCTGATAGTCTACAGAAAGCGGAAGGAAATCAACTCCCTCACGTGCTTCTTTGTTTGAAACAACGGCAGCAAGCAACATGGTGTTACCCATTTTAACTACTACCGAACCGTCAGCCTGCTTGGCTAGTTTACCAGTTTCGATTGTGATCTCCCGGCCATCCGGAAGAAGGATTGTTTTGTTTATCGCGGTATAAGACATCATCAATTATTTTTAGCATCAATAAAACAGCGCCACCCATTGCGGCAACTGTCGGGTACTGGCAAAAGAGGAAAGAAAGGAGGGTACTTAGAAAAAGATTAGGGAATCCCAGTAAGAATTCCCTAACACTAATAAACTTATTTTCTGATACCTAGCTCAGCTATGATAGCTCTGTATCGCTCTATATCATTTTTTGTAAGGTAGTTAAGCAATCTTCTTCTTTTACCTACCAGCTTAAGAAGACCAAGGCGAGTGCCATAATCCTTCTTGTGAATTTTAAGGTGCTCTGTAAGATCAGAGATGCGAGTTGTGAAAAGTGCGATCTGAGCTTCAGCAGAACCAGTATCGGTTTTAGACTTGCTTACGCTGTACTTTTCAAAAATTTCTTGTTTCGCTTCAGTAGTTAATTTCATTGCGTATAAAAAATATCAAACTGTTTTTCTTGGGCTGGATAGCTGTATAAGCCGCAAAGTTATAAAAAATTATCTTTATTAAAAAATTATTTACTGTCTCTTATACAGTAAAAGCACTATATTTTATTTCGTTTGAGGCGGGTCATCAGTTTTCGCCAGAAATCCACTTCCAGTAAGCTCGAATCGTTACGCGCCTGGTAAAGGAAAAACAAGCCTATTGGCAACAGGATCATGTTGGCTCCCCACATACCTGCTCCAACAGAAACCAGGCCTTCCCTCGCCCACTTCTCACCAAGTATGGCCATCACATACATGGTAATAAAGAAGATGATAGAGATAAGAACCGGCACCCCAAGTCCTCCTTTTTTAATGATTGCCCCCAGCGGTGCCCCGATCAGGAACATGATGAGTATAGCTGCAGACTGGGTATACTTGCGCCAGATCTCAATTTCATAGTTGTTTGCCTCGCGCACCGTATTGTTTACACGCTCCACATAACTTGATGTAAAGCTCTTTATGTTTCGGGCTTTATTGGTTGCCAGAGTCATAGCTTCAGAAGTTAAAGGCGGCAATTCGTTCTTAACTTCTTTCTTCACCAGCCGCATACCATTTTTTATATCGCCGGTGTCGGCTTTGAAATACATGTAAAACGGGTCAACGTTAGGAGCAAACAGTTTCCTTTCGCGCTCGCCATAGGTACGCAAAGAATCTGTTACCACATCCAACTGACTGATGTTTTTCATCATCTTGTTGTCTGAGAAAAGCTCTTCGCGCGTACGATCGAGGTTAAAAGAAGCCAGACTGAACACAATTTTGCTTTCGTTAAACTTTTGCCTCACAAACTGCTCAGTCGAGTTTCGGATAGAGCCATCGTCCTGATCTACATAAGTACTGCCGTCAAACAACTCCAATACCATGTAATTATCGTTGTTCTGCATATACATCTTACCAGAATCGGCAAGTATAACTGTTGTATTGGAACCACCTTTCGAGTGGTCGTAGATCATGATGTTGCGTAGGGCTTCACCATCATTCAACTTCTCATTTATTTTAATGCTGTACCCCGGCAGGCCATTATAAAAAGCGCCTTCCTTAAAGTTCATGGTCGGCTTTTTCTGGCGGATATCCCATAGCAAACTATAAGCTTTGAGGTTTGCCTTTGGCACTATAATGTTATTAAAGAAAAATGCACCTACCGACAACCCCGCTACCAGGAAAAAGATAGGGCGAAGTATACGAGGCAATGCAATACCCGAAGTTTTAATGGCGGTGAGTTCGTGGTGCTCGCCTAGTGTACCAAAAGTCATTAAAGACGAAAGCAATACCGCCAGGGGCAACGCCACGGGCGCCATGTTCAGGCTGAAATAGAAAAGAAGTTCGCCGAAAACTTCAGCGCCAAGGTCTTTTCCTACCAGTTCATCCAGGTACTTGAGCATATATTGCGTTAGCAGTATAAACTCAACTACAGCAAACGTAAGTATAAAGGGGCCGATAAACGACCTGAGTATAAGCTTATCTAATTTCTTCATGTGAGCCCTTAAGGCGGATAGCGTACTGGCCGCCACAATGCTTAATCAACAACAACGGCTTGCCAAAAATCGTGCAAAGATAAGCAGTTGAAGCAGAAGACGTGCTACCCTCCTACTATTTCGCGCAAATTTTGCAGCAAATGCTCCCACAGCTCCGATAATTCCTCTACATCCTCTTCCTCGGTATAATCGGTTACTTTAAGGAACTGCTCCTGCGTGAGCTCGCTCGATTCGATAGAAAAATCTATATAAGACGGGTCTGAAACCGGCTGTTTTCTATCATCCAGGAAAAGAAAGCGGACAGAGCGGTTTGTGCGGTGGCCGGTCATCTCTGCAAAATGGCTGGTGCCATCCCAAACAAAGTTGTATACTTTATCACCGTTTATAGTTACGTTATCACAAAACCACTGCGATAAGCCACTCGCTGTGCTCAGGTAAGGGTAAAGGAGTTTAGCCGAGGCATTGATAGGGTATTCACGAACAAATTTCGTCTTCGTAGCTCGCATCATAATTGGTATTGTAAGTGTTTGAGTAAGTATAGCACTAATTTTTGATTTAGTATATATCTTAAAAATAAAATATTTTTTTTTGAGGCAAACTGTTGTGCGGAATAAAAACTTTTACATACTTTTGCATCACAATTCGGCGGGGTAGCTCAGATGGTTAGAGCGCAGGATTCATAACCCTGAGGTCGGCAGTTCGATTCTGCTCCCCGCTACGAAAGTCAAAAGGCTTGTTGGTTTATCCCGACAAGCCTTTTTTGTTTTCTGTCTGAATCAGAATTTATAGTTTCAGGATTACCGCGATCAGACAGTTTATACATTAGTATAGTATACTTTAAAGTATAAAGTTTTGTAACAGGAATTGATGGCATTAATCTTAAGCTGAAACCAATAAGTCAGCTCTATGCAACTCTATTTTAGCGCTTTACCTGAAGTAGACTTTGTACTTGCAAAACCACTCTTTCCGGATCTTCAGCCAGCAAAATAGCAGCACATTTCTCCCCGTAATATTATAAAAGTGTTAAAGCGGGAACGCCGGTGCCTGAACTCTCCTACCAAGAACTGGTTACAACGGATGTATAATTCTTCTTCCATAAAATTGATGCATTGAAATGGATAAAAAGATTAACTGACATTTTCATTATACTTTAATCAATTGTAATAACGAAGCATAACCAGGCTAAAGTGGATTGTATTAAAGCACTTCAGTCAATTTTAACTCCGGGTTTACCGAAAACAAAAAGAAGGCGCATATCATATATATTCCATGCGCCTTCTTTTTTATACTTCAACAGGGAGTTTCTTACTGCTCCTTATCAAATGCTTTCAGTAAGATCTTCGGTTGTATGTTAACCATCAGCCATCCCCAATCGGTATGCTGCGAAGCATCGCCACCACGTAGCGCTTCCATAGAATCCGAAGCAAAAAGGGTACTATAACCTACCGAAAAGTTTATTCCTTCTGAGTATTTATAATTAAAAACCGCATCTAGCTCAGAGCCCAGGTATTTATTTTTAGTACCGCTTAAAGTTTCAGTAGCTGGCACATTAGCGGCTAAGGCAAAATAATGATAGTCTAAAGCTACATTATAATTTGGGTTGGTGCTGTAGTGAAGCTTAAAGTAATTATCGTGCAAGCCACCGTTGCGGGTATCCATAGGCAAATTGGTGAAATAATCCATGTAGCCATAGTATTTATGGTTGGTAGCGTACAGCGTGTTAAAAGTACGGGTCTTGCTTCTCTCTCCACCTGATCCGGAAAGATGGTTGAAGCCGATAGTAGCTTTTAATGAGTTCAGAGTATAATGTGCCTCCGCCACTCCCATATATGCTCCAATTGCCTTATCACTTACACCGGTACCAGATTGATGGTAAAATGCTCCGTTTAGCTGCAGCTCACCCTTTTTATACATCAGGTCTGCGCCATAAGTATATCTGAACAGGATATCCTTATTGGTGCCTTTACCCTGAAACCCATCGCTCACAAAGAGGCCGGATAAAGTGAAATTTTCTTGCAGTACTTTTTTGCCCCACACAAAACCAAGCACTTTATAGTTGTTTAAAGTATAATCAGTCTGGCTTAGCTGTTCCTTTTCCTGGTTAAAGGCTCCCCCAGCATCAAGGCTCCAGTCGTTGTTAAACCGGGCTTTAAGCACTACAGCATCATGGCTACGCGCCTGCTGTGCCCAGTCTACGCTACCTAACAGCCGCTCGTCGTTATAAGCAAGCTCCTGTCGCCCCAGTCTCATCGAAAATACATCTGAGAACATGATTTCGCCCCAAGCCTCATGCACACTAACTGATGCTACATCTTTTGCCTGTTCTTCATCGCCCCAAACACGCACATCCTGAAAACTAAACCTGGAAGTTATCTTGTCCTGTTTATAATCCAGCGTTACGCGAGAGCGCTGCGAAACAAAAAAAGCAGCCTTTGCAGTGGCTGAAGGTAAATTTTTATACCCATTCCGCCACTCGGCACGCGGCCTGATTTGAGGCGTTAGGGTTAGCTGCGCAAAGGCTGTACTTAGTGGCAATGCCAAAAGCGACCCGAGTGTAACTAATCGGCCAATAGCTTTAATTTTCATGATCCTGAACGTTAAAATTATTCCATATCCTTTTCTTTTCACAAACTATAGCCTGTAAACAAGACACAGTACAGTCCATTAGCTTTTTATCTGCAAATGCCGTTTTGAATGCCAATTCCAGTAATGTTTTAATAAACAAGTGCACTTAACAGGTTGCTAAGCTCCGAAAACGATCATGGTTGAAGTATGATGGGTGTCATGCAAGGGAATGACTTTCATTAGTAAAACTACTGCAAGAGTAATTCCTATCCAGAATAAGTATAGAAGAGAATTATTAGAAGGGAGCACAGCATTTATACTATGCTGCAGTATAACCGAAACTATATTAGACTTGCTGTTAATGCGGCAATTTACTTTTCCGGACATCAGAGTCCAATACGAATGCTGCTGAAGAAATCTTTGTTAATGTTGAAGTAATAGGGATCAGGAACCCCCACAGAACATTAAGTTTAAACTTTGGAAAGTATAAACTTAAGTATAAAACATGATCAATAAAGGGGCCTAGCCGATTAATGACTTTGACAACAAGCTACAATGAGCTGGGTAGGCTATATAAAAACAAAAAGGGCTTAGCATGTGCTAAGCCCTTCTCTTATGGTCAAAAGTAAATTACTTTACTTTATCAACGATGCTTTTGAAAGCTTCCGGGTGGTTCATCGCCAGGTCAGCAAGTACTTTGCGGTTAAGGTCGATATTAGCCTTTTTAAGGGCACCCATTAACTGCGAGTAAGACATGCCATGCTCACGTGCACCTGCATTGATACGCTGAATCCACAACGCTCTGAAGTCTCTCTTTTTCGCTTTTCTGTCACGGTATGCATAAAGCAAACCTTTTTCAATTGCGTTTTTCGCAACTGTCCAGACATTCTTGCGACGGCCAAAGTAACCTTTGGCCATTTTCATCATTTTTTTTCTTCTGTGTCGTGCTGCTACGACGTTTACCGATCTAGGCATTTCTTTAAAGTTTTGGCGGCTGGTGACATTTTCATGCTTAAAAAACCAGGCACCGGGTTCGTACTAAATTAACCTTACTAATTCCGAAGAATTAGATTTGAAGCATAAGCTTCACTCTTACCGTGTCAGCTGTGCTAACAAGGCCTGCATGCGTTAAATTACGCTTCTGCTTAGTCGTCTTCTTGGTCAGGATGTGGCTTTTGTAAGCGTGCTTACGCTTAATTTTGCCAGTACCTGTCAAAGAAAAACGCTTCTTTGCACCAGATTTAGTTTTTACTTTTGGCATGTGTATATAATTAATTAAACAAATTACTTTTTAACCGGAGCTGCAACTTTTGGCGCAAGAATCAGGAACATTCTCTTTCCTTCCAGCTTAGGCAGTTGTTCTACCTTCGCTACGTCTTCCAGTGCCTGAGCAAACTTAAGCAACAAAATCTCGCCTCTTTCTTTGAACACGATGGTTCTACCAACAAAGTGTACATAAGACTTGATCTTGAAACCACTTTCCAGGAAAGCTTTTGCATGCTTCATCTTGAATTCGAAGTCGTGATCATCCGTGTTCGGACCGAAACGAATTTCTTTGATTACCACTTTCTGCGCTTTCGCCTTCATTTCGCGCGTTTTTTTCTTCTGCTCATACTTGAATTTTGAGTAGTCGATAATGCGGCAAACAGGCGGAACTGCAGTAGGCGAAATCTCAACCAGATCCAGGTTTTGTTCGTTGGCCATTTGTTGGGCCACGCGAACCGGATAGACACCTTGCTCTACATTGTCACCAACTAGCCTGACCTCTCTGGCAGTTATTTTATCATTGACTTTGTACGGCTCTTCCACCTTTCCTCGTGGGATGTAGCGCTTATTTGGCGTAGCTATAGTTTTACCTCCTTAATTAAATTTCACAATTAGGCTGCGAATATCGCAATTAATCTATCAAGAAAAAAATATCTTTCCTTAATTGTTTAACATCTCGGCTATTTTAGCCTTGAATGTTTGGATGAATTCATCCACTGGCATGGTGCCAAGATCGCCTTCCCCGTGCTTACGCACCGATAGGGCATTCTCTTCCTGCTCCTTCTCTCCTACGATCAGCATGTAAGGCACTTTGCGAACCTCCGCATCGCGTATCTTACGGCCAATTTTCTCATCGCGGTTGTCTATAAAACCACGGATGTCTTCCTGCTGCAGGCGTTCGTATACCTGCTGCGCAAAATCCTGGTACTTCTCAGAGATAGGAAGTATGGCAAACTGCTCCGGGCTTAACCACAATGGGAAATTACCGCCACAGTGCTCAATAAGTACAGCTACGAAACGCTCCAGTGAGCCAAACGGCGCACGGTGGATCATTACTGGGCGGTGCTTGGCATTATCTGCACCAATGTATTCCAACTGGAAGCGTTCTGGTAAGTTATAATCTACCTGAATAGTTCCCAACTGCCACTTACGTCCCAAAGCATCCTTCACCATAAAGTCGAGCTTAGGTCCGTAAAACGCAGCCTCGCCCAGTTCGGTTACAGTACGTAAACCTTTCTCAGTGGCAGCTTCAATAATTGCGCTTTCGGCTTTCTCCCATGCTTCGTCGGCACCAATATACTTGGCTTTATTTTCCGGATCGCGCAGGGAGATCTGGGCAGTATAGTCTTCGAACCCAAGTGCTTTAAATACATAAAGCACCAGGTCAATTACCTTGATAAACTCTTCTTTTACCTGATCAGGCCGGCAGAAAATGTGTGCATCATCCTGGGTAAAGCCACGAACACGGGTTAAGCCATGCAGCTCACCGCTTTGCTCGTAACGGTAAACGGTACCAAACTCTGCCAGGCGCACCGGCAGCTCCTTATAAGAGCGCGGACGTGTTTTATAGATCTCGCAGTGGTGCGGGCAGTTCATCGGCTTCAGGAAGAACTCCTCGCCTTCGTTCGGCGTTTTAATTGGCTGGAATGAATCTGCTCCATACTTTTCGTAATGGCCTGAAGTTACATAAAGCTCTTTGCTGGCGATATGTGGCGTTACTACCGGCTGGTAACCTGCACGCATCTGGGCCTTGCGCATAAACTGTTCCAGGCGCTCGCGCAGCAAAGTTCCTTTTGGCAACCACAACGGTAAACCCATGCCAACTTTTTCAGAGAAAGCAAATAACTCCAGCTCTTTCCCCAGTTTGCGGTGGTCGCGTTTTTTAGCTTCTTCCAGGCGCTCCAGGTATTCGCTCAGTTCCTTTTGTTTTGGGAAAGTGATCGCATAGATACGGGTAAGCTGCTTGCTTTTTTCATCGCCGCGCCAGTAAGCACCGGCAACGTTCATTAGTTTGGCAGCCTTTATAACACCAGTATTCGGGATGTGCGGCCCACGGCAAAGGTCTACGAAGTTACCCTGTGAATAGAAAGTAATACTTCCATCTTCAAGGTCCTTTAACAGGTCCAGTTTATACTCATCGCCTTTTTCAGTGAAGTAGGCAATGGCATCGGCTTTAGAGATTTCCTGACGCTTATACTCGCTTTTATTACGGGCAAGTTCCAGCATCTTCTGCTCGACTTTGGCGAAATCATCCTGCGAAAAAGTTCGCTCGCCCAGATCTACATCATAGTAGAAACCATTTTCTATCGGCGGACCAATGCCGAATTTAATGCCAGGATATAGTTCTTCCAGCGCCTCCGCCAGCAGGTGCGCAGAAGAGTGCCAGAATGTATTCTTCCCTAAATCATCGTTCCAGGTGAGTAACTGCACCGTCGCATCTTCCTGTATCGGGCGCGAAAGGTCCCAGACAGTATCGTTTACTTTTACGGCTAACACATTACGCGCTAAGCCTTCGCTGATGCTTGTTGCAATCTCAAGGCCTGTTACACCCTTTTCATACTGGCGAACAGAGCCATCTGGCAATGTGATGTTGATCATGTATATTTTAATTTACGTTTACTCAATGATTACTGGCTGCACGCTGGTTGTATCGGCTGCAGGCCGTTGCAATTTACTTTTAAGGCGCCTGATGCTGCCATAAGCAAATGTATAATTCGGATCCCTGGCAAGAATACGCTGGTACTGTTCCAACGCTTTCAGGTATTGCCCGGTTCGTTCGTAACTACCTGCTAAAACAGCATTATACTTTAACAGATGCTCGTAACCCGGCGCTTTGAGCAAGTGCGAAATAGCCGCCTCGTTTTCGCCCATAATATAAGCCCGCAACCCTAATTTATAATGTGCACCCTGCAACGTATCGGCTATACTTATTGCCCTGTTAAAGAACGCATGCGCACTATCCGGTTTTTGCTCGCCCAGGTATAACAAACCTCTGTAATACCAGAGCAAGCCATCCTTAGGAGCTGCCCTTTGAGCCTTTGTCAGGTAAGAACGTGCTGTAACATAATCCTTCTGGGCAACTAGTATTCCGGCTAATTCGCGTTTAGGCTCCATAAATTCCGGTGACTGGTCTAATGCTAATCTATAGTTACGAACCGCTCTAACTGTGTCGTTTGCCGCTTCTGCTAACCGCCCCTGGTAGTATAAAGCAAATTCATCTGTTGGAGATAGCTCCAGTGCTTTCCGGATATATACCCTTGATTGCGCATAATCCTTTTGCTTCAGGTATAACTCCCCAAGCAAAACATATAGCGATGTATTCTGGTCGGAATTTCGTTCTGCCTGTAATGCAAGCGGCAAGGCTTCTTGTTCGCGGCCTAATAAACGTAATGCCTGAGCTTTTACAAAAAGTGCCGACGGATGATTTTTTGTCAGCTTTACCGCTTCGTTTGCATCAGCAAGTGCCTCGTTATAGGATCCTTTTTTTAAAAGAACCATAGCACGACGCGTATACAAACTTCCATCGCGTTTAGAGCGGGCAATAGCTTCGTTAAGGTTTTCCAGTTGCTTATCCGGGTTGTCTTCAACCTTCTGCAAATCTACCATCTGCTCTCTGTTGCCCTCGTTCAGGCTACAGCCCGAAACCATAACCACCACTAGCACCAGCAAAAATAAAGCGCGCACATTCATGAGATATAGTTTATACTTTGGGCAAGCCTGCCACAGCTTTGTAGCGCTAAATTATAGATTATTATCTTAAATAGCGAAATACCTGCACGATTGCCTTCCATAGATTTTAAAAACAAAGAAGCCTGCAACCAAAAAGGATACAGGCTTCTTTTATACTTTATGCTGACAATCAGTTTTTCATGTGTTGCTGAAGCATGATTTTGCAGCGCCTGCTTAGTTCCAGTTCCTCTTTCGTATCAAGGTTCACCGTCAGTGCCTGCTCCAGGGTATTCACGCATGCTTCGCTATCCTTAAGCTCATCATAAATGGTAGCTAAATCGTAGTAATACCTGATATTTTGTGGGTTATACTTAATAGCCATTTTCATAGCTTCTACAGCATCAGCATTTAACGGACGCTCGCATACACCGCCAAAAAACAGTTTGGAGGCTGCTACTTCAGCAAAATTGAGGTTTGCCATTTTAAAATACCAGCGACCAAGTAAATGCCACGCGCCTGCATGCTCGTTGTTACAAGCCAGTGCGGCATCCAGAAAAGATTTAACCTGGTTAGTTACTGCCAAACGCTGTCTTGGCCCCGACATCATGGCTGAACAGGCCAGTGATAAAGCCATCACATAATTTGATTCCGCATCAGCCGGGTTAAGCTCGTAAGCTTGTGTGGCATATTGTTTTGCTTTTGCGTAGTGATTCAGCTTGCGGGTATCATCGGTGAAACGGTCGCCGATACGGCTGTGCAGGAAACTTGCCCTGCAAAGTGCCTCGTAGTTTTCAGGAGAAGCAGACAAAACCTGCTCGTAAACTTTTAAAGCCTCTACATCCTTGTAATTAACAAGCAATTCTTCCGCTTTACGCAATAACTGCTCATTGCCTGAAGTGGCAGCTGCCTCAAAAGCAGGCAGCCCCATTCCAAACATTAAGATCAATAATATTGCTTTAAAAAGTCGTTTCATTTTGAGTGCTTCACTAAACAAAGTACAGAAACAAAAAGACTTATGCAAATTTATTGCTTCGGGTTAAAACAGGTTTAGCTGTTTTTTCTTCTTTAGCGCTTCTTTTTCTGTATCCTTATCTACTTCATTCTCTACGGCAACTACAGCATCAGGTTGAGTTCCGCTTGCACGGGCAGCTTCCTCAGCCAACTCCTTCAGCTCAGATGGCAGCGTAACAGGTTCACGCTTAGCGGCAGCTTTCTTTGCTTTCGGCTTATCTTCCTCATACTCTACCACTTCCTGCTTCGGCACTGTCACATCAAATATCTTGAAGTAATTGAGCTTATTACCCATAGCTTTCCAGCCTTTTACATCAATAAATTCGCTTAACAGAATCTTCTCAGATTCCTTGTCGCCACGCAGGCTACGCTTGAATTTGATCTCAGCCAGTGGCTCCGGATGTGTAGATACGGCTTCCAGCCTGGAGTTCTTGCTTTCCGAAATGAAGGTGAATTTCTTACTAACCGTAGAAGTTTCGATCTTGAAACGTTTCACATAGTAGGTTTTATTGTCACCTTCGTAGTAAATCGTTGAAACAACCAGTTCCGGATCAAACTTCTGCAGCACCTTGATCTTCTCTACTGTATAGTGGTTGCTCAGGTCAAATGTGGTTTGCTCGTACGTACCATCCTCGTAGATCACAAGTATAGTATCCTCGGTATTAAACGAACCCAAGTAACGTCCACGACCTTCTGTGTTCAGTCGACCAATCACTTCATCGTAGAAGATCTCACGTCCACCTAAGGTAGAATCGCCCAGGCTCTTCTGCACCACTTTTTTGATCGGGTACTTGGTTACAATATTACCGTTAGAGCCTTTGCCTTTAATCATCAACTCCGCAAAGTCGAAATCAAACTGTTTGTTGCGGGCCGTAGACTGTGGCGACAAGGTTATACTTACCACTTCCGATTCAGAGTTCGGGTTAGCCGTCAGGTAGTGTACCTTAGAGTTCTTCTCTCCTTTCGTCAAGTCGTACTCCTTATCACGGGTGATGGATTTCACAGCAAAGCGTTTCGCAAACGAAATACCGGTCTTACCATCCACATAGATCATGTTGTAGACCATGTGCTCGTCGTTCTTGTTATAAACGCCAGCCATGATGATATCTTTCCCTACGAAAGTCTTGTCTGCTACTTTGGTTACCGTGAACTTGCCGTCTTTACGGAACACAATAATGTCGTCCATATCAGAGCAGTCGCACACAAACTCGTCTTTGCGCAGGCTGGTACCAATAAAGCCATCTTTGGCATTCATGTATAGCTTCTGGTTGGCAATGGCAACCTTCTGTGCCGTAATTACATCAAAGGTTTTGATCTGTGTTTTACGATCACGGCCCTGGCCATACTTCTTTAGTAAGCCTTCAAAGTATGCAATGGCATAACGAATCAGGTTAGCCAGGTTATCATCCACCTCAGCCATTTCCTCTTCCAGCTTGTTGATGTATTCATCAGCTTTGAAAGAGTCATACTTAGAGATACGCTTGATACGGATCTCCGTCAGGCGGATAATATCGTCTTGTGTTACTTCACGACGGAGTAGCTTTTTGAACGGATCAAGTCCTTTGTCGATAGCTTCCAGTACAGCCTCCCAGGTTTCGCATTCTTCGATGTCGCGGTAAATGCGGTTCTCGATAAAGATCTTCTCTAGCGACGAGTAGTGCCACTTATCTTCCAGTTCACCTTTACGGATTTCCAGCTCACGCTTCAGCAAGTCTACTGTTTTAAAAGTAGAAATACGAAGCAACTCATCCACGCTCAGGAAGTGCGGCTTATCGTCAATAATTACACAGGTGTTTGGCGAGATAGACACTTCGCAATCCGTGAAAGCGTACAGTGCATCCATCGTTAAATCCGGAGAAACACCCGGCGGCAACTGCACCTGTATCTCTACATCAGCAGCCGTGTTATCGATCACCTTCTTGATCTTGATCTTGTTGTTCTCGCTCGCTTTCACGATCGATTCCATCAGACCAGTAGTCGTAATTCCATAAGGCACATCACGGATGATGAGCATGGTCTTGTCTACTTTCTCAATCGTAGCACGCACACGGATCTTACCACCGCGCATACCATTGTTATAGTTGGTCACGTCTACCATACCACCGTTCGGGAAGTCTGGTAATAAGGTAGTGCTACGGCCTTTCAGTACATCGATAGAGCCTTTCAGCAACTCCTTAAAGTTGTGGGGCATTATCTTCGTAGATAAACCTACGGCTATACCTTCCACACCCTGCGCAAGCAAAAGCGGGAATTTAACAGGCAATGTTACCGGCTCGTTTTTACGACCGTCATAACTCAACTGCCAAAGCGTTGTCTGCGGATTGAATACCACATCCAAAGCAAACTTGGAAAGACGTGCTTCAATGTAACGTGGTGCCGCCGCACTGTCGCCGGTACGAACATCACCCCAGTTACCCTGTGTTTCGATCAGCAAGTCTTTCTGACCCAGGTTTACCATCGCATCGCCAATAGAAGCGTCGCCATGCGGATGGTACTGCATGGTCTGACCAATAACATTGGCCACCTTGTTAAAGCGACCATCATCCATCTCTTTCATGGCGTGCAGAATACGGCGCTGCACTGGTTTTAAGCCATCTTCGATAGCTGGTACCGCACGCTCCAGAATTACATAAGAAGCATAGTCGAGAAACCAGTTTTCGTATAATCCGGAGACAGGCGTAACGTTATGAATAACTTCTTCTTCGCCATCTGTAAACGCAACTTCCAGTTCCTCTTCTTCGTGATGGTGCAATTCTTCGTTTATATCGTCGTTATGCATAAATTTCTTCAACTATGTCTTTCTCAATCTTCAAATTCTCGATGATGAACTGCTGACGTTCCGGCGTGTTCTTGCCCATATAGTAGTTCAACATTTTCTGGATCGTGGTATCCTTCTGCAAAATCACCGGCTTCAGTTTGATGTTGTCGCCAATGAACTTGCCAAACTCTTCCGGCGAGATCTCTCCCAACCCTTTGAATCGGGTAATCTCAGGGCGCTTGCCCAGTTTCTGTATCGCTTCCTGCTTCTCGGTTTCGTTGTAGCAATAGATCGTTTCTTTCTTGTTGCGCACACGGAACAATGGAGTTTCCAGGATATACACGTGGCCGTTACGCACCAGATCCGGGAAAAACTGCAGGAAGAAGGTAAGCAGCAACAAACGTATGTGCATACCATCAACGTCGGCATCTGTAGCAATTACTACGCGGTTGTAACGCAGACCTTCCAGACCTTCTTCAATGTTCAGGGCGTGCTGCAGCAGGTTAAATTCCTCGTTTTCGTACACTACCTTTTTCTTCATACCGAAGCAGTTCAGCGGCTTACCTCTTAAACTAAAAACGGCTTCTGTATCAACGCTGCGTGATTTGGTGATAGAACCACTCGCGGAGTCACCTTCTGTTATAAAGAGCGTAGAAAGAAGTGTTTTCTCGTGCTTGTCTTCATTAAAATGCAGGCGGCAGTCGCGCAGCTTACGGTTGTGCAGGTTGGCCTTTTTAGCACGCTGGTTAGCCAGTTTTTTAACACCGGCCATATCCTTACGCTCACGCTCACTCTGCTCAATGCGCTTCTTCAGCGCTTCGGCTGTAGTCGGGTTCTTGTGCAGGTAGTTATCAAGCGCTTCTTTGATAAAGTCATTGATGTAGGCACGCACTGCAGGACCATCCGGTCCCATTTCAATGGAACCTAGTTTTGTCTTCGTCTGAGACTCAAACACCGGCTCCTGCACACGCAGTGAGATAGCACCTATAATAGAGCCACGGATATCCGCAGCATCGTAATCCTTTTTAAAGAAATCACGCACCGTTTTAACAACCGCTTCCCGGAAAGCAGCTAAGTGCGTACCACCCATGGTAGTGTACTGACCGTTCACGAAAGAATAATACTCCTCGCCATAGTCGTTACCGTGTGTTAGTGCCAGCTCGATATCCGGTCCTTTCAGGTGGATGATCGGGTAGCGCATGCTTTCTTCGTCGGCTTTGTTACGCAGCAGGTCCAATAGACCATTTTCTGAATAAAACTTTTTACCGTTGAAGTTTATAGTTAAGCCAGCGTTCAGGTAAACATAATTCCAGATCTGATTCTCCAGATACTCCAGGTTAAACTGGTAGTTTTTAAAGATGGTATCGTCCGGGGTAAACGTAGTAAGCGTACCGTTACGCTGCGAAGAATCCTGTAATTCAAAATCTTCTGTAAGCACACCGCGTTCAAATTCAGCAGCTTTCATCTTTCCATCACGAACCGACTGAATACGGAAATGGCTGGAAAGGGCGTTCACCGCCTTTGTACCCACACCGTTCAGACCAACTGATTTCTGGAAAGCTTTGCTGTCGTATTTACCACCGGTGTTAATCTTACTAACGCAGTCGATCACTTTACCCAGTGGAATACCACGGCCATAGTCACGCACTTGTACCTTATGGTCTGAAATTTTGATGTCGATGGTTTTACCAAAACCCATCACGTGTTCATCGATGGAGTTATCGATTACTTCTTTCACCAAAATATAAATACCGTCATCGGCCGAAGAACCGTCTCCAAGCTTGCCGATGTACATACCAGGGCGCAACCTGATGTGCTCGCGCGGCTCCAGCGAGCGAATGCTGTCTTCGTTATAATTGTGTTCTAACTCTGCCATTATGTAAGCGTAAGTGTAGTTGTGTTAGTAAAATCAATCGGAAATATAGAAAATTAAAAGGCTATTGACACAATTTTAGTTCAGTGCCTTGGTTTTCTGAAAACATTTGAGCCTTTATTTGCTAATTTTTTTAGCTTTCAATACAAGACTAAATCCTTTATTTATAAAGCTACAAGTATAAAACCAACTATACAAAGGTGTAGTTCATTTCTGAAGCAGGTTTTCAAAAATAAAATCAACTAATTTATTTAGCAAATTTATATATTATTTTTAATATACTTGCAGCTATACTTTAGCAAATTTAAAGTATAAGTTAGGGCAACAAAAGAAGCGTATTGAGAACAAATTAACCCGATGGAAATAAAATTACCTGCTTACTTTAAGTATACTGTTATACTGCTGGGCCTGCTGCTGTTAATGTATGTACTGGAGACATTTAAACCGGTACTGATGCCACTTGCATTTGCGGGGCTCTTTGCATTGTTGCTGCTTCCCATTACCCGTAAATTAGAAATGTGGCGCTTACCACGCGCAATTGCCATACTTTGCAGTCTTATACTTATCATCATTATTCTAGTGCTTCTTATCTGGTTCCTGTCATCGCAGCTTATCAGCCTGACTTCGGAGCTGGAAACTATAGAAGAAAACTTTGATAAGCTGCTGGCAAATGTACAGGAATTCCTTTACCACAAATTTGGCATCGTACCGTCAAACAAAGGAGAACTGATCAGGACGGCAATCGGTAATGTGAGGGAATATGCTACCTCGCTAGTTGGCGGCACTATTTCTACTACCACCGGAGCCCTGAGCCTTATTACCATTATACCCATTTTCATTTTCTGCTTTCTGTATTACCGCGACCACCTGCAGCAATTCATGTTTCGGTTTGTGGCCAAGGACCGTCGAAGCAATATTATGCAAACCCTAGAAAACATACAGCGCGTAGTTCAGAGCTATATTTCCGGTCTAATGATCGTCATTATCATCGTATCCATTCTCAACTCGATTGGCTTACTCTTTTTAGGAATAAAGTATGCTATCTTTTTTGGGGTATTTGCTTCTATACTTACCATTATACCTTACATCGGTATATTAATCGGCTCTATGCTGCCAGCCTTATTCACGCTGGCATCTACGGGCAATTACATTGATGCCTTGCTGGTAATCGGTGTTTTCACGTTTGTGCAGTTTCTGGAAGGTAATTTTATCACACCGTTTATAGTTGGCTCAAAGGTAAGTATAAACCCGTTTGCGGCTATAGTGGCTTTGCTGATTGGCGGGGAAGTATGGGGAGCTGCAGGCATGATCATTTCCATACCTGTAATTGCCACGATTAAAGTTATTTTTGATGCCTATGAGCCGATGCAACCTTTTGGTTTTTTACTGGCTGATATAGATGATATTAAAACCGGACCATCGAGCCGATTCAAGAAAATTTTCGATAACCTGCGCGATAAAGCAAAGCGTAAAGGAAAAGAAAATGCTTAAGCTTTTACTAAAGCTTTTCGCAATAATAAGCAGCTGATACAATTTGAAACGTATTGCTAAAAATATTGGTTTACAGGAAGTATGCTTTCGGTATGACCTGAAGCATTTATTCAGCACTAAAAACACCGACGCTTGTACGCCATCATAGATATTGAGACAACGGGCAGCCAGCCTGTTCAGGACAAGATAACTGAAATTGCCATTTTCATTCACGACGGGCATCAGATCGTGGACAAGTATAGCACGCTGATTAACCCGCAGCGCCCTATTCCCTATTTTATCTCGCAGCTTACCGGCATTACCGATGAAATGGTACAGGATGCACCAAAGTTTTATGAGGTAGCTAAAGAGATCGTGCAGTTTACAGAAGGTAAAGTGTTTGTGGCACACAATGTTCGCTTCGATTACTCCTTCATTAAAAAAGAGTTTGCAGACCTGGGCTTTACGTTTCAGCGCAAAACACTTTGCACCGTACGCCTTAGCCGTTCGCTCATTCCGGGCTTGCCTTCTTATAGCCTGGGCAAACTTTGCAAAAGTATAGACATAGACCTGCAACAGCGGCACCGAGCAATTGGCGATGCCGAAGCAACTGCCAAGCTTTTTGATAAACTCATTAAAATAAACCGGCCGGTTATAGATGGCGCTAATCATGCCGCTGAACCATCCGAGCAGATTAAGCACGAGATCAAAACATCACTGCTACCGCCAAGTATAAAAAAAGAACAGGTAGATGCCCTACCCACAGAGCCAGGCGTTTATTACTTCCATAACGAAGTCGGCGAAGTGATTTATGTTGGCAAAAGCATCAACATACGCAAGCGCATTATCCAGCACTTTAACATCGATTATAAAAGCCGTAAATCACTGGAGTTCAAAAACAGCATTGCCGATATAACGTATGAGCGCATGGGCAATGAGCTGGTGGCCCTGTTGTATGAATCGGCTGAGATAAAACGCATGAAGCCCCATTATAACCGGCAGCAGCGCCGCAGCGTGTTTAACACGGGCATATTTGTTTACGAAGACAGCAATGGCTACAAGCGCCTTACGTTTGGCAGCGTTAATAAGGCCGATAACGTGAACATGACGCCCATTATAGCGCTTTCAAACCAATACAAGGCAAAAGGTTTTCTGTTTCATAAAGTAGCTAAGTATAACCTGTGCCAGAAACTGTGCGACCTGTATAAAACAAACGGCGCCTGTTTTGATTACCAGGTGCATCAGTGTAAAGGCGCCTGTATCGGGCTTGAAACACCAGAAGTGTATAACGCCCGTGTTGATGAAGCCTTGGATTCTTTCACCTATGAGCACAATAGCTTTGCAATTATTGGTAAAGGAAGAGAGCAGGGTGAGAAATCAATCGTTATTGTAGAACACGGCACCTACCTGGGCTTTGGGTTTGTAGATGATCATTTTTTGGCACAAAGTATAGAAGACTTTAAAAGCGCCATTACCCGCTACAACGATAACAAAGATATACAGCAGATTATACGGGGCCACATGCGCAGCAAGCACAAGGATAAAGTAATCGTATTTGGATAGAAAACTACCTTTACATTTTTATCCTGCCTATCTTTGCTTTTAAAGCTAAATTAAAGTAACTCTGAAGTATAAATCTATAACCTGCCAGGCAGCCCTTGCTTTGGCCAAATAAAACATAAGTGAAAGAAACAAACACAAAGTTCAGAGCAGGCGTTTTGTCTGGCGATGAAGTAACAGAACTCTTTAAGTATGCCAACGAGCAGAATTTCGCGCTTCCGGCTGTAAACGTAATTGGTACCAACTCGGTAAATGCCGTTCTGGAAACAGCAAAAGCAGTTAATTCACCTGTAATTATACAATTCTCACATGGCGGGGCGCAGTTCTTTGCAGGCAAAGGCCTTGCAAACGACGCCCAGAAAGCTGCCATTGCCGGCGCTGTTTCTGGCGCACAACACGTGCACCTGATGGCAGAAGCATACGGTGTTCCGGTTATACTGCACACTGACCACGCTGCAAAAAAATTATTACCCTGGATAGATGGATTACTGGATGCAGGCGAGAAATTTTTTGCCCAGAACGGTAAGCCCCTTTATAGCTCGCACATGCTGGACCTTTCTGAAGAGGAGCTGAAAGAAAATATTGAAACCTGCGCCAGCTACCTGAAGCGTATGGACAAAATGGGTATGACTGTTGAGATTGAACTAGGTGTTACCGGCGGCGAAGAAGATGGCGTAGACAATACTGGTGTGGATAGCTCACGCTTGTATACCCAACCTGAAGAAGTAGCCTTTGCTTACGAAGAGCTAAACAAGATTAGTAATCGCTTCACAATTGCGGCAGCTTTTGGTAACGTGCACGGGGTTTATAAGCCTGGCAACGTAGAGCTTCGCCCTGAAATATTGAAGAACTCACAGGAGTATATTCAGCAGAAATTCGGCACTGGCCACAACCCGGTAAACTTTGTATTCCATGGTGGCTCAGGTTCTGAGAAGGCCAAGATAAAAGAAGCTATCGACTATGGCGCTATCAAAATGAACCTGGATACCGATATGCAATGGGCATTCTGGGATGGCGTACGTAACTACTACGAAGGCAAAAAAGGCTATCTGCAAAGCCAACTTGGTAACCCGGAAGGAGCCGATTCGCCAAACAAAAAATACTATGACCCAAGAGTATGGCTGCGCGAAGGCGAAACAAGCTTTATTACTAGATTAAAAGAAGCTTTCGAAGACCTGAACTGCATTAACCGCAACGCATAGATGGTTAACTATAAAACAAAAGAGGTAGAGCTGCAGCTCTACCTCTTTTGTTTTATAGTTATGTCAGGCAATCAAAGTATAAAACTATACTTCAGGCATTAAGTTTAACCTAGTATAAATTTATTTGTGGTTAAGCAGCCATTGATAGATCATATCGGTATCCTCTCTGCGGCAAAGCTCGGAACCTGTTGTCATGGTAGCGGCTGTGCCGGCAGCTACGCCATAGCGAACCATCTCTTCCAGGCTAAAACCTTTTATCAGGCTAAGTACCATACCTGCTACCATACTATCGCCTGCGCCAACGGCACTTTGTTGTTTAACTGTAGGCGGCACCACGTAATGTATACCCTGGTCTTTTGTAGCCAGCATTGCTCCCCGCGGCCCCAACGAAACTACTAAAACCTGGCACTTGCCCTCATCCAGAATTTGCTTTGCAATAACCTCCTGCTCCATAGCTGATATATGCTCTTTGCCAGCCAGTGCCGCAAGTTCTCCAAGGTTGGGTTTGAGTAAGTATACACCTTCGCCTGCGGCTTTTAATAATGCCTCCCCGGAAGTATCTACAATAAGTTTAAAGCCTTTTTGCCTGGCCATTTGAGCCAGTTGGAAGTAAAAATCATCAGGCATGCCGGGCGCCAGGCTGCCACTGGCCACCACGAAATCTGGTTGCTCATCCAGCTTTTCCAGTTTATCTAAACATGCTCTCCATTCAGCTTCCGAAGTTTCCGGTCCGGGCATACCGAAGCGGTACTGTGCGCCATTACTTTCATCTATTACCAGCAGGTTTTCACGGGTCCAGTTTTTTGAAGGAATTACCAGACTTTCTACCTGTTCCTCATTTAACAGTGTAATCAGGCGGTCGCCGGCAGGGCCACCGGCCAGAAACCAGGCCCATGCTTCGCCTCCTAGCTTTTTCATTGCCCGGGCCACATTTATACCTCCACCGCCGGCTTCGTAGCGCGGTTCTTTGCAACGTAGTTTTTTATCAGGTACAACCTGTTGTACGCTGGTGCTTTTATCCAGAGCCGGGTTAACGGTTATCGTAATTACCTTGTGCATACAACGTAGTATAAAATGCCTGAAGGAAAGACAAATAAGGTTAGTAAGTCAATCTATACTTTATAGTATTTCAAACATTTAACGCCTGATATCGAACTCGCGTTTATCGCCGGTTCTGAAAATATGCACCTGCCCGCGCACTCCTATCTGTACTTCGTTCGACCAGCCCCGGGCAAAAGTTATCACCATGCGCTCACTTGTTAACTCCAGCGATATCCAGTGCCCACGGTAGCGCAATTGCTGCTTTAAGCAACCTAAGGCCTCAGGCAAAACCGGGTTCAGCCACAACACATCATCTCTTATTTCCAAACCGATATAACAGCGCTGCACTAAGTCTATAGTTCCGGCCATTGCTCCCAGGTGAATTCCCTCCGCTGTAGTACCTCCCTGCACATCTTCCAAATCGCTTAACAGAGCCATTTCAAAATTAGACCAGGAACGTATACGGTCAGAACGGGCAAGAACCCAACTATGCACAATCTGGCTTAGTGTAGAACCATGCGAAGTACGCTCTTCATAATACGCGATATTCAGTGGTATACTTTCAGGGTTAAATTTGTAACCGATACGCGTAAAAAGCTGCACCAACTCTTCAGATGAAAACAGGTAAAACAACATCAGTACATCGGCCTGCTTACTCGCTTTATACTTATTTACGTTCTTGCCTTCGCTCTCCAGAATACGGTCCAAACGCATCACTTCGCCATACTTTTGCTTGTAGGTATTCCAATCAAATTCCTGAAGCTCATCATACCCTTCAAACTGGGCAATAATCTGGCTTTCGGCAATAAAGGGAACAAACATTTTCTGGCTGATGTGATGCCATTGTTCGACTTCCTCGGCAGTTATGGCACATTTTTCAAGCAGTTCCTGAAGCCGGGATGCGTCGAGCATTTCAAAAAGCTTGAGGGCACACTGTATTACCCACACCGCCATCACATTTGTATAAGCGTTGTTATTTAAGCCCGGCTTATCAGAGTCCGGATAGGCTGTATGGTATTCATCCGGCCCCACAACATTTCTGATCTCGTAGCGATCTTTTTCTGCATTATAGGCTGCAATGCTGGACCAGAAAAGTGCGATCTCAAGTATAAGCTCGGCACCAATATAGGTGAGAAACTCCCTGTCTTCGGTAGCCTGGTAATACTGCCATACATTGTAGGCTACAGCCGCGTTAATATGACGTTGCAAAAAAGTATTATCCGGAAGCCAGCGACCTGATTTAGGATTCAGATGAATGACTTGGCTTTCTTCGCGCCCGTTACTCCCACTCTGCCACGGAAACATAGCCCCACGGTAACCAGCCTGCTGTGCAGCAAATTTAGCCTCTTGCAGGCGCCGGAAGCGGTACATGAGCAAAGCCCTGGTAAGTTCTGGCTGGCGTAGGTTCAGGAAAGGAAAGATAAAAAGCTCGTCCCAGAAAACATGCCCTCTATAGGCCTCACCATGTAGGCCACGGGCGGGAACCCCGGCATCGCGCCCGACTATGTGCACTGAAACCGTTTGAAGCAAGTGGAAAATATGCAACCGCAGCACAGCCTGGGTTTTTGTATTACAGGCCAGGTCGAGATCGAAGCGATCCCAGGTGTGGCGCCAGGCCCTGCGATGTGCCTTAAATATCTCCTCAAAATTACCCCACCTGGCCAGGTTGGTTCTGGCTTCCAGTAAGGGTTCGGAAATAGCAAAATCACGGGAAGTATAAACAGAAACAGTTTTTTCAATTACCACATCTTCGCCCTGCCGGCAACTTAGTTGTAATATTTGTTCTATGTAATCTTCTTCGCGGTTTAACTGACTTTTTACTTCCTGCTTTTTGCAATTAGCATATACAAGGGTACGTGCTGCCTGCGCCATCCTGATTTTGGATTGATTTGTTTGCACCAGGAGAAAAACAGTGTCAGGGTCGTGCTGGCCGGCTGCTATAGGTTCCAGGTGTTTTTTCTGGAGGCTGCGGTATCTGGCTATACCATTATTTTGCACACGGCCGTCGAGGGCAGTTCGCACTTCTATTTCACCAGACCAGTTAACCGGGATAATTTCCCATTGCAGTGCCGCCGCATGCGGGTTGGCCATACTTACAAAGCGCCTGCTGGTTAGTTTTGTTTCTCTTTCTGAGGTATCTCTAAAGTGAAGCTGCCGTGTAAGTAAGCCAATCTCCATATCCAGTTCCTGACGGAAGTTTAGCAGCGTAACCTTTTCCAGGCTAAACCACTCCCCATCTTTATGGCGAAAAGTAAGCGGCAGCCAGTTTGGCCAGTTTACTAGGTCTTCGTTTTCAATTTCTTTACCCGCTACTGTGGAGGTCAGGCGGTTATAACCCCCTCCCAGGTATGTACCCGGATAGTGAATCTTCTCATCATCCTGCGCTTCTTCGGCAGCGCCCCGGGTTGCAAAATTACCATTGCCTAATGTGCAAAGCGCTTCGCGCACCGGCTGTACCTCTGGCTGCCAGCTGTCGTAAACAATTTTCCACTTATCCATGGTAAGTTAAAGTATGCAGAAGTTGATCCAGAAACTGCTTCACTTCATCTACATCTTTTAGCCTGTAAGTTGCCGCCGTTTTTTCGTCGTGCTCGCCAACAAGTATAGTTATACCACGATCCTGAAGTGTTGCAAAAGCATCTTCGTCTGTAATATCATCACCAATGTATAGTGGCATTGTTACCTGTTCATTCAGCTCAAGAGCCTCCATCAGCCAGAGCACCGCTTTGCCTTTGTGCCAGTCCAGGTTTGGCTTTAGTTCGATAACCATTTTACCTAGGCCTTTTTTTAGTTCCGGGTGTTGTGCTATCACTTCTTCCGTAATTTGCTTTACCTGTTCTACATTTTCATCGGCTACATTCCGGTAATGTACAGCAATGGCATAGCGTTTTCGTTCAACAAGTGTGCCTTTTATACTTTGTAATTTCTCACGGAGAACTTTTGCAGAAGCATCTAATGCAGGCAATGCGGCGCTGGCACCTCCCGGCTCTGTATGCATGCCACCCGGCCCGGAAATATCGAACCCATGGGAACCGGCAAAGTATACATTATCGAGTTGAACCAGTTGCTTAACATTCTGCCGGTCGCGGCCGCTTACTATGGCTACTTTACAAACATCGGCAAGCTGACGCAACACATTCCGCATCTCATCGGAAAGTATGGCTTGGTCGGGGTCTTTTACAATGGGTGTCAGGCAACCGTCGTAGTCCAGGAAAACAGCCGGCTGTTTTCCGTTTAGTTTTTCCTTAAGCAAGTTGTTTTCAAGAGCTGAAGGCAGTTCTTGGGCTTCGGTTCTATGTATGGTTGTTTCCATGCGGTTGTCTGTAAAATTACTGATCACCAGATCAGCGCCGTTGTGTAAAAGAGTATTGGCTGCGTTGCCCCTGTTTACCCCAACTACAAGTGCAAAGTTGCCGGCCTTGCCTGCTTTTACCCCCGCCAGTGCATCTTCAAAAATTGCTGCCTGCTGTGGCAATACACGTAACTTGCGGGCAGCCTCCAGAAAAATAGCCGGATCAGGTTTTCCTTTCAGGCCAAGTTCTTCAGCTACCACCCCATCTACCCGCACATCAAATAAATTTTCGATTCCTGCACCACGAAGTATGGCCTGGCAGTTTTTGCTTGCTGAAATGATGGCTGTTTGCCTGCCAAGTCTTCTTTGTTGTTCGAGCCAACTTATGGTATCGGTATAAACTTCCGCTCCGCCCTGCTTTACCAGTTCCAGAAAGTATTGATTTTTTAGATTCCCGAGGCCTGCTACGGTTTCTTTTCCGGGTTCATCCTGGGGGCTACCTTCGGGCAACGATATACTTCTGGTTTTTAGAAAATTTCTTACTCCATCATAACGCGGAATTCCATCGATATACTGGCGGTAATCAAGTGGTATACTTAGCGGCTCGTATTCTTTTTTATCCTGTTTGCCACGTTGCAAAAGATAATCATCGAACATATGTTTCCAGGCGTTGGCATGCAGCTTGGCTGTTTGTGTAACCACTCCATCCAGGTCCAGGATAAGCGCCTTTATACTTTTCCGGTTCAGGGCATTTTCTAAAATCTTATTCATCATTTTGAGCTACCAGTGGAAGTATGATCTGCCATAAAACTTATACTTTACTTCCTGTTTTAATGAGCTTCCCAGCACCTCTAAACCACAAGAATTTATAAAGCTCCGCTACCAGAATTACGATCGAAGAAAGCAATATCAGGAATACCAAATCACGAATAGGCATTAGCTCGAAACGGAAAATATTGCGCAGGTAAGGCGAATATATAACCAAGGTGAGCATTGCCAGGGAGATCAGGAAAACAATGTTGAGGTACTTATTGCTGAATGCCCCTATTGAAAATAATGACTTGTTGAGCGATCGCATGTTATAGGTATTAAAAACCTGGGCCATTGCCACTACCAGAAATACGGCCGTACGGGCAGTGCCTGCTCCCTGCGGCAAGTATAACCGGAAAGCTCCCAGCGTTAGCACAACCATGGTTATGCTCATGAGCAACAGGTAAGGTATTACAGATTTATCAAGTATAGGTTCATCACGGGCAACCGGTTTCTGTTTCATAATATCCTCTTCGCCACGCTCGCCAGCCAACCCCAGTTCCATAATACCATCGGTTACCAGGTTTACCCATAATATCTGAGTGGCAGTAAGCGGAAATGGCCAGCCAATGGCTATGGCAACTATAAAAACCGATACCTCTGCAAAGTTTGTAGTAAGCAGAAAAAAACTTGTTTTGCGCACGTTCTGGAACACGATCCTGCCTTCGCGCACGGCTGCTACTATGGTAGAAAAATTATCATCTGATAGCACAATATGGGAAGCGTCCTTAGCTACATCTGTCCCTCGGATACCCATTGCAATGCCAACATCGGCACGTTTGAGGGCTGGAGCGTCGTTTACACCATCGCCTGTCATGGCTATCAGGTGACCTTTATCCTGCAGGTGCTCGGCAATGCGCATTTTGGTAGCCGGGCTTACACGCGCAAAAACGGATGTATGCTGCACCTGCTTTTCAAATAATGCTTCATCTTCTTCCAGTTCGTTTTCCTGCAAGGCGTGTGGGTAGTTTTCATCCTGTTCATGGTGTTCGATGATGCCTACCTCTCTGGCAATAGCTGCGCCTGTTTCTTTATGATCACCAGTGAGCATCATAACCCGGATTCCTGCAGATTTACAGGAGCCTATGGCTTCTTTTACACCACTCCTCGGCGGATCCACGATACCTGTAATACCCACAAAAACCAGATCATTTACATCATTTGAGTTGGCTGATGTTATACTTGCTGGAACAGGTTTATAAGCCAGGGCCAATACCCGCATGGCTTCACTTGTCCAGGTCCTTACAGTTTGCGATAACTGTTCCTGAAAATCCTGACTTAAATCCTGCACGCCTTCTTGTGTAAGCCGGCGGGAGCTACGCTCCAGTATAATTTCGGGAGCACCTATTACGAGTAACTCACGCGTGTTATCAGCATGTGCTATTAAAGTGGCCCTGTACTTTTGATCTGAACTGAACGGCAGATCATCTAACGTTTCGGTTTGCGGAAGTATGAACGCTGAAAGAGCCTGCGCTTTTTTAGAAAGTACAAGCAAAGCCACTTCAGTAGGATCGCCGCTTACAAGCGGCTCGCCGGGCAAATTTACATTGTGCTCCAGGTGGGCATTATTACTTTTTTCAGCGATAAGCAGCAATTGGCGCAGCACCGGGTTGGTTGCCATATCAGTCTGTGGGCCTTGCTGTTCAAACGCACCCTGTGTGGTATAGCCATCGCCAGTCACAGAAAATGAGGAACCATCGCCCAGGAAAAGACGACTTACAGTAAGTATACTTTGGGTAATAGTGCCTGTTTTATCGGTAAGTATAACCGTTACAGCACCCAGCATTTCGGTAGCAGTAAATTCCCGGATAATAGCATTTTGCTTTGCCATGCGGTTGGCCCCTATGGCCAGCACAATAGATATAACGGCAGGCAAGCCTTCCGGCACAGACGAGACAAGTGTTGCTACCGTTATCAAAAGCACATCCTGAAATGCAAAGCCCCGCAGATAGTACCCGATCACAAAAACAATTATAGAAGTAAATATAGCTATGGCTGCCATCTGCCTGCCCAACTTCGAAGTTTTTTTCCGGAAATTGGTTTCTGTGATTTTTATCTGGCTAAGCGACTCCGATATCTTTCCGATTTCGGTGTTTTTTCCGGTAGCCGTTACAATGGCTTTAGCTGTACCATGTGCCACGTGGGTGCCCCTGAAAATCATATTCTGCCTGTCGCCGATACTGGTTTTTTCTTCGATAAGCTCTGTGTGTTTACTTACAGGCAACACCTCGCCGGTAAGAGACGCTTCCACCGTTTTCAGGTTTTTCTGTTGCAGAATACGTGCATCGGCGGGCACGCCATCGCCCTCTTCCAAAAGTATAATATCGCCTGGTACTAACTCGCTTGCATCTATTTCTTTTGCTTTGTTATCGCGCAGCACAGTAGCCTGCTGCTTTATCATCCGCTTCAGGGCAAGTATGGCTTTTTCGGCCCGGTACTCCTGCAAAAAACCAAGAATGGCATTGAACAAGATAATCCCCAGAATCACGTACACATCAACATACTGGCCGCTATACCAGGCTACACCAGCCGCAATCAGAAGTATAAGTATCAGAAAATCCCTGAACTGCTTTAAAAACAGGAAAAGCATACTGGTACCCTCCTGGCCGGTCAGTTCATTGGGTCCGTAGTCCTGAAGCCGTTGGGCGGCTTCATTGGCAGAAAGCCCTTCTGAGCAGGTTTGGAGTTGATCCAGTGTTTCATCTACCGGAATGCAATGGTAAGGATACTTCTGGTTGATGGCCATTGATTTTAGGTGTGATCTTAGTGTGGAAAACTACAAAGAACTAAACCTGATGTAATGTGATGGCTTAAGGTATACCGGCTGTCTGCTCTTCAGGTGGCACCTGCGGGCCTTGCTCTGGCCGCGTAGCCGGATTATCGCCACCTGTAGTATATTCTTTTGGCGCAGGTTGTTGTGGCGGTTCCGGCTTTGGTGTGCTTTGCTGTTGCTCACGGGTTTTATCAGGTGCCGCATCTACCGGATCTACGTTTAGAGCAATCAGGTTTTGCAGACCTACAGTTTGGTTACTAAAGAATAAAATATCGGCTAATGACATGAATTTGTGCAGTTTAGTATGATTAGCTTTACGCAAAGCCTTCAAACATGTGTTACGGCTGGCTCCGGATATTATTCCTATAAGGCATATTTATAGTTTAGTAAGCGTAAAAAACGGTTTCCTGAGTAACCACGACAACAATTTTGCTATGTTTGCAGTAATTCAACCGAAGCTACGCTAACCTAATATTATGCTGAAAAACTACTCTCCGACCACGACACAAGCCTGGAAAAAACTTGAAGCACATTTTGCAACACTTCAGCCACAACACTTGCGTGAGTTGTTTGCCCGGGATCCGGAACGTTTCGATAAATTAAGCTTCCGTCTTGAGGACACGCTTTTTGATCTATCAAAGAACAGGATAACGGAAGAAACCCTGGATTTGCTAACCCAACTGGCAGAAGAAACCGCCTTACCGGAAGCAATAGAAAGTATGTTCAGAGGCGATAAAATAAACGCCACTGAAGGACGTGCCGTGCTACATACTGCTCTTCGTAATTTTACAGATGCGGAACTGATTGTGGATGGCGAAGATGTGCTGAGTGAAGTACGGGATGTGCAGCAGCAAATGAAAAATTTCTGCGATAAGCTGCATAGCGGCTCCTGGCTTGGCTATACCGGCAAACCGATAAACAGCATCGTGAATATTGGTATCGGAGGATCGCACCTTGGCCCGCAAATGGTTTTTGAGGCGTTGAAGAAGTATAAAAAACCGGAGCTTGAAGTATACTTTATCTCCAATGTAGATGGTACCGATGCCGCTGAAGCATTGCGCAAACTCGATCCTGAAACAACGTTATTTATCATTGCTTCCAAAACCTTTACTACAAAAGAAACTATAGCCAACGCTCATACTTCGCGCAGTTGGTTTCTGGAGAAGGCAAAAGACGAAGCGCATATCAAAAAGCATTTCGTAGCACTTTCAACCAACACAGCAGAAGTAGAAAAATTTGGCATTGCACCTGAAAACACGTTCAGATTCTGGGATTGGGTGGGAGGCCGTTTTTCGCTGTGGTCTGCAATCGGGCTATCGGTGGCTTGTGCGCTCGGCTATGATAAATTTGAAGAGTTACTGCGGGGTGCCGAGTCCATGGACAAGCACTTCCGGCAGACGCCGCTCAGAAAAAACATACCGGTACAACTGGCCTTGCTGAGCATCTGGTATACTAATTTTTTTGGTGCGCAAACACATGCTATACTTCCTTACGACCAATACCTGCGCCTGCTACCCGATTACATGCAGCAGCTATTAATGGAAAGTAACGGCAAAACCACCGACCGAAACGGCAAACAAGTTACTTACCAGACACAACCTGTAATCTGGGGTGCAGCAGGCACAAACAGCCAGCATTCATTTTTCCAGCTCATACACCAGGGCAGTATACTTATACCTTGCGATTTTCTTGCTCCGGCTATCAGCCAGAACCCTATCGGCGAGCATCATGCCATGCTACTTTCCAACTTCTTTGCCCAGACCGAAGCCCTTATGAAAGGCAAGACCGAGGACGAAGTAAGACTGGAAATGGAGAAAGCAGGAAAGGTAAACGAAGAGCTTGTACCGCATAAGGTATTCGCAGGAAATAATCCATCTACCTCCATTATGTTCCGTGAACTGAATGCTTATACATTAGGTAGCCTGATTGCCATGTATGAGCACAAAACATTTGTGCAGGGCGTCATCTGGAATGTTTATAGTTTCGACCAATGGGGCGTTGAACTGGGTAAGCAACTGGCTGGCACCATTGAGAAAGAATTACTACAAAATACCGAAGCGCAGCACGATAGTTCTACCACTGGGTTGATAAACTTTTACAAAGAAAACCGCAGCTAAGAGCTATACTATTAAGTGCCGGGGTCTTAAACTGTTTACTTACTTTACACGCATGTCTTTAACACGCTGGGCGCTTTTCCTGTTGGGCTGTATGCTGCTGGCCAGCTGCGCCGATGCTGATTTCTTTCAGAAAGATGCTTTGGTGAAGCAACCTCAACCAGCCGGCACAGATAGTGTTTGGGTAGTTGCAGGCAGGCATTATGACCGCAGCGCTTTTCACCGTTTTTTCTGGGGAGACCATAACCGCGATATCTGGACAACACCGGTAGCAGTACCGGTGTTTAACCTGCACACTACACAAGTTGGTTTTAAACTGATAGAGAAAGGCGGTGGCTTCCAGACCATCAGTTTCGAGCTACAGGATAAGTTTGGCCGGACCTATGCCTTACGCTCTATTGATAAAGATCCGGTACAGGTATTGTCAAAGTTCTGGCAACCAACTTTTGTAACTAATATAGTGCGCGACCAGACCTCAGCTGCCAACCCCTATGCTGCTTTGGTAGTGCCGGTTTTAGCAGAGGCGGCCGGCGTTTTGCACACTAACCCCAGGCTCTACTACATTCGCTCCACTGACCAAAGCTTTGGCCAGTATGCCGCGCTTGTGCAGGGCAAGCTTTTCCTGCTCGAAGAGAAGTATAAATCCCCTGCTGATCTGCAGGATGGCTTACATAATGTAATTGACATCGAAGGTTCTGAGGATGCACTACGACTGCGTTTCACCAATCCCCGCTATCATTTTGATCAGAAAGCATTTGCCCGGGCCAGGTTGTTAGACCTGTTTTTAGGCGACTGGGACCGGCATAAAGGGCAATGGGATTGGGCTTATATAAAGCAAGATTCCGAAGTATACTTTAAGCCCATACCGAAAGACCGCGACCAGGCTTTCCTGAAAATGAATGATGGTGTGATTCCATTTATAGCTACAAGCAAATTGCTGGCCCGGAAACTCCATTCTTTCAGTAAAAATATTGATGATGTAAAGGCCCTAATGATAAATGCAGCTTTCATTGATGCCCGGCTTTTGAACGAACTTACCCGAAACGACTGGCAGCAAATTGCAAAGCAATTACAATTAGCTTTAACCGATGCAGTAATTGAAAAGTCTGTCAGGCTGCTTCCGGCGCCAATTTATACTTTGATAGGCAAAGAAATTACCCAAAGTTTAAAGAACCGAAGAAAACAATTGCCAGCTGCAGCAGATGAAATGTATAAACTATTGGCAGCAGAAGTAACGATAGCAGGCACCGACCTGAAGGAAAATTTTATAGTTAAGCGCCTGCCCAACGGAAATACAGAGGTAACTATGCTTCGCCCGGCTACAACCAAGCTACCTGCCAAAGTTATGTACCAACGCGTATTTCTCCCGCACGAAACAAACGAGATCATACTTCATGGTTTGGCTGGCAATGATGAATTCAGTGTGGATGGTGATGTGCAGGATGCCATACTTGTTAAAATTTACGGTGGCTTAGGCGAAGACAAAATCACAGATAACTCACACGTTGCAGGCAGGAAAAAAATGACGCAGATCTACGATACCGAGCGCGGCAACGAAATACTATTCGGCACCGAAGCCAAAGATTTTACCACCCGCGATGTTCGCGTACACGCCTACGACAGAGAAGGAAACTGAAGCACCCAGAAAGGGGTAATTCAGAGTCCTGAGTCACGAGTTCTGAGTTATGTAAAAAGCGCTGGTTAGAAGTATAACTTTATGCTGTTTCCGAACTTATTAACTCTTATCCTCCAATAACAAGTATAAGCAAGTAAAACTCAGAACTCGCGACTCAGAACTCTTATTTCTGCTTTGCTACTTTTTCCAGCATCTTCAGCACCAGCTCTTCTGTACCGGTTATGTAATTAGATTTAGAGGCCGTTGCATCGTGCGTTTTCAGGTACTTCAGCAGCTTGTCTTCACGGAACAGATTAATTACTTCCGGATGAATATAATACTTGCTGCACACACTGGGCGTGTTTCCCAAGCCTTTGGCCACCATTTTCACAGCCTCTTTTATACCTTTCTCCTTGTCCAGTTCTGGTTCGTTGTCTAAAACCTGCTCCAGGCATTCTACCATGCGTACCGTGCCACCCCAGGTCCTGAAATCTTTTGCCGTGAAATCATACTCCGTGGCGTCACGCAGATACTCATTCACATCACCGGATTCCAGTGTCTGCCGTTGCCCGTTTTCGTCGTAGTACTGGAACAGATCATACCCCGGAATATCCTTGCATTTTTTAACCAGCTGAGCCAGTCTGCGGTCTTTAATATCGATGTCGTGCTCCACTCCTTTTTTCCCCCGGAAGGTAAACTTAAGCTGGCTGCCATTTATCTGCACATGCCTGTCGCGGAGGGTAGTAAGCCCATACGATTTGTTTGTTTTGGCATAGCTGCGGTTACCGATCCGGATCAGGGCATTATCGATGAGCGAAAGTACCAGTGCCGTTACTTTTCGTTTATTAAGTTGCTTTGCCTGCATGTCTGCATCTATACTTTGGCGGAGCTGCGGCAACGATCTACCAAAGGCGATCATACGGCCAAACTTGGTAAGGCTGCGGGCCTGTTGCCAATCCGAATGGTAAAGGTATTGCTTGCGCCCTTTTGCATCGTAGCCGGTGGCCTGCAGGTGGCCTTTAGCCGACGGCGAAATCCATACTTGCGTCCAGGCTGGCGGAATGACCATCTTCTTTATCCGCTCCAGCGTTTTTTCATCTGTTACTTTTTCGCCTTTTGCATTTACATAAATATAGCCGCTGCCGCTTTTTTTGCGGGTAATACCGGGTTTAATATCTGAAGTATACCGCAGGCCTGCCCAGGCAGCTGTGCCACTGGGGTCGGCGTGTAATTCGTGTAAATCTATTGCTGTTTGTTTTGTAGCCATAAAAATGTGCGGTAAAGTATAGCCGCATTCCCTAGCAGTACAGCACAAGCCGTACAAAGGTTATTTCTATACTTTGCCCCAACCCTACTTTAAAACTTATTTACCTGATTTATACTTGCAGCTTATATGTGTATCTTGCCAGCGAAATACATGCTGTATTCTTATGACCATACATAAACAGATTTCCTACCTCTACGCTTTTTTTGGCGCATTCCTGATTGCCTGTGGTTTTGTAGCCGTAGATGTGGCTGGTACACAGGCACAAACAGCCCTGATAACCGGCGCGATCGGCGGCTTGCTGGCGCTTACAGCTGGGCACTTCCTGAACCGTGGCAAACGCCTTGGATTTATACTTGGTGCTGCCGAAGCCGGCCTGCTTACGGTGCTGCTTTTCTGGCGTGCCGGCGCTTACTTTATTAAATTACTGGAACTGGTAAAGAACACCGAAGGGGCAGATACGCCTCAAACTGCAGGTATGGCTTTTCTGGTAACAACGGCTATGCTGGTAGTGGCACTTTTAACACTGGCTGTATCGGTTATGTTCGCAAAACAGGTGTTGGGAGAAACAAAATAGCTTTTCGTCTATATTTTTTGTAGTTAATGTAGCGCTGCACTATCTTGATTAGGCAAACATACACCTAATCATCAACACTATGCTACAAAAAATTGGCTTGAGCATCGTACTTACTGCCAGCATTGTTAGCGCTGCAGAAGCTCAAACAAAATTAGTAGAGAAAGTAACCAAAAAAGGCGACGAACTGGTTATTCCCTACGAAAAGTATAAACTGGCCAATGGCCTTACCCTGATCGTGCACGAAGACCACTCCGACCCTGTGGTGCACGTGGATGTAACGTACCACGTAGGTTCTGCCCGCGAAGAAGTAGGCAAATCTGGCTTCGCTCACTTTTTTGAGCACATGATGTTCCAGGGCTCTGATAACGTAGCCGACGAAGAACACTTTAAAGTTGTATCGGATGCCGGTGGCACCCTGAACGGAACTACTAACCGTGACCGCACCAACTACTTCGAAACTGTACCTAGCAACCAACTGGAAACAGCGCTTTGGTTAGAAGCTGACCGCATGGGCTTTTTGCTGGATGCCGTTACGCAGAAGAAATTTGAAGTACAGCGCGAAACCGTAAAGAACGAGCGTGGCCAGAACTACGACAACCGCCCTTATGGTCTGGTATACGAACTGACCTCTAAAAACCTTTACCCATACGGCCACCCTTATTCCTGGACAACTATAGGTTACCTGGAAGACCTGAACCGTGTGAACGTAAACGACCTGAAAAACTTCTTCCTGCGCTGGTATGGCCCTAACAATGCTACCATAACTGTTGGTGGTGCTGTGAAGCCTGCTGAGGTTGTAAAACTGGTAGAGAAATATTTCGGCTCTATACCTGCTGGCCCTGCCGTAGAGGATATGAAGCCAATGATGGCACAGCTGGAAAAAGACCGGTATGTATCTTATGAAGACAACGTGCGTTTCCCGATGCTGCGCATGACCTTCCCTACTCCGGAAGCAGGCCACAAAGACGAAGCTGCACTGGATGTGCTGGCTGAGATAATTGGTCAGGGCAAAAACTCTATCTTCTATAAGAACATTGTAAAAGATCAGAAAGCGCTTTCTGCTTCTGCTTCTAACTCTACTTCTGAGCTTGCCGGTGAGTTTGGTATCAGCTTAATGGCTTTCCCGAATAACAACCTGGCTTCTGCTGAAGACATGTTACGCAAGTCTGTTGCTGAGTTCGAAACACGCGGCGTAACTGACGAAGACCTGCAGCGCTTCAAGGCATCAGCAGAATCTAACCTGATAAACCGCCTGGCAAGTGTAAGTGGTAAAGTATCGCAACTGGCATCTTATGAGACTTTCCGTAACAACCCGAACGAAATCCAGGAAGAGCTCCGTCGCATACAGGGCGTTACAAAAGCAGATGTTGTACGGGTTTACAATGAGTACATTAAAGGCAAGCCAAGCGTTATACTTAGCGTAGTTCCTAAAGGCAAAAAAGACCTTGTAGCCAAAGCTGATAACTATACTGTAGACACCAAGAAATCGGTAGCACAGCCGCAGGAGTACGGTAACCTGAAGTATACCAAAGCGGTGGATACCTTTGACCGTAGCAAGCGCCCGGTAGCAGGCCAGGCAACTGCCGTTACAGTACCAAACTACTATACTGCCAAGCTGAAGAATGGCCTGGAAATTATTGGTACCAAATCTGATGAGATCCCAACTGTAACCTTGCAGTTAACAATAGCTGGTGGTCACAGATTATCTGCAGCTAACCCTGGTAAAGCAGGTATTGCATCGCTTACAGCGTCTATGCTGAACGAGGACACCGAAAACTATACTTCAGAAGCTTTCAGCAGCGAGCTGGATAAACTGGGTAGCTCTATCCGTATAGGTTCAGGTTCTGAAGACACTTACGTTGTTGTTCAGTCTCTGAAGAAAAACCTGGATAAAACGCTTTCCCTGTTAGAAGAACGTATGTTCCGTCCAAAGTTTGCGCAGGATGATTTCGACCGTCTGAAGAAGCAGCAACTGGAAGGAATAGCAAACCAATCTACGCAGCCAACAGCTATTGCTAACAATGTATACTACAAACTGCTTTATGGCCAAGGCCACATCGAGGCTATCCCTACATCTGGTACTGCTGAAACAGTAAGCAGCATCACGCTGGATGATGTGAAGCAGTTCTATAAAGCAAGCTTCTCTCCTTCTGTTTCAAACCTGGTAATAGTTGGTGATATTGCCGAGAAAGATATACTTGGCAAACTTGACTTCCTGAAGAAATGGGAGAAGAAAAAGGTAGCTATACCTGCGGATGTGAAAGCGCCTGCTATTGCGAAGACAAAACTATACTTTGTAGATAAGCCAGATGCAGCACAGTCTGAGATCCGTATCGGTTACGTGGCTATGCCTTACGATGCAACCGGCGAATACTATAAAACTGGTCTGATGAACTTCGCACTTGGTGGTGCCTTTAACAGCCGCATCAACCTTAACCTGCGCGAAGACAAAGGTTATACTTATGGTGCTCGTTCTAATTACGCAGGCAGCAAATATGCAGGTCCGTTCACGGCTATGGCAGGTGTACGTGCCGATGCTACAGCTGCTTCAGTTGTGGAGTTCATGAAAGAGATCACTGAGTTCAAAAACAAAGGTATCACAGAGGCAGAATTACAGTTCATGAAGAACTCTATTGGTCAGTCAGATGCCCGCAAGTATGAAACTCCTGGTCAGAAAGCCGGTTTCCTGGGCCGTATCTTAGAATATGACCTGAAAAAGGATTACGTAAACAAGCAGACCTCTATCCTGAACAACATCACGAAGAAAGAGCTGGATGCGCTGGCGGCTAAAAACCTGCCGGTTGATAACATGCACATTGTGGTAGTTGGTGACAAAAAGAAAGTAATGGCAGACCTGCAGAAACTGAACTATGAAATAGTTGAGCTGGATGCAAACGGTAACCAGATAGCAACTTCTTCCACCAAATAAGGTTAAAATTTATTATTCAGCTGAAAAGCCCTTGAAAGATTTCAAGGGCTTTTTTTATTGTACTAATATTCAGCAGTTTTTATATGTAAAAGCACCTATAAATGGCAACCACATACAACAATATCTCCGTAGTTGCAGTTTAGGAAATTAGCAGATGCAAAAATACTCTAAACTATAAAGTATAATTTGCACCCATTCAACTTAAAATACATACATGAAAAAATCGCTTTACACGCCGGTTTGGCTTTTGGCCCTGGCAAGTATTCTTACATTTAGCAGCTGCGAAAGCAACGATGGCGTTATCTTCTCTACTCAGGATGATCTTAAACTAGGCGCGCAGGTTTCGGCGCAGGTAGACTCTACCTACCGTGCAAAAGGCCAGTTGCTCGAGCGCAACAGCACCAATGCCAATACACAAAAAGCTTATGCCAGCCTGGATCGTATCGTAAACCGTGTGCTTAATTCAGGCCAGGTAAAGTATAAAGAGGAATTTCCGTGGACGATTAAGATCATTAACGATCCGAATACGCTTAATGCCTTTGCCACACCTGGCGGTTATATTTATGTATACACAGGGCTTATTAAGTTTTTAAATGACGAAGACCATTTTGCAGGTGTGCTGGCGCACGAAATTGCACACGCCGACAAGCGCCACAGCGTAAAGCAACTGCAACGCCAGTACGGTATTTCTATACTTTTATCGGTAGCGCTGGGCAATAATGCCGGTACCTTGCAGGAAATTGCAGGCCAATTGGCAGGTACACTGGCTGGTCTTAAGTTTAGCCGCGATGCCGAAACCGAAGCCGATAACACCTCTGTAGTTTACCTGGGAGGCACAAATTATTACGCATGCGACGGAGCAGCCGGTTTCTTCGTGAAAATGACGCAACAGGAACAGGCAGGCAACCCACCAGAATTTCTGAGCACGCACCCTAACCCGGATAACCGTATAGAGAATATAGAGCAGCAGGCCGAGCAGAAAGGTTGCAAAACCACTACCGCTCCTGACACCGATTTTGCCGAACTCAAGAGAAGTCTGAACCTATAAACCTTAAAAATGCCTGCCCTGTAAAGCAGGCATTTATTTTTTAATACTATGAAAAACCTGAAACAAAACGCAGGAAAGGCAATACTTAAAGCCGAAGAAAAATTAGACCAGTTAACTTTTAACCTGAAGCAAAAGCTAAACCTCAACGGACCATTGCAGATTGTACCTTACCGCAGCTATGGCACCGTGAACAGGCTATATGTAAAAGGCCGTGTACTTATAAACAAGGGCATTACACAATCTGAAGAACAGGATACCCTCTGGGAAAACCTGCTGAACATGTACCGCAGGTTTGAAAGCGATGAGATTCCGAATGCACGTATACAGTTTTCGTTACTCGATCAGCAGCACGAAATAACGACAGACGAAGAAGGCTATTTTGTACTGAACATTGAGCCTAAAACACCCCTCCAGTTACAGGACATCTGGCACCCGATAGACCTGAAACTTGTGGATGCCCCCATTCCGATAGAACAGGAAGTTACAGCCACAGCTCATGTATTGGTACCGCCACCTGATGCTGAGTATGGCATTATCTCCGACATTGACGACACCATCATGCGTACCGGGGCCACGAGTTTGCTGGAATCCGGTAAAAACATTTTACTCAACAATGCACATACCCGCATACCTTTTCATGGGGTATCTCAGTTTTACAAATCCCTGCAATTGGGCCGGAACGGCAAGCGCAACAACCCTTTCTTTTATGTGAGCAGCAGCCCCTGGAACAACTACGATTTGCTTTACCAATTTCTGGAGCTGAACGAGATACCACAGGGCCCTTTGTTGCTTCGCGATTTTGGTTTTGATGAAAACAAACTTGGCCACTCCGACCACATGAGCCACAAGTATAAAGAGATCGAGAACATACTTATTACTTACCCTGAGCTTGATTTTATACTTGTAGGCGACAGCGGGCAGCAGGATGCCGCCATTTATAGCGAGGTAATTAAAAACCACCCAGGCCGTATAATGGCAGTTTATATCCGGGATGTAGCCATAGAGAAACATACCCGCAAAGTAATTGGCATTGTGGATGAGTTGAAAAAAGGTGGTGGAGAAGTAGAAATGCTGCTGGTAAAAGAAACGGGCGAAGCTGCCAAGCATGCTGCCAGCAAAGGATTCATTTTTGTAGAAGAAGTGAAAGAAGTGAAGCAGGAAGTGGAAGTAGATGAAGCCGGCGATGAGTAAGACTTAATGTAAACAATATGAAAAGGGCTGAAGTATAACTTATACTTCAGCCCTTTTTCTTAATGGCAAACCTAATTTCACCTAATGCTTTACGGCGTAAGTATAGCTGACATTATTTTGTTAGTATACATCAAACCAAAAGTAGCAGAACTAATGATTTCATTATTATCCTATCCGGTTGATATAAAATTACTGACCCAGAAGTTCAGGGAAAAGCGTTTCCAGCATTTTAGGTCATTACTTAATTCTATTGGCAATGGGAAAAAATTGAAGATCCTGGATATTGGCGGCACTCAGAAATACTGGGAGAACATGCGCTTCGGGATGAACGATGAAGCAGAAATAACTTTGCTTAATCTCAAAACCTTTCCTACCAGTTATCCTAATTTTAAAAGTATAGCTGGCAACGCATGCGACCTGAGCTATTTTGAAAATAAGTGCTTTGATGTAGTATTTTCCAATTCTGTGATCGAACATCTTTTTACAAAACAGGCCCAGCAACAAATGGCCAGCGAAGTACAACGGGTCGGAAAAAATTATTATATTCAAACACCAAATTTATACTTCCCGGTAGAACCACACTGGATTTTTCCTCTTTTCCAGTTTTTACCATTTGATTTAAAAGTTGCTCTGACCCTGAATTTTGATCTAGGGCATTACAAAAAAGCAGCAAATAAAGAGGCGGCCATACAGCGGGTTAAAGAAGTCAGGCTGCTTTCAGAAAAAGAAATGAAAAGTCTTTTTGCTGATGGCGAAATATACCGGGAACGCATCGGTGGATTAACAAAGTCGATCACCCTTTATAAATTTTCAAAAACTTAAAATACTTCTGGTGGATAAAGTAACTGTTCAGGGCATTATTGAGGATTATATATATGCCTACAACATCTTCAATGTTGAGGATATGCTGGCAAATATGGCTCCTGATATTGAGTTTGAAAGTATAACCAATGGCGAAGTTACCCTCGAAATTAAGGGTATTGAGAATTTCAGATCGCAGGCAGAAGCTGCTACCAATTACTTTACCAAGCGGAAGCAAACAATAACCTCCCTAAGTATAAGAGGAAATACTGCAGAAGCAGTGATCGATTACGAAGCCAAACTTGCCATTGATCTGCCAAACGGGCTTAAAGCCGGCGATAAACTGGAGTTAAAGGGCAAATCAGTTTTTACTTTTGAAGATGGCAAAATCATGCGCCTTCAGGACTATAGTTAGAGACTGATCAAATTATACTTCACACGCCGGGTTATACTTTAGCTCGAATGGTCGGCAATGATCTTCCAGCCATCCGGAAAGCGTTTGAAAATAACAGAGAAATGCCCTTGCAGATCGCCTTTTGCTGCATCACGTTTCAGATGCCATTTTCCTACCACCAGTATAGTTTCCGGCGATAGGTGGCGCATCTCCTTCAGGTCGAAGTTTAGTTTGCCCATGGCCGTTACATCAGGGTAGTTGCGCTTATAGTTATCAAGGGTTTTCTGCCAGCCATAGGTAAGGCCGCTCTTGCCCACAAACAACAACGAATCAGATTTCCAGTAACCCTTCATGTAGCATTCCAGGTCGCCTTTGCTCCAGCAGTCTGCCTGCTCGCTCAGAACCTGTTTTACTGAAGCTTCGGCGCTTAATGCAGTTGTTTGCACAGGCTTTGTGCTCTGGCAGGAAGTGGCCATTATACTTGCAACTACCATAAATATAAGCAGGTTACTTTTCATCTTCATAAGCAGGAAGTATAGATTTGATATAATTTATGCCACCCAGCCTGCCCATGGCTCGCGAAATACGGCTGCGGCGACGCAGTACATACCCGGATGGATTATTGGCTTTATACTTGATCGGGTTTGGCAAAACGGCCGCAAGCAAAGCAGCCTGTTTCCGGCCTGCGTTTTTAGCCGAACTATGGAAATATTTCCGACTGGCAGCCTCTACGCCAAATACCCCATCCCCCATCTCAGCAATGTTCAGGTATACTTCCAGAATCCGCTGCTTGCCCCATATTATTTCTATCAGGGCTGTAAAATAAGCTTCCACGGCTTTGCGCAGATAACTGCGGCCATGCCAGAGAAATACATTTTTGGCAACCTGCTGGCTGATGGTGCTACCGCCACGAATCTTTTTACTATCCTGGTTGCGCTGAAAAGCATCCCAGATAGCTTCAAAGTCAAAACCGTTGTGCTGTAAAAAAAGCTGGTCTTCGGAAGTAACCACAGCCAGTGGCAACTGCTCCGACATTTCCTCCAGGGGAACATACTGGTAGCGAATTTCAGGGTTTTCTTTGCCTGCTGTACCAGCTTCAGCACGGCGCAGCAGCATGTGCAGCGTAACCGGCGGAGCTACCCATTTATACAACGTTACCCAGGCAATGCTCAGCAGGAAAAGGCTCAGTACAAGCTTTATAAAGAGTAACTTTATCTGCCTCAGCCCCAAACGCTTCTTTTTCATGTATGCTTAAAAATTAGAAGCCGCAAAGGTACAGGTTTTGCACTATATTTCCAGCTGCCCGCTTACACGCTTCAGCCAATAAACAAAGCCAACACAACACAGATCGGGTGCGTATGCCAAAACTGGTATTTGCAGGTATAAGCTTCTGTGGTAGAAACTTTGCCGGCTTCTTTGTTATACTTTAAATGTATAAAGCCATGGCTACATACCTTCCTCTTTTCCCATTAAACGTGGTGGTCTTTCCGGGCGAAAAGCTGAACCTGCACATTTTCGAGCCTCGGTATAAACAGTTGGTACGTGATTGCCTGGCCGATAACATTACTTTTGGTATACCTACCTATATCAAAAACAGCGTTGGCGTATACGGCACAGAAATTAAGCTGCTGCGCGTAGAAAAGAAGTATGACAGTGGTGAGCTCGATATCCGTACGGAAGGTGTGGGTGTGTTTAAAATCCTCAGTTTTGATAAGCAGGCTCCAGGCAAACTATACGCCGGCGGACAGGTAGAAATTATTGAGGATACCTCGGAAGAAGACATTATTACTAAAATAAAGATCAGGGAAAATATTTTTCAGCTATACCAGGCCCTGGGCTTAAAAAAGCTGTATACGGAGCTTCCTGAGAATTTTACTTCATTTGATATCGGCCATAACCTGGGGTTAAGCACCGAGCAGGAATATACGCTGCTACAATGCGAAAGCGAAAGGCTAAGGCAGGAAATGATTTTAGACCACCTGACCCGTATAGTGCCAATAGTGCTTGAAACCGAACGGTTGAAGGAACGCGTAAAGCAAAACGGGCACTTTAAACATCTTATTCCCCCTAAATTCTGATTATTAGAATTTAACAAGTATAAACTTACTAAATGCTGCTATACTTTATCATCGTCATCGCTGTGCTAGGCACTGTTTACCTGCTCTTCAGTTACTTGCAGGAGCTAAAGTATAGGCGTAAACCATACTATAAACTCAGCGACGTAGGCTGGCGGACATGCCACCCTGGAGCCGATAGCACCAAAGTACACTCCATAGCTTTTGTAGGCGACCCAGGAGCCGTTGCAACAGACGGAACAGACCCGGTACTGAACTTACTGCAGCAATGGCAAAAGGAAAACGATAAAGAAGGTACCATCATATTTCTGGGCGATAACATTTACCCTGTGGGTTTGCCTGCCGAAGGCCACCGCCATTATACCCTGGCAAAAGAGCGCCTTGACCAACTACTGATTACAATTAAGAATTATGCAGGAAAAGGAATTTTTCTGAGTGGCAACCACGACTGGAACAAAGGCCGCGCCGGAGGTTATGCCCAAATGCTCCGCCAGGAACAATATGTAGTGAATGCCCTGCAGGATGAAGAAAGTTACCTGCCCCGTAACGGTTGTCCCGGGCCAACGACACTACAACTGGCCGACGGATTACTTTTACTGGTAATAAACACGCAGTGGTGGGTACAGCGAGCTGAAAAACCTATTGGCCAAAAAGATGGCTGCCCTTACAATGACATTGAAGATTTTTTTGTGGAGCTTAACAGCATTTTAAGGCAAAACAAGCACCAGCGCATACTTGTAGCAGCTCACCACCCGCTGTATAGCAATGCTCAGCATGGAGGCAAATTCACACTGCGCCAACACATATTTCCGTTAACGGCTGCCCATAAACGATTTTTAATACCGTTACCTATTTTTGGCTCTTTGTATCCGTTTTACCGCAAAATGTTCGGTGCTTATGAAGATATGTCGCACCGTAAGTATAAGCGCATGCGCAAGCGGTTATTGCGTATTTTCCACCGTTACAGCAACATTATTTACCTGGCCGGCCACGACCACAACCTGCAGCATTTTGAGGTCAGGCAAAACCACTACATCGTAAGCGGTGCCGGCAGCAAAACATCGTTTGTAAAAAAAGGCGGCAAGGCAACGTTTACCTTAGAACAACTCGGTTTTTTTGTGCTGGATTATTACGACGATGGAAAAGTATGGATGGAAGTACGGGTAGCTAAAACCAACACAGATGCAAGCACAGAAACAAGCCCTGTCGTTTTCCGGAAAGAGCTAAAAAGTATACTTCAACCAGAACCAACAAAAGTATAGTTTATACTTCTTCTTCCGGCACGGGCAAAATCACCTTCAGGCTTTTGGGGTGCATAGTAACTTTAATCTCCTTGCCCAGGTCCACAAACTCGCCATCAATGTGTAGCACTTCGCCATCAATATTATAAATGGTAGCTGTTTTACAACTTAAGCGCCGGGTATACACTGAGCTATCTATGGTATCATTGTAAAGCCTGTAAAGTATGCCAACTCCTGCCGCCTTCGGAAATGGCTCTATCAGACAAATCTCGAAACGGCCATCGTTCAGTATACCGCCTGGATTTATGCTGGCATTGCTGCCAAAGGCATTGGCGTTAGCAATGGTAACCATAAAAGCCTGTCCTTCAAAAGTCTCGGTATCAGTATCAATGCGGTAAAACTTGGGCTCATAGTTCAGGTATTCCTGCAAGGCAATCCAGGCATAAGCACCAGGCCCGCGCCTGTCGCCTTCGCCAAATTTTTTCACAACAAGCGCATTAAAGCCCAGATCACTGAGGTGTATGGATGGGTGCCCGTTCAGGTCGATGGTATCTATGTTGCGAATTACGTGGCGGCGGATAAGCTCAAGGGCATCTTCAGTATCCTGTGGTATATTCAGGTCTTTGGACAGGCCATTACCCGAACCAAGCGGAATTATACCTAACGGAATATTAGTATCGATCAGCAAGGAAGCTACCAGGTTTACGGTGCCATCGCCTCCAACTGCATACACTGCATCGTACTTATTTTTCGCTATCAGGTCTTTCAGGTGCTCTTTGTCTTTATCGCCGGTAGTTTTGTATACTTCCAGTTCAATGCTGCTTTCCCTGCAAATGCCGGCAATATCTTCTTCAAGGTCCTCTTTATCTATGTCGCCTGCTATAGGGTTTACAACAAACAGCAGGTTATTGTGCTTATTTTCGTTTTGCATGGTTGGTTACGCAGTTTTACTCCTGCACTGATACGCAATTTTGGAAGAGTAAGTGTTCGGAAAAAGAAAAAACTAACCCTTAAAGGATTAGTTTTTCCAGGCCGGTGTAAAAAATCCGGCATTTATACTTTGTGCCTGCTTACTTATTGCCCGACGACTTTGAACCTGATCCTGTAGATTTAGATCCTGTTGTCTTAGACGATGAAGTAGAGCCGCTTGTAGAGCTACTGCTCTTAGAAGTTGTTGATTTGTTTGCATCTGTTTTGCCAGATGTAGAAGAAGATTTATTCATATCTCCTCCTTTTGAGCCTTGGTTTTTAGTTGGCATACTCTTAATAGCTTTCATGTTAGTTTTTCTGTCCAAGTCAGTTTACCCACTGCCATACAGTGTAACGAAGCATTGATAGCTAAATACTAAGATTTAAACTATACTTTCCTGTTATACATACTCAGCTATATAAAGTTGTTAGAAGATGTAAGAAATATAACTACTTAATTACTATTGAATTAGTCCTTCAGGTAAGCCATTCGGGTATTCCTTAGCTATTGCCTGTTCAATTTCTGCGATACGGTTACCCGGGTTAGGGTGTGTTTGTGCAAACTCTGGCCCTCGTGCTCCTCCGCTTGCTTCTTCCAGAATGCGCATTACCTCTATCATGGCACGTGGGTCGTAGCCCGCTTCTCCGGTCAGGCGTACCGCCAGCCTGTCTGATTCCAGTTCATCTTCCCGGCCAAAGCGCATTGTCATTAGCTTCCCTATCATGGCGGCAGCAACGGCGCCGGTACGGCTGGCTGGATTATCAGGATCATATGTAGCAATGGCCGCAGCGCCCGATAAACCTTGTGTCAGTTTGGCCTTAGCCAGCTGCTCTGCTGAGTGCCTGGCCACAACATGCCCGATCTCATGGCCCAATACACCAGCCAACTGCGCCTCCGAACTAAGTTTTTTTAGCAAGCCAGCTGTAATAAAAACCTGGCCGCCCGGCAAAGCAAAAGCATTTACCGTTTGTTCATCAGCCAGTAAGTGAAAATCGAATTTATATGGGGTTTCTGTTACACCAGTGCTGTTCACCAGTTTCTGTCCGATGGCATTAACTTCAGCAGCAGCTTCTTTGTCGGGGTGCAGGCCGCCATACTGCGATGCCATTTCGGGTGCTGCCTGCAAGCCAAGTGCAATTTCCTGCTCCACTGTCATATCAACGTATTGTGTTTCGCCGGTAAACTCATTCTCCTGCCGGTTACACCAGTATGTTACCAACGATACGGCAGCAATCAGCAGGGCAGCTATAAATTTAAGTGGTCCTCTCATTCTGTTTGTTTTAAATATGTAAACTTATGGCTATACAGCTGCAAAAAAGTGCAACTCAATAAAATTTATACTTCTGAGATAAAACAAAGTATCATTTACTGTAAGCGACACCCTGTGCAGCAGGATAGCTATTTACTGATGAGAACGTTACCCGGGCTGCTGTGGTTGTACCCGTTTTCCGGACCTTGATAAGCCCAACTTTTGATGTTTAGAAGTATAATTCAAGTGCAACTATTAGCTACTAAACTGTAGTGAAACTTAATACTTTAGAATTATACTTCTTTATCAAATTAAAGAATAGTCAATCTAATTTATATGATTATCGTAATACAGGAGAAAATACCTTTAAGGTATAGCTAACACAATAAAAATACAGAAACTATGAATATGAAACGAACATTCGGTGCCTTGCTAACCATACTTGGTATAGTGGGCATTATTTGGGGAGCATATGCTTTTATGATGGGCGGCGCAGGTATAGCAGGTGGTAAATTTTCTGCCATCATCCCTTTTGCTGTTGGCCTGATTTTCTTTTTTGCCGGTTATGGTTTAGTTAAAACAACAAAAGACCAGACCTGATAAATCAAGTATAAAAGTATAAAGCCCGCGTTCAGCAAATTTTACTGAACGCGGGCTTTTTTATTTTAAACAGGTTTTACCTGCAGGAATGTCTTATTTATTATAAGCTAACATCGCATTTTCAAGTGCAAATCCTTCTATAGCTTTCTCCGGGTTTAGGTAACTGGAAGTATAGTTCTTATCTGCTGAATGGATGTAAAGGCAGGTATTGTCTTTTATTAACTCTATTACCTGCTTTGATATTGCCACCGGCACAGCAGGGCAACCCAGGCTACGGCCCAATCGGCCATACTGCTTTACAAAAGATTCGCTCACATAATCAGCGCCATGCACTACAATAGCACGCTCCATCGCATTGGAGTTATACTTTTTATCCATTCCGCTAAGCTTAAGCGACAGGCCATGCTTACCAACATAAGTTTTATTTGTAATATAAAAACCCATGCTGCTCATATAGGAGTTAGGCTGATTAGAAAAATACATGGCTTTAGATTCGCCGGTGTTGCGGCCGTGCGCTACCAATGTATTATAAAGTACTTTTTTAGACTTCAGGTCAATGATCCACATGCGCTTTTCACGGCTGGATTTTGTGAAATCAATAACAGTAAGTATAGATTTTTTTGAGCTTACCAGATTCTTCTGCTTAAAATTCTGAAAACCGATATAAGCCTTACGGAACACATTGTAGGATAAACCTGATTTGCTCAGCTCAGAGTTCTGGTACAAATCTTCCACATGATTCTCGAAAGCGAACTGCTTGTCGGCAAAGGTTGCATAAGTTGAGGTGGTAAGTTCTTTGTTTACTATTCTGTCTTTAATATCGGAATTAAGACCTACAGCACTGTGAGCACCAGGTGTAGTAAAAGACAACAGACAAAGGGTAAAGGAAGTTAGAGCTACTCTTAACATAGATTTCGGGCTTCTGTTTTACGCGATCAGAAAAAACAACAGGAAATTTTGTGCAATTTGTTCCACTTCGTACAAAATGAAACAAAATAAGCACAACCCAACATAAGCTATTTTGTGCAATAATACAGTATAACCTCTTGAATAAGAGCTAATTCATTAGTACAGTTAAATTTATTAAGTATATACTTCAAAACCCTGCAAAAGTTATCGTAAACTTGTATGCTTAATGCACAAACCGTAAAAAGGTGCTTTAAGAAGATGCTATGTTAAGATTTTTGAAAACACTACCCTTCCTGCTTTTTATACTTTTGATCTCCTGTTCAGAGCCCGCGCGCATAGAAGGATTTGACAGTAAGGAATGGAAAAGTGACAGAGCCGGTTGTAACGGAACCCGCCAGGAAATGCAGCAGAAATTTGAAAGTATAAGAACCGGCTTGTATGGCAGACCTGAAAAAGAAATAATAGATATACTTGGCCGTGCCGACGGTGAAGCATTGATGGCCAGAGGCCAGCGTGTATTCTATTATTACCTGGAGCCGGGCACCCAGTGCCAAAAGAAAAACTTCTTATCAGAAGCTAACCGTGCCGAGGTAAGATTTAATGCCTTAAACCGTGTGAGTGAGATCACATACATCAGACCCTTATCAAAGTAAAAGCCCGGCTTTATGGGCCAGGCTTATAGTATAGCTGTGAAAAAAAATTTGGATTAATGATCGCCGTTCTCGCTTATAAAACGGGTATTTTGTCTTCCTTCCAGTTCCAGGTATAAGTTTAACTGTTCGTCTGTCAGCACATTGTTCAGCGCTTTATCGCTTTGCAGATGAATATTCCGGAATTTGCGCTGAAGTAGGGTTGGGTTTGCCGCATAAGCATTCTCAGCATCCAGAATTTGCTTATAACGCTCCTCATTCAGTTTACTAACAGCCGCCTCCTGTTCGGTAGTCAACTGCAGGGTTTGTTTCATTTCTACGGTTGCCATTTCGGCTCCAGTCATGTTAACAGCTAATACTTGTTTATCCAGCGGGTCGTCTGCTATTTTTGCCCGCTGAGCATTTGCACCTGTAGCTGCACCAATACATATAAACGCTAATAGTATAATCTTTTTCATAAGGATAAAAGCAACTCCTGAGGCTGCTGGCTAGTGTATTCTCTGTTATAGAGAACGTATAATCGAGGCCGAGGTTTGGGTCTTACAAAAAATAATTTTATACTTTTCCTATAATCCCAAAAAGCGACTGCATTAAATGCTTTTAAATAAATAAGGATTATATTATATATAAAAACAGATATATTACAAAACATCTATTTTAAATTGAGAACAATCAAGTATTTCAATTCAAAAACTCAAGCCTTGCTTATACTTAGAAAGCCAATTAATCTATAAAAGTGCAATAGTTGATTAAACCTATAAACAGTAAGTCCGGCTTCAGATATTTCTGAAGCCGGACTTACTGAAAGTATAAATTATACAAGTATAGTAATTTAATCAAGGGCTGCCAGGCACTTTATGATCGTCGCGCTTAAAATACTGCATGGCTATAAACGATATCATAAAACCGGATATCACACCTTCCAGCATCAGCACAATAAAAATTACAAGCCCGGGGGTTACCTGCATTCTATCACCGAATAAGCTTTGGGCTGTCAGCATTTCAAGTAGTTTGCCATCAAAAGCCTTTATATACAGCAACATAAAGCTGGCAAAAATAACTGTGGCTATAACGGCTGTAATAAATCCAGTGCCTAATCCGGTAAAGTAACCTATCATGCCATTTACCCTGATCTTGTAGGCCCTGATTGCCAAAACAATACCTACAGCCATAATAAGCCCGTTCAGAAAACGCAACTCAATAATATGCACCAGCCCAAATAACCGCATCAGCAGAAAATAAGCAATAAGTGCGGCGGCAGTAAACAGACCATACTTCAGGCCTACTTTTTCCATAGTTCAATTACTTTTATCCGGGTTATAGTTTAGATACGTTTGGCCATGGTATGATCTGGGCGCTTAAACCACTGCATGGCCACAAATGCAATTATAAAGCCTGGTATAGAACCATAAATAATTGTGAGAACAAATAAAGATAGTATAGAAAGGCTGCGCGGGAAAAGTGAACTTGCCTGCAGGTTAGCCAGGTAACTGCTATCGAATATGTTCAGGTAAAGAACAAGGAACAGGGCAAGTATAGTAGATGACACCACCCCCACTGTAGCCCCGATGGCCAAACCCTGGAAATAATCTATTTCACCATTTTTAGCCCGTTTAAACGCCATAATTGCCAGGCAAATACCACCAATCAGGAAGATCGAACTCAAGAAAGAAAGTTCTACTATGTCCTGCAGCCCGAACAAACGCATGATCAGAAAATAGATAATATGCGCTATACCTACAAATATTCCATATTTAATCGATACATTCTGATAAGTTACTTTTCCAAAAGCCATATCTCTAATAATTAAGTTATATCATTAATGATTTAAAAATGAACAGATTAATTACACATTTGGTTATTTTAATCAGTACCCAGACCGGGTGCGTGCATTAAACTGTATATTACTAAAATAATATACTACAGAAACACAGATGGCGTTGTGCTTTGAGCCTTGTTTTTTCTGAACTACAAGCCAAACCTGCTCATTTAAAAGGTTTTAGTAAAAAATATTACCAACCTTACCAAGCAGTTTGTAACACGTTTAGCCAACCCGTTTTTATTTTGTAATTTTGCAACCAAGTAACCATTATATTTCACATAATCTATGATCAGTACCAGCAACGTTAGTCTGTCTTATGGCAAGCGTACCCTTTTTGAAGATGTAACCATAAAGTTTGTACCTGGCAACTGCTATGGCCTTATAGGCGCCAACGGTGCGGGTAAATCAACTTTCCTTAAAATATTATCAGGCGAGATAGATCCGAATACCGGTACTGTGGATATACCTGCCAATGCACGCCTTGCCGTACTAAAGCAGAACCATTTCGAGTTCGATGAGTCTCCTGTTTTGCAGACTGTAATTATGGGCCACAAGCGCCTGTACGACATTATGCAGGAGAAGGACGCTATTTATGCCAAGGCTGACTTTACTGATGCTGATGGCGAGCGCGCTGCAGAACTGGAAGGCGAATTTGCCGACCTGGAAGGCTGGAACGCCGAGTATGAAGCGGCCGAACTCCTAAGTGGTCTTGGCATTGGAGAGCACCTGCACTACTCCCAGATGAAAGAACTGAGTGGTAGCGAGAAAGTACGCGTTTTGCTGGCTCAGGCATTATTCGGCAACCCGGATATCCTGCTACTCGATGAGCCTACCAACCACCTGGACGCTGAGTCGATCATGTGGCTGGAGAATTTTCTCGATAATTTCCAGAACACGGTTATAGTTGTATCGCACGACCGCCACTTCCTGGATGCTGTTTGTACGCATGTAGCCGATATCGACTTTGGTAAGATTCAGATGTTTGCCGGTAACTATAGTTTCTGGTACCAATCGAGCCAGTTAGCGCTAAAGCAGCGTTCTGATGCCAACAAGAAAACAGAAGACAAGCGTAAAGAACTGGAAGAATTCATTCGTCGTTTCAGCGCCAATGCTTCTAAGTCCAAGCAGGCTACTTCACGCGCCAGGTTACTTGAGAAACTGACTGTAGAAGACATCAAACCTTCTTCCCGTAAATATCCATACATCGCATTCAAGCCTGAGCGCGAAGCAGGTAACCAGATACTGAATGTAGAGAACCTGAGCAAGTCTGTAGATGGCCAGCCTGTATTTACAGACATCAGCTTTATGGTTGATAAAGGGGACAAGATTGCAGTAATAGGCCGTAACGACCTGGCAGCATCTACTTTCTTCAAGATCCTTTTTGATGAAGAAAAGGCAGATAGCGGGGAGTTTAAATGGGGAACTACCATTACTTCTTCTTTTTTCCCGAAAGATAACCAGGAGTTCTTTGATACAGACCTGAACCTGGTAGACTGGTTACGCCAGTATTCTGTAGAAAAAGATGAAAGCTTTATCCGCGGATTCCTGGGCCGTATGCTTTTCTCAGGCGAGGAGTCTCTGAAGAAATCTAACGTATTATCGGGTGGTGAGAAAGTGCGTTGCATGTTCTCGCGCATGATGCTTCAGTCTGGCAACGTGCTGGTTTTTGATGAGCCAACCAACCACTTGGACCTAGAGTCTATCCAGGCGCTAAACAACTCGCTTCGCGATTTTGATGGCACCATTTTGTTCTCTTCACATGACTTACAGTTTGTAGATACTATCGCTAACCGTATTATTGAGTTAACGCCTGGTGGTATTATTGATAAGCGCATGAGCTATGAAGAGTACCTCTCTGATGAGAACATTAAAGAGCTTCGCAAAAAAATGTATGACAAGGCTATGGTTTAATCCATAGCCTTACAAGACCTTACTTTTATGCGACAGCACCTACGCCTGATTACAGCATCTGGCTTACTATTTATACTTTCTATAATTGCTATACCGGCATCCTTTGCACAGGTTAAACCAACCTTGCCAACCGGGCCTCCGGCTGCAGAGCCCCAGCAGCGGCCTACGCAGCCGCAACCTGTACCGCAACGCCAGGTGCAACAACCTGACTCAGTGCAGGTGCAGCAGGAGGAAGAAAAGCCGGAGTTAAAGAACAGGTTATACACGGGTGGTAGTTTCGGACTGCAGTTTGGCACCTTTACCAGTGTACAGCTATCGCCTATACTTGGCTTTAAGGCTACCGAAAAGTTATGGATGGGAATTGGCGCCGTTTACCAGTTCAGAGGCAGCAGGGAAGTGAAATTGCAAAACTATGGAGGAAAGGCATTTATGCAACTGGAAGCCATCGAGAATTTCCTGGTACATGCCGAGTACGAAATGCTGAATACAGAGAATGCTATACTTTACCAAGGAGGCCAGGTTGAGAAAATAAGGAAAACCATAGGCATGCCTATGGCAGGCCTGGGTTACAGGCAACGCATCGGGGAGCGAGCATCAAGCGATCTGTTAGTGCTTTATAACTTCAGCGATAGCCCTTACTCGCCATACTCAAATCCTGTTATCCGGGTAAACTTTAATATACCGCTTGGTAAGTGAGGTATGTATAAAATAAAAAGGGCTGCTATAGTTTATAGCAGCCCTTTTTATTTTATAAAGTAAAATTATCCCCGTATCAGGCGCAGCAGCACCATAATAACGGCAATCACAAGAAGTATGTGAATCAGGCCACCAACGGCATCAGGAAAGCCTAAAAATCCGATCAGCCAGAAAATAACTAGTATTACTGCGATTATATACAATAAATTTCCCATAGTTTTAAATATTTAGATCTTCAAAAATTAACCTGTTTGTAAGTATTAAACGATGTTATGTTGCTTTAGTTAAGCTCTCCTTATCAGGCGCAGCAGCACTGCCACAACAGCAAGCACTAATAATACATGAATAATTCCGCCTACCTGGCTCGGAAAGCCCAGGAATCCTATAAGCCAAAAAATGACCAGGACAACGGCTATGATATACAATAAATTTCCCATAGTTGTGTGTGTGTTATACTTCTAAAATTACCAACTTGTTGCTACTCTTAAGTGAGCCCGGCTGCATTTAAACTGCTTTAACCAGCGAGCAACAATGTTTGTATTTTTTTGTTTTAGCTTTTACGCATCTATATTCTAAAGGATTTATATACAGCCATTTTTTTGTATACTTTTTTTAACATCTTTGATTGAAGAATATATTAAAAAGCACAAATTTGCAGCACACAACACTGATTATCAGAACAAAACAACCTCTTAAGCCACAAGCAATTTTAGCATTTCCCATAAACACAGAATCCAAAACCTGCATATTTTTTTTGAATAAAATAAATTGGTGTTTTAACAGAAATTGAAGTCTTCTAAGAGAAAGTATATTTAACCACGCTGAAACGTTAAATATTTTTAGCTTTGTATAAATTACCTTAACCACATACTCGCTTAACCTATGAAGAAAGTTGCAGTTATTGGTTCTGGCACAATGGGAAACGGAATTGCCCATGTTTTTGCACAGAACGGTTTCAGTGTTTCACTTATTGATATCTCGGAGCAGGCGCTGAACAAAGCGCTGGCTACTATTTCTAAAAACCTGGACAGGATTATAGCCAAAGGCAACCTGACTGAAGATCAGAAAGAACATACTTTAAAAAACATTACTACTTATACTTCGCTGGAAGAAGGTGTAAAAGAAGTAGACCTGGTTGTAGAGGCTGCTACTGAAAATGTAGACCTTAAACTGAAAATTTTCCGCGACCTGGATAACTTTGCGAAGCCAGAAGCTATACTTGCCAGCAATACCTCCTCTATTTCTATTACTAAGATAGCATCGGTTACAAACCGCCCTGATAAAGTAATTGGCATGCACTTTATGAATCCGGTGCCTGTAATGAAGCTGGTAGAGATTATTCGTGGTTATTCTACTTCGGATGAAGTTACTTCTGCTATTATGGAGATGTCGCTGCAGCTAGGTAAAGTACCTACCGAGTGCAACGATTACCCTGGCTTTGTTGCCAACCGCATACTTATGCCAATGATTAACGAAGCTATTTATAGTTTATATGAAGGTGTAGCTGGCGTTGAAGAGATTGACACGATTATGAAGTTAGGTATGGCACACCCGATGGGACCGCTGCAACTAGCCGACTTTATTGGACTTGATGTTTGCCTGTCTATACTTAATGTATTGCATGATGGCTTTGGTAACCCGAAGTATGCGCCGTGCCCACTGCTGGTAAATATGGTGCAGGCTGGTCATAAAGGAGTAAAATCCGGCCAAGGCTTCTATTCCTGGGTTGCAGGCAGCAAAGAGCTTGTTGTAGCTGATCGCTTTAAGAAGAATAAATTTGCTGCTATTTAGTAATAAAAAGAACTTAAAAGAAAAAGCCCGACTGTAGTAGTTGGGCTTTTTCTTTTAAAAAAAAGTTATTGATAATTAAACTGCAACAGCGTGGTCACGCAATACATCATTCAGCGAAGTTTTCAGATCAGTGCTAGGCTTACGCTGACCGATGATTAAGGCGCAAGGCACCTGGAAATCACCGGCAGGGAATTTCTTGGTATAAGAGCCAGGTATAACAACAGAGCGTGGCGGTACATAGCCTTTGTATTCTACAGGCTCTGCTCCTGTTACATCTATAATTTTAGAGCTTCCGGTAATAGTAACACCAGCGCCAATCACAGCTTCTTTGCCAATTCTGCATCCTTCAACAAGTATACTTCTGGATCCGATAAATGCGCCATCTTCAATAATAACCGGGGCAGCCTGAACCGGCTCCAAAACACCACCTAAGCCAACACCACCACTCAAGTGCACATTCTTGCCAACTTGCGCACAGCTGCCTACTGTAGCCCACGTATCCACCATGGTTCCTTCATCTACAAAAGCCCCAATGTTCACATAAGAAGGCATCATTACAACACCTTTGGCAAGATAAGCGCCATAACGCGCCACTGCATGAGGTACAACACGCACCCCTAGCGATGCATAGTTCGTTTTCAGGCTCATCTTGTCATGGAACTCAAACGGGCCCACCTCTATTGTTTTCATCTGCTGTATCGGGAAGTATAACAGTACTGCTTTCTTCACCCATTCATTCACTTTCCAGTCGTCGCCGGTTGGTTCAGCTACACGCAGTCTGCCTTTATCCAGTTCTTCTATTACTGATCTGATTGCTTCTATGGTAGCATGCTCTTGCAGCAGTGCGCGGTTTTCCCAGGCCTGCTCTATAATTTCTTGAAGCGCCATGTATAAAATTTAGTTAGTCTGTATTAATGCGTAAAAGTATTAAATTTAGCCGATGTCTGAAAAGAGAATACTACTTGCTTCGCTTTTAAAGCCAATTAACGATACCCGCATGTATGAGAAGCTGGGTGTATCGTTAAGCAAAATGCCGCAGGTAAGTATACACATCGCCGGATTTCAGGCAATGGTTCCTGAGGGTGCGCCGGCCAATATTAGCTTCTACCCTGTTTTCGGTTTCCGGAGGATAAGCTTCGGACGTGTGCAGGCACAAACTATATTCTGGAGATTATTGCTACAGATAAAGCCACAGGTTATCATCGTTACAACCCACGAATTACTTGTAGTTAGCGCCATGTATAAAAAGCAATACGGCTGCAAACTCATCTACGACATCCAGGAAAATTACACGTTAAATCTGCGTGCCCAGCATAATTATAAATCAGGCCTTAAACACTTGCTGGCACATGGAGTTGGAAGTATAGAAAAATTAACGGCTTCAGCTATAGACCATTTTTTTGTTGCTGAGCAAAGTTACCTGCAGGAGCTTTCTTTCTTAAAAAACAAGTATAAACTACTCGAGAACAAGTATAAGCCAGCTCCAAACTATAAAGTGCCTCAAACACCGGTACGCATACTTCCTGGCCAGTCGCTTAAATTATTATACAGCGGCACGATCTCCGATATCTATGGCATTTTTGAGGCTGTGTATTTTACACAAAAACTACATGCTATAAATAATAAGGTGAGCTTAACCATTATAGGATATTGCGCGCAGCAACATACTTTAAGCCAAGTACGGCACCTGCTGCAGGATAAACCTTATATTAACTTAATCGGCGGGGAGCATCTGGTACCACATCATCAGATAATGGAAGAAATTATTTTGCACCACATTGGGCTGCTACCCTACCAACCAAACGAAAGCACTTTCCGCTGTATTCCCACTAAGTTGTACGAATACATGGCGCACGCACTGCCGATGGTTGTACAGCAAAACCCAGTTTGGCAGCAAATTCTGGAAGTACACTGTGCAGGTATAAGTATAGATTACCGTCAGGCTGATCCGGCGGCTGTACTAAATGCTTTCTATAGCCGTACGTATTATCCGGATGGAATACCGGAAAACATTAACTGGAACAAGGAAGAAGAAAAATTATTGAAGCTGATGAAAGTTCTACTTGCAGAAGTATAGCAGTAAGAATAAAATTTATTTTTAGACGAATCTAAATTCAAGAAAACAAAGTATATTTGATCATTAACATTAACAATATGCGAAATTCAAAAATAGCAGGCGTAGGCCATTACGTGCCTGAAAAAGTAGTTACCAACAAAGACCTGGAAAAATTAATGGATACCTCGGATGAGTGGATCCGGGAGCGTACAGGAATTGTGGAACGCCGCTACTTTCAGGAAGGCATAGATACTACTGCCAATATGGGGGCAAATGCAGCCCAAAAGGCCCTGAAAATGGCTAACCTCGATGCTACAGATATTGATATGATCGTATTTGCTACCCTGAGCCCTGACTATATGTTCCCTGGCTCCGGCGTACTATTGCAGCGCGAACTTGGCCTGAAAGAAATTCCTGCTCTTGATATACGTAACCAATGCTCTGGTTTTGTTTACGCGCTTTCTGTAGCTGACCAGTTCATAAAAACAGGTATGTATGACAACATACTTGTAGTTGGTTCCGAAATTCACTCTAGCGGCCTGGACTTCTCAACCAGAGGCCGTGGTGTATCTGTAATCTTTGGTGATGGCGCAGGCGCCGCTGTTCTTACTCCTTCCGAGAGCAACGATAAAGGTATACTTTCTACGCACCTGCACGCCGACGGGGAGTTCGCAGAAGAGCTTGCTGTAATTGATCCGGGCAGCATCAAAAACAACCGCCTGACCCATGAGATGATAGATGAGGGCACTATTTACCCTTACATGAACGGTAATCTGGTTTTCAAACATGCTGTTACCCGCTTCCCGGAGGTAATTCAAGAAGCACTTAATAAGAATGGGTATAAAGCAACTGATATAGATATGCTTATCCCTCACCAGGCCAACCTTAGAATCACATCTTATATTCAACAGAAGATGGGCCTTCCGGCAGAAAAGGTAATGAGCAATATCCAAAAGTATGGCAATACAACAGCTGCTTCTGTACCTATCGCACTTAGCGAAGCCGTTCAGGAAAACCGCATTAAAGAAGGCGACCTGGTTTGCTTAGCTGCATTCGGTAGTGGCTTCACCTGGGCCTCCGCCCTGATCCGTTGGTAGTTTTACTTTTTGGAAATTTGGAGATGTATAGATTTGAAAATTACTTCCAGTAATCATTATGAAAAATCACTCATCTTCAAATTTCCTCATCTTCAAATTTTCAAATTAAAAAGGTGTACAGCTTTACCGAAGAGAATTACATCAAAACCATCTATAAGCTATCAGCGGCCGGGCTTACAGAAGTTAATACCAATGCCATTGCCGATACCCTTGCTACTAAAGCTGCTTCCGTTACCGATATGCTGCGCAAGCTCAGTGCAAAAGGCATTGTGCATTATGTAAAGTATAAAGGGGTATCGTTAACTGAACAAGGAGAACGTACTGCCTTGCAGATCATCAGGAAGCACAGGCTTTGGGAGGTTTTCCTGGTTGAGAAACTAAAATTTAACTGGGATGAAGTACATGAGGTGGCTGAAGAACTGGAGCACATCAGCTCTGATTTGCTTGTAAAACGCCTCGATGAATTTCTTGGCTACCCGAAATTTGACCCGCATGGCGACCCTATTCCATCTGAATCAGGCGAAATAAACCTTAAGCAGCAAAAACTACTCTCCGAAATGGATGTTAACGACTCGGGCATTGTGGTGGGGGTTAATGATTCGCAGCCGCTCTTCCTGCAGTACCTCGATAAGATGGGGATATTTCTGGGAGCAAAAATTAAAGTACTGGATAAAATACCCTTCGATAATTCACTGGAGATCAACTTAGAAAACAAAAAACAATTAGTTATTTCTTCTGAAGTATCACGTAATATTTTTCTTTCTGCCTAAGTATGTGTTTGTTCCAAGCTGCTTAGAAAGTCAGTGTTAAAAAAGTTTTAATGCAAGTACCAAACAGTTTACAAGTAGAGTACATACTCGGTTATTTATGCTAGATCAGGAATCAACTGCAAGCAAATCGTTAGGCGAAGTACATGCAACTATCGATACAACTACCCAAACCGGTTTCTGGAAAAAGCTTTTCTCGTTCCTGGGCCCGGCTTACCTGGTTAGTGTCGGGTACATGGACCCTGGCAACTGGGCAACCGACATAGCTGGCGGCAGCCAGTTTGGCTATAAGCTGGTTTGGGTACTTATCATGTCGAACCTGATGGCCATACTGCTGCAAAGCCTGGCTGCCCGGCTGGGTGTTGTTCGTGGAAAAGATCTGGCACAGGCTTCCCGTGAGGCATACCCTAAGTTCATTAATATTCCGCTTTACATACTGGCCGAAATTGCCATTGCAGCCTGCGACCTGGCCGAGGTTTTAGGTATGGCAATAGGTTTACAGCTACTTTTTGGCATGCCACTTATATGGGGAGTAAGCCTTACAGTACTCGATACATTTTTGTTGCTGTTCCTGATTAACAAAGGCATGCGCAAAATGGAAGCTTTTATACTTGCGCTGGTAACTATAATAGGGTGCGCTTTTGTACTGGAGATGATTTTTGCCAAGCCTGATATGGGCGCCTTGGTTAATGGGCTGGTGCCCAGCATACCAAACAGCGATGCACTATACATTGCTATTGGTATTATTGGGGCCACTGTTATGCCGCATAACCTGTACCTCCACTCCTCGCTTGTGCAAACCCGCAAGTTCGAAAAATCAAGAGAAAGTATACGCCGCGCCATCCGGTTCAATAATATAGATTCTGCCATAGCCCTGAACCTGGCCCTTTTTGTTAATGCAGCCATACTTATACTTGCTGCCGCAGCTTTCTACAAAAATGGCATGTTCAATGTATCCGAAATAAAAGATGCGCATAAGTTTCTGGAACCTATACTTGGCAATAAATGGGCTCCTATACTCTTTGCTGTTGCCTTAATAGCTGCCGGCCAAAGCTCAACACTTACAGGTACGCTTGCCGGCCAGATTATTATGGAAGGTTACCTGAACCTGCGCATACAGCCCTGGCTCCGTCGTATAATCACACGTTTGTTTGCTGTTGTGCCGGCTTTGTTTGTTATTATTTACTTTGGTGAAGATGAAACAGGCAAACTACTGGTACTCAGTCAGGTAATATTGAGCTTGCAGCTGGGTTTTGCCGTAATCCCGCTTATTCATTTTGTAAGCCAGAAGGAGAAGATGGGTGAGTTTGTTGCAGGCAAATGGGCTAAAACCGGCGCATGGCTCGCTGCATCTGTAATTGTAGTACTAAACGCGAATCTTGTTTTTGAAGAAATTATGGGATGGCTGGAAACATCGCAACGGCCGCTGCTTATAGGGCTTACAGTAGTGCCTATAGTGATCGCCTGCGCCTGCCTGCTTCTATACATCACGTTTCAGCCATTTATAGCCAAAGTTGCGGCTCCCGTAAGCTTAGCGCCGCACTACCGCCCTGTAAGTTACCAGCCGCAGGAAAAACCCTTATACACCAGAATAGCTATTACCCTTGATTTTACTGCCGTTGATAAACAGGCCATCAATAATGCCCTGGCCATTGGAACACATACTGCCGATTACCTGCTTATTCATATAGTTGAATCTGCCGGTGCGCTTGTAATGGGGCAGGAAATACAAGACTACGAAACCAGCACCGATAACCTGAATCTGGAAAGATACGCTAATGACCTGCGCGAAAAAGGCTATAGGGTAAGTTACCAGCTAGGTTTTGGTAGCCCCAAAAAGCGCATACCAGGAATTGTAAAGGACTTTAATGCCGACCTGCTGGTGATGGGTTCACATGGACATCAGATGGTAAAAGACATTATACTTGGTACAACCATTGAGTCGGTGCGCCATAAAGTTAAAATACCAGTGCTTATAGTCTGATCTTTTTGAAGCGGTGTGGTGGCTACTGGAATTTTAGGAGTACTTATACTTGTTTCACTTTGGATATGATTTATCAGAACCAGCTTTAACTCTAAAACGCATGCTGCACTGCAAACTTTTCTTCATCTCACTTACAGCTATACTTTCACTAGCGGGTTGCAAAGTTAACAACAATAGCAAGGCACCCGAACCTGTTGCTGAAAAAGAAACTTCAACTACTACATCAACTGCACAAGTAGAAAATAATCAGACTGAAAGCAAATCTACAGCTCCAATAAAGTGGCTAAGTATAGAAGAGGCTGCTGCCAGGCAAAAAGTGGAGCCCCGCAAAATGGTAATAGATGTGTATACAGATTGGTGTGGCTGGTGCAAAAAAATGGATAAGTCTACTTTTACAGATCCGGAAGTGGCGGCCTATATCAACAAAAATTACTACGCTGTAAAACTGGATGCGGAAGGCAAAGAGCCTATTACGCTTAACGGTCGCACATTTAAGTATAACCCAGAGTATAAAGCGCATGAGTTAGCCGTCGCTTTGCTGAATGGCCAGATGAGTTTTCCGTCCACTGTTTACCTGGATGAAGAAATGAAAATGCTTTCGCCTGTACCTGGTTATCTCGATGCCCCTGCCTTTTCTAGAATCCTCTCCTACTTTGGCGAAAACCACCATAAAACCATGAGCTGGCAGGAATATGAGAAGAAGTAGTATGACGATCTGGCAATGTGCACAGCTCCTACTAACATCTAAATTTTATAGTTTAAGCTTTCTTTAACTGGTGCCGAGCTATACTTCCATAGTTATCTCTAATCCTGGGAGCTTTACAAGCCTATCGTTTCATTTTATACTTTGGTACCCTCCAGGCCGGGTGGCCTCGTCTTTGGGTATCGCGCTGTCTATTGAAGCTGCTCAACCCAAGGACTGGAAAGGACACTTCTTCGTTAGCGGTTATGCAACAGGAAATACAAAGCAATAGCTTTTCTAAGTGCACCAATTGACGATTCGATGTTTGAGCGTTCAGCGAGTGGGGGTAGGGGCCCTCGATAAACGAATTGTCTTGATTCTTTTACTTACAGGGGTGCAGGGGTCCCTTTTAGACTTTCTCATCAAAGAGAAAAGTGAGGCCCAGCCGGCGAAAAGCTAGTTTAAAGCAACATAATAAATTTTATTAGAAGCATTTAGCAAAGGAATGTTAAGCTCCCCGCCTTAGACAAGGAGGGATACAAGGGCGAGTTTATACGTTGGTTGTATAAGATCCCTCGGCTAGCGCTCATGATGACAAAAGAGTAGCCCCCCTTTGAAGTCAAAGATACCGGACTTGTTTCGGGCTAATGAAATAGATGCTGATTAACTCTCAACATGTTTCCTATTAACCACCCACTTCATCAGATAACTTCGTAAATTTGTATTCTGATAAAGATCATAAATTTGAACGCTAATATACTTTCCAACGATACCATAGTAGCCGTAGCTACAGCACCCGGTGCAGGAGCTATTGCCGTTATCCGCCTTTCCGGGCCCGATGCCGTTACCATTACGCAACGTATTTTCAAGGGCAAAAACCTGGAGCAACAACCTTCGCATACTATTCATTTCGGTACTATCCGCGATGAAAGAAAAATTGTAGATGAAGTACTGGTATCATTGTTTAAAGCCCCTCATTCTTATACCAAAGAGAACGTGGTAGAGATCTCCTGCCATGGCTCTGATTATATTGTTCAGCAAATTGTAAAACTGCTTTTGCAACACGGTGCCCGCCTGGCAAATGCCGGAGAGTTTACAAAACGGGCTTTTCTGAACGGGCAGTTTGACCTGGCACAGGCCGAAGCCGTTGCCGACCTTATTGCTTCCGACTCGGCTTTGTCGCATGAAGTGGCCATGAAACAGATGCGTGGGGGTTTTTCGCAGGAGATAAAAAGATTAAGGGCTGAGCTGGTGCATTTTGCATCGATGATTGAGCTTGAACTGGATTTTGGCGAAGAAGATGTAGAATTTGCCGACCGCGACCAGTTACGCACGCTTATACTTAATATTCAAAGTATAATAAGGGAGTTACTGAAGTCATTTGAACTGGGTAATGTGATCAAAAATGGTGTACCCACTGTTATAGTTGGTAAGCCCAATGCCGGTAAATCCACCCTGCTAAATAAGCTGTTGAACGAAGAAAAAGCCATCGTATCGGATGTGCCCGGCACTACCCGCGACTTTATTGAAGATGAGATCAGCCTGGATGGCATTACGTTCAGGTTTATAGATACGGCCGGCCTCCGCGAAACCACTGACAAGGTAGAAGCCATTGGTGTGGAGCGTACCCTGCAGAAACTGAGCCAGTCGTCGCTGATCATTTACCTGTTCGATATAACCACCACCTCGCCTGAAGAAGTTCTAGCCGAACTGGAGGAACTGAATCCCAAAAAATTACCTGTATTGCCGGTAGCCAATAAAATAGATGAAGCTTCCCCTGCTATACTTTCCGCTTTCGATAACATGGACGGCCTGGTAAAGATATCGGCAGCAGAAGGTGCTAACATGGAAGCGCTAAAGGATGCTCTGATCCAAAAAGTGAACCTGGGCAAACTAAATACTCAGCAGCAAACTATAGTTACCAACCTCCGCCACGTAGACAGCCTGAACAAAACCTACACTGCACTGGATGATGTGCTTAACGGCCTGGCCCTCGGTATGAGCGGCGACCTGGTAGCAGCCGACATCCGACGTGCGCTTTATAGTTTAGGAGAGATAACCGGAGAGATCACTACGGACGATCTATTGGATAATATCTTTACTAAGTTCTGTATTGGAAAGTAACCTCAAAACTAAATAACCACTATCGTTAAAAAGCCGCTGAGTTATCAGCGGCTTTTTCTGTATGTTCTGACCGGGAAAAGCCGAAAGTCATCTAAGTATAGCGCGTAAGGCGAGCCGTTCCAGTGTATAACTGGCACCATTTCTGGCGGGCTGGAACCGGGTACATCAGGAATATGAACCATAGCATTACCCAGGTAGGTAATTTCTTTTACGCCGAGTTTACCAGATATATAGCGAATAAAGGTTTCTTTTTCTTCAGGCGTAGAAGTAAAGCCAATTTCATCTGAGGTCAGGCCATCCGGTTGGTTCTCTTTCAGATATATGATATTTGCGAATGTGTCGATGGAAATATCCGGAATGGTAAGCCTGGCGACATTAGCTTTAACGGCGTGTGTCTCTCCATTATAGCTTGATCTGGGTTCTCGTTCTAATACCTGTGTAGTTTTTGCTTCATTACCATTCGGAACAAGTATAGTTTTTCTGGCTGCAGCTTTATTATCTGAAACCGGAGAAACCAAGCTCTCCTGCCTGTGCTGTTGGTGTGCATCCATTATTACGTTAAAGGTATTCAGGAAATGGTCGGTATGCTGCAAATGAAATAATTCCAGTTCATTCACCCGGTTTTTGCTTAACAGGTAAGTATGAATTCGCTCCGTCTTTTCATACACAGATTTTATGTTTTGTGCATGCGTTGAGTTTTTATACCTGTTATACAGCTCTCGAAGTGCGGCAAGACGTTTTTTTGATTCCGTTATATGTGGCACATCCTTTACATCTATACTTACCGGGTTGCCCACCACAGCCCTTCTGCCAGTTGGTTTTTCCCGGCCAAAAATAAAACGTAAAAGGCTTCTCATTTAGTAGTAACTATCTTTTTAAGGTGCTGTGTCTCTATTTCTACCTGCACCTTTTCAGACGCTTTTAACTCCTCGAAAAAATTATCCAGCTTTTGGATGTATAGATCCAGGATGGTTTCCTGCTCTTTTGACAGGATGTGGGCAGGAGAAGTATGGTGGTTGTTTAGGTTGGTCATTTTCAGGTTTCAATTTGTTTTGATTTGCTGAACGTGCCGATGATCTTGCTGTTGAGTTCTTCCTGCACTTCGGCAAGCTCTTTAACAGCCTCTGCCCTTTTGCGGCTTCCCTCTTCCGATATTTTTAAAACAGCGTCCAGTGTTTCTACCATATCGCGGTTTACTTTTTTGAGCGTTTCCACATCTACTATACCGCGTTCATTTTCCTGGGCAGCATTTACCACGTTTGTTTTCAGCAGCTGCGAGTTTTTAAGCAGCATTTCGTTCGTAGTGTCTGTTACCTTTTTTTGTATCTCCAGTGCTTTGCGTTGCTTTTCCAGGCCCAAGGCAATGGCTACCTGCTGGCGCCAGACAGGTATAACGGTATCAACTGAATTCTGGATCTTCTGCGCCAGCACATCATTTGTAGTCTGGATCATCCGGATCTGAGGAAGTGCCTGCGTGGCTATAGTATGCGAAAGCGTCAGGTCGTGCACCTTCTTTTCCAGCCGGTCTTTAAATGCTACCATATCGCTTAGCCGCTGCACCACCAACTCGTCCTGGCCGCTCGTTTCCACTTCTGCCTGTAGTTTTGGAATGGTTTCGGTCTCAATTTCTGTAATCTTGAGTTTGCCGGCAGCAATAACAGCCCGTACTTCCTGTATGTATTCCACGGCCTGCTTAAACATTACCTCCAGCGTTGTGGAGTCCTTTAATATGCTCTGCCTCGTTTTCTCCAGTTTGATAACTACATCATCTACATTTTCGGCAATTGAATTATACTGGCTGGCTATGCGCTTCGATTTGTCTTTATACTTCTGCACGAAAGGTATTCGCGATAAAAAACCACGCTTCTCCTCTTCATCAATTCTGATCATGTTAATTTGCGCCAGCAATTCATTAATGGCCGCCCCGGCATCGCCAGAATCCTTTGCCCTGACCTTAGTTAACAGCTCGTTGGAATAATAACCCAGTTTGCGTTGCGTCTCTACCCCAAAATTGGTAAGCGTTTCCGGTTTGGCCGGATCAATGGTTCTGGAAATATCCTGCGCTTTTTGCTGTAGCAATTCCTTGTTCTCGGCTATCGAAATATCTTTATTCTCCATAGGTTTTATTTTCCGGAATGTTGTTGGTGCATGTTGTCTAAAGAACTCAGGTGCTTTCTGATGTTATCATGCCGCTCTTTGGTTTCGTACCACTCTATATCGCTTAGCGGCAGGTAATCGCCCAGCAGTTCACGCATTTCTTTCAGCAGGGCTTCCCCTTTTTTTGTCCTGAATTCGGGATTCTTATAGAAGGCATCTAGGTATTGCACCTTTACCTGCCCGCTTTTGGTAACAGCCAGCTCTTTTACTTCTACCACAAGCTCCGACGACTGGTTATGATCTGTTACGATGGTTTTATATACACCTTTGCTACTTTCTTCCAGTACAGCTGCGCACGTTTCACGGGCCTCTTTAATGGCTTTTCGCAAACGCTGATTGGGTTTTATATAGTAGCCGAACACATACCCCAGTATGGCTCCGATAACCAATGTCCAAAAAATTAACATATTCAAATGAGCTTATAAATCAACCAGATAGGCTTTACGTTTTATACGCGGAAGGCTGCCATACAGCTGTGTTATACTCGCAAAAGGGTACAAACCGCTTTTAAATTGGTTACAGACGGGATTTGTAATACACTGTCAAACTTATTTGCATGCAACCCTTTACCTAATCCTTCTAAATACCAGTTAATTTGCGCTGAGTTAATTTCACCTTAATTTTCTAGTAATTAAGGTTTTTATGCTGATCAGATAATACCGGTTTATACTTCCGGAGTCTTTATCTTTAGCGCGTATTTGAATTTATACTTGCAACCGGCTACAGTGAAAGCTACATAGCTTATAGAACTACCTCTATCCCCAGATGAAGAAAATGCTCAGACTCTCTCTTTCTATACTTAGCTTTATTTTAGTGCTGGCTTTTGTGGCAGGATGCTCTTTCCTGAAACTATCTCCCCAGTTTGGTGCTGAAGCCAAAGGTGCCCGCCTGGAAACTATACTTAAATCGCCAAACTATAAAAACGGGCAGTTCCAAAACCCTGTAGCCACAAACATGGATATTGGCTTTAAAGGGTTTGTAAAGATCTTTTCGGCCAGGATATTCGGGAACAATGATAAACAGGTGCCTGACTGGATAGTACCGGTTAAGAAGCTGGATGCACGGCAGTTTACCAGCACCGTACAGGATACCGCCACTATAGTTACCTGGTTCGGGCATTCTGCTTTTATGATAGAAATAGACGGCAAACGCCTGCTGCTAGACCCCATGCTGGGCGACATTGCCTCCCCCATCAGCTTTATCGGGCCGAAGCGCTTTTCGGCGCTGCCCGTTACTGTGGAAGAACTGCCAAGTATAGATGCCGTGCTGATATCGCATGACCACTACGACCACCTCGACTATGGTTCTATTAAAAAGCTGAACGAGAAGACAGGCCATTTTTATGTAGCGCTGGGCGTTGGTGCCCATCTTGAACGCTGGGGTGTACCTGCCGAAAAAATAACCGAAATGGACTGGTGGCAGGAAACAACCTTTCAGGGGCTGACCTTCGCCGCTACCCCATCGCGCCATTTCTCCGGCCGCGGCTTCTCCGACAGAATGAAAACGCTGTGGATGTCGTGGGTAATTATAGGCAAGGAAGACAGGATCTTTTTCAGCGGCGACTCCGGCTACTTTAATGGATTTGCCGAGATCGGTGATAAGTATGGCCCTTTTGATATTACCTTGATGGAATGCGGCCAGTACAACGAACTATGGCCCAACATACACATGATGCCCGAGCAAACCGTGCAGGCCCACCTCGACCTGAAAGGCAAACTGCTCATGCCCATCCACTGGGGCGCTTTCGCGTTGGCCATGCATACCTGGACCGACCCTATAGAACGAGTATCGAAAGAAGCTGCCAAGTTGCAGGTGCCTATGGCTACTCCGCTTATCGGGGAGTCTTTAGTTTTAGGAAAGAAAGCGCCTGGGAAGGTATGGTGGAGGAAATAGTGTCATTCTACTTAACCTTAATATTTATTCAAATATTGTATCTTAGCTATAACTAAACATTGCGTCAATCCCAAAGCCGATGAAGCCCAAAGACCTCCTCTCCCAGTTCCAGAACATCAACACCTGGAAAAGCAAAGGCACACGTGCACCGCACAAGCCTTTGCTTATACTTATGGCTTTGGGAGAAATTCAGCGAGGTAACACAGGCTTTATACCTTACATAAATATAGAACCGAGGCTAAAAGATTTACTGATTGACTTTGGACCATACAGGAAAAGCTACTATCCTAACTTTCCTTTTACAAAATTGGCCAACGATGGTCTTTGGCAGTTAAATGAGCCTGAACTGATTGATACAAAACAAGATTATACTTCAAAGTTTCTGCGCGAACACCAATTAGCTGGAAAGTTTCCGGAGTATGTGGTACAACAATTAAGACAGGATCCGGAATTATTGAAAAGTATAGCTGAAGTTATACTTGAGCAGAACTTCCCGGAAACACTGCATCAGGATATACTTGATGCAGTAGGCTTAGATCTGGCAGTAACGCCATCAAACCACATTATTAAACCTACCCGCAAACGCGACCCACTCTTCAGGGAAAGTATTTTAAAAGCTTACGAGTATCAATGCGCTGTTTGTGGTTTTAGCGTTAGGCTGCGGCACCAGTTGTTAGCACTTGAAGCAGCGCATATTATGTGGCACCAAGCTGGCGGACCGGATGTAGAAGTAAATGGTTTAGCACTATGCGCTACACACCATAAGCTTTTTGATATGGGAGCCTTTACCGTTACAGAAGAAATGAGAATGCTGGTGTCTGATGAAGTAAATGGTGTTGGGGCTCAGGAGTGGTTAAAGCAGCACCATGGCAGATCCATTAACCCACCACAAAAGAAAGCCTACTATCCTAATCCTGAGTATACTGCCTGGCATGTAAACGAGGTGTTCAAAGGCGGTTACAGAAGTTAACAATGACCATTATCCACAAACTAGCCTGGATCGAGCTCCGGAGAAGGTTTGGTGGAGGAAGTAGAAGGAATAACAGAATTTATTGAAGCTGCCTGTATAAATCCCTAAATTGCGCCATGGATTTTATTGCATTAGACTTCGAGACAGCTACGCCACAAAGAGACAGCCCTTGTGAGATAGGAATAACAGTGGTAAAGGACACGCAGATTGTAGAAACCCGTTCCTGGCTGATCAAGCCTTTATACTATCCGCACTTTAACCATTTTAATGTGGCGGTGCATGGCATAAAACCAACCGATGTGAAAGACCAGCCTGATTTCAGGGAGCTGTGGCCGGTACTGCAGCCTTACCTGGAAGGACAGTTCCTGATCGCGCACAATGCCAGCTTCGATATGAGCGTACTGCGCAAAACACTTGCAACCTATAGCATTCCACTACCAGAGGCGCGCTATTCGTGCAGCCTGAAATTCTCTAAAAACATCTGGAAAGGCATGACTAAGTATGATTTGAAAACGCTCTGCAACATGCACCGGATCGACTTCCAGCACCACAGGGCTGCGTCAGATGCCCATGCCTGTGCCGCACTTTCTCTGAAAGCTATTGAACAGACTGGTACTGCTTCGGAAGAAGAGTTTCTTGCAAAAATGGGAAGCAAGATCAGCCGCGTCTGAGTTTATACTTTGTGTGTTAACTCTACTACCTAGCTGTTACCCTACCTCAGGGACTCCGGATACGGAAGCTCCTATACTACGAAAGGTAACTTATACTATTTGTAATCTTCATAGCTAATCTATAACCAGCTCAATTACGAAATAAGCTAAGGAACCAACCAGAAGCAAAGCAAGTGCAGTATTAGGTGTCATAGGCAAATAAATTTTATTGACTAACAATAATCAGCAGTTTATACTTTAAGTAACTACCTGAGCATCAAAATGTTTAGCAACAAAACTTACCAGAAAAGGCTTAATAAAGCTGATACAAGTGTATTTTACTAAAGATTAAGATGGACAGGCTGTTGAGTTGATTCTAGCTATTAGGAGTACGCCTTTCAGGGAAGAGTTACAGAAACTATAAACTTTACCAGTTACTTTGCAAACTATAACTGTTTACTACCACCCATGACAAAACAAGCTCGCTATACAGCAACCGTAAAGCAAATTTTCAGTGCCTACATAGACGGCATAATTGACAATGAAGAACTGATACTAAAGCTCCGGGAAGTTGAAATGCAACTTATGTCTGATCAAGACTCAGAAGATGAAGAAACCGAAGCTACCAAAGGACTTTGGATCCGTTTTTTTGAAGGTGATACACAAGGGCTAACCATTCAGGAAATTGAAAATGACCTGAGTAATCAAGCTCATCCAAACTATAAAATACTGCGCCACGGCATAGCTATAGGTCTGGCTGATGATGAACTGGAGGTTCATTACAATTAGCAAGTCTTACTCCAGTACCCGCCGCAGGTAATTGATCTGCCCCAGATGGTAAGATAAGTGTGTCGTAAGGTGTACCAGGAAAAAGGCTGTTGTCATGGGTTTGTCCAGAACTTGCTCCGGGTAATTTTGCTCCAGGTCGGCTGGTTGCAGCTGTTGCAACGTTTTCGCTACCATCTCCCGGGTTTGTTCTACCTGCTTTAGTAGCTCTGCTTTAGGCACATCCTTGCTGCTGAACTCTGCCGGCCTGTTGCGCTCGTAGCCGCTGTCGCCAAGCTTAGCGCCAATATATGTATTCAAGTTACCACACAGGTGCAGGCAAAGGTTACCCGCTGAGTTAGTAATATTTCCTGTTGTTTTCCATAGGTTGGCTTCGGCTGTAAATGCATCAATTTCATTGTACAGCTTTTCCAGGTCTCGGGTAAGTATAGTTGTCAGGTCTTGCAGCATTCTAAGAGTTAAGTGGTTTTCCTCTTACTTTTTTAGTCGAAATTCAATTATTCAAAATTAAAAATTCTTTCCAGTTCGTGAAACGTCCTTACAGTGTTTTCACCTTCAAGTATAAACTAAGGCAGTTTGATGGCTAGCTAATTACGCGAACTATGGCCGACGCAAGTATAAAACTATAAAGTTGCTATAAACAACAATACATTCATACTTCCCCTATCACCAAAAAGCCGCTCCTGAAATCAGGAGCGGCTTTTCTCTGGCTTTGTAAGATGCGTTGTTATTTCGTGATCATGATGCGGTGTGTTTCAGAGTACGAGCCCGCTGTTACCTTAAAGAGGTAGATACCCGGCGTTAGTTTCTGTACATCCAGTACGGCTCCTTTCCTGGCTTCGTCAGTCGCTAGCTGTATGGTCATCACTTCCTTACCATACACATCCACAACCTGTATACCTATACTTCCGGTCAGACCTTCGGCCAGTTGCAGGTTCAGCTTACCCTGCGTAGGGTTAGGGTACATAATGGTTTTAGTTGGCTTAGCGGCAGCATTAGATACCAGCGTCTGGCTCAGGGTTCCGGCTTTCAGCACCAGCGTTTCTACGTTAGCAGTGGCATCTCCGCCGAAGCGCGAAGTTACCGTAGCCGAGTTAGCTATAGTTACCGGGTTCGAAACAATGTCCACGTTATCTACATACCAGCCAGTAGCCGCAGTTAGTACATCAGACGCCATTTTAAACCTTACAAGCACTTTCTGTCCTTTGTAAGAAGCCAGATCTACAATGGTCTGTATGTATCCGTTGCTGTTACCTGTAAAGGCCGGGCCGCTTATAGTTGCAGCATTTTCCAGCGGAATCGAGCTGTTATAGCCGTTCTGTATCATTTTACTACCGAGGTTGGTCCAGGTAAGGCCGTTGTTAGTGCTGATTTCTACAATACCACCATCAAAACCTTCTTCGGTTGCATAGCTGTGCCAGAAACGCATCAGCGCATTTTCACCTATAGTTACTGGCGATGAAAGTGTCAGATACTGATCACTGATGTTGTCAGGATCTGCTGCAAACCAGGCATTTTTGCCACTATATGGATTTTTGGAGCTTAGCACCCAGTTGTTGAGCAACAGTGTGCTGCTTGTCTTCCATTTGGTAGCACCATTCTCCATATCATCATTAAAGTAAACAGTTGTTCCGTCACCTTTATTCACTTTCACTTTAAAGCTGCGGTTTATAGTTTCGCCCTGTGCCATGCGCACTGCTTTAAAGCTCACGGTGTTGCCAGTTACTTTTACATCTTTGTTACCATCAGTCACAAAAGAGGTGCTGGCCGGCACGTTACTGGTTACGGTCACGCCGCTAACAGCGCCTGCCGTGTTGTTGGTTACAGTAATATTATAGGTCAGTTCCTGGCCATCTGTAACCGGAGAAGGGTTCGCACTCATGTTTATAGCAAACTGTGGTGCGCAGGATGGTGGCATATCAAAGGCCTCTACCCCATCGGTCAGGTCGTCGTTACTGCCCTGTTGTGCACTATAGCCCAGGCCACGCTTGGCAAATGCCGCCCAGATGTAGCATTGGTTCGCGCCGCCGTTGTTTACCTGGTCGGCTGCAAGTATAGCATTACGGGCATCTATAAAGCCAGGGCTGCAAGGCTGTAGCTTAAGGCCATCTATTATCAACTGCAGGGCAATATTGTTACCGCCTTTACCATTGTAGATGTTCGGGTCGTAGCCATACTCGTCTATCAGGTTCCAGGTCAGGTCCCATAGCATAGTTGCCCAAATAAAGCCTACGCCGTGCGGTACAGATATTTCCGGGTTCGAGATGTCGCCATAGGTATAAGGGTTGATGCTCATGTCGGTGCTGTAAGGTGCAGGTCTGATACCGCCCCCATCAGTTGGCTGCGACTGCACATACGTACCAATACCTCTGACCTGCGGACCAGTATCACCGGCTTTCATGGTCATGTATAAAGCAAAGAAATCGCTCCAGCCTTCACCGCCCTGCTCTGCTCCTGTCAAACACTGTGTGCTTGGGCCACCCGTTAAGCGGGTAGAGATACCATGGCCATACTCATGCGCAATAATTCCATTATCCAAATCACCGTCTTTCAGTGGAGGCACGCCACCTTCGCGACGCAGGCTACCTGCCAGGCCACCACTAAGCGCCGCTACCAGTTTATCTCCATCAGCTTTACTGATCATGATAGCCGGTATAAGCACGGTAGCACCGGTTTCATCACCACCCATTGAAAGCGGATCGCCATCTATGTTATTGATGACGATAACTCCTGTTGCCCCAGAGGCCTGTGCGTTAAGTGCTTTAGAAATAAAAGAACAATCGCCGCGGTAAACCAGTGCAATGTTTCCGGTAATAGCGGCCTGGTTGTTGAAAGGCAGTGGCACAGAACCGGCAGGCAATGCAGGAGCGGCATTACAGCCATTAGCCGGGTCAGCCAGTACGATCTTACCGGAAACTCCTGTCTCATCTACTTCAGGGCCAAAAGCAGCCTGCACGCCTGTGTATGAACCCGCCACTGACGATGGAGCTGTTATGTGGAGTAATTTAGCAGGTAGCGAGGAGGTCCAGAGATACATCTGCATACGGCCCGGCACCCCATCCTGCAAGGTCAGGAAGTTGGCATTGTTGGTACCGCCTCCGTCCTGTGCTTCGGCCATTACACCGTCCAGTCCGGCACCCTGGCCAGTAAAGTTTGTCTGCTGAAAATTACCGCTTACTTCATCGAAACCGAACTGGTAAAAAACGTCGTGCATCAGGTTGTTCCAGTAGAACAGGTTAGTTGTGGCTGCCTGCACATACGTATCAGGTTCTTTTGCAAAATCAATCGGGAAATCGAAAACCAGGTTTGTGCCACCATCCGGGCTTAAGCCGGCATTAGCTCCTGCCCTGTCCTCGTAGGCGTGCACGTTGTTACCTTTAGTTATCGTATAACTAAAGGTACCATCGTTGTGCCAGCCCAGCGGAGAGGCAGTCGCATTCTCTTTGCCGGTAACTAAGGTTCTGTCGCCATGGTTTGGTGTTTCGAAGGGCACATCTAGTATACGGTAAGTACCGCTACCGGCAACCGCAACGGCATTGCTCAAAGCTGTAGCTTTAGGCGCAAACAACTGGGCATAGAACTTCTGTTTTGCCTGCTGCTGCAGTACCTTTTTAGTAGCTCGTGATGTAGCAGTTGTTGTTATAGTTTCAGCCTTGGTTTCGGGTGCATCTGTTACAACCTTCGGTCCCCAGTTATCCTGTACCACCAGGTCTTTTTTCTGCAGCACTTGTCCCGTAGCTGCATCCACTCGCATGCTCCAGTAGTGCTGTGCATCCAGGTTATAGATCTCTACCTCCCAAGCCAGTCGCACAGTACCATCTGCCATAGGCTGGTACACCAGTTTAGCAGGTATAGGATTAAGCGAAATGCCACCATCTGTTAATACTACGGCCTTCGCAGCTGCAGTTACCTTTTCTGTCGGTTTCTTTCGCTCTTTAATATCCAGTGGCTTTTTAACAGTCAGTTTTAAATCGCGGGCTGCGGCACTGGCTGCCTGAGGTGCTGAAATCGCAGCAGTGTTATTACGGATAGCAGCTCTGAGGTTCGGAATAAACCTGTTTCCCATATTTATTACCTGGCCGTCCTTAGTAATATTGATGTTGATATTGGCGCCAACTACTTCAATGCCGTTAAAACGCTGCCGCAGGTAGATATGGGTTACACCGTTGTTCTTGCTGGTATACTGGTCAGTAACTATGTAATCGGCCAGGTCAGCGGTAGTGAGTTTATGTTCTGCTTTAGTTTGCTGTATGTGTTGCAAAGCCCTGTCGAGCGCCGACTGAGCTTGTGCATTCAAAGGTGCCAGGCATAAAAACATCCCTAGCAGACACAGCAAATGCTTAGTAATCTTTTGATTCATAAACAGTTTAGTTAAAGGTGTTACATATGGTATTATAAAGGGTATTGTAAAATTCAAATAACAAAAACAATTGCACTATAAGAAGTCATAAGCTCGGTTACAGCTTATCAACTAAAACCAACCATAGAGTACTATATACATGCTTTAACAACAAACTTATCTGTTGATAATGAATCCAATACGAAGGATATTAAAATATAGATTTTAGAGGATTACCTGCTCCAATACATCAGATTGTATTTAGCTTAGAAAACACTAAAACAGCCAGAATAGTGTTATAACGCAGGCTTTTAGACAGTTTAAGTGGTAATTGGGAAGTATAAATCATCATTGATTTGACCACAGAAAGGTAAATTGCCAATATGGTTTACCGGCATTAATTGCTTCGAGTAAATAGGTGAACAAAACTATTTAATTCAAAGCACCATGTGATATAATTATATATATTTTATTTTTAACTATAGCCATCCTGAAAATATATTATATAATTATACTTTTCCAAGTTATAAATATTAATAATTTGTATAATTTGCTTTCATATCACATACCATAATGTAGCAATGCTTACAGCTCCAGAGGTTATGCTCTCTGTGACAAAATAAATTGAAAGCTCAGATTTGCGTTCTTAATTCCGGAACTTGCGGGTTAGATCTTAATAATAGAGTAAATGCTATGATCATCTATCAGACTGTGCCAAATTCAGGATTACATGTATATTTGATGGTGCTAAACGATAGCATGAAGCGCCAACAACCATAAACACACCTAACAACGACCAACAACATGAGTAAATTAACCATAAAAAGCCTGGCAGAGCTTTCCAGCTACGAAGGCAAAGAAATGGGCTTATCAGATTATCATACCATTACGCAGGAGCAGATAACCAAATTCGCCGAAGCTACCCTGGATTACCAATGGATTCACCTGGATGAAGAGCGTGCCAAAACCGAAACGCCGTTTGGGGCTACTATTGCGCATGGCTACCTTACCGTGTCGCTGTTGCCTTATTTATGGAACCAGATCGCCTCTATTGAGAACCTGAAAATGCAGGTAAACTATGAGATAGAAAGCCTTCGATTTAACCAGGCTGTAACTGTGGACAGTGATGTGCGCCTGCGTGCAAAACTACTTTCTGTAAAAGACCTGCGAGGTATTGCCAAAGCACGCCTGGAGGTAACGCTGGAAATTAAGGACAGCAAAAAACCAGCTTACACAGGTATCATTACCTTCCTGTATCACTTCAATAATTAATAAGTACCGGACAACCATTGGCAATTATATTTCCTGTATTTATACTTTACTTATGCGCCACTTAGTATAAAAGTCTTAAGGTAATTACCCGGTAGTCATCATAAAAAAAGCCGCCCTGATCTAACTCAGGGCGGCTTTTTACTTATTAGGTGTTAGTTCTTAGAAACCGCTAACATTCAGGCGGCCACCTGTAACGCACTTACCTGACAGAGAAGCTGTAGGTATGGCGCTGCTCATAATGGCGTTCTTAATAGCTGCAGCAGTTGAGCCAGGGTGAGAAGCTGCATACAGTGCTACGCCACCAGTTACGTGAGGCGTTGCCATTGACGTACCGTTATAAGATGAATACGTGTTGTAGGCTGTAGTAGAGTTGATAGCAGAACCAGGAGCTCCGATATCTACTGTAGTAGCACCGTAGTTAGAGAACGAAGACTTAGCACCAGTGTTAGTAATAGCTGCAACAGCAATTACGTTAGGCAGGTCCATGTTAGATGGGTAGCTTTCTACTGCATCGTTGTTATCGCCTACACCGTCGCTACCGCCGTTACCAGCTGCTGCTACAAACAGAATCTCTTTTGTGTTTGCACGGTTAACAGCATCGTAAAGTGCCTGCGAGAAGCCGCCGCCGCCCCATGAGTTGTTGCTGGCTACTATGTTCATACCATGACGCGTTTTCAGGTCGGTTAAATAATCTACTGCTTTAACAGCATTAGCAGTTGTACCACCTCTGCGGCCCAAGAACTTAAGCGAGATCATGGTTACGTTCCAGTTAACGCCAACTACACCAGTTCCATTATTCGCCGCGCCAATAGTACCGGCTACGTGAGTACCGTGGTCATCGAGGCTACCTCTGTCGCCACCGTCATATACTTCGTTATTATTACCGTCAAAGTCCCAGCCGTGTGTATCATCTATATAACCGTTGCCATCGTTATCCACGCCATCTATAGGATCGTACGGGTTGGTCCATACGTTAGCTGCAAGTTCAGGGTGTGTATACTGAATACCTTCATCAATAATACCTACCACAACAGATGCAGCACCAGTGTTGCCGCCAGCCCACGCTTCGGCTGCCTGGCTACCATACTGGTTAGCCGGAGAAGAAGCATCGCCATACATACCCCAAAGTGATCCATTGGTAAAATATGGATCGCTGGAAGTAGCGGTGTGTGTGTAAATATAGTTAGGCTCAGCATACTCAATTTCAGCAGCTCCTTTCAGCTTGCTCAGAGCATCAAGCGCAGCCATAGAAGTATGAACCAATGTAAGTCCTTCTCTATCGCCAACGCGCTCCATAGCTTTTGTAAGGATACGCTCTTTTACAGAACCGCTGATACGGGCCAGTGCAGTAGCTCTTGCATCATCAGAAATGCCTGACTTGAATTTAACAAGAACCTCGTTTGACACAAATGCCTGACCTTTGCCGGCTGTTGCCTGTAATTCCTGCGAAGTTGCAAACTCTTTGTTCTCCAGAGTAGTTTCTTTTTCGCAGCTCGACAGGAAAGCAGCAGACAGGATAGCCATCGCAACAGCGGACTTACCTGTAGTAATGAAATTTTTCTTCATAATGATTGAGTTTAAGGTGAGTGAGTTTTTTTTATTTTCTAAATAGACGAAATAATAATATTTATTTAAAGGAATAAACACTTAAAAAAGTAACATCACCAACTTAAACTTACCAAGACATACACACCTGCATATCAGGCTATTTAAATTACATATACAATTAATTTAGCATTTCAACCAAGTATATAATGCACGAAAAGTAACTATATACTTTTCACTATATAATCATATATAGCCAGATTTGTTTTCACCTACTTGTGCCATAATTTAAAGTATAACCCGATTAAGTATGAAGATCAAAGCATAGTTCTTTTCTATGTTTATACTTTAAAACCTATATAATTTGCGGCAGTTAACTTCAGCGTTTTCTTCTGGTAAGCTTATAAAGTATGGCAGGATATACTTGTAGATCTTCATCAACTCTAGGTCTTACCTGGTAAAAGCATGACCTATTGACTTGCGGCAGATAACTATAAATTTCAAAAAAAGTAAACTATATCTAATTCAAGTATTGCCGGCATGGAAAAAATAAATCTATCAGACTGGGACGAAGACAGGTACCTGGAGCTGAACACTTACTTCCGGATAATGATACAGCGCCTTGTAGATTCGGACCCTTATATTAAGGAGTTGCAGCAGCAGGATAGCGGGTTGCAGTTACAAGACCTGATCGGGCGTATGTCGGATCGGGACCAACTGCTTTGGGAGGAATTTATAAAGCTTGATAAAATAAAACTGCACCAGGATATGATAGATCACCTGGAAGGCAGGAATACGCCATATCACCCTCAAAGCGGATTCAGTAGAAAGGACCCATCTTCAGATGACGATGACCAACACCCCTGGTAAGTATACTATCTATCTTAATTTTGCCAGCTTTTAATTTGCTTCTACTAAAAAAGCTCTAAAACTCTTTATATTATAGTATAGTACAATGATTAAAAAAATCATAGCTTTAGAAAACTATACACCACTACCCATGGCAAAATCACAAGACGCTAAAAAAGAAACAAAGAAAAAGCCTGCAAAAACCACCAAGGAAAAAAAAGCAGAAAAGCAGGATAAAAAGAAAAACAGCTACGACTAAGCTTTTGTAAAGTATAATTATACTTACCGAAACAGGAGAAGAAGCTTAAAACTAAGCAGTCAGAAAAAAAATTAAATATTTTTTAACTTTCTGTAACCTTCGCAAAACCTGCACCGTATAAAAGCATGGCTAAAAGTTGAAAATATCATATTTTCACACGAAAAGGGCTCCTCATTGCAGGAGCCCTTTTTGATTTATACCCATCCTACTCCTAAAAATGCTGCTTCCCGCTTTTATTTAATTCCTATAAGCTTATAGCCTAGGGCAAATCATTAGCCTGTTTTACAAACTTTTTTAATCACAGACGTTAATACACAAAGCCACGGCCAATGCAAAAGCGTTGCGCTTGTATTAAATTAATTTATATAGTAAAAGTGGATTTCTTTTTAAAACATTTTTACATAATTTCGCTTCCTTAAGAGACACAACTACAGACATAAAAAAAAATACACATGTCAGATTTCGCTGAAATAATTTTAGATGGTAAATCCTACAAACTCCCGGTAGTTGTAGGTACTGAAGATGAAAAAGCAATCGATATTTCTAACCTCAGAGGCGAGAGCGGTTATATCACTCTTGATTCGGGTTATAAGAATACAGGTGCAACTACCAGTGCTATCACATTCCTTGATGGCGAAAAAGGTATCCTGAGCTACAGAGGTTATCCGATAGAGCAACTAGCCGAAAAGTCTAACTTTATTGAAGTAGCTTACCTGCTGATTTATGGCAAGTTGCCTACAACACAGGAGCTTGATGATTTCAGCAACAAGATCAAAATGCATACGCTTGTAAACGAAGATATGCGCAAGATCCTGGATGGCTTCCCTTCTACTGCTCACCCTATGGGTATACTTTCTGCTTTGGTTAGCTCACTTACTGCTTTCTACCCTGAGTCGCTTAACCCGAACCAGTCTAAAGAAGAAGTTGATCTTTCAATCATCAGACTGATGGCTAAGATCTCTACTATTGCAGCATGGTCTTATAAGAACTCTATCGGGCATCCGGTTAACTATCCAAAAAACAAGCTGGATTATTGCTCAAACTTCCTGCATATGATGTTTGCCTACCCAACTGAGGATTATGAAATTAACCCGGTTGTTGTAGATGCCCTGAATAAATTGTTAATCCTGCACGCTGACCACGAGCAAAATTGCTCTACTTCTACAGTACGTCTGGTAGGTTCAGCAAACGCTAGCCTTTACTCTTCTGTTTCTGCTGGTATCAACGCGCTTTGGGGTCCGCTGCATGGTGGTGCTAACCAGGCTGTAATCGAAATGCTGGAAGCAATTAAAGCAGATGGAGGCGACTCTAAGAAATACATCGCGAAAGCAAAAGACAAAGACGATCCTTTCCGTTTGATGGGCTTCGGTCACCGTGTGTACAAAAACTTTGATCCACGTGCTACCATCATCAAGAAAACTGCTGATGATGTACTGGAAGCTCTTGGTATTGATGATCCTATCCTTAATATTGCGAAGGAACTGGAAGAAGCAGCACTGACTGATCCTTACTTTGTAGAGCGCAAACTATACCCTAACGTAGACTTCTACTCAGGTATCATTTACCGTGCACTTGGCATTCCTACTGATATGTTTACAGTAATGTTTGCCCTTGGTCGTCTACCAGGTTGGATTGCACAGTGGAAAGAAATGCGCGAGCAGAAAGAGCCAATTGGCCGTCCGCGTCAGGTATATACCGGCGAAACTGAACGCAACTACGTTCCGATCGAACAGAGATAAGACATATTTAAAGTATAAAATCGCCGGCTACTGCAAAGTGGCCGGCGATTTTGTTTTATAGTTATCTTAGTAAGTATAAGATCAGTCTGTCAGTTCCCATACAAACTGTTTCCGTAAAATCTGGTGTTAGGCAAGCCCAAACTACTGACAGCTAACACTTTAAAAGCTGTTGTATTTACAAAACACGCATCTCAATGCGCCGGTTAAGCTGGCGGTTAACCTCAGATGTGTTTGGCTTGATAGGTTTTGATTCGCCATAGCCTTTAAAGTTGATCCGGGCCTTGGCAATGCCATTATTGGCCAGGTACTCAACCACCGATCTGGCTCTACGTTCAGATAATAACTGGTTGGCTTCATCAGAACCTACGTCATCTGTATGGCCGGAAATCTCAACCTGAACGGCGCTATTTTGACGCATAAACGCAATCAGTTTATCTAGTTCGGTTTTGGATTTCTTTTCCAACGTATACTTGTTCGTATCAAAGAAAAGGTTGTTAAGCACAATGGCAGCTCCGGCTTTTATTGGCTTCAGGTAAACATCCAAGGCAACCGGCGATAGTGCTTTCTCAGAAGTATAATCAAAACTAATACTGTTTAGCATGTATTTTGGCGCGCTTACATAAAGGGCGTATTGTTTTCCCTGGGTAAGTACAACTGTATACTCACCGTTCAGTTTGTCAGATTTTACCTGCTGTAATAGTGTATCTGCCACTACATCGTAAAGTTGAACTAAACCTGCCAATGGCTTTTTGGTATCAGCATCAAATACACGGCCTTGGGCATAGGTACTTTTCGTCTTGCTTTTCCATACTTCGGGCACTACAAAACTATAGAGTTGTATGCTCACATTGTTGTCGGTAATGTGCTGGCGCGAGTAATAGCCGGTTTTATTATCAGGAGCTATAAAGAGTGAGCCTTCATCTGAATGCGTATTCAATGGATAGCCCATGTTTTTAGGCTGCGACCATTTTTTCTTTTGCTCGAGTGATGCCATAAACACATCCAGCCCTCCCATGCCCGGATGCCCATCACTAACAAAGTATAAAGTAGAGCCGCTTACATGTATAAACGGAGCCATATCACGGCCTTTCGAGTTAATAGGCTCACCAACGTTAGCTGGTTTCTGCCAGGTTCCATCCTGATTTAAGTACGATACCCAAACGTCTTCTTTTCCGATACCTCCACCACGTGTTGAGGTAAAGTATAACGTACGGCCATCAGCAGAAAGACTCGGCTGCGAATCCCAGGCTTTAGAGTTTACTGTATTTCCCATGTTCTGGGGTTTGCTCCACTCGTTGCCTGTTCTGAAAGAAATATAAAGATCGCAGTCGCCTTGGCTGTCCGGACGGTTACAGGAAGTAAATACAAGGGTTTTACCATCCCCGGAAATAGTACCGGCACCTTCGTTGGCAGGGGAATTTATATTATCAGAAATTGATACCGGTGCCTGCCACTCTCCGTTTCGTAGTTGTGAAATATAAATATCCTCGTCCTGATCAGGCCGGATGCCGGCACGTGCCGTGTAAATAAAATATTGCTGATCGGCGGTAGTATAAGGGAAGTATTGCAGACCAAACTGGTTTATAGGGCCAGCCAGCCTAACAGGCTTAAAATCAACAGGATTTTTGATAGCTTCTGCAGCAAATTCGCTTGCTTTAATCTGTTGCCTGGCATGTTCTATCAGCTTTACATTTTTCGGTTTGGCCTTTATGTATAGCTCATAGTTTTCGCGGGCTGGCGTATACTCCCCTTTATCAAAGTATAATTCAGCCAGGTTGTAGTATTCATTTGCAAAAGCAGGGTGGAATGGCAAAAGCTTTAAGCCCTTCTGGAGTTGCTCAAAAGTGGCAGCTTTGTTACCCATCATCTTGTACAGGTTAGCTGCCTTTAAGTATGCTTCCGCAAAATTCGGGTCTTTCTGGGTGGCTTCCGAAAGCGCATTCAGAGCCCGGTCAAAATCACGGGCGCGCGCATATTCATCTGCTTTATAGTATAAATTTTCTGCTTTTTTGGAGGTAGTTGTTAACTGTCGGTTCTGGGCCAGGCTCAGTGTAGCAGAACCCATGATCAGAAGAAAGGCAAAAAGCAGGTTTTTAAACATAGGATGTTACGGGATGTCCATGTACTTGTGCGTCTGTAACGACACACGCCATTTCGGGTTGTTTTTAACGTATTCTACTATCAGTGGCATTAACTGGTTGGCTTTGCTCCACTCTGGTTGCAGGTATAACCGGCATTCCTCTCCTACTTTCTCAGCATGCTCTTCTGCCCAGGCAAAATCACTTTTGTTAAAGATAATAACTTTCAGCTCATCGGCAAACGGATAAACGGAGGCATCCGGCGCTTTAAACTTTTTAGGCGACAGGCATACCCAATCCCAATAACCACTAATCGGGTAGGCACCTGATGTTTCAATCATGGTTTTAATGCCATGCTCGTGCAGTTGAGAAGTTAATGGGTTCAGGTTATAAAGCAGCGGCTCGCCGCCTGTAATTACTACCGTTTTACCCGGAAATGTTTCGGCCGTACTTACAATTTCGGTAACCGGTGTTAGCGGGTGCAATGCCGCATCCCAGCTCTCTTTTACATCGCACCAATGGCAACCTACATCGCAGCCACCAAGCCGGATAAAGTATGCAGCAGTACCTGTATTGGCTCCCTCGCCCTGTATGGTATAAAAAGCTTCCATCAAGGGCAGTTCGCTGCCATCTTTGGGTACTGTATGTATAGAAGCTGTTTTGTAAGTTTTAATTGATTCCAAAATTGTATGCTGCTACGCCCACGCACTATAGCAATAGGCATTTTAAATTATAATTACTGCACGGCCATACTTTAAAAGTATAAACCATGCAGAACTTGCAAAGTTAGTTAAAATTGCAACAAGGTTGGTAGTGTGTTCTGTTCCGTTTGGGTTTCCTGAATGTAGAATCGAAGTATAAATAAAAAGCCCACAGCATCTTGTCTGATACTGTGGGCTCAAATATTACTGGTTTTATACTTACGCGTATACTTCGCGCTTAGCTGCTTTCAAAGTATTCTTCAACAACATGGCTATCGTTAATGGCCCAACACCGCCCGGCACTGGGGTAATATAACTACACTTTGGGGCTACGTTATCGAAATCAACATCGCCACGCAGCCTGTAGCCAGCTTTACGGGTGGCATCTGGTACGCGGGTTGTTCCTACATCTATCACAACAGCGCCTTCTTTTACCATATCTGCAGTTACCAGGCCCGGCAAGCCTACTGCTGCAATTATGATATCAGCCTGACGGGTATAGTATGGCAGGTCTATGGTGTTGCGGTGGCAAAGCGTGACAGTGGCATTACCCGGATAAGCAGCCTTTGCCATCAGTATACTCATCGGAGAGCCTACAATGTTACTACGCCCGATCACGACACAGTGCTTGCCGTTCGTTTCTATATTATAACGCTCCAGTAATTGCAAAATGCCGGCAGGCGTTGCAGGCAGAAAAGACGATAAACCTGCTACCATGCGGCCCACATTTGCCGGGTGAAAACCATCCACATCTTTCTTAGGATCAACGGCTTCCAGCACCTTCTGGGTATTAACGTGCTTTGGTAGCGGCAACTGCACTATAAATCCGTCAATTTCATCATCCTCGTTCAGTTCCTGAATTTTGTTCAGTAATTCCTCTTCGGTTACATCGTCTTCGTAGCGGATAAGTGTAGAGCCGAAGCCTACTTTTTCGCAAGCCAGCACTTTGTTCGTAACATACGTAACCGAGCCGCCATCATTACCTACAAGTATAGCTGCCAGGTGCGGCACCTTACCGCCGTTGGCCTTTATATCAGCAACTTCAGCAGCAATTTCTAGTTGGATGGCTTCGGATGTTTTTTTACCGTCGAGCAGAATCATAATAAAAAGTATAAGTATGAATTAAGAATGTGAGTTACAAATCAATATAGGAGTCGTTAATCAGGTCTTCATCGGCTATCTGCAGGAGCTCTTTGTAATAATGGCATTGCTGATGCAGTATAGCTGTGCCCAGCGAGCCGTCTAAATCTATAGCTTCTATTTCGATAAACGATCCCTGGCCATCAACCTGGTCGATGTGAAATTTAACATTATCAATGAAGTATATTTTGCGCAGTTTCCGTAGCTCGTTCATAACCTGTAAGCTCCCGCAAACCTCCTCTATAGTTGCGCTGCCCGGGTTTTTAAGGTACATCAACACTTCAGTTTGCTTCAAACCCTGCACCGAAAACCTGTTATAATGTATGAGCACGTTTTCAATGTTGCCCTGCCGGAGCTTTAACTTTCCATAATCAACATTATAAAAAGTATCTGTCTGCACGTCCAGACCTTTGTAGTCGGCGTTATGTTGCTGAAGTATACTTTCCACTTCTGCTGGATCAGGGCAACGGGCTTTTATAGTTATATCGGCGTACAAATTTTTGAAATTACGATTGGTTATTAAACCACAAGCCCCGGCGCGCAGGCAGCACGTCGGGGCTTGTTATACTTAGTCGAGTTTAAGTACGGCTAAGAAGGCTTCTTGCGGAATTTCCACGTTACCAACCTGTCTCATGCGTTTCTTACCTTTCTTCTGTTTCTCAAGGAGCTTTCGCTTACGGGAGATATCACCACCGTAGCACTTGGCCAAAACGTTCTTTCGCATGGCTTTTACAGTTTCCCTGGCAATAATTTTCTGACCAATGGCAGCCTGAATGGCAATTTCGAACATCTGGCGAGGAAGCAGTTCGCGTAGCTTCTCGCACAGGCGCTTACCCCAATCATAAGCCTTATCACGGTGAACAATGGCACTTAATGCATCCACTTTCTCTCCGTTCAGCATCACATCCAGCTTCACCATGTTCGACTGTCGGAAACCGATCAGCTCATAGTCAAGTGAGGCATACCCGCGCGATATTGTTTTCAGTTTATCAAAGAAGTCGAATACGATCTCAGCAAGCGGCATTTCAAATGAAAGCTCTACCCTATCGCTGGTCAGGTATGTCTGGTTTTTCAGGATACCGCGCTTATCCATACAAAGTGTGATGATCGGACCAACAAACTCTGATTTTGAAATGATCTGCGCTTTAATGAATGGCTCTTCGATATGGTCGATATAGTTAGGCTCCGGCATCTCGGAAGGTGCGTTTACCTTGATCATATCGTTTTTGGTAGTATAGCAATGGAACTGAACCGATGGCACTGTAGTAATTACAGTCATGTCAAATTCACGCTCCAGGCGCTCCTGCACAATCTCCATGTGCAGCATTCCTAAGAAACCGCAACGGAAACCGAAACCAAGGGCAGCCGATGTTTCAGGCTCCCAAACCAATGAGGCATCGTTCAGCTGCAGTTTCTCCATAGAAGCGCGCAGCTCTTCGTACTCGCTGGTCTCTACCGGGTAAATACCGGCAAATACCATCGGCTTTACATCCTCAAAACCCTGTATACCTTCAGCCGGACGATCTACGTGGGTAATAGTATCACCAACTTTTACTTCTTTGGCATTTTTTATTCCTGATATCAGGTAACCCACGTTACCGGCACCCATTTCCTGACGAGGCTCCTGGTTCAGTTTCAGTACGCCAATCTCATCAGCTTCGTAGGTTTTGCCCGTGTTTATGAACTTAACCTTTTCGCCTTTTTTCAGGGTACCGTTAAATATGCGGAAGTATACTTCTATACCTCTGTAAGAGTTAAATACAGAGTCAAAGATCAATGCCTGTAGTGGTGCAGCCGGGTCGCCTTTTGGCGCAGGAATGCGGTCGCAGATGGCATTCAGAATATTTTCTATCCCTATTCCTGATTTACCGGAAGCATGGATGATATCTTCTCTGTCGCAACCGATCAGGTCAATGATCTGATCTGAAACTTCTTCCGGCATCGCGTGTGGAAGGTCAATCTTATTCAGGACAGGTATAATTTCCAGGTCGTTACCAATCGCTAAGTATAAGTTAGAAATGGTCTGAGCTTCTATACCTTGAGAAGAGTCAACAATAAGCAAAGCGCCTTCGCAGGCTGCAATTGAACGGGAAACTTCATAGGAAAAGTCAACGTGACCTGGCGTGTCGATCAGGTTCAACACATAGTCTTCTCCTTTATAATGGTAGTTCATCTGGATGGCGTGGCTCTTGATAGTGATACCGCGCTCGCGCTCCAGGTCCATGTTATCTAACAACTGGTTTTGCATCTCGCGCTCCGCAACTGTAGATGTAAACTCCAACAGGCGGTCGGCCAGGGTACTTTTACCGTGGTCAATGTGAGCGATGATGCAGAAATTGCGAATGTTCTTCATAAATATCTATACGAACAACAAAGTTAAGAAGAAAGTGGCTTTGTTTATAGAATCTGATGCAAAAACGTACAACTAATCTATAACGTCTGTATAAAGGCAACACCACCTTTGTGCTATAAATTCTCTATATTCGCATCAATTTTTGAAAACTCTTGTTAGTAAAATATGCAACTTACTACAGTAGAACCATATAAGCCTGTCAACCATATCCGTATCGTTACAGCCGCTTCTTTATTCGATGGTCATGATGCTGCCATAAACATCATGCGTCGTATTATTCAGGCCTCGGGCGCGGAAGTGATCCACTTAGGTCACAACCGTTCGGTACAGGAAATTGTGGATTGTGCCATACAGGAAGACGCGCAGGCCATTGCGATCACTTCTTACCAGGGTGGTCACCTGGAGTACTTCAAGTACATGTATGACCTGCTGAACGAGCGCGGCTGCGGCCATATCCGCATCTTTGGTGGCGGTGGCGGGGTTATACTTCCAACCGAGATCGAAGAACTTCACGGTTATGGTATTGCCCGTATCTATTCTCCAGACGATGGACGCGCGATGGGCTTGCAGGGTATGATCAACGACATGCTGCAGAAATGCGACTTCCCGACAGGCCAGAACCTGAATGGTGAAGCTAAGCATTTAAAAGATAAAGATCCGAAATCGATAGCCCGTTTAATTTCCGCTGCTGAGAACTTCCCGGAAGAAGCCAGATCTATACTTAACGAAGTAAAAGAGCAGGCCAAAGAAGTTAAGACGCCGGTATTAGGTATAACAGGTACAGGTGGTGCTGGTAAATCATCTCTGGTAGATGAACTGGTACGCCGCTTCCTGCTGGATTTCCCGGACAAGAAAATTGCTATCATCTCAGTAGACCCATCAAAACGCAAAACCGGTGGTGCTTTATTAGGTGACAGGATCCGAATGAACTCGATATCTAACGACAGAGTTTACATGCGCTCGCTGGCAACACGCCAAAGCAACCTGGCCCTGAGCAAGTATGTGCAGGATGCCGTGGACATCGTAAAAGCTGCTGATTTCGACCTTATTATACTTGAAACTTCTGGTATTGGTCAGTCTGACACCGAGATCATCGAACACTCTGATATGAGCCTGTATGTGATGACGCCGGAGTATGGTGCCGCCACGCAACTCGAGAAGATCGACATGCTGGACTTTGCCGATGTAATTGCCCTGAACAAATTCGACAAGCGTGGTGCCTTAGACGCGATACGCGATGTGAAAAAACAGTACAAGCGCAACCACCAACTATGGGATGTGAACGACGATGATATTCCGGTTTTCGGCACTATTGCTTCGCAGTTCAACGACCCGGGCATGAACCGCCTGTACCGTGCGGTAATGGCGAAGATCACAGAGAAAACCGGTGTAGAATTCGCTTCTAACCTGCACACGTCGCAGGAGATGTCAGAGAAAGTATACATCATCCCTCCTGCCCGTACCCGTTACCTTTCTGAGATTTCTGAGACCATCCGTAACTACGACAAGTGGAGCAAAGACCAGGCAGAAGTAGCGCAGAAACTATACGGCATCAAAAAATCTATTGAAGCAGTTCAAAGTATAGAAATTGCCGATAAAGACAGACTGGTTAAGCAATTGGAAGAAGCTTATGCCGAAGTAGCGCTGAGCCTTGACGGCCAGAACAAGAAGATACTGGAGAACTGGAAAGACAAAGTACAGGCTTACAAGAATGAGTTCTACGTGTTCAAGGTTCGTGATAAAGAACTGAAGATTAAGACGCATACTGAATCGCTTTCTCACCTACAGATTCCAAAAGTATCTACTCCTCGCTACGAAGCATGGGGTGATCTATTGAAGTGGAACCTGCAGGAGAACGTACCGGGTGAATTCCCATACACAGCGGGTGTGTTCCCTTTCAAGCGCGAAGGCGAAGACCCTACCCGTATGTTTGCCGGTGAGGGTGGCCCAGAGCGTACCAACCGTCGCTTCCACTACGTGAGCTTGGGTATGCCAGCCAAGCGTCTTTCTACAGCGTTTGACTCTGTAACACTTTACGGTGAGGACCCTGACTTCCGTCCGGACATTTATGGTAAGATAGGTAACTCTGGCGTAAGCATTTGCTGCCTGGATGATGCCAAAAAACTATACTCCGGCTTCAACCTGGCCGATCCGATGACATCGGTTTCGATGACCATCAACGGTCCGGCGGCTATACTTACCGGTTTCTTCATGAACGCCGCCATCGACCAGCAGTGCGAGCTTTACATTAAAGAACACGGCCTGGAAGAGGAAGTAAACACGAAAATTGAAGCGATCTATAAAGAGAAAGGTGTTGAGCGTCCAAGATACCAGGGCGAGTTGCCAAAAGGCAATGATGGCTTAGGCCTGATGTTGCTGGGGGTAACCGGTGACCAGGTATTGCCTGCGGAAGTATACGAGCCGATCAAGACCCGTACACTCGCAGCTGTTCGCGGAACCGTGCAGGCCGATATCCTGAAAGAAGATCAGGCACAGAATACCTGTATCTTCTCGACAGAGTTCTCGCTTCGTTTAATGGGTGACGTACAGTCGTATTTTATTGATAAGAACGTACGTAACTTCTACTCGGTATCTATCTCTGGTTACCACATTGCTGAGGCTGGTGCTAACCCGATCTCGCAGCTGGCCTTTACGCTGGCTAACGGCTTTACCTTTGTAGAGTATTATGTGAGCCGCGGCATGGACATCAACAAGTTTGCGCCGAACCTAAGCTTCTTCTTCTCCAACGGTATCGATCCGGAGTATGCGGTTATCGGTCGTGTGGCACGTAGGATCTGGGCGAAGGCGATGAAGCATAAGTATGGCGCGGATGCCCGCTCGCAGATGCTGAAATACCACATCCAGACGTCCGGCCGCTCGCTGCACGCACAGGAAATTGACTTCAACGATATTCGTACCACACTGCAGGCGCTTTACGCTATTTATGACAACTGTAACTCGCTGCACACCAACGCTTACGACGAGGCCATCACAACACCTACGGAAGCATCTGTTCGTCGTGCGATGGCTATCCAGTTAATCATTAACCGCGAGCTGGGACTTGCCAAAAACGAGAACCCACTGCAGGGCTCATTCATCATCGAAGAGCTGACCGACCTGGTGGAAGAAGCAGTATTGTTAGAGTTTGACAGGATTACTGAACGTGGCGGTGTACTGGGTGCTATGGAAACCATGTACCAGCGCGGTAAGATTCAGGAAGAAAGTTTATACTATGAGACCCTGAAGCATACAGGCGAGTACCCGATCATAGGTGTGAACACGTTCCTTTCTTCTACCGGTTCTCCTACGGTGTTGCCAACCGAAGTAATCCGTGCTACTGAAGAAGAGAAACAGTACCAGATCTCTATGCTGCAATCGCTGCAAAAGGGTAATGAAGATAAGACTGCAGATATGCTGAAGCGTATCCAGCAGGTGGCGATCAACAACGGCAACATCTTTGAAGAGATGATCGAAACGGTGAAATTCTGCTCCTTGGGCCAGATAACGAATGCGCTGTTTGAAGTTGGCGGACAGTACCGCAGAAATATGTAAGTTATATTTCAAAAGTATAAAGTATAAAAAAGGAGCCGGTGAAAACTGGCTTCTTTTTTGTTATACAGCACCTTGTTATTTGTTATTAATAGTAAATTTAAAATATAATAATATAAAGGAGCAACCTGAATCACCAAAAAGCGTTAATGCTAATAGTTTAACTCCTCAACATCGTATCACATGAAACGTCTATCTACTATATCTTCGTTGTTCCTGTTAGGCACAACTTTTGGCTTTATCATGAAAGGATTGCTAACGCCACACAACATCGAAATTGATCTTTCAGATGAAGATTACCATTTATACTTGTAACCTAAAAATATATGATCAAAACAAGAGCGGCCACTTTCGAAATCAGGAAAGTGGCCGCTCTTGTTTTATGCAAACCTCTTAGCTACAGGTATACCTGTACTCTGCTGTAATATATTATTCTGTATACTTTTCTGGCAGTATACTTTGCCATCTATATCTCCAAAGAGGCAGGTAACTCTACGTTATACTTTCCGTTCAGATGTAAATGTGTAGTTTTGTGGCGAAAGCCGCAAGGCTATGCAAATAATTACAACATAGCGCTCATGTTTGGCGCAAAATCTAAAACGAATGGAATTGAAAGACAAGATCAGCTACATTATTGGCCGCGACATGGCTACTAACCTGAAAAAACAAGGCATTGATATTGAGGCAGAGCCTTTTATGCAAGGATTAAAAGAAGTGCTGGCAGGGCAGCCTTCATCTTTGTCAGCTAATGATGTGCAGGAGGCCATGATGGCGCTTCAGCAGGAAATGGGCCAGAAACAAGGTGCAAAAGCTGCAGATAACAAAAAAGCAGGCGAAGCTTTCTTAGCTGAAAACAAGGGCAAAGAAGGCGTAAAAACACTGCCAAGTGGTTTACAATACCAGGTGCTGCAGGAAGGTTCAGGCAAATCCCCATCTAGTTCTGATCAGGTTACAACTCATTACCACGGTACTTTAATAGATGGTACTGTTTTCGATTCATCGTATGAGCGTAACCAACCGGCTACATTCCCGGTAAATGGCGTTATCGCCGGCTGGACTGAAGCATTGCAGTTAATGAAGGAAGGTGCAAAATGGCGCCTGTTTATACCATCAAACTTAGCGTATGGCTCACAGGGCGCAGGCGATGTGATCGGGCCAAACTCTACTCTTATCTTTGATGTAGAGCTGATCTCGGTTAATTAACCTATACTGCTTTAAAAACAAAATGCCGGGCTTTTAAAAGCCCGGCATTTTGTTTTTATATACTTATTGTTTCTGTTTCAGCTTCAGTTATACTCTCCAGCCACCGCAAACTTTCCTCTATGTATAAGTAATGGTTTATAATCAGAAAGTTATCGTTATAAATAAGTTCGTCTCCGTCAAGCTCACTTACAAGACTTTGGAAAGAATAAACCGGAAGTATAATCGCAACAAAAATATTGCATTGCAACAATCTTAGTGCCTGAGAAAAAATATGCTTTATTACCCAAAGCTGGTCTTCGCGCTTGATGCTTTCACGATTCCGTAAATCAAGCACCCACCTGTTAGGTTTAAAATGCTTAACCATTTCAATTACCTTATAGTAACCAAATTTTACATCCGCAGAACTTACTTCGCCATGCCATTCAATAAAGAGCATGTTTTTAGAAGCATCATACTTTGAGTGCAGTTTACCGGAAAAAGATATTTCAGTTGGGTATAAGTTCAATGTGTTTAATGGAAAACTCTCCGTCATAATCTCGCTAGCCATTCATGTGAAGAATAATACTTGCTGTACTTTAATTAATGTTAAATGCTTGTACAGGCAATTTTAAGATTACATTTCTGTACAAAGATGAACACAGAATAGATTTTAAGCAAGATTTATTTGAATATATTATACTTTAAATATTCTGTAGCTCTTAAACAGCTGATTCTTATAACGTAAGCATAGTGATACAATTTTATACTTTATACATAAATATTTCCTTTAGCATATAAATCGCCGAACAAAACTATCTGGGAACCGTTCTAAAAATCGTTTTAATATTCATTTCAAAACTATTTAGTATGGCACAAAACCATAACGAAGGAAAAAAATTCCTGGATAGTGTTCACCAGTATTTCGATCATGCAGCCAGCTATTCGCGCCTTGACTCCGGTATACTAGCACAAATAAAAGCATGCAACAGCGTTTATAAAGTGTCTTTTCCGGTTGAAGTAGACGGCAAAATCGAAGTGATTGAGGGAATACGGGTACAGCACAGCCATCATAAGCTGCCTTCTAAAGGGGGCATCAGGTATAGCCTACAGGTAGATGAAGATGAGGTTAAAGCCCTTGCTACCCTTATGACTTTTAAATGCGCCGTAGTAGATGTGCCATTTGGAGGGGCAAAGGGTGGTGTCAAGATAAACCCAAGAACGAGCTCTGTTAAAACTCTTGAAAAAGTCACCCGCCGCTACGCTGCCGAACTTATAAAGAAAAACCTTATTGGCCCAGGCATGGATGTACCGGCACCGGACTATGGTACTGGCAGCCGCGAAATGGCCTGGATTGCCGATACCTACCAGGCACTAAAGTATGGCGAAACAAACGGCCTTGGTTGCGTTACCGGCAAGCCTGTAGGCCAGGGAGGAATCAGGGGGCGTGCAGAAGCAACCGGACTAGGTGTATACTATGGTATAAGAGAAGCTTTAGGTGACACAGAACTTTTAAAAAATACTGGTATTACCGGCAATACGCTGCAGGGTAAACGAATCATAGTACAGGGGCTGGGTAATGTGGGCTACCATGCGGCATACTTTTGCCAACAGGATGGCGGTCTTATTATAGGAATTGCAGAACGTGAAGGCGGAATTTACGACCCTAACGGGCTTGACGTTCAGGATGTTTTCAAGCACCGCAATGAAACAGGTTCGATCCTGAACTATAAAAACGCTAAGAACATAGAAAACTCACTGCTTTTGCTTGAGGAAGAATGCGATATACTTATACCTGCTGCCCTGGAAAACCAGATTACGCAGGAAAATGCGGCAAATATAAAGGCTAAAATAATTGCTGAAGGCGCTAACGGGCCTGTAACCGGTGATGCCGAAAAAATACTTCTTGCTAATGGCATTATTCTTTTGCCAGATCTTTATCTGAATGCAGGGGGTGTTACAGTTTCATACTTTGAGTGGCTGAAGAACTTATCAAATGTGCGCTTTGGCCGCATGGGTAAACGCGCCGAAGAAGCCAGTTATAAGAGATTGGTTAACGCAATTGAATCATCATCAGGAAAGAGCCTGACTGCACAGGAAAAGGCTTTACTGACGCAGGGCTCAGATGAAATAAAAATGGTAAGATCGGGTCTAGAAGATACGATGATCAACGCCTACCATGAGATACGCGAGGTGATGAAGCAAAAAGGAATAGCTGATATGCGCACCGCTGCCTTTTTATCAGCCATAGAAAAAATAGGTGTTAGCTATGAGGCACTGGGCATTTTCCCATAGCCCTAATATTAGCTTTAATAATTTGAAGTATAATTAATGGCCGGTATGTTGCAAAACAGCAGTGTACCGGCCTTCATAAATATCACCAAGCCAACTAAGGGCCTCTTCCTGCTCTGTAAAATAGTTAAAATGAATAAAATCGTTATTAGGAACAGCTGGCGTAGCAAGGTAATTAGTAACTAATGCTTTAAAATGATCTTCCGAAAATACAACTGCAGCATAAATATCATCCCGGATAATATTATACACCAGTGCATAATATTCTGAATAAAGCCAGCCTTCCTGCTCCCTGTTTAAAGAGCCACTTAGGGTAAGATCAGTACAATAAAGTTTCACATACGGGTGGCCAGCCACATAATTAAGCGTACTTAAGTAAGCCTCTTTAAAAGCTGCAGTTTCCGGCATTTTTACCCACTTCATTAAAATACTTTGTGTATCCATGCAGTGAGAAATAGTTACAAATGGTGTCTTAAAAATTACCATACACCTTTAAACGGGTTATAATATGCTGTTATCTAAATATATAATTTTGAATATAAATATTTCAGACACTCACTGCAACTCTCCCCTTGTAATAGTTTTAATTAATTTTAAATCTTCCTGGTATCTATAAAAAATTTATGAAGCAATTTAACTTTATGCCTACATAAGACTTTATACTAAAATCTAGTGCCTGACGTATAAACTCTGAAGCCTCTTTAAACTGCTGTGCTGCAAAATCTATGAACGACAAGTATAACCTGTTCATGCCTGCTCTGGTACTTGGCATCAGTCTCGTATTGAGCACCATTATTTTTGCAGGTTTCTGGAACAAACGCGCAAAAACAAATCAGACCATAACAGTTACCGGTTCAGCAAAAAGAGTAATCAATTCAGATGTAGGTATTTTACGTGGCAACCTTCAGGCTACAGGGGCAACTGCCGAAGAAGCTTATAAACGGCTGCAAGCGCAGAGGCCAACCGTTTTTGCATACCTGAAACAACAAGGTTTTGAGGATAAAGCTATAAATCAGTATACCATCAACCTGAACCCTGTTTTTGAGCTCAGCATCCAGGGCTACCCAACCAACAGAGTACTGGAGTATAATGCAAATCAGCAGATCGAGATAAAATCAAAAGATGTAGCTAAAATAAAGCGTGTTTCGCTGGATATAACCTCGCTTGTAAATAAAGGTGTTAGTTTTTCTGTAAACCCACCCGAATACTACTATACTAAATTAGCGGATATTAAAATTGACATTCAGGCCGACGCAGCCAAAGACGCACTGAACCGTGCTCAGAAAATTGCAAGTGCTACCGGCAGTAGCCTCGGTCCTATTTCGAATGCCCGGATGGGCGTATTGCAAATTACTCCCGTAAATTCTAACATAGTTTCGGATTACGGTGTGAACGATGTTTCATCTATCGAGAAAGAGATAACAGCAGTAGTTAACGCTTCTTTCCGGCTGGAATAAAAAAGGGCAGCTCTTTGCAGGAGCTGCCCTTTTTTATTTTTATACTTTACAGTTTACCTTAAGCGTTCGCAATTTTAAGCCATTTCTTAAAGATTTTCTGCTGTAGTTCGGTTGGGTTTTGTACTTGCTCAAAACGATAGCGCACGTTTTTATCCTGTACCAAAGGCACTTCAAGCGTCAGTAATTTACCATCACGGCTTACCAGCACCTCAACTTTTTCGCCAATAGCGCGGCCAGCCAGGAAGCTGTTTACATTTCCCTCAACGCGGTAACCATCTATTGCAATAATTTCATCGTTTACATTAAGGCCGCCATCCCAGGAACTGCTGCCTCTTGCCACACTTGTAATAACATTTCGGCCGTTAGTTTGTGATGTTGCTGCACCCCAGTTTATTTCTTTCGAGCCTTCGTTTACATTTACCAGTTTAAGGCCTGCTGCTTCGAAGTAACTGTTATAGTCTGGCGTTTTAGTACCATTGATATAATCTCTGAAAAAGGCATCCATTTTCTTGCCTGCCATCAGCTCCACAGCCTCCTGAAACTCTTTCTCTGTATAACCACGGTTCAGCTTCTTGTAATACTTGTTATACATGTAGCGCATGGCATCATCCAAACTCTTCTCTCCTTTCGTGCTTTTCATGATCTCCATGTTAAGCAACTGCCCCATTACCCCGCCTTTTGTATAGTAAGACACTTCGGCATTGTTGGAATTCTCGTTACGGCGGTAATACTTAATCCAGGCATCCAGGCTGCTTTCACTTACCGTCTGAATCTTGTTACCAGGCGTGTTCTCTACCGAGCTTATACTTCCGGCCACTACATCTAGGTAACGCTGCGGCGAAATCATTCCAGCCCTGCGTGCGATCAGGTCATCATAATAACTTGTGATGCCTTCAGATACCCATAGCAGGGAAGTATAATTTTCCTGATCGTAATTAAATGGACCAAGCGGGAACGGGCGCAGGCGCTTTACATTCCAAAGATGAAAGTACTCATGAGCCACTAAACTTAAAAAACCAGTATAACCGCTTTCGGTGCCATAGCTCGAGCGTGTCGTTTGCAGGGTAGTAGAGTTAAGGTGTTCTAATCCGCCACCGCCGCGCTGCAGGTTATGCACGATAAATACATAGCGCTCAACAGGCAGTTCACCCATAACGCTGATAGCTTCTTCCGTTACTTTTTTCATGTCGGCAGTCAGGCGTTTTGCATCGTAATTGCCTTCGCCATACATGGCAACTTCATGAGGTATTCCATTGGCTGTAAACTGCAACACTTCATGGTTACCAATCTCCAGCGGGGAATCTGCCAGAATATCGTAGTCAGGGAAAGTATACGTAAAGTTGCCGGTACTCTTCAGGCCTGTAGATACCTTGTTCCAGCCTTTATAGGGTTTTACAACCAATGTTCCATTCTCTTTCTGGTAACCATCCGGGTACATGAACATGCTGGTACCGTTTACATAACCATGCGAGGCATCCAGGAAACTGGTGCGTACGGTTAATTCAAAGGCGTATACTTTATACTTCACCCGTACCACATCGGCTTTATTGCTGTACACGCGCCAGGTATTCTTGTTTATTTTTTGGGCGCTTAGTGCTTTACCGGCTTTGTCTGAAGCTTCGAAGCTTTCTACGTTTTTAGCAAACTCGCGCACCAGGTAAGAGCCCGGCGCCCAGACAGGCAATTTATAATCGATATACTTTTTACGGGCACCCTGCAATTCCATTTCCACTTCAAAGTAGTGGGTATGTGGTTCCGGCATCGAGAGTGTATACTTTATATCGGCTGCCAAAGCAGCGGCTGCATGGTAGAAGTATAAAAGAAAAAATAAAAAGAGTGAGTTAGTTAGTTGCTTTCGTGTAAGCATATTTTGGATAGGATTTAGGTTAAGGTTTGGCATTTTACAATAAATTGCCAGCTTTTCAAAATCCGGATCCCAAAGAAAGGCATTGCTATGGAGTAGCGGGAAAGTTTACTTAGTGATGCACAGAATGATTTTTTAACCAGGCCTTGGCTTCTTCTATGTCGCAGAAGGTGCTAAAAATTACGAATGAATTATAGCTCTGCAGCCCATAAGAACCTGCCTCGTTCAGCATGCGTTGGTAACAATTTTCGGCCACAACTATAGCTACATAATTATCTGAGCCCAACGACATCATAATCTGGGGGAAAAGCTGTACCTGCACCCACGACTCTTCTTCTTCGCTTAATTCGCCTATGCTCCTGTAATCCAGCAGCCATTGTTTTAAATTATGCGCTTTTGCGAATCGTAAAGCCTGTAGGTGCCCTTCTCTGAATTCCTCAGAATTCACAGCTCCCCGACACTGCAGAAAAATTCTTTCCTGCGTTTCATCAAAAGAAGCTTCCAAAGATTTTGAATTAAACACCTTCATCTTAACACCAACAATTATCTGCTTTACAAAATTATGAAATTTTTATATTTAATTTAACTTTTATAATAAATATTTTTCTGTTTTCCTGATATATAAGTGAATGTTAACTAAATAGTGACGAAGTGAATTTTAAGAAAAGTAAACTATTTGAAGCTATGTAACTGTTAAACTAAGTATAGCAGTGCAATCAAGGGTACTATTAGCCTAAGCTGGTACCTAACGAACAAGTATAATACAGGTTTGGCACGGTATTATCTTAGTATATGCTACCACTAAATAAGTATAAATTATGAAAAAAATATTCTTATTTATCTCATCGCCATTACTTTTAGTAGGATCGCTGCTTTTTCTAAAACCAGATGATGGCAATACTGCTGCACCTACTGTACCTGTATCAGATAATATTACCTATACAGCTGTTAACTATAGTTACGGCAAAGAAACTTCCGAGACTGCTGGCAATAAAAGTGATATCATTGTATCCTATGCACTATCGTTGATAGGAAGCCCGTATGTGTATGCAGGCATTACGCCGGATGGTTTTGATTGCTCTGGATTCATAACGCATGTGTACGATAAGTATGGGATAGCTGTACCGCATGGTTCATCGTTGCAGGCGCTTGAAGGCGAATCCATAGCGCGTAACGAAGCCCAGAAAGGAGATCTGGTTATATTTACCGGAACCGACGAAAGCGTGCGCGAACCCGGTCACGTAGGCATCGTTATTTCCTCGCCTGGTGATACTATCTCTTTTGTGCACTCATCTTCCAATGGTGGAGTAAAAATCAGCCAGGTAGAAGGAACCGGCTATGAAGCCAGATTTTTACAGATCAGAAGAATCCTGTAGTAACGGCCTATACTTCTTAAAGTATAGGTAGGATTTGTTTACACTTTATTGCCGTGCCCGTACATATCCCTAAGCAATATTTTATTTGTTAGGCTAATAGTACAGGTATGGTACACCCCTACATTATAAATACCATTAATGGTTTAGTGCTGCTGATTGCAGGTTTAGCAGGATATTTTGCCGGCACAGATATGATTGTGGCAACTATACTGGCGCCTGCATTTGGTATTTTACTGCTAGCATGCTCTTACCACCTGCACAAGCACAATCGCTTTGTTTTTAATACGGTAACAGCGCTTACGCTCCTTTTTGGTATTGCATTGGCTACACGTATTAATTTGACCAATTTTGGCTTTAACAGCCGCGATGTCCTGCTTTCAGTTATGTGCCTGAGCTGTTTTGTGGCGGTGGCTTTCTATATCGGAACGTTTGTGCAGGAGCGTCGGCTGGGAAATAACTCCATATACAAAGACGATTTGTAGGATTCCGGAAAAAGAAAATGCCTGATGTTACCCTAAGGCATCATCAGGCATCAGAATCCTTCTTAATCTTAACAAGCGGCACCCTGTTTTCAGTAGCACCATCATTAAAGACCAAAGGTAATACTAACTGCGAAAGCAGTAGTGTTTACTGCTTACTAAGCCAGTTCACTGTTAAAGTGAATACTATTACCTGTGCTTACTAAGACGACTGATGGATTAGACATAGCACCTCCTTTCTCTTTGATCCGACATGAACCCTGAAACTGCCACTTATTATTATGTCAGCTTTTAAACTCAGAGCTGTAGCACTCGCTACTGTTTTATAAAGATAAAAGAACGTGTATAAGTTCACAAAAGTTAGCACTTTATTTTACACACTTTCGGGATGAGTAGGGCAAGGCCGGTAAAGTAAAACACCTTTAAACCAGAATACCATAACATAGCAAGTATAACTCACTAATTAGCAGCACATTCATTGCAATACAACTTTTATACTTTGAGCTAAGTGGCTTTAAGTACAAAGTATAGCACGTCTAAAAAAATTTTTTATAACAGAAATTCCTTCACTATTCAATACAACTAATTTATATGCAAATAATATTTATAACCTGCCTGATATGAATTATGGGCACAAATACTTATATTTCGTTACTTATCTTAACACACAACTAACCTATCATGAAAAAAAGTCTGTTTACTATTTTTATGCTGATGCTGTTTTCCACCTGTGCGTGGGCGCAAAAGCTTTCGCCACTGGGCGTATGGACAAATGAAGATGGCAAGGCGAAGTTCGAGATTTACCAGTGCGGTAATAAGCTTTGCGGAAAAATAGTTTCTCTAAAAGAGCCTCTTCGTAACGGTAAACCAAAAATGGATGATAACAACCCTGAAAAGAAACTGCGTAGCCGCCCGTTGCTTGGCCTGGAGTTTTTGAAAGGCTTTGAATTTGATGGCGATAACAAGTGGGACGAAGGAACGATCTATGACCCGGAAAGTGGCAAGACTTATTCGTGCTTCATGAAAATGCACAGCAAAGATAAAATGGAAGTGAAAGGTTATATTGGCATTTCATTGATAGGCAGATCACAGAACTGGTCGCGGGTGAAAGCAAGCGAAGCCAGCAGATAAAATACTCAGAGGGTATAAAAGAAACAAAGGTTAGCATAATCGCTAACCTTTGCTTTTTCTAACCCTTTACAATTATTTAAACTCTGGTTTGACCTTAAAGGTTATGTTAATATTCTAAGCAAATTTTTACTTTCTAGATAAAAACGCTTAATATACCTGTAAAATCTTGTATGTCTTATCTCTGAACTCAAACGTATCGCCTGTAGTTTTACCTGCCATGGCCTTGTAAAGCGGCGACATACCAGAAATTGCATAGAAAGATTCACCATCTATTTTTATTTCTCCCAGGCTCACCCCAATAAAATAATTCTGGAGTTCGGTCATTACCACGGCCCCCATCGATATCTCGTTGTTCAGTTTAGTAGCATTAATCCGTTTTAGAACCCCCATAGTCGAAATAAGCTCGTCTAACTGGCGGGCATACATGTCGCGCTGTATCTGGCAGGCCTCTCTGAACGATTCAAATTTGTCTTCTATCGCCCCCTGGTGCTCATTTGCGCTTTCCTGTGCTTCGTCCATAGCCGCTTTGGCTGCATTTATTTGTGTAGTCAGCAACTTAGAGCATTCCTGAAGCAGCTTTTTTTTAAGTTCTAGTTCTTGTGTTAGCATGTTGGTTATGGGTTATAAAACCGAAATTATACTTTATGAGCAGCAACCGACACTATACTTTGTGCCACTAATCGCGAATCAGCCTATTTAAACTAAATATAGTTAATTTTATTTTACGTCAAACCTAGCTCTGCAAATGCGCCTTTACCAGACGCTGCATATGCTAAAAACTATTTTGAGAGCTGTGTGTTTATGAGGTAAATATTTAAATGCCGTTTAACGAATTTTTAAACCGATTGTTGGGTTTGGGTAAAACAACACCCACCTGTTGCCAACTGAAGCGCTCAGACAAGTATAAATCTGGCTTCAGGGAGTGGCAACAAGCGCAGGTTTACTTAAACTGGACGCATCATTTTTTCAAATCTTACCATTACGTAAAAGCCTCACTTACACACCAATACAGGGTTCAGATAATTTCAGAAGAGAGCCACCGGGGCGCTATTTTATTTTATGACCCTAAAATTGGTGCAGACAATTTTTCTTTTCTGTTTGACCTCCTGAAAGAGCGTGTGCAACAGCAAAGCTATAGGTTACACAGCGCAGATCAGCACCTTGTAAGGCATAAGCGATATACCGAGCTTTCTGAGCGATACCTGCTTACGCCTCCTGCTTCTGATGTACCCGGCACTGCGCTTTGCAACCAGCTTTATGGTAACGTGCAGCTTGATTATATAAAAGTAAACAACCACCCGGGCTACATCAGGTTTACCACAAACCCTTATACTGATTCATACTTTAGCAAACCTCTACCCTTCGACCACCTGCTTGAAAAGGTGCTGCAGCCGCAGGAACAGAGAAGAGATTAAGGATTAAACGGCCTGATACTAAGTACGTAATATATCTTGCCGCTAATAATTGTGTATTAACTATTTAAGTTGTAACTATATCATTTAAATACAGTACGACCACTTTAAGCGAAAAGCAGGTATGAGGCTACCTTTACTCTTGTTAAGCATATTCCTGATTATAATCCTCAAAGCCAATGCTACCCATATTGTAGGCGGCGAATTTGAGTTGCAATACCTGCAGGGTAATACTTACAAGTTAAATATGAATTTATACTTCGATAATATAAACGGCGATCCGCTGGCCCAGGATCCGTTTGCTGCCGTCCGCATTTTTGAAAAAAACACCAACCGCCTGATGCTGGAGCTGACGTTGCCTTATGCTTCCGAAACAATGGTAAACTATACCAATATCGAATGCACAACCGGCGAACTTAGTACCAAGAAAATTATTTACGCATCTAATATTATACTTGAACCATACCGTTACACCAGCGAGGATGGCTATTATGTAGTATGGGAGCGCTGCTGCCGTAACAGAACAATCAATAACATTATCAGGCCCGAAGACGCAGCTCAGGCATTTTACATGGAGTTTCCGGCTGTAACAAAAAACGGGGCTTTCTTTAAAAACTCATCTCCTACCTTATTTCCGCCCCTCAGTGATTATGCCTGCGTAAACGAGTTATTTTATTATGATTTCGCCGGCTCCGATGCCGATGGCGACTCATTGGTTTACGACATGGTTACTCCCTTAAATGGCCATGCCTCTATTGCCATTGACAACCGCGCTCCGCTCCCGTCGCCTGCGCCATATTCAGAGATAATGTGGCAAACAGGTTATAGCCGCGAAAACCAGATTAACGGCACGCCTTCTATCCGGATAGATGAACAAACCGGTTTGTTAATTATGAGGCCTGCCAACAAAGGCTTGTATATATTTGGCGTACGCTGCCAGGAATTCAGAAATGGTAAAAAGATCGGGGAAATACGACGCGATTTTCAGGTACTTGTTAAAGAATGCCCAACAAACGAAAGCCCTGTTGTAATGGCAAAGGCCCAAGGCAGCAGCGAATTTTACAAACCAGGCGATATACTTCGGCTTAAGGGCGGAACAGAACGCTGCATTAATGTACTTTTTACTGACCCAGACCGCAACGAATCACTTATACTTACAGCGCGGCCGGTTAACTTTGTAAACCAGGACTATACTATCAATGGTACCACTTCTGGCGCTGTAAATACAGGCATAACCTTAGATTCCCTAAAAGCTACAATATGCTTTTCAGAGTGTTTTGATACCGAAGGCAAAGTATACCAAATGGACCTGATTGTAAAAGACGATGGGTGCAGCCTTCCCCGCCAGGATACGGTACGTGTCAGCTTTGTGATAGAACCCGAACCGGATGCACCTCCTATGCTTTCACTGTCCACACCAGACCGCATTTTTACAGTTGGCGAGGGAGCTATACTTACGTTTGACGTTACAGGCACAGATCCGGACCAGCAGGAAATAAGTTTATCCTTGTTGAATAGCGGCGACGCTGCCGGCTATACTTTCGAGAACCAAACCGGCATTGGCCCGCTTACCTCCACTTTCAGTTGGCCAATAGATTGTGAGGTTCTGAAAAAGGAATCTTACCTGTTAGAGTTTGTTGTAAGCTCTACTGTTTGCGGGCAGCAGGTTACAAAAACTGAAACAGCAGAAGTACGGACCATCAGTAAAAATAACCCGCCAACACTTACCACTGATAAACCGGCTTTAACTTTTGAACTTGCCCTGAATGAAACGTTTGAGGCAAAACTCTTTGGTGATGACATAGACCTGAACAAACTTAGCTTACAAAGTGCAGGCGAAGGTTTTAACCTGGCTGAACTAGGCATGACCTTTACCAGCACGGGTGGCAACGGCAAGGCAGAAGGCTTATTCAGTTGGGTTGCAAATTGTGCCGCAGTAGAAAAAGGCGTAGTGAAAGTAGATTTTATACTTACAGAAGATGCCTGTGCCCCATCCACAGACCGCAAACTTACCATGGAATTTAAAGTAAAAGCACCTGAAATCAGCGACTATATACCCGCTAATATCTTCACACCGAATGGCGACGGCCTGAACGACTACTTTGAAATTCCGGGCTTACCAAGCGATTTCTGCACAACAACTTTCAGAAACATCAGAATTTATAACCGATGGGGTAAGGAAGTATACCGAAGTGATCAGAACAACTTTAAGTGGGATGGCAAAAATGTAAATGACGGCGTATACTTCTATGTTATTGATTTTGGGGCAAGTGAGTATAAAGGAGCCGTAACGCTGGTGCACTAAGCTATGCCAGGAAAAGGAAAACTATATAGATACTAACCCAAAGCATATCCATAAAATGCCAGTAACTGGTCACCATCGATAACTGCAGTCTGCGGTAAGGGTCGCGGATAAAGATGAGGCTGCGAACCCCGTCAGTGGCTACATGGGCCGTGGTAAAGAACAGAAAAGCCAGGAAGATAATGCCTCCTGATAAGTGAAGCATGTGTAGCGCAGAGATAAGGTACAGGTAAGTACCGGAAGCTTTGCCGGTAAAAGTCATACCTGATGCTGCTATCTCATTCCATCCTAAAAGCTGCGCTCCAATAAAGAGAATACCCAGTAAAAGCGTAGCCCCCAGGTAGCGTGTCATCTTGTTAAGTTTGTCCTTTTTATAAATGCGCGGCACCTTGCTTATAGTATAGCTGCTAAGCATGAGCAAAATGGTACTTATACTGAAGAACTTCGGGAAACGGAAACCTTCGTAATTAAAACCGCCTGTGCGGGCAAAAGCAACTATAAGTATGAAAAACAAAACCCCTATTCCGATCATACTTAGGTAAAGCAGCATCCGGATAGGGTGCATCTTCTCGATATTGCTGAATGCCGAGCCCTGCCTGAAGTGTACTTTGTTCTTCTTATCTGAATCCATTTTAAGCTAATAACAGGATAACCGCCAGCAGCGGGCTTTGTCATGAAAATAGTGTTCTATTACTTTTACTATATACCTAAGCTACACCCGTATAGTTTTAAAATAAGGCTATAAAATTACATGGCTGCTATAGTTTATACGTATAAATAAAATATTAAACTCACAAAGCCTTACCAACCGATTTGATGCCCTTATATTGGTTTAACAATGCATGAACACTTTATGATGACACATTGATTTATACTTTATATATTATGCCAACACGTGCACTCCTACCTATACTAATGCTGCTTGTGCAGGCAGTAGCTTACTCTCAATCACAGCAATATTATACAGGAGGCAACAACATTATTATAACCCTGGAAGGCACAGATAACCGCTACGAGTACAGATCGGAAGAAATGTTGGTGAGGTATAACGATGACACCCATAAACTGGAATGTGTATTGCCCATTGATAATCTCAGACCGGCTAATGATTATAGTCCGGCAAGTATGCTACACGACCTTTTTTATACAGCTAAATTTCCTGAATTGCAGATCGAAATTGATGCGCCCGTCGAAAAAATAAATGCCGGAAATTTATACGCCGAAGTACTCAATAAGAAAATACGTGTGTTGTTGCAGGGTAAAATTAAAGAGATGAATAACCAGGTAACCTTTACTCCGGATAAACGGGCGCTTATGTTCAGCACCAGCTTTGAGCTTACTTTTAATAATCTCAATATCCTGGTTCCGGCAAAATATATACCCATGCTTACCGGCCGTATACTGGTAACCATCAGCAATGCCAGGTGGGCAGATACGGATTTAAGGTAATTTATACTTGCAGTTCAGGTAAAGTATAAATTGTTAACAAATCACCACAAGACGTAAAACCTATACTTTAATCAATAAAATTTACACCTCTGATTATCAATGTAGTTAACCTTTAACAAGGACTTAAATAATATACTTTATACTTAAGAAAAATCTGCCGTTTTATTGTCCTTGCAATGCATTTTAATTGCCGAAATAAATATTTGCTTTGCTGCTCCCCTAAGTATAATACAGCTTCAGTAACATCATTTTGGCCAAAGTATAGGTAGAGCTTCTAGTTCCGATGCTTGGCTGGCGATAAAATAATTTTCTGGCAAAGAAAGCAGATTATCTAGGCGCAATGCAACTCATACTATACACTGATATTCAATCAACAAACCATTAACACCTAAAGTATAAGTATAATATCATATCATTTTTCTGGATAGCTTTACTTTGAAGGTGGCAGAAAATTTTAATGCCTAATCAGTAAAGCTTACCTTCCGAAAAACGAACCAATTTTACCAAAAATGGCACTGGCAGTAATGCGCGCACTGGAGCCTTTCCCAAACTCTACATAGGTTTTGCCATTAACCCGAACATCTACTATCATATTTACAGCACGCACCAGGTCGTTTACAATGTTCAGGGTTTTCATAGGCCCGCCACCCGATAAGCCTGAGCTGGTTCCACCTGTTAAGCGATCAAGTGCTTTCTGGTTTGGAAATTCTATGATCAGGTAATTTCCCTCGCCCACTACCGCTATATGATCATCACCGTTTGTAACCAGCAGCTTTACCGATATGTCTATTGTTCCGGCCAAGGTTATTGTTTATTTTGTTCCTGTTCGTTGTTCTGTGTCCGGATGCGAACTTTACCGTTCAGTTTCCATTTTGCCTGCGGGGCATCCGACGCCGTGCTGCTGGGCACATCGAGTTCCAGGTTTTCAAACTCGTAAGTTATCTCAGCATTCTTGCCTGTTAACTTATCGTAAAGTGCTGCTGCCAGTTCCGGCCAGTTCTGGGTATCTTTTAATTGGTCCATAGTTTTAAGAATAAAGTTTGTTGTAGTGCAATTTACTTTTGCTTGCTATACTGTAACATTATGCTGCTGGTTATGTTTTGCCAGATCAAAAGCAAGTCAGTTTCTCATAATCACAACTTTAACTATATTTGTTTTAAACCAACCTCAACCACCTCACCACATGAAAAAAATTGGAATGCTGCTTTTTGTTACGTCCATTATAGTTGCCTGTAACCAAACCAAACAACCTACAGCAGAACATAGTACTCCCTCTGCTAACGAAGCTCCTGCCGACACAGCAAAAACTTATGGCGCTGCTTTCGCGGAAGAAAATGTGATTGCTGCTTCCGAGCTCACCAGTTTAGCTTCCGGCAAAGATTCTGTGCAGGCTACCGTTTCAGCGGAGGTTGTAGAAAGCTGCCAGTCCAAAGGTTGCTGGATGGATGTGAGATTAGCTGACAACAGCACCATGAAAGTTACCTTCCGCGACTATGGCTTCTTCCTTCCGATTAAAGACCTGAAAGGGAAAAATGTTGTTTTCACAGGTACTGCCAAGCGTGAAGTCGTGTCGGTAGATGACCAGCGCCACTACGCAAAAGATGCTGGAAAGCCGGAATCTGAAATAAACGCGATTACACAACCAAAAGAAGAGCTGCGCTTTGTGGCAGATGGTGTAATCATTAAATAACCGCAAGCTGTACATAAAGTAGAGGCTGCTCTGTAGGGCAGCCTTTTTATTTTTAGCTAATGCACAGCCAACCAATAGCATACATTAGAAATAACGGCCAACACCTTAAACTATACTTTGCGCAAGTGGCATGTTTTAATATTTTTACGGAAGCATAACAGATAAAAAGATGGCATCAGAGAAAGATCCGGCAACTGAAATACAGGAACTTACCCACCGCATTAATTACCTTAACCACCAGTATTACCAGAACAGCACTTCTGAAGTATCAGATTATGAGTTTGATATGATGCTAAAGCGCCTGCAGGAGCTGGAAGAACAGCACCCGGAGCTACGCATGCCCAATTCGCCATCGCAGCGCGTAGGCGGCACCATCACCAAGTCTTTTAAAACAGTACTGCATAAATACCCGATGCTGTCGTTGAGCAATACTTATTCTGAAGAAGATTTGCGCGAATTTGATAAGCGGGTACGCAAAGTGGTAGGCGACGAAGTGGAGTATGTTTGCGAGCAGAAGTTTGACGGTGTTGCCATAAGCCTGACGTACGAAAACGGCGAATTTATACAAGGTGCTACCCGTGGCGACGGAACCCGCGGCGATGACATTACATCCAATGTAAGAACCATACGCGATGTGCCTTTACAGGTGCATGGCAAAGATTACCCGGAATTATTCGAGGTGCGTGGCGAAGTGTTTCTGCCCTTACAGGTGTTTGATCAGCTAAACCAGGAGCGCGAGGAAGCCGGTGAGCAGTTGTTGGCTAACCCTCGAAACGCTGCATCCGGCACCCTGAAACAACAGGATTCTTCGGTTGTGGCAAGCCGTAAGCTGGGTTGTTTTTCATATGGTTTCCAATGCTCTCCTAACCCTTTCGATACACATTCCGAAAGCTTACAGGCCATTCAGAAATGGGGCTTTAAAGTATCGGATACCTGGCGCAAATGCGAATCTATAGAAGATGTGCTGGCATACATAAACGAGTGGGAAAAACGCCGCTTTGAGTTACCGATTGCTACCGATGGTGTGGTGGTAAAAGTGAACAGTTACGCATTGCAGGAAGAGCTGGGTTTTACAGCTAAAAGTCCGCGTTGGGCTATTGCTTATAAATACCCGGCTATGAGCGCCGCTACGCAGCTTTTGGGTATACAATACCAGGTAGGCCGTACCGGTGCAGTAACGCCTGTTGCTTTATTGCAACCTGTATTATTGGCCGGCACCGTCGTAAAACGTGCCTCTGTGCACAATGCAAACGAAATTCAGCGCCTGGACCTACGCCTCGGCGATACCGTTTTTGTTGAGAAAGGCGGTGAGATCATCCCTAAAATTACTGGTGTCGATTTTGCAAAGCGCCCAGCCGACAGCCTGCCTATACATTACCCTACCAACTGCCCGGCCTGCGGAACTCCTCTGGTTAGAGCCGAAGGCGAAGCCAATTTCTACTGCCCGAACGACAGGGACTGTGCTCCGCAAATTCAGGCAAAGCTGGAGCATTTTATTTCCCGCAAAGCCATGAATATCGATGGTATTGGCCCCGAAACAATTGAGCAGTTATACAACGTTGGACTGGTGCACAATGTAGCCGACCTGTACAGCCTTAGCTTTGAGCAACTGATTCAGTTAGAGCGTATGGGCGAGAAATCAGTGAACAACATTCTGCAGAGTCTTGAAAGATCCAAGGCAACACCATATGACAGGGTGCTTTTCGCGCTTGGCATCAGGCATGTGGGAAGTACCGTAGCAAAAAAACTGGCAGAGCAGTTCCCTGACATAGAAGCCTTGCGTGGTGCCATGTACGAAGAACTAGTAGCTGTAAATGAAATCGGGGACCGTATCGCTCATTCTATACTTGAGTACTTCCGCGACCCTGACCACTTGCAGGTACTGGAAAGATTGCGGGCCGCCGGCCTTCAACTAAAATCAGATGCTACACCGCTTGTGCTGGAAAGCGATATACTGGCAGGCAAGACATTTGTTATTTCAGGTGTGTTCCAAAGTATAAGCCGCGATGAACTGCAACACCTTATCATCAGCCATGGAGGTAAAGTGGTTAGCTCTATTTCTGCAAAACTTACTTACCTGGTAGCCGGCGATAAAATGGGCCCTTCGAAACTGGAGAAAGCTACAAAACTGGGTATTACTATACTTACTGAAGATCAGTTTTTAGAAATGATAGCTTAGAAAATAAAAGAGCCAGCCGTAAAACAGCTGGCTCTTCACCTTAAATAACAACAAACAATTCAATTTCATTTTACAACACTTTCTTTCTGGCAACATCCAGGTAACCAAGTATAAACACAACACAGCCCACAACCATACTTAGCACAACTTCCTCGGTAAAAACCTGGTACTCTTTTTTCATAAATCCTTTCATAACCATTAGCGGATAAGCAAAAGGATAATAGTTGATATACTCCCATCTGTTGGCAACCAACGTTGTTATAATTGCCACAATAGCTACTCCCATTGCCAGAGCGAAACTATTGAAACGTATACTTAACCAGAACTGAATGGCAATGATAACCACCGAGGCCAGAAATATCTTGAAGCTGGAGAAAATGATAATATCCAGCTTTTCATAAGTACCAAAGCCTAACTCAGGACGTAGCCAGTTTAACACAGTTCCGGCCATTATCAGGGCAACTATAAACACCACCGTACTTAACAACACAAGCCCAAGCGTAATCAGTACTTTAGAAAAGTATACCGTGCTCTTTGGTAATGGCAACGCGTACAGGTGTTTCCAACCATTAGCTTTGTGCTCTATGCCGTTAGTCATGCTGGTTAGCAAGGCAATGAAAACAGGCATCAGCAGTTGGGTATAAACTATAAAGTTATTCATTCCAAAGCTTACCCAGGCACCAACTTCTTTATTTACCAGATTTTCTCCTTTAGCCCAGAATGCCAGGAAATACATACTTATCAGGGCGCATGGGGCCAGCACTGCCATCCAAAGCGCGAAAGTGCTTTTCAGTTTCAGCGTTTCAGCGCTGAGGCTGCTTTGCATATAAGTTAAGGCCTTCATAATTGTGCGGGTTGTAAAGTTTCGGATGGTAAATTGACAGCTGTATCACCATTGGTTATACTTAAGAAAAGATCTTCCAGGCTTTGCGAACCTGGGTTCAGGCTGTATACTTCCAGTCCGTTCTCTACGAGTAATCTGTTAACAGCGGCAACTTGCTTTTTCTCTGCAAGTTGCACCGTTATAGTTTCTGCTTCGTGCGCAATTAACTGGTATTGATGATCGGAAAGCAGTTTGGCTGCAATAGTTGTATTATCGCAACTGAGTGTAAGTACCTGGCTCCGGAAAGCATTCTGATACAGATCCTGCATGCGGCCCTGGTATAACATCACGCCTTTATCGATGATGGCGAGTTCGGTAGCAGTTTTTTCAATTTCGGAAAGCAGGTGGCTAGACAGAAAAATGGTTTTCCCAAAATCGCGGTTCAGGCTGATAATCAGGTTGCGTATTTCCCTTATTCCGCTTGGGTCAAGCCCGTTTGTGGGCTCATCGAGTATCAGCAGCTCCGGGTCTGAGAGCAGGGCGAGTGCTATACCCAAGCGCTGGCTCATACCCAATGAGTATTCCTTAGTTTTACGCGTTGCGTCATGGTGCAGGCCAACAACTTCCAGCACTTCGCCTATCCTGCTTTTGGGTGCCTGCACAATTCTCCTTGTTATTTCCAGGTTATCATACCCTGAAAGATGGCGATACAGCGTTGGCATTTCAATTAAAGCGCCAGTCTTTTGCAGAATTTCCAGCCTGTTATATTTCAGGTCTTTACCATGCACACGTACCTGGCCTTCCGGCACCTGCAGCAAGCCCAGCAATACCCGGATCGTAGTAGATTTACCTGCTCCGTTAGGTCCCAGAAATCCGAAGATACTACCTTTTGGCACCCTGAGGCTAAGATTCTGCAACACCTGCCGCTGCCCGAAGGAGTAACTAAGGTGCTTTGTTTCAATAATGTTAGGTTTCATAGTCTGGAGAGGCGAATGTGTTTATACATTACAAATGGAATCAATTTGAATGAGTCTTGAAAACCTATTATACCAATCGCTTAAAAAACTAGACCAAAGCCATTTAGCTCCCAAAAACATGTTTAATCCTGTAAAACAATACTTTAATAGCTATAAATAAAGCCTTTGTATATAGTTAGCAGCTCCAACACACTTAAATGCTATACTTTGCTTATCTTTAAGTGTAAAACAGGCATTCGGAAAAGATACTTAACCTGTTTTTTATACTTTACTCAAAACCTGATTTGTGAACTCGACTACCTTTGCCTTACATGAGGTTCCAATGAAAAAGCGATATCAAGTTGCCCTGCATGTGATAGGCTGGCTGATTTTCGGGGCCTGGATATTTTATTACCTGCAGGCTAACAGAGCCTTGTCGGTAGCTAAGGTGTTCGATGTAGCCATAGGCCTGTCGTTTCAGCTGCTTATTTTTTACTTTAACTGGTATGTGCTTATACCAAAGTACCTGGCCCGTAACCGCATTTTCGTTTACATTGCCGCCGTACTTGCTACTCTTTCATTAATTGCCCTGGTGCGCTCTCCCCTCGATTTTTATGTATTCAGAGAGTTTAACCCCGGCATGAAATCTTTGTACAGTTACGAGCGGCTGTTGCAATACGTACTTGGTGGATTGGTAACTGTGTTTATCAGCTCTGCCTTAAAGGTAACAGGCAATTATATTAAGAATGAGCGCCGCAATAAAGAGCTGGAAAATCAGAAACTGATGGCTGAGCTGGCTTACCTGAAATCGCAGGTAAACCCGCATTTCCTATTCAACACGCTTAACAATATCTACTCGCTGGCTTACAAGCAATCGCCGGAAACGCCGGATGCTATTATGAAACTTTCGTTGCTGATGCGCTACATGCTGTATGAGAGTAACGACACCCTGGTAAGCCTGCAAAAAGAAGTAGACCACATCCAGAACTTTATAGACCTGCAAAAGCTTCGCCTGCGCGAGCAGACAAGTATAAAATTTAACATTCAGGGCAACCTCGACGGAAAACAGATAGCCCCTATGATGCTGATGACGCTGGTGGAGAATGCTTTTAAGCATGGCCTGGTCAGCAAGAACGAGGTAGGCATCATCATTAACCTGGTTGTAGGCAGCGATTACCTCCTTTTTAGCACGATTAACAACTCAAGCACACATAAAAAACGGGAGTATGGCGGTATTGGCTTGCAAAACCTGCGCCGGCGCCTTAACTTGCTGTATGCCAACAAACATGAGCTTGCTTTAGAAGAAAAAGAGAACACATTTTACGCTACGCTGAAACTATACTACTAATCTATAAAACTATGACCATTCGCTGCCTTGCCGTTGACGATGAACCTCTGGCACTTGATATAATTGAAAGCTACGTAAGCAAACTGCCTTTTCTGCAGCTTGTAAAAACCTGCTCCAGTGCCACTGAGGCTATGCAGGTTTTGCAGGAAGAGAAAATCGACCTCATGTTCCTGGATATTGAGATGCCAGAGCTAACAGGTATACAGTTTCTGAACATACTCAAAAACCAGCCTCTCATCATCTTCACTACCGCTTACCCTGATTATGCACTTGAAGGCTTCAACTACGATGCAGTGGATTATCTTCTTAAGCCAATCCCATTCGACAGGTTTTTGAAAGCAGTAACCAAGGCACAGGAACGGCTACAGCACAATGGCAAACCCACCGAAACACCTGCTGCTCCTGTAGCCGCACCGGCAGCCGAGCACGATTTTATGTTTGTAAAGGCAGACTACAAAACCATTCGGGTCGATTTTAAAGACATACTCTGGATAGAAGGCCTGAAGGATTATATCATTATTCAAACAAGGGATCAGAAGATCATCACGCTGCTGTCGATGAACAAAATGATGGAGAAGCTACCCGAGACCAAATTTCTGCGGGTGCACCGCTCCTTTATTGTTGCCCTGCAAAAGATTGATAGCATCGAAAAAAGCCGTATCCGGATTGGTAATAAAGAAATTCCGATAGGCGAAGTATACAAAGACCAGTTCCTGAAATGGGTGGAAGAGAATAACATCCAGTAATCACAGGCACGCCAAATAAAGCTCGATTAAAAGATTCGGGGCAGCTATACTTGCAGAAAACGTTTCATAGTTCGTACTTCGTGTTTCATATTTTCTGAAATGATACAAGATACTTTAAGAGGCACGGGTGTAGCCCTGGTTACGCCATTCACAAAAGAACTTGCCGTAGATTACAATGCGCTTCGCAAACTGCTGGATTTTACAGTAGAAGGCGGCGTCAATTATTTGGTAGTAAATGGTACAACAGCCGAATCGGTAACCACCACAACCGCCGAAAAAGCAGAAATTCTGCAATTTATAAAGCAACACGTTAATGGTCGTGTTCCGTTGGTTTATGGCATTGGCGGCAATAACACGCAGCATGTTATCGATACGATAGCTTCAACTGACCTGAATGGCATTACAGCTATACTTTCGGTGAGCCCATACTATAACAAACCATCGCAGCAGGGTATTTACCAGCACTATGTAATGGTGGCAGATGCTTCACCGGTTCCTGTTATATTGTATAACGTACCCGGCCGCACCGGCAGCAATGTAACTTCCGATACTACGCTGAAACTGGCCGTACATGAAAACATCATTGGCATAAAAGAAGCATCGGGCAACCTGGAGCAGTGTATGCACATTGCCAAACACAAGCCAGCCGATTTTATGCTGATCAGTGGCGACGACCTGCTTACGCTGCCCATGATTACATTCGGAGCGGTGGGTGTTATTTCTGTTCTGGCAAATGCTTTCCCTGAAAAATTCAGCCGTATGGTTCAGTTTGGTTTGGAACACAACTTTACAGCTGCATCAGAACTGCTGTACGATTTTGTTGACATAAATCCATTGATGTATGAAGAAAGCAACCCGGTTGGTGTTAAAGCCGTTTTGGAGCGCTTTGGGGTAAGTACGGCAGCCGTTAGGTTACCGCTGGTTGAGGCTACATCTGGTTTAAAAGACAAACTTTACAAGTTACTGTAAGCAAGTATAAAGTATAAAGGCAGAGCCGGAGGCAGTTTAATTGTCTCCGGCTCTGCCTTTATACTTGAAATTGCAAAAAAATCAGCATAAGTGGCTGTATAACAAATATTCTTAGCCTTAACATTTGCTTTCGATTTTTTTACCTTTTTCCTTTGCCAGAATATTCCGGGCTGATGGCATTTTGATGAGGAAACAGGAGTTTTGCTTTAAAATATCAGGTCTGTTATGTTTTATACTTTTATCAAGGGTTAAGTCTACGTCTTTGCATACTTATCAAATTACAGTTCAGAAATCTGAATTTTCAGAAGGCGTAAAACATACTTCAAAGCTTTGTTCCGTTGCTTTTGCACCTGTTAACCTGCATAACGATCAGCAGCTTTCCTTTTTAAAAAGCATGAATGCATTTATCCGCTATACGCTCAGCTACTTCTCATTTATAGAAAAACCACACAGCTGATTTCCAATTTCAGGATTATACCGTAAGAGCTCTTCTGTATATCCGCTAATTTTAATCTGTCTCAAATAAAAATTTAAATAATGGAGATAATCCAACAACTGATCGATTTTATACTTCACATTGATGTGCACCTGGTTGAATTGCTGAAAGAGTATAAAATGTGGATCTACCTTATACTTTTCCTGATCGTATTTTGCGAAACAGGTTTAATTGTAACGCCTTTCCTGCCGGGCGATTCGTTGCTTTTTGCTGTTGGAGCGTTGGCAGCTGTTCCTTCGTCAAACCTCAATTTGCTATTCCTGATTGTATTATTGTGCGTTGCAGCCATTTTAGGCGACTCTTTTAACTACTTTACCGGCTACAAACTTGGCGATAAAGTATACCTGCGCAATTACTGGTTTCTGAGCCGCGAACACCTTGATAAGACGCAGGAATTTTATGCCAAATACGGCGGCCGCACCATCATTTATGCCCGCTTTATACCTATCGTTCGCACGTTCGCGCCATTTGTGGCCGGAGTTGGAAAAATGAACTACCGCCACTTTATTTATTATAACATTGCAGGTGCTTTGGCATGGGTTCTGTTCTTTACCCTAATTGGCTATATGTTTGGTAATATGCCGGCTGTTAAGAAGAATTTCTCCATGCTTATACTAGGTATTATTGTGATATCGCTGATACCTCCGGTTTGGGCCTTTGTAAAACAAAAACTAGCTCCTAAAAAAGAGTTCAAATAAATACAGCCCATACTTTACCTCAGACCAGAAGTAAAGTATGGGCAATAGTAAATTAAATCTGAATACCTGTAATGAGTATTAAACAAAATGCCAGCGCAGTTTCTACGGCCGGCTTACTGATTTCGCTGGGCATTATTTACGGAGACATAGGCACCTCGCCGCTCTATGTAATGAAGGCTATCATTGGGGAGGCGGTAATTAACAAAACCCTGGTTTACGGTGGTATTTCCTGTGTTGTCTGGACGTTAACCCTGCAAACAACTATAAAGTATGTTATACTTACCTTACAGGCCGATAACAATGGCGAAGGTGGTATTTTCTCGCTTTATACGCTTATCCGCCGTAAAGCCAGATGGCTTGTAGTACCGGCTATGCTTGGAGGTTGTGCCCTGCTTGCCGATGGCATTATCACTCCTCCGATCTCTGTTTCTTCAGCTATCGAAGGGCTTCGTATTCTGCAACCTTCCATACCTACTGTGCCCATTGTGATAGCTATACTTACATTGCTGTTCATGATGCAGAACTTTGGTACAGAGATCGTAGGTAAAGCTTTTGGCCCTATAATGCTGGCTTGGTTCACGATGCTTGGGGCATTAGGTCTGCTTTCGCTGGTACATCACCCGGAGATACTTGCTGCGTTTAACCCGCGCTACGCCTACGAAATGCTGGTAAATTACCCGAACGGTTTCTGGCTGCTGGGTGCTGTTTTCCTGTGTACTACGGGTGCCGAGGCCTTGTATTCTGATTTAGGTCATTGCGGTAAAGCAAACATCCGTTTCAGCTGGACTTTTGTAAAAACCTGCCTTTTGCTGAATTACTTCGGTCAAGGCGCCTGGCTGATGTCGCATGCGGGCAGCAAACTTACTCAAAACCCGTTTTATGCCATTATGCCAGGCTGGTTCCTGATTTTCGGAATCGGTATAGCTACCATTGCAGCTATAATTGCCAGCCAGGCGCTTATCAGCGGTTCTTTCACACTTATAAGCGAAGCCATCCGCCTGAACTTGTGGCCACGGGTTAAATTGGTTTACCCAACAAACCTGAAGGGCCAGCTGTATGTACCTAGTATAAACCGTATGCTTTGGCTTGGCTGCGTAGGTGTGGTACTTTATTTCCGCGAATCGGAGCACATGGAAGCTGCTTATGGCTTGTCTATTACTGTGGCCATGCTGTCTACCTCCATTTTGTTAAGTTATTACCTGTATGTAAAGTATAAACTTCGCCTGCTAGTAGTTGTATTCCTGGCCATTTATATCAGCATCGAATCATCCTTCCTGATTGCCAACCTGAGCAAATTTCCGCATGGTGGCTGGGTATCGCTCCTGATTGGTATTGTGCTCCTTGCCGTTATGTATACCTGGATTAAGGCCTTTTACATCAAACGTAACCTGACAGAGTACGTGCGACTGCGCGATTACATACCTGCGTTGAAAGAGCTAAGCGAAGATGATACCATTCCAAAGTATACCACCCACCTGGTATTTATGACCAGTGCCCCGAAAACGAAAGAAATAGAATCAAAGGTTATTTATTCAATTTTCCAGAAACGCCCGAAACGTGCTGATATTTACTGGTTTGTACACGTAGACACAACCGACGAGCCCTATACAATGGAGTATAAGGTGCGAAAACTGGATGAAGAAGATGTGATCCGCATTGATTTTAAACTTGGCTTCCGGGTAGAGCAGCGCATTAACCTGTTCTTCAGAAAAGTTGTTGAAGAGCTGGTAGATAATGGAGAAGTGGATATTACAAGCCGCTACATATCGCTTAACAGGCAAAACCTTATTGGTGACTTCCGTTTTGTAGTACTTGAAAAATTCCTGTCTTACGAAAACGACCTGCCTCTGAAAGAGCGCCTTATCATGGAGTTATACTTCTATATCAAGCAGTTTACCAGCTCAGAAAGCAAGTGGTTTGGCCTGGATACCAGCTCTGTTAAGGTAGAGAAAGTACCGTTGGTAATTTCTCCTGTTCAGGCACCCCAGCTTAAACGCGTTTCTGTTTAGGTTTGTAGTTAAAGTAAGTAATACGCTAATAATTTTAGATGCAGCAGTATCCTTAAAAAGGAAATACTGCTGCATCTTTTGTTTTCAGGGTTTCAGAAGCTAACCTGGAAAGTTTCTTTTTAAGCTTTTTTGGCAGTTTTCATTCAAGATTCCACTTCTATTAGTATCTTGCTATATCTTTATTTACTTAATATCTTTATCTGCTTATAGGTGTATTGGCTTTTAAGCTTAAAAATGATCAGGATTTCAGTTATCGGATCGGATATAAGGCTAATACTATAGTATAAAAGAACCACTTTAAAAATATAAGTAGCTGTATACAGCAACCTTACATGAATAAACTACTCCTTAATTTACGCCGCCGCAAGAGCGCTACTGCACTTCTCAACGACTATAAAGACGATGCGCACATTCAGGGAACTGACCTTGTGCGTACGCTTCGCCTCCGCGATCTAATCTCTTTTGGTATTGCCGCTATTATTGGTGCTGGTATTTTCAGTACAATAGGTAATGCCAGTGCTGCAGGCGGGCCTGGCGTTTCGCTGTTATTTATATTTACTGCTATTGCCTGTGGCTTCTCGGCATTATGCTATGCTCAGTTTGCCTCTACCATTCCGGTAGCAGGTAGCGCCTACACGTATGCTTATGCTTCCTTTGGCGAGTTGATAGCCTGGATAATCGGGTGGGATTTACTTATGGAGTATGCCATTGGAAATATTGCAGTAGCCATTTCGTGGTCCGATTATTTTACAGCCCTTTTAAGCGGCATTGGCCTGGTTATACCAGAATACCTGACCATGGACTTCCTGAGCGCCTCTCGCGGCCATGCAGAAGTGATGGCTCAGCTGGCCCAGGGTACTGCGCTTTCATCGCTGCCTTCTAACCTGCAGCAGGCATACGCGGCCTGGCAGAATGCACCTTCTTTGGGAGGCATTAAATTAGTAGCTGATATTCCGGCATTGGCCATTACTGTCCTGATCACATACCTGGTTTACATTGGCATTAAAGAATCGAAGCGAACAGCTAACCTTCTTGTATTGCTAAAGCTGATTGTTATATTTATTGTGATTGCAGTAGGTGCATTTTATGTAAACCCGGGTAACTGGAGCCCTTTCGCTCCTAACGGTATATCAGGCATTATGAAAGGTGTTTCAGCAGTTTTCTTTGCTTACATCGGTTTTGATGCGATTTCTACAACCGCCGAGGAATGCGAAAATCCCCAACGCGACCTGCCTCGGGCTATGATCTGGTCTCTGGTAATCTGTACAGCGCTTTACGTTGTTATAGCCCTTGTGCTTACCGGCATGGTGCCTTATACTGAACTTGCTGTTGGCGACCCGCTGGCGTATGTATTTTCAAGAGTGAACCTGGATGCAATTGCCGGTATCGTGGCTGTGAGTGCGATTGTGGCCATGGCAAGCGTTCTGTTGGTTTTCCAGTATGGGCAACCACGTATCTGGATGAGTATGAGCCGAGATGGTCTTTTACCTAAGATATTTTCAAGCATTCACCCGAAACACAAAACGCCCTGGTTTGCAACTATAGTTACCGGTTTCGTAGTAGCGGTGCCAGCCTTGTTCATGAACCTGACCGAGGTAACCGACCTGACAAGTATAGGAACGTTGTTTGCCTTTGTACTGGTATGTGGTGGCATTCTTATTCAGCAGCAGAAACATGAGGTTCCGGTTGGTAAAGGCTTCCGGGTGCCTTATGTAAATGCCAAGTATGTGCTGCCTTTACTACTTATTATCTGCATAGGCCTTGTCTATATTTACAACCAGGAAGGCATTGCACAGTTCTTTAGTATGACAGAGGGGGAAGCGTCTGGCTGGGAAGTATTCCAGCATAAATTGCCACTAATAGGCTTTATGCTTGTTACAATTGTTATGGTATACCTGAGCTTTACGCGCAATCTTTCTCTTATTCCGGTTTTAGGCCTGCTTACAAACCTATACCTGATGACGGAACTGGGTATTACAAACTGGAGCCGGTTCCTGGCATGGCTTGTACTTGGGCTTATCATATACTTTTTCTACGGCTACAGACACAGTAAATTACACCCTACTAACGCAGCTGCCCCTACTAAAGCATAAAGCTTAGATAATGAATAAAACGAAAAGCATAGCAACTGCTTTAGCCATAGTTTTCTGGCTGGCACTGCTATGCTTTTCAATTAATTTCCAGGTTCAGCAATTTAGAACCTCCATCCCCTCCTCTGCTGTATCTTCTGATCAGCAGGACTTCATTACTCCTGTTTCTGCAGAACACGCTGTAGCCTGGATCGAACAGGTTCTCGATCTGGAAGTTATCTCATCTTTTAAAAACTGGGCACTGCCAGCTTCTTTACTGGCCTTTTTGCTACTTTATGCCGATGCATGCGCAATAAAGAAGCAACTACGCCACAGTTTCAATTTCATATTCCTATCTCTTCGTTTCCGGATTTTCCCCAACGCTCCATAGATTTTTCTGCTATTTGCAGGTATGTCTTTTTGATTAGTTACGACTGCAATACAGTGCAATCTTTTTATATTAGAACTCTACTTACTAAACACCTAACACACAACTAAACTTTTATGGCAAAAAATATTTTTGCGACCAAATCAGTTGCCAAGCTTATCAGGGAATCTGAGGGCGGGGAACATACCTTAAAACGGACCCTTACAGCCAGCAACCTGACTATGCTGGGCATTGGTGCCATTATTGGTGCCGGTATTTTCGTGTTAACAGGCACAGCTGCTGCCAACGCGGCAGGTCCGGCAATTGTATTCTCCTTTATTATAGCCGGTCTGGGCTGTTTATTTGCCGGGCTTTGCTACGCTGAGTTTGCCTCTATGATTCCGGTAGCTGGTAGTGCATACACATATGGTTACGCTACGTTAGGCGAGTTTATTGCCTGGATAATTGGCTGGGACCTTATACTTGAATACCTTTTCAGTGCAGCTACCGTAGCTGTTGGCTGGAGCGGAAACTTTGTGAGCTTACTCAAATCTCTTGGCATCCACATTCCTGCCATAGTAGCAAGCGCACCTTTGGCTTATGATGGTACTTCTATTACAACTACTGGTACTTTTATAAACCTGCCAGCTGTTTTGCTTATACTCGTACTAACTGCCCTTCTTATAGTTGGTATCCAGGAATCTGCAAAAATCAATAACCTTATCGTAGTTGTTAAGATCTCTATCGTTTTACTGGTAATCATCTTTGGCTTCCAGTATGTTAATACTGAAAACTGGGTTCCTTTTGTTCCGGAGATGGAAATACTGCCAAATGGCAGCACACGTTTTGGTTGGAGTGGTATTGTACAGGGTGCAGCCATTGTATTCTTCTCTTACATTGGTTTCGATGCCGTTAGTACTGCTGCCCAGGAAGCTAAGAACCCTCAGCGCGACATGCCGATAGGTATGCTGCTATCACTTGGTATCTGCACCGTGCTTTACATACTTATGTCACTGGTTCTTACCGGTTTAACGTCTTACGAGAATCTTAATGTACCAGATCCTGTACTGGTAGCGCTTACAGCTGCAGGCCCTGCGCTTAAGTGGTTATACTTCTTTACTGGTATCGGCGCAATTGCAGGTCTTGCATCAGTGGTACTGGTAATGCTTATGGGCCAGCCGCGTATTTTCTTTGCAATGTCGCGCGATGGTTTATTGCCGGCTTTCTTCGGTAAAGTGCATCCACGTTTTGGCACGCCACACGTTGCTACCATTGTTACAGGTGTGATTGCAGCTATTATTGCCGGCATTTTCCCGATTGGCTTGCTTGGCGAGCTGGTAAGTATAGGTACGCTGCTGGCTTTCGTGATTGTGTGTGCCGGTATTATTATGCTGCGCCGCACCAGCCCGGAACTGAATCGTCCGTTCAAGACACCATTGGTGCCGCTTGTACCTATTTTAGGTATCCTGATCTGTGGTTACATGATGCTAAACCTGGGTTTTGATACCTGGATGCGACTGATCATCTGGATGGCAATAGGTATACTTATTTATTTCCTGTATGGCCGTAAGAATAGTAAGTTGCAAAAACAGCTGGAAGATGCTCCTGTAGAAACGCTGAAAGCATAACCAACTTTCCACTATAAGTAAAAAGCCACTGTTAATTACAGTGGCTTTTTTTATGCAATTATACCCAGCACTCAAACTTCCGGAATGTTAAAAATCACCACCCAAAACCATAAAAATCATGCTGCGTTTAACGGCTATAATTAGCTTTAAACACATGAAAAAGCACAATCAGGAACTTGATATTGATGAAGACCTGGCACTGGAGCATAAGTCATTAATTTTAGAACGGATTGGTTGGATACTCATGCTGCTATTTGTAGTTGCCGCTGCACTTGGCTTTACAGGACGCGGTGGAATTATAAATGACAAAACGGAAGGTAGTACTGCAGCTGGTATAGAAGTTGCCTATGAACGTTTTCTAAGAAGAGATGCACCATCTACCCTGAAAATCACGCTCCACGAACCAAGCTCTCAAGTACGTTTCAGCAAGGCATTCTATGAAAAAGTAAGGATAGAGGAAGTAGTTCCGGAGCCAAAACAAGTACAGGTTACTCACGAAAGTATACTTTATACTTTTGAGGGCGCACCGGTAAACGCTTCACTGCTCTTCTACCTCAAACCACAAAAAGCCGGCAGCTTGCAGTACATGGTTGATAATGGTAAGCACCAGCTTAGTATCTCTCAATATATATATCCTTAACCCTTAAAAACACATGGATTCTGTAATACGTGGCGTTATAGTATACTTTTTCCTGTTATTGATATTCAGGATAAGTGGCAAGAGAACCCTGAGCGAGGCAACTGTTTTTGATTTTGTGTTATTGCTTATTATCTCTGAAACAACGCAACAAGCCCTGCTTGCCGATGATTATTCGATCACAAATGGTTTCCTGCTGATTACAACCCTGCTGATTGTAGATGTGGGCATGTCGTTATTCAAACAGCGCTTTACCGCCGTAGAGAAAATTCTGGATGGCGTACCGCTTATTATTATCGACAATGGCAAAATGCTGAAAGAACGAATGAAGAAATCGCGGGTAAACGAATCAGATATTATGGAATCTGCAAGGGAGTTACAAGGCCTTGAAAACCTTGATCAGATTAAATATGCCATATTAGAGAAAGATGGCAAAATCACGATCATACCAAAAGAGAATAAATAAAAGCAGCAACGCTACAAACTAGGTTATACCTCTGCTTCTTTTAAAATAATGTAAAAAGATTAGACCTCCTTTACATTTTATTAATGATTTGATGAAAGCTGGTTTTCAGAGATTTTTTTCAGGTTGGCTAACCCACGCTCGAAATCCGGGCCAATCATACCATCCATAAACAACCCGACATACTTACTTACAGGGTTATTACCCATATCCGTATCCATAGCCCAGGTTAAAAAAGTGCCATCAGCCAGTTCTTTAAAAGTATACGTACCTGTCCCTTTCCCATTTTCCCGGAAGTCCATTTCAGCAACTATGAGCAAGTTTGGCTGGCTTTTCTTTAGCGTAAGTATACCATTGCCTACATTAGGATGCTGGCTTGACCAGGAATAGCGGGCACCCGGACCCATTGCAGGACCTGTATAAGTAAGTTTCATTGCAGGATCTATACTATGCCAAGGCGACCATTTTTCCCAGTTACGCAGCGTGTTTATCTGCTCGAAAACAAGGGAAGCCGGTGCCTTGATAATTACTGTTCGCTCTACGTGCACTTTTGAAGGCAGAAAGATGGAAACAACTACCAAAAGCAACACAATAACAAGCAAACTAAAACCTGTATACTTTAGTGTTTTCATATAAAAACTGGTAAATCAGAAGTATAATTTTAATAAAAATACGCAAAGAATAGCAGTTTTACAATATTTCAGGAAAGGCCATAAAAAAAGACCGCAACTGTAATTGCGGCCTTTTTCAGATGGAAATTTAATACTAATGTATAACCCTTATACGTAAGTGTACTGATAAGTATACAATTTTTGATTTTGCACTTTTCTACTACCAGTTGCCTGTTCTATCGGATGGCCCGTAATGGTCGTTACCAAAATCACGAAATTCATCCTCGTGCCCATACGAGGCATCGTGTCGGTAGCCATGGTTGCCCCGGCTATCAAAATTACGGTAACGATCTCCTTCTTCCGGATTATCTAGGTTAGGGTCGTACCCCATACTATACCGGTAATGCGACCGCTGATGTCCGTACGGTCCTTCATCCAAAGGGTAAAAATGTATACGGTTTACATCGTTCTCGGCTCCGTGTGGTAAACCGTAATCTTCATGACGTGGCATACCATAAACATTGCTCGACTCATACATGGTATTTAAATAATCTTCCCGGCTACCACCGCGGCTATCTCCCCTGCCCTCGTAACTTGGCGGCATCCGGTATCCTCGCTCCATACGGTCGCCATCTTGCAGGTAACCACGTTCACCTTCATACTCTCCTCTGTGGCGGTTATGCATCATTTTCTGTTCGTAGCGCCACTGCTTTTTGCCATAATCACCTTCGTCGTTGTGCTCTCTGCTATCTCTATAATTTCTCATAATTGTTTTTATTGTTAAGACTTCAGCCCCAGGTAGTACCCGGGTACCGGAGCGCCGTTATATAGTTATAGTTTATACGTTTGCGTTACAAATTGCAGCTTGTTACCGGTTACGCGGTCCCCGCTCATTGCGCCCTTGCTGCTGGTTCTGCCATCTATCCTGGTTGCCGTATGAAGTATCTTCACCAAAATGAGGTCTGCCCTGGTCGCTATAGTTTCTTCCGGCAAAGCCTCCCCTGTAATCACTATCATACCTTGGATTGCCTTCTTCGTAGCGTCTGTACGATTCAAAATCTCCGCGGGAAGAATGTCCCAGATACAAATCATCCTTACGATTACGGGGGTGCACAACATCATGCCCGAAACGCTCATCAGCCATACGATAGCGCTCGCTTGGGTGTGCATTATGGCGTAAATGCTCGTAATCAGTATTTCTATAGTCAGCACGGGCATCGTAGTGGCGGCCAGAATTATACCGATCATCAGTATAAACCACACCAAGCGGGTTGTTTCTTCTAGGGCGCCTATGGCTGCTGAAATCTTCTCCGCTATAGGTAGCTCCACCCGATTGGTAACGCCCTTCGGGGTACATAGAACTTTGTTCTGCATTTGCATTAAAATTACGCTGGTCGCCATAATCTTTATCGTAAGCCCGGCCATAACCCAGATTAAAATGCGAATCTGTTGTATAATTTCCCCGGCTTGAATTGTGCCCATGTTCCTGCTCATGCAACCAGCGAGGCTCGCGTTCTTCCCTGTTATCGCGGTAATTTACATTTTCGTGTCTCATAGCTTTTAATTATAGTTTGTATCTTTTTTACGGCTGTTAAGCACCTTTAGGTTAGCCCGTTATCATGCACAATTGCAACTTAGCTTCTAACCCACAGTAGCAATTGCCCGTTTAAAAAGGTACAACAAAAGACAATTTGAGCTATGGAAGGAATAGATTGGTATAGTAAAACCGGATACACCGACTACCGAAACCATTACCGCGGAGACGACCAGCCTTTAGACCCAAGTGTATACAGGGGTGCATACAGACTGGATACTTACAGCCCTGAGAGGGATAGAACCACATACTATGGATTTGAAAGAGACAGGCACCAGGAAGAGCGGCATGGCAGAAACTATGCACTAAACCGCTCCGGCAATATGCACTATGAAAACATGAAATGGGATGAGCGCGACAGAGGCGATTACAACCGCCGTTCTGACTATGAATCTGAGAACCGTTTTGCCAGAAACCGTGACGAGCAATACAGACCAGACAGAGATGAAGCCCGGTATGGCAACCAAAACAGAGACAATTTCAGAGATGAGCGCGACTGGGACCGTGACCAATATAGAAACAGGCGCAATGAAAACTATGGCAACATGGCTGGCTCGCTGAGTGTTGGATATGATGGCGATTATTACCGGGAGCAGGAACGCACACGCCATTACGACCCACTGACCGGGCAACTGCGTAACCAGCCTCGCCGCTACAACTCACCAAACGAGTATGGCTTTAACCCTGATTACGAACAATATTAATAAACAACAGCATAGCGTACAGCCGTGCTTCCTAATTACTTAAACATAAACTCCTATGAAAGCGAACGAAAAAGATAAATCGAAGAACGAGAATAAGAACATGAACCAAGGCAATAAAATGCCTAATGTACAGGGCCAGAACGCAGACAAAGATAAGATGATGAAAGGCCAAGTGGGCGGCGCACCATCGCAGAAAAGCGGCAGCCGTGGAAGTGCCGATGTACAGGACGGCGGCCAGGATATGGGCAGCAGTGCCGGTAGCCACTAAGTATAAATTACAAACAAAAAAGCCAGGCAAATGCCTGGCTTTTTTGTTTAAAACGCAACGTAATCTTTTCGGCAAACAGCTATATGTAAACTAACTGATGAACCTCAATCCGTAAGCATAGTAGCCTTCGTACATTTGCTTAAACAAAGTAGTTTAATAGCTTGTTACCGGCGTGCAAATCTCCGTTCTGATGACCATACTTACTAAAAAATATATTGCTTCGCTTTTACAGCTGTTGCTTATCTCTAGTATGGTGTTGGCTTGCCAGGCACAACCGGCAGCAAACCAATTAAAGGCAAACCATATACTATGGACACAACTCTTACAAAAGCATGTTGAGCCCAATGGCAATGTCAGCTACAAAGGTTTTATACAAGACAAAGCAAAGCTGGATATGTACCTTGCACAGCTGAGTAAAGGCATTCCGGACGAAAAAACCTGGAGCACAGAAGAACAGCTTGCTTACTGGATAAATGCTTATAATGCCTTTACAGTAAAGCTTATAGTTGATAACTACCCTGTTAAAAGTATAAAAGACCTGAACGGCAAACTGGCAGTACCACTTATAAATACAGTCTGGGATAAGAAATTCTTTAAACTGGGCGGTGTTGCGTATTCACTGAATAACATAGAGCATGATATCCTACGCAGGAAATTTAAGGAGCCTCGTATTCATTTTGCTATCAATTGTGCTTCCAGGTCTTGCCCGGTATTACGCCGCGAAGCTTATACTGCTGCCAAACTGGAACTCCAGCTAACAGAACAAACACGCCTTTTCCTGAATGATCCTACTAAAAACAGGATTACGCCTGAAAAACCGAAACTTTCAAGTATATTCAATTGGTTTAGCAGCGATTTCACCAAGAATGGCAGCCTGGTCAGTTTTATTAATCAGTACGCGAAGGTAAAGATCAAACCTGGCGCCGAAATTACCTACCTGGACTACGACTGGAGTCTGAACGAATAATTGCCGATGCAGCAACACGAACATCTTGTTATAATTGGGAATGGCATTGCAGGCGTAACACTGGCGCAGCAGGTTCGCAAACGCAGTAACGTCCGTATCACGCTCATTTCAGCTGAATCTGCCACGCATTTCTCGCGCCCCGCGCTTATGTATGTTTACATGGGGCACATGCGCTACAAGGATATTGTACCTTACCCCGACTGGTATTGGCGCAAAAATAACATTACCCTAGTTCATGACCGGGTTGTAAGTATAGATTTTGAGCAGAAACAGTTGCATCTTCAAAAAGGCGAACCCATTACTTTCCATACTTTAGTACTTGCCACCGGATCTACCACTGCTTACTATAACTGGCCCGGCCAACACCTGAAAGGTGTGCAAGGGCTGGTAACCCTGCAGGACCTGGAGCAGATGGAAACGCAAACAAAAGGTATAAATGAGGCGGTAATTGTTGGCGGCGGACTCATAGGTATCGAAATGGCCGAGATGTTGAAGAGCCGTGGAATAGCAGTTACGATGCTGGTACGTGATAAACTATACTGGCAAAATGTCCTGCCAGGACAGGAAGCAACCCTGATCACACAGCACATTCAGAACCAAGGCATTAACCTGAAACTAACTACTGAACTCGATGAAATTTTGGGCGATACTGCCGGGCAGGTAGGCGCTGTAAAAACAAATACCGGAGAAACTATACCGTGCCAGTTTGTAGGCATTGCAACCGGTGTAAAACCCAATACAGATTTTCTCAGAAATACAGCGCTTCAGCTTAACAAAGGTATACTTATAGATAACCAGTTTAAAACCAATATCCCCGGTGTATATGCCATAGGCGACTGTGCCGAATTCCGAGAAAAATACGAACAACAACCAGCACTTGAACAGCTCTGGTATACAGCACGCCTGCACGGAGAGGCGCTGGCTGCTATACTATGCGGCAAAGCACAAAACTATGAACGTGGCCCCTGGTTTAACTCGGCAAAATTCCTGAACATTGAGTACCAGACCTATGGCTATGTGCCAAATAGTTGGGATGAAACAAAATACGATTCGCTTTACTGGCAAAACACAGCTGGCACCAAAGCTATTCGCTTATTTTATGAACGCGATACCGAAATGCTCAAAGGTATAAATCTGCTAGGTATACGTTACCGCCACGACCTCTGCCACCATTGGCTGAAGCAAAAGTATAAACTACAAGATGTAATCTATGAACTGGAAGCGGCCAATTTTGATCCGGAGTTCTATCGCCACTACGAGCCTGAGCTGAGACAACTTTACTTCAATAAATTTCCTGACAAAGCGCAGCAAAAAAAGCAAAATAGCTGGTGGCAGCTGCGCAAGAAATTTGGCTTGGCTATGCATCTAGAAAACTCCGATAAGCCACTATGACTACAACTTATACTTTCTACACTTCTGCCAAAATTTTAAAAATTGTTGGAGTTATACTTATGGCTGCTGGTTTGCTAGGTGTTTTAGTAGCATTTGCAGGGTATCAGGTTATTTCGCCGGTATACTTTGGACTTGGCGGAATTATGGCATTTTGTGCGGGTGGACTTATCACCATCTGGCAGTTAAGAATGCAGAAGCCGGTGGCTGAGCAAAACAATTATACCTGGCAAAAGGATATTACTGCACGTGGTATTACCGGCTGGGTAATAGCCTTGGTACTGACAGGCTTTTATATTTTACTCTATTGGTTTCCGAATACCCTGAAGGGACTTGTTTTGGCTGTTGAGCCACTCAGCCGCTTATTGCGCCATAAGCCCGCCGATCAGTGGTTCCTGTATGGCACGTTTTATACATTGGCGGTACTGGTAATGGGCGTGCACGCATTGCTTAAATATCGCAACAACCGTTACCACATTATCCGCACCATTTCGGTTATGTTCTTTCAGCTCGGATTTGCTTTTCTGTTACCTGCACTCTTACTATTGTTTAACAAACCAGAGTTTTACTTCAGCTATTTCTGGCCGCTTAAGTATGATTATCTTTTCCCGGGAACGGTAAGTTATTTAGTGCAAGATGGCGCTGCAATGGGCACATTTATGGTATTTTGGGGAGCTATTCTTTCCTTTATAGCCACACCTGTGCTTACCTACTTTTACGGCAAAAGGTGGTATTGTTCATGGGTATGTGGCTGCGGCGGTCTTGCGGAAACTGCCGGCGATCCATACCGTCATTTATCAGATAAAAGCCGTTCAGCCTGGCGCTGGGAAGTGGCCATCATCTACCCTGTTTTTGGTTTTATTATACTTACTACCCTGCTGCTCTGGCTAAATTCCTGGAGCGAGGGCCGCATTTTAGGCAGTTTATCCCAGGGCTTTTCGGCTACCTATGGCTTTTTTATCGGGGCTATTTTTTCGGGTGTGGTAGGCGTTGGTTTTTACCCTATACTTGGCAACAGAGTTTGGTGTAGGTTTGGGTGCCCGATGGCTGCTTACCTGGGTTTGCTGCAAAAGCATTTATCGCGCTTCCGGATTACAACCAATGGTGGCCAGTGTATCTCATGCGGAAACTGCTCAACGTATTGCGAAATGGGGATAGATGTGCGCTGGTATGCACAACAGGGGCAACCTGTTATCCGGGCCTCTTGTGTGGGCTGCGGCATTTGCGCACATGTTTGCCCGAGAGGAGTGCTTAAACTGGAAAACGGTCCTACAGAAAACCGGTATGCGGCATCAGTACTAATAAACCGGAACGATGTGGACTTTTTAAGCTAGGTTTATACTTTCATCAGCAAGTATAACATGCTCGATTTTTGTAAAAGCAAAGTCATACTTTATATAAAGGGACTCAGAAAAAGTATCTAAATATAAATTGCGGCTGGCTATTGAAGTTCTTCCTGCTCCATATACTCCCACATTGCATCTTCGCTGGCACCGTTCTTGGCAGCATAAATCAGCATGGTTGTATATACTCCGATAAGCAGTAAGCTAAGCGGGATTGAAAAGACAAAAGATACTATAAGCGTTTTCACCGGATCTGGCTTAGATTTCATTTTGGTAGAAGCATACCAAAAGAAAAGAATGTTGAAAATCCCAGAAAGTGCGATGAAATTGATAATATCTAGCATTTGCTAAAAGTTAAGGTTAAACCATCATAACCAAGAAGCATGCCATGCCGCTTTCCAGCCAATACATTTCCTCTTTTTTTGATTATAACAGCCACAATAAAACCAGTTAGTACTTAATTACTTAACCCTTTTCTAAAACAGGATAATGCAATTTAACAGCCACACGCTTAATATACAAGCTTATTCTCTAAAAAATTTACAAACCAAAATTCATACTGAATCCGAATGCTTTTGTAAATCCTGCTAAGTTGTGCAGCTTTCTGATAAATGACTTTTTCGGCTTAAAAGTTCAGCATGCATACTTTTAAAATCATAACTCTGCTTAAGCTTAGCTTAATACAGGTAAGTTTTTGTTATAACTTCAAAGTTGCACTTTAAGCTTAACAAGGTTTACAAATTATTGTATCGCAGCTATTTGCAAAATAAGCTAAACAGAAGAAAGGCATCTATAATATTATAGATGCCTTTCTTGCTGGTCAAAATATTCAGGTAAATCTTAGCTATATTTTCTTCTGGCGTGGTCTGTATCCGATACTGCAACAAAAGAGACAAGTAATATTAAAAGTTGTTTACTTATTAATGCGAATTTTTCCATAGTGATAGTATAATTTTAAATAGGCGGCTAAAATTGACGGAGCGCCTACCCTACTTAGCTTCCTATTCCGGCTCCGCCTGTAGGTTTAACGGGTTTTTGCCTGATACGTTCGGAAAATTTACCTGTAAATCTTAAGTTTTAGCCATTAAATTAGCTCATAAACAGCTTATTGCCGTTTTAAACGTTGTTACGCCATAGTTTTTATATATGTAATACTTCTCACTTTTTAGCCGTAATAAAAAAATCCGCCGAAGAATTAACCCCGACGGACTTTAATTGTATTATATTTTGGCTGTGTTAAAGGCTCATGGTCAGAATCTGCTCCACATCGCCTACCTGAATATCAGCACGCTCGCCCAGGTTCTTCACGCCACGTTGTTCAAACCGCTGCACAATCTCCCGGATTGTTTCTTTATCAACATCATAATCCTTCAGCCTGGTGCGTATGTCCAGCGACTCAAAAAAGTTTACCGTAGCCTGTATAGTCGCCTCAATTCGTTCTTCTTCCCTGCCCTCAGTAATTCCCCAAACACGTTCGCCATATTGTAGTAACTTTTCACGTTTGGTATCGCGCTTGTAACGCAGCAAAGATGGTAATACAATTGCCAGCGTACGGGCATGGTCTATACCATGCAGGGCGGTAAGTTCGTGGCCAATCATGTGCGTTGCCCAGTCGGTTGGCACACCTACCCTGATCACCCCATTCAGGGCCATAGTGGCACACCACATAAAGTTAGCCATTACATCATATTTAGTTGGTTGCGCCAATACCTTCGGGCCTTCTTCTTTCAAAGTAATAAGTATAGATTCAGCCATGCGGTCCTGCAGCGGTGCGTTTACTGGGTAGGTCAGGTACTGCTCCAGCACGTGCGTAAAGGCATCTACCACACCATTGCTTAACTGGCGAGGCGGCAAAGTATAACAGGTTTCTGGGTCAAGTACCGAGAACTTAGGAAAAGTGAACGGACTTCCGAAAGAAAACTTTTCTTTGGTTTCTTCGCGTGTAATCACAGATCCGGAGTTCATTTCAGAGCCGGTAGCCGGCAAGGTCAGTACCACACCAAAAGGTATGGCATGCGTTACCGGCGTCTTTTTGGAAAGGATGTCCCAGGGCTCTTCGCCTTTAAACGGAATAGCTGCCGCGATCAGTTTGGTACCGTCTATTACCGAGCCACCTCCTACTGCCAGGATATAATCGATCTGCTCAGCCTTTGCCAGTTCAACTGCCTTCATCAATGTTTCGTAGCGCGGGTTCGGCTCTATGCCGCTAAATTCTACAACCTTGTGGTTCTTCAGCGCATCCATCACCTGTTCATACACACCGTTCTTTTTAATACTGCCTCCGCCATAGGTCATCAGAACGCGGGCTTCGGTTGGTATTTCCTTGGCAACAGCTTTGATTTCGCCTTTTCCAAAAATGATCTTAACCGGATTATAGAATGTGAAATTGTTCATATTAATATGCTAATGATATACTTGTTACTACCTGGGGTAACCCAGAGATAAAATTTTTAAGGAAGAGAAATCAGGAACATACTTTATACTTGTTTTTAGGTATGCTAACGCCCTGCGCCACTATACTCGGCTACCTTTACGAGCTGTTTGCCAATGTTCTCGCCTTTAAACAAGCCCAGGAAAGCATGCGGTAATTGGTCGAAGCCTTCCAGAATATTCTCTTCGTACTGCAATTTACCTTCTTTTAGCCAACCTGCCAGCCCCGAGGCTGCTTCTCCAAACCGCTCCATATAATCACTGACTATAAAACCTTTCATCAGTGAGCTGGTCTTCAGGAGGATAGGCTCTACGCGCGGCCCTGTTGGGCGCGAAGTAGCATTGTAAAAAGCGATCTGACCACATACTGCAATGCGGGCAAATTTATTCAGCAAACTATAAACTGCGTCCGATATCTCGCCACCTACATTGTCAAAGTATACATCTACGCCGTTAGGGCAGGCAGCAGCCAGGGCCTCCTGTATGTTACCTGTAGTTTTATAGTTAATGGCTTCATCAAAGCCCAGGTCCTGCTTCAGGTAGTTAACTTTATTATCGGAGCCAGCAATGCCTATTACGCGGCAACCTTTTATTTTAGCGATCTGCCCGACAACCGAACCAACTGCTCCTGCTGCCCCCGATACAACCACCGTTTCGCCTTCCTTCGGATCTCCTATAAAGATTAAGCCGCAATAAGCTGTCAGGCCGGGCATGCCAAGTATACCCAGGTGGTAACTTAATGGCGCCAGATTAGGGTCGATTTGAGTTAGCCCGTTACCATTAGATATGCTATAGGTTTGCCAGGGCAGGTTACCCATTACCACGGCGCCTTGTGGCAGCTGCTTGTTCCTGCTTTCTACTACTTCCGCTACTATACCACCTGTTATTGGCTCGTGTAGCTGATAAGGCGCCACATAAGATTTTGCCTCGCTCATGCGCCCCCGCATGTAGGGGTCTACGGAAATATAAAGTGATTTTAGCAGCACCTGTTCCTCCTGCAATTCCGGTAAGTCGTCTTCAATAAATTTAAACGTGTTATCGGTTGGCATGCCCTGCGGGCGCTCATTTAGTAATATGCTTCTTGCTCTCATAGTTAATAAATCAGGTATACACTGATTACACGCATAACCAAAGACAGGAGTTATTGTTTGCCAGCTATACTGAGGATTCAGGACTTAAATAAGCATTCATGTAAAAGTAAAAACCTCCTGCTTATAGTCTATCATCAACTATAAACAGGAGGCCATAAGTTAACATCCCTATACTTCAGGATGCCGTTTTATACTTTAGATTGCCGGATCAGCTGGCGTATTCGGGTTAGTTAACCTTTCCTGGTCTGGGTAAGGATAAAAATTCCGGTTACGCTCTGTGGTATTATCAGGAGGACCAGGGCGGCCAAAACGACGGCTATCTTCCCACTTCTGGCCTGTTAAGTATAACTCAGCAGATCGTTGTTTGTATACTTCCAGTAACAAAGCCTCTTGTGTAACCGGCCCATTATAAGCTGGCAAAGCGGCATTTACACCAAAAGGGTCTCCGGAGGTTTGTGTTCTCACTTCATTGATAAAAGCCAGCGCCTCATCAAGCGAGCCATTGCTGCGAAGTATAGCTTCGGCTTTTATCAGCTTTATCTCATCTGTTAAGTATACTGGTATATTGGAAGTCTGTGTATCGAAGAAACCTTTCAGCGTTCTTACCGGATCGCCGTTCACAACCGCGCTTGGGTCTGTCAGGTAAAACGCTTCGCGTGCATCTCCTTCTTCAAATAGCCCAGCTGGCAATCCAAAGTTATCGCGGGGTCTGAAATACTTAAGTATAAAAACAGTATTGTAGATCGGGTTTGGGCTTAAGGTACTGTACACATACTCCGACTTTTTAGACAGATCTACCAGGTTAGCATTGGCAAGTGCAGCCGCATAGTTGCCGGCATAAAGGTTATACCTTGCATTGAACGCGTAAAGGGTATTCTTAAGGTCAAAAGCCGAGCCTGTTACCAGCGAATTAAACTCCGGTGAAACCGGGGTGGCATTAAGAAGAGCAATTGCCTCGTCCAGATGAGAAATGGCTGTCGCCAGTACTTCAGCTCTTGGCCTAAATGTTACTTTTTCAGTTGTGCTGGTTTCTGTGTTTGCCTGCTCAAATGCAAGGGCTAATGTACCTAAGGCCATTGCCTTATACAAATGCGCATGTGCTAAAACACCGCTTAAGGTACCGCCGGTTAAAGTAGAAATATTAGGAGCATTTACCAGAATCTGCTCACTCATACTCATGGTGCGCTGCATTCTGGACCACAAACCAAGTATGTTACCGTTAAAAGTAGGAAGTGCTGTGCCGCCTGCTTCCAGTTCCAGTACGTTAGTAAAAGTGGCAACGCCTTTCATCTCACGGCCTGTTACGCCTGGGTAAAGATAAGCTGCCTCTAACCCGGAAGTAGAGTAAAACTGCCTAACGCCTACGCTCAGGGCAATAATGCCATCACGTGAGTTAAGCACTTCAACATCACTTGCAGCATTGGGGTTTGGTATATCAAGGTCGCATCCGCTCGCAAGCATCAGGCAACCTGACAGTGCACCTATTTTTAAAAATGAAGTTATATTTTTCATGTAATTATCCGTTTGAAATAAAGAAGATTAGAACGATACAGTAACACCTAAGGCATAGGTTCTTGGTATCGGCACCTCTACAAAGTCAAAACCGCGAACAGCAGTAGTCTGGCCGGCAGCGTTTACTTCCGGGTCATAACCGCTATAATCATCTATGGAGAAAAGATTACGGCCAGCCAAAGTTAAACGCACATTACTGTTTCCTAAGAAAGCAGGCTTAAAATCGTAAGCTACCGAAAGCTCTCTCAGTTTTATGTAAGAGCCATCTTCTATATAATTCTCAAAAATACCGAACAGAGCAGCTGATGTACCTTTTGGCACTTCACCTCTCAGCTCCGGCTCGTATCCGGCTAAGCCACCATACAAATCGCGCTCGCCAACACGGCGGGTAAAGTTGAACACATCAAAACCATAAGCCGCGTCAAACTGGGTACGGAAAGAAAGACCTTTACCAACTGACAGTTCGTTTGTCCAGGAACCTGTCCAATCCGGGTTCGGGTCTCCGATTACTTTAGGTTTGGTGGCTCCTGTTGGCTGGCCGGTTTCCGGGTTACGACCTACTCGTTCGGCTTGTGGTAAACCAGCAGGATTCAGTAAAAGAGAGCCATCCGGGTTACGGGCAAAGTATGTACTATAAAATGCACCAATCGGGTAACCGTTTACTGCAGCAACCTGACCAAAACCACCAGGGAATGCTACTACACCTCCCGGAATATCATTTACTTCGTTCTTATTTCTGGAATAGATCAGGGTTGAAGTCCATTTCAAATTCTCTTTTTCTATCGGGGTACCTGTCACCATTAACTCAATACCTTTGTTCGTCATGGTACCAACGTTAGCATACTGGTTCAGGAAACCTGTAGATGGTGTAAGGCCTATAAATAACAGCAGGTCTTTTACATCTTTATGATAGTATGAGAATTCCATACCAAGTCTTCCGTTCAGGAAGCTCATATCGGCACCAACTTCAGTTTCTGTCTGTCTTTCCGGTTTGATACCAGAGTTACCTAACAGCGTTGAAGAAATAACACCCGGAAAACCAGGCAAAGAAACAGGGTTATAGTTTGTGTAACGGTCGTAAGCTCCAATTGCCGTTAAGTTACCTGCCTGGCCATAAGATGCTCTGAACTTCAGGATAGGAATTACATTGGTAATATTCTGCCAGAATTTCTCATTTGAGATCAGGTAGCTACCGCTAACTTTCGGGTAAAACTGCCATCTGTTATCCGGACCAAAAACAGAAGAAACATCATAACGGCCTGCACCTGTCAGGAAAAGACGGTCACCGATACCAAAAGTCTGTTGTGCAAAGAAACCAAGTATATTGATATCGACTCTTGATTCTCCCGCAACAACTGTAGCTCCGTTTGTTGAAATCTCAGCTATCGGGCCAAGTTGGGTGGCTGTTATACCTGTCGTATAATTCTTCTCGATCTGTGCTGTAGCTCCTGCTCCTGTTGTAGATACTAACCAATCTCCTAAAGTAGCCTTATAAGAAACATTCAGATCATTGTTTAACAGGTATGAGGTTCTATCGGCACGGCGCGAATAACCAGCGTCGTAAGAAGGTGTTGTGTTTCGCACCGGAATAAAGCCTGTCGCAATCTGTGTGGAGTTATCATAACCCAAAGTATAATTGATGTTCAGGTTATTGATCGGCGTCAGCATTACCTGGAAATCACCAATAAATCGGTTTGTTCTTTGGCCGAAGTCGAAACGATTTATTGCCTCCAGCGGGTTGGTTCTTCTAAGTATAGCTGTTGGCGCTGTAGAAGGGTATACACCGTTAACCGGCTCCGGATTAATAAAGTTATTGCTAAAGATAAAACCTGTTAGCGCACCGTATGCTTCGCTCAATCCACCATTCGGAATCTCTTTACTTGTACTCAGCACATAATTGGCACCTAAAGAAACCGACATCCAATCATTCAATGTCTGGTCGATTCGCAAGCGGGCTCCTCCCCTGTTAAATGCAGAACCATCTATAATACCCTGGTTGCTCAGAAAGTTGCCACTCAGGAAATACTGGGTAGTAGCGCTACCACCCGATACCGAAACGTTGTTTTCTGTACCATAAGCCGTACGGAAAATTTTATCCTGGTAATCGTAACGCTGCACCGGCTCCTGCGTCTTATCCAGAGGGTCTGTGTTGATAAAACGGAAAGGATGATCGTTATAATCCAGTGTTTTACGAACTTCACTAATTCTGAACTGGGTAGATGCTGAAACCTTAGGCTTACCTTCTTTACCACGCTTGGTAAAGATCTGCACTACACCGTTACTTGCCCTGGAACCATAGATAGCAGCCGCAGCAGCACCTTTTATGATCTCAATACGATCAATATCATTCGGGTTGATATCTACCAGACGGTTCTGAGCATAACCGCCCAAGTCAATCAGTTCCGGCGAGCCGTTGTTAATGATAACGCCATCTACAATGTATAACGGGTCTCCTGAGCCTACCACCGTACTGGTACCTCTTAAACGCACACTGATACCACCGGCAGGGTTACCGGAGTTCTGCGATATCTGGGCACCGGATACTTTGCCAGACAAGGCCTGGTCTACGGAGGTGGCTACGCTATTCTGGAGAGCAGCTGCAGAAACGGTAGAGATGGCATTGCCCAGTTGCTTTTTGCTGGTTGCCACCGACGTACCTGTTACTACTACTTCATCCAGGCCTACTACGTCTTCGCTTATCTGGGCATCTACAGTTACTGTAGCAGATGCGCCCAATACTACCGATTTAGTTGCCGGCTTAAAGCCTATGTAGGAGAAAGTTAACTGATAAGTGCCTGCCGCTAAATTAGCAGATAAGTTATACTTACCGCTTGCATCGGTAGCTGTGGCGGTGTTGCTGTTCTGAAATTTAACAACTACACCCGGCAACGGGCTTTTAGTACGGGCATCGGTAACAGTACCCGACACGGTGTAACGGGTAGTTTGGGCGAAAACCGGCTGACTTAGCAGCGCCAGCATCAGCACCCAGATCAGGGTTGCCTTTAGGTTAGGCCACCCGGGTAAGTAAATTTCTCTCATAGTAATTATTATTTAAACTGTACATAAAATCATCGGTTAAACGCATTACGCTGGTAAGCTTATCTTACCCATGTGCACCGAAGGTACACGGCTTTGTCCCGGCCCAAAATCTATTCTGTTGCCCACCAAACACTCATTGGCCAATGTTGCAAACAACACAGCTTCCTTGGCATCAGGAGAAACCCCCAGCTCAGCAGTATCTCTTATAACGGCACCTGGTAGCAACTCTTTGATATTCCGGATCAGCAACGGATTGTGCATGCCGCCGCCACTTAAAAATATTTCGAATTTCTCGCCTTTCAGCGACCGGGTTATAGCATCGCAAATACCAAGGGCTGAAAAACGATTCAGGGAAGCCATCACATCTTCTGCAGAAAGATGGGTTGTATCCGATCTTAATTGTGCCTGCTCCAGGTATGCCAGGTTAAATAATTCGGGTCCCGTTGTTTTCGGAAAGTCGTAACTAAAGAAAGGATCATCCAGCAAAGCGGCTACCAGCTCCGGGTTATACTTGCCTTGCATGGCAATGGCAGAGTCGGCATCATAGTATTTACCCGGAAACTGCGTCTGAATGTAAGCATCCATCAGGGTGTTGCCCGGCCCCACATCTGTAGAGAATATTCTGGTAGTGTCCAGGTCGCCGGGCAGGAAAGTAAAATTGGCAATGCCACCAATATTCAGCATAATCCGGTTCTGCCCTTCCTCTGAAAAAAGCAGGTAATCGCCGTACACAGCTAAGGGCGCACCTTCGCCTCCGGCTGCTATATGTTTTTGCCTGAAATCGCTTAATGTGATGATGCCTGTTTTAACGGCAATATGATCGCCGTCGCCTATTTGCAGCGTGGCATTGGGCATACCCTCTATCATGTGCAGGGAAGCCGGGGCGTGGTATATAGTTTGGCCGTGGCTGGCAATAATATCTACTTCGGAGGATGTTATACCCCACTTTTGCAGGCAGGAGTTTATCAGGTTGGCATGGAAAGTCCCGATGTAAGCATTCATCAGGCATACTTTTTCGAGATCAACCTGGCGCTTAGAGAAAATAGCCTTTACTTCCTGCTTAAAAGCGTTGTCGTATGGCATGGTGGCAAACTCACGGAGTGCCATTCGGGTTTGCGTTCCGTGGCCGGTAAACTCGCAAAGCGCAATATCAAGGCCATCCAGCGATGTGCCCGACATTAGGCCTATGATTACTCTTTTATCTTTTTTTACTACCTCAAATAGGTTACTCAGACCTTTGTTCATATTAAATAGTATGAAGAGAAGAACCTATAGTTTAAGCTAAGCTGAATTGGTTACTCAAACAATATAATTCCGTTTAAATATAAGTCCGAAACTATATAAAAGTTAACGTTTTACAATCAAATAAGGGCGAATTATTCGGCCTTATTTTTATACTTGCTACCGAATAACTAAAAAGTATAATTTCGCTCATCAGGCTAAACCGGCACTTAACAGGGCCTTTCACTTTATACTTATACTAACTTCCAGCTACTTTCTAACGGCGTTTTAATGCCGGATAATCTTACCATCTGCCATCTCTATAATCCGGCCGCTGCGCTCTGCAAAGCTTTGGTCGTGGGTAACTATAAGTAAGGTCTGGTCATGTACTTCGGCCAGCTCTTTAAATACCTCGAAAACGTGTTCGCTGTTCCGGGTATCAAGGTTACCGGTTGGCTCGTCGCCCATAATAATGTGCGGGTCGTTTATGAGGGCGCGGGCAATGGCAACGCGCTGTTTTTCTCCACCAGATATCCGGTAAGCTTCTTTGGTTGCCAGGTGCTCTATACCTAACATTTTAAGCCGTTCGAGGGCACGGTGCTCTACTTCCTGCCTGCTATACTTGTTCAGTTTCAGGCCGGGCAGCATTACATTCTGCAACACCGAAAACTCGTTCAGCAAATAATGAAACTGGAACACAAAACCAATCTTCTCGTTCCGGATCCTGGCCAGTTCAGTACCATTCCTGCCGGTCATTAACTCTTTATCTATCAGCAATTCCCCGGTATAGTCTGTGTCCATTGTTGACAGGATATAAAGCAGCGTAGACTTGCCGCAACCCGATTTACCAATCACGGATACAAACTCGCCTTTATTTACAGAAAAAGTAATATCTGTGAGCACCTGCACCGTTACCGGATCATGAAACTCTTTATTGATGTGCCTGGCCTCGAGTATGATTTCCTGCATGTTACTTGCCTCTTATAATTTCCACAGGATCTACTTTACTGGCTTTCCGGGCCGGGAAGAAACCGGCAAAATAAGTAGTAATTAATGAGAAGAAGCCACCTATAAAATAAAATGCAGGGCTATAGTTTACCGGGTATGTTTTTATAGTTGGCAGCGCGGCCGTGTTAAACGGAATGTTATCGATGATGAGTGAAAAGATGAAACCAAATATCAGCCCGACCATGCCACCAAAGAAACCTATACTTAGCGCAATCACCAGGAAGATCATGTTCACATCATTACCCGAAAAACCGGTGGCTTTAAGTATGGCAATGGAATCCATCTTCTCGTAGATCATCATGTTGAGGATGTTGAAAATGCCAAAGCCTGCCACAACAAGTAAGGTTATACCCACCGCATACGAAATAATGGACCTAACATTGCTGCCCGTTTCGAATTGCGAGTTGGCAGTCTGGATATCTTCGGCATCGATGTCGAACTTTTGATGGTACTCCCGGGCAACAGCCGGCGCCATGTTAAGGTCGTGCAGCTTTATCTGGATGTCGGTGATATAGTTAGATGGTTTGCCCAGAAGTTTTTGCGTAGTAACGATAGAGGCATAACTCTGCACTTTATCGATTTCCTGTATACCCGATTGAAAATAGCCAACTACTTTTAACGGGAAACGCTCGCCCTGCACCGTGGTTACCTGCACCACATCGCCAATGTCGGCTGCCAGAATTTCGGCCAGGCCTTTACCAAGTATAATGCTGTTAGCTACGTTTTTTGCATCAATGGCAGAACCGGAAGTTACATAGTCGCGGAATTTGAAAAGCCGCATTTCCTCTTCCACATCCACCCCGTTTATCACGCCGGTAATATCAATGGTGCCTTCGTTAAAAAACACCTGTGCCGTTAGTTTTGGCCCAGCCCCCAACACACGCGGATCGGATTTAACAGCTTGCATAATGGGCCCACTGTTATAAATTTCCTGCCTGGTTATACCTGATTTTACCGAGCTGATAAAGTTGTAAGAGTCTTTAAATTCGGAAGAGGCATTTATCGGTTGGTTTGCGCTGGGCTTTATCTCATTATAAAGGCGCACATGGGGTGTCCGGTTAAGTATAAGCCCATCGAGCATGTCGTTCAGGCCGTTCATAAAACTGAGCAATGTAACAAACATCGCAATACTGAACGCAACCCCAATAGCAGCCACCAGCGTTTGCCCCAGGCGGGCCATCATCATCGATCTGGCTATCCCGAAAATGAGCTTTTTATTCATTGGGCAGGTTTTACGATCACATCATCCTTCGTCAGTCCATCCAATATCTCTACTTTCTGATAATCCTTCAGCCCGGTTTTTACCTGCACTTTTTCTTTGTCTTCTGTCATCACAAAAGAGCCATCCAGCAGGTATTCGCGCGGAATGAGGAGCGCATTTTTCTTGGTTTGTATGAGGATATTTGCTTCTGTGGTAAGATTCGGGTAAAGCGCTGGGGGCGTGGTAACAAAGCTGGCTTCCACGGTAAACGAACGTGTTCTTTCGTTCATGGCCGGGTTAACTTTGTATACTTTGGCTTCAAATACCTGGCCTTTGTAACTGTCGAGGTTCAGCAACACTTTTTGCCCCGGCTTTACACGTGCTATGTCATACTCATCTACCTGCAGTTCAAGTATAAAATCATCGGCATCGCCAATTACAGCCACCGGCATCTGCGGGTTTACCATCTCGCCTTTCTCTTTCAGTACGCTGTATACTTTGCCGTTTGTCTCGCTTTTAACGGTGTAATCATCGGCCATGGTTTCGCTTATCTGCAGGCTTTTCTGCGATTGCCGGGCGGCGAAATTGAGTTGCTTCTTAAGGTCGTTGTAGCGAAGTATAGCCGACTTATAAGCTGTAACAGAGTTTTTATAGTTTAGCTCCCGCTGCTCCAGTTCAACACGCGTGCCTATGCGGTTCGCCCACAAATTGCGCTGCCTTACCAGCAGCAGCGAATCGTTTTGCTTTTTGCTCCTCGCCAGGTCAATGGCTTCCCGTATTTCGTTCAGCTTTTCGGAGTTGGCACTTACGCGGGCATACTCGGCGGCAATACGGGCATTTTCGGTGCTTAAGCGGGCGGCGTCGTTTTCCAACTTCATTAGCGGGTCGCCTTTCTTTACTACATCACCTTCTGTAACCAGTATCTGCTGTATTATGCCGCTCACCTTCGGAAAAACCTCGTATTGGTCTTTGCTCTTTACCACTCCGGACGCATACACCGATTCCGTAATATCTGCTACTGTTGGCTGCGTTTCTTCCTGCTTGCCGGCGCAGGCAGCAAGTATGAGCAGCATGAGGGCAAATCGGAAGTATAATCTCATTTGTCGGTTTTTGTGTAGCGGTATGATGAAGATTTTGTCAGCAGTTATGCTTTTAATTCATCAGGATGAAAAACTCAATTACACTAATAACGATTAAGACAATCCAAGTACTCAAAAAAACTAAACCCGCTTTCTTCAGTCTGCTTTTATCTTTCTTTATCACCCCCCATGCTAATAACGCAAAGGTCATTAGCAGCCCAATGATTGTTATTAATAATTTTATTATTGTTCCGACCACCATTATTAGTCAACAGAGATTAAATAAAATTCTTCAAATTCAGCCTTGCTCCGTTTGTATAAACTTCTTCTACCTATACTTGCGCCAGCTCGGTAGGCATTAACACATTTTGCTGGTACGTACTCAGAAACAGGCTTAGCTTGTCCATTGTTTGGCTTAGCTCCTGAAGTTCCGGTAAGTATACAATCCTGAAATGGTCGGGTTGCTGCCAGTTAAAGCCACTGCCCTGTACCAGCAATACGTGCTGCTCGCGCAGAAAATCAAGTACAAATTGCTGGTCGTTGTGTATGTTATACTTCTTCACATCAATTTTGGGAAAGAGGTAAAAAGCACCTTTTGGCTTAACGCAGGTAATACCGGGTATGGCAGTAAGTTTATCGTAACAAATGTCGCGTTGCTGGCGCAGGCGGCCTGTTGGCAGCACCAGGTCGTTTATACTTTGGTAACCTTCCAAGGCTACTTTTATAGCATATTGCGCAGGCACATTACTACACACCCGCAGGCTGGCCAGCGTGTTCAGGCCATCTATATAAGAAGCCGCTTTTGCTTTGTTGCCGCTCACCACCATCCAACCCGCTCTAAAGCCCGCCGCCAGGTAATTCTTGGACAAGCCGCTAAAAGTTACAGTTAAAATTTCGTCCGAAAATGTAGCCGTTGGGTAATGTTTGGTGTCGTCGTACAGGATTTTATCATAGATCTCATCCGAAAAAACCACCAGGTTGTGCCGGGCCGCCAGTTGTACTACCTGCTGCAGTAGTTCCGGGGTATACACCGCGCCTGTCGGGTTGTTAGGGTTAATAATAACAATGGCTTTGGTACGGCTCGTGATTTTGCTTTGAATATCTTTCAGGTCCGGGTTCCAGTCCGATGCTTCGTCGCAGAGGTAATGCACGGCTTTGCCTCCCGAAAAACGAACAGCCGCTGTCCAGAGCGGGTAATCCGGAGAGGGCACCAGCACTTCATCTCCCTCATTCAGCAAACCCTGCACCGCATGAAGTATAAGCTCGCTTACGCCGTTTCCAATAGAAACATCATCAGTATGGATGCCATGTATGCCTTTACCGGTATAATAGTTTTTGATCGCCTCGCGGGCGCTTAAGATGCCTTTATGGTCGGAGTAGCCTTGAGCCGGGTGCAGGTTGGTTATTATACTTTGCACTACTTCTCCGGAAGCCTCAAAACCAAAAGGAGTCGGGTTACCAATGTTCAGTTTCGTGATGCTGTGGCCCTGCAGTTCCAGTTGCTTTGCCTGCTCGTATACTGGCCCGCATAGTTCATAATGAACCGCATCGAGCCGCGTGCTGCGCTGTATCATTTTAAAAAATTACTAAAAACAAGGGTTTTGTACCCTTCACAAATGTAAATGCTAGTTAAGAATAAATACTGCTTATTGGATGGCAGAAGCATATATTTTTATACTTGCCAGCCAGGCGCCCGCACGTTACCATACTTCCCTGCCACTTCTCCCACACCCCATTTCAGCTATCAAATTTAGCAAAGTATAATTTATTGAGCCACTTAATAAAAATACACCTCAATGCCTTTAACCTGAGAAAAACACTGCAAACACTCATCCTGAGCACTAAGCAGAGTACTTTTTCAAAAACCAAAACTAATTTATTTAGTATAAATTGCTACATATATTAGCAAAAGCTATATTGGGCTCGAGTTATAAAACAGAAGAAACTATGGAAGATATACTTTACTTTAATCCGGTGAGCCTGCCGCACCCTTTCGAGGTTTTGCCGCTGCACGAGTTTGATCAACTGGAACTCCCTTTAAGCATGCCCTATGTGGCTGCGGGCTTTCCATCTCCTGCCGATGATTACCTCGAAGATAAAATTAACCTGCAGAGCGTACTCATCCGAAATCCTACTGCTACTTATTTAGTAAGGGTGCGGGGAGAATCGATGCGCGATGCCCGCCTGCACGATGGCGACATACTGGTAGTAGACCGCTCAGTTAAACCTGCCGAAGGGCACATTATTATAGGCGTGGTAGATGGTGAATTTACAGTAAAGCAACTCGTGCGCCTGAAAGGCAAACTATACCTGATGCCTGCCAACGAGCAGTATGCCCCGCTGGAACTGACAGAAGAAATGGATTTTAAACCGTGGGGCGTTGTAGTATGGTCGCTGCACAAAATAAACGGACAGCCATGACCAGCCTTTTCGCTTTAGTAGACTGCAACAACTTCTACGCATCCTGCGAGCGGGTATTTAACCCGAAACTCGAAGGCCAGCCTATTGTAGTGCTCTCTAACAACGATGGCTGCATAATTGCCCGCTCCAACGAGGCTAAAGCCTTGGGCATACCAATGGGCGAACCAGCTTTTAAAGCCAAAGATGTTATTGAGCAGCATGGGGTGCATGTGTTCAGCAGCAACTACACTTTGTATGGCGATATGTCGGCAAGGGTGATGCAGACGCTGGCACAGTTTACGCCTAACCTGGAAGTATACTCTATTGATGAAGCTTTTCTGGACCTGGGCAATTTCTACGGACGCGACCTTAACCAATACGCTCAGGAAATGCGCGAAACAGTAAGAGCCTGGACAGGCATACCTGTATCGGTAGGCGTGGCTCCTACCAAAACGCTGGCCAAGCTGGCAAACCGCTTATCCAAGAAATCGAAAAAGGCAGCCGGTGTGCTGGTGCTTACCGATGAGCGACATATAGAAGAAGCCTTGCGACGCACCGAAGTTGGCGATGTATGGGGTATTGGAAGGCGGTATGCGCAAAAACTGGCTGGTTTTGGTATCCATACCGCACTGGACCTGCGCAATGCACCGGATACTTTCATAAAAAAACACATGACAGTGGTTGGGTTGCGCACTGTGCGCGAGTTGCGCGGTGAGCCTTGCCAGGACCTGGAACTGGAAGCACCAAACAAGCAGAATATCTGCACATCGCGCTCTTTTGGCCGTCCTATTACCGGCCTATCAGAACTTCAGGAGGCTACCGCCAACTATGCTTCCCGCTGTGCAGCCAAATTACGCAGGCAGAAAAGCTGCACCGGCGCTATTACAGTATTTCTGCAAACAAACCAGTTCCGCGACGAGCCGCAATACTTTAACAGCAAAACCATTGCGCTGCCAACTGCTACAAACAGTACGTTGGAACTGCTGCACTACGCTAACCTGGCCTTGCTGGCGCTCTACCGCGAGGGTTACCGGTATAAAAAAAGCGGTGTGATTGTATCGGAACTGAGGCCACAAAACCAGGTACAGGCATCTTTACTTGATACCATAGACCGCGACAAACACCAACGCCTGATGCAGGCTTTAGATAAACTTAACAGCAGCTGGGGCCGCGACAAAGTTACCTGCGCTTCACAAGGCACTACCCGCCCCTGGCAATTAAAATGCGAGAAGAAGTCTCCGTGTTATACTACTAAGTTTAAGGAGTTATTAAGGGTTGGGGTGAGGTAAAGGAGAACATAGTTAAGTAGTTATAACATTTCGTTAAACCTGATTAATCAATAGCATTGATTTAGGTTTACTGCTCTTTGTTAGCTTTCGCCTCGCCGGCTGGGCCTCACTTTTCTCCTTGATGAGAAAAGTAAGCAAAAGAATCAAGACAATTCGAAACTCGCTGAACGCTCAAACATCGAATCGTCAGTAGATGCACCTGGTTGAGGCTTTTGCTTTGTAGTTCCACTACAAATACCCCTATAGTCCCCTCAAGGGGATACTTGCCTCCAGTTGCATAGTCGCAAGCTAAGCAGTATCAATCCCAGTCCTTAGGTGGAGCGCCTTCTATTGTTGCGGTGCTGAGCTTGCTCAGCAGCCCGCAGCGGAGCGAGGAGCAGCTTCAATAGACAGCGCGATGCCAAAGACGAGGCCGCCCGGCCATGAGGGCACCAATGTATAAAATGAAACAAATAGGCAAGTAAGACTAAGGATGAAAGCCAACTATGAAAGTATAGCCTGTTAGCCATAAACTAAAGTTTCAACTATAGAACATATAAGATTTCTCGACTATCGCTCGAAATGACAATAAATAAAACCATGAAAGCAGAAGAATATTTAAAAGGACGAGGTGCACAGTATAACCCTGCTAACCCATACTTGAAACAGGAATACGTAGCCGACCATATAGAAGGACTGGATGAGCCGATGCTCTCCAATTCTAAAACAGAGTTCTTTAAAGAACATCCTAAAAAGATAGTAAACCAGGTAGATAGCCCTGACCTGGGCCTCACTTATTCCATGAACCCCTACCAGGGCTGCGAACATGGCTGTATCTATTGCTATGCCCGCAACACACACCAGTATTGGGGTTATGGCGCAGGCCTGGATTTTGAACGCAAGATCATCATTAAAGAAAATGCCGCAGAAGTGCTGGCGCAGCAACTCGAGAAACCCAACTGGAAAGTAATGCCCATCATGCTGGCAGGCAACACCGACTGTTATCAACCCATCGACGCAAAAAAGCAACTGACAAGAAAGTTATTGGAGGTCTTGCTGCAGTACCGCCACCCGGTTAGTATCATCACTAAAAATGCACTCATACTTCGCGACCTTGACCTGCTCACAGCACTGAGTAAACTGGACTTGGTGCACGTAAGCATCAGCATAACAACCTTAGACGAGAAACTAAGACAAAAACTGGAACCGCGTACTGCCTCGGCAGCTAAACGGCTGGAGGTGGTAAGGCAACTAAGTGCTGCTGGTATACCTGTAAATGTAATGGTCGCGCCTGTTATACCCGGCCTAAACGATTCGGAAATTCCGGCCATTATTAAAGCTGCTGCTGAGGCCGGCGCCAGCAATGCAGCTTATACTATTGTGCGGCTTAACGGAAGTATAGGCCCTATTTTTGAAGATTGGATACAACAGGCTTACCCCGACAAAGCAGAAAAAGTGCTCAGCCAGATTGCCAGTTGCCACGGCGGTCAGCTAAACGACAGCCGTTTTGGCACCCGCATGCGCGGTGAGGGAAAATTTGCAGAAACAATAGCAACGTTGTTCAGAATAAGTAAGCAAAAATATATGAAAGGCCGGCAAATGACACCTTACAACTATACCCACTTCTGCACAAAAGCAGGCAAACAGCTGGGTTTGTTCTGATAAATTAGCTTAAACTATAAAACAAAGGCTTCACCGCACTAAATCCTAACTAAGCAGAAGTATAAAGTATACATGCAACCTATGCCGGCAATGCCAGTAATATGCTGTAGCCAACTACCAAAATAACCTAGAAAGCAAATAAGCCGATTCATGGAAGCAGGAAAAGACATAGTAGCAAAAAGTTGGGTAGATGTACAGAAAGTGCTGTTTGACCATAGTTGGGATGATAGCATAGGGCGATTCAGATCGGCATACGTGTACAGGGGCAACTGGAACAAAGCCTTCGACCTGACAACAAGCATTACAAGGCTGGGCAGTAATTACGGAAAACTGGAACCTCATATTCTGCGCAACTTCCGGAAGTATGCCCACAGCAATGCTTCGCCCGGCGACTCTGTCTGGAACTGGCTGGCAGTGGCGCAACACCATGGCCTGCCCACCCGCCTCCTCGACTGGACCTACTCCCCTTACGTAGCCCTGCATTTCGCTACCCAGGATTTATCGAAGTATGACCAGGACGGCGTTATCTGGTGCATTAATTATGTTAAATCGAATGAGTTCTTACCGGAGCCGCTGAAGAAAGCCATACAGGAAGAAGGCTCTAATGTATTTACAGCTGAGGTGCTGCAATCGGTTTGCTCTTCCCTGAAAGAGCTCGACGAGTACAAGCACGATCCGTTTGTTGTATTTTTAGAGCCACCGTCGCTAGATGCCCGCATCATCCATCAGTATGCCCTGTTTTCATTAATGTCGGGTGTGGAAGCTGAAATGGGAAAATGGCTGAAGGAGCATCCTGATTTATACTTCAGGGTAATTATTCCGGCCGAATTAAAATGGGAAATACGCGACAAACTGGACCAGGCCAATATAACCGAACGTGTGCTTTTTCCGGGCCTTTCAGGGCTAAGCCAATGGCTGAAACGGCACTATACACATCCGTAAATTATTTTACCATGTAAGCAGGAAAGTATAAGCCGATATTCAGGAAAATTTCCTATTTTGAGCACTGCAACACCCTTATACTTACCTTCATGAATTTGCTTAGGCTTACGCGTAAAAAGGAACAGACTGCACACCAGTCTGTTACAAAAAAATTATTAACCGGTTTAACAAAATACAATTACCCCGGAATAACTGCAACTACAAAAACACTGGCACTGGCAGGGCTTTTACTAACCGCCAACGCCTGTACCCAGGAGCATGAAGTGCAACAACTCACAGCTCGGCCACTTGAAAAAGCCACAGTTACAATACCTGCTACTGGCAGTACCAAAACAGATAGTGTAGAGAGCGCAACAAAGTCCACTGCAGATACAGCATCCTGGAAGTACCCGGGCCCTAAGCCATTGCCGGGCGCTATATTGCCGCACAAGCGTATACTCGCTTTTTACGGAAACCCGCTATCTAAACGAATGGGTATATTAGGTGAGCTGCCACCAGAGCAAATGCTGCAAAAGCTGGACGAAGAAGTAGCCCATTGGAGCAAAGCCGACTCGCTTACGCCGGTGCAACCTGCCCTGCACGCCATTGTGGTTACGGCACAAGGCAAGCCCGGCCGCGGCGATAAGTACCGGCTGCGCATGGCAAACAAAATGATTGAAGATGTAATTGAGCTGGCGAAAAAGCGGGATGCCCTGGTGTTTCTGGATGTGCAGGTGGGCCGCAGCACACTACAAGAAGAGTTGCCACGCCTTGCTCCTTACCTACAATTACCAAACGTGCATTTAGGTATAGATGCCGAGTTCTCGATGAAGAACGGCGGTGTACCGGGGCGCAGCATTGGCACCTTTGATGCCGAAGATATCAACTACGCAACTGAGTTTCTGGCCGGTTTGGTGAAGGCAAACAATGTACCACCTAAATTGCTGATTGTACACCGCTTTACGCAGCGCATGATCACTAATACCCCAAATATCACTCTCCGCCCGGAAGTACAGGTAGTTATGCACATGGATGGCTGGGGGCATCATGCGCTTAAAAAAGACACCTACCGCCGATACATCCAGAAAGAACCGGTGCAGTTTACAGGGTTCAAGCTATTCTACAAAAACGACCTGCGCAAAAGCCCACGCCTCATGACGCCGGAAGAAGTAATAGCCCTGCAGCCAAGCCCACTTTATATACAGTATCAGTAAGTTAAAGTATAAACAGGAAGGCCACATAAGTAACTAATACTTATTGCGGCCTTCCTGTTTATAACTGGTCAATACCGGTTCAGGCTTTCTTTAGCTTATCCTTTATCCAGGTGTCCAGTAAGTCTATTAGCTTATAGTTAAAATGGCTGGAGGCAAACGCATCGTATTGGCCTTCGGCTTGCAAACGAATATAATCAGCTTTGATACCTACTTCTACAAAACCATGATCGGTGCGCGGCAGCACGTAAGACTCCCCTTTACCCGGATGAAAACTGTTTACGACATCAGCAATCATGCGAGCCCCTTCCGCATCCAAAGACTGCACATCGGCCTCGCCGTAAATAGCTAACGTATAAGCATTTGCTTCCTTCAGGGCTTTATTAAACGGAATATCCTGTAGCTGTTGCAATACTTTATAGTTTCGGGCAAACAGGTGTCCTTTGCCATCATAGTCCAGGTTTTCTTGCAGCAGGGTTTTATACTTTGGATTCTGGGCAAGCTCCTCAGGCGTTTTCTTCTGCACCATCAGCTCGTACAACAGCGGAATAAACGTTTTCATATCGTCTTCTACCTGCACATAATCCACACTATACAAAGGGCGCTGCTCGCGGTAAAGGTCTATCAGGTACTCGAACCAGGGCATGGCCGCAGCGCCGTAAGTAATTATACCTTTTACCTTTTCTTCTGCAGCAATTAACGGGGCGGTGTTCCCACCAAGCGAGTGCCCGAACAGGAAAATATTATCGGTATCTACAGCATCGTAGGTCTTAAGCTTTTTGAGGGCGGCTTTAAAGGCATCAACTTCTTCCTGGTAAGTTATTTCGGAGCAGGGTTTTGTGCCTTTGGTGTCGCCGGTGCCGGGTTTATCGATGCGGTATACCAGGTAACCTTTCGCCAGCAGCCCGTCCATTAATCTGCGTTGTGTATCATCTTCCGGCAGGTTATCGATAGAGCCGCAATTAAAGCCTTGGATAAAGAAAACAGCAGGGAATTTGCCTTTGCCTTTTGGCTTTTTGATAATAGAACGTACATAACCGCCACTTGGCAATGCTACTTCATCGTAGATCACATCGCCGTTTACAGCGGTTTCCTGTGGCATTGGCTGTACTTTACCTTTTATACTTACTGCTTTGCCAGCCTTGAAAACAGAAAGAGCCAGCTTCTCGCCTACCTGCAGTTGGCGCGCCATGGCCACCAACTCCTGCGCACTGCCTACAGACTTGTTGTTCAGTGTAAGTATAATATCATTTGGCTGCAGTTTGATCGCAGCAGCGGTACTGCCCGGAATTACCCTTACTACCAAAGCGCCGGAAGCGGCAGGCAGCTTTCGGACTTTGGCCAGCGAATCAGTAATAGTAATTGTCTGCACACCCAGGAAAGCGCGCCGTTTAAGATTTTGTGCCTGCATGTAGTTAGCCAAAGGCAGGCATAGCAGTAACACAAAGGCTACCAATGCTTTACATTTCATAGTTTTATAAGTTTGGCAGAAATCAGCTCAAAGTATAAATCTCAGGAGATAACCATAGGCTTTTAGCTATAGCCCAGCTCCCTAACCTGTCTCATAGTTTGTTTTGCAAACACAGGGTGTAGCAGCGTTAAGGTTAAAAACCGCAGAATTTATACTTTAATATCGCTTTACTAAAAAAAGCCTTTCGAAATATAAAAATTATCCCGAACTTATAAGCACGATCATACCCTGAAAAATCCTAAAAAAATTTGAGCAGGAAGGAGCAAAAAGGCCCGGTGTTTGTGTTACCAGAAGTATAGTAGCAAAAGCTATTCTTTTAAAGCCGAAAGGCTTGTAGCGCCAACACCCAAAACATGGAGAATATGACGCAGTTCCTACAAACCTCGCATCTTAAAAATTTTGCAGTCAGGTTTATCCAGATCATCATCGTTTTCCCGATGGCTGTACTGATAAACTTTTACATGCCCGCTGTCAGCTTTATAAAGTATGAAATGACGTACCTGCTGTGCGTTATGATTGCGGCCACCATTTCTATTATAGTTACAAAGTATAGCCGCAGGCTTATTGTGCTTATGTTTTTTACACTGCTAGGCATGACGGCTTTTAACAGCTCTAACTATAGTATGGAAAGCCTGTACGACGACTATAATGCCGTACTGGTAAGTATGACCAACAACCCTAATAATGTATCATACTTTAAACCAGTGAAAGGTACTTATTTCCAGGAGCGGCGCGTTAAAAATGCCATGCAGCCTACACACCCGCAGGTACGTGCTTTTGCCGTAGAAAACTCCACACGCTACTATAATGGCGAGTATTACAGCAAGTATAACAAACTGGCCCGCTATTTTTCGCTCTTCAAACACATCCGCGTAAACTGGAAATATGTGAATGATCCGCGCAACACCGATTACTACTCTGCCCCAATCGAAAGCATAGGCCTGCTTGCCGGCGACTGCGATGATTATTCTATACTAATGGCCTCTTCGGTTATGGCTGTTGGCGGCGAAGCCCGCATCATAATTTCAGAAAGCCACATGTATACCGAGGTAAAAGTAGGAACCATGGATGACCTGGATAAAGTTAGCGAAGCTGTTCGTACACTTTTCCCGGACGAAGTAAACGGAGGCAAAATACACTACCACGAAACAAACGGCGAGCTTTGGATGAATTTTGATTACACAGCCAGCTACCCGGGCGGGCCTTTTCTGGAGCCGGAACTATACAGTGTGGTTACATTTGAGTAATCTACGAGTATAAAGTATAAGTAAAAGCACTGCCTTAGGGTAGTGCTTTTTTTATTTCTGAATCGGCAAGGCTTATAGAAGTATAGCTTTATCTTTGTTTCAGACGTACAAGTGCAGCAACCGCTCTTGACAAGCGCCTGCTAAATGTTTATACTTAACAAAAAATCATAAAGCATACATATGCCCAAAATCCTGATCATAGATGACGAGCGGGCTATCCGCAGCACCTTAAAGGAGATACTGGAGTTCGAGAATTATTCTGTAGATGAGGCAGAAGATGGCGCCAAAGGCCTCCAGAACCTGAGCAAATCGAAGTATGATGTTGTGCTCTGCGATATTAAAATGCCCGGCATGGATGGTATTGAGGTATTGGAAAAAGCCATGGAGATTTCTCCGGATACACCTTTTATTATGATATCGGCACACGGCACCATAGATACGGCAGTGGAGGCTACTAAAAAAGGAGCCTACGATTTCCTGCAGAAGCCACCCGATCTGAACCGCCTGCTGGTAACCGTGCGCAATGCCCTGGATAAAGCCAACCTCGTAACCGAAACTAAGATCCTTAAAAAGAAGATCTCGAAGACGTATGAGATGGTGGGTACTTCGCCAGCCCTTGGCCGTGTAAAACAAGCCATCGAAAAAGTGGCCCCTACTGATGCCCGCGTTCTTATTACGGGCCCCAATGGCTCAGGTAAGGAGTTAGTGGCACGCGCCATACACGAACACAGCAACCGCGCCAATGGCCCTCTGATAGAGGTAAACTGCGCTGCCATACCAAGCGAGCTGATCGAGAGTGAACTGTTCGGACACGAAAAAGGCTCGTTCACATCGGCAGTAAAGCAGCGCATCGGTAAATTTGAGCAGGCTAATGGCGGTACATTGTTTCTGGATGAGGTAGGCGACATGAGCCTTTCGGCGCAGGCAAAAGTATTGCGAGCCTTGCAGGAGCACCGCATTACCCGCGTTGGAGGCGATAAAGACATACAGGTTGATGTTCGAGTGCTGGCAGCTACTAACAAGAACCTGTTGGAGGAAATAGAAGCCAAGAATTTCCGCGAAGACTTGTACCACCGCCTGGGCGTTATACTTATACATGTGCCACCGCTTAACGAGCGCCGCGAAGACATTCCGGATCTGGTTACTAAATTCCTGAACGACATTGCAAACGACTATGGTAACAAAGCCAAAACCATAAGCCCTGATGCGTTGCAATACCTGCAGGGACTGGACTGGCGAGGCAATGTGCGCGAGTTGCGAAACGTAGTGGAGCGCCTGGTAATTATGAGCGGGAATGAAATTACGCTGGATGATGCAAAAGCTTACGCACGGCCAATTGTTTCGTAAACCTTTTGTAAAAACAACTATAAAACAAAAGCCCCTGCTGTAACCCGGCAGGGGCTTTTGTTTTATAGTATAATTAAACCCGTGCAGCTTAGGAACAAGGCGCTGGTTTTATACTTCAGGACGCCGCTGCGCCTTTTTTAAGCCAGCAACAGTTTTTATACTTATCGCCACTGCCGCACGGGCAAGGTTCGTTTCGGCCAAGGCGTTTGCCATAGGGATTTAAAAGGCTTCTGAAGTTTAACCGAAAACGGCGTTTTGGATTTTGAGAGAAAACCTTTGTCAGCATTTCATATAACCTGGGATGGTTTTCGGCCAGTTGCCCCGGCTTCTCAAAAAAATACTCGGTAACAACTGCAAAAAATTCGGCTTCGCTGGTAGCACCGTAAGGGTTAATATCAGATTCACCTTGCTTAATAGCTTTGATTTTGCGGTACATTAATTCCTTCCAGGGCTTTACCAGCTCATCGGGCATGTAGGCTTCCGGTATTCCATCAATTTCACCATCGGCCTGGTCCAGGATATGGGCAAATTCATGGATGCCTACATTTTTGCGGTCTGCCATGTCGTTAAAGCCCTGCTCCAAAGCTGGCTTTGAAAGCGTAACATAATGGTCGTTCTGAAACGGATTTACGCGCCCCAGCACCTCCGTTACGGCTTCATTGTCTTTATCCTGGTATCGCTTTATACTTCCCGGAAAAACAATTACCTCTCCCAGGTTCTGATACTCCCAATCGCGGAAGCCGAAAATCGGGATAATGGCACTGCAGCCCACCAAAACTTTGGTAAGATCGTCTATCTCTGTTTGTATACCTGTTATTCTTTTTTCAGATAAGAAGAGCTGCAGCATTTTCTCAAACCGGCGCTGGTCTTCCTCTTTTAAAGTATGGTAAAAGCCAATACGGTCCTTCAGAATTTTGCGCCACTCCACCGGAAAATCCTGCGCCAGCACCTGCTTACGCCTGCGCTGTTTGCGTGTAGCCCATCTATAAAAAAGCAGGAGCATACCTGCCACCAGTGCAATAAAAAATAAATAACCCATGGGCAGCTATAACGCAACAAGCCACGGAAAGATGCTACAGTACTAAAAGATTACAGCCCCTGATGTCAGAATTATCGAAACGGCCGAGCACTTCGAAAGTATGATTTTGGTGCAATTTGCCAATATCTTTGGTCTCGATAAAAGCGCAGGAATCTACGTTGGCCAGGTCGATTATATTTATACCTCCGGAACGGTGGTGTGGGCCAATATCAAACGGGTCGTTAAGATCGCGGAGCAGGATGCGCATTGTATACCCCGGATGGAAAATACCATCTCCTAAAGAATACCCCTGCGACAGCAGCTCCGTCATGCCATATTCTGAATGTATACCATCTTTTATTCCGAAACCTGCCATCAGTTGGGCATGAAGCTCTTCCCGGATCATTTCGCGGCGACGGCCCTTCATGCCACCTGTTTCCATAATGGTAACACCAGAGAAATCTTCGCGGCCCTTTAGTTTATCAGCCCAGTCCAGTAAAGCATAGGATACCCCGATCAGCAGAATTTTTTTACCGCGCTGGCGGGCTTGCTTTATACTTTGCAATAGCTTGTGGTGGTTGTTCAGGTAAAAGCCTTCTTCGTCCTGCCCTGTGCGTTTTACAAAATAATCAACCATAGCTACCAGCGATGAACCACCTTGCTCCAGGTATGAAGGCAACAGCGCCAGCACCACATAGTCCTGCAATGGCCCATAAAACTGGTTAAAAATATTTTCAGTAACCTGGTTATACCATGCCAGGCTGGCTACAAAGTGCCTGCTGCGTGTTTGCTGCGTAGTGCCGCTGCTGTAAAAAATAATTTCAGGTTCTACGGCATTAGTAACTACCTGGTGGGTTTTAAAAAACTCGATCGGCAGAAACGGTATCTGGTGCAGTTGTGTTACCTGGTCAGGTTGAACGCGCAAAAATTGCAGATACTCTTTATAGATAGCGTTGTGCTGCGCCTGATAGCGGAAAAGCTGCAAAGCTGTTTCGTCAAAATCGAAACCCTGGTTGTTATGCAGTTTCTGTATGTGCTGAGCTTTAAATTCCATCCAAATAAATTAATAACAAATCCTATATCTATCCGTTTGATTTAGTAAATTTAGCTTCATTTTCTGACATCCTACATGAAGTACATGCTAAAGTATAGTGCAGCCCTTCTGTTACTGATGCTGGCTTTCAGCTCCTGCCGCAAAGCGCCAAACTACCCGGACACCCCGGAGATAGAATTTAAACGCATTGAAAAGTATAGTTACATTAAAGACGGTGTACCCACTGATACGCTCGTTTTTGTGATTGGCTTTCAGGATGGAGACGGAAACCTGGGCCTTTCTGCCACTTCACCGGAAGATAAACAGGCTCCCTTTAATTTCGGATCGCCATACTATAATAACTTTATAGTTAAGTTTTTCAGAAAAGAGCAGCAACCCGACGGTAGTTCTGCTTTTGTAGAATACCAGTTTCCGGTTGCCGGTTTCGATAAAAGTGGTCGTTTTCCGCGCCTATCTACCGATGACCGAAGCGAACCTCTCGAGGGTGAGATCAGGTATAAAATGGAACTGACCCAGGATCTGCCGCTTTTCGACAATGGGAATACTCTTAAATTTGAGATCTTTATTTATGACCGCACAACGCCTACTCCCAATAAAAGCAATGTTGTGTTAACCGATGAAGTGACCTTATTTCAGTAATAAAGTATAAAGTATAAAAAAGCCCCGCAACTATTTAAGTTGCGGGGCTTTTTTATACTTTATACTTCAGGATTCCTTAGTAAATCCTTGGATAAGCTTCCGGATCAGCCTCGTTCAGAATTTCGTAAACGGTCTCGAAAACATCTTCTGCATTTGGCTTGGAGAAGTAATCGCCATCCGATGAATAAGGCGGACGGTGCGCCTGTGCGGCAAGACATTGTGGTTTAGAATCCAGGTATCGCCATGCGCCCTGCTCATCTACCACCTGCTGCATCATATAAGCAGTGGCACCACCTGGCACGTCTTCATCTGTAAACAATACACGGTTAGTCTTCTTGATAGAATCCGTGATGATATGTTCTATATCGAAAGGCAACAGCGTCTGCACATCTATTACTTCAGCAGAAATACCAAATTCTTCGAGTTGCTTGGCAGCTTCCAGAACAATGCGGCACATAGAGCCATACGTTACAATGGTAATGTCTGTACCTTCTCTTAGTATATCCGGCTTGCCAAGCGGCACTGTAAACTCTGCTATATTGCTCGGAATTCGCTCCTTTAATCTGTAACCATTGAGGCACTCTATAATAAGTGCAGGCTCATCTGACTTCAGCATGGTGTTGTAGAAACCAGCTGCCTGTGTCATATCGCGCGGCACCAGCACATGCATACCTCTGATACTGTTCAGGATCATACCTATTGGCGAACCTGAGTGCCAGATACCTTCTAAACGGTGACCACGCGTACGAACTATAAGCGGCGCTTTCTGGCCTCCTTTAGTACGATACTGCAGGCAGGCAACGTCATCTGATAGGATCTGGATCGCATATAACAGATAATCCAGGTACTGAATCTCTGTGATCGGGCGTAAACCGCGCAAGGCAGCGCCTATACCCTGGCCAACTATCGTACATTCACGGATGCCGGTATCGGTAACGCGCAACTCGCCATGTTTCTCCTGCAAACCTGCAAAAGCCTGGTTAACATCGCCAATGCGGCCAACATCTTCACCAATAGCAAATACACGCGGGTCGCGGGCAAGTATGGCATCAAAGCAAGCTTGTAAAACTTCACGGCCATCCACCATTGGTGCATTCTCGTCAAATTCAGGCTTAACTTCTTCTACTAATAGGGCAGCTTCTTCTGACTGGCTGTATAAGTATGAGTTAAAACGATCAGCATTTTCGCCCATTGCCTGCTCCAGCCAGCCAATTAACTCGCGTTTTGCCGGATTGCGCTCATCGCGTACATAACGAAGCGCTTTTCTTACGGCTCTAACGGCATCGCTGCGTATAGGCGTAGATGTTTTGCGAAGCTCTTCGGTTATAGTTGCAATTTCTGTGATATGCTCGCTGGCAGCAGCCAGGTTGTCTAACAGCTGTAAAGCTTCCTCATGATCTGTTTTGATAGCTTCGGCGAAAGCATTCCAGGCATTGCTACGGGCAACACGAACCGCATCTTTAGCCTCAGCTTCGATCTGGTCTAGCTGCTCTGCAGTGGCAATTTCGCTATCCAGGATCCATTCGCGCATTTTCTTCAGGCAGTCATATTCTGCTTCCCAGTCCAGGCGCTCTTTAGATTTGTAGCGCTCATGCGAGCCGGAAGTAGAGTGGCCTTGCGGCTGCGTTACTTCCTCTACATGAATCAGTACCGGAACATGCTGTTCGCGGCAAACTCGCACAGCAGCTTCGTAAGTTTCACAAAGTGCTACGTAATCCCAGCCCTTCACCCGGAAAATCTCGTAGCCCTGCTCGTTCTCTGCGTTACGCTGGAAACCTGCCAGAATTTCAGAAATGCTACCTTTTGTGGTCTGGTATTCAGCCGGAACCGAAATACCGTAGCCATCATCCCAAACAGAAACCAGCATAGGAATCTGCAACACACCAGCCGCATTAATAGCCTCAAAGAACATCCCCTCTGAAGTAGACGCGTTACCGATTGTACCGAATGCTACTTCGTTACCGTTTACTGAAAACTGTTGCAGCTCTTTCAGGGCCGGGTTCTGGCGGTATAGTTTAGAAGCGTAAGCCAGGCCAACCAGGCGCGGCATCTGCGAAGCAGTAGGCGATATATCAGAGCTTGAATTTTTCTGTTCGCTCAGGTTTTTCCAGTTACCCTCATCATCCAGCAGGCGGGTTCCGAAGTGGCCGTTCATGGCACGACCGGCTGTGGAAGGCTCTGCTTCTACATCGGTGTGTGCGTATAATTGTGCAAAATATTGCTGCAGCGTTAGTTCACCAATAGCAAACATAAAGGTCTGGTCGCGGTAATAACCAGAGCGGAAATCGCCGGGCATAAAAAATCTGGCCATTGCCAGTTGCGCCACTTCCTTACCATCGCCGAAAATACCGAATTTGGCTTTTCCCATAAACACCTCTTTGCGGCCTGCTAAGCTGGCCTGGCGGCTCGCCCATGCAATGCGGTAATCGCTGAGGATGTCTTCTGTACTTAGTTTTTGTGTTATAGATGCTTCAGCAGTCTGCATGTTTCTCACTATAAGCTATAAGTATATTTTTCAATCAAAAGTACAGAAGATTAGCCTAAATTCAAATTTAAGGCCGCCTCTGCCCACTTTGGCATTGTTTTAACTGGTGTTGTTTTGTTAAAAGATTTTGTATCTTTGCTTTGCTCAGCTATGCCGGGCGTGTTTAAATATTGTTTTTAACCTCATAGTATATGAATATAAAGTTTTACTCTATCCTGATGCTTTGCCTTTTGCTAGCCGGCTTTACTGCCAGTGCCCAGGGCGAACTGAAATTTGAAAAAGAAACGCACGATTTCGGTACTGTTGCCGAAGGTGTACAGGCTACTTACGAGTTTAAAGTAAAAAATGTAGGCAACCAGCCTGTGGTAATTGCCAATGTTCAGCCATCTTGCGGTTGCACTACCCCAGATTGGACTAAAGACCCGATTTTACCAGGTAAAACAGGCGTAATCAAAGCTATTTACAACACAGTTGGCCGCCCTGGTCCTTTTCACAAGTCTATTTCAATTACATCTAATGCTGCTACAGCTTCTAAAGTTCTCTTTATAAAAGGTGAGGTTGGCCCAAAAGATTTAAAAACCAGTTATACTCAGGAACAAAAGGCGAACTCGCCGCGTTTGGCTGTTGGAGTAACTACTCATAGCTTCGGAAAACTTGAAAAAGGCCAAAAAGCTGTAGCTAAATTCGCAATAAAAAACACAGGTCGGCAGGACCTGATAGTGCAGGGTATAAAGTCGGTTTGCAACTGCGTGAGCTATAAAGTATCGGTTCCGGCAATAAAACCAGGACAACAGGCAACTTTGGAACTAACGTATGTACCAACGGTGTTAAAGGAGCAAAACGAAGTAGTAACCATACTTTCAAACGATATTATAATGCCAGACCTCAAGCTTACGCTTAAAGCAAACGTGGTAGAGAGTCTGACTTCAAAGAATATGTTAAGGGAGGGCGGACAGCCGGTACCTTTCAGATAGTTTTTTTCATAGTTTTATTTTGTACTAATGGCAGTGATTTTATCGCTGCCTTTTTTCATTTTATACCCTTCCCTCCTCTCATTTCCAATGCTTTTTGATACAATTTCAGAATGCAGCTGCAGGCAATTAAACCTTGTTGCATTTGTTCTTTTAATTACCTGAAGTTGTGGTATATTTGCGCAGCTTTTCCAAAACTTAATATAGAACGACATGATTATTGGTGTTCCAAAGGAAATCAAGAATAATGAGAACCGCGTAGGTGCAACACCTGCCGGTGTAAATGAACTGGTACGTAACGGCCACACCGTATACGTGCAGGCTACTGCCGGCGAAGGCAGCGGTTTTGCTGACGAAGATTATGCGAAAGCTGGTGCGACTATACTTCCGACAATAGAAGAAGTATATGGCATCGCTGAAATGATCATCAAAGTAAAAGAGCCGATTGAGTCTGAGTACAGCCTGATCAAAGAAAACCAGTTGCTGTTCACTTACTTCCACTTTGCATCTTATGAGCCGCTTACGCATGCCATGATCGAGCGCAAAGCGATCTGCCTTGCTTACGAAACAGTAGAGAAAACTGACAGAAGCCTGCCTTTGCTGGTTCCTATGTCTGAAGTTGCTGGCCGTATGGCAATACAGGAAGGTGCTAAATACCTTGAGAAGCCGTTAAAAGGCCGCGGTATACTTTTAGGTGGCGTACCAGGTGTTCGCCCTGCTAAAGTATTGGTACTTGGTGGTGGCGTAGTTGGTACAAACGCTGCTAAAATGGCTGCAGGCCTTGGCGCTGATGTTACTATCCTGGATACTAACCTTGCCCGTCTGCGTTATCTGGATGATATCCTGCCTGCTAACGTTAACACACAGATGTCGAATGAATACACTATCCGTGAGCTTGTTCAGACACACGACCTGATCATTGGTGCGGTATTGATACCTGGTGCTAAGGCTCCTAACCTGATCACTCGTGATATGCTGAAAACAATGAAGCCAGGTACTGTATTGGTAGACGTTGCTGTTGACCAGGGCGGTTGCATCGAAACCTGTAAGCCAACTACACACGAGAACCCGACTTTCATTATTGATGATGTGGTTCATTACTGCGTGGCTAACATGCCAGGTGCTGTTCCTTTCACATCTACACAGGCGCTTACAAACGCTACATTGCCTTTTGCAGTGCAGTTAGCTAACAAAGGCTGGAAACAAGCATGTGCTGATAGCGCAGAGCTGAAGAAAGGCCTGAACGTTGTGAACGGTAAGGTAGTTTATCCAGGCGTGGCTGAAGCCTTTAACCTGGAATACACACCAGTTGATTCTATACTGTAAGCTTTAGCTTAGTAACTATAAAAAGGCGCCTTTTTGACTTTGTCAGGAAGGCGCCTTTATTTTGAGGCTTCAGGTATAAATTTATACTTAAACGAACTATACCAAACCAGCTATACTTTATAGTATAAGCACACCCTTATTATTGTATTGATGTTCGATTACGATTTTAAATTGATGCTGCGCAGAATAGGGCTACTTATAGGCTTATACATGCTGTTGCGGCTGGTTTTCTACATTTTCAACTACAGCACTTTTGCAGAAGCCGAGTTTAGCCAAACTATACTTGCTTTTGCCCATGGCCTTCGTTTCGACCTGGCTGCGCTTACCATCATCAATATACCGTTTATACTTCTCTCATTATTTCCGCACCAGACCCCTAGAAGCACAACCTTCCAGCGCATACTGCTTTGGCTATTTATACTTTCGAATGTGCCTTTCATTGCCCTGGGGCTGGTAGATGTAGAGTTTTTTAAATTTATAGGCCAAAGATCAAGCAACGAGGTTTTAACCATAACCGGCGACATTGCAGACCAATTGGGGCAACTGGCGCGCTATTACTGGTACCTGGGTTTCGGGTTTATACTGCTGGTAATAGGCCTGGTTAAAGTATACCCTCGAACAAAACAAGAACCGGCAAAAGAGCTTTCTTATATACTGCGCTACCTGCGTTTGCTGTTGGTGGCAGCCTTAGCTATACTTACCATCCGGGGAGGAATACAGCTGAAGCCCTTGCGCACCAGCCATGCATTCATACTTCAGCCGGCCGCACTTGGGCACCTTACCTTAAACTCGCCTTTCACTTTCTTTAAAAGTATAGGCCAGCAAAAACTCGAAGAGAAAAATTATTTCCCTGATGAACAAGCCTTGCAGCAGGCCCTGCATTTCAATCCGGACAAGTATAAAAACCAGCCCACTCCGCCATTCAATGAGAATGTAGTCATTATTATTCTGGAGAGCTTTGCCGGAGAATATATAGGCGCTTTAAATAGTGGCAAAGGCTATACGCCATACTTTGATTCGCTGGCCACGCAAGGTGTTTTGTTCAAAAATAATTTTGCAAACGGCCGTAAATCCATTGAAGCGTTACCTTCTGTTCTGGCAGGTTTACCATCATTTATGCAGTCGCCTTATATTACCTCTGCTTACCAGACCAATACACTTTATGGCTTGGGAACTGTACTTAAGGAGGCAGGCTACAAAACTGCTTTCTTTCACGGCGCCGCCAACGGCACTATGGGTTTCAATAACTTTTCTAAACAAGCTGGCATTGGTTCTTACTATGGCTTGGATGAATATCCGGCTGAACTAAAAGACAAAAACTACGACGGCCAGTGGGGTATTTTTGATGAACCATACCTGCAGTATGTGGCAAAAGAGCTTACTAACCTGAAGCAACCATTCGGGGCAACAGTTTTTACGCTGAGCTCGCACCAGCCCTACACCGTTCCGGCAAAGTATAAAGGCAAATTTCCGAAGGGCGATCTGGAAATACACGAATCTATTGGCTACGCCGATTACGCCCTGCATCAGTTTTTTAAAGCTGCCTCTCAACAACCCTGGTACAACAATACCCTGTTCATACTTACCGCCGACCATACCCAGATGAGCTCGAATGTGGCCTATCAGAATGAGCTAGGAAATTATCGTATACCCCTACTCCTCTTCCACCCCCGCAAGCAGTTTAAAAGTATAAATCCGGAGCGGGTTACGCAGCAAGCCGACATTTTCCCCACTATAGTGGATTACCTGAATTTATCTACAGACAAAGCATTGCCTTTCGGAGAGTCGGTATTGGATAGCACAGCCGCAGGCCGCGCCCTGTTTTATAATGGCAACTCATACTTTATGGTACAGCAGGATGGCGTAACGGAACTTCTGCCAGACGATAAAGCAAAATTCTATACTTTCCCCGACCTGACACCTGCAACTGAAAACCCAGCGCAGGAGCAGCAACTGAAAGCTTATGTGCAGTATTTCAGAAATGGGCTGGTAAGCAATAATTTATACTTCTGGCGAAAGGAAAAATAAGCGGTTTTATACTTCCTGCTGAAAAACCGGGATCTCCTGAAGCGGCAAATACCTGCGAGTTTTAAAATCTACTTCCCAACAAAAATGCTCCAGGCCGTTGGTTATGGCCACATATTTTGCCTGCAACGCCTGGTTATAAGTTGATACCTGTTTTACCACTTCCTGCGTAATAGGCACGTAAGCAGCTTTGCATTCTACTAACAAATGTGGTTGCCCCATGTTGTTGTAAATACAAATATCAGTGCGTTTCTGAAGCTTATTGTAAGTAGTGCCCCTCTCCACACTGATCAGGCTTTTAGGATAATGTAACTGGTTAAGCAAATAATGCAGAAAATGCTGCCGCACCCATTCTTCGGGTGTCAGCAGCACGTATTTACGGCGCAGTGCGTCAAAAATCAGCGAATTAGCTTCGGATTGTTTAAGTTTGTACTCAAATGGCGGCAGGTTCAGCGTATCCATGTCGCAAATTTACTCATTTATACTTGCAGCTTACATTTTGCAGGTATGTTAAAATAATTGTTAGATGAAGTCGAAAGAAGAAATCGTTAAAAACTGGCTCCCGCGTTACACGGGCGTGCCTTTAGATGAGTTCGGGGAGTATATTCTGCTCACGAATTTTATAAATTATGTGAAAATGTTTGCCGACAGGTTTGGTGTTGAGATCAGAGGGCTTGATAAACCAATGCAAACAGCTACAGCCAACAACATCACCATTATTAACTTTGGAATGGGTAGCCCAATGGCAGCAACCGTAATGGACCTGCTCTCAGCTGTAAAACCAAAAGCAGCTTTGTTTCTGGGCAAATGTGGTGGCCTTAAGAAAAAAACGCAGTTAGGCGACCTTATACTTCCTATTGCAGCCATCCGCGGTGAAGGTACTTCTGATGATTACCTGCCACCTGAAATTCCTGCACTGCCATCTTTCCGTTTACAGCGTGCCGTTTCTTCCATGATCAAGAAGCACGAAATGGATTACTGGACCGGTACCGTTTATACTACCAACCGCCGCGTTTGGGAGCACGACGAAGAGTTTAAAGAATACCTGCGCCAGATCAGGGCTATGGGTGTGGATATGGAAACGGCCACAATTTTCACGGTAGGCTTTATCAACGAGATCCCTCACGGTGCTTTGCTGCTGGTTTCTGATAACCCGATGGTGCCCGAAGGTGTGAAAACATCTGAAAGCGATAAGCTGGTTACCTCAAACTTTGTAGAAAAACACCTTAGCATTGGTATAGATTCGCTGCAGGAGCTTATAAACTCAGGCGAATCGGTTAAACACATGCGTTTTGAGTAAGAGCTAAAGTATGACTAAAAACCTACGCACCCTTGCCGCCGCCGTTTTACTTGGTGGCGCTTTTTTAAGTAGCTGCACCGGCACTAAATCCAGCAGCCAGACAGCCGCTGACCTGATCGTGTACAACGGCAACGTTTACACTGTAAATAACAGTTTCGGTAAAGCCGAGGCTTTTGCTGTTAAAGATGGCAAAATACTGGAAACAGGTACATCTGAAGCTATCCGCCAAAAGTATACGGCCACTGAACAGGTTGATGCCGAAGGCAAAACTATACTTCCAGGCCTGATAGATGCGCACTCCCACTTCTACCGTTATGGCCTGGCCCTGCAATCTGCCGACCTGGTAGGGACAGCGTCTTTTAAAGAAGTAGTGCAGAAAGTAACAGAACAGCGCGAAAAGTATCCGAATGCTGCCTGGATAACAGGTCGTGGCTGGGATCAGAACGACTGGGCTGTGAAAGAGTTTCCGGCTAAAGACACCCTGGATAAGCTTTACCCGAATACACCGGTTATACTTACCCGCATAGATGGGCATGCAGCACTGGCAAACCAGAAAGCGCTTGATCTGGCGGGCGTTACACCGCAAACTAAATTGGTTGGCGGCCTTGTAGAAGTTGAAAAAGGAAAGCTGACAGGTATACTTATTGATAATGCTGTAGATCTGGTTACAACTAAAATTCCGGAAGCGAGCGAGGCTGAAAAACGACAGGCGCTGGTAAATGCTGAAAACAACTGTTTTGCAGTGGGTTTAACCACCGTTGTGGATGCCGGCCTGGATAAGCCAACGGTAGAGCTGATGGATGCCATGCACAAAAGTGGCGACCTGCAAATGCGCGTTTATGCCATGCTGAACCCAACGCAGGAAAACCAGGACTACTATTTTAAGCAAGGCTTGTATAAAACTGACCGTCTGAATGTACGCTCTTTCAAAATCTATGCAGATGGTGCACTTGGCTCAAGAGGCGCTAACTTATTAAAGCCTTACCACGACCGTGCAGGGCATTATGGTTTCTTACTGGCTTCAGAGAAAGAGTTTCGTGACATAGCAGCCAAGCTATACCAGCATGGCTTCCAGATGAATACCCATGCCATTGGTGACTCTGCCAACCGCCTGCTACTGGACATTTATGGCGGCTTACTGAAAGGGAAAAACGACAGGCGCTGGAGAATTGAGCATGCCCAGATCATCAACCCTGCTGATATGGCCAAGTTCGGTAACTATAGCATTATACCGTCTATGCAGCCAACACACGCTACTTCGGATATGTACTGGGCTGCAGATCGTTTAGGTACTGAGCGCATCAAACATGCTTATCCTTTTAAAGAACTTATGCAGCAAAACGGCTACATTCCACTAGGCAGCGATTTCCCGGTAGAAGATATTAATCCGTTTTATACTTTCCATGCAGCCGTCGCGCGCCAGGATGCCAAGAATTACCCTGCAAATGGTTTCCAGATGGAAAATGCTTTAACCCGTGAAGAAGCACTGCGTGGCATGACCATTTGGGCTGCCAAAGCTAACTTCGAGGAAAACGAGAAAGGCAGCCTGGAAGCCGGCAAATTCGCTGATTTTATACTTGTAGATAAAGACCTGCTAACGATAAAGCCGGAAGAAATGAGAGGCGTTCAGGTATTAAAAACATATGTAAACGGAAAGCTGGTTTATAAGAAACAATAATTCCGTTATACTTCATAAAACAAAAGCGGCTGCAAATTTTGCAGCCGCTTTTGTTTTAAAGCTTAAGCTCGGATACTGGTTTATCTGACTGCAGCTTCCATCTTCGGCTCCAGGGTTTTCTTGCCTTTAACCATAAACAGGAATACTAAGCCCAGTGCGAAAAACGTGATCAGGGCAAGTATACTGTAGCGCATAGAGCCTGTCAGTTGTGCAATCAAACCATACGCCATTGTTCCTAAAACGATAGATACTTTCTCGGTTACATCATAAAAACTGAAGAACGAAGCATGGTCTATAGTTGTGGCAGGTATAAGTTTAGAATAAGTAGAGCGCGACATTGATTGTATACCGCCCATAACGGTGCCTACAACAGCTGCCAGTATATAAAACTGCATGGCACTTTCGGTAAAATAAGCAGCTATACAAATGCCAATCCAGATCAGGACACCAATAACCAAAGCTCTGATATTGCCATATCGTTTGGAGATAGCAGCAAACCCATAAGCACCTGCAATAGCCACCAATTGTATGATAAGTATAGTCAGGATCAGGGCATCGTCAGGTAGTTTAAGTTCTTCAATTCCAAATATGGTTGCCACGTACATTACAGTTTGAACGCCCATGTTGTAGAAAAAGTAAGCTAATAAGAAGCGCTTCAGCATAGGCAAATCCTGGGCCTGTGCCCATACTTTCTGCAGTTCCTTAAATCCATTAAACAACCAGTTGCCTGTTGCTTTACGATGGTACACATTCTCCGGAAGATGAAAGAAAGTATACTGTGCAAAACCAAACCACCAGATACCCGTGCTCAGAAAAGCTATGCGCGGCGGCAGACTTTTATTATCAGCAGCTATTCCAAACAGCTCAGGTTTCAGAATCATGGCCAGGTTAAATACTAGTAACAGCACACTGCCGATATAGCCCATCGAAAAGCCCTTTGCACTTAAGCGGTCGTATTGGTCTTCGGTAGCAATTTCGGGCAGGTAAGCATTATAAAACACAATACTGCCGCTAAAGCCTATGGTAGCAAGTATAAAAAGTATAACCGAAATGGTAAAAGTATTGGCTGTAAAGAAGTATAAACCGGCACACGAAAACGAGCCTAGGTAGCAAAAGAGCTTCAGGAATAATTTTTTCCGGCCACTATAATCGGCTATGGCTGTTAATATAGGGCTAAGGCAGGCTATAATCAGGAAAGCAGCCGAAATAGCGTAGGAGAATAAAACAGAGCTTTTTAACTCAAACCCCAGAAAATTAACAACATCAGTTCCGTCAGGTTTTTGCGCTACAGCACTAAAGTATATCGGAAAAATAGTGGAAGTGATAACCAGGGAATAAACAGAGTTAGCCCAATCGTAAAAGCACCAGGCCCTGGTAACGGTAGGATCATTTTTTTGCATTCTGAAATTTAGCAAAAATCTTTACTTCTATGCTATGCCCCGCTTTAACTTTTACAGGTTATGGAAGCATTTACCTTAGGCTTATTAGTATTTAAAACCCGGAGCTATAATCAGCTTGCAGGCAATTCAGACTTCTTTTTTAAGATATCCAGTACAAGCTCCCACAAATGCTCATAAGGTACAATTTCTACTTCGGCATAGGCTTCGCCGGGAGGCTTTGTAACTTTTAACTTTTTAAACATACTTTTGCTTTCCAAGCTTACCCGCAGGTAAGAGCACTGCTCCTTTAATATCTGGATCATAAATCGTAAGAAAAGCCTGGCGCGCTCAGCCATATACCCTCTCAGATAATTCGAGATGTATTTACGATACCGATCCATCAACAGCTCCGCCTCACTGTCGTCTATTTCTTTACACAGAAATTCAACAAACTCCAGCACCAGCAGAAATACATTAAACCCCTGTTTATCCTTCGAAATCATCGTAGCATTCCCTAAAGCTTCTTTATCTTCCGGGGTTAGCCTGTGCTGCATTACAATTGATAGAAAAGCCCGCATCAGGGCCCAACGTTCTTTGCTCAGGTTATTTTGCAGGTAATAGTGTGGGCTTTCATAAACCTTTGCAATTAATTCTGCAGCCAGGGCATAATTTTGGGAGTGCATCGCCAACAGAAAGTAATTCTCCATGTTGGCAAACCAGTTCACATCTGAAGGCGCTATTAATTCAAGGCTAGCCTCTGCTAATGTAAGGCCTTCTGTTAACCGGCTGGTTCTTAGGCAAGCATAAATCTGGACAAAAGCATTAAGTTGAACATTAAACCTTTTATGGTTCAATTCACCATTCCGGTGCATCAACTTAACTTCATTATTGAACTTTAAAATTTCTTCGTAATCACCGATCAGTTCTAAATAATGATTTTGCAGAAGAAAGAAATATTCAAATATTTTATAAGAGCCTGTTTTTAACCACATATCTTTTATCTGGTCAATTTTTTGAGGCAAATGATTTAATGAGGCTCTCTTTTTAGAAACATTAAAATTTAAATCAAACCTGAGATTAAAAAATATGTCTTCAGCATTTTTCTCCAGCCATACTATATCCTTAAAATATTGGATTTCCTGATTAATGCTTTGAAATGGGATTTGCTTGAGACTGTATAAGTCAACTTTACGCTTAATTTCTAGCGCCTCCAGTACAATATCATTGTAGACAGACTCTTTTGCCGAACGGATAACTTTATCTATGATCTTTCTTAAGAGATCATGTTCATTCAACATAAACAAGATTCTCGATTTGTGAAGTTCTTGTCTTAGCTCATGCTCCTCTAAAACCGAAGAGCTAGAATTTGTACCTCCCAGGTCGATCATCAAAAGATGATCGTAAAGCTTGCTCTTTAACCTGGATTTGAGCATTCTATAATTAGTTGGCAGTGCCTCTACGGTTACACCATATAAAGCTTTTACAGCTTCGATGTCTGAAGCAACAGCATTCTTTCTAACTAAATTATAGTACCGGCTTTCATAACTTTTATTATCAGCTAAATCTACAACAGGTTTGGAATTATGCCTTTCAATTATCCCGATAAGCCGTTGTAATTCGTCCATTTGTACTTAAAGTATAGTTCTAACCAAATATAGAAATGCTAAGTTTATTTTTCACGCTTTTTTAATATTTCCAGAATTAACTCCCATAAATGCTCGTAAGGCACTATTTCGATTTCTGCATAGGCATCTCCCGGGGCATGCGTTTCCAAAAGCTTTTGCAAATACTTATCCCCTTTATTCTTACATTTTGCAACATTAAAGTCTTCTGTTACTGTCAGCATCAGTAATTTCAGAAACGTTTTGCTCCGAAGGCTGAAGGCATCTTTCAAATGCGTTAGAATATACTTTCGCAAGCTCTCTATGCGATAGAGCAAAGCTTCTGCATCACCTTTTTTAAGGAAATATATAAATTGAAGAATTAAAATCGCAACATTAAACCCCTGCTTATCCTTGCTGTACTCTGGTACTGATATGGCAAAAGACTGAAAATTAAAACCACTTAGTTTATCTTCAGTTGGGGTTATAACCTGCAAGTATGTTTTGAACAGGTTCCATCTTTCTTTTGCCGTTTTTGTGATCCTGTTAAATGATGTATTAGTGAAAACTTTATCAATAAGCATATGCGCTAATTCGTAGTTACGCGAATGCATAGCCAGCAGGAAATAATTCTCCATAAATGCAAACCAGTTATGTTCAGCAATGTTGAAGTTTTCAATAAAGCGTTCGGCATAGCTTAGCCCTTTTACGAAATCCTTTTCCCTGAGCAAAGAATAAACAAGTATATACTCATTATACCTTTCATCAAACCTGTTTCCGTTAATAGCTCCCTTCTTCAGGAGTTCATAAGTATCCTGCGTAATGTTTATGATTTTTCTGAAATCGCCCAGCAACTCGTAATACCAAATTTGTAATTTATAATAGTTATCAAATAATGTGAATGTCTGGCCAAGTTTCCAAAGCCTTTCCAACTCATTTACAGTATCCCCTAACTGGGCCAGGAAAATAGTACGAGAAAGGATTGATTTATTTAATTTAATTTTAGCCTTTTGATAAATTTCAATAGACTGTACTTCATAAGCTCTTTTCGTTCTGTATTCTTTAAGTATCTCTAAGTTCTTATCTAACAGTTTACCATGTTCTTTATATGAATAATATTGGTTCTTTAGTTCTAAACAATTAATCAGTATTTCAGTATAAGAATTCTCCTGGGCAAGAGAGTATGCCTTATTGAGTAACCGTATCGTAATATCAAACTCTCCTAATAAGAGTAAAACCTTGGCATGGTGTAAATAATCAATACAAAGTAATTCATCCCGCACAGCAGAGCTCGATTTGGTACCGGGTAATTCAAGAAAAAAAAGATAGTCAAAAAGCTTCCTTTTAATTCTCGTTTTCAGCATCTTGTATCTGGTATCATTTGCATTTGAACCATAAATATCACTGGCTGCATTATCATCATTGGTGTAATTGCCCGCCAAAATGTTACTTAACAATTGCTTTTCTTTACCTTTTATAACCAAATCTACAGGTGGCAACACTGAATTTGGCTTCAAATTTTGTGTTACTATTTTTGATAATTTAACTATCTCTTCCAATGCCTATAAAGAATTAATATGCAATACCCCATTAATTTAAAAATTCACACCTGATTAACATGCAAAAACACCGTGTTACTTTTAACAACTAAATTCCTTTCAAGCTGTACCAGTTTCAACTAATTTTGATTGTTTACTCCAAATATAAAGGCGTTACTTTTTGATATTTTAGTTTCTAAATATACATTCAAATTTTTCTTAATTACAAACATTATCAGTTTCTACCGGCTATACTTTATAAAAACATAATAAAAGCCTAGTTACTTTTTAATACATATCTTCCTTTTTAGGTAGTTTCCAATCGCTCATATTTGTCCTGTTAATATTTGAAAACCAGGATTTAAAAATTATAAAGTCTACAGCTATGATATCTATCATTATTTCTATCCTCATTCAACTTGCTGTATTAAATGGTGGAACCACTGCCAACTCAACACAGAATAAAGGAAAAGATAAGCCTGCTACTTCTACTTCAGACAACTCAATGCAGACTTTTGGAGGTACTGGAAATTGGTTGAATCCTGATGCAGCTACTTCAGAGCAGCCTTAATAATTTTACTTCTTTAAGCTATAAAGCATTTTGCCTATCTTGCCTCAACAATTTATAGCCTGAGGTAAATTAAGATGCGATTTTTTGCTCTACTGCTTGTATGTATTTTACTCAGTTTCTGCAGCCAGCAGCAACGCCAGCCTGATGAGGTTCGTGTTAGGTTAGAAGCAGATCCTGAAACTTTAAATCCTGTTAGCTATAACAGTTCAGGCGGGCTTCAGATCATTAATCTGTTGTTTCAGAGCCTATTGGGTGCTGACATGGCAGATGCTGAACTAAAACCATTTCTGGCCGCATCTATGCCAGCAGTAACGAAACAGGACTCGCTGACTTTATTTACTTATCAGATACGGCAAGAAGCGCGCTGGGCAAACGGCAGCCCTGTAACAGCTAATGACGTAGCGTTCAGCTTAAAGGTATTAAAGGCTCCGCTGGTAAATAATGAAGGCCTGAAACCACAAGTCGAGTTTATTAAAGACATCAGGTTAACCACTGCAAACAACCGTCAAATCACTTTTGTATGCAGTGGTTATTCTCCTGAAATGGAGCTGCTCACCGGCGATTTTTTTATACTCCCCGAATATCTTTTCGACCCGAAAGGCCTGTTAAAACAATTCTCTGTAAAAGATTTAAACCACAATGCACCTGAGCTTCAGCAAAACAAGCAGCTGCAGGAATTTGCTACCCGATTTAATAGCGTAGACTTTGCCAAAAACAAGGACCTGTTAAAAGGTAGCGGCGGGTATGAGCTGGACAGTTGGGTTTCCGGGCAGTATATCACCCTTAAACGAAAGGAAAACTGGTGGGCCAAAACCTTAGATACAACGGTTAAACACCTGACGGCCAACCCGAAGCGCATCAGCTTCCAGGTTATACCAGAGCATGCTACTGCCTTGCTGGCCCTTAAAAGCAAACAACTTGATGTATTAGAAGGCATTCCTGTCGCTGAATTCAACCAATTACAAAAGGATAAGAACTTCAGGCAGGATTATGCGTTGCACACCCCCGATACGTACGAATTTGTTTATACCGGCCTTAACAGTCGCCTTCCAAAATTTTCTGATAAACGTACACGCCAGGCAATCGCGCACCTGCTGGATGTAGAAAACCTGATGGCCGTAACACAGGAGAACTATGCCACGCGTACAGTTGGTCCTGTTCCTCCTTCTGTAAAAGAGCTCTATCATCATCAGTTAAAACCTTATACTTATAGTGTGCAAAAAGCTGCTGATCTTTTAAAAGCTGCGGGCTGGACAAAAGAAAAGGATGGCTGGTACAAAAGCCTAAATGGCATCCGTGAGAAACTGACGATCGAGATAAGCTACAGAGCCGGTAATACGATATATGAAAACTCGTGTGCTATTTTTAAACAAAGTGCGGCTAAAGCAGGCATTCCGGTAACAATACAAGCAGTAGAAGGCGCATTACTCAGCCAAAAACTACGGGAACATGACTTTGAAATGGCATTTCGATCTTTAAATGGTAACCCCTTTATTTTCAACTTTAAACCGCTGTTTCATACTTCTTTTGCAGCCAAAGGTAATCTCAATTTCACAGGCTTTGGCACTCCGGAAAGCGACAAAGTTTTAGACCTGATAAATCAAGCAAATACTGCCCAAGAAAAAGCGATGCATCTTAAGAGGCTCCAGGAGATGCTGCACGAGGAAGCTGCTTTTATATCGTTATACTACCTGAAAGACCGCATAGCCATACACAAGCGCTTTGCCAATACCAAAGTATCTGGCCTGATGCCTAATTACGATGTAAGTGCCTTTTTGCTAAAAGAACAATAGGAACGGGTATGTTGCCATACTTGCTAAAACGCCTGCTGTTAATGCTGCCTGCTTTATGGTTAGTTGTTACGCTGGTTTTTTTGCTGAGCAGGGCCTTACCTGCAACATTCGGGTCGGAGAAGATTTTGCAGCAAAGCAAAGGTTATTATGCCTCCGGTTCCACTTCAGCCCGCGAGTCTGCTTACAAGGATTACCTGAGCCGAACGGGCCTGCAACTACCCCTTTTCTACTTTGGCATCAGTACGGCGTCAGAGCCTGACACTTTATACAGGGTGTCACCTGAAACAGACCGCAAGTTATTACAGCAACTAGCCTGGCAATTTAGTAACTGGCCTGCTATTTCGGTCTACTATCAAAGTATAAAAAGCCTGCAACAACATTTACCTGAGCAGGAGCAATTCCTGGTAGCACCTCTGTTTGCAGCAACAGACAAAACAGCTATACTTGCCGTAACCGGTAAACTGGATCAGATTAAAGGAGCTTCTGACGCATCTGCTTTAATAACAAATGTACAACAGAGCGCCAACAGACTTTACCAGCACGAAGCTAAGTATAGTTTTCTGGTACCGGCTATACAATGGCATGGTGCAGACAATCAGTATCATCAATGGTTGTCAGAGCTTATGAAAGGCAAGTTAGGCACATCTTACCGCGACAGCAAACCGGTAATCGAAAAAGTAGCTGAAGCTGTAGGGACTTCCTTCTGGTTGCTGATTTTAAGTATGCTGGCAGCATTTTTAATCTCTTTTAACACAAGTATACTGCTGGTACAAAGGCAGGAAACCAAACTGCAGAAATTTATACTTTCCGGTTTATACTTCCTGGATAGCATACCGCTTTTCGTACTTTGCCTTTTACTCCTTGTATTATTGGCCAGCCCTGATTTCCTGCAGCTGTTTCCGGCTTATGGATTGGGATATTATGAAAACCAGAACCAGAATTGGCTCGAAGGCATGATGCAACAACTGCCTTACCTGGCACTACCAATACTTTGCCTGACTATCGCCTACATACCCTATCTGACAAACATACTTTACAGAGCACTGGCTGATAATTCTCAAACCGATTATGCCCGTACCGCTCGTGCCAAAGGGCTATCAGAACAGAAAGTGATTCGAAAGCATTTAGTACGCAATGCTTTATTGCCTGTTATTACACTCCTTTCCGACTTTTTACCAGCATTGGTTGCAGGCTCTGTTGTAATCGAAACAATATTTGCCATACCCGGAATCGGTCGTTTGCTGCTCGAGTCGGTGCAGGCGCGCGACTACCCGGTTATAGTAACTATAGTGCTGTTAGTAGCTGCATTTAAAATGCTCTCTCACCTGCTGGCCGACATCTGGTATGGCATTGCAGATCCACGAATCCGTTACAACGCCAGATGAAGCTACTGTTTGCCGATATACAGAAGTTATGGCACGATAAGATCGCTTTCAGGCTGGCTGTTTGCTACCTGCTCCTGTTTGCTATTGTTGCGTTGTTGTTACCACTGCTTCCGTTACCATTTGCTCCCCAGCAACTCGACTTAAAACAAGTATTTCAATTTCCATTTAACGAGGGCGATTCCGGTTATCATTTGCTTGGTACTGATGCGTTGGGTCGTGATGTTTTGGTTGGCAGCATGTATGGTGCCCGAACGGCACTCTTTATCAGTTTTCCTGTAATGGTGCTAAGTACGCTGTTAGGTTTGTTTTTAGGCGCTGCAGCAGGCTATTTCGGTAATGTAAAACTAAAGATCAGCAGAGCAGGCTTACTGCTTTCTTTTGTGGCTTTATGTACAGTTTTATACTTTGGCTTTTATGTACCGCTGCATGTGTTGTCTTTGAAGTTGGGCAATGAGGCACTTACTATAAGCCTGCTGGTTTTAGCCGGTATATTTGTTATACTTTTCGGTGTGCTTTTACCTGCCTTTAAACGTCTTAAACTGTTCAAAAAAACGGTTGCTTTTCCTCTCGACTGGGTTGTTTTGCGCCTCATCGAGACTTTTACCAGCATTCCTACCCTGATTTTTATACTTGTATTAGCCTCTTTTGCACCGCCCTCTATACTTGTACTGGCAGTTATACTTATACTTACCACTTGGACAAATACAGCCCGCATTGCCCGTGCCGAAATGTTACGTGTAAAACAACTTCCTTATTTCGAAGCTGCAGCCAGCATTGGAGCTACGGAGTACCGGCTTATACTTCGGCATGCCTTACCCAATATTATTTCCCCGGTAGTGGTAACATTTGTTTTCGGGCTTGCAGGTATACTTGCCTTAGAGTCTACCTTATCATTTTTGGGAATTGCGGCTTCAGGCTCACTTATCAGTTGGGGCGGCATCATGGCCGGAATCAGGTCTAATACATCTGCCTGGTGGCTGGTGTTTTTTCCAGGTATGTTTTTGTCTGCTACAGTGCTTGCGCTACAGATCTGTAGCTACTATTTATTGTGGGCTATGCAGCAGCGTAAGCGATAAACCTGTGTTACTTTTCAGGCAAAAAACAGCAACAAGATCGCATTATCCCTATTTCTGCTTTTTAATCAAACTATAAATCAAGGGTTTAATCAGAATAAATTTCTGCTGCGCCTGATTTCGGTCTGTTTATTGCTTTTCATCCAATGTTACTTTGCCTTCTTAATATTCCTGTTTTCTATTGCTTAACGTTCGTAACATTGTTCACTCCAAGAACCTAAACCTATTGTCACATGACAATTGCTATGAATCCTAATTTTACATACACGGCAGAAAGCAGCTATGCTAATAGCAGTTTGCCTGCTTTACCTACATTAAAAGTAGCGCTATCAGAAGAGCAGGGAACTGATTTCTCGACAATAGACGGGAACGTAGTGACATATAATGCAGGGGCAACCGCCGTAAACATAGGAACTGGCATTTTTATAGGCGATTATTTTGTTGGCGAATCAGAAAACCAGCAAACCATTAGCAGTTTAGCCTGTATCCGGTATTAAATATAAAGCTCTCCAAAAGAGCTACAGAAATTAAAGAAGTGTAAAGTGTAGATTGTTTGTGTTTAGATTAGTCAGGTTGCCCTGTAGCGTTAAGTTACAGGGCATTTGTCTTTTATGGCGGTAACAGTTTTACCAACAATGGTTATACTTTGTACTTGCAATTCCCTATTATACAAAAAGTTGTACTTGCAATTCCCTATTATACAAAAAGGCCTGCCAGTAAATAATGCTGGCAGGCCTTTTTACTTGTATCTACTCTAAACAATTATAAGTAATTCCCCAGGAGATGATAATATTAGTTTTTGCCGGTGTGTGCCAACACAATCTGGCGAAGCCACTTCAGCATCAGGAAGATTGCAAAAGCTGCCATTAGCGAGCCTATACAGTTAACCAGGAAGAAAAGCGCTTTGTGATCATACTTATCCCACATACTTGCCAGCACGCCAGACAGTTTATTACCTATAGAAGTAGCCAGGAACCAGCCTCCCATCATCAGGGCGGTCAGGCGCGGCGGGCTTAATTTTGAAACCAATGAGAGTCCCATCGGGCTCAGGAATAGCTCCCCTATCGTGATCACGGCATAGGAGCCAACCAGCCACATAGCAGAACTCTTTTCGGCACCGTTCATGCCGGCAAATACAGCACCTACCATTACCAGCGTACTCATGGCCGTAATCACAAGTCCCCACATAATTTTAGCAGGCGTAGAAGGCTCTTTACCACGCTGTCGTAAGTATGAGAAAAACCACACAACCAGCGGCGTAAGCAAAATAACAAAGAACGGGTTAATGGATTGGAAAAGCTCTGTCGATATCAGTGAAAGTGGTTTCCCCTCTTCCGGCCAGCGCGACTCCGGCAGGTTATTCAGGTATGGGGCTACACCTTCTTTGGTGATCACTTTACCATCTGCATCGGTACGAGCTCTGAAATTCTGATCGTAATCCGGAACTGTGGCCACGCTCTGGTCTACTTCCTGCACCATACCTATAGCACCTGCAGGCCCAGTAAGACCTTCAGCCATTTCACGATCCGTATAATATTCAGCCCATGTAGTAAGTGCTGTGCCATTCTGTTTAAATATCGCCCAGAAAACAATAACCACTGCAAAAATTGAAAGCAATGCCGCAATAGGTCTTTTATCTTCTGATGAGGCACGCGCCCACAACGAACCATAAAACACCATGATCGGGATAGCTCCGAAAAGGAAGGCATCCGTAGAATCTGAACCGAAAATGCTTCCAGGTATAAGTACCCAGCCCAACACACCGGCAATAACTGCAGGAAGTATAACAATACCGAAAATGCGCGACAATGGCATATCGTTAGCGGCAGCTGGCTTCAGTACATCGGCTTCTTTATAATGCTTGTTACCAATCCAGAAGATTACCACACCAAGCAACATACCTACACCGGCAGCAGCAAAAGCATAGCCCCAGCCATAGTTGTTACGCAGGTACGAGGCAATAAATGGGGCAATAAATGCACCCACGTTAATCCCCATATAAAAGATGTTATAACCGGTATCTTTCTTGTCCTGGTATTCGGGGTTAGAGTATAAACCACCCAAAAGTGTAGAGATATTAGGCTTAAAGAAACCGTTACCAATAATAATCAGGCCTAGCGAAATGATCATTGCCCAATCGCCTGGCAAGGCAAGTCCAATATAGCCGATAGCCATCAGTATACCGCCGATAGAAATTGAAAGCCTGTAACCCAATACACGATCTGCGAGCAAACCACCCACAAAAGGTGTTAAGTATACCAGTGCTATGAAGGTACCAAATATATCAGATGCATTTTCTTTGGAAATACCCAGGCCACCGTTCTGCGCATCAATCATGTACAGGAAGAAGATAGCCAGCATCAGGTAGAAGCCAAAACGCTCCCACATTTCAGAAAAGAATAAATAGTATAATCCCTTAGGGTGTTTGGATTTTGTGTTGGTCATGGGTAAAAATTGTGAATTAACTATGTAATTAAGCCTTTTTCTGCTATTCTTCAAAATTTCTGGCTGGTACTATGCTACAAAGTATGGCTTACTTTACTAAATGTTCTAAATCTTTTTACTGCTGATAAAGCTCGACCTTTCTAACTAACCTCCTTAACCTTAATTATATCAGAATAATAATTTAGTAAGTGAATTTTAATCGAACATTAGTAATGTAGGTACCTTATGAGATAAAAGCATTTTTGCTACTACATTAAAAGATTCTCAGGATGTCGAAAAGCTGTGTATTAGAAACTGGTTTCACTTCTGAACAACTAAGTATAGGCTGGGATTTATTCAGAATCCTGGCAAGGTTATGGACGCCCAAGTAAACAGATAACACCTCTTGCATATTGCCGTGGGCAAATTCAAAAGGCATTAGAAATTGCCAAAGCAAGCCGATAACAGTGCTCGTTTCGTCTCCGGTTTCTTCTGAAATGTCAGAACAGGTAATTACTTTATACTTTGCACTTAGCAGCCATCATAAAAAAAGCCTGCAGGTCAAGCTTCTGCAGGCTTTATACTTACGGCTTTACTGTTTTAGAAACGCACTTAAACAGCTTCTTTCAGTGTTTGCATGTCAATAACATAGCGGTAGCGGACTTCCTTCTTCAGCATCTTTTCAAATGCTTCATTTATATCCTGCATCGCAATTACTTCTACTTCAGGCAGAATAGCATGTTTGGCGCAAAAGTCCAGCACTTCCTGCGTTTCCTTTATGCTGCCAATAAGCGAGCCTGTTACTGATCTGCGATGCAGAACCACCTCCATGTTATTGGTCGCTTTTTTGAAAGGTGTTAAAACCCCTACCGCAACTAAAGGCGCATCGCGCTTCAGGAGTTTTACATATAGATTGATGTCGTAAGGGTCTGGGATCGTGTTCAGGATAATATCAAATGAAAGTTCCTGTTTGGCCATCGCCTTCTTATCAGTGGATAGCACCACCTCATGGGCTCCCATCTTTAAGGCATCATCCATTTTATCTTTTGAGGTAGTAAAAACAGTTACTTCGGCTCCCATGGCTTTGGCCAGCATTACGGCCATGTGGCCCAATCCGCCAAGACCTACTACCCCTACCTTGTCTCCATGCTTTACCTTCCAGTGTTTTAAAGGCGAATAAGTAGTAACCCCGGCACACAGGATTGGCGCAGCCGCTTTAATGTCCAGCGCAATCGGGATCTTAAGTACAAAAGATTCCTTTACAACAATATTAGTAGAGTAACCGCCGAACGTATTGTAGCCGCTACCGTCTGGTTTCATATACCCGTTATAGGTTGCGGTCCAGCTTACCGGGCCTTCGCAGTATTGCTCGTCTCCTTTTTTACACGAAAAACATTCGCCGCAGGAATCAATCATACACCCTACTCCTACCATATCTCCCAGCTTAAATTTTGTAACCCCACTGCCTACTTCTATTACTTTGCCAACTATCTCGTGGCCGGGCACGCATGGGTATATGGTGTTGTTCCAGTCGTTACGAACCTGGTGCAGATCGGAGTGGCAAACCCCGGTATACAAAATATCGATCAGTACTTCGTCTTCTTTAGGTGCTTTGCGCTTAAAGTTAATGGGCTTTAGTTTCTTAAAAAGAGCGCTGGTAGCTCCGTAACCTTTTGTTTTGATGTGTTTCATAGTTTATTTTCAGCTTTATAGTTTGGTGTCTTACTCTCTGCTTACCCGGCTCAGACTGATCGAGTTTATACTTAGCAACAACAACTGCCTGCAGTTGTTTTCGGTCTACTTCGGTTAGTAATGTTAAAAAGGAAAGCCACATTGAGGTTTGTGTGTGGCATACGCTCCATGTGACTTGCTTTTATAGTTATACTTTTAAGTGTCTATAAATACACCAGACGGTGTTGAAGGTTACATAATCGCAAGTATAATGCAAACTAAGTACTTGAGTGGTAATGCATAAAGCTGTAATCAGAAGTATAAAGTATAAACATTAGTTAATTTTATAGGGTGGCAAATATGATAGTACAGTAAAACAAGAAATCATCTTAAGCCTTTAAAGCACCCAGGGATATCCTGTTTCCGCTAATTTTGAAACGAAGTATTTGAGCAGTATTTTTGCAGGGTGAAAGTTTTAACTATCATATTAGCACTTTTAGTTGTAACGCTCTCGGTTTCGCCCTGCTGCATTACTGATGGCTGTGCCTCTGATGATGCTAAGACCGAGCAATCAGAAAACCATAAAGAAGATTCTGATATCTGTTCCCCTTTCTACAGTTGCTCAACCTGTATAGGGTTCACATTTTCTGATTACTCAGTAGAGCCCGCTACATTCTTTCAACATAAAACAATTCACTTTGCAGATTACAGGCAAAGTATGTTTCCTCCGTTCTACAATTCTTTCTGGCAGCCTCCAAGGCTAAGCTAATGCCATAACCAGCATAATTTATCGGGTGGTGCGTTATTGTGCCAAGCCTAATCCTATTGTAGCATTAAATCTCAAAAATGAAAAAGTACATCTTTGTACTGCTCTGCTTATTGAGCAGTACAATGGCGTATAGCCAGCATACGCTTAAAGCCATTATTAAAGATGGTGAATCAAACAAACCATTAGCAGGTGCAACTGCTGCCGTTCAGGGCACAACGATAAGTGCCAGCGCTGATGCCAATGGCGCACTTGAACTGAGCGGTATTCCTGGTGGCAGGCAGGTTATCAGGTTCAGCTACATCGGCTATGAAGACAGGTTTGATACACTTACCTTTCCACTTGCCCAGACAACTCCACTGATCGTTTTAATAAACCCCGGTGACGAGGAACTGGAAGAGGTAGTTATCTCAACCACCCGCAGCAGCCGCACCATTGAGGACATTCCGACCCGAGTAGAAGCCATTACGCTGGAAGAACTCGGCGAGAAGGCAAACATGAAACCAGGCGACATCAGGATGCTGCTAAATGAAAGTACAGGCATACAGACCCAGCAAACATCTGCTACCAGTGCTAATGCAAATATCCGTATTCAGGGACTTGACGGGCGTTATACCCAGATACTACAGGATGGTTTCCCTCTCTACTCTGGCTTTTCAAGCAGCCTGAGCATTATGCAGATCCCTCCTCTTAACCTATACCAGGTAGAGGTCATTAAAGGGAGTTCTTCTACGCTGTACGGAGGTGGCGCGATTGCAGGACTTGTTAACCTGATTACCAAGAAGCCTTCTAAAGATGGAGAACTCAGCTTTATGGCCAATGCCACCAGTGCAAAGGGTCTTGATCTGAGCAGCTTCTACGGAAAAAAGTTCGGTAAATTTGGTGTGACAGTATTTGCCTCCAGAAATGCTAACCAAGCTTATGACCCTGCCGACATTGGCTTCTCGGCTATTCCTGATTTTGAGCGCTATACGGCAAACCCTATCTTATACTACTACCCGAGCGAGCGAACCCAGCTTTCGCTTGGCCTGAACGCCTCCAAAGAAGAGCGCTTGGGTGGAGATTTGAGTTACATTGATGGAAATGAAGGTGATTTTTATTTCGAACAGAACAACACAGAGCGCCTGTCTACACAGCTCTGCCTGGAACATCGCTTATCAGAAAGCTCCCTGCTATCAGTTAAGAACAGCCTGAGTTACTTTAACAGGGATATCGCAGTTCCTGACTTTAACTTTGATGGAAAACAGATTGCCAGCTTCAGCGAAGTGGCATACAACCTTAACCGAGAAAGAATGGATTGGGTTATAGGCACAAACCTCTGGACTGACAAGTTCTCCGAGCGAAATGCAGATGCCGTTGAGGCAAGAGATTACAACATTACCACCATCGGTGCTTTTGCACAGAATACATTTACGCCCGTTGATTGGATTGTACTGGAGTCTGGTTTAAGGGCCGATTACGTAACGCCTTCACCAGCCAACAAATCAAAAGGCTTGTTCATTTTGCCACGAGTTTCCGCTCTGTTCAAAATAAGCGACCGACTTACTTCCCGTATCGGTAGTGGCATGGGTTATAAAACACCGACCATCTTTACACAGGAGGCGGAAAACATCACATTCCGCAACATTCTCCCACTAAATATCAGCCAGACAGACGCGGAGACTTCCATAGGCGGTAACGCAGACATTAACTATAACACCTTTATTGGGGAAGATGTAACGTTCAGCATCAACCACATGTTCTACTACACATACCTTAAAAACCCGCTTATACTCACGTTGCGCCCTGACAACCTGTATGAGTTTAAAAATGCCAGCGGTTATGTAGATACCAAAGGCGTGGAAACGAACATGAAGTTAGGCTACGAGTGGGTGAAACTGTTCCTTGGCTATACTTACACCGATGCCAGACAGCATTACAACGAAATGGTTTCAGACATGCCGCTCACTCCAAAGCACAGAGTAAATACGGTGCTGATGCTGGAAAAAGAGGACAACTTCCGCATTGGTCTGGAAGCGTACTATTTCTCTCCGCAGCAATTAAATGATGGCAGCAGAGGGCGCGATTACTGGATAAACGGAGTGATGGTAGAGAAGATGTTTGAGAAATTTTCCCTTTTCCTCAACTTTGAAAACATTTTCGACACCAGACAAAGCAGGTTTGGCAGTATCTACTCCGGTAATATGCGAAATCCTGAATTCAATGAGATATATGCGCCAGTAGATGGCAGGGTAATCAACGGAGGAATAAAGTTAAATATACTGTAGAACAACATTTTATAATTACTAATCTCAATTACTTGATCTGAAGGAGGAGCCCGGCAAATATAATATCGGGCTTTTTGGCAATTATTCCTCTGACAAAAATATTTTTGTTTAATCCAGTAACTTTGAATACGTTGTGATATTAATGCAAATGCTGCCATTAAAGTTGTATTAAATTAAAAAGCCTTGTAAACTGACCAGTTTACAAGGCTTTTTAATTTGCAGAGAGGAAGGGATTCGAACCCTCGATACCCTTTTGAGGTATACACACTTTCCAGGCGTGCTCCTTCAACCACTCGGACACCTCTCTAATTGTGGTACAAATGTACGCTATAACCTTATATGCTGCAAGCGCGATGCAGCCGTATACCGCTAATCTTTTAAAATAGTTAGCTCGCCGCGCAGGTTACTAGCCAGCAACTCACGGGTTTTTACAGCATCGAGGCCAAGCCCCAGCACATACATCAGTTTTGTGATAGCAGCTTCTGTTGTAATGTCTGCCCCACCGATTACGCCCATGTTAAGCAGGTGCTTGCTTGTTTCGTAACGGCCCTGGTCTACCCTGCCTTCATCGCATTGCGATACGTTAAGTATAAATACACCCCGGTCAATGGCCTCCTGCAACAGTTCCAGGAACCAGGCTATAGTTGGCGCATTGCCCGAGCCATAGGTTTCCAGCACCACGCCCCGCACTTCCGATGCCTGCAACACACTCTTTACTACGTGCGGGGTTATACCCGGAAAGAGCTTCAGAACAGCTACTCCGTCATCAAGCTTCTGGTGTGCTTTAAAAGCCTGTTCCGGGTGCGGCAGCAACGTATTGGGGAGATAATCTATGGTTATGCCTGCCTCGGCCAAGGGCGGGTAGTTCTCTGATTTAAAAGCATCGAAATGGCTGCTCTCTACTTTTTTAGATCGGTTACCGCGCAGCAGCAGGTTATGAAAAAAGATACATACCTCGGGCACCAGGCTTTTACCGTTGGCTTTGGTGGCTGCAATCTGCATGGCTGTTATCAGATTCTCGCGTGCGTCCGTTCTTATCAGCCCTATTGGTAACTGCGCTCCGGTAAAAATGACCGGTTTTTCCAGGTTTTCGAGCAGGTAACTTAAAGCCGAGGCACTATAAGCCATCGTATCTGTGCCGTGCAGTACCACAAAACCATCATAAGCAGCATAATTCTCTTCTATCAGGCTAGCCAGCATAAGCCAGTCGGCTACCGATACGTTGGAAGAATCAATAACCGGCTCCACACTCAAAACTGTGATTAGGTAATTAAACTGCCTGAGTTCGGGTACTTTATCCAGTATCTGGCTGAAGTTGAAAGGCACCAGGTGCTGGTGCTCCTCATCGAAAACCATACCTACCGTACCGCCTGTGTAAATGATAAGTATGGATGCTTCCGGGTGGGCAGGCGCTGCCGTATCAATGTCTACTTTAACAACGGGCATGTTTATAGTTTAAACAGGTTAAGGGCATTTTGGGTAGTTACTTCTGCTACCTCTTCCACTGTTTTTTGCATGATTTCTGCTACACGTTTTGCTACAAGCGGCAGGTATACGGGCTCGTTGCGCTTGCCACGGTAAGGCACCGGCGCAAGGTATGGGCAATCTGTCTCAAGCACCATGTCTTCCAGCTGCACATGCGGCAAAATTTTGTCCATACCGCCGTTTTTAAAAGTTGCCACGCCACCTATCCCAATCAGGAAATTGAGTTCTTTTACTTTGGCTGCCTGCTCTACCGTGCCCGAAAAACAATGAAAGATCCCACGCAACGTACCGTCCTGTGCGGCAGAGATGATCTCGTAAGTCTCATCAAACGAATCACGGGTATGAAGTATGATTGGGAGCTGGTGCTTTTTAGCCAGTTCTACCTGCACTTTCAGGGCTTCCTGCTGTTGCGGGAAAAAGGTTTTATCCCAGTACAGATCGATGCCGCATTCGCCTACTGCCGCAAACGGGCGCTTATTTAGCCACTCTTCTACCAGGTATAACTCGCGTTCAAAATCCTGCTTTATGTAGGCCGGGTGCAGCCCCATCATAGGTATGCATTGCTGCGGATACTTTGCCTCGGCCTCCAGCATGGCATCTATCGAAGTATGATCAATGTTGGGCATGTAGATCTTTTCTACACCTTCGGCCTGAGCGCGTGCCAATGCCTCTGCCCTGTCATCGTTAAACTCTTCGGAATATATATGTGCGTGCGAATCAACCAGCATCATTGTCAGTAATCAGTTAATGGTAAACAGTTTTCAGAATCTAAATCCTGAAGTATAAATATAAGTGCAAGTTACGGCTTTTACATTTGAGGTGAAATGATGCTTTGAGATTGGAGCCATACTTACAAGTATAAAACCTAAGCATACTGCCTGCCTTTCCAGCGAATTTTATGCGGTAGAAAAAAGAATATGATCAGGATAACAGAGCCGATGACCATATAAACTTCAAACAGAATATACAGCCACCATGGCACCCGCTCCCCCAAACGCCGCATGCAAATAGCAATATACATACTTTGCAGCACCAGCTTGAAAAGGAAGATGGATACTGCCGTACTAATCGAAGTATAAGCGAAAAACGGCAGCAGCACCGGGTAATAAGCCGAATGAAGTATAAGTATAACCGCCATGTAAAAAGGCAGGTGCATAGAGCCGCGCATCCAGCGTTTGCGCTGGTGCAGAAAGCCGGAAAAAGTAACAGCCGGTAAAGACCTGGCCAGTATGCTCCTGTCGTATACATTCCGGAAGCCCCAGCCTTTCCTGATTACTTCGTTGAAAATGGCAATATCCTCTGTAACCGAAAACTTTATACTTTCAAAACCACCCACAGCCTCATAAGCCTGCCTGCGTAGCAGCATGTTGTTACCCATTGTAGAAACCGGCAGATTCATATCAGACACTACCTGCATCAGGCCCAGCGCATACAACCAATCAATAGCCTGTAACCTGGCAAAAGTGGTGTTGCCCTGTATAGTTGTAATGCCTGTAACCACACCTACCTCTGGTTTCATTTCCGAGAGCATGGCTTGAATCCAATTGGGTGGAACTACAATATCGGCATCTGTATAAAAGTAGTAATCGGTAGTGGCGTATTTGGCGAGTTGTGCCAGTACATTAGCTTTACCGCGCGCTTTACCCAACGTGCCCGAAACAGTGATGCAGGTATAGTTTGGTTTGTCCCGGATAAATTCAGCGACTATAGCCTGAGTATCATCCGTGGAATCATCGTCGCCTATCAGTACTTCAATTTTTTCTTTGGGATACTCCAGGTGCTCAATCGCGTGCAGGCAACGAAGTATGGTATGTTCTTCGTTGCGGGCAGCAATTAAAATACTGATCCGGGGTTGTTCTGTTAGCTGGGAGGTATAGTGTTTCCGGTTTAAAACAAACAGCGCCAGTAGCGCCATAAAAAGCAAAAAGTAAAGTATAAAATAGGCTACTGATAAGATCATAAGGTCTCGAAAGTATAGCCTTGGGCAGTAAAGTGTTCTAAAAATCTGGGCAAGGCATACTGCATATTCCGTTGTGCTTTCAGGCTGTCGTGAAATACGATAATGCTACCGCTTTTGGTATACTTTAAGGCTTTCATTAAACAGGTTTCCGGCGAAAGCGAGGCATCATAATCGTTTGTGAGCATGTCCCACATAATCAGTTCATACTTACCGCGGAGCGCTGCTGCCTGCCGGCTCGTAATACGGCCATACGGCGGCCTGAAAAGCGATTTACCTGAACGTGTTTCGCCCAACTCATTTAATGCTTGCTGGCACCTCTGCACGTTTTGCAGGTAAGTTTCCTGGTTAGTCTGCCAGCCTTTCAGGTGGTTATAAGTATGATTTGCCAGCACATGCCCCTCTGCCAGCGCTTGTTTTGCTATTTCCGGATGTTTTACCAGGTTATCGCCAACACAAAAGAAAGTGGCTTTGGCTTTATACTTGGCCAGTTGTTCCAGCACCCAGGGCGTTACCTCAGGAATCGGGCCATCGTCAAAAGTAAGGTATAATTTCTCGTCCTGCGCTTCGCGGTGCCAGGTATAATCCGGCAATATTGCTTTTAACAGCCTGGGCGTTTTATAAAGGCGGATCACGTTATTAATGTGTTAATGCGGTAATGTGCTAAATGGTTAATTTTTTAATTAAGTCTGATTACAGACTAACAAACCTGATACTCTGATTATAGTGTATAGCACATTTTACATCAAACTATTTAACATATTAACTCTACTTGAAACGGCAGGATAGCAGTGTAATATCGTCGCTGAAGGTAGTTTCTTCGTTGTAAAGGTTAATCTCGCTCAGTAATTGCAAATGCAACATGCGCGAACTGAGAAAACGATGATTCTGGAGATATTTTATAGTTCCTTCTATACCAAATTCTGCCTCTTCTTCATCAAAAACTTCGGTAAGGCCATCGGTATAGCACAGCAACACTGAGTTTTCAGGCACATGTATTTTAGTTACCGACATAAACGGCAGCACGTCGAAAACGCCCAGCATGGTGCAACCTTCGTTTAGCAGCCGGTGCGAGTTGTTTTCGTAAAGCAGAATAGGCGAGTTATGGCCGGCATTTACATACGAAAGCTCGCGTGTAGCACGGTTATATATAGCTAGAAATGTAGTTATAAACTTTTCGGCGATCGCGTTGCGGTAGATCAGGTTATTCAGTTCTGCCACAACGGTATTCAGGTCAGAGGTCTGGCGCAGAATTGTGCGCAAACCCGCCTGGAAGTTAGACATCAGCAATGATGCCGGCACGCCTTTACCGGATACATCAGCCACACAAAACAGAAACTGATCTTTATCTATCTCGATGAAATCGTAATAATCACCACCAATAGATGAGTGTGGAATATAGCTGGCATGGATAACTACGTCTTTATCGTTTGGCAAAGACTTCGGAAAAAGCATGGACTGTACTTCGCGGGCAATTTCAATTTCGCGGCGAATAGATTCCTGGGCCAGTCGCTGGCGTGCCATTTTGTGGTTTTCAATGGCTACCAACATAATGTTACTGACTGTCTGCACAAAATTAAGTGCCTCCAGGTTCGTGTAATATGGTTGTATTTTACCAATCATTACAAAGGCCAGCACTTTGCCGTTGTGCAAAATAGGAATCACGATCTCGAACACACGCCATCTTTTATCTACGCGTAGTTTAGAGGTATTTGTGATCTCGGTAAGAGCCAGTATTTCTTCCGGAATCTCCTGTTTGGTAAAATCCTGCTCGGTGCCGAAACATACTTTGCACTCCCACTCCTCGTCGTGCACAAAAAGTGTCAGTCTGTTAATCTGCAACTGTGCCAGCAACGTGAAACGGTAAATTTTATATAAAGCCGTTTCCGGCAGGTTCTCATTTATAGCCTGCGTAATTTCCAGAAGCGCAGATAATTCCAGCTTCTTGAGGTTTAGCTCCTGTTGTATATTTGGTGCGCTTGATTCAGCCATTTGAAAGCGGAATTTTAGGATCGTATGCATCGCGGAGGCCATTACCCAGCAGGTTAAAAGCCAGCACCAGCATACTGATGCAAATACTTGGTAAAACTACTAAAAAAAGACCGGCCTTGGCTCCAATCAACTGAAATCCTTCGTTAACCATCATTCCCCATGAGGGAGCGGGTGGTTGCACGCCAAGTCCTAAAAAGCTTAATCCTGCTTCCACTAAGATAGCCGATGCGAAATTAGCCGTAGCAATAACGATAAGCGGCCCGATCATGTTAGGCAAAAGGTGCCTGATAATAATTCCTGATTGTGTAACACCCAGAACATTAGCCGCTTCCACATAGGTTTTTTCTTTCAGGCCCAGTATCTGGCCACGTACTACACGCGCCACCTCAACCCACATGGTTAAACCTACTGCCACAAACGCCACCCAAACGCCTTTGCTATCCAGCGCCAGGCTAATGGCAATTACCAGCATTATACTTGGCACCGACCATACAACCGTCATCAGGAACGTCATGAGTTTATCAACCCAGCCGCCAAAATAACCGCCCAGTGCACCAACCGTAATGCCAACTACTAATGATATAAGCACGGCTACAAACCCAATGCCCAGCGAGATGCGCGTACCCAGAATTAATCTGCTCAGAACATCACGGCCGGCTTTATCAGTTCCCAGCCAGAAGGTTTTCTGACTAATGTAATCCTTCTTAATAACTTCTACAATTGCATTATTATCAGCGTACTGGCCTGGGTTTTCTACCACATCTCTTAAAGCAAAAGCACGCACCTGGTCTGCCATGGCATTGTTACTACGCAGCGGTTGCACGAGCAGGCTGTCGCCTTTAAAAGTATAACTTTCGATGGGAATCTCGGTAAGGTCGGCAGGCTGGCCGGCAAGTATAAATTGTAGCGGATTTACTTTTTCTGCTGCCGCCCTTTCGCGGGTTATACTTAAAATCTGTGTTGTAAAGCCAGGCTGCTTTTTCTGGATCTGCACCAGGCCATTGTTGGCATTCGGAGTGCTGTCGGGCATGAGGGCATAACCGCCTAAAGCCACAACCACCGAAAACAGGATTATGAAAAGCCCGAACATGGCAGGCTTATTTTGCAAAAGCCGCTGTCGGATATAGTAAGAAGGCGGGCGCGATGCCACCGTATTTTCTTTTTTAGTAAGTATAGCCATTAGATGGAGTTATGCACTACAAGCCCCGCCTTTGTGGCCAGGTAAAAATACTGCTGACAATGTTTCATGAAAGCAACTTCGTCGTACTCATGCTCTGTATCCTGATCGGGGTACAGAATTTTGATATAGCCTTTTGCCAGTAAAGCCTGCAGCCCGGCACATAGCTCTTCGTCACTTAATGAGAGCGCGCCACGCAGGTCAGCATAGGAGGCTACAAAGTATAACTCATCTAAAATATCGAACTCAATCTCCGTCATTGGTTGCTAATTTGTCTTCCCTTCCAGGTATAGCGGCCAAACAAGCCACAGATAGCTGTATAAATAACATAGGGTGCGTATACCAACTGTAGCGGCAATATGTACCAACTATAGCGTCCGCTATCTAAAAAGCGAAGTATACGAGTTAAAAATACTAAATCTACTGCAAATTTAGTAAGATACGCGGCTATAAAAACAGGCACAGGCAAAGAACCCCATACAACTGCAGGTATAGCAATAAATAACAGCAGGTTTACAGCAAACACCACAAAGGCCACTACCTGTACATGCAGCTCCTGATAAGCCCGCCACTTACTTGCCCAACGCACACGTTGCTCTATAAAACTATTTACTGATTTGCAGGCATTTGTATAAACCACTGCTTTTGTACTTTTCAGGAAGGCAACCTTGCCAGGGTGCTTTTTGTTTATTTTATGCAGCAGAAACTCATCGTCGCCGCTTGCAATGCCTTCGTTTCCAGCAAACCCACCTACTTCCACAAAGATATGTTTGGTATAGGCCAGGTTGGCGCCATTGCACATATTTGGTTTGCCCAGACCAATAGATGCCCCTCCTATCCCGATCAGGCTGGCAAACTCTACCAATTGCATGCGTTGGAAGGCAGATTCTGTGTTTTGAAAAGCAACCGGACCACTGATAAAGTATGGCTGTTGTGTTTCGTAGAGGTGCGCCAATTGCAATAACCAATCTGGCTGCACATGGCAATCGCCATCGGTAAATACCAGCAACTCTTTTTGTGCAAGCGCTACCCCCAGTTTTACAGCAGCCTTTTTACCGGTAATGCCTTTATAGTCCTGCAACTTTATCAACTGTATTTTGAGCCTTGTTTTACCTATGAATTCTTCAACCAAAGCAGCCGTATTATCATCAGAATGATCATCGATTATTAAAATTTCGACCAATGCGGATGGGTAATTTTGTTGCTCAAGATCCTGAAGCAAGTATAAAATATTGGCTTGCTCGTTGCGTACTGGTATAATAACTGAAAGCGGAGTGGTTGGTTGATAAATGGAAGGAACAGTAGCAACAGGCAAATTAACCCACGCCACCCACCGGCGAAGTATGATCCAGGAATAAGCAGCCAATGAGAGTATAAGCAAGGCTGTCATGCTTTTACTTCTTTACGCGACAGGCGCAGTTGCAGCACAAATATCAACCCTATTGCGCTAGGTACAAGTATGTTCAGGAACCACAGGCTGAGGCTAGCGCTGAGTACCTGTAAACGAGCCTGGCCAAGTAAGCCAAACAAATACATAGCGGACAACTCGCGCACGCCTAAATCAGAAAGTAAACTAACCGATGGCACCACTGATTTCAGAAAAAAAGTACCTGATACACCGCTCAGATACTCAGCCGGAGTTAATTTCACACTGAACAAGTAGAGCAGCAATATAAACTGAAAAAGAAAAACAGCATATCGCCCTAACGAAAGCAGCAGCAGCCTGGAGGTTTCAGCATAAGTATAACTTGCCATGATCTGTACATACTGCACCAGGTTATGGAATGGTTTAATGGCAGCAATTACTGAAACCATAGCACGGGCATTATAAAGCAGCAGCAACAAAGCCACATTAATGGTAAACAACAAGACTACAATACTCATACAAACCGCCGGATAGCTCTGCCAATAAAACCTGAACACAAAGTATAAAAGCCCTAATGCGCCAACCATAACAGTAGCTACCAGTTGGCAAAACCTACCAATAAAGATGGCACCAATGGCATCCAGGCGTTGGCGGCTTTTGAGCTCCAGCACACGGCCGGCATAGTCGCCCAGGCGGTTAGGGGTAATAAAACCAAGCGTTAGCCCTACCATAACGGCACGATAGGCTCTTAAAAAACTAATCGGTTCGATCTTCTGGCCTAGTAGTTGCCATTTCTTCGCTTCAAAGCCCCAGTTTACAGGAATCAGCAAGGCTGAAACTATAAAAAGGAATTTTAGCGGGCTTTGCACAGCATTTTGCAGAATGCCGCCCCAGGTCAGAAAAGTATCGGGAGCTGTAAAAATAGTCTGATAAAGCAGGTACAGTGTAAGCAGCAGCACCAATGCTTTACCAAAGTATAAAAGGAACCTTCTGTTGGGATTGATGTTCAAGATAATGTCTTAATTTTGTAGCCTCATGGTATACACTTCTGCACTTCCGCCTAATAAACTTATACTTGGCATCGACCCTGGTACACAGGTAATGGGCTATGGCCTTATTGAGGTAACTGGCTCTAAAGTGCAGGTTGTTCAGTATGGCGTCATCCACCTGAAGAGCTACAGCAACCACGCCATTAAATTAAAGAAAATTTTTGACCGTATGATACAACTCATCGATGAGTATTTACCCGATGAGCTGGCTATTGAGTCTCCTTTCTTTGGTGTGAACGTGCAAAGTATGCTGAAATTAGGTCGCGCCCAGGGCGTTGCCATCGCCGCCGCCCTCTCCCGCGACATACCTTATGTAGAGTATGCGCCTAAAAAAGTAAAGCAGTCTGTTACCGGAAACGGTAATGCCTCCAAAGAGCAGGTTGCCAGCATGCTTGTTCAGATCCTGAAAATCCAGCCAGACCCTAAAATGTTTGATGCCACAGATGCGTTATCGGTAGCACTTTGCCATCACTATCAGAAAGGGAATAACGCCAAACAAGGTGGTAAATCCTGGAAAGGTTTCCTGACAGATAATCCGGATAGGTTAGTAACGAAATAAGGGTTGTTCTCCTTTTGTCATTTCGACGTAAGGAGAAATCTGTTATAGTTGTATAGTTCAAGTTTTTGCTATTGGCAAACAAGCTATACTTTCACCCTCAGTTATACTTGCCATACGTTTCATTTTATACTTTGGCTCGCTCCAAGCCCGCGGGGGCTCGTCCTTTGGTATCGCGCTGTGTTCCCTCCTGCCTCCGCTGCGCTACGGCTGCCCTAAGCGGGCACCGGATCTCACAAGGCGCTCAACCCAAGGACTGGGATCAGATTCGATAGTAACAGTTTTTACTACTGTAGCGCAAGTATAATCTTTAGGGACAGGTCGTGACCTGTCCGCAGGAAAGCCTCAACTATGAAACTCTGGTTATTGCTCTGGCAAAGGCAGAACTGTCCCCTTGAGGGGACTATAGGGGTGTTGAAATAGTAACAATGAAACTATAATTTTAAAAGAAGCAGCTGCCAAAACTCCCCGCCTTAGACAAGGAGGGGTTGGGGTGGTTGGACCAACAGCAACTATGAAACTATATTTCACCTACTAATAGCCAAACCAAAAAAAAGGGTTAAAACCGGTAACGGCTTTAACCCTTTTTTGAAGTATAGATCAGGAAAATCAGCTGTGATATTCAGTCCTGATTTTGTTTGCTACTTCTTCAAATTCTTCTTTACTAAACGTCTTTTTGTTGCTGAAATTCATATCCTGCATGCTGTTGATCGGGATAAGATGGACATGCGCATGCGGCACTTCCAGGCCTACAACAGCCACACCAACACGTTTGCAGGGAACAGCTTTTTCAATGGCGGCAGCTACATTTTTAGAAAAAGCCATCAGGCCTAAGTATAGCGCATCGTCCAGGTCAAAAATATAATCTACCTGTTGCTTCGGTATTACAAGCGTGTGGCCTTTTGCAGTCGGAAAAACGTCCAGAAAGGCAAGAAAGCGATCATCTTCGGCAATTTTATATGCCTCGATTTCGCCTTTCACTATCTTTGAAAATATCGAAGTTTCCATGTTTTATCGGCTGATCTCTAGTATCTCGAACTCAATTTTACCTGCCGGAATAGTAATTTCAGCAATCTCGCCAACTGATTTTCCTAGCAAACCTTTACCTATCGGCGATTTTACTGAGATCTTGCCAGAAGCCAGGTCTGCCTCTTCTTCAGCTACCAAAGTATAGTTTACTATCATGTTGTTCTTAAGGTTTTTGATCTTCACCTTTGAAAGTATAAGCGCTTTGCTCATGTCGAGGTTCGACTCATCGATCAGTCGGGCATTGCCTACTACTTCTTCCAGTTTCGAGATCTTAAGTTCCAGGTGGCCCTGGGCATCTTTTGCTGCATCGTATTCGGCATTTTCGCTCAGGTCGCCTTTATCGCGTGCCTCAGCAAGTTGGCGCGCCACTTCGGAACGGCCCTTCGTTTTGAGCTCTGCCAGTTCGTCTTTAAGTTTCTGTAAACCTTCTGCAGTGTAATAAGAAATGTTGCTCATAGTAGTTTTTACGATTAAAACACAAAAACAAAAAGAACGGCTATGGCTTGCATAACCGTTCTTTTTGCTTCGTATGTAAATGTTTAAGTTTTCTTTTTATAAGGTCAGCCAAGCCTGGGCTTGCCATCTGCCTTTCTATACCATAGTATATATGCTCATTAAAGGTATGTTCAGGAGCTACTCTCGCTGCCTACGCTTTAGGCAAATATAATAAAATTTTATACACAAGACCTTTTGGCGGGTTTTATTTAAATAATTTATACCTGTGCCGGGCGGTAAAGCAACAAAGTAGTTTCAGGATAAGTGCTGTTGCACCAGTTCCACTTTTCAAGCAGCTTTTCTGTTACCATTTCCAGGTCTGAAACCGGCCGAAAGCCCATACTTGCATAAAAATTTTCGAGCCTCGCAAAGGGCAGGCAATAGAGCGTTCTAAATCCGGCCTGCGCCAGCAAGTATAAAACAATAGCACGTGCCAGGCCATAACCTCTGTAATCTTCCAGCACCAGTATTCCACCTAGTTCCATTGCCGTATCCGATAAAGGAACAAGCCTGCCAATACCCGCCCGTTTTTCATCAACTTCCGCAATGGCAATCAGCTCTTTATAAAAGTCCGAATGCAGGAACTGTACCCGATCGTATTGCTGATTGACCCAGATGAGTTCTTCTGGTTTTGCTCTCCTGATAACCCGCATACTTTGCTTAAAGTAAAGTGGCCGTATACCCTTGCTGGTGCAGCAGTTGCGCTATTTTCTTTACCAAAACTTCATTTATCTTGATGTAAGATTCATGCGTCCAGCCGGCTATGTGCGGGGTAAGTACCACATTTGCAGCCGATGCCAGGTAAGTATAATTTGCCAGTTGCGACTCTGTTAAGAACTGCAGTTTTTCGTTTTCCAGTACATCCAGGGCAGCGCCTTTTATACTTTTGTTTTGCAGGTGTTTTACCAGGGCACTCTGGTCCACCACCTCACCGCGGGAGGTATTCATAAACCAGATAGGCTTTTTAAAAGCGCTGAAGAAAGCGTCATCTGCAAAATGCAGGTTCTCCGGAATATAAGGTATATGCAGGCTTACAATATCGGCCTGCTCCTGTAGTTCTTCCAGGGTAACGCTTTCGGCTGCGCCATTTATTTTTTCAGGAGCGTAACGGTCGTAAGCAAGTATGCGGCATCCAAAGCAGGAAAGCAAACGGCCAAAGCTTTGCCCCATGTTCCCATACCCTATTATGCCAACTGTTTTCCCGTTAATCTCTTCTCCCCTGTTCTCTTCGCGCAGCCATACTTTATTTCTTACCTCATGGTCGCCACGGGTAATATTGCGCATCAGGGATAGTAACATACCTAACGCATGCTCACCCACTGCCTGGCTGTTGCCTTCGTTGGCGCCAATCAGCGCTATACCGCGTTCCTGTAGTGTAGTTGCATCAATATTATCTACGCCAGCGCCGGCCCTGGCCACAAATTTCAGCTTATCGGCAAGTTTTATAGTATCCGCTGTGATCTGCATTTTGCTGCGCACAATCAGCCCATCAAAACCAGCCAGCGCATCGCATACCTCAGCAGGTTTTATGGTTGGTCTGTAATCAGCTTCTATGCCTATACTTTGTAACAGCGGAAAAATGCCGGGGTGTATTTCGTCTATAATGAGGCAACGGAGCATTGGTGTTTCCATAGCTACAGTCTTTTATACTTAATAAAAGTGTATATGAGGGTGCGTTTATACTTAGAGATTATACAGGAAATGCGCCACGGCAAAGTATATTCCCAAACCAAGTAAATCGTTGGCAGTTGTAATAAAAGGGCCTGCCGCCACCGCAGGGTTTACGCCAAAACGGTCGAGTAACATGGGGGTTATAGTACCCATTAATGAGGCCAGCATAACTACTGAGAACAATGCCACTGATACTACCAATGCCAGTGTAAATTCCTGCCTGAACAAGTATGAAAACGCAAATACCAATACCGATATAATAATGGCATTGAGCAACGCTACCAGTATAACCTTGAGTATACGCTGGGCAAAGTTCTCGAAAACTACGGCGTTGGAAGAGAGCGTCTGGATGATGATGGAAGATGACTGGATACCAACATTACCACCGGTAGCTGTGATAAGCGGCACAAACAGAGCCAGCGCAGGCAACAAGGCAATATCTTCTTCAAACATCCCCATAAACTGCGCGGCAAGCAAACCACCCACCATGCCAATTATCAGCCACGGGATACGCGAACGCGAAATACGGAACACGCTATCATCTTCCTCCACATTTTCGGTGATACCGGTCATGAGCTGGCGGCTGAGTTCGGCTTGCTCCTGCATTACGTCTACCACGTCATCAATGGTAATTCGGCCCAGCAAGCGGCCTTGTATGTTTACAACCGGAATAGCTTCCAGGTCATACTTCTGCATCACCGAAACCACTTCGTTCTCATCACGGAAAGACTCGATCGAGATAACATCGGTGCTGTAGATATCCTTTACCAATTTATCGTCGCGGGTAAGCAACAGGGCTTTCACACTCACACGGCCAACCAGTATATCGCGGTTATCTACTACATACACGGTATAGATCTTCTCTACATCTTCGGCCTGCCTGCGAATTTCTTCGATGCACTGACGTACGCGCCAGTTCAGGTTCACTTTTATAAGCTCCTTCGCCATCAAACCACCGGCACAGTCCTCTTCGTAGTGCAGCAGGTCAAGTATGGCTTCGGCTTTTTCTTCGTTGTCGAGCAGGGCAATTACTTCTTCACGTATCTGTACCGATTGCTCGTTCAAAATATCCACCGCGTCATCCGAGTCCATCAGGTTAACGTAGCGGGCTATTTCTTTACTGGTAAAGTGGTGCAGGAAATCAGTACGAATATCGTAATCCAGGTCGCTGAGGATTTCGGCTCCCACCTCAGGCGGCAGCAGGTCCATTACATACTTGGATTGCTGGGCATCGAGTTCGTAGAGTACGGTGGTAATATCGGCCGGGTACATATCGGCCATACTACTCAGGATAAAGTCATTATCCTGGCGTTCTAAAGCCTCTTCTACCTGGTCTATATACTCACGTGTGATCTCTACCTGCATCGTACTATTTAATATGCTGCTCTACCAGTTGGGTCAATTCTACAAAATCCTGTACCGATAATTGCTCGGCGCGTTTATCAAAAACAGGTTGTGCCTGCACTTCAGGTGGCAAGTTATAACTTTTGAGGCAGTTACGCAGTGTTTTCCGCCTTGTTCCGAAACTTAGCTTCACTACTTCAAAAAAGCGCTTCTCGTCGCATGGCAAATGCTCTACCTCATTGCGCAGCAACCTGATCACCCCTGACTTTACTTTTGGTGGCGGATGGAAAACATGCTCATGCACGGTAAACTTATATTCTATTGTATAAAATGCCTGCAACAGCACACTTAGTATGCCATAGGTTTTAGAACCCGGAGGCGCTGCCAGCCTTTCAGCCACTTCTTTCTGAATCATGCAAACCACTTCCGGCACCCTGTCGCGCTGCTCCAGTACTTTAAAAAATATCTGGCTCGATATATTATAAGGAAAGTTACCAATAATGGCAAACGGGCCGGGAAACAGGGAACTCAGGTCGGTGCGCAGAAAATCGGCAGAGATGATGCGATCACCCAGCTCCGGAAAATGCTCTTTCAGGTATGCAATAGATTCCCGGTCGATATCTACCACCGTGGTGCGGTAATTTGTGTGCTGCAACAGGTATTTGGTGAGCACGCCCATGCCCGGGCCAATTTCCAGCACATCCTGTACGCCTTTGTGTAGCGTCAGCTGCTCCACTATTTTGGAAGCTATATTCTGATCGACCAGGAAGTGCTGGCCTAAATGTTTCTTCGGACTTACTTTACTCACAGTGTGCGATTTAAGGTTTCAGGATATAAAGTATACTTTTCTTCCCGCTACCGTTATACTTTAATTGTGCGTGCACCGGCTATACTTTTTCAGCATAAGCTGGTTTTCGCATTACGTTTAATACTTACTATATTGCAACCCAAAGATACGAACGACAGATGCCAACACAACTTAAATACAGCACAACCTTAGCTAAAAATACTGACCTGGCCATAATTGTGCAGGCAGATAAGGTAGCTTCAGTGGAGGACCTTCAAAAAGAAGAGATCGCTTATGTGCAGCAGCAGGTAGAAAAAGAGGCCAAAATAATCTCGCTTAACCGCTACTCACACCATCTGTATATTGTATTGGCTCCGGAAGCCAAAACGCAGAACCTGGCACAGGAAGCCTTGCGCCAGGCAGGTTATACTTTGCTGAAACAACTAAAGGCAAATAAAACTGAAGCTCTTGCTATACTTGATAAAACCGGTACAAACGCAAGCTTATACCTGGCCGAAGGTTTATACCTGAGCAACTACGAGTTTCATAAGTATAAAACCAAAGGCATTAAGCCAAGCTCGCTGCAAACTATAACTATAGCCGACAGCAACATTAACGAACAGACCGTAAAGGAACTGCAACATGTGCTCGAAGCTGTAACCTTAACCCGCGACCTTGTAAACGAGCCGCACAATAACCAAAGCGCCACCCAGTTCAGCGAAAACCTGGAAGAAATTGGCCGTGAAGCCGGATTTAAGACCGAAGTACTGGATGAGCTAAAAATCCAGACTCTTAAAATGGGTGGTTTGCTGGCCGTAAACCAGGGCAGCGAAGAGCCGCCAACCTTTACCATTATGGAGTGGCAGCCTGAAAATGCAAAAAATAAAAAGCCTTATGTACTGGTAGGCAAAGGTGTGGTTTACGATACAGGCGGTCTTAGCCTGAAGCCAACGCCACAGTCAATGGACTACATGAAATCGGATATGGCCGGTGCTGCCGCTGTTGCTGGTGTAATGTATGCCATTGCTAAAAATAAACTACCGCTGCACGTTATTGCCCTGATTCCTGCAACTGATAACCGCCCTGGCGGAAATGCCTATGCACCCGGCGATGTGCTGACTATGCACAACGGCATGACAGTGGAAGTACTGAACACCGATGCCGAAGGCCGCCTTATACTTGCCGATGCCCTTAGCTTTGCCCAGAAGTATAACCCGGAACTTGTTATAGACATGGCTACTTTAACAGGTGCTGCTGCCCGCGCCGTTGGTAAAGAAGGATTGGTAGCGATGAGCAATGCCGGCGATGATGTAATGAACTCCCTGAAAAAATTTGGAGAACAGGTGCATGAGCGCATCGTGGAGTTCCCGCTATGGGATGAATATAAAAAGCATATAGAATCAGAGATAGCTGATATTAAAAATATTGGTGGTGCTGAGGCAGGTGCCATTTCAGCAGGCAAGTTCCTGGAATGCTTTACCAATTACCCTTGGGTACATTTTGATATTGCCGGTGTAGCGTATTTATTAGGAGAAGACTCTTATCGTGGCAAACAGGCTACCGGCTCGGGCGTGCGCCTTATTTACAATTACCTGAGCTCTCTGGCTAACTAAGAAAAAATGGATAACAGATATAAAGCGAAGTTAGGCATATCTATCGGCGACACAAATGGCATTGGCCCTGAGGTTGTCGTGAAAACGTTGTCAGACCAACGCATACTTAATTTCTGCACTCCGGTTATTTACGCCAGTGCAGGTATACTTAACCGCGTACGCAAAGCATTAAGTGCCGAGCATTTTCATTACCAGCAGGTAGAATCTGCCAGGGCACTTGTGCCTAAAAAAATAAACCTGATTACATGCTGCGCTGAAGAAATTGAAGGCGAACCAGGCAAACCGACACCTGCCTCCGGCAAAGCTTCTTTAGACTCGCTGATGGCAGCCTGCGCCGATTTAAAAGCCGGTTTACTGGATGGTTTGGTAACAGCACCCATCGATAAAGACAATATTCAGAACGAGGAGTTTCGCTTTCCGGGCCATACCGAGTTTCTGACCTCATACTTTGATGCAGCAGATAGCCTGATGCTGCTGGTAAGCGGCGACCTGCGTGTAGCTACCGTTACCGGCCACATTCCGGTTAAAGATGTTTCTGACAAACTTTCTTTCGACCTGCTTATCCGCAAGATCACAATTCTGCAGGAGTCGCTTCGCAAGGATTTTGGCATACTAAAGCCACGCATTGCTGTACTGGGCCTCAACCCGCACGCAGGCGAAAAAGGCTTATTAGGCACCGAAGAAATAGAAATAATCCGCCCGGCTATTATGCATCTTAAAGAGCGTGGCCATTTGGTTTTCGGTCCCTTCCCGGCCGACGGTTTCTTTGGGATGCGCCAGTACCAGCAGGTAGATGCGGTGGTATCAATGTATCACGATCAGGGCCTTATTCCTTTTAAAACGCTTGCATTTGAGAACGGTGTAAACTTTACGGCAGGTTTGCCAATAGTGCGCACCTCCCCTGACCACGGTACAGCTTACGATATTGCAGCCAGGCACATAGCCGATGAAACCTCTTTCCGTGAAGCCTTGTTCCTGGCATGCGACGTCATAAAAAAACGTGCGGCAGAACAAATGCCTGCTGTTTAAATAGACAGGGTATTTTATTTGTCAGAATAATATTCTAATTTTGCATCTTGCAATAAAAAAACGGTAGTGAAGAAGCTTAGAGACTATGAAATCGGTATTGCCAAACTCAGCAATAAAAAGCACGAGTATGAGTTTGACATGGATGATTCATTTTTCGCTTTGTTTGAGCAGGAGATTATTTTAGGAGGGAAACTACTGGCTAAGGTAGAGCTGGATAAAACAGAGTCTTTACTTACCTTGCATTTTGATATTAAAGGAAACGTTCGCCTAACCTGCGACAGAAGCCTGGAAGAATTTGATCATCCGGTTGATGTACAGGAAGTTTTCAGGATCAAATATGGCCCTGAAACCATGGAACTGGACGAAGACCTGTGGCAGATCACAAGTGAAACGCAGACTATTAATGTAGCGCAACACCTGTATGATTTCATAGTTTTGTCGCTGCCGATAAAAAAACTTCATCCCCGTTTTTTAGAGGAGATGGAAGACGATGAGAATAATGAAGAAGGCATCTTTGTTTACTCTTCCAGCAGTACAGAACAGGCCGAAGATGGTGATGAAGGAGATGACGACGAAGATAACGATCCTCGTTGGGATGCTCTTAAAAACCTTAATTAAGTAGTTTCAGAAGTATAAAAATAAAACAGCAAGTAAATAATTAACTAAAAATGGCACATCCTAAACGTAAGATTTCGAAGACCAGAAGAGATAAGAGAAGAACTCATCAAAAACTTTCTGAGAAAGCCATTGCGATTTGCCCTACTACAGACACTCCGCACCTGTTCCACCACGCATATGTTGTAGAAGGTGACCTGTATCACAAAGGCAAACTGGCAATCAAAAATTATACAACTAACGCCCAGTAAGCTCAGCCTACGCTAAGTCTTAGTTTGGTATAGTTTAACATCATCCGTTACATGAGGATCGCCTTAGACGCTATGGGCGGCGATTTTGCACCTGAAGCAACTGTTAAAGGTGCTATATTAGCCGCTGAGCAGCTTACTAATGATAATGAAATCCTGCTTATTGGCAAGGAAGACATCATCACCGCTCTGCTTCAAGAATATGGGTATACAGGGTCAGCAATAAAGGTAGTAAACGCCACTCAGGTTATCGAGATGGGCGAACACCCTACCAAAGCATTAACCCAAAAACCTGACTCCAGTATTTCAGTAGGCTACGGCATGCTGAAAGCACAAAAAGCCGATGCATTTTGCAGTGCCGGAAATACCGGCGCTATGCTGGTTGGGGCCATGTTCAGCGTTAAAGCTATTGAAGGCATTTTAAGACCATCTATAGCCGGGCTGGTACCAAAACTCACAGGAGGCTATGGCCTTATACTTGATGTTGGTGCCAATGCCGATTGTAAGCCGGAAGTACTTGAACAATTTGGCGAGCTTGGCTCTATTTATGCCAAATACGTGCTCGAGATTGATAATCCGAAAGTAGGCCTCATGAACCTTGGGGAAGAGGAAGGCAAAGGCACTGTGGTAACACAGGCAGCCCACCAGCGTCTCAAGGCAAACCAGAACATCAACTTTATCGGCAATATAGAAGGTCGCGACCTTTTCAACGATAAAGCAGATGTGATTGTATGTGATGGCTACACAGGTAATATTATCCTGAAACTGGCGGAGTCGATTTACGACATTCTCAACGAGAAAAACATGCATGACCCTTTCTTCGATAAATTTAATTACGAAGCAGAAGGCGGCAGCCCGATTTTGGGTATCAATGGAAATGCTGTAATCGGCCATGGTGTATCAAGCCCATTAGCGATCTGCAACATGGTGTTGCAGGCTCAGAAAATGGCTGCATCTACTATCTCTGAGCGCTTTAAAAAACACTATAGCGTATAGTCTGGCTTTTAGCCTGAAAAAGTATATCTTGGCATAATTTGTACCGGTAACTCTTTTTAGAGCACTTGTACAGATTATGCCAAGTTTTTTTTATTAACTTGCCTCGCTTAAACTATAACACAAAGACTTTTTTTGCCATGAGTAAAATTACTGCCGCTATAACAGGTGTAGGTGGCTACGTACCGGAATACGTGCTTACAAACCAAGAACTTGAAACATTTGTTGAGACCAATGATGAATGGATCATGTCTCGAACGGGTATCAAGGAAAGGCATATTTTAAAAGGCGAAGGTCTGGGCACCTCTTATATTGGCGTTAAAGCAGTTGAAGAACTACTAAAGAAAACAAACACAAAGCCAGAAGAAATTGAATTGCTTATTTGTGCTACTACAACGCCTGATATGCAGTTTCCGGCAACTGCCAACTTAATTACTGCTGAAGTAGGTGCCGTTAATGCTTTTGGTTACGACTTACAAGCTGCCTGCTCTGGTTTCATGTTTGCACTTGCTACGGGAGCCAAGTTTATTGAATCAGGTAAGTATAAGAAAGTAGTAGTTGTAGGTGCTGATAAAATGTCATCTATCATTAACTATGAAGACCGTGCAACCTGTATCATTTTCGGAGATGGCGGTGGTGCGGTTTTGCTGGAGCCAAACACAGAAGGCTTAGGATTGCAGGACGAAATACTGAAATCTGACGGAACGGGTGCTCAGTTCCTGCACCAGAAAGCAGGTGGTAGCCGTAAACCAGCTTCTATAGAAACAGTGCAGGCAAAAGAGCATTTTGTTTACCAGGAAGGCCAGGCTGTATTTAAATTTGCTGTTAAAGGCATGGCGGATGTGGCTGCAGAGGTAATGGAGCGTAACAACCTGACCGCCGAAGATATTGCATGGCTGGTACCACACCAGGCTAACAAACGCATTATAGAGGCTACAGCCAACCGTTGCGGCGTAAGCAGCGATAAAGTAATGCTGAACATCCAAAAGTATGGTAACACAACAAACGGTACTATTCCGCTTTGCCTGTGGGAGTATGAGAACCAGCTTAAAAAAGGTGATAACCTAATCATTGCTGCCTTTGGTGGTGGCTTTACCTGGGGTGCCGTTTACCTGAAGTGGGCTTACGATCCTAAATAGATTTTAAAGTATAAAAGCGGCCTGAGCCGCTTTTATACTTTAAGGCCCCTTGCTTTATCAATAAGTCTAGCCAAAGAGCAAGTAAGAAGCACAAACTTAAGGTTGCAACATTAGTCTGGTTATTTAAAGGTGCATAGCAAAGAGCGGAATGACCAAACCTAAATATAAGCCTTATGCATGCATAACAACTTGAGACAAAAGCAATAAAAGTTCGGGCAAAGACCAGCTTTTTCACGACTATTTCGGCATTATAGCTAACTTTGTTTGCAGAACAGACTTTTGCGCTATACTTTTATTGTTTCATTAAAGTACACACGATTCAGAACATACTATGGCAACCACAGCTGATATTAAAAACGGCGTTGTGATTGAGTACAACAACGACCTTTACCAGGTAATCGAATTCCAGCACGTAAAGCCAGGCAAAGGTCCGGCCTTCGTAAGAACAAAGCTTAAGAATATCAAAACCGGTAAAGTATTGGATAATACCTTTTCTGCCGGTCACAAGATAACTACTGCCCGTGTAGAGCAGCGCCCGCATCAGTTTATTTACAAAGACGACCTGGGTTACAACTTCATGGATATGAATACCTTTGAGCAGGTTGCCCTTGAAGAGAAAATGGTACCGTTTGCCGACCTAATGAAAGAAGGCCAGGAAGTAACTATACTTTACCACGCTGAAACAGAAACGCCGCTAACCTGCGAGATCCCTCCTTTTGTAGAACTTACCATTACATATACAGAGCCAGGCCTTAAAGGAGATACAGCTACGAACGCTTCTAAACCAGCTATTGTAGAAACAGGGGCCACTATACAGGTGCCATTGTTTATCGGACAAGACGAAAAAATTAAAGTAGATACCCGTACTTATTCTTACGCAGAGAGAGTAAAATAACACATGAAAGCTAAAGAAATCCAGGATCTGATCGACTTCATCGCCAAATCTGGCCTGAACAAAGTAAACATCGAAACAGAAGAGTTTAAAATATCGGTTAAGCGCGACCCAGACCAGCAGATTACCTATGTAAAAGAGTCTGGTGCTGTAGCACCGGCTGCTGCTCCTGCTCCTGTTGCAGCCCCTCAGGCAGCTCCAGCCGCGGCACCTGCACCAGTTGCTGCTGCCCCTGCCGCTTCTGAAGAAAGCCGCTATGTAGCCATCAAAGCTCCGATGATCGGTACGTTCTACCGTGCATCAAGCCCGGAAGCCCCTATTTTTGTTAACGTAGGCGACGAGGTAAAAAAAGGCCAGGTAATTTGCATTATCGAAGCCATGAAACTATTCAACGAAATTGAATCTGAAGTATCAGGTAAGATCGTGAAAGTGTTGGTAGACAATGCTTCGCCTGTTGAGTATGATCAGCCATTGTTCCTGGTAGATCCTAGCTAATACATTGATTTGAAAATTTGAAAATGTGAAGATTTGAAAATGGAGACGGCAATTACCTTCTCCATTTTTATATCATTTTCACTTTACATCTCTACATTTCCAAATCTACAAATCTTCTAATCTGACATTATGTTTAAGAAAATACTTATTGCCAACCGTGGCGAAATTGCCCTGCGCATTATCCGCACCTGTAAAGAAATGGGTATCAAAACGGTAGCTGTTTATTCTACAGCAGATAAAGAAAGCTTACACGTACGTTTTGCAGATGAGGCTGTTTGTATCGGCCCGCCTACAAGTGCGCAATCATACCTTAACATACCAAACCTGATCGCAGCTGCCGAAATTACCAATGCAGATGCTATTCACCCGGGTTATGGTTTCTTATCTGAGAATGCCGAGTTTTCACGCATCTGTGCTGAAAACAACATCAAGTTTATTGGTGCATCACCTGAGATGATTAACTCTATGGGTGATAAGGCATCAGCTAAAGCAACAATGCAAAAAGCTGGCGTGCCAACTATACCTGGTTCCGAAGGCCTGTTGCAGTCTTTGGAAGAAGGCATAAAGCTGGCAGGCAAGATGAAGTACCCGGTTATTATTAAAGCAACTGCCGGTGGTGGTGGCCGTGGTATGCGTATCATTAAAAATGAGTCTGAGTTTGAGAAAGCCTGGAACGATGCCCGCACCGAAGCGAAAGCTGCTTTTGGCAACGATGGCTTGTACCTGGAGAAATTCATTGAGGAGCCCCGCCACATCGAGATTCAGTTGATCGGTGACCAATATGGTAACGTAGCGCACCTTTCTGAGCGTGACTGCTCTATACAGCGCCGCCACCAGAAACTGGTAGAAGAAACGCCATCTCCGTTTATTACCGATGAACTGCGTGAGAAAATGGGTAACGCTGCTGTTGCAGGCGCGAAAGCCATTAGCTACGAAGGAGTTGGTACTATCGAGTTCCTGGTTGATAAAAACCGTGACTTCTACTTTATGGAGATGAACACCCGTATTCAGGTGGAGCACCCAATTACTGAAGAAGTTATTGATTACGACCTTATCAAGGAGCAGATTAAAGTAGCGGCTGGTGAGAAAATATCCGGCAAAAACTACTATCCTAAGATGCACGCGATTGAGTGCCGTATCAATGCTGAAGATCCTAAAAACAACTTCCGTCCTAGCCCGGGCAAGATCACTACCCTGCACATGCCGGGCGGCCACGGAGTTCGCATCGATTCGCACGTTTACTCTGGCTATACTATCCCGTCTAACTATGACTCCATGATCGCTAAACTGATCGTGAGCGCACAGACACGTGAAGAAGCTTTGGTAAAAATGAAGCGTGCCCTGAGCGAGTTTGTAATAGAAGGCGTTAAAACTACAGTTCCTTTCCATTTAAAGCTGATGGATGATCCTGGCTTTAAAGAAGGTAACTTTACTACCGCCTATTTAGAAAATTTTGACTTCGGTGCGCTTTAATTTTCGCCTGAAAGTATAAATTGTAAGCCCGGCCCAGAAGCCGGGCTTTTTCATTGCTCCGTACCAACCATAAACTTATCTCTTAAATGCGAAAGCTGCTGTTAAAAACGGGTTTATACTTTATACTTACCGCTCTCCTTTTTAGCTGTACCTCACAGCTGATTGTAGAAACTACAAAACCACCGGTAGTTACGGTGTTGCCCGAACAATGGAAAGTGGTGGTATTGAATAACTTTGACGCAAAACTACTTTCTACCAAAAAAGACAGTAAAGTAGAGACTTACCGGCAGGGTGCTCTGGCAGCTTTTGACGGCGTAGTAAATGCTGTAATTGATGATTCTACTTTTGTATTAGTACATGCTGATAGCGCTTTCAGGGGCTCTGCTTCTACTTCGTGGAATGTGCTGAACCGTGAGCAAATTCTACAGTTATATAAAGCGCATCCTTATCATTTGCTGGTGGTTCTGGATAATTTTGAAACATTTTTTGAGCAGGAAATAGAAAGAAGCGACGAGGGCAACAAAACAGCCCATTATACTTTAAATACGCATACAGGCTGGACACTTTACGACAGCACCGGCATCGCACTGGACCAGGTTATACTTACTAATAACACGTTGTATAACTCAAGGAGCGTGATCAGCGGTTTACTGGCTGTTGGCCCATCGCTTACCAATGCTACACCAACAATTGAAAGCCTGGCCTATGAAACCGGCCAGAGTTACTGGCAACGTTTTTACCCGCAGCGCACTTATTATTCGCGCATTGTGTATGCGCCACAGGCTTTTGTAGATGGCGTTACATACATGCACCAACAGAACTGGGATAAGGCAATTGCTGTTTTTAAACCTTTTACCTCTAATAAAAACAGGAGACTGGCTGGTAAAGCAGCCTATAATTTAGCAATTATATATGAAGCACTAGGTAATGTAACCGAAGCGAAGAAATGGGCCGATGAAGCAGCTGAGCGTAAAAATCCAATGGCCCCGTACCTGGTACAACACTTGAAGCAAAAGCCTTAAATTTTTGTATAGGAATTCATCTTTAATCGACTCTAAAACAGAAAGGCTGACCTTCTCAGGTCAGCCTTTCTGTTTTAGAGTTTATACTTGGTTAAGCTTTCGCTGTCTTTTCCTCTTCCTCCATTAAATGCGTCAGCTCATTATACCAGCCTTCGCCATACTTTCTAATAAGCGGTTCTTTCAGGAATTGGTAAACCCTTACACCTGACTCCTGCCCAAAATTACAGGCAGCTGCGCAAATGCTCCAGCGGTCATAGTTTAAGGCTTCGAAGTCATCATACTTCGTGATCCGGATTGGATATAAATGGCAGGAAATCGGTTTTTTCCAGTCAATAACGCCGTCATTATAAGCTTCTTCAATGGCGCATTTCAGTATGCCCTTATCATCATACAATGCATACGCACATTCGCGGTTCTCTATAGTTGGCGTAGAATAATCGCCTTCAAAATCTTTAATGTAAAGGCCCTGCTCTTCAATGGCCTGTTTGCCGGCTCCTGTTAAGTATGGCTTTATCTTGTCATAATTCTGGTCAAGTATAGCCAGTTCAGACTCTTCAAGCGGGGCACCTAAATCGCCTTCTACGCAGCAGGCACCTTTGCACTTTTCAAGATTGCAAACAAAAAACTTATCACGGATGTCGTCGCTGATGACGGTATTCTGAAGAACTATCATGCTTTAAATTAAAATAGAAGAGCTAAAATGCAGATTCTAAAACCTGTTTTTCATCCCTGTTTTATGAAAGACAAAGGTAGGTAGAAAATAGTTTAGAAGATGAGATTGTGTTTAGGGTATTCTGTCTGTTAATGGTGAGTAAGTTTGAAATATTTTGAAATATTATGTTCTACTTTCAATTTTGCTGTTTCGCTAAGTCTGACTTGCCAATTGTTTCATAGTTGGCTTTGGTTCGCTCCAAGCCCGCGGGGCTCGTCCTTTGGTATCGCGCTGTGTTCGCTCCTGCCTCCGCTGCGCTACGGCTGCCTTTTCAGGCACCGGATCTCACAAGGCGCTCAACCCAAGGACTGGGATCAGATTCGATAGCAAACGCTGTTACTGCGGAAACCAAGTATAACCTGTAGGGACAGGTCGCAACCTGTCCGCAGGAAAGCATCAACTATGAAACTATAATTATTGCTCTGGTAAAGGCAGAAGTGTCCCCTTGAGGGGACAACAGGGGTGTTGAAATAGTAACAATTAAACTATAATTTTAAAAGAAGCAGCAGCCAAAACTCCCCGCCTTAGACAAGGAGGGGTTGGGGTGGTTGGACTACGGCAACTATGAAACTATCCTTCCAACTATAAGGCATCAACTGAATTCCTCTCCTCAGGGGGGCCAAGGGGTGGGTTTATACTTTACTGAATCAGATCTCTCCTATCGTCGAGATGACAAATTAAGATAAACAGTGCGTTGATAACAAAAAAGGCAGCTGCTTTCGCAACTGCCTTTTCTAAAAATTCTTCGTGCTACTGCTTCTGCGGCGATCCGGCAGCCATCAGGATATTCGTTACATTTTCGTGTTTTGTGTAGTCTATAGCTGCTTTGCCATTTGCATCGCGGAGCTTGGCATCTGCGCCTGCTTGCAGTAGGGCAAGTATAATTTCGAAGTTTGCATCAATTTCACAGGCCAGCATGAGCGGGGTTTTGCCTTCGTTGTTCTGCAGGTTAGGGTTGGCTCCTGCTGCAAGCAAGCGCTCCAGTTCCATAATACCAATGTGCTGCCCTATTGTAGATTGCAGGGCTACTCCTATAGCAGTGTTTCCATCGGCATCTTTAAGGTTTGGGTCAGCACCATGTTTTAGCAGCGAGTCGATCAGCTGAACCTGTTCTAATTCAAAAAGCTCGGACTTAACCTTTGTACCAGAAACCAACAAGTGCAAAGCAGTGCGACCATCCTGATCTTTCGCATTTACATCAGCTTTCTTTTTCAGTAATTGGCTCAGGGTATGCACCCGAACTTCCGGCTCATAAACTACCCCGTTTTCCTCCAGCAATAACGGAATATAAACGGTGTGCATCAGGGGCGTACGCTTCCTGAGGTCAGTGCCAAAATCATCCGGTATTGCAACAGTATTTACATTAGCGCCTGCAGTAATTGCGCGTTTTAACATATCAGGATTACGGGTAATGGCAGCTATCACCAGTTTCTGATCGGGGGTCTGGTTCATATACTTAAGCTGCTCGTAAGCATTTATACTTCCTTTGGAAATGGCAGCACGATATAGCTTTCGGGCTTCATCTAAGTTGGGTTCTCCTAATGTTCCTTCTTCATACAGCAATCCTAAAGTATAAAGCGCTTCACGGTCGCCGGCAGCAACACCTTTCTTCAGCCAGTTTACGGCCTTCTCATTATCTTTCTTTACGCCATCGCCTTCCAGGTACATATTTGCCAGGAAGCAGTAAGAAACGGCATCGCCTTTACTTGCAGCTCTGCTAATGTAGTTAAATGCGAGTTCCTTATCCAGCAGCTCTCCATAACCGGTAAAGTACATACTGCCCAGAATACGATTGCAAAAAGCATCTCCTTCTACAGCCTTTTCCCGGATAACCACAGCGGCTGTGTGCATGTGCTCCAGAAAATTCTGCTTGTCTTCCTGTGTTCTCAAGGTCATTAGTTCTGCTACACCCAGGTGGCCTAACATGCTGTTATTGTCGAGGGCCTGCTCAAAATAAAAATTAGCAGAATCTGTATTGGCAGAAAAGTATTTACCTGAGTTCTGAATCTGTTTTAAGGTATCAATTTGTACAGAATCATACTTCAGTTCACGGTACTGGTGCATGCGGCCCAGAAAATAATAGGCATCAGCATCTCCGGCGGCTGCCGCATCTTTGAATTTACTGTAGGCCTGCTCAAATTTCAGATCGGTATAAAATCCGAGTGCTTCCTGCATGGCCGGCGTGCGCCAGATAAGCTTGCCAGGGGCTTTAGTTTCCGGTTTTGTGTCAGCAGTTATTGCCCCGGTTTGCTTTTTTGTTTTTGCTGTTACTTTTGCCGTTTTCTTGGTAACAGTCTTTTTCTTTTTATGGGTATTGCCAACGGCTTTAGTAGTTTTAGCGCCATTTTTAGCCGGTGTTTTCGTCTGAGCCATACTTACTTCGCTCATCAGGATAAAGGCTAATAAAAGCAACAGGTAGCGTATATCGGGCATACCAGCAAGTATAAATCGGGTGCTTTTAGTATAAGTCAGCTTCTTTTTCAGGTAAGTCATAGGCGGCAAATTAACCATAAACGGCCTTTAAATCAATTAATATCGGCTTTTGGCACATACACTGCATCTTTAAAGGCTAAACAGGTTGCTGGTATAAAACGCTTTACAAGTAATCTGTGTTCATTAACAGAGGCGCTTAGCTTATACTTCAGAGCCATTGCTGTGCCAAAAGTATAACTGCCGTTCAGAATACAGAATTGTATTCGTAAATTGCATAGATTTTAAGACGCACGCGGAAGAGACGAAATGGATTACTTAAACTTACTCAACGAGTCGCAACGCAAGGCCGTGCTCCATACCGAAGGGCCAGCCATGATTATTGCGGGTGCCGGCTCAGGCAAAACAAGAGTACTTACTTACCGGATTGCCAACCTGATCAGCCTGGGGGTAGATCCGTTTAACATACTGGCCCTGACCTTTACAAACAAGGCGGCCAAAGAAATGCGCCATCGTATCGAAAAAGTGATCGGCAACGAGGCCAAAAATATCTGGATGGGTACGTTCCACTCGGTTTTCTCGCGCATACTTCGTGCTGAAGCCGATAAGATTGGTTATCCGAAAAGCTTTACCATTTACGATACAGACGACTCCAAAACGCTCATTCGCAATATTGTGAAAGAGATGAACCTGGACGATAAACTGTATAAGCCAAACGTGGTGCTCGGGCGTATTTCATCAGCCAAAAACAAACTGATCTCGCATAAGCAGTACCTCAACGATGCTGTGATTCAGGCAGACGATGAAGCTGCCATGCGCCCTAAAATTGGCAAGATATACGAGCAGTACCAGAACCGTTGCTTCAAGGCCGGCGCCATGGATTTCGATGACCTGCTGTTCCAGACCAACGTGCTTTTCCGCGACCATCCGGATGCACTGAACAAGTACCAGAATATCTTTAAGTTTGTGATGGTGGATGAGTACCAGGATACAAACTACTCGCAATACCTGATCACGCGTAAATTGGCCGCCCAGAACAGAAACATTGTGGTAGTAGGTGATGATGCTCAGTCTATCTATGCTTTCCGTGGTGCCGATATCCAGAACATCCTCAACTTTGAGCGTGATTACCCGGAACTGGAAGTATTTAAACTGGAGCAGAACTACAGATCTACCAAAAACATAGTACACGCCGCTAACTCTGTTATTAAAAATAACCAGGCACAGCTGCGCAAAGATGTTTTCACGGATAACGAAGAAGGTCCGCTGATCGAGGTGATAAAAGCCAACTCCGATAACGAAGAAGGCAAACTGGTGGCAACTACCATTTTCGAAGAGAAAATGAACAACCACCTCTCCTACGACGATTTTGCTATACTTTACCGTACTAACGCGCAGTCGCGTGCTATAGAAGAGGCCCTGCGCCGCATGAATATCAAGTATAAAATTGTTGGTGGCCTATCCTTCTATCAGCGTAAAGAGATTAAAGATCTTATTGCGTACCTGCGGCTGACGGTAAACCCGAATGATGAGCAGGCTTTGCGCCGGGTTATTAACTACCCGAAACGTGGTATTGGCGAAACAACAGAATCGAAGATATTCGTAACTGCCGACGAAACCAACCACAGCGTATGGGAAATAGTGCAGAATGCCGGTCAGTTCCTGGGCAACCGCGTAGGCATGGCTATCGAGAATTTCTCTATACTTATTAAAGACTTCGCCCGCATTGCCGATAACAACGATGCCTTTGAAGTTGCCAAACACGTAGCAAAACACTCAGGCATAGTAGACGACCTTTACCAGGATAAAACGGTGGAAGGCCTTGCCCGCTACGAGAACATACAGGAATTACTGAACGGTATTAAAGAGTATGTCGATGACCCGGAGAAGGAAGATAAAAGCCTTTCGGCGTTTCTGCAGGATATTGCCCTTATTACCGACGCCGATACCAAAGCAGATCTGGATGGTGAATTTGTTACCTTGATGACTATTCACTCTGCAAAAGGACTTGAGTTTAAGAACGTGTTTATAGTTGGCATGGAAGAAAACCTTTTCCCTAGCCAGATGATGCTGAACTCGCGTGCCGACCTGGAAGAAGAACGCCGCCTGTTTTATGTTGCCATCACACGTGCCGAAAAGAAACTATACTTAACCTACGCCACTAGCCGTTACCAGTGGGGCAACCTGAGAGCCTGCGAAAAAAGTCGTTTCCTGGATGAGATAGATCCGAGGTTCCTGAACTTTAAGTATGGCGAGCAGTCTAACGGAGCAAGTGTATTAGACCGGGTATTGCAGCGTAAAACCAGCGTAAGCAATCTTGTAACGCCACCGGCACACAAGCAGGTAGCTACTGCCTATACCCCACCCGCCGACTTTAAAGCCAGCGATACTTCGAACCTGGCAGCAGGTATGAAGGTAGAGCACCCGAAGTTCGGTTTTGGTGTGGTTACAAAAATGGATACGCAGGGCAACAGCACAAAAGCTATCATCAACTTTGATGAAGTGGGCGAAAAAACTTTGCTTTTAAGCTTTGCCAAGCTGCGCATACACAACTAATAAAGTGCTAATTAGAAATAATGAATTAAAAATTAGAAATTGAATCCCTGAGTTGTAAGTATAAAATGCACCTGTTTAAGGCAGCACCTATAACTTCTTGCCTAGAATTCGTAATCATAAATTTAATGAGCGCACTTTGTGCAATATTTATCATTTCTAATTTCTAATTCATAATTTTGAATTTCATAAACCGATATAATGGAAGCTAGTACCACCTTTAAACAGGATTTGCTGCTGCGCGAGTATGGCAGAAATGTGCAGGACCTTGTTAACCATATACTTACCGTACAAGACAGATCTGAGCGCACACGCCTTTCGCAGTTGCTTGTAAACCTGATGGCAAAACTGAACCCCCAGCTGCGCGACACACAGGATTACCAGCAAAAGCTATGGAACCACTTATTTGTGATGTCTGGCTCTAAGCTTGATGTTGATGCTCCTTACCCGCTCAGCGCCATGGAGTACCTCAACGACAAGCCGCAACGCATGGTATACCCACTTGATACGCCTAATTTTAAGCATTACGGCAAAAATGTGGAACTCCTGATTAAGCGTGCTACCGAGCTGGAAGATGAAAAAGAGCGTGAAGCTGCCATTATCTCTATCGGTAAGCTGATGAAAACGCTATACCGTTCTTATAACAAGGATAGCATAACAGATGATGTAATTCTGGGCGATATACGCCATATATCGAAAGGCAAGCTGGACCTGGACAAAAGCATGGTTGAAAGCAATAACCTGTTCGAATCTGTGGGCGGCCGACCGCAACAGCAGGAATACAGCAACCGCCCGCAGCAAAACCGTGGCGACCAAAGAGGTGGCAGCGATCGTCACCGCAAGAATACAAACAGAATTCCCTCTACTAACAGAAATAAGTAATAAATGGCTTCATTTGAAGTAATTGGCGGCAACAAGCTAAAAGGAGATATTTACCCACAAGGTGCTAAAAACGAGGCACTTCAGGTGTTATGCGCAGTATTGCTAACATCAGAGCCCGTTACCATTTCCAACGTCCCGGATATCCGCGATGTAAATAAACTGATCGAGCTACTGCAAAACCTCGGTGTTAAGGTTGAGAAAAACAACCCGGATACTTATACTTTCCAGGCAGATAACATTGACCTGGATTATCTCGATACAGAATCTTTTGTAGCACTTGGCCGCGCTATACGTGGTTCTGTGATGATCGTGGGCCCGATGCTGGCTCGTTTTGGAAAATCAAAGCTGCCAAAACCAGGTGGCGATAAAATTGGCCGCCGCCGCCTAGATACTCATTTTATCGGGTTCGAAAAGCTGGGCGCTAAGTTTAGCTACGATACCCAGGATAGTTTTTACAGCGTAACTGCTGATAAGCTGAAGGGCACTTACATGCTGCTTGATGAAGCTTCTGTAACTGGAACGGCTAACATTCTTATGGCAGCTGTGCTGGCTGAAGGCACAACTACGATTTACAATGCAGCCTGCGAGCCTTATGTACAGCAGCTTTGCCGTATGCTTACCCGTATGGGCGCTAAAATTACCGGCACAGGCTCAAACCTGCTTGTAATAGAAGGTGTTGAGAAACTGGGTGGTACAGAGCATCGCATGCTGCCAGACATGATCGAGATTGGTTCTTTTATAGGACTTGCCGCCATGACAGGTTCAGAAATAACTATAAAGGATTGCCAGATACCGGAACTGGGCCTGATACCAGATACTTTTCAGCGCTTAGGTATAAAAATGGAATTCCGCGGCGATGATATCTTTATCCCTGCACAGGACAATTATGAAGTTGATACTTACATCGACGGTAGTATACTTACTGTTTCTGACCATACCTGGCCAGGTTTAACCCCCGACCTGCTGAGCGTGGCTTTAGTGGTTGCAACACAGGCAAAAGGTACTGTACTTATACACCAGAAAATGTTTGAAAGCCGCCTGTTCTTCACCGATAAGCTGATTGACATGGGTGCCCAGATCATACTTTGCGACCCGCACCGCGCTACTATTATTGGTAATGATAAGCAGGTACCGCTTCGTGGTATTACCATGAGTTCTCCTGACATCCGTGCCGGTGTTGCCCTGCTTATAGCTGCCCTGTCGGCAGAAGGGCGTAGCGTTATTGAAAACGTGGAGCAGATAGACCGTGGCTACCAGAACATTGATGGCCGCCTGAACGCCCTTGGCGCACAAATAAAAAGAATTTAAAGTATAAGCACTATACTTTAGAAGTATAAAAAGAGCACACCTAAGGCAGGTGTGCTCTTTTTGTTTGCAGCTAATTCAGTCTATGTAATTTGCTTGAAAGATGCACTTGTATAGCATATAGTTCTTATATTAGAAGAGTAATATGTTATATTAGATTTTACGAACTAATAACACCGCCCTTAGCGCAGATAACGGGAGTAGATACCCGTGCCAGCTACTAATTACCAGTAATTTATAATTAATATGGCAATACACATTATTGACCAACTTGAAACAACCGAATGTGGGCCAGAGGCAAATAATGGAAAAGGTTATTTACAAGAAGTCTTCCTTAACCAAGGTTCTATTGATGGTGCTTGTGGACCTTACAGTATTTTCATGGGGCTTTTAACTTTAGGATTGGCAGACAGAAACGAAGTAACTTCATTTAATACAGATGGACGGACAAGATTAGGTAAGCTGATAAATAAGTTAAACAACGATTATGCAAGCCTATTCAAGCACGGAACTTACCTAAATGATTTAGAAAAGATATTGCTGGAAAATTATGGTAGCTTAATTCACACAGAAACGCGAGAAACTAAAAACAAAGATTTAACAAATTTCACAATTCAGCATTTAAAAGAAAATCACCCAACTATTATTGGAATCAACTTTTCAGGCGGTGGACATTGGATGCTAGCTGTTGGATTTGAAGAAAATAAAGAAAAGGGGATTTCTAGGTTGTTGTTGCTTGACCCTTCTGATGCTAAGCCAGTAGTTTCATCATGGAATTCAATAATTGAGCTAAATGTAACACAAAAAGGAAAGTACCCTTTTAAATGGTGGACAGCTTCACGATATGTGCAATTTGACCAAGCGATTGCATTGTGGTGTAAATAAAAAAACAGGTAACATTGTTTAAAAATCATGCTTCGGCCGACGGCCTAGCATGATTTTTAAACTAACCGTTCACTCCCCAACACCATGGAGCTAAAAATGCAACTCTTACATCCGGCTGGCAAGAAAGCTGTAAGCATGAATGAGGACAAATATACTTTATTAAAAGAATCGCTTTTAAAGCACCTAATGTTAAAAGGCGAATCTACTCACACGGAAATTTTACAGGCAGTAACCGAAGACTTTAAAAATAACGAAACTGCTTTTAAAGGTTCGCTCGCATGGCACCTGGAATGGGTTAAACTTGACCTGGAAGCCAGAAATGAAATTAAGCGAACAGGAGTCAAAGCACCTATAAAATTCGGGATTACAAAGCAGGGTGATAAACAAATATTATAGTTGCCAGCTTTAAAATCGTAATGCTTTATAATGGGGCTGTGTTCAAAATATAAATTGTTTCTGTATTGGTGCTTTTCTAACAGTGTATACTTTGCTACGCCACGTATACCTATGATGCACAAAGTATAAAATACTACCATGAGCGACAGCTACAACTTAAACAGGTTTTTATCGGCACAGGAGCAAATATACCCATCGGCTCTGGCTGAAATAAAAAGTGGCCGCAAACGAAGCCATTGGATGTGGTTTATTTTCCCTCAGCTGGATGGCTTAGGCTTCAGCGAGACTTCAAGGTTTTATGCGATCAAGAGCAAAGAAGAGGCCATTGCTTATTTAAACCATACTATACTGGGCGCCAGGTTACAGGAAATAACAGAAGCATTATTAAACATTAATGGAAAGACAGCTTCGGAAATTTTCGGTAGTCCGGATGATGTAAAGTTAAAATCCAGTATGACCTTATTCGCTTTAGTTAGTAAGGAGAACTCAGTTTTTCAGCAGGTGCTGGATAAGTATTTTAACGGGGTGAAAGACACAAAAACGCTGCACCTGCTTAACGAGGAATAGCTTAAATTAACGAAGGCTTTTCTTGTTCTCAACCATATTTTATACTTGCCAATAGTAGGGAATAACAAAAACTCGTAGTGGTTTCGCCACTCCGGCATAAAAGCGTTTGAGCTAAAGTATAGAATAAGCTACCTTTGGGTGTAAATATTCGAAATATGAGCAAAGCAAATTGGGAAACCGTTAAGAAATACGAAGATATAACTTATAAAAAATCAGGCGGTGTGGCCCGCATTGCCTTTAACAGGCCAAACGTGCGCAATGCATTCCGCCCTAAAACCGTATTTGAACTGTTCGATGCGTTTTTGGATGCACGCGAAGATACAAGCATAGGCGTGGTGCTGCTTTCTGCCGAAGGCCCTTCTACCAAAGATGGTGTTTACTCTTTCTGCAGCGGCGGCGACCAGAATGCGCGTGGCTTTCAGGGGTATGTAGATGAAACTGGTATTCCGCGTTTAAACATCCTGGAAGTACAGCGCCTTATTCGTTTTATGCCTAAGGTAGTTATAGCAGTTGTGCCGGGTTGGGCTGTTGGCGGTGGCCATAGTTTGCATGTAGTTTGCGACCTGACACTTGCCAGCAAAGAGCACGCAATCTTTAAACAGACAGATGCCGATGTTACCAGCTTTGACGGTGGTTACGGCTCGGCTTACCTGGCTAAAATGGTAGGTCAGAAACGTGCCCGCGAGATCTTCTTTTTAGGTCGTAATTACTCTGCCCAGGAAGCATACGATATGGGTATGGTAAATGCTGTTATCCCGCACGATGAACTGGAAGACACCGCTTACGAGTGGGCTCAGGAAATTCTGGCTAAATCACCAACCTCCATAAAAATGCTGAAGTTTGCCTTTAACCTGACCGATGACGGCATGGTAGGCCAGCAGGTTTTTGCCGGCGAAGCTACCCGCTTAGCCTATATGACCGAGGAAGCCAAAGAGGGCAGAAATGCTTTCCTGGAGAAGCGTAAGCCCGACTTTAGCAACATTCCCTGGATTTCCTAACTAACGTATAAATTATAAATAAAGGCCTGCTACTTAGCTGTAGCAGGCCTTTGTTTTTTATGTCAGAGTCAGGATTTAGGTATGTATGAAGCCCTCTTAGCGTTCCCGAAGGCTTTCGGGATCGCTAAGAGATCTAACGAAATTTCACTCTGGCTAACATCCAAAGCTATACTTCTTTCGCCTGCTCTTCTCTCCTTCTGCTCCCACTATATAATTCATACTTCAGCAAACGGCAATCTATGGCGCCATTATAAAGCGGTGTGCGGCGGGACGCGCGTAAACCTATACTTTTGGCAGCATCCAGGTTACCCGTAAATACAAAGGCATCGTAGCCCTGGTAATTGTTCTTCAGCGTATCCCCTATCTGCTTATACAACAGGTTTATATCATCTGAAAGAATTCGTTCGTTATAAGGCGGGTTCATTACCAGCACTCCATGCTCAGACGGGGCTTGTGTGGTAAAGAAATCGGCCTGCTTTACTGTAATGATGTTCTCCAGACCGGCATTCTCAATATTGTTTTTGGCAGCCTGCACGTAATCAGGGTCAATATCATAACCTATAATTTCAGCCTGAGGCTCGCGTTTTTCTTTAGCTTCTGCCGTGCGCCAAACCATACTGAAAAGCTCTTCGCTATAATCTTTCCAACGCTCAAAACCATATCCATCGCGGCGGTATAAACCGGGCGCAATATTTTGTGCCATCATGGCGGCCTCTATCAGGAAAGTACCGGAACCGGCCATAGGGTCAATAAAAGTAGATTTTTTATCCCAGCCTGTAAGGGCAATAATTCCGGCAGCCAGTACCTCGTTTAGTGGCGCTACGTTGGTTTGCAAACGGTAACCACGGCGGTGCAGCGAATCTCCTGACGAATCCAGTGACAGCGTTACCATGTTTTCGTGCATGTGCAGGTTCAGGCGCAGATCGGGCCGGTTTTTATCTACAGAAGGGCGCTCGCCGGTTTTCTTACGGAACTGATCCACGATAGCATCTTTGGTAAGTTGGGCTACAAACAGCGAGTGCTCAAAGGTAGAGTGGCTTACAGCAGCATCTATGGCAAAAGTCTTATCCAGATCCAGGTATTCGCTCCAGTCGGTTTTCTGTACCTGTTCATACAGGTCTTTCTCGTTTCGGGCTTTAAACGTGCGGATAGGTTTAAGTATGCGAATGGCAGTGCGGCACCATAGGTTAGCTTCGTACAGCTGGCGCAACGTACCCGAAAAGGTAACAGCACGGGTACCAACTTTAATATAATCCATTTCAAGGGCCTGCAGTTCGGCAGCCAGTACCTCTTCTAAGCCTGCCAGTGTGGTGGCTACCATGTTAAAGTTGCCGTTTGGTTTCTGTTTCGCCATAATCTATCGTTATAATGTTACAAAGATAGCTTGAAGAGTTCAGAATTTAGCGTTAAAAGTTAAGTACGGTTTTATTATCGTTTCTGTAAATTCAGAATTAACGAGATCAAATTTGAGCTGTAAACCGGTTTACTATCCTACATAACTCATACTTCATAACTTTTAACTCTTAACTAGTAATTCTATCTTTACAGGAAATTACTGCTTATGAAACTCCAGGCCGATTTTTCGCTTAAACCTTATAATACATTCGGGATTGATGTTAAAGCCAAGCTATACGCGCGTTTCGACAGCGTGGCCGAGCTGCAGGAGCTCCTGCAAATGCCCGAATTAAGACAGGAAGAGAAACTTATACTTGGCGGCGGCAGCAACGTGCTTTTCACGAAAAATTTCGATGGCATTGTGCTTCAGAACTGTATAAAAGGCATTGAGGTGTTGCGCGAGGACGATGCTTATACTTATGTAAAAGCAGGCAGCGGCGAAGTATGGCATGAGTTTGTTGTGTATTGCCTGGAGCATAACCTGGGTGGTTCCGAAAATCTTTCCCTTATTCCGGGCACGGTGGGCGCAGCGCCCTTACAGAACATTGGAGCATACGGTGTAGAGCTGAAAGATATTTTTTACGAATTGGAAGCCGTTGAACTGGAAACCGGGCAAATCCATACTTTTGATAACGAAGCCTGCCGTTTCGGCTACCGCGAGAGCATCTTTAAAAACGAGTTGAAGGGCCAGTTTATAGTTACTGGGGTAACATTCAGGCTGCACAAAAACCACAAGCTTAATACCTCCTATGGCGCCATCAGTACCACGCTGCAGGAAATGAATATACAGGAACCAACCATACAGGATGTAAGCGCGGCTGTTTGCCACATTCGCCGCAGCAAGTTGCCAGATCCGAAGCAAATCGGAAATGCCGGCAGTTTCTTTAAAAATCCTGAAATTCCGCTGGCTTTATACGATGTGCTCAAGTACCAGTACCCAACTATGCCTGCCTACCCGGTATCCGAAACGATGGTAAAAGTGCCGGCAGGCTGGCTTATTGAGCAATGCGGCTGGAAAGGCAAAGTAATTGAAAACTATGGCGTTCATAAAAATCAGGCCCTGGTGCTTGTAAATTATGGAGGCGCTTCCGGCGATAAAGTTCGTGCCCTGGCTTACGACATTATTCATTCTGTTGAAGAGAAATTTGGCATCAGCCTGCACCCCGAAGTAAACATACTTTAGGTTTTATATCTATACTTTACTATACTTTAACCGAAACAACCTAAACTTATTTATAGCGCATACGATATATAGAATTGTAAACACTAAAAGCAATTCTATATGAAGCCCAATAAATTACTCTATTTCTTTTCTTTACTTTTTGCCCTTACCGTATTTAGTAGTTGCGATAAAGACGACAGCGAGCCTACCAAAACCGATATACTTACCTCGCATGAATGGAAAGGCAGCCGCGTACTGGTTGCCGGGCTCGATGTATCGGACAGGCCGGAGATAAAGGACATGTTGCTGGATATTAAAACGCTGCGCCTGAATTTTAACCGCAACGGCTCTTACACGGCAACTTATACAGATAAGAGCGGCCCAAGAACTACCACAGGTGCCTGGCAGTTTACAAACAACGAAACCAAACTCGCTTTTGACCTGCTTGGTGAGATGGAGATCAAGAACTTTACTTCTTCTAACCTCGACATGATTAAGGTGGCTCAGAATGGCAGCCTCACGTATAATGCTGAAGTACAGTTAATAAAATAATCCTGAAGTTACCTGATTTATTTGTTCTTTTCTTATCAGATTTCGTATTAAGCCATAAATTATATTTATAAAATACAAATGTAGGCATTACGCAATCTAAAGTCGAACATATATGAAACAACTCAGAAAACTAAATTATCTGTTTGCTGCACTTTTTGTACTTGTACTGTTGGGATGTGGCGATGACGAAGACAAAGAACCAAGCCGCCGCGATTTACTTACGTCAACAACCTGGCAAGCCAACCATGTGTTTCTTGATGGAGTGGATGTAACCAGCAGAGTGGATCTGACTCAAACTTCATTCAAGTTTGAAAAAAATGGTAACTATACTTTTAAATTCGATGGAAACCCGATTATAGGTACTTGGGAATTTGCAGACAACGAACAGAAGTTAGTTCTTGATAAGGGTACAGGCGACGAAGAAAACGTAAAAATATTGCTGCTAAGCGCTACAAATTTTAATGTACAGTTTGAGGAAGTTGACGACGATACAGGTATAAATCATACATTAGAGTTCAGGTTCATAAATAAGCCATAACCGGATTTCAATCTATACTTAACAAAAAAGGCTCCCCAATCGGGAGCCTTTTTTATTGGTATTCGTTCCTTTTATCCTTCCTTTAACTTAAAATCAATATTACAGCTATAAATTTTTCACTTCTACAGGTAGCTTTTTGCTGTGTTTAAGATTAATCTCCTTCATCATTTATCTTGTAAACTGATAAATATCAATAACTTACACCTAAATCGCATCGTAATTATTTATAATAATATCAATATTGATTTTAACTAAGCCCATATGAGTTAAAATTATATTATTAATTACTAAATTTTTAAAGTATGAAGAAATTACAGTTACTCATTTATTTGTTACTGTTTATTGCAGTAGTTCCACTAACTAGTTGCGATGACGATGATGACGCAGAACCATCCCGAACAGTACTTTTAACAACTTCTCAATGGACGGGAAATACCATTTATGTTGATGATGTAGATCAAACCCAGTCGTTTCGGGACAAAGGAATGGATATCAGAACATGGAAATTAAAATTCAATACAGATGGCTCCTATACTATACAGGGCGACATGCTTCAACCTTCTCCGTACACCGGAACATGGGAGTTTACAAACAACCAGCAGGCGATACTTTTTGACAAAAATGCCTCTAATGGATCAGAGACCGCACAGATAAATAAGCTGAGCAGCTCAGAATTATTCCTTCAGATGACGCTTGAAGATACACAGAGTGGAACAATGATAGAAGCTGAAGTCAGATTCAAAAAATAACTATAAAGTATAAAAAAGGCTCCCCAACCGGGAGCCTTTTTTATACTTTATAGTTTCTATTTCAGAACTGCTAAGGTAGCGCCATCGCCGCCGCGTTCTTCGGCTTCGCTGCCCAGGCTGGCTACTTCCGGCACCGAGTATAAATAATCACGCACAACCTGGCGAAGTACACCGTTGCCACGACCGTGTATGATCTTGATTTCCGGGATGCCCAGCATTATGGCTTCGTCGGTAAAGTTCATTACTTTGGTTAGCGCATCTTCCGCATATTCCCCTCTGATATCCAGTGTGCTTCCGAAACCGGCCATGCGCTGCGTAATGTTCATGCCACGGGTATAGCCTTCTTCGGCTTTCTTCTGCTTTTTAGTCTGGGCTTCGGCGCGTTCCAGGTTGTTTACCTTAACGATTGTTTTAAGTCCACCGAACATCACTTCAGCAGTTTTGCCTTTTATACTTACAATCTGTCCAACAGAGTCCTGCCCTATTAAGGCTACCGTATCGCCTTCTTTAAGTGGCCCACCTGTTGTAATGCGTTTATGTGCCGGACGCGGCTCATCTTTGCGTACCTGCTCGTTGGCAAATGTTTCGAGGTCGCGGCGTGCTTCCTTGGTCTTTTCCTTTTCGGCCTGGCTCTGCTTTATCTGCTGTATGGTGGCCTCAATTTTCTGGTTGGCGTCCTTCAGCAACAGCTTCGCTTTGCCTTTGGCTTCGCGCATTACGTCCTGTTTGCTCTCTTCCAGGAAGTTCTTCAGGTCGTTGTATTCTTTTACATTGCGCTTCAGCTTCTGCTCCAGTTTTGTAGCTTCAGCAAGCTTCTTTTCCAATTCCTGCTTTTCGGTTTCGAGCTCTTCCAGCAGGCGGTCATACCGGATCTTGTCTTTACCTACCAGGCTGCTGGCTTTATCAACTATAGCTTTCGGCAAACCAATTTTACGGGCGATCTCGATGGCAAACGACGAACCCGGCTTCCCGATCTCGAGTTGGTAAAGCGGTTGCAGATGCTTATGGTCGTAACGCATAGCACCGTTCACTATACCCGGTGTTTTCTCGGCAAAGTTCTTTAGGTTGGTGTAGTGTGTGGTTATCACACCGTATACTTTGCTATTGTTCAGGGTTTGCAGCACGGCTTCGGCAATAGCGCCACCCAGCACCGGTTCAGTACCCGTACCAAACTCATCTATCAGCACCAGGCTTTTGCTGTCGGCTACCGTCACGAATTTCTTCATGTTGGTCAGGTGCGAACTATAGGTACTCAAGTCGTTTTCGATTGACTGCTCATCTCCAATGTCGATGAAAATATCGTGGAAAATGCCGGCTTCCGAGCCATCGGCTACCGGAATCAGCATACCTGTCTGCAGCATATACTGCACCAGTCCTACCGTTTTTAAACTCACCGATTTACCACCTGCGTTAGGGCCGGAGATCAACAGGATACGCTGGTCACGGGTCAGCTCCAGGTCCATCGGCACGGTTGGCTTACCCAGCTGCCGGTGCGACAAGTATAAAAGCGGGTGTATAGCCTGCTTCCAGGCAATGTGCGGATACTTGTTCAGTTGTGGCATTGTGGCCTCTACCCTACGCGCAAAGGCAGCCTTAGCCCGGATAAAGTCCAGCAAACCTAAATACTGGTAGGCCTTTCTTAACTCAGGTATGTGATGGCGCAGTGTATTGGTAAGGCCGGTTAAAATCTTAATGAGCTCGCGGTGATAAGCGTTCTCCAGGTCCTTGATATCGTTGTTGAGTTCGAAGATGGATTCCGGTTCAATGTAAACCGTTTGCCCTGTATTTGATTCGTCGTGGATAAGGCCTTTGATGCGGCGCTTGTGCTCGGCAATAACAGGTATAACCAAACGGCCACCGCGTATCGTTGGCTCCACATCGCTAGGCGTCCAGCCTTCGTTTTTGGCATGGCGAATGATCGAGCTGATCGTTTTGCGAAGTATAGCCTGCTGCGCGATCAGGTCGCGTTTGAGGCGCTGTAACTCTGGGGTAGCATCGTCGCGAACGGCACCGGCATCGTCTACTACTTTATCCAAGGCAGCTATCAGCGAGCGCTCTACCGTTACGTCTGCACCCAAAGCTTTAAGCGCTTCAAACTTCCCTTCTTCAGTACCGGAAATAAAGCGCTGCGAATCGCGGATGGTGCGTAACGACATCTTGATCTCGAAGAACTGACTCACATCCAGGAAGGTACCAGGAATAGCCGCCCTGTCGAGGTAAGCGGTTACGTCGAAATAGTGGCTCAGCGGAATCTCGGCATCGGACTCCAGCAGTTGTTTAAATTCGTTGGTTTGTTGTAACAGTCGCTGTACCAGGTCGTGGCGGTTCAGGAACTGCATGCGGTTTACAAACTGGCGGCCCAGCGGACTTAAGCAAAGCTCAGCCAGCATTTCGCGCACCTGTGCAAACCCGATCTTTATTTCAAAATTTTCTGGATAGATCAATTGTTATCTCTTAATTTAAGGCAAATTTAGCATTTTATAACAAGTAAAACCTGTGGTTTAGTTCTGAGTCTCGAGTTATGAGTTACGAGTTTTTTCGCACACATAACTCGAGACTCAGAACTCAGAACTTTTAACTCGTTAACTCTTAAATTCCTACACTCTTAACTACAAAGATGGTTCTCGATAAACTCTCCAATGCCGACCGATACGTTTGCATGCACCCGCTTTTTGCACAGGCTTTTAAATTTTTGCAGGAAACCGACCTGGCAACTATAGCTACCGGTGTTTTGGAGATTGAAGGCAGAAAGCTATTCGCCATAGTTTCGGAAGCGGCCGGCGTAACCAAAGACAACTATAAACTGGAAGTGCACCGCAAGTACATCGACATACAGTATGTAATTTCGGGTACCGACCACATGGGCTGGAAAGACCTGGCACTTTGTGATGAACCAAATGACCCCTACAACGAAGAACGCGAAGCTGCTTTCTTTCCGGATAAAACCGATAACTGGTTTGATGTACCGGCCGGCTCATTCACCATTTTTTACCCGGATGATGCCCATGCAGCTATGGTTACAGGTGAAAGTATAGTTCGGAAAGTTGTGCTGAAGATTGCTGTTGAAGCATAGTTATACTTTGTACATAGTACAGATAAGTATGTTTACTGTTATCCGGTAGTTGGCTGCAAGCACTAAAACGATTTTAAATTATTTAACTAAAATGGATATAAAATACAGCTTCGATGATAAACCTACTGCAGAGCAGGTTATTGAACTTTATGACAACTGCGGCTTGCCTCGCCCGACAGGAGACAAAGAAAGAATTCAAAAGATGTTTGATAACTCCAATCTAATTGTAACAGCGTGGCACGAGGACTTATTAGTTGGTGTTTCGCGTTCTATAACAGATTGGGTATGGAGTTGCTATTTAGCAGACCTTGCAGTAAGGGAAGTATATAAAAAGGCAGGTATCGGTAAAAAATTAATACAGTTAACAAAAGAAAGGGTTGGAGAACAATCAATGGTTTTACTCTTGTCTGTTCCGACGGCTATGGAATATTATCCTAAAGTTGGATTTGTGAAGCAAGAAAGTAGCTTCATCTTAAACCGAGCAGATTGGCAGTGAACCCGATAATGATTTTTCAAAGATGGCTTCAGGAAGAGCTAAATTTGACACAAGTGAGAATCCCTACCGCTTGTTGTTTATCGACCATTGGCTTAGACAATTATCCTAATGCACGATTTGTCTCCTTAAAAGAGGTATCAGATGATAGTTTTGTAATTACTGGGCCTTTGAACTCAAGAAAAGGACTTGAAATAAATCTATGCAACAAAGTAGCTTTAACTTTTTGGTGGGTTGAAACAGAAAGGCAAGTAAGAATCCAAGGAGAGGCAACTCAGATTTCAAAAACGCTTGCAGATAAATATTTTTCAGAGAGAAACAAAGACAGCCAAATAATTTCCATCGTGAGCAAACAAGGACATGTAATTACAGATGTAGACGGACTCATAGAGGAATATAATAGAATTGAGCAAAGCTCAGGAAATAATAAGCTAAGAAGACCAGAATATTGGGGAGGTTATACAATAAAGCCTGCGCGAATTGAATTTTTAGAATTCAAAACGACCCGGTTTCATAATCGGGATTTGTACACAATAGAGAACCAAAAATGGGTTTTACAAACATTACAACCATAGATTGAAAAATGCCAGCAGCTAACACTATATATAAATCATGCTACGGCCCACGGCCTTGCACGCTTTTTATACTAAACGTTACCTAACATTCTAAACCCACCACAATAAAACTATAGCCATGGTCCCAATCATTAACACACATGATTTAGCAGCCATATTTTCAGAAAAGAATCTGGTATTGATAGATGCGCGCACAGGACCGGGCATACAACAGAAGTATAACCTGGAACATCTGAAAGGTGCCCTTTTCGTTGACCTGGAAACTGAGATGGCCCACAAATCTGCTGATGCAGCTGATGGAGGCCGCCATCCTTTACCAGATATCTCTGTTTTTGCTGAATTGCTAGGCAAACTTGGTATTACCCCGGAAAGCCATGTGGTAGTGTATGATGATAAAAATGGAGCCAACGCGGCAGCGCGTTTCTGGTGGATGTTGCGGGCTATCGGGCATGAAAAGGTGCAGGTATTGAATGGTGGCTACGATGCGGCTATTGAGGCTGGGGTTCCTACCAGCTCGAGCACCGAAGCACCTATAGCTCAGCCACCTTACCCGCACAGTACCTGGAAAATGCCAGTTGCAACCATAAACGAAGTAGCGCAAGTCACACATCACCCAGCCAAACTTGTAATAGATGTGCGTGATGCCGCGCGTTACCGGGGCGAAACAGAACCTATTGACTTAGTAGCCGGCCATATACCGGGCGCCGTTAACATTCCATTTTCCTCCAATTTGAACCAGCAAGGTTTTTACCTGACCCCGGAAGAACTGGCCGCTAAGTATAATGAGGTTTTAAAAGATCGAAATGCAGAAGATGTGATAGTGCATTGTGGTTCCGGGGTAACAGCCTGCCATACTATACTTGCCATGGACCAGGCCGGACTGGGCATTCCCAAACTATACGTAGGCTCCTGGAGCGAGTGGTCGAGAAGTGGCAGGCCCATGGCAAAGGGGAAAGATACGAATGCATAAAAACTCAGAACTAAAGGAGCTCTCAAAATTATTCCTGAAACTTGGCTTTATAGCTTTTGGAGGCCCTGCTGCTCACATTGCCATGATGCAGGACGAAGTGGTAACCAAACGGAAGTGGATGAGCGAACAGCACTTCCTGGATCTGATAGGCGCTACCAACTTAATACCAGGCCCTAACAGCACCGAACTGGCCATCCACATCGGGAACGAAAGAGCAGGTTGGAGAGGCTTATTGGTTGCCGGGCTTTGCTTTATACTTCCGGCCGTTTTTATAACCGGACTCTTTGCCTGGCTTTATAAAACCTATGGGCAATTGCCACAGTTGCAGGCTTTTATTTACGGCATTAAACCAGCCATTATTGCCATTATACTTGCAGCCGTTTTTCCGCTGGCTAAAAAATCACTGAAGACTGTTACTTTAAGTATAATCGGGGTAGTTGCCCTGGTGCTGGCGCTTTTTCAGGTCAGCGAGATCTATGTGATGTTTGGTGCTGGTTTGATAGCTATAGCATTAGCGGCAATCCGTACCAGAAAGCCCGGAGCTACACTGAACGGCATTTCTATACTTACTTTTACCAAGCTGGGTGGCCCGGCATTACAGGCTGTCAGCAACACCAAACTTTTCTTTAGTTTCCTGAAGATCGGGTCAATACTTTATGGTAGCGGGTATGTGCTTTTCGCTTTCCTGGATACAGAGCTTGTTGCCAAAGGCTTGCTCTCGCGGCAGCAACTGATAGATGCGATTGCTGTCGGGCAGTTTACCCCAGGGCCGGTGTTCTCGTCGGTTACGTTTATTGGGTATCAGATGAATGGGTGGATCGGCGCAGCTGTGGCAACTATAGGTATCTTTCTGCCTTCGTTTGTTTTTGTGGCTTTGCTTAACCCGCTTGTCCGGAAAATGCGAAATTCTACACTGATGGCTGCTTTCCTGGATGCTGTGAATGTAGCGTCGGTGGCGGTTATAGTTGCCGTTTGCTTTGAAATGGGCCGCGATACCATAACCGATTGGCGAACTATAGTTATAGCTCTCGTAAGTATAATTCTGACCTTCGGCTTCCGGAAAGTGAACAGCGCGCTGGTGGTAATAGGAGGTGCGCTGCTGGGTTATGTTTTAATGCTGGTATAAAGCAATTCTTATACTTCCGCCCTCAAAATTTCTCTTCTATGCCTAATCCGAAAAGCGCATAATCATACTTCACAGGGTCATTGGGCTCAAAAGCCCTGAGGTGGTCTGTGAGCTCTTCGGCGGTAAACCAATCCATACCTTTACGGGTAATCAGGCCCAGTTTTCTCGCAACACGCTCTACGTGTACATCGCAGGGGCAAACCAAGTCGGCGGGCTTCATGTTATTCCATATTCCGAAGTCTACGCCTTTATTATCCTTACGCACCATCCAACGCAGGTACATATTCATGCGTTTGCAGGCCGACTTGCGTGCGGGAGTTGAAATATGCTTCTTAGTCCGGTGCGGTGCTTCTTCGAGGCTAAAGACCAGATCATGGAAATGTATGAGGCGCTCCTTCTGTGTTTTAATTTGATTCTGATCCCCGGTAAAAGCTGTTTCGAGGCTCTCGTGCTGCCTGTAATACCACTGAAAAAAGTACAGCAGGTATAACAGATCGGTATCATTAAATGTACGGTGCTTAAAACCCAGAAAGCGATGCAGATCCTGCTCCTGGTGCTGAAGTATAAAATCGTGGGGTGCGTTGTCCATCAGGTCCATGAGCCTGATGCAGTTGTTGATAATAGTTTTGCGCTGCCCCCAGGCAAGTATAGCTGCAAAAAAACCGCTGATCTCAATATCCTGTTTTTTTGTAAAACGGTGCGGGATAGAAACCGGATCGTTCGGAATAAAGTCTGGTCTGTTATACTTCTCCACACGGTCATCGAGTAAGGCTTTAATGGCGGCAAGGTCTTGTTTCATGGGTTAAAATACGTGTAAATTCACTATGTAAGTTAATTAAACGTGCTGGGGTTGCATGTACCGTTTATATCAATCGGTCTTTTATCTGTATCAGGTTAAGTATAGACCTCGTAGCGTGCGCAGCTCCTACGAGCGTAAAAGTGTTGACATAGGACGCTCCGAGGTTTTGCAAACGCCCGGAGGCCTTTGGAGCCACGGCTATAGTTTGGGAGCATAGTGCTCAACACAAAGACAAGGCCTCTCGGCCTGGAGCGAGCCAAAGTATAAAATGAAACGATGCACAAGTCAGACTCAGAATGTAAAGTATACTTGAAAGTATGGTCTGCTTAACTCAAGCTTGAGCTATAAAACACAAATCTCCAATACCTTCGAGAGACCAGGAATGAATGTAAAACAAAAGACCTGAACTATAATAGCTCAGGTCTTTTGCAGGTATTTCTGTTAAGCAGAAGCACTATGGCATGTAAGAAACCTCAACTCTGAACTTAGCATCAACGGCGCCTAGTTTCTGGTAAGCCTTTTTAGAAACACGAACAAGCACTTTATCAGTTGTTCCGGTTTCAGGCAATCTTCCGATTACACGCACATAAACTACCTGCCCATTCATCGCATTTTTTACCTGCATAATAGTGCCAACCGGCGCAGATTTGTGCAGTGCCAGGTACTTGTTAGTATCAGATTTAGGATCGATCATTTCGGCCATACCGCTTTCAACAATCTTCTTTATACCGGCAACATTATCATCGTCATCATTTGTTGCCTCACGGCCCGTAGCTGCTGCAACCGGCTCAGCTTTGGCAGGACTTGCAGAAGCTGTGGCTGTTTCAGTAGTTTTAGGCTTTGTAATTTCTTCGTCGGCCTCAGCAACGTAAATCGGTTTTTTAGTTGGCGTGGCAGTGGTTTTACCAACCTTTATCTGGTCTCCAACATTCAATTGGTTTGATGTCAGGTTATTCCAGCGCTTAATATTATCAACGGTTACTCCGTGCATGCGCGAAATAGAGAAAAGCGTCTGGCCGGACTCCACAACATGAATTTTGTCGCCTTTGTCGCTCACTGTAAAAGTACGGTTGCTGGCAGTAGCTGCTGGCGTTGTAGTAACAGGTGTTTTAGCAGCAGTTGCTACAGCAGCGTTTACGGGTGCAGTGCGAGGAATAAGTACGATCTGGCCCACGTTAATGGACTGCTGTACTTTCGGATTAGCCTCAACTATTTTTGAAACCGGAACGCTATACTTTCTTGATAAAGCATAAAGGGTTTGACCGGGCTCAACGCGGTGCTGCAAAAAGAACTTCCCATTTTTGCGTTCAACTCCTACAGAGTCGCGCACAGCTGTCAGGTTAAATGCAGATGCCGAAAATGATAAAAAGGGTGCTACCACCAGGAGAGCGAAGAATAGAACTCGTACCATGACTTTTATAAGTAATAAGTATACTATGTAAGTAGTTGATATGCTTTTAAAATATCTCTGTTTTGGATAAAGTATAAATCAGCCCCAAATATAAAAAAAGTATCTGAACCTATGCCACTTAATCCGCAGCCAAGTGTTTCCTGCAACAGAAATTCCCCTGCCAGATCATAAACAAGCAATATATTTTTTAATTTATCTTTTCCTGATGCTATGTAAAAACTAATGATAAAGCAGTTTTCGGTTTCGGCATACTCCAGGGCCTGCACTGGCCCGGCTTCAAACTCCATCGCATTCAGAAAATCTCTAACCTGCTCGAAGTATGTTTCGCCTTCTTTGTAAAGTACCGGATACTGGCACAAGCTGTAGCGCTGCCGGCCGAAATCGTTTACAGCAGCAGTAGCTTGCAGTTGGCTGATGCCTGACTCCATTGTTTTACCTGAAGCTGCATCAAGCAATGTATAATCCGCTTCAAGTTCAGTGGCGGGGTAAGCAAGAATACCAGCAGCTACAATTCCATAAAAAGCCAGCCCGGTACTCTCCCATGCCGGCTTTCCGGTTGTGGCCTCTAGGGCAAGTATACCTTTATGCTGGCCCAGCTGTCGGTCGGCGTAGCCATGTATGTATACTTTTCCCTGGTGTGCATCTTCCAGGCCTTGCCACCAGGTTAGTTGTTGCGGCAGTTTTATTTCCTGTAAAGTATAAGTAGCGCAATCCAAAGTATAAAAATGAGCAATCAGTAAATCGGCATCGCGCACTTCCAGGGCCAGCCTGTTGGCAACCGTATCGGGGCGAAGGCGCCAGACCGGGGCACCAAAATCATATTTGAAACGTAGCGGAAGTATAACCTGGTATTTTATTGTTAACTTATTGCCTTGTACTAAATCAGCCCTAAGTTATGAAAAGTAAGGCAAAGCATCTGTGTTTTCTGATTCTTTATACATTGGTATACCTTGTGTTTATACCGCATACTGCAATAGCTCAAAATCAAAAACAAAAGGTATTGCTGCTGAAAATAGATGCCGAAATAGACCCGCGCACTAACCGCTATACCGAGCTTGCTCTAGCTGAAGCCACACGAAGCGGTGCCGACCATGTGCTGCTGGAACTGGATACTTTTGGCGGCGCCTTAAACGATGCAGATGAGATCCGGACAAGATTGCTGGAGTTTCCGAAACCGGTTTACGTGTTCATCAACAAAAATGCGGCCTCTGCTGGTGCACTTATTTCGCTTGCCTGCGATAGTATTTACATGGCGCCGGGCGCTAACATTGGGGCTGCAACCGTTGTAGGGGCTGATGGCCAGGCTGCACCAGGCAAATACCAGAGTTACATGCGCTCTATTATGCGCTCTACCGCAGAAGCTAATAACCGCGATCCGCACCTGGCTGAAGCCATGGTGGATGCCAGTGTAGACTCTACCCTTTCTGCCAGGCAGGTAATCACTTTTACAACTTCAGAGGCTATTAAGTATAACTTCTGCGACGGGCAGGCCAACAGCATAAACGAGGTGCTCCAAAAACTTAACCTGCAGGATGCCGAACTGATAACTTACGAACTAAGCACTACTGATAAGATCATCTCTTTTTTCCTGAACCCTGTGATAAGTGGCATTTTGCTGCTGCTTATTCTGGGTGGTTTATACTTTGAGCTGCAAACGCCTGGCATTGGCTTTGCCCTGGTAACGGCTATAGTTGCCGGCATACTTTACCTGACACCTTATTATCTGAACGGCCTCGCCGAGAACTGGGAAATTCTGTTATTTATAGTTGGCCTAGTGCTCATCGGGCTGGAGGTGCTGGTGGTTCCGGGCTTCGGGGTAACAGGCATTAGCGGCATTATACTGGTGTTTCTGTCGTTAGTGCTGATTATGGTTAACAACGATAATTTCGATTTTACTTTTGTACCTTCCGGAGAGTTGAATAAAAGCCTGCTATCGGTGCTGATTGGTATGCTGGGTGCAGTAGCAGTAATCGTGCTGGCATGGAACCGCATACTGGGCAGTCGCACATTAAACAAACTGGTGCTGCATAACACATTTCAGAGTGACGAAGGGTATCGTTCTGCCAACTCCGCCCTGCACCTGATTGGTAAAACCGGCATTGCCCATACGCGCATGGCTCCTACCGGCCGTGTACTAATTGATGATGTGCTTTATGATGCACAGGCACGAGAAGGCTTTATAGAAAAAGGCGAAACCGTGGAAGTAATAGACCAAAGCACCTTTGCATTGCGCGTAAAGAAGGCTGTGTAGTGTAGTTTACTTATTAATTAAAGCCTTGCAACCATACGTAGCTAAAAGTACTCCTTAAAGTATAGATTCGAAAAACACTAACCTAAACTTATGAAACCACTGAAACTATACTTTGCGGCTGTGCTTGCGCTGCTTCTAACTGTTTCCTGCAAGGAAGACGACGACCTGCAGATAATAACGGCTGAAGCCACTTTATACTGGTCAGGTAATTACGCTGTAGATGGCTGCGGCTATAAACTGCAAGTAAACGAAAAAAAATATAAGCCTGAGAACGAAGATGATATTCCGGATAAATTTCAGCAAAACACTCCGATGCAAGTGAAGGTAAAATTTGCCGAACTAAGCAAGCCTGTCGAATATACCTGTGGTTTCAGCAGCACGCCTATAAAATTACCAGGCATCAAAATACTTTCCATAGAAGAGTTATAGCCATAATAACTGTATATTTACAAAAGCCACTAAATCAGCATTTATACTTCATCACCTGCTATGCTAAACAACTTAATTACTACCGCCCTGCTGGCAACAACGCTTGCCTTTACATCTTGCAGCAAAAACATGACAAACACGACTGAAAATGCAGATGCCATACTCGAATGGTCGGGTGAGTATATGGTAGATGGTTGCGGTTTTAAGCTGACAATTGACGGCAAAGACTATAAACCTGAAGATGAAAGTGTGATAGGCGATGAATTTAAACAGGAAGACACTACTATACCTGTAATAGTAACCTACACTGAAACCGGCGAAACCATAGACCGTCGTTGCGGACTTTCTACCCAGGATCGCTCCATGCCAGGCATCAGAATTATCACAATCAAGAAGAAGCAGTAACCTGTTTATACTTTACTGTTTAGCTCCTAAAGTATAAGTTAAAGTATAAACGCGGAGTTCAGCTCACACAAACCTCAACAATGACAACCGAAGAGATCATGCTTCAGCTGGAAAGCCTGGGTAGCCAGCAGACTAAAAATACATGGATGAAACATGGTGCGCAGGAGCCTTACTTCGGCGTAAAGGTTGGTGACCTGAAACCGATCCAGAAGAAAATTAAAAAGAGCCATACACTCTCAAAAGAACTGTATGCTACCGGCAACTCCGATGCCATGTACCTGGCCGGCCTTATTGCTGATGAAAAGGCCATAACCAAAGAAGACCTGCAGCTGTGGGCCGAACAGGCGTACTGGTATATGATTAGCGAGCATACAGTGGCATGGGTAGCATCAGAAAGCGCTTATGGTTTTGAGCTGGCCAAAGAATGGATACAATCAGATAACACAAGGCTGGCAACCGCAGGCTGGGCTACCTTATCGAGCCTTGCAAGTATAAAGCAGGACACGGAACTGGACCTGGAGTACCTGAACCGGCAACTCGACCATGTAGCCCAAACCATACACCAAAGCCCAAACCGCGTACGCCATACTATGAACGGCTTTGTAATTGCAATGGGCTGTTTTGTACCCTCCCTAACTCAAAAAGCAAAAGCAGTAGCTGGAACAATAGGCAAAGTGCAGGTTGATATGAACGGAACGGCCTGCAAAACACCGGACGCCTATACTTATATAGAGAAACTGGAGAAAATGGGGCGTGCCGGTAAAAAGAAGAAAACTGCCCGCTGCTAACCTGTTAAACCGATATCACTTCTGTATATTTGAGCTCGCATTTATACTTGTAAACTATGGACGTACTCGGTATCATACCTGCCCGCTTTGCCTCTACCCGTTTCCCGGGCAAACCGCTTACCAATATTAATGGCAAAACCATGATACAACGGGTGTACGAGCAGGCAAAGAAATCCGGCTTAACAGAAGTTGTAGTTGCAACCGATGATACCCGGATTCTGGAGCATGTTCTAGGTTTCGGAGGAAAGGCCGTAATGACAGCTGAACACCACCAAAGCGGCACCGACCGTTGCTTCGAAGCTTACAGGTTATACAATGTGCCTTTTGAGTATATCATTAATATTCAGGGAGATGAACCGTTCATTCGCCCAGAGCAGATAGACTTAGTGGCATCCTGTTTCCGGAACCCGCAAACGCAGCTGGCCACACTTGTAAAAAAGATAACTACCGAAGAAGAGCTGTTTAATGTGAACGCGCCAAAGGTTGTGCTTAGCACTACTGGCGATGCCTTATACTTTAGCCGTCAGGCGATACCTTATTGCCGCAACGTACCCCAGGATATCTGGCACAAGCAGCATACTTACTACAAACACATTGGCATTTACGGTTACCGCGCCGATATTCTGGAGCAAATTACGCAGCTACCTCCCTCTGCTCTGGAACTGGCTGAATCGCTGGAGCAATTGCGCTGGCTGGAGAACGGCTTTAAAATAACCACAGCCCTTACCGAGTTCGAAACTATAGGCATAGACTCGCCTGAAGACCTAGAAAAAGTGCAGCACCTGATGTAGTAAAACTCAAATAGCTATACTTTAAAAGGAGCAGGAGGATGATCAACAATTTATACTTACAAAATTATCCTCCTACCCTTTTCGCTTTATAACCCGCAGCCTGTAAAGTTTGTAATACCTTATCCCTGAAATCACCTTGTATCAGGATTTCGCCATCTTTGGCTGAGCCACCTACGCCGCATTTGTTTTTCAGCATTTTGCCAAGCTCTTTCAGGTCATCGTCAGTGCCCACAAAGCCTTCAACTAAGGTTACCTGCTTGCCCCCACGCGACTTTTTATCGAGCATCACTTTCAGATTTTGCTGTTGTGGCGGCAATGTAGCAGCTTCATTTTCCTGCTCATACTCATAGTTAAAGTCGGAGTTTGTAGAATATACTACTCCCTGGCGTCCTTTCTTATTTTTATCGCTCATAGCAACTTTGGTATAATAACATTTAAAGATAACGGCAGCATCTGCACAGTAAACTTGCTTGCCTCGCCCATATATTCCCCATCAGCATGAAACATAATGCTATGGTCTGTCTCTACTTCTACGGCATCGGCTTTAAAATATTCGGCGCTGCCCGGGTTTGCGATCTGTTTGGTAAGCATGCAGTAGCTCAGGTTAACAGCCTTCAGAATATCCAGCTGGCGCACCAGGCATACATCTAAAAGCCCGTCGCGTATGTCGGCGAGGGGGGCAATGTAAGCGTTGTTACCATACTGAGCCGCATTTGCAAAAGCCATTACAAAGCACTCAGTATCAAGTATGGTATGGTTTATTTTTGCCCGGATAGGAATACGCTTATAGTTACGTACCTCCTTTAACACCAAACCAACATACGTTTTAAGACCGCGCCGAGTGCTTCCTGCAAACACAGAGCTTATAAAAGCATCGAAGCCGATACCTGCCGTTGTGAAAAAGGAATGCCCGTTTATTTTACCACTATCGATGGCAGAAGTATGGCCCGCATTAATAACAGCTATTGCTTTGGTAAGGTTAAGAGGCAGTTGCAGATGCCGCGCCAGGCCATTGCCGGATCCTTTCGGAAGTATACCTAATGCTGTATTGGTTTGCAATAAGCCACGTGCTACCTCATTTACAGTGCCATCACCGCCAACAGCTACAACTATAGCTGCGCCTGCATCTGCCGCCTCTTTGGCTAATAGTGGCGCATGGCCGGCGTAAGCTGTGTACACAATTTCGTGGCTATACTTTGTATGGTCTAAGTATAACTTGATGTTTGCGGCCACATCTACTTTGCTTTTTGGGCCGGAAGTAGGGTTAATTATAAAACGGATATGCGGGCGTGCGCTCATACTTTTACTGCTATTATGCAGTTGCAGCAAAAATACCCTTTCCTGCGGACAATAAAAAAAGCCGGACACCTTTAGAGGCATCCGGCTTTCTATACTTTATTTATATTCTACTTGATAGCAAAAGTAAGTACCGGTATGGCAGCATGGTTAACCAGATCCTCTGCTATACTTCCGCTTAAAAGGTGTGCAAATCCGGTTCTGCCATGCGTAGCCATCATGATCAGGTCTGCGTTTATATCCTGGGCAAAGTGCAGAATACCATCTTCTTCCATTACATCGTTATACACGTTCAGGGTATAATTGGTAAGGCCGTAACGTTCAGCTGCTTTCTGCATCTTATTTTTAACATTGCTGCTCGATTCAAAAGCGCCCGGCGTATTAATGTATACCATATGCACTTTGGCTTCAAAAAGCGCCTGTATACTTTTAAACTTCTCGATAGCTGCCCCTATTTCCCTTTTAAAATCAGATGCCAGCACAATATTCTTGATATCGAAACTTGGGTGGCGCCGCTTAACGGTAAGTACCGGGCATTCGGCTGTGCGCACTACTTTTTCTGTGTTAGAGCCGATCAGAAACTCATCAAACCCACTTGAGCCCTTTGAGCCCATCACTACCAAATCCACCTGGTCTTCTTTTATAACTCTCCTGATCTTACCAATTACACGGTCCACATCCACTTCCTGCACTACGTCTACGCCTTCATGGCTAATAGTTTTGGCCAGGTCCGCAATCTGCCTGCGCGATGATTCCAGCAGTTGCAGAACGTATACCTGCTCCATGTTGTCTTGTGTAAATGTATCGCCGGTGGCACTAAAGGTTGGGGCATAAGGCGCTTCGATAACATGTAGTAACTTAATTGAGGCACCGGTTTTACGTGCTAAAGCAATGGCAACTTCAAAGGCGTTTTTTGCCTGTTCGGAAAAATCAGTAGGTACAAGAATCCTTTTCATGGTTCTATCGGTTTGGGGTTTTCAGCTCTATGAATGTACGAAAGTATAAGTAAATTCTTATTTAAATCATGACATATATCACTATACTTATTTTATACTTTTTTGGCTGCTGCAAAAGCATATAAAACAAGAAAGGCCCACCATAATGGTGGGCCCTTCTTGTTTTATACTTTAAGCTTAACAGCTTCTTAGCCGATTCTGGCAATAAGATCAGCAGCTCTGTTAGAATAGCCGGTTTCGTTATCGTACCAGCCAACTACTTTTACAAGTGTTTCGTTTGCTGATGTCATCTCTGCATCAAATATACAAGAGTGCGCATTACCAACGATATCGATAGAAACGATCGGATCTTCAGTATACTCCAGAATACCTTTCATTTCACCTTCAGCAGCCTTCTTCATGGCAGCATTGATCTCTTCTTTTGTAGCTGGTCTTTTCAGGATACAAGTAAGGTCAGTTAAAGAACCATCCGGAACAGGAACGCGCATTGCAACGCCATCCAGCTTACCTTTCAGGTGAGGCAATACAAGACCAACAGCCTTGGCAGCACCAGTAGATGTAGGGATGATTGAATAAGCTGCAGCACGTGCTCTTCTCAGGTCGCTGTGAGGCGCATCCTGCAGGTTCTGATCAGAAGTATAAGCGTGTACAGTTGTGATATAACCTTTCTCGATACCGAAAGTATCGTCCAGTACTTTTGCCATTGGCGCAAGGCAGTTTGTAGTGCAAGAGGCGTTAGAAACAATTTTCTCTTCACCTTTCAGTATATCCTCGTTAACACCCAGTACAACTGTAGGAATGTTACCTTTTGCAGGAGCTGAAATAACTACTTTTTTAGCACCAGCCTCAATGTGTCCGCCAGCACCCTGCTCGTCTACAAAACGACCAGTTGATTCCAGAACTACATCAACACCAAGCTGGCCCCAAGGTAAATTTTTAGGCTCGCGCTCTGCCGTGATGCGAATTTCCTTGCCATTTACAATGATACCATTTTCACTTGCTTCAACTGTGCCGTTGAATTTGCCATGCACAGAGTCATACTTTAACAGGTGAGCAAGAGTTTTTGTATTAGTAAGGTCATTGATAGCAACTACTTCCACATTCTCCTTCCCGAGCAGCGCCTTGAAAGTAAGTCTGCCGATACGGCCAAAACCGTTGATTGCAACTTTAATTTTAGACATGGTATCTTAAGTTTTGAAAGGTTTAAATTTCTGGTGCGAAGTTACAATTACCATAGTGTAAAACCAATATTTTTTTCCACACTGAGAATGAACATCTTACAAAAAATAACGTTTTTTATGAATAGAATATTTGGTTTGTAAAATATGAGCCGTATATTTGCACCACAATACGACACTAATACGGTCCGTTCGTCTAGGGGTTAGGACTTCAGATTTTCATTCTGGCAACAGGGGTTCGATTCCCCTACGGACTACACAGTAAAGTTTAAAAACCCGCTTATTTCAACAAATAAGCGGGTTTTTTCATTTTAGAGTAACAAAAAAGTAACAAAAAAGATTTTTGCAGCTTTTATCCTCCCTTGTCCTTTCTCAATTCCTTTTACACAAATTTGAATAATTACCAGCCAGTACTGAAACTCATTCTCATATTCTCCTCAAGGATTTTAAATTTAAACAGGTCCTAAGTATTATGATTTAAATTAGCAAAATAGCTGACATTATCTATTGCAAAGAGCGTAGTAGTTTATGAAAAGATTAACCTTGTAAAGGCTATATTTATCTGCATATAAAAAGTTTTGTGCTTGTGAGAGAACCTTGTATCAAGTAGTAGTTAGACTTTTATAAAAGCTAATAGTCTTTTAACGTCAGCCTACATAATATCTTTTCTATTCAGCCACAGGAATTGAAACTTTCAGTTTATCCCAGCTGATAACTATCATACCTTTATTATTACTTTCAGATACAATCTCGTAACGCAGTCGCTCCTGTGGTTGCACTACTTCCTCTGGCTTTACTGTAATGCGTAGTACATCATCTTTTTCAGAATAATCATCTGCCAGGTGCTGTTCCCAGTTTCTGTTTATAATTATAGACCACTCATTTTCATCGGGAATGGTGAACAAGGCATATTTACCAGCAGGCATGCGCTCGCCTCCTATGGTAATATCCTTATCTGTTGTAAGGCTGGTGGCCGAGTGTGCCCCCGTAACCCACACCTGATTGTAGGCAACTAACCCACCCCAGATCATGCGCCCGCGAACGGCTGGTGAATGGTAATTGATTGTCAGGTGCGCGTCGCCGATCATACCATGGGCTTCTGCCTTCAGGCTGCCTTTCAGCGTATCGGTTTCTGCTTGTACCTCAATAGTGGTAGCACCTTCACTTGGTTGCATGTTATGTCGGGCATGGCTTTCCTGTTCTACCGGTATTTCTTGTTCCTGCTCTTTTTCAGGCTGATTGCAGTATGTAAGCACAGCGGTTAGTAAAATAGCCGCCCCAATTCTTTGAAAGTTTTTGGACATGTTGGTTAACATTGTGAATTCTAAAGCTACAAATATTTTAAAACAGACGGCACAGCATGCATGGAATATCAACACGCTCTTAAACCCCTTTTGTAAACTTTTTTTAAGCGGAAAAGATAATGGTTATCTTATTCCATTTTCTTCAAGATCGCCTTCATTTCTACTATTTCCTTTTCCTGTGATTCTATGATCTGCCGGGCTAGTTCTTTTACTTCAGGATCTTGTAGGTTAGACTCCTGGCTTACCAGTATAGCGGAGGAATGATGCGGAATCATGGATTTCATAAATTGCCTGTCATCCACCAACGCTTGACTTCTCAGCAGTAAAAATGCCCCAGCCATTACCACCAGGCTTACACCTACTATAATTCCGTTCAGTTTCTTATCTTTATACATAGATGTCATAAATCCGAGCATAACAAGTGCCATGGGAGCTACCATGAGCAATGCCATGTATAAACGGTTCAGGTTCAGGTATACATGGTCAAACTTATCTGCATTTAAAAACATTACGCCGTACATGATTACGAAGGAAACGCTCAGCATGAGAAAGAACTTCTTATAATTTCCCTTTTCCATTTTATTAAATTTAAGAGTTTCAGTTTTTCAATTTATGCCTGCTTTCACCTAATATAGGGGTACAGGTATTTTACAAACTTAGTTTAGTAAAATCAGAATGGTGCTTTATTGTTACAGGGGTAACTATAAGGTGTAGAGCGATATTGGTACTTGTACTGTATGAACACCTGAAATTATAAGTTTTGTATATTGCTTACACTACCTTTTAAAACAAGTAAATTTAAAGGCATTCCAGCCAATCAAGGATAATGTGAATGACAAGCCCTAAACCCAAAAGCCTGGTTTTAGGCCAGAAGCTTAAGAGCACATAGACAGGTATTAACCAATAGCTATGTAACACGTGAAATCCTACACTGCACCTTGTGGGATCTACAATAGGATCAGCCCAAAGATGATCTACATCAATTAAGATAGCTGAAAACATAATCAGCGCAGCCTGTTTAAAATTATCCTGAAAGAAAAACCAGGCAATTAGTGTGGGTACTACCAGGTGTAGTACTAAATGCCAAATAAAGCCTGTCATGTGTTATTTTTTATTTAAACAGTGTCTTTCTACGCTTCCATTTAGTTTGCTGGTTTGTACCTTAAACTGCTTTAATAAACAAACGTAAGGCCAGCACCATACTTCATATCACTATCGTAATGCGTAGAAATCGAAACATACTTGGTCACTACGTATCGCAGGCCGGCCATGTATTCTTTATCGGTGTTGCCCATCAGGTTCAGGCGTAAGCGGTTGGTAAGTGGTACATCTTCGCGCCGCAACTGGAAACGGAACTTGCCTTTGCTGTCGGCTCTGGCTTCTGCCTGAATTAACATGGGCAAGGTATACTGCACCCCAGCCACGAAAGCTTTCCGGTTGTTCTGGTTGCTTGTCTGGCCCAGCAATGTTTCCTCAGCTTCATTCTCAACACTGTTGTAGTGATAATCAAACCCAACAAAGGGGAACAGCCACTGCATCTTTCCAAAGTAACGGCCAAAGTATGTCTCACTTTCTATACCATACTCTTTCTTAAAACCGATCCGCCATTCGGTAGAAAGCTGGTAACGTGAGCTGCCAAGTATAAATTCTCCATCGCTGCCGTTGCTTTCCAACCCTACCATCCCCGATGGCAAAAACATTCTTTCCTCCCTATTTAATCTTTTCCAGGCCAGCTTCTGATCAGGAAGTTCCGGGTTTGGCGGGGAGTTCTGGTACGTAAATACCCGGCCCATACCTGCCATCATGTGGTAGAGAATATGGCAATGGAAAAACCAGTCGCCGCTCTCGGAGGCTGCAAACTCCAGGGTGTCTGTCTCCATCGGCAGAATATCGACCACGTTCTTCATAGGGGCATACTCACCCTGCTTGTTCAGCACCCGGAAGTCGTGGCCGTGCAGGTGCATGGGGTGGCGCATCATGGAGTTATTGAACATGATAACCTTTACATTCTCCCCTTTCTTGATCAGGATTTTATCAGATTCCGACACTGTTTTATTATCCAAGGTCCAGACGTAGCGGTTCATGTTGCCGGTAAGCTCAAAACGCAGCACTTTTTCAGGCCCGGGTTTAAGAGTTGTTTTCTCAGGGGCACGCAACATACCATAGTTCAGGGTTACCATTTCACCATCGCTGCTATTCATGTTGCGCATGTCATGCCCTTCCATAGTATGCCCCTCGTGTGAGGTGGTATCAGCTTTCTGCTTCATTTGCATACTTATATCAGGAGCAGGATTAGCTATATCTCCTCCATGCATGCTGTGGTCCTGGACAGAAGACTCCGGGTACATCACACTGTTCATGTCCATCTGCTGGTTGCTCATTTCCATATCCATCGGCTCCATGTCCCCGTTCATTTTCATCATGTCGTTCATCATCTTCATGCCTTCAAAGTATCTGAGCTTGCCTAAGCGCTGTGCAGGCATTTTCATGCCCCTGCCTAACCACAGCGAGGTAGCATTGGTACGATCTTCGGCAGTTGCCAGGAACTCATATTGCATGTTTTCAGGTATGGTTACCAGCAGGTCGTAGGTCTCTGCAGGCGCTATGATCAGGCGGTCCACTTCCACAGGTTCTACATCGTTACCATCGTTGCCCACTACCGTAATCTTACTGCCGGAATAGGTCAGCCAGAAGTAGGTGGAAGCGCCGCCATTAACTACTCGAAGCTTCACGACATCTCCGGCTGTAAAGTGTGTCTGCTCGGCTATGTCCTGCCCGTTGGTCAGAAACTTTTCATAGGCCACATCGCTCACATCCATCGCTGTCATCCGTTTCCACTCATTTTTGAGCTTGGTGCCGAAATGTCCTTTTTTAATAGCTTCGGCATATCCTTGTGTAGCTCCCTTGCGGATAGCAAACCAGTCGTTGGCACTGCGCAGTGACCGGTACACTTCCTTGGGGTTCAGATCGGTCCAGTCGCTGAGCACAATAGGTATAGCCGGTATATCCGGTTCATTCACCTTGTTAAAAATCAGGGCACCATACATGCCACTTTGCTCCTGAAACGCGCTGTGGCTGTGGTACCAGTACGTGCCGTTCTGGATGATCGGGAATTTATAGAGATATGTAGAGTGAGGTTTAATTGGTTTTTGAGTAAGCCAGGGAACTCCATCGAACCTATTGGGCAAAAACACGCCGTGCCAGTGTATGGAGGTTTCCACATCCATCTCATTGTGCACGTAGATCTCGGCTGTATCGCCCTGGGTAAAGGTTAAGGCAGGTGCCGGAATGCTGCCGTTTATGGCCACCGCTCTTCTGGTTTTGCCGGTAAAATTAACCAGCGTATCACGCACATAGAGGTCGTAGCGCACGGTGCGGGGTTTATATGTTGGCCCCGGGCTCTCCGGTTTATGTCCTGCTTTATGAACAGGCTTATCCTTTTCTTCCGGGTTTTGTACAGGTGTTACTGGCTTTTGCTGCGTAGGCTGCGCATGTTCATGAGCAGGTTGAGCTTTGTTCTGAGTCGGCTGCGCTTGTTTCTGCTGCACTTGTTTCTGCTGCACAGGTTTTTTAGGAGGTGTCGCAGGTTTGACTTTTACGGCTTTCTTTGGTGTGGCCTGTTGTTTTTTAGCTGGCACTTTTGGTTTCTGCTTTACCAGCGTCATGCCGCACTTGGGACATTTACCAGGCTTGGTGCTTTGCACTTCGGGGTGCATCGGGCAGGTATAGATCTCGGCCTTTTGTTGCTGGCTTGCCTTATGTTGTTCGTGCTGTGCAAAAGTATACTGCCCTATGCCGAGCAATAATACTAGTATCAAAAGTTTATACATTTTAAGATGGTAAGGTAATTAAAAGCGCTTTATAAGTATACCTGTGATACACAATGCTTAAAGGGTCTTTTACCCACGTCTAAGCTCGTACTGCAAAATTTATATCTCTGTTTACACGAATCAGCTTCATAGGTTGGACTAGCCTCTTTTAGTACCTGGATAAATGGTGGTGGCTGACCAACAGATTTAGCTGAGTTTCTTCTTTCTAACATATTCCGGTGGCATTGTCATTTAATGGATAGTTAGTAATTGTTAACGCAGTCGGACATGGTCTCTTTAATGGACTGCGGATGACATTGTGATTCCACCTCTGCTTCCTTTTCCAGGTTCATCCAGGTACCCTTAGCAAACTTGTAGGCCAAGACCCCTGCACGGATTACTATGTCAATACCAATGGCAACCCAGACACCAGTAAGACCCCAGCCCAGGGTTATTCCCAAGTAATAAACCAGAACGGTGCGGATGGCCCACATACCGGCCGCCGTCAGGTACATGGGGAACTTTGTGTTATTGGCAGCCTGGTACGCGCCTGTAAGTGTTAATAGGGCGGCCAGAAAAGGCTGAAACGCACCCGACACTTTCAGGGCGTTTCCAATTTTAGAGATCACTTCCGGGTCTTCGGAGAACAGACTGCCTGCCCACTCTCCCAGGAAGAAGAGCAGTAAGCCCAACACCCCCATGATGCCCACAGCCATCCAGGCCCCTATCTTTGTGAAGGAAATTGCCTCCTCTATTCTTCCTGCACCTATCTGCTGTCCGGCCAGTATAGTAACTGCTGTGGCAAAGCCATAACCTGCCATATAGGAGATTACCTCCACGTTACCGGCAATCTGATGGGCGGCGAAGACGTTGGTTCCCAGCGAAACAATGAACCCGAAGTAGACAATCTGCCCTGCCCGCATAATGAGCACCTCACCGGCCGCAGGGCTGCCTAATGTAGCAAGCTCTTTCTGATGGCCCCAGTCAACTGACCAAAAGTCCTTCCGGAAGGCCAGCACCTCCGAACGCTGTATGTAGTAGACCAGCAGAAGAGTCCCAAGTACACGGGAAGCAACTGTGGCCAAGGCAGCACCTGTCACCCCCATTTCGGGAAAAATCCAGAAACCGAAAATAAGAGCATACCCCAGGAATGCATGAAAGATGTTGATCATAATGCTGACTTTCATGGGTGCCCGTGTGTTACCTGAGCCCCGTAAATTGGCACTAAGCGCAAACATGAGCGACATAAACACGGAAGGGATACCCACAACCCGGAAGTAATTCTCCCCAATATCCAGCACCTGCTCTTCCAGCCCCATGAGCGTGAGCAGGGGGCGTGCGAAAAACAACGTTACGATACCTGTCAGAATGCCAAAAAGGATGGAGAGGATAATCGCCTGCTGCGCTATATGCCGGGCCCTTTCGACCTGTTTCGCTCCCAGGGCATTTGCCACCCTTACGTTTGCTGCCACCCCGATCGCCATAAAGACGGCAAAGTAGATAGCCAGTATGGCGTTGGTGGCCCCAATGGCAGAAACCTCCGCTAAGCCTATCTTTGAGACAAAATAGACATCCACAAAGCCAATAAATGTCTGAAAGAAGTTCTCTACTACTGCCGGAAAAGCGAGGAGCAGGACAATCTTCATTTTATCACGAAGAGTGGAAGTAACCGGTATATCTACTTGCTCTTTATTAGCTTCCATAGGCAACAATGCAGTTTCTAAAGATTTATCCTGTTGCGTTTAGTGATGGTGGCCATGATGCCCCAGTCCCGGAAGCTCAGCTACTTGCACGACATAGTCCAGGGTATACAGTAGCCCGTTCAGCAGGAATTGAATCCACACCCGGTATAGCCCACTGGCAGTAAAAGCGGAGTGCAGCACCAGCACGTCCTCGTGCACCATGGGATGGACATGCAGGTATTCTTTTGTATCCACATTGATCATGACCACATGGGCTTTAGCACCCAGAAAATGACCCAATGAAGAAGCCAGTATGGCAGCCTCACCCTGTTTCATAGTAACGCGTATGGCATTGAGGTCCTGCACATCCAGTTGCACGCTCACATTATCAACCGTTTTACTGAGCATATCCTGCTGGTAGCGCTGCACCTCTCTGCTATCACCGGCAACATCCACCGTTTTTCGGATAACAACCGGTGCCGTATTCAGGGGCTTTACATCGCAGTAAAGCAGGAATTTGCCTCCAAAGGGAAATGTGAAGTCAACAGTGTATTCCGTACCTGTCTTTTCCGGGTGCTCGTGTGCAAAGAAAGAAAGGTCTTCTGATACTATGATGAGGTGAATGTCTTTGGTATGTACCTCTTCCAGCGCAAGGGGAACACCGGAGGCCTCCTGGTTAACAGGTGTGAGAAGTAATTTAACCTTTTCCTGTGCGCTTATGGCGGAAGGCTGGGAGCTTATTAAAACGTCAAACATCAACTAAGTTATTTAATTGTTATGCCTTGTGCCCTTAGGAGTTCGTAGATTCACTACTGCCTAAGAGCTATACGCTACACAAATTAGTTACGAGCAACTGCACACACTGCTTAAGCAGTTATGAAGTCACTGTTTCCATTTTTAATGCTTACATAAGTCTTATGAAAGCGTGCTTGGTTATACCTTTCCGTGCACCCTTCTGTTTTATATATTCATGAGTTGTTTTTACATAATGTGGCTTTTAGCACAAGCTCGAGTGCCACTAAAACAGGCAACATCTGCCCTGATAGTGATTTCAAGCCTAAACATGCCCGACTACCTGAATCTGCCACCCCTATGTTTTTTTAACTCCCTATTTGTTATTGCGTTTAGAAGAACGCGCTAACAATTCTATATGCTTTATGAACATTCTGTATCTCTTCCTGGGAACTCTTATTTATACCCTAATTGCAATGGACATCATCAAGACCACCTTTTCTTCAAGCGGAGGCGGCCGGATTACGGAATTAGTGTCCAAAGCAGTATGGAAGATTTTCTTCTTTGTTTCGGGTAAGAATGGGAAAGCAAAATTGCTTGAGTATGCGGGGCCGTCTATACTTACCTGCACGCTTCTGACCTGGGTTCTTGGGCTTTGGGCAGGTCTGTTCTTACTGTTACTATCTGATCCAGACTCTGTTGTAAACAGCACTACTTTATCCAGTGCCAGCCCCTTGGAGAAGCTCTACTATGCTGGTTTTACTCTTTCCACTTTAGGAGTAGGAGACTACAAGGCAACAAATGATGTGTGGCGGATTATTACGAGTGTCACAGCTTTCTCTGGCTTAGCTTTCATAACTGCCTCCCTCACTTATTTTGTACAGGTGTTATCTGCCGTAGGTTTGCAGAGTAAACTCAGTCTTTACATCAACAGCATGGGTAAATCGCCACAGCAGGTTATGGCTAACAGCTGGGATGGGAAAGGCTTTTCCTCCTTTTTCGATAATGTGTCAGACATATGCCAGATGCTAATGCAGCATACTGTGAACCACCACTCCTTTCCTATAATTCATTACTTTCATAACAGCCAAGCACAGTTGTCTGTTGCGCCCGCCGTTGTGCTGCTGGATGAGGCATACCAGCTCCTGGAGCAGGCCATATCAGAGGATGTTAAAAGGAGTGAAGTGAAAATGATGATGCTCCAAACGGCACTGGATTCTTACCTGGAGATGGTAAAAGAAGGTTTCCTGAAGAACACTTCACCCCAGGAAGATGCCCCTCTACCTGGTCTTGGGCAACTGGAGGAGAAAGGAGTTCCGCTTAAAAAAAGGGAAGAAGTTGAACTAACTTTCAAACAGACCCTGAAGGAACGCCGGAGACTTCTATCTTCCCTTTTGGAAATGGACGGTTGGTCCTGGAAGGAAGTGTACCGGTATACTGGGGTGTAGCCGGCCACAACTAATGGCAATCGCAACTGAGGCAATTGCTCAGCTTTTGCCAGTACTTACGGACTCTTTTATCTCCTTCATGAGAAAGAAACTGATCACCGATCGAATGGCCACGATGAGCCCCAAAACATAGAGCTCATTCAAGCTTGGGTTATGGATCGTATGGATAATGTCGGCTGCCAGCATAAAATCAAGCCCAAGCAACAGGTAAGCCGACATCCGTGCCCGGTTACGCTCCTGCCACACCACAACAGCCGTAGCGTCACGGAAGTGACGTATTTCCGCTACTATGAAGCGGAATAGGGTTAAAAGTGCACCATATATAATGATGCCACTCCCCGCCACACTGATTGCTACTGCCACTGAGTTAAACATATCCAGTTTCATTTGCCTTCGTTTGGGGATGCCTTAACTATCAACCTTACTTTTATGTTTTCCTTGTCAACACTACCCCCCAAATCCCCTGATTCAGTACAGTACCAAAGTTACACCTGCAGTCTAGTGTCTTTTATTACACACCCTGCAAGGGCATACCGGGATAAAGCGTTATATGGTATGCAGTCATGACGTTGGATAGTAGGGATACCCTTACCATTTCCTGCTCATGCTCTTTTTTTTAGGCTTTTGTTTGATACTGAAGCACCGGTAACCTTACTGTGCCGCCTGGCAGACACCGTACAGGCTGCTAAGTTATATCGGCTTGTTCCTCAGTGTTCATACAAATGCCCCCTGCCGTACTCCCAAGGCTGCGTTTGTCTTTTGTATGGAGGCCCGCGCATTTTCTTCCAGCCTTGTCAGCGCCCTGATCGCATCGATTGTCTCCGGGATCACAATGGCCTGGTTGTCGACGAGGTAGGCATAGAAAAGCTCATTCCCTACCACTTTCAGCATGTCCTGCCACAGCGCCACCTCGTACATGTCGCCGTAAGGCCGGCCCAGGCCCAGCATCAGCTCTTTCACCGTGTTGTTGGCCGAAAGGCCATCCCCATAGTTAATCATGGCAATGCGGGTGGAGTTACTAAAAGCCTGCAGCACTTCTTCTTTGGTAGCCTCCCTGGTCAGTTGCACGTTCCAGTAATGCAGGTGGCTGAGTGTTTCCGGCACTTTCACCGCAGCGGTGATCACGTCCAGCTCCGGATCCACGCTTTGTGCGTCCGGTCCTTGGTGGCTGGGTATCTCCGGCTCCGGTACCAGGGTGTTGATGATGCCGTTCAGGTGGCTCTCCCAGGGGTCTGTGGCCCTGCGCAGCAAGGTGCCCCGAGCCTTCTGCAGCAGGCCTGCCTTTTTCAGGGCAGTCAGGGTTCTGATTATAGAGGTAGTGTTACAAGACACAACCCGTGTGGATTCCCGCCCTAAGGCGGTGTCGTAGTTGTTTTCAGCGCTAAAAGAGTGGCCGGTTGTCTCATGCTTTTCGCCCCCCTGCACGATGAACTTCAGCCCCGCCTCTTTATACTTTTCGATGTTTTGGGCCGCGATCTTCTTTGGGGTGCAGTCCACTACCACATCGCATGTTTCCAGGAGGTCTGCCAGCGTACCGCGCACCTCAATACCTGCCTTTTCCATTTTATCCTGCGCCGTGCCGTCAAAGGCATAAACCGGATAGTCTTTATGTGTAGCCACTTTTATCCGCCAATCAGACACCACGTCGCAGACGCCGGCCAGCTCCATATCGTCCTGCACCTGTAACGCATCCGCCACTCGTTTGCCAATTACCCCATACCCGTTAACAGCTACTTTTACTTTGTCTTTCATACCAGGAAGCGTTACTGTACAATACTAATTCGAAGCCGAAGCCTGAGAGGCTAATAAATTTTTAACGTCTGGATTTTAAGATTGTTATCACGATTAATCACACCTATAATAACACATATATGTTTGACAATCAGATACAAACAATCCTGCTAATGAAGCTGGTGTAAGTATAGCCAGCTACTACACATAATTATATAGCACAACTTATACTATTAAACATACAATAATAGGCTAACGTAAATCTAAAGAGAGCACCTTAAAGAATAATGGTATGTGGCACATGGATGGTGGTTGGCACTTTTGGGGAATCTACATGTTTTGGTGGATATTCTGGGTTATAGTCGCTTTGGTTTTTTTCGGTTATCTGGTAAATGCAGGCAGAAGCCAAAGAACGTTTCAAAAAGATGCGAGGGAAACCCCTATAGATATTCTGAAAAGAAGGTATGCAGCCGGTGAGATTGACACCGAGGAGTATATCATCAGGAAGCAGGAGCTGGAAAGAGATGACAATCTTAAGCACGCACAGCAATGAACAAGCACATACTCTGGATGATCATAGGGTGTACTCTACCACTCCTGCTTATATTCCTGGCACCTGCCTTGGGTTTGAGTGGCGATGTGTCTTTGCTCATCTTTGTTATAGCCATGTTTGCCTGTCATTTGCTTATGCCGATGCACCACGGTGGCCACAGGCACAAAGACGAGCTACAAGATCAGCCCTTAAACAATAAATCAAAAGAACATGAACCGTATTAACGTTAAGAAACTCGGGTTTGCCTTTGGTTCAACGGGAGCCTTGCTCTACATCGGGTGCATATTGGTTATGGCCACCGTTGGTCGTGACGGTACTATCAAATTTTTTAACAGCTTGCTGCACGGGCTTGATGTTTCAGCTGTAATCCGAATGGATGTACCGTTATGGGAAGCCCTTGTAGGTATTGTAGAAACGTTTATACTTGCTTGGCTAATCGGAGCCTGCATAGCTGCCATCTATAACGCTACCATAAAACAACCTGCTGCCTGAACTCTTAGCTGCGTAGGCTGACTTAACTAGAAACAGTCAAACTTAGTGGCACAGGCTATATGAAACTCAACTTGTCAAGTCCATTTATCCCCTGCACCTGGTGAAATAAAATCTTCCTCCTATGCTGCTCGATCATGGCAACAAAGCCAACTTATTAGTTATGAGCTACGTCAAGCAGTTTTCCGAGTTCACAAACAACTTGGGCAACTAGGTAAAGTTTCATGTGCTGAAAAGGATACCGCACACGATTTAGCGCATACAGTACTACACTAAACAGGTAGGCAGGTACCTTCTGGAGTCCATAGAAACGCTAAAATGAGAATGAACTTTTAACACAGGGGGTTGGTAAACCTGTTACCTTAATCCGTGCAGAGTATCACGCAAGGCGGCCAACTCCCTCTGCAAAGGGTTAGATAATACCATACTTTGTTCTAAGTCAAAACTCTGAAAGCTCACCCATTTACTCAAATAAGCGGGCTTCCGTACCTATTAGAAGTAGGAAAATAAAAGTACAGGAGTGATGGAATACAGAACAAATCAACAACAGTTTGCCCAGTCTGCTTCAGCACTGGGCGCTGGCATCCTAGGCTTTGGCCTTGGTGCTAAATGGGGAAGTATAGCAAGTGATTATGCTTTAGTTATTATTCTGGTAGGTGCTGTTCTGCATGTGAGTGGGATGTATTTAACTCAGATGAGAAACACATCCAGCTTAACTGACAAAGCGGCAAGAGTGCTTTGGTATTCGGCATGGGCTTGTCTGATTTTATTGATAGGCCTTCTAGTTTACCTGCTAGTTGAATCATAATTCTTATACACCTACTTCTCCTTCCTACAATCTATCGGGCGCCTCTATGTTTGCTATTTCTTGTCTCTTGTCATGGATAAAAGTTCTGGCAAAAGAAGCGTTGAAACCGAGATACCATTGGAAGCATGTGGTATCGTATCGCAGGAAATTATTTTTTCAGCTCCTGCAGCTTTGAGCTCTTCGAAGGCATTTCCAGCAAAGATGGGATGAACCCCGACACAAATTGGCTTATGAAAACCCGCCTGTATTAAGTGCTGAATGGTTATGGCCATCGTTCTGGCAGTAGAGATTATATCATCCACTAACACCGGGCGATGGTCCTTCCACCGGGAAACATCCGGGACTTTTATTTCTACTTGGCGGTCACCTTTTCTGACTTTTTCCAGAACGATGTAGGGTACATCTGCTTCTCTAGCCACTTCCTTTACCCATTGCTCACTCTCACTGTCGGGCCCCACAATAAGCGCGTTCTTCACATTATCTTTAATCCACTTTGAGATCAGGTGCGCCGCATGCAGCACAGTGACAGGAACCGTATATATCTCGCTCATACTGGCGCGTCGGTGAAGATGTGGATCTATGGTCACGATCCAATCGGCCAACTGAGAAAGTAAGTGTGCAAAGAAACCAGAAGTAACTGCCTCTCCCTGGTGAAAGAGTTTGTCCTGTCGCATATAGGCAAGGTAGGGAGCAACCAATCCAATCTTTCTGACACCCTGTTCTCTGGCAGCAAGGGTGAAAAAATATAAGGGTAAAAGTTTATCATCCGGATGATCCAACGTCATCACCAGCAGCACGTTTTTATTCTGCACGTCAGAGAGAATCCGAACATAGCTTTCCCCATCCGGAAAGTGCCTGATAGTAGCAGCACCACAAGGAATCTGCAACTGCTCAGAAAGTTGTGTTGCTAAGTTTTCATTCCCGGGTAATCCAAAAATAAGCCAGTCCATAGGTATACTTTAGATGATGATAATAATATCCTTTTCGTTGGCTATGTAATCGAGGGCATAGGATAACTCCCCCTCCGACTCTGCAAAAATGGTGTACAGCACCTCGTTTACTGCTACTTTCTTTCCTAACGGCGCGTCGAATAGAACGCCTGCTGCAGGATCATCCGGTGCGCCGGCAAGCTTAGCAACTTTTGCAAGCCGGCGGTTATCAATTTTGTTTACTGTGCCGGCTTTCTCCGCTTTAACCTGATAGCTAAATACAGCAAAGGTGGGCATGGTAAAGCCTCCTTGCGCAAGACAGATAGCCTTAAACTTTTCAAAAGCTTTGCCTGTCTCTAAAACTTCCTTTGCGACTACAACACCTTGCCCATTTGGCACTTTTCCAGCTAATTCCAGCAGGTCGGCAGCTAATAACATTGCTCTTTCCTTCAGATCCTGGGGAGCAGAAGTTTCGTTTTTAAGCACCGCTAGCACGTCCATTGCCTCTAAGGCGGGTCCTATGCCCCGGCCTACAGGTTGAGTGCCATCTGTTAGCACAACCTTTAACCGGAGCCCAACGGTGGCAGCTACTTTTTCCAGGCGATCTTTCAGCGTCTCTGCTGTTTTGATACTTCTTATTTTGGCAGTTTCACCAACGGGAATGTCTATGACGACATGCGTGGCACCAGCCGAAACTTTTTTAGATAACACCGATGCAATCAATTGTCCTTCACTGTCTATATCCAGAGCCCGTTCCACTCGAATAAGCAGATCATCTGCCGGACTTAATTTAACTGATCCACCCCAGGCAAAACAGCCACCCTCTTTTTTAACAACCTGCTTAATTTCTTCGAGAGAGAGATTAACACGTGTAATAGTTTCCATGGTATCGGCTGTTCCTGCCGGCGAGGTAATAGCCCTTGATGAAGTTTTGGGAATTGTTAGCCCACAGGCAGCAACGATAGAGACTACTATAGGGGTGGTTCTATTCCCGGGCAGACCACCTACGCAGTGTTTGTCAGCTACTACAGGTATTCCCCAGTCAAGCCTTTCGCCCACCTCCACCATAGCCCTCGTCAGACCGGTAACTTCTTCTTCACTCATTTTCCCAGCACAGCCTGTAATAAAAGCAGCTATATCAACATTCGAGTAATTCCCCTGAACTATATCCACCATGATTTCCTGAAGTGCGTTGAAGGTAAGCGTGTGTCCATAAATCTTGGACCGTACAAACTTCATTGATTCTACCGGAGGTATATGGGATAAAATCAAGTAAGCCTCTTCTGGTACCTGTAAAGCTTCCCGGGCTCCTTTTGACAAACTGATTTCGCCTGGGGATAAAAGCTCGGACTCTATTACATTTAGACTAGCCACTATGGATTTGTCGTTGTTCGACACTTTTATGCGGGTTAAGGCTGAAAAGCCCTCTGATTTACATATGTGGCAATCTGAGCGCATATAGACCACATGCTCCTGCTGCGTGTCAATGCCTAGTTTCTTGAATTTTAATTGATCGTGCATCATGGGACTATACCTCGTGAATGCTATACAAGGCAGGAAGCGTGGCCTCCCAGCCATAAACTTCTTTTATTTTGTTACGCAGGGCTTCTGCAGCCGGCATTTCCCCGTGGACAATAAATATGGTTTCAGGCGCTTTCGTCAGCTTTCCCATCCATCTGATAAGTTCGCCTTGGTCAGCATGCCCCGATAACCCTTCCATATTTTTAACAGTTGCCCGCACAGGAAAATAACGGCCAAACATTTTCAGTTCTTGCGCTCCTTCCTGCAGCTGCCTGCCACGTGTCCCTTCCGCCTGGTAACCGATGAGCAAAATAGTTGCATCAGGATCATCCAGGTGTTTTTCCAGGTAGCTTAAAACCCTGCCGCCTGTCACCATCCCACTTCCAGCAATAATGATCTTCGGACCAGGAGCATTAACAGCACTTTTGCTTTCAGCTATGCTTTTTACCACCTTGATATTTTCGCACATTTCAGCACATTCTTCAGGAGACATCTTATGCCACTCAGGGGCATGATGGAATATATTTAAAACCGATCTTCCCATGGGGCTATCCATAATGATGGGTATGTCAGGCAGGCTGTTTTTTTGCTTCATTTTCCATAAAAGAAATAAAAAGCTCTGGGTACGTTCAACGGCAAAGCTTGGAATGATAAGAGGCCCTTCCTTTTGCCATACTTCCCAGATTAAGTTTTTTAGTTCAAGTTCAGCGTCTACAGCAGGGTGCAGGCGGTTACCATAGGTGCTTTCTATAAGCAAAACATCCGCCTGCTTCGGCAGATGAGGAGGATAAAGCAGCATATCATTTTCCCTCCCGATGTCCCCTGAAAAAACAAGTGTTTTCCCCTCTACCTCTAACTCAATAAAGGTGGCGCCGATGATATGCCCGTTATAGTTGAACCGAACCCGGATACCTGGGTATAAATCAACCCACACATCTAGTGGTTGTGATGAAAAACAAGCGATTGTGCGCTCTACATCCAGCAGGGTGTAAAGCGCCTTTGCCGGTTTATGTTTTGAATACCCCTGCTTATTTGCACGAACAGCATCTTCTTCCTGAATTTTTGCACTATCCTTTAAAATTATTTCGGTTATGGCCAGGGTGGGTGCTGTTCCTAAAACTCTCCCTTTGAATCCCATACTTACCAAGCGAGGCAAATATCCTGTATGGTCAAGATGCGCATGCGTTAGTAGTACAAGGTCAATTTCTGCTACCTTCAAAGGCGGCTCCTCCCAGTTTAACTCCCGCAGCTCTTTTAGTCCCTGAAACAAGCCACAGTCAATTAAGATTTGCCTGCCTGCAGCTTTGACAAGATATTTAGAACCGGTTACAGTACCTGCGGCTCCCAGGAATTGTATAGTTATTTTAGAGTCCATAACTTCTCATTTTAAAGTATTTTGATAGGCAGGATTATTACATAACTCATACCCTTCTTTCAGGATAGTTGGGATTCGTTCTGGGCTTATTCCCAGCTTATGCAACAACTTCTCATTATCACATAGCTCCTGGCAAAGCACGATGTCGCTTTCTAGCAATTTGTCTTTTTCAGCTTTGGTAAGGGATGTCAGGCAGGTAATCGGGTATAAACCTGCTGCATCAATCATTTCATTTAAGCTATGTTTAGGGGGATAGTTCCAACCAACCAGATGTAAGCCGGCGCAAGTCCCATACTGAATGGCATCACTGGTAAAGCGGGTATTGGTGACAACCCAACCCTGGTGAAATTTTGTACCATGTCCTGGTATCAATAGCCACTGTTTTTCTATATCCAGGAAACGTGACTGAATATAAAGTGGAATCTTCACATCGCACCGAAATCCAGGCCGGTTGTGGAACTTACATTCTATCATGAAATGGCGATCTCCCATCAAGGCTATCACATCAATTTCATGGCTAACACAATGTCCCAGTATGATCTGCCCTACCTGCACATCGAACCCCTGGTGTTTCAGAATCGCTCCAATATATCTTTCAAAGGGAAACCCGGAGGGGCCTAACTCCATGATAGCAGCTTTTAACTTATATTTTCCAGCGACAGGCTGTGACTTATTAGCCAATAGCACGAACGCCTCTTCATATATTTGTTGCGTAGAAGAGCCAGGTACTAAACTTTTCCCTATCTGGTGAGCTATCTCATTTGCCAGTTTCTTTCCTGCCCCGGCCTTAATTAAGGACTTACGCAGTTTAACCTCCGAAAAAGGGACTTTTTCTCCTGATGCTTTTTGTATATACATAGTAGGCGACATTTTACTATTTCTTTTCTAAGTCTATTGTCTTTGCTCTTCAAATCCTGACTACATTATGTAACGACTCCCGTTCTTTTCAAAACCTGAATAATCAGCAGGGAAAGAAAACTGAACCCGAGGCTGATAACCCAGTCCATACTGCTCATAGTATAAATTGATAAAACATCCCTGAGTGGCTGTGTGAAATACACAGTAGAAACTAACACAATGCATACGGCAAGCGCATACCATACATATTTGTTCTTTACCACTTCACTTTTAAAGAAAGCCACCTTGGCAGAGGCCATGTTAAACACGTGCCATAACTGAGAGAACACCAGCGTGAAGAACAGGATGTTGTTGCACAGTTGCGGGTTCCATAGCTCTGTTTGGTGATACAAATAGTGACTGGCAAACACCGCACCCAGCACACAGAACGTTATGACAGCGGCATAGGTAAAAATAGCCCTCCACTGCTGGTTGTCCAGGATAGGGGTATCCGGGTTCCGTGGTTTGTTCTTCATGATCAAATCATTCCCTTCTGTGACGCCCAAAGCCAAAGCCGGAAGCACATCGGTAACAAGATTGATAAAAAGGATTTGCAGCGGCACCAACGCAAAATGCAGGTTCAAAACAGAGGAAAAAGCTACCACGAACAGCTCGCTGAGGTTGCAGGAAAGCAGATAGGCCACAAACTTCTTAATGTTCTCAAAGATGATCCTGCCTTGTTTGATGGCTACTACGATAGAAGTAAAAGAGTCATCTTTTAAGACCATGTCCGATACTTCCTGCGCCACCTGTGTGCCGCGCAGGCCCATCGCAATACCAATGTCGGCCTTCTTTATTGCCGGCGCATCATTGACGCCATCCCCTGTCATCCCGACAATGTAGTTGCTCTCCTGCAGTAGCGTCACTAAGTCTATCTTCTGTTTGGGCGTAACACGGGCAAAAACTACGGTTTCCAACCACCTTTTTTTATCCTGATTGGTTAGGTCGGCATAATCCTTCATGTCTTTTCCATGCATGATTGGGAGCTCTTTGTCGCCTATAAGTCCCAGCTTTAAGGCAATGTTTCTTGCTGTGGCCGGGTGGTCGCCGGTTATCATGATGACCTTAATACCTGCGGACTTACATTCGTTCAGCGCAGCTGACACTTCTAGTCTCGGAGGATCCAAAAGCCCGAGAACACCTGTAAAAACCAGTCCCTGCGTTAAGTTTTCTTGTAAGGAGGGTGTTTCCTTATAAGCAAAGGCCAGCAGCCGCAAGCCTTCCGAAGCCAACTGCTCAGTCTGGGCAATCCAGGCTGCTTTCTGGCTGTCTGCAAAATCCTGCAGTTCTCCTTCCTGCAGAATCCGGGTGCATTTTTGTAACAGTTCTTCCACGGCTCCTTTGGCAAACACGATAGAAGTACTCCCGTTTTCATGGAGCGTAGCCATAATTTTCGTCTCAGAGGTAAACGCCTCTTCTCTTGTTTTAGGGAACTGCTCTCTTACCTGGTGTATGTCTTTACCCTCAGCAGTAGAAAATTTCAGTAGACCTACTTCCAGCGGATCCCCCACCTCTCGCAAAACATTATTCTTCACCTCTAGGTTAGCCGTATTACAAAGAATAGTGGCTTCCACAATCTTTTGAAAGTTAACTGAGTTTTGGACTTCCTTTGGAACAGCTACAGTCCCGTCAGGACTGTATATTACTTCCGCTCTACCGGAGGGTGTGAGAATGGTACTGACTGATATTATATTCTGGGTGAGGGTTCCGGTTTTATCTGTACAGATCACATTGGTACCTCCAAGGGTTTCTACGGCAGCCAACCTTTTAACAATCACATGATGTCTCGCCATCCGGAGCATGCCCTGTGCCAGTGCCAGTGTAGCCACGATTGGCAGCCCTTCCGGAATGGCAGCCACCGCCAGCGCAATGGATACCTCCATTACCTTCACCCATTCAGCGCCCTGCGCCAGACCGGCAAAGAAAATCACTATTACCAGCCCTACTGTTATCCAGATTAGTTTTTTGCTGAGTTGCTCCAGCTTTTTCTCTAAAGGGGTGGCGGCTTGTTTGGCCTGTTGTACCATGGAAGCTATCTTGCCAAGCTCTGTGCCCATGCCGGTTCCAGTCACTAAGGCATAAGCGTTCCCCTTGGTCACAAACGTTCCTTTAAAGAGCATGTTAACCCGCTCAGCCAATGGCACCTCCCCTGCTAACACTGCTCCGTTTTTTGCCACAGGAAGTGATTCTCCGGTTAACGCCGACTCATCCACCTCCAGCTGTGTGGCGTTGAAAATGCGCGCATCAGCCAGAATCATGTCCCCAGCTTCCACATAAAGCACATCGCCTGGCACTACATTTTCGGAAGGCACCTCCTGAAGACTGCCATCGCGAATGACCTTGGCTGACAGAGAGACCATATGTTTCAGGGCATTCATGGAGCGATTGGCCTGGAGCTCCATGTAAAAGCCAATCAATGCATTGATGATGATCACGGCCAATATAGCCGTTCCATCCAGCCATTCCTTGAAAAGGAAAGATAACCCGGCAGCGACTACCAACAGCAATACCATTGGGCTCATGAATTGCTGCAAAAGCATGACACTTATACTTTTCTGCTTTTCAGATTGGATAGTATTCTGCCCATATTGCTCTAACAGCTTTTCTGCTTCTTCGCCCGAAAGCCCCCGCTGTACCTCTGAGTGCATTTCGGCGGCAAGTATAGCAGTGTCTTTTGTGTATGGTTGTTGAGCGATCATATTTCCTTTTGTTATGCTGAACTTCTCTTCGGGTGAAAGCTTAAGCTACTTCCTATCACTTGCTGTGTAATCAAGCATTGTATAACTTCTCGTAGTACTCCTGAGCCATGCGATCAGAGTCAAAATATGGCATGATGTCCTGCATACTATTCTTTATGATTGACAACCACTTCTCCTGTTGGTTATAGTATAATGGCAGAATATCGTGCTGAAGTGTATCCATAATATTGGTTGCGTCTACCCTGTTTTGCTCGTGCCATGGCAGTGTGGGGTCTACAGTAGGTACCATGAACCCATTGCTGCCATGCCGTACAAACTCAGGCACCCAACCATCGGCAGTTGAAAGCAAAACAGCACCATTCATGGCAGCTGACATACCGCTTGTGCCCGAAGCCTCGTGCGTTACCAGCGGGTTGCTTAGCCACAGGTCTGCCCCCTGTTTCAGGAGTTTTGACAGTTTGAGCTCATACCCCACCAGTACGGAGCAGTGGTGATACTTTTTACTATGATGTACCAGTCTATCAAACACAGAAACAGCAGTATAATCTGTCGGGTATGGCTTCCCTGCCCATATTACTTGAACAGGTTTATCGGGGTCAGTTATCATCCGCTCATAGCGTGCCATATCTTCCATGATCAGGTCTGCCCGTTTATAGGCTGCAAAGCGCCGTGCCCAAACGATTGTAAAGACATTCTCGTCCAGCAAATCACCTGTTTGATCGGCCACTACCTCTAATAGCTGTTTTTTAAGTTGCCGCTTCCTTAGAAAAAGCTTTTCGTCGTCCCCTTGCTGGAGGGCATCATACAGATACTGGTCCGCCCAGTAAGCGTAGCTTTGCGCGTTGGTGATATAGGTGATAGGGCAAATTTCCGGGTGACCACCCCATAGCGTCTGAACCACCTCCCCGTGCATACGGGATACGGCATTTGCCTTTCGGGCTAAGCGTAAGGCAGCCAGTGTATGGTCAAATGTTTCTTCTTTTATGCCCGTGATGTGCCTTACCTCATCCAATGGCAGGTAGATAAAGTAGCCCATTTTATCCAGCAGCCGTATGTCCGTTTTCTCATTCCCGGCTGCTTCGGATGTGTGTGTGGTAAACACCAGCCGTTTCCTGACCTCCTCTACCTTTTTGTATTTATGAAACAAGGAGAAAGCAAGTGGCAGTGCGTGTGCCTCGTTGAGGTGGTATACATCCGGGGCAAGCTCTAAAATTTCCAGCAATTTATGCCCCCCTGCCCCAAGTAGAATACTTGCCGCAATTTTGGCTTCCTGATTCGTGTCATACAGCTTGTGCGTAATAGTTTGAGCCAGGTAGTCGTTTTCGGGCAGATCAGTAGTCAGGAAAAAGATAGGGATAGTATTAAAAACGTGTGGGGCAAGGTATAGAACACCTACCTGAACAGGGTTATGGTTTATGGTAACCTCAAACCGAATGTCTGTTTTCTGCAGAAAGGAATAAATTTTTTCCAGAAACAGGACGTCCATGGTCTGGTCTGACTTATGTACCTGATCATAGTATCCGTACTTCCAATAAATGCCTATCCCCACCATGTTCTGCTTTAAATGATGGGCACTCCGCATATGTGAGCCAGCCAGAAAACCTAACCCTCCACTATACATCTTGAGGTATTGTTCAATGGCGAACTCCATCGAGAAGTAAGCCACACGCTTCTGGTATGCGGCAGGATAAGCGTAAGAATGCAATTCCCGTTTAAAGTCCGTCATAGCATTAATTTTTATGGTAAAGACTCGCTTAGCATAGCCTCCCGATGTATCAAACTTAGCAGCAGAGATATAAGCCGGTAGCAGATCCCGCTTATGCGACGCTACATCTTCATGCCGCCCATGCCGGTGCCGCTCTTCAGCACCTGGGCACCCTTAAGGGCATAGGCACCGGTAGCCACCACCACTTCGCCCTCTTCTATGCCGCTGAGCACTTCCACTTCCAGTTTGTTTTGTATACCTGTATCTATGGCCCTGTTCTCGTACATGCCGTCAGCTGTTTTTACCCAGGCCGTTGTCATGCTCCCGATTAAAATGGCGGATTTGGGTATGACCAGGGCACGTTTCTCATTCCTGCGTACGCTCAGGTATGCCATCATGCCCGGCTTGATTTTATTTCCTTGATTCTTAATCATGAAGCGCACCAGGCTGATTTTCTCCCCGGGTTCCACCGTTGGGTTATCAAATACTGGAACCGCTGTATATGTCTTATCCGGGAAAGCCTCAAACGTAACCAGAACGGAGGGCTGCTTGCTTAGCCAGTGCAGTTCGCTTGTGTACATCTGAGATTCGATCCATAAAGCTGAGACATCCGCAATCTGGAACAAAGGTGCCCCCGAATACTCTGATATATACAAATTTCCGGTTATAACATCTTCAACTATATCTAAAGGATTGGCGAAAGGTTTACGCAGTCCAGGAATTTGGATTCCTGGCACAGCACTTACAATATCTTTGCTGGTTGCACCTGGCTCTAATATAATAATATCATCTCCCCCACTAAAGCGGCAAACTAAAAGTCTGCCTTTTAATTTACCATCAAAGGCATTGCTCTTATACTCTATCACGCCATTTGGAGAAATATTGGTACCAAAATCGTAAGACCAGCCCCGGTAGTTCGGTTCTTTAGGCGTGCCAACCGGATATCCATAAGTCTTTCCACTTATTGTCCAGACTATTTCCGCCGGGTCAACTCCCGAAGTAGGATTTCCACCATTCAGAATATACTCGTTTCTTAATTCATTAGGATGTCCATAATAACCGCCTTTCTGAACCCGGAACAAATAATCGTTTTGTGTATCGCGCACATCTGTCATGGCTGGTATGTCAGGTCCGGTGTAAGTTTGTCCGTTAGACCATACTGTACCAGAGGGAAGAGCAGGTGTACTTCCTCCGGCTGCGGAGCCATTGGTAGGTACATATAACTGCCCGTTGGAGTGCCACACCAGGTCATAGGCATTTCTTATACCTTTAGCATAAATGGTTAATGGGGCTCCTGAAGCAAATGGATTATAGTTACCACCCTCATCCGTTTTAGCATTGATCGGTATGCCTAGCTGCTCTGCTCTTTCAACATCTAAGCGTAACACAGCTGCAGTCAGTAGCCTTTCAGGTCTGTTGCCCCAGGCAGCATCCGGAGCTCCCATTGCTGTGTTGCTCCCCATATTGAAGTATAAAGCACCATCCGGGCCAAAATCTATAGAGTTAACAGAATGATCTTTGTAAGAACGGGGTAGGTTAATTACATAATCCTGAACCTGAGGACTTTCAGCATTAGTAAGATCTACTTTTGATATTTTGCTTGACCAATCAGGCGCAGCACTGAACTCTCCGGATGAATGACTTACCCAAGCTATTAGATTACTGCTTGTTGCTGATGGATCAAAGCGTAAACCAATCAGTAATCGAACTGTTGATCCGAATAATGTTATAGTTACATGATTTTTAAGTGTCCCGTCTGCATTTATATCCCATCTTTCAATTTTACCTCCGGATGATGCTGCGTATAAACGATGGTCTGGGCCAATTACTAACGTAGTAAAACCATAGCTTCCAAAGCTGTTGTCGATGACGGTTTTCTGAGTAAAGGATACGCCTTCTAAATCAGATGGCGTGTCAGGGTTTGAAGTGATGGTAGTGAAGCGAGAGCTAAATGGAATAATGGCATAACCATTTAAGTCTTTGACCTGATCAGTAATAACAAATTCATAGGTTGTAGCAAGCGATAGTGTAGCTGAAAGCGTAATAGCATCTCCTGCCGCTGTAGAGTTTACAGCTGTTCCAAATACTTCGGTTCTTGCACCATTAGCTATGGTATATAACTTTACCGTATTAGAATTAACAGTACTTCCATCTATTGATTTACCACTCGGAAACTCTAAATCTACTGAGATTGACTGATCTAAGGGCACATTAGTTGCTCCGTCTGCAGGGCGTACCGCCGTAACATAAGGCCTCAGTGACTCTGTCGTTGTAGGTTCCGCAACCGAGAAGTTATCGAAAGTATAAGTAACAGGGCTGGTGCCGTTGCGGTGAGTGGCAAAGATACCGGCATAGACTGTGGAAGCTGTCAGGCCCATACCTGCTATACTTACAGCGGGTGTAGTATAAGAAGCCCCCACGTTTAGGTAAGTAGTGCCATCGGTAGAGTAATACCCCTGTGCCTGGTCCGTGGCCGGGTCCATAACCAGCCGCAGCCGCACCGATTGGCTGTTCAAACCTGATATGGTGCCCGTGATGCGCTGATCCGAGCTGACCGATGCATCGTTCACTTCACGGCGCAGCTCCACTTTATTGCCCACTACAACCAGTTTGATGTAGGTCTTATCACTTAAACCTAGCCACAGGCCACCTTGCTGAGATCCTGTCCCGTAATACGGGTTAATGAGCGTTACGTCTACTTGCAGCCGGTTGCGCGAGTCCACCTCCACTCCAAGTGTATTGATTTGATTATTATTGGTTAACCAGGCAATACCTTTATTAGTTACTAACTTCAGAGTACCTGAGCTGAGGGTGAGCTTGGATGGCTCATAGCCCGGCACCTGCGTGTTGCTGGGGCTGCCGTCCTCTGCGTGGCGCGTGCCCGAGTAAGTATCGGCCAGGGTAAAACCTGTGCCCAGCCCGCTCTTGTCGGCCAGCGTGCCTGCCACCTCCGAGCCAAAGGAGAGGCTGTAAGGCAAGGCTACCTGCACCTGATCGCAGGGCAGCGTGCTTATCGGTGGGCACTGCGCCAAGGTATAGGTTGAGGATGCCAGAAGTAATAATGCTGGTAATACACTTTTTATTATTGTATTCTTAAGAAGTGTAGTAATGGTTTTTCTCATAAGTACTTGGTGTATGGATGAGTTCAGAAATCAGAATCTAGCTATATGACTTTATGATTTTTTAGTCAGTGGGATAATTCTAGAAATTAAGTTTAAAGTGTAGAGGCTAGGCAGTTAATTTTCACATAATAACTGATCAGAAATCTTGAATTATACTTTTGAGTATAAGGCATCTTGCATGTCTGCTATGAGAGAAGCGATTAGATTTAATAAATACGAATCTTTAATTTATTTCAGACATAAATTATATTAATTTTATTTAAATTTATACTTTAATTAGCAAACGCATCTAATTAATGAGTTAAATTACCTCTTCAGGATTTAAACTCTCAAGGTGTTGAGGTAAAGAACTCTGTAGTCTTTCCTTAATCCAGAACTAATTTTGTTTCTACTACCCCCCTTGCAGTATGTGCTTTAATAATGTATAAACCGCTTCTCATTGTTTGCTGTAATACTACTTCTCTCTTATAAGGGCCATTCTCAATAGGTTTAAACTCTTCTTTCTGAATAATTCTCCCTGCCATATCATATATGGTAATACTGACTTTCTCTTTAAGATCGAGTCCCTCAAACATAACAAACAGCTTCTCTCCTTTATTTGGATTGGGATAAACCTGCATCTTAGGCTCTTGTAAACCTTCTATAGTTACTATTTGCCCAGCACTAGCATTAGTTGCAGCAGTTTCCTGCACCACTTCAATGGCAGAGATAATGGCGTTGTTTTTCACCGAGGAGAAAGCCAGGTTCAGCGTGCCGTCGGTCACAGCCACATTGGTAAATGTTTTTACAGTTGCCCTGCCGTATCCTACCTGGGCGTAGATGTCGTAATTGCTCAGCACGCGCTGCCCTTCTGCATCCACGTTAAATACCCGGGCATTGGCAGCTTTAAAGTATGGCTCTGTGAAATGCAGCTTCACGCTATAGGTGCCGGAGCTTAGCGGAATGCTGTAGCTGAACGGAGCCCCTGGAGTTGAAGAACTGGAAGAGACAGCATAACGGTAAGAAAGGTACAGCCCGTCATCTGTGGTGCCGGCCACATCAAAGGATTTTACAGCTGTCGTACCGCTGCTGAAGTAAGCATCTGCCGACCAGCTGCGGCCCTGCCCGTCTGTAAATTGCCCCCCCCCTGCATTCAATAATTTGCCGGATGATGGAGAACTTTCATCCGTAACTATAAAATTAATGGTAAGGGAAGTGCCAGCTGTACCAGCACCATCGGCTCCTGTATATGGTGTGCCTTTCAAAGTATAAGTTCCTACTTTCGGTGTCCAGCTACCATTGTCTCCCATCAAAAAATATGGTGAAGAATTATCGATCGCATTCTTACTTTCTGCACCGGTTAAGGCAAATACTATACTTCCTACAGTGGTCGGACTTGAATTGGCCCGGATGTTAAGATTCCTGGTCGGCAACGTGGCTAGATTTATCGTGCTACCACTATTAATCGTCTGGATATCCTGCTTAGTATCGGCATTTATCAGCGTGAAATTCACTAACTTTTGTGTAGAAGAGATTGAGGGTACGCCTTTATAAGTTATACTTGAGCTTGAACCTCCTGTGTAGTAAATGTTATTATACAGCAATGCTGCAACACCAGAATAACGAGATGCAGGCAGTCCTGTTAGGTTTTGCCAACTATTTAAGGAAGGAGTGTAAGCAGAAACCATGTTAGTTCGGCTACCATGAGCAGTTTCCCCACCTAAAACAATAATTCTGTTGCCTGCCACAATTACAGATGATGTAATGTGACCACGCCCGTTAGCTCCACTAGGTACAGGCAAATCAGCCATCTTAGTCCAGCTGTTAGTTATGATATCATAGCGATGTACCTCTTTTGAGGTAACTAAATTACTGTCGTGACCTGTTTGTCCACCAATAAAATAAATTTTACCTTCAAATACAGCCGATCCTGCATGCTGTCGTGGATTTGGTAATGCTGCCAAAGTTTTCCAGCCAGCACCTAAATTATCCAGATCCAAAACATAATGATTTCCCAGATCCAGAGTACGTGCCTGGTTAGTACCCGCTATGTGGTGTAACTTTCCGTTAAGGTATTCTAGCTGACCAGCTGCAATAACAATAGGAAGATCAGGCAATCTGGCGTAGCGGTTCTCCGACACAATATATTTCCATACTTCCTTTGTGCCGAATATCTGCCCAGTACCGGTTGAATTAGAAGTATAACCACCTGCAAAGTATATATCTGTTCCATCGGTAGCAAAACCTGCATGTGTAACTCCTCCATAGTTGGTTCCATTCATGGGAGGCATTGGTGCAATTGAAATCCATTTATTTAGACCAGGATCATAAACAAATGCACGACTAGTAGGTGTGTAGCCGGACTTTTGACTATCGAAGCCACCAAAAGTATAAAGTTTGCCACTCACCACCTCTCCTTGTGCTTCACTTACAGTATAAGGCTGGCTTGCAGCAGTACCCCAATTTATAGTACTGAAAGCAGGCACTGTCTCACCCAGTATTATACTTATACCAGCCGTGGACTGTCCAAAAAGGCCGGCAGCATCAGTTGCTCTTACAGTTAAAGTATAGCTAGTCTGCGTATGAAAGTTTAACTTTTTGGCTACTGTTAGAACACCTGTTACAGCATTTATCGCAAAGGCTTTATTGGTATTACCAGCTGTTATAGTGTATGTTACATTATCACCATTCGGATCATTAGCTTTTACGCTTCCTATACTGGTACCCACTGAGGATCCATCAGAAACTGAAAAACTATAACTACCCGAGACAAAAACCGGCGGCTGGTTTTCAGCCGGTGGCGGAGTAGTTGCCCCTTCTACTGAGAAATCATCAAAGGTATAGGTCACGGCGCTGGTGCCGTTGC
>NZ_JAJVDH010000005.1 GCF_022758145.1 Pontibacter vulgaris
CGCCGATGGTACTGGAGTCACATCCGGGAGAGTAGGTAGCCGCCAACCCATCAACCAACACCCCTTGTTCTGCTTGAGCAAGGGGTGTTGCCGTTTATACCACCTGCTCATTGGGGCGTAGAAGGCAAAGCATCCCGCCACCTGCAATAGCCCAGGAGCAAGCCGGTCCAATACAAGCAGTTAGCGCTTTGCTAGTCCAATTCATCCACTTCATTATAGCAACAATAGGCTTCTACAACTTATAACAATGCTTACAATGCAAATCAAAACAAGTCGAAATAATATTAGTCACTTATTTTTCGCTTATTGATCTATAGATATTATCCCTTTATCAAATTTCTACTTTAGACTAGTTACTTCCTGATTTCGGATTTAATTTATAGTTGTTATAGCAGACTTTGCCATTACTCGTAAAAGCATCTTAATTGTTTGTAATTTTTTAAAGTGTTAGCTAACTTAAGTTCATGGCATTGCTATATCCAACTTTCTTGTATGCTTTAATTGCTGCAGTTATTCCTGTAATTCTGCATCTTATTCAGTTAAGAAAAGCTAAGCGGGTTGAGTTTAGTAACGTAAAGCTTATACAGGTTTCAAAAGACCTGACTGCAAGCCAGAAGAATCTTAAAGAATTATTGATTTTACTTTGCCGCATACTTTTTATAGTCTTTCTTGTTCTTGCTTTTGCACAGCCCTTTTTACCAGCCCAGGAAAATGAAAGTATGACCGCTACTTCTGATGTTGTACTGGCTGTAGATAACTCCTATAGTATGCAGAATATCACAGCAGGCAAAGATGTTGGGTTGTTAGCTTCAGCTGTAGATAGAGGTAAGTCAGTCATCAATCTTTTTCCTGCCAGTACTTCTTTTAGTGTTAATACGAATGGTATAGTAAGTAGTGGCGCAAAACATAGTGCCGCTGATGCCGATAATGTATTGGACAATCTTGATTTCAGCGCTAAGCCGTCGCGGTTTCAAAATTTAAGTACTACAAATGAACACATTTTTGTGCTTTCAGATTTTCAGAAGAATACCTTTACTCCTGCTTATCTTAGACAGTTAGATTCTCTATCGCAGGTTCATCTTGTTCCTTTACAAGCTGAAAGTATAAATAATGTTACCGTAGATTCAGTTTTCCTGGAAGATGAGTTTATTCGTGTGGGAGGTGATAATACGTTGCACATTAAAGTGTACAATGCGGGTAATAATCCTGTTGATGGCTGCCCGGTTAAATTGTTTATTGATGAGAAGCAGGTAGCCGCTCTTAGTCTTGATCTTCCTGCCAAGCAGGTAACAGAGGCTACCATTACTTTCGGGATACCCGGTGCTGGAAGTATGAAAAAAGCTTATGTTACCTTAGAGGATTACCCGGTCGATTTTGACAACACGTACTATTTTATTTTATCTCCATCAGGCAGTATACAAATCTCTGAAATTAGCGATCAACCTTCCGGCAGTTTAAGTAAATTATACGGGCACGAACCATTTTTTAAAATCAATACATTCGATGCCAAAAGTATAAATTATGGTACCGTATCAGCTTCTAACACTATTCTATTAAACAACCTACCTGTTATTTCAGCAGGTTTAGCTGCAACTGCTGCCAATTTTGTAAAAGCCGGTGGTACTTTAATAATACTTCCTTCTTCCTCTGGCGAACAGAGTAGTTATACTTCGCTTTTTGAGGCTTTGAGTATTCCAGCAACATTAACAGGAACTTTAGATAATGTTGCTAAAACAGCGTTGCAGGCACCAGATCCTAAGAAGCCATTTTTTAAAAGTATCTTTTCTACTTTTGATCCCAAAATGCAAATGCCGTTAGCAACTCGTAGTTTAGCATGGTCCCGGGCATCAGAAGATATTTTAAAATTCAGGGGCGGCGCTCCCTTTTTATCTCGGTTTGACAGAGGCAAAGGGCAAGTGTACCTGATGGCTTCGCCTCTGGACGATAAGTATAATGAGTTAATGAACCATGCATTATTAGTGCCCATAATGTACCGGATGGCCATTTTAAGTTATAAACAGGAGCAGCAATTAGCTTATTCGTTAGCAGGCGGAACGGTAAGTTTACCTGTTACAACCGTCAAAAAGGAAGGTATTTATAAGTTAGAGAAAGACAGCCTTTCGTTTATACCGGATCAGCAGGTACGGGCCGGTAAATTATACTTTGATATTCCCGCGGATATGGCCGATGCAGGGTTTTATGACCTGAAATCAGATGGCGCAACTGTAGCCAAACTTGCTTTTAATTTTGATAAAAAAGAATCTTATCTGGAGCAATACACACCAGAAGAGCTAAGGAACCTGCTGCCAAAAGGCAAGACGAACATACATGTTTACGACTATGGCGATAACTTTTCGGTGAAAGGAGAATTCGAAAAAAGATTTTTTGGCGTCAAGCTTTGGAAATATTGCCTAATATTGTGTCTGTTTTTCTTAATGGCAGAAATCGCACTTATTAGACTCCTCTAACATGAAAGTACTTCTCCAGGCAGCGCTTATTTACCAACCAGCCTCCCCGTATCATTTACAACGGCATAATATTCTTATTGAGAACGGCATTATCACGTATGTTGGTCCGGAAGATCAGGAAGCTGACCGCAGAATTTCTATGGATGGTTTATGCGTGTCCTCTGGTTGGGTTGATATGCATAGTTTTGTGGGTGAGCCAGGGTTAGAGTATAAAGAAGATCTGGAATCGTTAGTAGCTTCTGCTGCAGCTGGTGGTTTTACAGAAGTACTATGCTTGCCTAACACAGAGCCCGTTGTACAGTCTAAAGGTGCCATCAGTTATATCAGGAGCAGGGCTGAAAGTTTGCCGGTTACGTTGTTACCTGCTGCTGCACTTACTGTAGATACACAGGGCAAAGACCTGACAGAAATGATTGACCTGCAACAGGCTGGGGCTATAGCTTTTACAGATGGTTTAAAACCTTTACAGGGAGCAGATGTATTGCTGAAAGCACTGCAATATGTACAGGTTTTTGATGGCCTGCTCATGAATAAGCCGGAGCATACCCGCCTGACGGAGCACGGGCAGATGCATGAAGGTCTGGCCAGCACCCGCCTAGGGATGAAAGGCATTCCGGCACTGGCAGAAGAAGTGATGGTAACCCGCGACCTGCAACTCCTTAGCTATACAGGCGGCAGGCTGCATTTTTCGCTGATTTCTACAGCCGCATCTATAGAGCATATCCGGAAGGCAAAAGCAGCGGGGTTAAATGTAACCTGCGATGTAGCCAGCTATCAAACCGCTTTTACCGACGAAACCATACTTCCTTTCGATACAAATTATAAAGTAGCTCCTCCTTTCAGAAGCCAGTATGATGCAGACGCTATTAAAAAAGGGTTGCAGGACGGAACGATAGATGCACTGGTTTCGGCACACATGCCGCACGATACCGAAGCCAAAAACCTTGAATTCGACCTGGCTGATTTTGGTATAATAAACCTTGAAACTTCTTACGCTGTAGCCAATACATTTTTAAGCGATACACTTAATACAGAAACTATACTTGTAAAACTCACATCAGGCCCACGCCAGGTACTGGGGTTACCAGAGCCGCAAATCAAAGTTGGCGAACCTGCCAACCTTACCATTTTCAATCCTGACCTGACCTGGACACCTACAGCCGAAGCGTGCAGATCGAAGTCTAAAAACTCACCGTTTTTCGGGCTGGAACTAAAAGGTAAGGTACTTGGCATTATTAACAAGGGACAAATAGTTCTGAACCATTCTTTTTAATATATTTATAGCTATATTTTTACAGCCGGGGCTAAAAGCCTTGCAGATTCGTACAAACCGGAATGTTTAATCAAACAATTATAAGAGTCGGAATTCGCTATGGCGTAATGTGTGGCTTAGCTTGCTTTGGCATTTTATTGCTCCAGTACTTTTTGGGTTTTAACCCGCTGGGGGAGGTAGGCCGCTGGAGTTTCCTGCCCATGCCGGTTTTTTTATTCCTGGGCATCAGGTACTATAAACTCTTTAACGATACTGAGATCGGTTTTTTGAAAGGCTTGCGCGTTGGCTTATCTATCTCATTTTACACGGCGCTAACGGCAGGCATGTTACTGTTCATACTTTTATACTTTGCCGGAGGCTCGCTTATACAGCAGTATGTAAGCGAAATGAAAACTACCCTGGAAGTTAACAAAGCTGAACAGATCAAAGCTTTGGGCCAGGATATGTATAACCAGAGCATCGAAGCCCTGGATAATATTACGCCGTCGTTGTTGGCAACCTATGATTTTGTGAGCCGGTTATTAGTGGGAGGTTTGTTTTCTATTGTGGCAGCAGTTTTTTTCCGTAAATAGTTCACCCTCAATCCATAAACGCATGAATGAAATGACTGAAGTAACCGAAAATCAACCTTCTGTAGCATCTGTAGCCCTGAAGTATGGCTTATTAGGCGGGCTCATAATTGTAATTTACACTGCCATACTTATGACATTAGGCATGGGCACAAACAAATTACTGGCCAGCCTGGGTTACATTATTATGATTGCTGCGTTGGTTCTGGCCATGCAGAATTTCAAAAAAGAAAACCACGGCTATATGTCGTACGGGCAAGGGTTAGGAGTTGGTACGCTGGCATCAGTTATTATGGGCCTGCTCGGAGGTATCTTTATGTATATTTATACTTCGTTCATCGACCCTAATTATATGGAAAGCATCATGGACCAGCAAATTGCAGACCTGGAAGCCAGAGGCATGAGCGACGAGCAGATTGATGCTGCCATAGCCATGACCGAAAAGTTCTCAAACCCGGCCATGACCATTGTTAGCTCGCTGATAGGTTACTTAGTTATCGGATTTATTTTATCGCTTATAATCTCCGCCATCATCAAAAACAGACGGCCGGAGTTTGAATAACACATGCAATACCCTTACGATATATCGGTTGTAGTTCCCCTGTTTAACGAGGAGGAATCGCTTCCTGAACTTGTGCGCTGGATCAAACGTGTGATGCACGCGCACGGGTTTTCTTACGAAATTATACTTGTTGATGACGGCAGTACCGACCGTTCCTGGGAAGTAGTTAACGACCTGGGCGCTGAAGATAATACGGTTAAAGGCATCAGCTTTAACCGCAATTACGGCAAGTCGGCAGCCCTTAACGAGGGATTTCAGCGCTGCACCGGCGAAGTGGTGATAACCATGGACGCCGACCTGCAGGATAGCCCGGACGAAATTCCGGCACTTTACGACATGATCAAGCATCAGAAGTTTGATCTGGTAAGTGGCTGGAAACAAAAGCGCTTCGACCCGCTAAGCAAAACCATACCTACCAAACTGTTTAACGCTGCTACCCGCAAACTATCGGGCATTAAGTTGCACGACTTTAACTGTGGCTTAAAGGCATACCGGCAGCTGGTGGTTAAAAGTATAGAAGTACACGGCGAAATGCATCGTTACATACCTGTAATTGCCAAATGGAATGGCTTTACCCGTATTGGCGAAAAAGTGGTGCAGCACCAGGAGCGCAAGTATGGCACTACCAAATTTGGCCTGGAACGCTTTGTTTACGGTTTCCTCGATCTGCTTTCTATTTCTTTTGTAAGCCGCTTTAAAAAGCGCCCGATGCACTTTTTCGGTACGCTGGGGACACTTTCATTTGTAGTAGGTTTGGGCATCACCTTCTGGCTTATACTTCAAAAGATCTTCCGCCTTTACCCGGAAGGCCGTGTGCGCGATGTGGTAGACCAGCCTTTGTTTTACCTTTCGTTGGTGGCCGTTATACTTGGTGCGCAGCTTTTCCTGGCCGGTTTTCTGGCCGAGATGATCTCAATGGCAGCCAGCAAAAAGAACGAATACCTGATAAGGGATAAGGTTGGCTTGCTGAAAAATTAATGGCAAAGCGTAAGGTAGTAATTGTGGGGCCGGCTTACCCGCTTCGTGGCGGCGGCATGGCTACTTTTAACGAGCGGCTGGCTTACGCTTTCCAGGAGCAGGGAGATGAGGTGGAGATTGTAACATTCAGTCTGCAATATCCGTCGTTCCTGTTTCCGGGCAAAAGCCAGTACTCCGACGAGCCCGCACCGCAAGGCCTTCGCATTAAAGTGTTAATCAATTCCATTAACCCGCTTAGTTGGTTTAAAACAGGCAACTATATCCGGAAGCAAAAACCAGATGTAGTTATTTTCCGGTATTGGCTTCCGTTTATGGGGCCAGGCCTGGGCACTATTGCCCGCATAATCAGGCGCAACAACCAAACAGCGTTGCTAGCCATTACTGATAACGTGGTGCCGCACGAGAAGCGCGCCGGTGATGTACCCTTTACCAGATACTTCCTTAGTGCCTGCAATGGGTTTATTACCATGTCGCGATCGGTGCTGCAGGATTTAAAGCGTTTTGAGCCTGCAAAGCCCGCCGTATACCTGCCTCACCCGCTGTACGATAACTTCGGACCTGCCGAAAGCAAAGCAGACGCCTGCGCTGCCCTAAATCTTGATCCGAACTATAACTACATCCTTTTCTTCGGCTTTATCAGGGCTTATAAAGGCCTTGATTTATTGTTACAAGCTTTGGCCGACCCGCGCCTGCAGCAAAACCGAAGTATAAAATTAATTGTAGCCGGCGAGTTCTACGAGGATGCCACACCGTACCATGAGCTTATCCGGAAGTATAACCTGCAGGATAATCTTATACTTCGCACTGACTTTATACCTAACGCCGAAGTGCGCCACTACTTCTGTGCTGCCGACCTGGTGGTGCAACCCTATAAACACGCCACACAAAGCGGGGTAACACAGGTTGCCTATCATTTCGATAAGCCTATGGTGGTAACCAACGTGGGCGGGTTGGCAGAGCTGGTACCAGACGGAGAAGTTGGTTATGTAGTGGAGCCCCAGCCGCAGGCCATTGCCAGTGCCATAGTTGAGTTTTATACTTCCGATAAAGCTGAGATACTCGCTCAGCATATTGCAAAGTATAAAAAGCGCTTCAGCTGGAGCACGTTTGTTGATGCTATTTACGCACTTGCAAAACAGGTTAAGCCGTAGTATAGCAGGCTGTTAGTGCTTTCTGTCCTGTAGTTTCCTTACTTATTGCTATAGTATACTTTCTTTGCTTTTATAATCCCGCAACTCTAAAAACTATGAGCTCAGAAAACTACATACTTATACTTGGTGCCACAGGCAACATTGGTGGTAAAATTGCGCAGGAACTTATACTTAAAAATGCTATGATAGGTGTAGCAGGCAGAAGCCGTCAGAAATTAGCCACATTTGCAGGTAAGGCGGAGCTACTGGAAGGCGATTTTAACGAGGATGCTTTTCTGCAACAGGCATTTTTTAAAGCAACTTCGCTTTTTCTTACTGTACCCGATGATGCACTTGCCACACCTGCCGTTACCGCTCAGCGGCTTATTAATTTAATTCAAAGCAGCCCGATCAGGCATGTAGTAAACATCAGTAACTGCATTACAGAAAAGTATGGCCAGCCCACCAGGCTGGTAGCGTTTGAGCAGGAACTTAATAAAATGGGAAGTATAAACCTGCTGCACCTGCGTTGTGCCAACTTCTTCGAGAACCTGCACTGGGGCCTGCATACGCCTTACAAACCGGATCTGGCATTGCCTTACATCTCGTCTTACGAAGTTGCCTCTGTAGCCGCAACATATCTTCTGAACAGAGATTTTAGCGGCAATTCAGTGAAAGAATTAATGGGGCCACGGGATTATACCATGGCAGAGCTTGCCGCCGCAGCCGGCGAAGAGTATGTGCAGCTACCCTACACCGATAACAACAGGCATTTCTATAAAGGATTTAACGACGGCGATTTTAAAGTTACTCCACGTACAGCATCCAATACCTCCCCGCTGTCAGAAAACAGGTTCACGCTGGAATATTTCCTGACCCACGACTTTGTGCAATCTGTAAATTAAAACGCCGGACCAGAAGTTTTATACTTAAAATACCTTAGACTGCTTTCCTGAAGTATAAATACTGACGTTGGCGTTGCGATTACGTATCTAGTATAAATTCAGAGAGTTAGCACTATGGGGATACATAAACAACTGCTGTTCTTACTAACAATTATACTTGGCCTGGGCCTTAGCAGCTGCGAGGATGATGATGACCCCAAAGGAACATTAGTGCCGGGCACTGAGGCTGATTTCTTTTTTCAGGGCAACTTAAATGGCAGCCTTATACTGCTGGAAGAAGGCGAGGACGATTATATCAGCACAACAGCAGCATCGAAAATTGTTACGGGCACCGGATGCTGGGAAATGCAGGACATTGTGCTGAAAAAAGAACTCGATGAGAGAAGATCGGTGCGTGTAACATTTATTAAAAAGTTTGCCGCCTGCCCTACACAATGCCCTGAACTGGAGCCTATACTAAGGCAGGGAAAGTATGGCTTTGGTAAGATAGCAACAACTATAGGCACAGAACCTGTAGAAGGTATTGTGGTTACATATACAGATCCTGACGGTAACGTATGGAGCACAGATAAAGGCACGGCAAGGCAACAGGGCAGCTTATTTTCAGTGACGGCATTTAATAATAATACCATAGACAGCCAATCGCCTAAAATAACCGAAGCGCAATTTACGTGTATACTTTACGATGGCACCGGAAAGCAGCTTATCCTTAATAATGGTAAAATTACAAGCCGTAGCCTTGATTGCAGCAAACTATAAAGTATATATGGTACTAAACAAAACAGCCCATGTAAAACTACAAGGGCTGTTTTGTTTTTAAGTATGCTGAAATCTACAGCATATCAACACCAGTGTAAGTATAAGGTGTGATCTGTTTTAGTTCATCTTTTATTGCATTGCTCACATCCAGCGTATCAATAAAGTTACTGATCGTTTGGGCAGTAATCTTTTCATTCTTTCTGGTTAGGGCTTTCAGGGCTTCGTATGGTTGCGGGTATCCTTCGCGGCGCAGCACAGTCTGGATGCCTTCTGCCACTACCGCCCAGTTATCTTCCAGGTGCTGGGTAAGTGCAGCCTCGTTCAGCTCCAGTTTGCCAATGCCTCGCTCCAGCGATTTAAGCGAAATAATTATGTGAGCCAGCGGTACGCCAATATTACGTAGCACGGTAGAGTCTGTGAGGTCGCGTTGCAGCCTGGAGATAGGCAGCTTGGCTGATAAATGCTCCAGCAAAGCGTTGGCTATACCCAGGTTACCTTCTGCGTTCTCAAAATCGATAGGGTTAACTTTGTGCGGCATCGCCGAAGAGCCTACCTCACCGGCTTTTATCTTTTGCTTAAAATAACCCATCGATACATACTGCCACACATCTCTGGAGAAATCGATCAGGATAGTGTTCAGGCGTTTCAGGCCATCGAAGTAAGCTGCCAGGTTATCGTAATGCTCTATCTGGGTAGTATACTGATTGCGGTGCAAACCTAAAGTCTGCTGTACAAAACGGTTACCGAACTCCGGCCAGTTTATACTTGGGTAGGCTACATGGTGGGCATTAAAATTACCTGTTGCACCTCCAAACTTAGCTGAAAAAGGCACCTGGCGTAGCAGGTCCATTTGCGCAGAAAGGCGCTCGGCAAACACCATAATCTCTTTACCCAAACGGGTAGGAGAGGCAGGCTGGCCGTGCGTGTGTGCCAGCATCGGTATGGCTTTCCATTGCTGGGCTAGTTCTACTAACGTCTGGTGCAGCTCCTGGTAAGCCGGCTTCAGTATGCGCTCATCCGCTTCGCGCAGCGAGAGCGGGATGGCCGTATTGTTCACATCCTGCGAGGTAAGCCCGAAATGGATAAACTCTTTATACTTGCCAAGGCCCAGCGTATCAAACTTATCTTTTATAAAATATTCTACTGCCTTTACGTCGTGGTTAGTAGTTTTCTCAGTTTCTTTAATGGCCAGTGCATCAGCTTCGTTAAAATTCTGGTAAATAGCACGTAGCGCTGAAAACTGGTCGGGCTTAATATCCGAAAGCTGGGGCAGCGGCGACTCGCACAATGCTATAAAGTACTCAACCTCTACGAGCACACGGTAACGGATCAGGCCAAATTCAGAAAAATAAGCAGCCAGTTCAGAAGTGTTGCGGCGGTAACGCCCGTCCACTGGCGATAAAGCAGTAAGTGTTGTCAGGTTCATTGGCAAAAGGAAGTTCTTAGGTCAAAGATAAGCAGCTTTGCTTCAGGATGCCAGCAAGGTGAATTGTTTTAATATACAATGCGTTTGTATATAGCCATTTTAAAATTGAACAATAACTTTATGCTGCCGAAATATGTAAGTATTACTACTTTTGAATATTTAGTATACTTACAGTAGGTACACAAGCGTTGATCTAGCTTATAGCATAAGGTAAATGAGTAGTATATATCAAAATAAGTAGCACCTCGTATGTGAGGATAGCACCAACCCAAAGTATAAAATGAATAATGCAGGTATTATCTGCTTTTCCTGTTTTAGATACTGAATCTAATTAGCGTAATTCGCACCTGAATATTTTGAACCAGAAATTGAAAAAACGATTGCTGATTGGGGCTGGTTCTGTACTGGCCTTCTTTCTGATTCTGCTTGTATTGCTGATTGTTTTCCGGAGCAAGGTCCTTTCCTATACTATCCAGAAAGTAATTACGCAGGTTGAAAGCCGCTACCCCGTAGATTTTAACATTAACAAGGCAGAGTTTGTAGACCTTAATTCTGTTGTGCTGAGCGGCATTTCGTTAGTGCCACACGACCGCGATACCCTTTTTACGACAGATAGCGTGCACGCCAGTGTAAGCTTCCGTTCTATTTTTAAAGGCCGCATCGTATTTAAGAAACTGGACGTGTCGGATGGGTACCTGACTGCGGTAAAGCGCAATGGCAAGGATAACTTTTCTTTCCTGCTAAAGGGAGAAGATGGAAACCAGCCAGCCGATACAACAGCTAAACGCAGCCGCAACTACGGCGAACTGCTGAACCGCCTAATTGAAACTGCTTTTGACAACGTGCCCGATCAGGCAAATTTCAAAAACCTGAACGTATCCTATAAATCCGAGAACCGCACCATCGATATCCGGATGCCTTACCTAACCATGGATGACGGCACTATTGATTCAGAAGTAGTTATAAAAACAGATTCGCTGGTGAACAACCTGCGTATGCACGGTACCATAGACCCTGGCGACTATAACATAGCAGCCAGCCTGTATAACACCGATAGAAATGGAATCAGGTTGCCGTATGTAAAAGAGAAATTTAATGGAACGGTAGCTTTTGATACCCTCCACCTGAGCCTTGCCGATAAAAGCTACCGCAAAGACAGGTTAACTGTGCGTGGTACAGCTAAAGTAAATAACCTGAGCGTAAACCATGAAAAACTGGCAACAGAAGATATTCATGTACGGGAAGGTGCCCTGAATTATGTGGTTACGCTTGGCCCTAATTACTACGCTATTGATAGCCTGACGGAAGTACGCGTAAACAAAGCGGTGGCCAACCTGTATGCCGTGTATCAGAATGCTACTTCCAAGATCATCGACCTTAAAATTAAGACAAAGGATTTAGAGGCAAATGATGTGTTTGAGTCGTTGCCAACCGGGTTATTCGAAAACCTGGAAGGTATAAAAGCACAGGGTAAACTAAAGTATAAGCTCAACTTCCATGTGAACATGGATAGCCTGGCAAAAGTAAAGTTTGACTCTGACCTGGATGCCTCAAAAGACTTTAAGATCGTGCAATGGGGTAAAACCAATATCCAGAAAATTAATGGCTCTTTTGTGCATACCGTGTACGAGTATGGCAAACCTGTACGCACGTTTATGGTGGGGCCTGCAAATTCTTTCTATAGCCGCTTAGGGGAAATTTCGCCGTACCTGCGCAATGCCATACTTACAGCCGAAGATGCCGGCTTTTATAGCCATAAAGGTTTCCATGAAGAGGCTTTCAGGCAGGCAATTGCCACCAACCTGAAAAAGGGTGAGTTTGTACGCGGCGGCAGTACCATATCGATGCAGCTGGTGAAAAATGTGTTCCTGACGCGCCAGAAAACGGTAACCCGTAAAGTGGAAGAAGCGATTATAGTCTGGCTGATAGAGAACCTGAACCTGGTATCGAAGAACCGTATGTTTGAAGTATACCTGAATATTATTGAGTGGGGACCAAACGTATACGGTGCCAAAGATGCTTCACGCTTTTATTTTGGGAAACAGCCATCTGAGCTTAATCTGGCAGAGGCCATCTTCCTGACAAGTATAATTCCGAGTCCTAAAAATTACCGGGCTTCTTTCGATAGTTATGGAAACCTGCGCAGCTGGAAACGCGGTTATTTCAGGCTGATCAGTGGTATTATGTTACGCCGTGGGCTTATCTCACGGGCAGCTTACGACGGCCTGTACCCGAACGTGCAGCTATACGGGCGCGCCCGCGACCTGATTGTTACCGCTCCGGATGCAGTGGTGGAAGACTCTACCGAATTTGAACTTGAAACGATCGATCTGTTGGATTTTTAGCGTATAAATTTCTCTGAAGCGGCGGCTTTGCTACACAGCAGGGCCGCCGCTTTTCGTTTAATCACATTTTCTGATACTGACTTATGAAACCGATACAGCAAAAAGCTGACCTTGAAAAAGCCGTAGGATTGGTGCCGAGGCTCGCGGCAACGGCGGCCCGTTTTGGCATCGACTGGTTTTTGCTGGCGCTCATAAGTATGATCATTTTAGCTTACCTATGGCCTCAGATAGGTATAGACCGGGAGCCTGTTTCGCTGGGCGATGTGGCAACTTACGGCGTATCGGTTATCTTCTTTTTTTACGGATTGCGCCTGAGCCCTGAAAAGCTGCGAAGCGGGTTAAGTAGCTGGCGCCTGCATTTAGTGGTACAGCTAAGCACATTTATACTTTTCCCGTTGCTGATTTTGCCGTTGCATACTTTGTTCGAAGGAACCGAGAGCGAAATGCTATGGCTGGGTACATTTTATCTGGCTGCCTTGCCTTCTACAGTTTCTTCGTCGGTGGTAATGGTTTCGATAGCGGGGGGCAACATTCCGGCAGCCATTTTTAATGCCAGCATATCCAGCCTAGTGGGCGTGTTTATTACACCACTCTGGATGGGCCTGTTTTTAACAGCAAGTACCGAAAGTTTCGATATCTGGAGCATTATGGGAAAACTGGTTCTGCAGGTTATACTTCCGGTTGTGCTGGGTGTTTTGCTGCACAAGCGTTGGGGCGAATTTGCCGAGCGCAACAAGAAAAAGATGCGCTACTTTGACCAGTTTATCATCCTCACCATTGTTTATACTTCTTTTTGCGAATCGTTTGCCCGCAATATGTTTGCAGCTTATACTTTAAGAGATATTGCCTTGCTGGGCGCAGCCATGATTGTGCTGTTTTTTCTGGTGTATGCTATTATTTACGGTTTCAGCAAGACGCTGGGTTTTAACCGCAACGATCAGATTACGGCCATTTTCTGTGGGTCCAAAAAATCGCTGGTACACGGCACTGTAATGGCAAAAGTGCTGTTTCCAAACCCTACAACAGTAGGAATAATGTTGCTGCCCATTATGATGTACCACGCCTTACAATTACTGGCTGCCAGTATTATTGCCCAGGCATTGGCCCGACGGAACAGGGCAGAAGTTGAGGAATGATTTTATAGTATAACCGCAACAAATTATACTTCAAAAACAAAAAAGCCAGGCTGCTAAGTATAAGCGTACTGGCTTTTAAAGTATACCTATTATGGCCTAAGCAACTTGCTTCTGCTTCGATTTATGTTTTGCTTCCAACTCTTCTTCGCGCAGCAGTTTTTTATCCAATATAAACGGCCCAAATGGCAGCAACGATGCCAGCACGCCAGCTGCTACTTTAACTACAGACCAACGGTGCACGAGCGTTACGTGTAACAAAGCAACCATGTAAAGCACAAATAATACACCGTGCGCCCAACCCACATACTTCACGGCCAGCGGCATATCAAACATATACTTCAGGGGCATGGCTATACCCAGCAGCAACAGGTACGAAACGCCTTCATAAATGCCAACAGTGCGGAAGCGGGAGATCGGGGTTTTCATGTGTAAATAATGTAAAGGGTTAATGGTTTGTGCCTTAACAATAACTGTGGCGTAATTGTGCCAAACTGTTTTGATTTCAGGCAAAGATAAGGCGATAAATTAAGAAGCGCCTTACCCGAACCGGAAAAGGCGCTTCTTAATTTAAGCTACGGCAGAACCTCCAATTGCTGTGTTGCCTTGTTGGTTTAATGCCTGGATAAAGGGATTTGCAGGCTCATTACCTAGACCGCTTCCTGCAGGAGGTTGGGCAAGCAGCAATTCGAGGTGCTTTTGCCATTTACTTACCTGCATTGCCGGCCTGGTATTGCCCAAACCATAGCTGCCTATTTGTTTTGATACCGCAGATCTGCGTAACAGTAACTCCATCAGCTCATCATCCAGGTTCTCAATCTGCTGGCGCAACTCATCCAGTTGATCTACCAGTTCGGTTGTTTCTGATAGCTTTACTCTGGTTTTAAGGGCATTTATAAGCAGTTCAAGTTCCTGTGGCATTAGTTGCTGTTGTTGGCTGCTTAGCGCCTCTGCAGGACTTATATGAGACTCCAGCAACAAACCATCTATGCCAAGATCTAAAGCGCGCTGGCCAACCGGATACAGCAGGCTGCGCTTGCCGGCAATGTGGCTGGCATCGCAAAGTACAGGCAATTCCGGCATTTCCTGGCGCAGCTGCAACATGTGTTCCCATTTCGGGTGGTTGCGGTACAGGTCGTGGTCTTCGCCTGAGAAGCCTCTATGTATGGCTCCCAAATCGGTCAGGCCAGCCTGCTGCAACCTCTCGAGCGCGCCTACCCATAGCTTCAGGTCTGGGTAAACGGGGTTGGTTACCAGCATAGGTATGTTGGTGCCGCTTACGGCAGCGGCAATTTCCTGTATGGCAAAAGGGTTTACGGTAGTGCGCCCGCTTATGCAAAGTATATCAATACCATGCTTTAATGCTTCTTCGGCGTGTTGTGCATTGGCTATGTCGCAGGCTGTGCGTAAACCTGTTTCGGCTTTAACTTTCTGCAGCCACTGCAGGCCTACGGTGCCTACACCTTCAAAGCTGTTAGGGCGTGTGCGCGATTTCCAGATACCTGCTTTAAATGCCGTTACGCTCTGGTTGTTCTTCAAAAGCTTGGCGGTTTGCAATAGCTGGTCTTCACTTTCGGCACTGCACGGACCAGCAAGCAGCACAGGCTTTCCGCTCTCCTGGCGGAAGCTGCTTTGTGGCGCTAACTTGTTGGTGTTTATACTCCCTCTCATGGCTGTAATTACTAAACTGTTTTCTTATTCAGGCATTTAGCCCTTTTTTAAATTTATACTTGGTTTAAAATGGCTGTAAAACAAAAAGCCCCGCTTTGTGGGCGGGGCTCCTTGATATACTTATGTATGTTTACTATACGCAAAGTCTTACCACGGGAGCCCCGGCTGAGGAACCTTCATCGAATTGGTAAAGCAAATGGCGTATGTTAATATCATTTCTTGTGTTATGAGCTGCAAGTAAAAGTATAAAATTTTAAAAAAGCAAATTTAAGAATGTGTTTTTTGATTTTATACTTCTTTTATTGCTCTTCTTTTGTAGTTGTAGGCTGAGGCACTTCCTCTTCTTTTTTAGGAAACATGAGCGATGCAATAACCGAAATAGCCAGTATGCTGCCTACTACTAACAGGGCTATGCGCATATCCAGGTGGAAAACATCGCTGAACAGCAGCTTGGCCCCAATAAAAACCAGTATTAGCGACAGGCCATAGTGCAGGTAATGGAAGAGCTGCATAATACCCGACAGCGCAAAGTATAAAGCCCGCAGACCCAGCAAAGCAAACACATTGGAAGTATAAACAATAAACGGATCCTTAGAAATAGCAAGTATGGCAGGTATAGAATCGGCAGCAAAAACGATGTCGGTGGTTTCTACCATAATCAGCACCAGTAACAGCGGGGTGGCAAAATACTTTCCGTCGATCTTTGTAAAGAACTTGCCGCCTACAGATGTTTTCGTGAACGGCAGTTTCTGGCTCACCCATACTATCAGCGGGTTTTGCTCCGGATGCAGTTCTTCGTCGTTTTTGGTAAAGGCCATTTTGATGCCCGTATAGATCAGGAAGGCACCAAGTATGTAAATGATAAAGTGAAACTTAGCAATAAGGGCAACACCAACAAGTATAAAAATGGCCCGGAATACCAACGCACCGATAATACCCCAGAACAGGATCTTATGCTGATACTTTGGAGGGACTTTAAAGAAATTGAAAATCAGGATGAAAACGAAAAGGTTATCTACGCTCAGCGATTTCTCTATCAGGTAAGCCGTCAGGAACTCAAGTGCTGGAGCGGGGCCTTCCCAGTAATAGATCAGGGCATTAAAGCCCAGCGAAAGCAAGATCCAGAAAAGGCTCCAAAGCAATGCTTCTTTAATTTTTACCTCGTGCTCTTTGCGGTGAAACACAAAAAGGTCTAAACCCAAAAGCAGGAGAACAAAGCCATTAAATAAGACCCAGAATAGAATGTTGTTATTATCCATAATAGAATAGCCGGTTGTTACCAGTGCCTTTAATAACCAAGGCATAGCAGCTGTACAAGTACGGTAAAGTTAACCGTATTTGGCCATACATACATAGCATTTAACAACTATAAATTTCAGGCAGGGAGGCAATCCACTCTTTTTGAGCAGCCGGAATGCAAAATTTAGTAGCGGTCGAAGTGGCGGAAAAAGCTGTTCACTTTCATTTTGAGCACTCCTAAAACAGCCTCCTTAAATATACCCGACGACATTTTAGAAGTACCCTTGGTACGGTCTGTAAAAATGATCGGAACTTCTTTTATCTTGAAGCCATACTTATAAGCCAGGAACTTCATCTCGATCTGGAAGGCATAGCCTACGAAGCGGATCTTATTTAGCTGAATGGTTTGGAGCACTTTGCGGCGGTAGCATTTAAAGCCGGCTGTGGTATCGGCAATGGGCATACCAGTTACAAGGCGTACGTACCAGCTGGCAAACCACGACATCAATACGCGGTTCATAGGCCAGTTTACCACGTTTACACCCTGGATGTAACGGCTGCCAATGGCCACATCGTAGCCATCAATAGCGCAGGCTTCATATAAACGTATCAGGTCGTCAGGGTTATGGGAGAAGTCGCAGTCCATCTCGAAGATGTATTCGTACTTATGGCGCAACGCATACTTAAACCCATGTATATAAGCCGTACCCAGGCCAAGCTTACCCTTTCTGATTTCCAGAAAAAGCCTGCCCGGATATTCCTGTTGCAGGTCGCGCACAATATCGGCCGTGCCGTCCGGCGAGCTATCGTCTATGATCAGCAGATGAAACGGATGACTCAGTGACATGACCTTCCGCACCATGGCTTCCACATTTTCGCGTTCGTTATAGGTGGGGATGATCACTAATGAGTCTTTCATACCCCAAATATAGTTAATCAGCTATTTTGAGCATCCCGCGACCTTAAATTAATTTTATTGGCCAGCTCTTTTGCATAGCTAATGCAGTTGTTAACCGACACCCCGGACTGCCAGTTTGCAGCTATAAAAAGTCCTTCGGGCTCGAGTTGTTCTGCCATCAGGTGGGCATCTTCTATGTAAAGGTCGTATTGCGGTACCGAGTGCTGCCATACATGCGCATGCTGAAACACTGGCTTATCTGCCTTAATTTTATACTTCTCGCACAGTTCGCGATGCACTTCTGTTAGTACTTCATCCTGTTCTTTTTGGGCATGGGCCGCATATTGCGCACCGCCCACAAAAGTGGTAAACATAACCTCGTGGGGGCGGCAGCGTCCGTCAAAAAGCGAGCTCGTCCAGATAGAGCCGGCAGTAAAAGGAGCTTCTACCTTCGGGTTCAGCGCTCCAAAACCATCGAGCGGGTGTGGCACGTCGCTGCGGTTATATACCATATGCACCACAGCCATAGGCGGGTAATTGATGTTTTGCAGCGCTGCTGCCATACCCGGGAAAGTATAATGCAATAGCTCTGCTGCCCGGTGGGCAGGTAAAGCCAATACCAGCATGTCGTATTCTTCGGTATCGTGGTCGCCGTTGGAGTGGCAACTTACAATATATTTGCCCTGGTTGCGGGTAATAATCTCTACCTGGTGCCCTGTATGCAGCGATACCAGTTTACCGGCAATGGCATTGGGCAGCGTGTGCATACCGTCTTTAAAAGAAAAAGTATTTTGTAGTAGGTTGCTGTTCAGCTGTGCAAGCCCTTTTAGTACGGAGCCATACTTTGTTTCCAGTTCTTTTAGTTTTGGTAAGGCCTTTGCCACCAATAGCTGCTCAGGGTCACCGGCGTAGGCACCTGTTACCAAAGGGGCTACGGCATAATCTACCACTTCGCGGCCAAAGCGTCGCTCAAAAAACTGGCTTACGGTTTCGTAAGCAAATGTGGCAGGTGGTACCTCCCGTTCCTTAAGTATGCGTTTCTTAGTTTTCCGGGAGAAAAATTTATTTGATAGAAAGGAGAGGGGCGAAGTAGGTAGTTTGTGGTAGCTACCGTTGCGAAGTATAAAACGATCAGAGCATACCGAGGCAGCCGGCATCACTTCGTCTTCCAGTTTCAGCTCCTGAATCAGTTCTTCCAGTTCATCACTCATCTGCAAGGCATTAGGGCCGGCTTCCAGTAAATAGCCTTTTACCTGCAGCGTCCGGATATTGCCGCCTACGTGCTCACTTGCCTCGAAAAGATCATAGGGCACGCCCAGCTTTTGCAAGTAATGCGCTAATGCCAACCCCGAAATTCCTGCTCCTATTATCGCTACCTTCATCTTATCCTCCCTTGTTTACTGCGCCATGCTTATACTTTCAGCCTGCGTTTATGGCATTTTAGCAGCAGCTTTAGTGCCATAGTGTAGATACTCAAACGCATAAATGTTAATTTTAGCATCTGAAGCAAAGAGATATGACTGTGCAAAAGCAAAAATGCGTGTTCCTGGACCGCGATGGTGTACTAAACTATGAGCGTGGCGATTATACTTATAAGTTGGATGAGTTTGAGGTTTTGCCCGGCGTGCCCGAGGCGCTGGCTTTGCTAAAGGAAAATGGCTATTTGCTGATTGTGGTAACAAACCAGGGCGGCGTAGCGAAAGGTATTTACACGAAACAGGATGTGCTGGCCTGCCATCAGAAACTGCAGGATAGCTGCGGTGGCATTATTGATGCTTTATACTATGCCCCTTCTCACCCCAATTATTCAGAATCGTTATCGCGCAAGCCGGATAGCCTGATGCTGGAACGTGCCATTGCCAAGTATAACATTGAGACAACAGCCTCTTGGCTGGTTGGCGATACACAGCGTGACCTGGATGCCGCTACCAAAGCCGGTGTAAAGTCAATTTTTGTTGGCAAACCTTTACAGGATAAGAATTATACTTTTAAAGCAAAAGATCTCTGGGAGGCAGCGCAATTTATACTTGAAAGGGAAGGAAAGTAATTGCTGTAGTCGGGGGGTAGTATCTTCAGCAGGTATTTTAGATTTAATATCAGCTGCGTTTATGGGAAGTATATGTGTAGCTATTTGTTAATTTGGCAAAATGATTTTTTACACTTATATTTTTAACTCCCTTAATTCTTAGCGTTTTAAGCAAACTTAAAATACCTATCTGCTCGTGATAAAAAAAAGGATTCTGGTTTTGTTGCTCTTGTTCCTGTGTGCAGCTGAGCAACTCTTTGCCCAACTGCATGAAGGTAGTGTGAACCTGGAAAAGTATGTGTCTTATGGGCCAATACTCGAGCCTTACCGCAGCTTTGAGGAAGGGTTAACGTTTGACCCAAAAAAGTCCTCGCGTGTGGCATTGCTGAAATGGGTGGAAGCTACCAACCCCGACAATGGTAACTCTTTGGCCAATCAGCAGGTCTTTACAGGAGAAGCCATAGTGCCGGAGGGTTGGGCAAATGATAAAATCTTTCTGTACATTGATGCACCCAAAGTCCCTTTTGCCCTGGAAGTTAATGGAATAAAGCTCCAGGTTTCCAAGATCGGTGTCAACACCAGCATTAACTTATCTCCCATAATAAAAGAAGGAGCTAAGAGTGTAACCCTGAAGCTCATAGCCAAGGGACAACGCCAAGCCATTACAGACTTAGCCCAAGACTTTTTACTCGTAGCCCGGCCTGCGCTTGCGCTAAGCAGCGCCTACATAACCTCTCATCTGGTTTACAAAGGACATTACCGTGGGCTTACCTGGACTGCTGGTTTTAGAGTGCAAAACCTATCAGATACACCGCTGCGATGGGAGTATATCAGGCATGAAACCTACGTGAGTTCAGATGTTCCTCCTGTCAGAGTACGTGCTGATAGCCTCACACCAGGTCATGAACCAATTCAACCCGGAGCGAAAAGCAGGTGGGGAGTGCATCACAACAAAGAGATGTATACCCATTTCTGGACTGCAGAGACGCCTAACCTGCTGCAGGTAGGCCATTTGCAGACCTCTGCTCGCTACCGGATTCAGGAAGTGGTTAGTCATAAGATAGGTGTACGCGTCGTAGAAGAAAAGCAAGGCAAACTGCTTGTGAATGGGGTGCCTGTAAAACTTAATCCTGTCGCCTTTCAGCATTCTTCGCTTAGTGAAAAGCCAGCATCCAGGGAAGAACTGGAAGCTTTTATTATAAGACTCAAGCAGCATAACGTCAACACGCTCGTTGTAACAGGCTTACCAGTAAACGAAGACCTGTACGAACTGGCCGATACGTACGGACTTTATGTGATTCAAAAGGTAGAGCCAAGTGCGGCCAGTGCCGCTGATCCGCAGCTGTGGCTGTTGCAGCAGACGTCAATGGTGTACCGGATACGCAACCATCCCTCGCTGCTTGCCTGGCAGCTAGGCAATAGTACCAGGAAAACCGAGAAAGAAATGCTGCAGGCCTTTGCAGATAGTCTTGGCAACGCGTCAAGCTACAGACCCCATGACCTCGATCCGTATAGGCCTGTACTGTTCTCTTCGCCTCTTGGTATGCCGAAGCCTGTGGCGGGGTTTGATAATTTATCAGATGAAGCCAAAAAGCAGTTAAAGCAACAATACCAGCCCCTGCATATCTTTCTACAGGATACTACTGCCGGCAAGATTGTCATCCGAAACTTACAGGGCTTTGCTCCTTTAACCAACCTTGGATTGGATTGGGAGATAAGTGATAGTACAACAATTTTAAAACAAGGCTCGATCCAGGATATTCAGCTCACTCCTCAAAGAGCGCAGACTATACAGCTTCCTCTAAATGGGAAGGAATATTTGAAGTCTGGCAAGTGTCTGCGCATCAGTGTTCGCCTCGGGAAGGAATCTGCCTGGGCTAGCCAAGGACATGAGGTGGCGTGGAAGACTTTCTGTCTCTAATCGAAAAAAACACCCCAACATACAAAACATCAATATGCAAAAGACCACTACCTTTTTAATGTTTGTAGGCGACCAGTTTGGGAAAGCCGAGGAAGCTGTAAGGTTTTATACTTCGCTTTTTAAAAACTCCGAAATAAAACATATTGAATATTTTAAAGCGGGTGAGCCTGGTGGGCAGGAAGGCACTGTGAAGCATGCGCAGTTTATACTTGCAGGCCAGGAGTATATGGCTTCTGAAAACCCGATGAGCCACCAGTTTACTTTTACGCCTGCCATTTCTATTTATGTTACCTGCGAAACAGAAGAGGAAATAGAGACTTTATTCCAGAAGCTTTCAGAAGGAGGGAATATAATGATGCCACTTGGCGACTATGGTTTCAGTAAGAAATTTGGCTGGCTTTCGGATAAGTATGGGATTTCGTGGCAGCTTAACCTGAACGCATTAAACTTTGGCGCAAGCTAATGCTTAAACCTAAACCCTTGAAAACAAAAAAACCGGCAGAACGCCGGTTTTTTTTAATATCTGTCAGCTTTAACAAGCCGCGAAGGGCTCTGTTTGGCTGCTGCTTATCGTGCGATAGCTGTGGAGTTTGTGTTTGATACCGGTACACTAGGCTTGGCAGCTGGTTCGTGCTTGGCATAGTTGTAAGCCGGGCAATACGTCTTGCAAGAGGACACGCCTAATGCTAAGCACAAAGTACCGAATACTAACAATTTCTTCATGATGCTGTAATGTTTATAGGGAATAGGTTTCAAAATTACCTTTTTTAAGATAAAAGCAAAATAACCTGACTTAAAAAATTACAATAAACCGCTTTATACTTCGTAGCCCAGAATCTTCAGCATGGCTTCGCTGCTTTGCTCGGGCGCAAATTGCCATGTTTTCAGGTTTCCTTCTTCATCCTTATCTACCAGAATATGCTTTGGCGAAGGGATGAGGCAATGCTTAATGCCGCCGTAACCGCTTAGCTGCTCCTGGTACGCCCCCGTATGGAAGAAACCGATGTAAAGCGGCTCCTGCTTTGGTATCTTTGGCAAGAACACCTGGAACGAATGCATTTCCGAGTTATAGTAATCCTGGCTGTCGCAGGTCATGCCGCCCAGCTGGATCTTACGGTATTCCTTATCCCAATGGTTTACAGCAAGCAACGGCCAGCGTTGGTTAAGCGCCCACGCATCAGGCAGGTTAGTAATAAAAGATCCATCGATCATGTACCACAACTCTTTGTCGTTCTGGAGTTTCTCATCCAGTATAGAGTAAATGTTGGCAGCGCTCTCGCCTACCGTAAATATTCCGAATTCAGTGAAAATATTTGGCTCCGGCACACCTTCTTCAGCGCAGATACGCTTAATGGTTCGCAGGATTTCTTCGGTCATGTAGCGGTAATCATACTCCAGCTGAATAGAAGTCTTGATCGGGAAGCCACCACCAATATCAATGGTATCCAGCTCCGGGCAAACCTTTTTCAGCTCGCAGTATTTGTGTACAAAACGGCTAAGCTCCGACCAATAGTATGATGTATCTTTAATTCCTGTGTTTATAAAGTAATGCAGCATCTTCAGCTCAAACCTATCGTCTGGTTTAATCTGCTGCTCATACAAATCAATTACATCGTTGTAGCGTACACCCAGGCGCGAAGTATAAAACTCAAATTTAGGCTCCTCGTCAGAGGCCAGGCGCATGCCAACTTTGGTTTTAACCTTTACGTGTTCTTTGTAATATTCAATCTCGCCCAGGTGGTCAAGTATAGGCATACAATTTACAAAGCCTTCGTTCAGTAGCTCCGATATCCACTGGCGGTACAGCTCGCGCTTAAATCCGTTGCAGATAATGTAAATGTTCTTGTCTATCTTGCCCTTATTGTAAAGCGACCTGATTATCTGCATATCGTAAGCAGAGGAGGTCTCGATATGGATGTCATTCTTTAGCGCCTCTTCCAGTACGAAAGAGAAATGCGAAGCCTTGGTGCAGTAGCAGTAGGTATAACTGCCTTTGTAATCCAGCTTTTCAATGCCCTCTTTAAAAAGCTGTTTAGCCTTCTGTATCTGCGAACTTATCTTGGGTAAGTATGTTAATTTTAGAGGAGTACCATATTCCTTTATGATTTCCATCAGAGGAATACCGTTAAATTGCAACTCGTTGTTTTCTACAGTAAACTCATCCGTAGGAAAATCGAACGTTTGGTGTATTAAATCGGTGTATTTATCCATTTAAAAAATGATATTGTCTTTAAGAAGATATGCAATATTGACTGTATTTTACAATCTTTGCAAAAACTTTGTTCAAATTATATGAAAAAAGTAAAGCTAATAGAAGTGAGGTCTGAACTGGGTGCCGGAACGCGCGGGGCAAGCATGGGAATCGACGCGCTTAAGGTAGCTTGCTGGGACAAAGGATCTGATTATTTTAAGCGTTTTAATGCGGTATCGGTACCGGATCTGAACTATACTTTGTTCGATAAAGACCTGTTTACCAACGCACACCGCATCGATAGTATCCTGACAGTACAGAAGAACATCAGTAACACCGTGCAGCAGACCATAGAAATGGGTATGTTTCCGCTGGTGCTCTCCGGCGACCATTCCAATGCCTCTGCTACCATAGCCGGTATAAAAGCTGCTTACCCTGATAAAACGCTGGGTGTGATCTGGATTGATGCACACGCCGACATACATTCGCCTTACACTTCGCCATCGGGCAATATGCACGGCATGCCGCTGGCCATTGCCCTGAACGAAGATAACCTGGAGCGCCAGATAAACGACCCGGAGCCGGAAACCATTTTTTTCTGGAACGCGCTTAAAAAACTGGGCACGGATGGGCCAAAGCTAAAGCACGAGCACCTGGTATACATTGTAGTGCGCGATACCGAAGAACCGGAAGACTACCTGATGGCAAAGCACGGTATCAAAAACTTTACCTATGCCGAAATGCTGGCAAAAGGCCCGCAGCAGATTGCCAAAGAAACATTGGCGCGGCTTCAGGACTGCGACCTTATTTATGTATCGTTTGATGTGGACAGCCTTGACCCGAAATTCTCGAAAGGAACCGGCACGCCTGTAGAAGTTGGCATGACGGTGGAAGAGGCCAAAGCCCTTTGTGTATGCCTGGTACGCGACCCGCGCGTATGCTGCTACGAGATGGTAGAGATAAACCCCACATTAGACACTGAAAATACCATGGCCGAAAATGCCTTCGATATACTGGAGGAAACAACCGAGGCCATCTTAAAACGTGAATTTAAAAGTACAGCTATACATTAAATGCAACTTCAATACGCCATTAGCCAGAGCATAAGCCAGGCACTTTCTTCTGTTTTCGATCTTACTGTTGATGCCACGCAGCTAGCGTTGCAGCCTACCCGCAAAGAGTTTGCCGGCAGTTATACTTTCGTTACTTTTCCTTATACCAAAAGTATAGGTAAAGGCCCCGACCAGATAGGCGAAGCCCTGGGCCAATACCTGAAGGAAAATTCATCCATTATTAAAGATTACAATGTAGTGAAAGGCTTCCTGAACCTGGAAGTAGAGGCTACTGAATGGCTGCGCCTTTTCCGCGAGCTCATGCAAGATGGAAACTATGGTCAGGCCAAAACATCGGGCAAGAACGTGATGGTAGAGTATTCGTCACCAAACACGAACAAACCGCTGCATCTGGGCCACCTGCGCAATAACTTCCTGGGTTATTCTGTGTCGGAGATTATGAAGGCGAACGGCCACAACGTGCTGAAGGCAAACCTGGTGAACGACCGTGGTATACACATCTGCAAATCGATGCTGGCTTACCAGAAGTTTGGCAACGGCGAAACTCCTGAAGGCAGCGGCATTAAAGGCGACCACCTGGCAGGTAAATATTATGTGCTGTTCGATAAAGCCTACAAAGAGCAGATTGATGAGCTGGTAGCAGGCGGTATGGATAAAGAGGAAGCTAAAAAGAAAGCCCCTCTTATGCTGGAAGCGCAGGACATGCTGCTGAAGTGGGAGCAGGGTGACGAAGAAGTAGTTAGCCTCTGGAAGCAAATGAACAGCTGGGTTTATGCCGGCTTTGACCAGACATACCGCAACATCGGCGTTGATTTTGATAAATTCTATTACGAATCGGGTACTTATACTTTGGGCAAAGGCCTGGTAGAAGAAGGTTTGCAAAAAGGCGTATTCTTTAAAAAGCCGGATGGCTCTGTTTGGGTAGACCTGACAGCCGAGGGCCTGGATGAGAAACTATTGCTTCGTGCCGACGGAACATCGGTATACATTACCCAGGATTTAGGAACTGCCGAACTAAAGTATAACGATTTCCCTTATGACCAATCGTTGTATGTGGTGGCCGATGAGCAGAACTACCATTTCCAGGTGCTGAAGGCAGTGCTTAAAAAACTAGGCAAGCCTTATGCAGAAGGTATTTACCATTTATCTTATGGTATGGTGGATTTGCCTTCAGGTAAAATGAAATCCAGAGAAGGTACTGTAGTTGATGCCGATGAACTGGTACAGGAAATGATTGATACTGCCCGCCAGCAAACAGAGGAGTTAGGTAAGATAGAAGGCTTTACCCCGGACGAGGCGCAGCAACTCTACCATACGCTGGCTCTAGGTGCACTTAAGTATTTCCTGCTGAAAGTAGACCCTAAAAAACGCATGCTGTTCAACCCGCAGGAGTCTATTGATTTCCGTGGTAATACGGGGCCTTTTGTGCAGTACACGCACGCACGTATTTCGGCTATACTTCGCAAAGCTGCTGAAATGGGTATAACTGTAGGTGCTGCTACTTTTGATAATTTCGAGAAGCTGCATGAGGCCGAGCAGGATGTGATTACGCAATTGGTAAGCTACCCGGAGGTAGTAAAAGAAGCTGGCAAACTATATGCTCCGTCTGTTATAGCCAACTATGCTTACGAACTGGCCAAAGCCTATAACCGTTTCTACCAGGAGATCTCGATCTTTAACGAAACAGATGAGCAGGCACGTAATTTCCGCATTGCCCTGTCGGCTATGGTTGCCCGCTTCGTTCGTGAAAGCATGAGCCTGCTGGGCATAGAAGTGCCGGAGAGAATGTAAGCTGACTAAACAAAAACTGGGGAAGCTGGTTATGCTTCTGAAATTTATACTTTAACGATCCAACGAAATGATGCGTGTATGTAAACTTTTAGCCTTTGTGCTTGTATTAGGTATGATGGCTTCCTGCTCTGGTAATTCAAGTACCTCTGCAAAAGAAAAAACAATGGAAAAAGAAACTACTGCTAACGCAACCACCGCTGCTAATGGCTTCTATGGCTTTAAAATGCAGTCGCTGGATGGTAAGGAAATTGATTTTGCAAAGTATAAAGGCAAGAAAGTGCTGCTGGTAAATACAGCATCGGAGTGTGGTTACACACCACAGTACGCCGACCTGCAAAAGCTGCACGAAACCCATGGCAACGATGTAGTTATACTTGGTTTTCCTGCAAACAATTTCGGTGGGCAGGAGCCTGGCTCTAGCGAGGAGATCGCTACTTTCTGCCAGAAGAATTATGGTGTAAACTTCCAGTTGTTCGATAAGATTTCGGTAGTTGGCGATGATCGCGCTCCGCTGTATGCGTGGTTAGAAGAAAATTCACCAAACCACGAAAAGCCAACTTGGAATTTCTGCAAATACTTGGTAGATGAGAATGGTAAAGTGGTAGCTTTCTACCCATCCAAAGTAAAACCAATGGGCGAGGAAATCCTGGCTGCCATTTCAAAGTAATTTATAGTTTTCTATTACCACATTGACACAAATAGATCAAACTGCTGCAAATCCAGGCCTAGTAAAGGCCTGGATTTCCGCTTTTAGGCCCCGCACTTTACCCTTGGCCCTTTCCTGTATAGGCATGGGAGGTTTTATGGCTGCTGCCAATGGCTACTTCAACGGCACTATTGTAGGCTTATGTGTACTAACCACGCTGTTGCTGCAAATACTTTCTAACCTTGCCAACGATTACGGCGACTCTGTGCACGGTGCCGACAGCGTGCACCGCGAAGGGCCGATGCGTGCTGTGCAGGCAGGCCATATAAAAGCGGAACACATGAAAAAGGGCATGATGGTATTCAGCCTGCTTTCGCTGGTATCGGGTTTGCTGCTGCTGTGGGTAGCTTTTGGGAAAGAAGGGTTATACTTATTCCTGCTGTTTCTGGGTCTGGGGCTGGCTTCTATCTGGGCTGCCATAAACTATACCGCCGGCTCTAAACCTTACGGCTATGCCGGGCTTGGCGATATCTTTGTGTTCATTTTCTTCGGGCTTGTAGGCGTATTAGGTACTTATTTTCTGCAGGCACAAACACTGGAGGCTGAAGTTATACTTCCGGCACTTATTTGTGGTTTTTTTGCTACTGCTGTACTTAACGTCAACAACATACGGGATATAAACTCTGATATACTGGCCGGTAAACATTCTATACCTGTGCGTTTAGGCCCGAAGCGAGCCCGTATTTACCACATTTTCCTCTTATCAGGTGGCGTGCTGAGTGCCTTTGCTTATGTAGGGCTTACCTTCCATAGTTGGTATCAGTTGCTGTTTATACTTGTTCTGCCGCTGGTTATAGTTAACGGAGTAAATGTATGGCGTAAGCAAACATCGAAAGCACTGGACCCATACCTGAAACAAATGGCTGTCACCACGCTGCTGTTTGTATTGTTATTCGGAATAGGGCAGATCCTGTAATTTCAGGCTTGTAACAAGCCTGTAAAATATAAAGGCCCGTCTGAATCCAGGCGGGCCTTTTATATTTATACTATGCAGGAGCTTCTATTTCAGAAGAGTGTCACTTTGAATGATGTATCCACCTTTTGCCAGAATATCTGTCTTAGCTGTTTCAAAACCTTCTTTGCTGATCGGCCGGGTAGCATCTTCGATCAGGTAGGTCTCGAAGCCTTCCTGCAGGGCATCTTTTGCAGAATAATAAACGCAGTAATCTCCGGCCAGCCCGGCAATGTATACTTGTTTAACACCCTTGCCTCTGAGGTAATCAGCCAGCCCAGTTGATTTAAGGTATCCATTATCATAGAAACCACTGTAGCTGTCAATTTCCGGGTTCATGCCTTTGCGGAAGATAGCTTCTATTTTATTTGCCGGTAACTCAAGTGGCAGTTCTGCCCCGGAAGTACTCTGCAAGCAGTGGTCGGGCCACAAAACCTGTGGCAGGCCTAGCAGTTCTATCTGCTCGAAAACTTGTTTGCCTTCGTGGTTAGATGCGAAGCTTTTGTGGTTCTGAGGGTGCCAGTCCTGCGTAGCCACCACTAACTCAAACAACTCCTGTAATTGATTTACTATAGGTATGATCTGGTCGCCTTCCGGCACAGCAAGTGCACCTCCGGGTAAAAAGTCATTCTGTATATCTATGAGCAATAGTGCTTTCATAAGGCGTTCTGATGTATAGTTTATATGGAAGTATAAAGTATATGCGAATTTAATACGAAGCCAGGTAATATACTGTCCGGATTATACTTTCTTAGTATAGATTTAGGAAGACAATCTCTTTTAAAAGAAAGAAGGCCGCTACAGGTAGCGGCCTTCTTTCTTTTATACTTTACTCTTGCGCCGGAGTCTGAGGGTTATTTTGCGGCTTCGGGTTAGATGATTTGTTGCGATTACGGTTTCTGTTCCGGTTACGATTAGGATTGCGGCCTTCCGCTGCCTGTCCTTCGGGGCGGGGTGCTCTTTCTCCTTCCGGTCGTGGGCTGCCTTCCTGGCGAGGTTCGCCTGCGCCTTCCGGTCTTGGCCCTCTGCGTTTGTTGCGGTCTCTGTTACCTCCGCCCGGGCGGTTACCACCACCGTGGCTACGTCCACTGCCACTCCCGTGGCCAAAGTCGCGCCGGGTTGGGTCGTAAGCCGGGGCAGCGCCAAAGCCTTCCGGTAACGGTAGCTTAGGCAGTTCGCGCTCGATCAGGCGTTCAACCTTGCTCACGCGGTACATATCTTTCTCGTTCACAAATGTGATAGCCATACCTGTTGAGGCGGCACGAGCCGTTCGACCTACGCGGTGCACATAATCTTCAGCATCCTGTGGCATGTCAAAATTAACCACATGGCTCAGGCTGTCGATGTCGATACCCCGTGAAAGAATGTCGGTGGCTACCAGGATCTGGTATTGCTTGTTTTTGAAACCCTGTAGGGCCTTTTCACGCTCTTCCTGTGTCAGGTCAGATTGTATGCCTTCGGCACCAAAGCCCATTTTGCGGAGCGAGCGTACGATCTGGCTTACATTCGACTTGCGTGAGGTGAAGATGATCATGTTCTGCACATCTAACTGGCGCAGGATATGCTCCAGTAAAGGCAGTTTCTGGTTATCGTAGGTCAGGTAAAGGCGCTGGTCTATACCTTCGGCAGGTTTAGAGATAGCCAGGTTTATCTGTTCCGGGTCTTTCAGTATTTGCTGCGATAGGTCTCGTATTTTTTTAGGCATTGTTGCCGAGAACAAAAGCGTCTGGCGATTCTTTGGCAGCGCACGTACAATCTTCAGGATATCATCCATAAAGCCCATGTCCAGCATTTTGTCGGCCTCATCCAGTACCAGGTAATTTAGCTGGTCCAGTTTTACGTAGCCCATTGCCATGTGCGACATAAGGCGGCCGGGCGTGGCTATAATAATATCGGCGCCACTGGTAAGGGCGCGTTTCTGCTGGTCCCACTCATCGCCTTTGCTGCCACCGTAAATGGCAATAGAGCTTACCGGGGCAAAATAGCCGAGGCCCTCTACCTGCTCATCAATCTGTTTGGCAAGTTCGCGGGTAGGTACAAGTATTAAAGTACTTGTGTGGTTATAGTTAGCATGCGAGATGCGGTCAATCAAAGGTAGCAGGTAAGCTGCTGTTTTTCCTGTACCCGTCTGGGCGCAGGCAATCATATCCTTACCTTCCAGAATAAGCGGTATTGCCTGCTCCTGCACAGGTGTGGCGGTATTGTACCCCATTGATTCAATACCAGTCAGTACGTCGTCGTGTAAGTTAAAAGAACGAAAATCCAAGTTTCAAATATTTAAGACTAACTTATTAAGTGCCACTATTTACCAGGCACAATTATCATTATTGTAAAGATACAAAATTTCTGCATGTTAAGTGCATTTGCAGTTTTAGTCCGATTTTATAGCGCACCACTAGTATAAATAGTAAATAGTATAAAAGTGTTGTTTAATTGTCTTTAGATTTGTTGGATGCAATTTTATGGTATTATGAAAGTTAAGTTGTGTTAATGCTATAAAGCAGTTAATCAGGTGTTTATGGTTTAGATTAAGTATAGTGAAGTACATATATTAATGATAAGTAATTTTTGAATATATAAAAAATTATATTATGTATGTAACATTTAGTATATGCCGGCGTAATAGCTTATTAAAGCGGCTACTGCCGCATTTGGCTAAGATAGAGGCGTTTAATTTATACTTTGATTTATGAAGAAGGCTATACAAGAATCACCAAATTTTTACCTGCTTTTAGGTGTTAACATTGTTAACATAATTTTTATGCTATTGTAACAACCTGCTAAAGCAGAATTTTGACATACCACTAGGCAGCTCTACTACAAGGCAGAGCTGCTTTTTTTATGCACCAAAGTTAAATCTTTAGTTATTTTGCTCCGGATCGCAGCTGACCAACTCTTTCTGTTGCCGATATCAAACAAACACTTAGGATGAAGCTTTCAGTTAGCGATCTATCATTGCTGATTTCTTAATTAAAATTGCATGGCCGGACATAATAAATGGTCGCAGATTAAGCGTAAGAAAGGAGCCCTTGATGCAAAACGCTCCAAAATATTTACCAGGCTGATTAAAGAGATAACCGTAGCCGTCAAAGAAGGCGGCCCCGATCCTGAAGGGAACCCCCGCCTTCGGATGGCCATCCAGAACAGCAAATCTGTTAACATGCCCAAAGACAATATAGAGCGGGCAATTAAAAAAGGCGAAAACACGGATAGTAACTATAGCGAGGTTACCTATGAAGGGTATGCAACTAACGGAGTGGCAGTGTTTATAGAATGCGCTACCGACAACATAAACCGCACTGTACAAAACCTTCGCACTATTTTTAACAAGTATGATGGCAGCCTCGGCACCAATGGCTCACTTGAGTTTATTTTCGACAGGAAAGGCGTTTTTGTAATTAAGCTAAGCCCGGTGCAGCTGCCGGATGAAGATGAATTTATACTTGAAATGATAGATGCCGGGGCCGAAGAAGTAGAATTTGAGGAGGAGTGTATAACGATCTACTGTGCCATGGAGGACTTCGGGCAGCTACAGAAAAAAGTGGAAAGTATGCACCTGGAAGTAGAGAATGCCGAACTACAGCGCCTACCTAAAACCACTGTTACGCTGGAGCTGGAGCCGCTGCAGAAAGTGCTGAGGTTTATAGATACCCTGGAAGACGATGACGATGTGCAGAAAGTATACCATAACCTGGATCTGAACGAAGAGCTTCTGGCTAAACTGGAAAGCTAGGGATAAAGAAAGTGAAGTATAAAGTATAAAAGCGGTTTCTTTTAAAAGAGCCGCTTTTATACTTTATACCCGTTTAAAATGCTACATTAACAATTGCTAACTTTCTGCCATGAACCCAAACGAACCGCTCTTAAAGGATTTAGTAGTGCTGGAACTTGCCAGTGTACTGGCTGGCCCAAGTGTAGGGCAGTTTTTTGCTGAGCTTGGCGCTACGGTTATTAAAATAGAAAATGCCGCAACTAATGGCGATGTTACACGCACCTGGAAACTCAGAAACGAAGAACAGGACAATGATACACCCGCATACTTTTGTGCAGCTAACTGGGGAAAAAAATCTGTAGCCCTGAACTTAACCAAACTCCAGGAGCTGCAGAAATTGTATAAACTGGTAGAGCGAGCAGATGTGGTAATTGCCAGTTACAAACCCGGCGATGCAGAAAAGCTGGGCGTTGATTTTGACAAACTTAAAAGTATAAACCCAAAGCTTATTTACGGCCACCTTACTGGTTATGGCCCCCATAGCCAGCGCGCTGGCTATGATGCCGTTGTGCAGGCGGAAAGCGGTTTTATGTACCTGAATGGCGAGCCCGATGGCAAACCAACCAAAATGCCTGTAGCCTTGATGGATATTCTGGCGGCACACCAACTTAAAGAAGGATTACTTACGGCATTGCTGCGGCGGGAACGAACCGGGCAGGGACAACTGATAGAAGTTTCGTTGGTGGAGGCTGGTGTGTCGGCGCTGGCAAACCAGGCGACAAATTATCTGGTGGCCGGGCAAAATCCGCAACGCATGGGCTCCGAACATCCTAATATTGTGCCTTATGGTAGTGTTTATACTGCACACGATGGTGGGCAACTTGTACTGGCCATAGGCGACGACAGGCAGTTCAGACGGTTATGTAGTATACTTGGTGCGCCGCAACTTGCCGATGACCCTGCTTATGCTACAAATTACGCCCGTGTTCAGCACCGCGAACAAATAAACCAGCAACTTCATCAGCTTATAAGCCAGCAAAACCGCGACGAACTATTACAGAAACTGCATCAGCAGCATGTGCCGGCTGGTGCTATCAATACCGTAGAAGATGTTTTTAAAATGCCACAGGCGCAACAAATGCTCCTGATGCATGGGGCTGTAAAGCCGGGTGTGCGGCAGGTAGCGTTTAAAGGCCAGCCTTTGCCACAAACTATAAGCCAACCACCGCATTATGGCCAGCATACTTCTGAAATACTGGCTATGGTAAATAATAAACCCACCATCCCTGACGAAAAAAATAGCAAATTTCAGAATTAAGTGCATGGTAAGTTTTGTACTATAGTTAGTTACATTGCTTAGATAACTATTTGCGTCCTGAATCTGTAAAAAACAGAATCAGCATACTGAAAATGTTCTTTTAAAAGAAGACTATGGAAGACAGATTAAACGATATAGTACTTGGCTTAGAGCAGAAATCTGCCGCCAAGCAAGCTATTTACCGCAATACAAAAGAAACCTTCGATAAAATGAAGGAAATATCGGTGAAATTGGTAGCCGAACTCACCGAGCGTATTACAAAGAAGAACGCTGACATTGTGATCGAATACATCAACATCAGCGAGCATGAGTTCCATATAAAGTTTTCGGGTGACCTGCTTGTTTTTGTGATGCACTCTAACATTATCACTTTTCCCGATGATTATGAGATCATGCGGAATGATTACATAGAAGAAGATTTTAAGCGACGGTTTTTCGGACACATTATGGCTTATAACTTTATGGCCGATACTATAAAGTATAACCGCCTCGATGACCCCGGTTACCTGGTAGGGCGCATGTTAGTAAATATCGAAAAGCACTTCTGTATAGAAGGCGTGAAACAATTAGACCTGGCGTATGACCGAATTGCTAAAAACGTGATCACAGATAAGCGGCTTCGCATTATAGTAGAAAGCGCTATGATTGCCGCCGTGAACAATGACCTGATGGGGCAGGATGTAAGCGATATCGAGAGAATCACCTTAAAGCAGAAGCTTGAAAATACCCACCTGACAAAGCCACGAAAACTTGGCTTTATGATAAGCCCGGAACTGACACATTAAGAAAGTTAAATAAAACCCGGACAGTTTTGCCCGGGTTTTTTTTAAATGGTAACCTGTTCTGTTTTTAACCTGAAAGCGGTCAAAGCCTCTTCCAGGGCCGGCAGGCTCTCCAATAATTCCTGGAAACCACTGATGCAGAAGTACTGGCTCTGGAAAGTTTCTTTGATATAGCCGGTTTCCAGAATGTGCTCTACATCAAAATCATACTTTATACTTTCCTCCGATACCGATAACTTACTCTCGCCTACAGACGAAAGTATACCTGCACCATAGATCTTTGCTTTACCCTCTTCATCGCGGAACAGGCCAAACTCTATTGTGTACCAGTAAATGCGCGTCAGCAGATCGATCAAGTCTGGCCGGTCGGTGTAGGAGAGTGCCAATTGAGACAGCTTAGCCAGGAACTCGCAGTAAACCGGTATAGTCAGCAGCGGCACATGCCCGAACACATCATGGAACATGTCGGGCTCTTCGAGGTAATCAAGCTGCTCCATTTTCCTGATCCAGACGGTAGCCGGAAATTGCCTGTTTGCAATCAGTTTAAAAAACAGCACATCATCTACAATGCCGGGCGCAGGCACCACCTCAAAGCCGGTTAGTGGTTTCAGCCGTTGGTTTACTTCCCCAAAATCGGGTATCCGGTTTCTGCTGAAGCCAACTTTTTCAAGTCCTTCCATAAATTCCGGAATAGCTTTATCTGGCAGGTTTTTAAGCTGACGATCGTAAAGAATGGCCCAAACGTTATGGTTTTCCTCGGTGTAGCTGCTGTAGTTCTGGGTAATGTTCATGGGTTTATGATTTTATAGTTTACAAATAGATATAAATGAAAAAAGCAGGGCTTTCGCTCTGCTTTTCAGTATCACTTAAAGTTCAGCCGGTTTAAGGCCTTTCTTATTTTTTTACGATATGTTATCGGAGTGATTGCCAAAGAGAGCGCGGTACATGCAGCGATAATAATAGCTGTAATAGTTATAAGGGCTCAGGCAATAAGAATAGATAGCACGCAAAAGCTCCTGGCCGGTAGAAGGTACAGGCAAAGTAAGTGTAGTAGCTATAGGTGCTGTGTGCTGCATTTAAAAAGTATGTAATGCAAAGTGGCGAAGTTTCAGGTTAAACGCAAGCTCGGAAATAATGTTAACGGAAAATAAATAATTTTAATAGATTAAGTATAATTCCATCAGCCAATGAAATTGATTTCTTTGGTTTATACTTTAATCAAACTCCCTGAGTATTCTGGATATGTGTTTTTTGTATCTGGTTGATCATCAGTGAATAAGTGCCTTCTATTCTGGCATTACTCTCGTATACTCAGATGTAAAGGCAGTGATGATGAAACCGGTTTTAAATTGGACTAACGCAGCAAGTATAAATTCTTATACTTTGCGGCTGTCCTGTACGCTTGTTTTCGCTTTACTTTATACTTTTTCAGCATTTGCAGCCTTGCCTCCCGAGCCTAAACGCAAGCCGCTTCGCACTAAAAATATCATAATTTTAGTTATTGATGGGCCGCGTTACTCTGAAATGTGGGGAGCCACCCCAGGCGTAATACCCAACTTATCTACCCGCCTGAAAGGGAAAGGTGTTTTCTTCAGTAACTTCCTGAACGATGCTTATACTTATACTAACTCTGGCCACACAGCCATTACTACCGGCATAAACCAACCCATTGATAATTATGGAGCGGAGCTTCCGGCGCATCCTTCTATTTTCCAGCAGTGGTTAAAGCAAACGGGCAAGCCGGCAACCGCCGCTTGGATTGTAAGCAGCAAGGATAAGCTCAACATTTTAGGCAATACTGCCGACTCTGTTTGGCACGACCAGTTTTTGCCATCGCTGAATTGCGGTGTAAATGGCCCGGGCACCGGCTACCGCGCCGATTCGCTGACGCTGATAGAGGTGAAAAAGGTGCTGACCACAAATAAGCCAAACCTGATGCTCATTAATTTTATGGAACCAGATGGCTATGCCCACGCCGAAAACTGGAACTACTATATCCGGGGCATCGCCCGTGACGACAGGTATGTGCAGCAGCTTTGGGATTTCCTGAGAAAGAATAAAAACTATAAAAAGAACACCACGCTCCTGATTACCAGCGACCATGGCCGCCACCTGGATGGTATAGACGGCGGCTGGATTGACCATGGCGATAACTGCCAGGGGTGCCAACAAATTTTTTTATTGGCCATAGGCCCTGATTTTAAAAAGCGGCAAACAGTAGCAACCAAGCATACTTTGGTTGATATCTCGGCAACGGTGGCAAAAATGATGGGTTTTACTTTTGAGCAGTCGCAGGGGCAGGTAATGAAAGAACTCTTCTCCAGGAAAAAACTACGGGACCTGGGTCTGTAAATCATACCTTTCATTTTTCTCAAATCAGCTTGCAAGTATAAATCTGTAAGTATAAAGTATAGCAGCAGTTCTGATGAAGTATTTCTGGTTCTGTATCGCTTGTTTTACCCTGATCTTCGGTCTTGCTCTGCCTGTGCGAGCTGAAGCAGGAGAAACTATACTTTCAGACTATAAAATTCTTAGTAATTACAGCCAGCAAAAAGAGGAAAACCCGCTTTTTACAGCGGCTGATGTGCTGGAGTTTAAGCTTGCTGTAGATTATCAGAAATTGCTGAAAGATAGGGGAGATGAGCGGGGTTATCACCAGGCTGTGCTGACGTACAAAGATTCTGCCGGGGCAGCTGTAAACATGAACCTGAAAGTAATGGTACGGGGCAACCGCCGCCGCGACCCTAATTTGTGTGGCTTTCCGCCCCTGATGCTAAACTTCCAGCGCAAAACTTCCCAGCAAACCATTTTCCGGAAAGTAAATAAAGTAAAACTGGTAACGCATTGCATCAACGAAGATTACATCATTCGCGAGTACCTGGTTTATAAACTATACAATGTGCTGACTGACAATAGTTTTCGGGTAAGGCTGTGCCGCATTGAGTATGAAGACCTGGAAGGGAAAAGGAAGCCGGAGCAAAAGTATGCTTTCCTGATAGAGGACGATGATGAAATGGCCAGACGGAATGAGGGGAAGATCGTGCCAAAAGAGATTGTTATTTCTATGGCCAGTACCGATGAACTACCGATGGCTACGCTGGCTTTTTTCCAGTACCTGATTGGCAACACCGATTGGTCTGTGCCTTACCGCCACAACATCAAACTCGTTTCTACGGACTCTTTATCTGCGCCTGTTCCGGTGCCTTACGACTTTGATTATTCAGGTATTATAAGTGCCCCTTATGCGGTGCCGCCTCCTGAGTTAGGCCTTTCTTCTGTGCGACAGCGTTTATTTAGGGGTTATACGTACTCTGATAACACCTACCGGAAAGTGGTAAATACTTTTAACTCGCATCGAACGGCTTTATACGCAGTTTACCGGCAATGCGAATTGCTGGACAAAAGCTACCTGAAACGCACCTTAAAATACCTCGACAGCTTTTATGAAACGATAAATGATGAGAAGGATTTCAGGAATAAAATTGTAAAGGTAGCAGAGCGGAATCAGGAAAACTATGTGGTGGTAAAAGGCCTGGACTGAAGACTGATTTTAAAGTATAAAGGCAGTCCTCGGGCTGCCTTTATACTTTCCAGTTTATACTTTCCAGTTTATACTTTCCAGTTTATACTTTCCAGTTTATACTTTCCAGTTTATACTTAGCTCTTACATCAGTTCTGCCAGTTCCAGCCAGCGGAATTCTTTTTCTTCCAGTTGCCCGTTTATAGCTTCGAGCTCAGAGGCCCAGGCAGTAAGCTGGGTATGGTCGGTGGTAGTGCCGGCATTCATCAGGCCTGTTATTTCTTCTTTACGGGCCTCTAACGTAGCAATTTCTTTTTCCAGCTGCTCGTACTCTCTTTTCTCGTTATAAGTGGCTTTTCGCTTGTTGGCGGCAGCAGGTTCTTCCTGTTTTTTCTCCACTACAGGTGCGGCTATCACTTTTTTCTCTTCCTGTACCTGCGTGCGTTCCTGTTCCTGTAGCCACTCACGGTAATCAGTATAGTTGCCCGGGAAGTTGCGGATCTTGCCTTCGCCTTCAAACACAAAAAGGTGCTCTACCAACCGGTCCATAAAATAGCGGTCGTGGCTCACTATAAGCAGGCAACCGCCAAAGTTCAGCAGGAAATCCTCCAGTATGTTCAGCGTAATAATGTCGAGGTCGTTGGTAGGCTCATCCAGAATCAGGAAGTTCGGGTTTTTGATGAGCACGCGCAGCAACTGCAGGCGGCGTTTTTCGCCCCCGCTCAGCTTGCTGACCATGGTATACTGTTGTGGCGGCGCAAACTGGAAATGCTGCAGAAACTGGCTGGCTGTTATTACTTCGCCATTCGCCATTTCCACCACTTCGGCAATCTCTTTTACAATATCAATTACGCGCTGGTCTTCTTTAAAAGTCAGTTCGTTCTGGGTGTAATAACCGAATATAGTTGTTTGTCCGGCATCTATAGTTCCGCTATCGGGCTGCAGGTTGCCCACCAGCATGTTCAGGAAAGTGGATTTGCCGGCACCGTTCGGACCAACTATACCTATTCTGTCTTTTTTCTTGAACACATAAGAGAAATCGTCTACGATTACCTTATCGCCAAAACGCTTCGAGATATGGTCTACTTCTATGATCTTGCTGCCCTGGCGCGTGGTTTTTACAGATAGCTCCAAAGTAGGTGCGGCGGTTTTCTTGGCGGCTTTTTCTTTCAGCTCTTCAAAGGCATCTACTCTATACTTGGCCTTGGTGCCACGCGCTTTTGGCTGGCGTCGTATCCAGTCAAGTTCTTTGCGCATCAGGTTACGCGCTTTATCGGTTTCGGCGGCGGCTATTTCTTCGCGTTCTGCTTTTTTCTCAACAAAGTAAGTATAGTTGCCTTTGTAAGTATAAACCTTGCCGCCATCCAGTTCCGCAATTTCGTTTGCCACTTTGTCCAGAAAATAACGGTCGTGGGTTACCATCAGCAGGGTAGTGTTTTGTGTCGAGAGCAGGTTCTCGAGCCATTCAATAGTGTCCAGGTCCAGGTGGTTGGTAGGCTCATCGAGTATCAGCATACTTGGCTCTTCTATCAGCACGCGGGCCATGGCCACACGCTTGCGCTGCCCACCCGATAGTTGCTTTATTTGCTGCTCCAGGTTATGGATTCCCAGTTTTGATAAGATCTGTTTTACTTTCAGCTCAAAATCCCACGCCTGCAGTTCGTCCATGCGCTCCATCAGCTTCTGCATTTTTTCGGCACTGGTGTTAGGGTTCTCAAGGGCAACTTCGTAATCACGTATCACATCCAGCACCTCGCTCTGGCCCGAAAAAATAGTTTGCTGCACGGTCAGTTCTTCGTTCATTTCAGGGTTCTGGCCCAGGAAACCGATAGACACTTCTTTGCGCACACTTACACTACCTTCATCGGGAGGTAATTTGCCGGCAAGTACATTTAGCAGGGTTGTTTTTCCTGAGCCGTTAACGCCTACAAGAGCCACGCGTTGCCCCTGGCTAATGCCGAAGTTCAGGTTTTTAAAGAGCCAGCGATCGCTGAAGCTTTTCGAGATGTTTTCTGCTGATAAGTAATTCATAGTGCAAATTTAGGCATTTCTGCTCGTAAGGGCGTAAAATAAAACAGGCTGGCTCTTTCGGGCCAGCCTGTTTTGTTAAAAGCTTTATAAGCTTTTAACCAACGTTTATCTTATATGCTCGCGTAAGGGGTGTTTTACACGGTAAGATGTGCTCGGACTGCGGTGTGTTGTTAGTGAAGCAAGTATAGCAAATACACCAAAAATAACATGTGGCGTGTATACCTTGTCAGCAAAGCCAAATAACCAGGGCGATAAAGCCAGCAGTACACCAATTGCAAAGTCCATCATAAGATGAGTTTGCATGGGCAGCATCCTGATAATGCCTGCTTCAAAATCGGTAAGTATAGTCTGAAGCAGGACCAGGCTACCTGCAATTACCGGTACCCAGGTTTCGGCGCCGCCAGCAGCAAAGTCAAACAGCCAGGGCGATGCAATTAGTAATAACCCAACTATATAGTCTAAAACTCCGTGGAACCGGGTTGGAATAAATCTCATATAAACCTCCTTTCAAATTGATAGTCGTAGCTATTTATACGCCGGATTAGAAAAGGGGGCTAATAAAATATGGATTTTGGCTATACTATTGCTCGGTTACTACTACTGTTCTGGCAATATAATCGTGCAACATTTGGTTGCGTCTTGTGCTCAGAATCAATAAAAAGCCTAACAGAAACGGTGCTGCTGATGCAAGTTTTGAGAAGTAGCGTAAATTGGCTTGTGCAAAGCTGATGCGCTTGCCGCGCAGGTCGGTTACTTTTAGCCCTAATGTAAACTTGCCAATGGTAGCCTGCTTTGGCGATGCCTCCAGTAAAGTATAGTATAACCAGTGCAGCACAGGGAAGTACAGGTTAAAAAACAGGGTTTTAAAAATGAACACAAGCTGCCCCACACCAAGGCCATGCTGGTGAATGATCTCTTTCCAGGAAACCTGTTGCTGCGGATCGTTGGCAGTGGAGTATAGAATTACCGAGTAAAAAAATACCAGAATGGTAGTATCTACTAAAGTTGCCACAAACCTGGTTGATAAGCTGCCATATAATGCGGACTTTTTTATTACAGGCGCCGTACTTTGTAAAGTAGTAAGCATAAGGGTCTTTACGTTTAGTTGTTAGGGAACAACTTTGCCAACTACGGAAGGCAAGTTTTATGGTTCAGACAATAGTAAAACTCCTATGACAGGCTGACTTGATATGCATCAGGTCGTTAATGGGTCGGTAACTTAAGTTAAATATAATATTTATTCTAAAACCAACAAATAATTAAATAAAATTTATATTTATAGAGTAGAATATGATAATAGTGATTTTATTTATAACTCAATATTAACTAAGAATCGTTCTATGTTTAAATAAAAAAGGGCCAACGGTATGATTTTACTAGTAAACGTATCTTTTCTGTGAATTTACTTAACTTCGTTGCCTATGGTACAGGAGAAGAAAGCACAACCGATCGGGATTTTCGATAGTGGTATAGGTGGCCTCACAGTGGCAAAAGCTATACTTAAAGAGCTACCGAACGAGCGCATTGTATACTTTGGCGATACTGCCCACCTGCCTTACGGCGATAAATCTACAGCAGCCATACAGGCTTATTCTGTTAAGATATGCGACCTTTTGCTTAAGCAACATTGCAAGGTTATACTTATTGCCTGTAACTCGGCATCGGCGGCGGCTTATGAACTGGTAAAAGAATATGTGGGCAGCAAAGCCAAAGTGCTGAACGTGATTGACCCTATTGTAAACTATATCGGTAAAACCTATCCGGGTAAAACCATCGGTTTAATTGGCACCAAACAAACTGTAAATTCCAATGTTTACCGCAAAAAAGTGGATGACCTTAACTTAGGGATTGAGTTAAAATCGCATGCCACACCACTTCTGGCCGCCATGATAGAAGAAGGCTTTTTTAATGACTCCATTTCTGAAAGTGTTATCCATGCTTACCTGTCAGACCCTGCCTTAAAAGGTATTGAGGCACTTATACTTGGCTGTACGCATTACCCGCTCATTAAAAAGCAAATTGAGGCTTATTACCAAGGTAAAGTAGATGTGCTGGATGCAAGTATGATTGTAGCAGAGCATGTTAAAAATTACCTGCAGGCCAATAAACTGGCATCCGATAAACTGGTTGGCGACCATAAATTCTACGTTTCTGACTTTACTCATTCTTTTGAGGAAAGCACCCGGATCTTTTTTAAACGACAGGTACATTTAGAGCATTACCCGTTGTGGGAGTAGATTGGAGTCAAAAATTTTTTTTGTCATTTCGAGCCATAGCGAGAAATCTTAATTGCCTTATAGTTGACGCCTATACTTGCTAGGACCAAGCAATCCATTCAAATTTCCTCTAATCCTGGGAGCACTAATTACCTATAGTTTTATAGCTAACTTTGGTGCCCTCACGGCCGGGAGGCCCCGTCTTTGGGTATCGCGCCTTGTACATTTCCTTTTCTCGTACCTCGAAATGCCTGCGGCACCGGAAATCTACAAGGCGCTCTTCAAAGACTGATATCTTTCGGTAGTTGATTTATAGTTGATTGGAGAAGTAGAGGCTGCGAGATTTATCATGGTTATAGTTTTGTAGGTACAGGTCGCGACCTGTCCGCCCGTGGACTGTACCTATAAAAACAATAATATGAATTATAGCAATGTCCAAATTCCCCTCTTGAGAGGGGTAGGGGTGTGTAAAATGTTTCTGCCAGATATCTCATGCTATTTGAGATGAAAGAATAAAAACTAGGTATAACTCCCCTCCTTAGACAAGGAGGGGTTAGGGGTGGTTGGACCAACTCTAACTATAAAACTATCATCTAATCACTTACCAACACGGGACTCAACACTCTAGACACAGAACTCCTTTGCATTATCAAAAGTCCCCTTAAAACCGTACCTTTAACTATACTTGCATTAGAACGAATGAAAAAACGATATCTGCGCATCGGCGATCTTAAACGCAACGCCTTTATAGTAGCGGCGGCTGCCTGCATGGGCCTTACCAGTTGCGGCAACAACAATAACAATAACAACGACTGGAACTCTGGTGAAGAAGTAAAACTACCGGATGGCATCATCACAGAACTTACCGAAGAAGCTCCTGACCAGTGGAAAATAACCGACGAGCGCACCACAGCACCGGGTGCCAGCATGGCTATTTTAAAGTATAGCGATGGCCGGATAGATACCCTGAAGGGACTGGAACTTGAAAACCGCATGAAAGAACTGGCAACCAATCAGAATACCTATCAGCAAGGTGGATTTGGACTAGGTAGCGTGCTCTGGTGGAGCGGTATGGGGTACATGGCTGGTCGTATGATGTCTCCGAACCCTGCTTATTATGCTAACCCGAGCCATATTCGTCGTACTGATTCCTGGAGGCAGAATGTGCAAACCTATCGTCAGCAAAGTACAGCACCCCGTTCCGGTAGAAGCGGCTATTTCAGAGGTCGCAGCAGTGGCGGTGGTTTCGGTGGTTAAGTTATACTTCAGAACTATACTTCATGCTGAATAATTTAAGAGTTAGAGTGCGTCTGGAACCACACTCCGGCGACGTGGAAACTGCTGTGCGTGGCCTTGGCTGGGAGTGGTGTGTAGAAGATGGTTGCGCCAACTATGTGCCCGGCGAAGCAGTAGTGTTGAACGAGAATGACGCAGATAAACTGTTGGAGGCTGCCGATACACTCTATAATATGATGGTGCAGGCCGTGCCGGATGATCTGCCGGATGCTTTCCTAAATGTGCTTGGTATTCCCCAAAACTTATGGCAACTGGTGCGACAATCATGGAACGACGACCGGCACTGGCACTTGTACGGCCGCTTCGATCTGGCTCAAACTCCTGAAGGGCCAAAACTGCTGGAATTTAACGCCGATACCGCGACATCTATACCTGAAACTGCTGTGGTACAATGGGCAAGCTTAGCTGCTGCCGGAAAACAAAATTCCAACCAATACTCGGGTTTATATGAGGCATTGGTAGAACAGTTCAGAACCTGGCGTATGATGAACAATGATCTGGCTCCGGCATTATTGTTAACTTACCTAGGTGGCAGTGCAGAAGACGAAACTAACTGTGCCGTACTGGCGCAGGCTGCTACCGAAGCTGGTTTTGATGCACATCTTTGCCCCATTGATGAAGTAACTATCTCGACGCAGGGAGCGGAACGTGGCGTGTGGGCACAGATAGGGCAGGAGCAGTGGCAGCAGTTTCCGTTCCTGTTTAAGCTATTGCCCTGGGAACAGATTGCCTGGGAAGAGCCAGAACTCTGCGAAAGCCTGACACAACTTGTTCGTAGCCGAAATGTAGTGGTTTCCAATCCGGCTTATACTTTACTGTTTCAGAGTAAAGGCATGCTAGCCTGGCTTTGGAAGGCTTACCCATACCACCCATTGCTTTTAGAAGCTGATCTGGAACCACTAATTGGCAAGTATATCCGCAAGCCATACTTCGGCAGGGAAGGGCAAAGTATAGAAGTAGTAGACAAAGTGCGCGTAACCAAACTGGAAGGCGAATACGACCAGCAACAGCAGGTATACCAGCGCTGGTGCGACCTGCCCGAGGACAACAAAGGCTATACTTACCAGGCAGGTGTTTTCTGGGCCGGCGAAGGTTGTGCCATCGGTTTCCGCCGCGAGAAGGGTATCATTACCAACCTGTCGCAGTTTGTGCCTCACTTAGTAGAGTAATCAAAATTAGAAGAAGTATAAAATGTCTATAGAATCAGAAGCAGATTTAATTGGGATTACAAAGGTTAGCGAAGTTGTGGCTGTTACGCTGAAGCAAATGCGGGAGCATGCAAAGTCGGGCATGTCAACTAAAGAACTAGATGATTTTGGGTATGAGATCTTACGTTCTTATGGCGCAAAGTCAGCACCAAAGGTAACCTATAATTTCCCTGGTTATACGTGCATAAGCGTGAATAATGAAGCCGCCCATGGCATACCTTCTACTAAAACTGTGCTGAAGGAAGGGGATTTGGTAAATATTGATGTTTCAGCGGAATTAGGCGGTTACTTTGCAGATAATGGTGGTTCTTTTGTGGTAGGCGAAGATATAAATGTTCTTAATAAACTTGTTAATGCTTCGACAAGCGCTTTATATAAGGCGCTGAAAGAGATAAAAGGCGGAGTAAGAATTTCAGATATAGGCAGAATAATTGAGACAGAAGCGAAAAAGAATGGCTATAAAGTAATCCGGAATCTGGTAGGGCATGGTGTGGGAAAGAGCCTACACGAAGCACCACATGAAATCCCCTGCTTTTACGACAAGTTTAATACACAGCGATTTAAGAAAAACAGTGTTGTAGCTGTAGAAACATTTATCTCTACCAAAGGGAGCTATACCCGCGACAAGGGCGATGGCTGGACACTCTTGGCAGAGAAAGGTGGTTATGTAGCTCAACACGAGCATACTATACTCATTACAGACAGCGAGCCTATTATACTTACCAAGGCTAATGGTACTTAACAAATCCTGCCAATCCATTAATCCCGCAAATCCTGATTCAGACATAATCTCTACATCTTCAAATTTCCAAATTTAACCCTACCTTTGCCCGGTAATAAACCATAACCGCCTATGCTCGCTTTTGTGCTTACACTTGTGCTGTTGCTCTCGATAGTGATTGTGCTGGCGTATGCAGAGCGTAAAGTGGCGGCTTTTATGCAGGACAGGCTTGGGCCAACCGAAGCCGGTCCGTATGGTTCACTGCAATCGGTGTTGGATGTGCTGAAGCTGTTGCAGAAAGAAGACATTGTACCTGCTGCTGCCGATAAAAGCCTTTTCAAACTGGCGCCTATACTTATCTTCGCTGCTGTTTTCGCAGGTTTTGCCGTTATCCCTTTTACCCCTGATCTTGTGCCTGCGGGTATTGGCATTGGTGTTTTTTACCTGTTGGCAATTATCTCTTTAGATGTGGTTGGTCTGCTGATGGCGGGCTGGGGCTCTAATAACAAATATGCCATGCTGGGTGCTATGCGCTCGGTAGCGCAAATCGTTTCATATGAGATTCCGGCTGGCTTGGCTATACTTTCTGCAGTAATGGTTTGCCAGTCCCTGGATTTCCAGGAAATAAGTTACCAGCAAGGCGCTTTAATGAATCAGTTTCCGGGACTGGAATACGAAATGAACTGGCTATTCGGCATCGAAGCACTGGGCATTAACACCACAACTATAGGCGGCATCACAACCTGGAACATTTTCCGGGCTCCTATACTTTTAATTTCCTTCATTATATACTTTATCGCCTCGCTGGCCGAAAGCAACCGCGCACCTTTCGATATTCCGGAAGCGGAGTCGGAGTTAGTTGCTGGTTTTCACGTAGAATATTCAGGTTTTAGGTTTGCCGTGTTGTTCCTGGCAGAGTATAGCATGATGGTGCTGGTAAGTCTGGTGGCAGTTATACTTTTCCTGGGTAGCTGGAACACGCCTTTACCAAACATTGGACCTGTTAGTTTAGCTTACTGGACCACTGGTACCGTTGGTGAAGTATCAAGTATACTTTGGGGCGGATTCTGGTTGCTGAGCAAAACGTTTGTACTGCTGTTCCTGCAACTACAAATACGCTGGACATACCCACGCCTGCGTGTAGACCAACTGATGCACCTATGCTGGAAAGTACTTACACCAATTGCGTTAGGAGTAGTTCTGATAGCAGGCATCTGGCGACTTTTGATGATATGAGAACGACCGAGAGAAAAGCCATACAACATAAATCCGGATTCTGGGACGTGGTGAAGTCGCTGGTAAGTGGCCTGCGCCTGACATGGAAGCACTTTAAGAATGCCAATAACCGCCGTACCCCGGAGTATGTAACCGATAAAAATTACTTTAACCAACCCGATGGACTGGTAACGCTGAAGTACCCATACGAAGCCATACCTGTTCCCGATAACGGCCGCTATCGCCTGCACAACGAGATAGACGACTGTATTGTCTGCGACCTGTGCGCTAAAATTTGTCCTGTAAACTGCATAACTATAGAATCTGTAAAGGCTACGGAAGAGATCGGGGTAACATCAGACGGAACCAAAAAACGCCTGTATGCGCCAGTATTTGATATCGATTTAGCTAAGTGCTGCTACTGCGGCCTCTGCACCACTGTCTGCCCAACCGACTGCCTGACTATGACCCCAGTGTACGATTTCGCGGAAGTAGATATCAAGAACATGATCTACCACTTCACGGATCTGTCGCCGGAGCAAGCTGAGGAGAAAAAGCAACTCCTGGCAAAACAGCAGGAAGAAATGGCCGCAGCAAAAGCAGCAGCGTTGGCAGCAAGAAAGCAGGGGTAATTGCTGAATTGTTAAAATGTGCTATTTCAAGGATCTTCTTCGCTTCGGAAGTGCAAAGATCTTTGAGAAACTTAGGCTTAAACGAATATGAAGGACTTGTATAGCAAATATAAAGGTGCGTTGCATGCTTCCTTGCTTTATTTGATTGGTTTTGGCCTAGCAGCAGTTGCTTATTTTAGTTTTAATGAAGCTTACACTCATGGCCCGGGACTTTCTCACATTATTGTCATTATTACAGTCTTAATCGGATTGTTTAAACTGATACCCAATGTATTTAAATACATAACAAAGTCTCCAGATCAACTTTCAAAAGGTGCATTCATGGTGCATGGTATTGTAGCAGGTGGCTTACTTTTATGGTTTTTGATTCTTTATTATGAAATCAGAAATCCAAAAGATGATATAGTAGTTCGTGGGGAGTATCTAATTACTTCAGGAGATACCATTATTATTGCAGATGAAAATGGAGATACTTCCTATCTAAGAATAGGAGATAAAACCATAATTGATAAACAAGGCATCGACTCAATTAAATAAAATGCTTTTCTACATCTTCGCCATACTTGCCATAGTTTCGGGAGCCTACATGGTGCTTACGCGCAACCTGCTGTATGCCGGTTTTTCGTTGTTGATAGTATTGTTAAGTATAGCTGGCATTTACGTGTTGCTTTTTGCTGATTTTATAGCTGTTACCCAACTGATGGTGTATGTAGGTGGTGTACTAGTGCTTATACTTTTCGGTATCATGCTGAGCAGTCGGGTGCACGATAAATCGGTGCTGTCGGAAAACGTGAACACAGTTTGGGGTACACTGATAGCCGGACTTATAGTTGTGGGACTAAGTTATTCTATACTGAAAGCCAACATCAGCTCACTGCCCTGGTTACAAACAACAGAGTTAAATGTATTGGGTGACCAGAAAAGCACAGTGCAAACTATAGGTATAAAACTGATGACGGATTTTGTGTTGCCTTTCGAAATCGCTTCGTTGCTATTGCTGATTGCCCTGATGGGAGCCGCCTACATTGCCACCGACAAACAGAAAGTATAGCTATGCCACAGATTCCTTTAGAACATATTCTACTTCTGAGTGCTGTACTTTTCAGCCTGGGAATACTGGCTGTTATCACCAAACGCCACGCGGTGGTAGTGCTAATGGGCATTGAACTGATCTTTAATGCTGCCAACCTGAACCTGGTCGCGTTTAGCCGCCATGATCCGCAACTGTTGCAGGGCCAGATGTTTTCGCTTTTCGTAATTGTGATTGCCGCCGCTGAGGCTGCCGTTGCCCTGGCTATAGTTTTACGCGTGTACCAGCATTTTAAAACTGCTAACCTTAGCGAAATTGCAACGCAAGACTAAAGCCCGTTTACTGTAAACTATAAGTATAAAATTAAGCTAATATAGCTAACTTTGGCAGCCCGAAAGGCACAAACTGAAACTATAAACCTGACTTGGAGCTCACTGAACTTCTGAAGCCGCTGGCTGGCACGCCCCAAACCACTACCGCGCTGGTAGTGCTGTTGCTGCCGCTACTGGCTTTTTTTGTGCTCTTTTGTTTTGGTAAGCGTCTGCCGCGCCGAGGCGACTGGTTGGCAATTGGTATCTCAGCGGCCACTTTTATACTTTCAGTTTACCTCTTCACCCAAACCTGGAACACCGCTACTTATCACACGCGAACCGTCTGGTTTAGCCTACCATCAAGTATAGTTTCTGATTTTACAGCGGGTATTCTGCTGGATAACCTGACCGTGCTGATGCTGGTAATTGTCACGTTTATCTCTACGCTGGTGCAGCTGTTCTCGGTAGGGTACATGCACGGCGATACAGGCTACCATCGTTATTTTGCTTACCTGGGGCTGTTTACGTTCAGTATGCTGGGTATTGTGCTGGTAGATAACTTACTGCTGCTGTTCATGTTTTGGGAACTGGTGGGACTTTCATCGTACCTGCTCATTGGTTTCTGGTTTGAGCGGCCGGCAGCTGTGGCCGCTAACAAAAAAGCTTTCCTGGTGAACAGGGTAGGGGATATTGGGTTGTTGCTTGGCCTGTTTGCCTTTTATACTTACTTCCGCACTTTCGACCTTGAAACGCTTCGTACACTCATAAGTGCCGGCAACTGGTCAGACAATAGCTTTATACTTGACTATACTTTAAATGGGGAGCTGTGGCAACTGGAGCTAAGTGCGTTGCTGCTTACTTTGGCTGGCTTGGGCTTGTTTATGGGTTGCGTGGGTAAGTCAGCTCAATTCCCGTTGCAGATCTGGTTACCAGATGCCATGCAGGGGCCGACCCCGGTTTCGTCGTTGATACATGCGGCGACCATGGTGGCAGCTGGTGTATACTTGCTGGCGCGTTGCTACGCATTTTTTACTCCTGATGCACTTACCGTTATTGCTATAGTTGGTGCCATTACCGCCTTAGTTGGTGCGCTGGCCGCCCTGAACCAATATGATATAAAAGCAGTTCTAGCCTTTTCTACCATTTCTCAGTTGGGGTATATGGTTATGGGAATGGGTACTGGCGCGTACGATGCGTCGCTTTTCCACCTGACCACACACGCGTTCTTCAAGGCAGCGCTGTTTCTAAATTCAGGTATTATCATTCATGCCATGCACCATGGGCTGCACCATGCACACCTGGAGAACATCGATCCGCAGGACATCCGAAACATGGGCGGGCTCCGCAAAACTATGCCGCTTACATTTTATACTTACTTACTGGCTACGGCTGCGCTGGCTGGCATTCCGCTTACATCAGGCTTCCTTTCCAAAGACGCTATACTTTCAGTAAGTTGGGCCTGGGCACAAACGATGAGCGCGAATGGCAACCTGTTATACTTTATAGTTCCGGTTACAGGCTTTTTAGTAGTAGTGCTGACAGCTTATTACATGACACGCCACATGTGGTTCATGTTCTTTGGCAGTTTCCGGGCTCCTTTTGATGTGCAACAGATTCGCTTCTCCCCGAAGCTGGAAACAGGGCGTGTCATGCTCGTGCCCGTCGTTATACTTGCTATCCTTTCGCTGGGTATTTTCTTCTCCTTAAATCCGCTGAGTTTTAAGGGTAGCTGGGTCGTAGAGGGAATAAGTTTGAAAAGTTTGTCGCTTACCCTGCTTGCCCAAAAACTGGTGCAGACTGTAACGATACAAGACGACGCGAACCATTTGCCCCACATTGTAATTGGAGTTACTTCCGCATTGTTGGCGGCTTTTGGTATAGCAGTAGCACTTATAAAATACAACCGGAAAACAAGTGAACAACTAGTAAGCGAACAGCCCAACAGCACCTTCGTCCGACTGAGCTTCAATCATTTTTACCTGGATACTTTCTTCCATATCACATTTGTAAAGCCAGCGCTCTGGATGGCGACTACGCTTTACCGTGTAGATAAGCGCGTCATTGATTTTACCCTGAACTATGGCAGCAAGTGGCTGGTGGTGCTCTCTAAAATGGTGGGCTGGTTTGACAGGCTGGTAGTAGATGGGCTAGTGTGGCTGGTGGGAGCGCTTTCGAAAGTATTCGGTATGCTGGGCCGCAACCTACAGAATGGCAAAGTGCAGAGTTATTATGCCTATTCACTTTTCGGATTTATTTTGATAATACTATATATCGTCCTGTTTTAAAGTATCTTTGAGTTGAAGATTTGGAGATGAGAAAATTTGAAAATGTGGAGATAAACCAACATGATCTTAATGCTTGTCAGCCCAAAGCAACTAAAGTAAAAACTCGTAACTCATAACTCAGAATTCGTAACTCTTGACTGATTTCATACTTAGTAGCCTGATATTTACACCTTTGCTGGCAGCGCTTGTAGTGTTGCTACTGCCTGCGCGATTGCAAAAACCGATGAAGGCGGTAGCCTTAGCTGGTGCGTTGGTGCAAATGGTGCTGGCTATACTTTTATACTTCCGCTTCGATGGTGCAGCCGCTGCCAACGGGCAACAAGGCTACCAGTTTGTAGAGAAACTGAACTGGATCGGATTTTCGCTGGGTAGCCTTGGCCGGTTCCAGATCGATTATTTTGTTGGTGTGGATGGTATTAGTATCAGTATGGTGCTGCTCACGGGCATTATCGGTGTCATTGGCGTCATTTCTTCCTGGACGATCAAAAAAAACGTAAAGGGCTATTTCCTGCTCTACCTGTTGCTTCTTACCAGCATAATGGGATGTTTTCTGGCGCTGGACTTCTTCCTGTTCTACCTGTTCTTCGAGTTCATGCTCCTGCCAATGTACTTCCTGATCGGTATCTGGGGTGGCCCGAAACGCGAATATGCCGCTATCAAGTTCTTCATTTATACCTTGGTTGGTTCGCTATTTATCTTGATCGTGATGATCGGGCTTTATACTTCGGTAATTGATCCGGCGGCGACTGCAGCGCAGCTTGATATGTTGCAGCAGGGTGGCGCAAACCCGAACGTGATCTTGCAGGTACAGCAACTGTTGCAACAAAACGTGATCGAGCGAGCCGACATTGTACGCACGTTCAGTATTCCAGCCATGATGGAGCCTGCCAACTTTATACCCGGTAGTTTGCTGCATGTATTGTCGGGAACGGTGCTGTGGGATCTGCCAATTCGCTTTATCGCCTTCTTATTACTCTTTGCCGGTTTTGCTATTAAAGTGCCTTCGGTGCCGGTGCATACCTGGTTGCCAGATGCACACGTAGAGGCCCCTACGCCAATCTCTGTTCTACTGGCTGCTATACTTTTAAAAGTAGGTGGCTATGGTTTGATACGTATCGTGTACCCGATTTTCCCAGATGCAGGTGCTTATTTTGCTGTGCTGGTAGGTGGATTAGGAGTGCTTTCGATCATCTATGGCGCCCTTTGCGCGCTGGCCATGAACGACCTGAAAAAGCTCATCGCCTACTCTTCGGTATCGCATATGGGCTTTGTGCTGTTGGGGCTGGCTTCGCTTACGTCAGAAGGGGTGAACGGTGCTATCTACATGATGTTCAGCCATGGTATTATTTCAGCTATGCTTTTCCTGGTGGTGGGTGTTATCTACGACCGCGCCCACGACCGCATGATCCTAAACTTCCGTGGATTAGCCAAGCGCATGCCAGCCTATACTACGTTTGTGGTAATCGCTTTCTTTGCCTCGCTGGGCTTGCCAGGTTTCTCTGGCTTTATAGCTGAGTTGCTGGTACTGGTAGGTGGTTTCAGTTCTCCGGATATAACAGGCTTATTGCCGCGCTGGTTAACTATAGTTGCTGTGTTTGGATTATTACTGGCGGCTGCTTATTACCTGTGGGCCTTACAACGCATGTTCTTCGGTAAATACTGGATATTCCCGGAACTACGCGAAAAAGCTATACTTACTGACCTTAACACTAGAGAATACCTGATGTTAGTGCCACTGGCTATACTTGCCTTGTTATTCGGAATTTTCCCGCACCTGTTGCTAGATAAGATCGGTATGGCGGCGCAGGGCTTTACAGAACTGGTGCTTAAAAATGGCCATGAACAGCTGAACATGGTATTGTCTACGATCATTAAGTAAGTGAAAGTGCAAGCCACCAACCTAAGCCAGTCGATTGACGCCATTATAGCAGGAGCCGGTTCGCTGTTGCCAGAGTTACTATTAGCTGGTTTCTTCCTGCTGTTGGTTACACTCGACCTGTTTAAGTCCAGAACTATAAAACAACTGCTGCCGTGGCTGGCGCTTACTGGTCTTTTTTCCGTTTTTATACTTCAAATCTTAGGTGGCTATACTTCAGGTGGCGTGCAGTTTTTGAACTTGTTGCGCTCAGATGGTTTAGCCCGATACGGTGGTATGCTTTTTAGCGCAGCGGGTATCTTTACCATACTTCTCACACTCCAAAGTAAATCACTTGAACAGCTTAAGGAAGGAAGAGGCGAATATTATGCGCTGATCCTGATGCTGGTGCTGGGCCTGAACCTGATGGCCAAATCCATAAACCTGCTCATGGTATTTCTTGCCATCGAAGTGGTTTCCATTGCATCCTATATCCTGACACTTACCTTAAAACAAGAAAAGCGAGCGGTAGAAGCAGGCTTGAAGTATATACTTTACGGTACTTTGTCGGCGGGTGTGATGCTCTATGGCATGTCGTTCTTCTATGGATTTACCGGCTCACTGAACTATACTGAAGGCACTTTTTGGCAGGCACTTTTGCAGTCCGATTACCTGCTGGTAACTATCGCGGCTATACTTATTTTTGCAGGCTTCTTCTTTAAAATATCGGCTGCACCGTTTCATTTCTGGGTGCCAGATGTGTACCAGGGCGCGCCTATGCCTATAGTTGCACTGTTCTCTACTGGTCCTAAAATGGCTGGCATCATTGTTATACTTCGTTTTGTGGCTGCTTTTGCCGACCCGGCTGTTGCGGCATACTTTGATGATGTGCTCTTGTTCCTGGGTATTGCAGCGTTGGTGACTTTAGTGATTGGAAATTTTACAGCACTCTGGCAAAAAACGCCACGCCGACTAATGGCTTATTCCTCAGTTTCGCATGCGGGTTTCCTGTTGATGGCGCTGATGGCATTTGGCACCAACTATACTTCAAGTGTGCTGTTTTACTTGTCGGTGCTGCTGTTCATGAACTATGGCATTTTCCTGTTTCTGCAGATCTCCGAAGAAAACTTTGGCACCCATAAACTAGAGCATTTTACTGGTTTAGGGCATAAATTACCTTACTTGGGCGTAATGGCCTTGTTATACCTGCTGTCGCTAACAGGGCTTCCGCCGCTGGCTGGTTTTATGGGCAAGCTTCTTATTTTCAGCAATGTCTGGGAGGCCTATACTTCGTCGGGGCAAACGCTGCTGCTTATACTTTTAGTAGCGGGTGTGTTGCTAACCGGGGTGGCACTATTTTATTATATCAGGATTCCATACTACCTTTTCCTTAAAAGGAATTTAACTCAAGAAAATTTAGTTATTTCACTGTCGAATAAGCTGCTGCTGGCGTTTTTTGCGTTGCCGCTGCTGGTCCTGTTCTTTAAACCTGACCTGCTGCTGCACTACATCGAGAAGCTGCTGGCACAGACACTTTAACAGCAAACATGAGCGATTCAATAAAACACGAATGCGGTATAGCCCTGATCAGGCTCCGAAAACCAATTGAGTATTACGTTGAGAAGTATGGCACGCCCATGTACGGCGTTAACAAGTTGTTCCTGCTTATGCAGAAGCAGCATAACCGTGGCCAGGACGGAGCAGGCGTTGCAAGTATAAAAATCGACGCTGGTCCGGGCATGGAATACATCAGCCGTTTCCGTTCTGTAAAAACCCGCGCTATCGACAGCATTTTCGGCAAGATCGGCAAAGAATTTAAAGAGCTGAAGGAAAGTAATCCGGATAAAGCAGAGGACCTGAGCTGGGTTTGGGAAAACATGCCTTTCTTGGGTGATGTATACCTGGGCCACCTGCGTTATGGTACGCACGGCGTAAACAGCGTAGACAACTGCCACCCGATGGTGCGCGAAAACAACTGGCGCAGCCGCAGCCTTGCCGTTGCCGGTAACTTTAACATGACCAACGTAGAGGAGCAGTTTCAGAAACTGATAGAGCTTGGTCAGCACCCGAAACAGAAATCCGATACTATAACTGTTTTAGAGAAGATCGGCCACTTCCTGGACGAAGAGAACCAGGAGTTGTTCGAGTCTTATAAGCACGAGTATACGAACAAAGAAATAACTACTCTTATTGAAGAAAACCTTGATCTGGAACGTGTACTGAAGCGTGCGGCTAAGGATTTTGACGGTGGTTATGCTATGGCTGGCTTAACAGGTTACGGCGCTTCATTTGTTGTCCGCGATCCGAACGGTATTCGCCCCGCTTATTATTATATTGATGATGAAGTGGTGGTGATCGCCTCTGAAAAGCCTGCCATTAAAACAGCTTTTGATGTAGATTATGCGGCTATCAAAGAGATTACCCCGGGGCATGCGCTTATAGTTGATAAAGAAGGCAATCCGTCGCTTAGAGAAATACTGGAACCACGCGAGAAATTGTCGTGCAGCTTTGAACGCATTTACTTCTCACGCGGCAACGACCCGGAGATCTATGAAGAGCGCAAGAACATGGGCAAGCGCCTGTGCCGGCAGATTCTGGAGGCCGTTAATTACGACCTGAAAAATACTGTTTTCTCCTACATCCCGAATACAGCGGAAACATCGTGGCTGGGTATGATGAAGGGAATTGAAGATCACCTACGCGCTTACCGTAAACAGGCTATACTTAACCAGCAACTCACCGAAGAACAACTCGATGAGATACTGCAGTTTAAGCCGCGTGCCGAAAAACTGGTGATCAAAGACGTGAAGCTTCGTACTTTTATTACAGACGATAATAACCGCGACGACCTGGTTACGCATGTGTACGACACGACTTACGAAGTAGTAAAGAAAGGTATAGATACCGTAGTGGTGCTGGATGACTCAATTGTGCGTGGTACTACCCTGGAGAAGTCTATTATCAAAATGCTGGATAAGCTGGAGCCGAAGAAGATCATCATCGTTTCATGCGCGCCACAGATCCGTTACCCGGATTGCTATGGCATAGACATGAGCCGTGTGAAGGAGTTCGTAGCTTTCCGTGCTATGCTGGAGCTGCTGAAAGACCGTAATCTATACTATAAAATAGATGAAGTATACGATAAGTGTGTAGCTGCCGAAGGTACCGAGGCTTTCAAAGAAACCAACTTTGTTAAAGAGCTTTTCGATTTGTTTACGCATGACGAGATCTCAGCCAAAGTATCGGAAATTGTAAAAGCGCCGGAAGTAAAAGCAGAAGTACAGGTAATTTACCAAACTATAGAAGACCTACACCTAGCATGCCCGAACCACAAAGGCGACTGGTACTTTACCGGCAACTATCCAACCCCGGGTGGTACAAGAGTTGTGAACCGTGCCTTTATGAATTTTGTGGAGAAAAAAGCTGTAAGAGCTTACTAGTCAGAAACGTTAATGCTAACAAAAGGCCTGCTCAGTAAAATGAGCAGGCCTTTTGTTTTTGCCACCTGGATTTAAATGTGATTTTTGTTAGAAATTGAACTTTAGGGTGATAGGTGTAGTTAGCTTCTTAATTCATTTTATACTTGATAAAAAGACGGTAACTATAACTTTAACAGTATGGGCAGGAAATTTACGTTCTTTAAATTTTTGTGTAGTGGGATAGCAGTTATATTATTAATGCCTTTTCAGGTAAATGCTCAGATAAGTATGGGTAAATTTCTAACATCCTATTCTCAAAATTTTAACAATTTTCCTCCCTCCGGAACAGCAACTTGGGAAGATGGCACATATTATATGCCTGGTTGGACCGTAAAACGTACCATAACCAATTCTGTCATTACTGCTAATAATGGCTCTGGTAATACAGGCGGGCTTATAAGTTATGGCGCTAATAGCTCTACTGATAGAGCTTTAGGGAGTATAAGCTCTACTAAAGCAGGAGAATTTGCTTATGGTTTACTGTTGCAAAATAATTCAGGTACTGCTATTACTTCACTGGACATAAGCTTTTGGGGTGAGCAGTGGCGTATTGCCAATAGCACAGCTGGGGAGCATAGAATAATCTTTTCTTACGCTATTAGTAATGACCCTCTATCTTTTAACCTGACACCTTCTAATAAAAACTGGACTACTGTTTCAGAGCTTGAGTTTAGAAGCCCTAAATATTTCTTGACTGGTGGTGCTCTTGATGGAAATTTAGCGGACAATAGAAGGTATTTAACTTCGAGGTTACCTGTGAGCATTCCGAACGGATCTTATATCATGCTAAGATGGGTTGATTATGACGAAATTGAAGCAGATCACGGCTTGGCAATTGATGATTTCAGTATGGCCTGGAATACGGCTGCTACATCCAGTCCTACGATATTGCCCGTAGAATTGGCAAAATTTACTGCCAAATCAACTTCAGAGGGCGTATTATTAAATTGGTTAACTGCTTCGGAAATCCAAAATGATTATTTTGCTATTGAGCGGAGCCCTGATGGTGCTGTTTTCGAACAAGTTGCCAAAGTTAAAGGAAACGGTACAAAGCATAATTCAACTGTTTATACTTATACAGATCATACACCAATTACAGGTACTTCATATTATAGACTGAAGCAGGTAGACGAAGATGGTAGCTATACTTATTCTGCGATAGTTTCGGTTCTTATTAACTCTGAAAATACTACCTTTCTTGTGTTTCCTACTGTAGTCACAGATCAGTTGTTTGTATCGTTGCCAGTTAGAAAAGATTACCTGGTAGAAGTTTATGACACGAAAGGTAAAATAGTATTGTCGCAGCAAGTGCAGCCTTTAGCAGAATTTCGGTTGGATGTTAGCAGGCTCAATAGTGGAAATTATATCCTTAGACTTCAGGATGAGCAGGGCGGTTTCAAGTCTTCTAAATTCTTAAAAAGATAATCAACTTTTATTAGCTATTAACCCTGCTTTGGGAAACCAAAGCAGGCTTTTTTTATTACATGATTTTATTCTCTTTTTCTTTAGAACTCGTATTAATTACTGATGGTCAGTAGTTTAAAAAGTTTCTCTCAAGCCATTTGAAAAAACTGTTTAAGCATTCTGGCCGGTTTTGTATAATTCTAAAGTAAATTAAAATGAAAACATTTGTACGCTTTTTTTACCCTTTTGGCTTTGTATGGTCATTAATTATTTATGCCCTTATCGGTGGTGCTGTTGCCATACTTATTGCAGGTGAAATTTCGGTGGTTACTATTATTGCGGGCCTGATAATAGGGGTGTTTGCTGGTGCCATTGGCGGAGTTATACTGGAGGAGTATTCAGAACATTAACTCATGCCATACTATAAAAACAAAAGGGGCAGCTACTGGTAGCTGCCCCTTTTGTTTTTATAGTATGGCATATTATACAGAGAAGCTATCGCCACAACCGCAGGTACGGCTGGCATTTGGGTTGTTAAAGAAGAAGCCTTTACCGTTCAGTCCGTCTGAAAAGTCCAGTTCGGTGCCGGCAAGATATAGGAAGCTTTTCATGTCCACTACAACCTTTACGCCTTTGTCTTCAAACTCCTGGTCCATCGGTTTTACCTCGTCGTCAAAGTCAAGGTTGTAAGATAGGCCAGAGCAACCGCCGCCTGCTACAGAGGCACGCAAACGGAAGGTATCGTCCAGTTGGGCATCCTGCTTCAGCTTTATTACTTTCTCTTTTGCTTTATCTGATACTGTGATCATATTACTTTATTCTTTAAGAAACCGGGTTCAATACAACACTGAAAACAGTAATTGTGTTCATATCACGGCCAAAGTATAACTTATCCAGTGCCTCATACATATTACGTGCACGGAAGTAGGATGTATTTAGTTCTTTATCGCCATGTGCCATCCATTGCACAGTGTAGGGGCTTTCCTTGTCACGATAGCTTTGTACATACTCCAGCATTTTTCGCAACACATCCAGTTTATCATATCCTATCTCAGTATGAAACAGGAACGATTGGCTGTGGCGCGGATTTATCGTAATCAGGTCAAGGCGAACCTTGTTTTCCATCTGGCGAAATTCAAAAAGCAGACTGCTACCGCTTGTTCCAAAGTGGTTCTCAATCTGCTTCTGAATGCGTGCACTTTCTACATGCACATCTGTCGTTGACTCCATTCGTGAGTCTGTTTCTTAGTGGTGAGACTTAGGTAGCTCCAGCGCTGGTAAGCCGTTCTTTACTCTGTAATCGTTGATAGCAGATTTAATTGCATCTTCAGCAAGTACAGAGCAGTGAATTTTTACCGGAGGCAAAGCCAGTTCTTCCACTATATCCATGTTGTCGATAGCCAATGCCTCGTCAACTGATTTGCCCTTCAGCCACTCAGTAGCTAAAGAAGAAGAAGCGATAGCAGAACCACAACCGAAAGTTTTGAACTTAGCATCGGTGATGATCTGGTTTTCATCAACTTCAATCTGAAGGCGCATAACGTCGCCGCACTCTGGGGCACCTACTAAGCCGGTACCTACGTTGCTTTTAGCTTTGTCAAGCGTGCCCACGTTGCGCGGGTTGCTATAATGATCAATTACTTTATCTGAATAAGCCATAGCTATATTTAATTACGAATTATAAATTACGAATTAAGAATTGAATCAGGAATTAAGATTTAAGCAATTCTTCATTCCTGATTCTTCATTTATTAATGTTCTGCCCACTCAATAGAGTTCAGGTCGATGCCTTCTTTGAACATCTCCCATAGTGGCGACATTTCACGCAGTTTGGTAACAGCTTCTTTTACGTGTCCGATTGCAAAATCAATCTCCTCGTCCGTAGTGAAGCGGCTCAGGCCAAAACGCAGCGAAGAGTGCGCCAGGTCATCGCTCAAACCTAATGCTTTTAATACGTAAGATGGTTCTAATGAAGCAGATGTGCAAGCCGAGCCAGATGAAACTGCCAGGTCTTTTACGCCCATCATCAAGCCTTCGCCTTCTACATACTTAAAGGAAATGTTGGAAACATGCGGCAAGCGGTGCTCTACAGAGCCATTTACATAAGATTCTTCGAGTGTCAGCAGCTCACGCTCCAGTCTGTCGCGCATAGCCGAGATACGAGCCGTATCTTTTTCCATGTCCTGCTTGGCAAGCTCTGCAGCTTTTCCTAAACCAACTATACCAGGCACGTTCAAAGTACCAGAACGCATGCCACGCTCGTGTCCGCCACCATCCATCTGGGCAGTAACTTTAACACGTGGATTTTTACGACGCACATACAGGGCACCAACACCCTTAGGGCCATACATTTTATGCGCTGAGAAAGCCATCAGGTCAATGCCATCAGCTTCAACATCAACCGGAATTTTACCAACAGCCTGCGTAGCATCTGTAAAGAACAATACGCCATGCTTTTTAGCAATTCTGGAGATCTCACGGATTGGCTGAATTACACCAACCTCGTTGTTCGCATACATGATAGAGATCAGGATGGTCTTATCTGTAATAGCATTTTCAAGTTGCTCCAGGTCGATAAGGCCTTCTGCGTTTACGGGCAGGTAAGTAACTTTACCTCCTAATTTTTCGATGTGCTTGCAGGTATCAAGTACCGCTTTGTGCTCTGTAGTAGCCGTAATTATGTGGTTACCTTTAGAAGCATACATTTCAAAAACGCCCTTAATAGCCAGGTTATCTGACTCAGTTGCACCTGAAGTAAAAATGATTTCTTTAGGAGAACAGTTGATAAGCGCTGCAATTTGTTCGCGTGCATAATCGACAGCTTCTTCGGCGTGCCAGCCAAACGGGTGGTTGCGTGAAGCCGCGTTTCCAAATTTTTGTGTAAAGTATGGAATCATTGCCTCAAGCACGCGCGGATCCAGTGGCGTTGTGGCGTTGTTATCTAAGTATATAGGAAGTGTTAGCATAGCACTATTTTTATCTATTTTATTCCTTTCTACTAAACAGTCAGTAGAAATTATTAGTTTTAGACTCGGTGCAAAATTACTAAAAAAAGCTTACTTAGACTAATTACAAATACAAAATGCTAAACGTAGAACATATAGGTATTGCTGTTAAAAATTTTAGCGAGGCAAATGGCTTATACTTTAAATTGCTGGGGGTAGAGCCATATAAAACAGAGTTTGTAGAATCGGAAGGCGTAAATACTTCGTTCTTTAAAGTAGGGGGCACTAAAATAGAGCTGCTGGAAGGCACAACAGAAGACAGTGCCATCACTAAATTTATTGAAAAACGTGGCGAAGGCATACACCATATTGCCTTTGAAGTAGCCGATATATTGGCTGAAATGGAGCGACTGAGAAGCGAAGGATTTATACTTTTAAATGAAGCACCCAAAAAAGGAGCTGATAATAAACTGGTTTGTTTTGTGCACCCAAAAAGCGCCAATGGCGTGTTAATAGAACTGACGCAAGAGATTAAATAATTGTGGGTTGTTAATTGCTGCTTGTTTTCTAAATATGGCGAACAATCTCAACGATAATCAACAATCAACTACAAACAATTAACAATTTAAAACTATGAAGCATTTTCTGAAAGAAGTACAGGCAGCGGAAGAGGAACTATTGTTAGGGAATGTTATACTTTACCCCACCGACACGGTATGGGGTATTGGCTGTGATGCTGAAAATGCAGAGGCAGTAAAAAAAATATACAAAATAAAGGAGCGCGAAGAGTCTAAATCCCTGATTATGCTGATGACCGATATAGACATGTTGCGGCATTATGTAAAGGAGGTGCCCGTGAATTTTGAAGAGATGCTGAAGCAGCAGGACAAGCCTACGACCTATGTTTTTTCAGGAGCCCAGAATTTGCCAAAGGAGCTGATTGCCAGCGATGGAAGTATAGCCGTACGCCTTGTTGAAGACGAATTTTGCCACCGCCTGATCCGGCAGATAGAAAGGCCATTGGTTTCTACTTCAGCTAATATCAGTAATGAGCCTTCGCCTAAAACTTTCTCGCAGGTATCAGATAAAATAAAAGAGCGCGTAGATTATGTGGTGCAATGGCGGCAGGATGAAGAAAACGAAGCCAGTCCATCGCGGATCATAAGAATTACCGCAGACGGTAAGCAGGAAGTGCTCCGGGATTAGGCGCTATACTTAAGTATAGGCTGCGCGCTTTAAATTTAATTGACGTATTTTTGTGCCTCAGGCTGCTAAAGTATAGCCTGAGGTTTACTTTTTAAAATGGATAAAATACAACTACCAGAGCATCCGATCTTCGAAATAGTGGCTGCTGCAGCTGCTGAGTTAAATATTGAAGCTTATGTGATAGGCGGTTTCGTGCGTGACCTGGTGCTCAAAAGGCCATCCAAAGATATAGATGTAGTTTGCGTAGGCGACGGGATTAACCTGGCTGAGCTGGTTTCTAAAAAGCTGCCGCATAAACCTAAAGTCTCGGTTTTCAAGAACTTTGGTACGGCTATGCTGCATGATGGCGACTGGGAAGTAGAGTTTGTAGGAGCCCGAAAAGAATCGTACCGCGAGCATACCCGAAAGCCGGAAGTAGAAACCGGCACGCTGGAAGACGACCTCAAGCGCCGCGATTTTACCATTAATGCCTTAGGTATTAGTCTGAACAGGCAAGACTATGGCCAGCTGATAGATCGTTTTGATGGCATGAAAGACATTAAGCGCAAGATCATCAGGACGCCGCTGGAGCCGGGCATTACTTTTTCTGACGATCCATTGCGTATGATGCGCGCCATCCGGTTTGCCAGCCAGCTAAAATTCGATATCGCCCCGGATACTTTTGATGCTATTATAGATAATAAAGAGCGTATTAAGATAGTATCGCAGGAGCGGATTACGGATGAGCTAAACAAGATCATACTTTCGCCGGTGCCCAGCTACGGTTTTAAATTGCTGTTTGCGTCCGGTTTGCTGCACATTATCTTTCCTAAAATGGTAGAGCTGCAAGGCGTTGAAACTATAAAAGGCAATTCACACAAAGATAATTTTTACCATACGTTGCAGGTGCTCGATAATGTAGCAGAAGTTTCTGATGATCTTTGGCTTCGTTGGTCGGCTATACTTCACGACATTGCCAAACCCGATACCAAGCGCTATTCTGATAAAGTGGGCTGGACGTTTCATGGGCACGAGGAGCGCGGCGCCCGCATGACGCCAAAAATATTTAAAGACCTGAAGCTGCCCCTGAATGAGCACATGAAGTTTGTTCAGAAACTGATTCGCCTGCACCTTCGCCCAATTGCCCTGGTAAAGGAAACTGTTACCGACTCAGCTATCCGCAGGTTGTTGTTTGAAGCCGGTGATGATATTGATGCCTTGATGAAACTGTGCCGTGCTGATATCACGTCTAAAAATGATAACAAAGTAAAGCGCTACCTTCAGAATTTCGATAAAGTTGAGAAACGCCTTATAGAAGTAGAAGAAAGTGACAAGCTGCGCAACTTCCAGCCTGTTATTACCGGTGAGATCATTATGGAATCTTTTGACCTGAAGCCATCCAAAACAGTTGGCGACCTGAAGGAAATACTTACCGAAGCCATACTTGAAGGAAAAGTTAAAAACGAATTTGAGGAAGCTTATGCATATTTATTGAAAGTAGGAGAAGCAAAAGGATTACCTGTTATCAACAATAAACTACAATAACTTCATACTATAGCTACAAGTATAAAAAAGCCGGGTTCCTCTACAAAAGGGAACCCGGCTTTTTTATCAAACAGCTAAATAAATAAGGGTATGTTAATAACGTAGGTGTAGCTTAGGTATTGTTATTTTTGAATAAATATTTGCACAGTATTTAAAGATGTAAGCACAAGCATCAGGTTAAATATTCTGTTAATTAACAAGTTTTGCCCTGTCATATCAACTAGTCTTGGGTTAAAGTATAGTTTTATGTTGTACTAGTGGCAGATTTAGAACCGGGCTGATGTAACGGATGATTTTTCAGCCCGGTTTTTAAAGAAGTATAATTCTGTCATTAACGGCGGGTAACTTTGCTCGGTCCCGAAGCATCAATGTCAGTGTTTTTAGGGTTGCCGCCATAAGTTATTTGGCTCGTTCCGGATGCCTCTGCCCGAAGTGTTTGCGTTGCATATACTTCAGCAATACTTACACCGGTGGCATCAATATCTACAGAATTAGCCTGCAGGCCATCAGCATCTAAATGGCAGGCACCTGCTATATCCATCTCTACATGGCTGGCGCGGCCTGTAAATTTACTGGCAGATGCTCCCGCAATATCAATTTTCAGATCACGAACGTTTACCTGAGCCGTAGCTTTTGTAGCTCCGGACAGACTAATGCCAAGATTATCGGTTGATATGTTGCCGATGTCCGCTTTTATAGCGCCACCCAGGTCAATGTCTTCAATATTAGGGGCCGTTATCTGGATCAGTACAGGTGTTTTATCTTCAAAGAGATTGAAGTTTCTTCTTGTTGATTCTATCACGAGTTCCTGGCCGTTCTGGTCTATATCCAGGCGACGGATCTCATCTCTATCACCGCGAACACGCACACTATAATTCCCCTGTCTGATCTGGACATGATAAGGACCGGCAATGCTGATGCGTCTGAAATCTTTCAGGTTGAATGTTTGTGAATAAGTACCATAGGCATCCATGTCCATCAATACACTTTCGCCATCTCTGATGCCTTCCACATCTACATTCACATCACCGTTGTTGTTGAGGTTATACGCTTCATCTTCCTCGTTATCCAGGGTATCAGCAGCGCAGGTTAAACATTCTAGCATATCGCCTTTTACCTGCCAGGTGTTACGCACTATTTTAGCTGTACTATAATCACGGTCGAAGGTGGCGCTAGGCAGCATGTAAGTGAATTCTTCGGTAAGGCGCAGCGGCTTGTTCTTAGGCAGGTATAACTGAATCTCCAGATCCTGATCACGGAACGCAGCTCCTTTCTTAAATTCATAGCTATTATCAAAACGCAGTACAGAATCGGTCTGCACAAAACGGTAAGTAACCATGCGTGCATTTTTCTGGGCTTCAGCCTCTGTTTTACCTTTCGCCTCTACGCGCTGAATAACCTGAATGTCATTGCCAGTTGATTCACGCACATCTACATATACATGGTCGAAGTCGTTGTCCATGTCGTAGGCATCCAGTGTAAGTGTTTTATAGTTGCCGGCAGGTATAGTTTTGGTTACAACCACCTCGCCACTACGTTTAAAATTACCAGCGTAAGCAATAATGGTAGCTATAAGTATAAATAAGCTCACCAGCCACACCCCAAACAAAGACCATCCAACTATAGGGCGTAAGAAAAAGCGCTTGGTTAATAATGCCAGTGCCAGGAAAATAAGCAGCAATAGCGGAATAAGGCCTACAATAAAACCTGCAACAATACCGAGCCTGGGAAAGCCCTCCAGAAACACGGAGGCCGGAAAATCACCCATACTTACATACTGCGATTCATCCACAAGGCCAAGTGATACAAACAATGTCGAAAACAAAGCGATAGTTAAGCCAACCGATATGACAATAAGCAGAATACCTGCGCCCACACGAATCAGGGTGATAAGGAAGGCAAGTATAGGGCCCAGTGCTTTGCCAAGCCAGTTAATAACCTGGGAGATCAGTCGGATAGGAAGCAGGATAATTTTTGCTAAAGCGCTTTCCTCGCCGTTGCGGTCTTTCATGTTCAGGTTTTCCTTTAGGGTATGTTCTATACCTGCCAGCGTAACAGGGTCGCCCTGCATCTGCATACGTTCTGTTAGTGTAACGGCTTCAGGCACAGCTATCCATAGTACTATGTAAGCCAAAATGCCAAACCCGCCCAGGAAAATCGAGATCAGAAACAGGATACGGACAACCGCTACATCAACCCCGAAATACTTGGCTATACCACTTGCCACGCCACCCAGTTTTTTGTCTTCAGGGTCGCGGAACAGCTTTTTAACCGTTGTTTCAGGTAGCTGGTCGCTTTGTGGCATGGCAATCCAAAGTATACCATATATGATGATGCCCGTTGCAGTAGAAACACCTGCCGATATTATACCTAATACCACAAAAAGTATAAAGAACAGCCTGATCCAGAGTGTATCTATGTTAAGATAATTTGCGATACCTGCGCAAACACCTCCCAGTACTTTGCGGTTTACATCCCGGTAAAGTCTTCTGGTACCCGGCGCAGTATAAGTGGAAGAGCCTGCTCCTGCATTTCCTGTTGCCGAAGTATAAGCTGTTTCTTCTTCCACCTCGTCTAAAACTTCGAAGTCGGTAACGTTGCCCATTCTGGCAATCAGGTACTGTATATCTTCCAGTGTAATTACCTGCTTGGCAGGAGATAATCTTGATGAGAAAATCTCGGCAATACGGTACTCAATGTCAGCTACGATTTCTTCGTGGCCTTCATACGTGGAGAAATATTTTCTGATAGACGCAAGGTATCTGCTTAACTGCTCATATCCATCCTCTTCAATATAGAAGATAATGCCTTGCAAGTTGATGCTTATATTCTTTTTCATGATTACTGCGCTTTCTTGTTTAGGATGATATATTCAGTGGAGTCTACCAGTTCTCGCCAGGTTGCCCGGAGCTGATCCAGAAAGGCGCGGCCTGTATCGGTGAGTGTATAATACTTTCGTGGCGGGCCGGAGGATGATTCTACCCAGTTGTAGTCGAGAAGCGACGCGTTCTTGAGGCGGGTGAGCAAAGGGTAGAGTGTACCCTCCACAACGATCATTTTGGCCGCTGTCAGCTCTTCCAACATATCGGACGCATATACTTCACCACGAGAGATAATCTCCAGTATGCAGAATTCCAGAATTCCTTTCCGCATCTGCACTTGTGTGTTTTCTACTTTCATGATGATTCCGTTTAATGTTGAGGCAAATATATCATAAGGTACTATGTAAAGCAAGGTACTTTGTAAAAATAATTACGGTAGTTTTTTAAAAGGGTTTGCGCAACAGCGTTTTGTGGAAATAATTCAGTATTTTTGATGAAAAATATAATTGCCTGAATATTGCAAAAGTGCCTTTTTTATTAAGTATGAGGGGTTTATGGGATTTAAAGGCAAAAATTACATCCGGTAAAATATTTTTTTTAAATTTTGGTATCAGAAGAAATAATTAGAAGAGCTCTCTGTAAAATATGATCAGATTTACCTTTAGGTGTTTATGTTTCGCTTTATTGATGTGTTGGTTTTCTGCTGCCAACGCGCAGCTTACTGCACCAAAGTATAGCAATGAGTTTCTGAATATAGGCGTGGGGGCACGCGCACTAGGTATGGCTAACGTGCAGGCCGCCATAGCCAGCGATGCAACTGCCGGCTACTGGAACCCGGCCGGGCTATTGCGCCTGAAGTATAAGTATAATGTAGAGCTTATGCACTCTGAGCTCTTTGCAGGTATTGCCAAAAATGACTTCGGAAGTTTTGCCATGCCTCTGGATAGCAACAGCGCTCTGGCTGTATCAGTAATAAGGTTAGGTGTGGATGATATTGCCGATACCCGCAGGTTGCAGAATGAATTTGGTTATATTCAGTACGATAGTATAAAATTCTTTTCGGTAGCTGATTATGCGGTTTTGCTTTCTTATGCCCGCCGCAGCAACCTGATAGAAGGTTTGCAATTAGGGGCGAATGCAAAGATTATTTACCGCAACGTAGGAGATTTTGCTAATGCGTGGGGCTTTGGTATAGATGCCGGTGCACAACTACAGCAGGGCAACTGGCAGTTTGGCATCATGGCAAAAGATATAACCACCACCTTTACCTCCTGGACCCATAATGTAGAAGCACTGGAAGAAGCCTATCGCCAAACCGGCAACGACCTGCCCGAGAGTACTACAGAGCTTACCTTGCCCCGTGTGGTGCTTGGTGTTGGAAAGACTTTTGTAATAACCGATAAATTCTCTGCGCTAGTAGCTACCGACCTTGATTTTACATTTGATGGAAAGCGTAATGTTCTTATAAGTTCAGATGTATTATCGCTGGACCCTCATTTGGGATTGGAGTTAGCCTATAATAATTCGGTTTATGTGCGCGGTGGCCTTAATAACTACCAGCAGACAAAGAATTTTGATGGCAGCAATAATAATCGAATGCAGCCTAATTTTGGTGTAGGTGTTAAAACCAGCGGGCTCAACCTCGACCTCGCTTTATCAAGGGTTAATGGTAAAGAAAGTAATGCTGTTTCCAGTGGAGGTGTTTCCTCTGTAATTGTATCATTAGGTTATTCATTCAACTAGATAAATTCAGCTATCCGGCTATGCCTAACTATACTTCTATTAAACAATTTCTGCTGATTCTGGCGCTGACATTAACAAGTGTTTTGTTCTGTAACAATGTACAGGCACAACAGACTTATGGCAACGAATGGATCAAGTATGACCAAACTTATTACAAGATCAGGGTTACACAAACGGGCCTGCACCAATTAGATTATACTTACCTGAGCCAGCTTGGTCTTGCCGGTGTTAACCCGAAACATTTCCAGCTTTTCAGAAGAGGCAAAGAGGTTTCTATTTATGTTGCCGGCGAACAGGATGAGAAATTGGATACGCAGGATTACATCGAGTTCTTTGGCGAACGTAATGATGGCCAACTCGATAAAGAGCTTTACAAAAATCCGGCACACCAGATAAACCCATACTATAGCCTCTATACCGATACCGCCGCTTATTTTCTGACAGTATCTCCAGGCGGAGGCAAACGCATGCAGGTATCAAATCCGACTGTTGATGGCCGCACGCCGGAGCCATATCATCTGCAGAAAGCAACAATATTACCGGTAGAAGCCTTTTACGGGGGCAAAGCATATAGCGGGAGCTTAATGCCGTGGATGGACCAGGGAGAGGGTTTTGTAGGAAGTACATCCAGATATGAAAAGACCTATACCATAAATCAGATTACGAATATTGAAACTACAGGCCCCAGGCCACAATTAAGATATATTGCATATGCCAGAAACGAAGTACTCCATAATTTTGTAATCCGGATTACTGATGCTGCCGGGGTAACCCGGGAGATAGCAAGGCACCAGATCGTAGATTCCGGCCATTTATTAAGGGACTATACTTTGGATTTCTCTGATATAAAATCTCCGGGGACCTTAACATTAAAAACTCTTCCTGATTTATCTTATAATCCTGACGGAAGTGAAATAATTACTAACCAGGTAAGTGTAGCATATGCTTCTGTTACATTTCCGCAAAAGAGCATTGTTACAGGTAACAACATGTTCTTCTTTACCGACTCAACTCGTACTTTAAATCCATACTTCTCTTTTACCGGAGCAGGTGCTGGCACCGTAGCCTATGATATCACAGACCAGGGTAACATAATCAGAACAGAAGGTGTAGCAACAGGCACTACTAAAGGTTATGTGATTGCAGCTGGCGATAGAAGAACACATAAACTACTATTAGCGAATACTGCATCACCTATTAAGCCTCAGATTGCCAAACAAATTGTTTTCAGAAACATAGATCCTGCTGCGCACAACTTTATCATATTAACAAATAAGCGGCTAATGGCTGCAGCTGAAGGTTCAGCTTTGCCAGCTCCAAAGGAGTATGCCGCTTACAGAGCTTCTGCTGCAGGAGGAAGCTATGATACGCTTGTGGTTTTTGTAGATGATATTGTCAACCAGTTTCATTATGGAGAATTTACATCGAATGCGATCAGGCGTTTTGTATCTTATATGCGAACCTCGCCCCGTGAGAAACATTTGCTTATACTTGGTAAAGGTGTAGAGTTTGACAAAGTGAATTACCGTAATGCCGCCACAAGAGCCCTCGATCTGGTACCAACTTTTGGGGTTCCTGGTTCAGATATAATGTTTTCAGCTGATTTTCGGAATAATTCCTACGAACCTAAAGTACCTACAGGTCGCCTTTCTGTAACTTCTCCGCAGCAAATTATAAACTACCTCAACAAAGTAAAAGAGTATGAGGCATTACCAGAAGGGCTTGCCTGGCGCAAAAACATATTACAACTCGGTGGAGGTGTAAAAGCCTCGGAAATGAACCAGTTTGCTACATGGTTACGCACTTATAAGGAAATTGCTGAGGGGCCATTGCTCGGGGCCAATGTTATTGAGAAATACAGGCAGAATGTAAGCGAAGTAGTAGAAACTATGAATGTTTCTAATGAGGTAAACGCAGGTGTATCTTTAATGACTTTCTTCGGGCATAGCTCATTAGGTACTACAGACCTGGATATCGGATTTGCATCCAGCCCTTTGAACGGGTATCAGAATAAAGGGAAATATCCTCTTATGCTTATGAACGGATGTAACATTGGAAGTTTTGCGTCATCGGCTAGTTCTGTTTCATTAGGCGAAGACTGGATAGCTGCCGCCGATAAAGGAGCTATTGGCTTAATTGCGCATTCTCATGTCGGTCTCGATTACTATCTTCATCTCTATTCCCTGAATTTCTATACAACTGCGTTCAAAAACCCTGCTACTTATGGCTTAACAGTAGGCAATGTTATGAAGGAAACTGTTAAGCAGATAACATCAACATACAAACAAAGTGAAGTTGTGGCAATGGTTACTGAGATGGGCTTACAAGGTGACCCTGCTGTTAAGCCTTATACGCCGGGTAAGCCGGATTACATGTTTCAGGATAATGTAGCTTCGGTTAAAGACCAGAATGGTGAATTGTTAACAGCCACTTCAGAGAGTTTTGTTCTCAATGTAGGAGTAGATAACCTAGGGAAAGCGATTACAGATTCTGTAACTGTAACAGTAAAACGAACTTTGTCTGATAATACGGAGATGCCCACAGATTCTTTTAAGATCGGGCCAATAATTAGGAAACGGGTATTACAATTGCCTATGAATAACAAAGGTGTGCCTGCTCTTGGTTTAAATACGTTTGAGGTAACATTAGATAGCCCAAATGAATTTGATGAGTTGAACGAGGGAAATAACATCCTTCGCTTTCAATATTATTTCCCCGCCAATGGTCTTATATCTTTAACGCCTAAAGAATACAGCATTGTAAATACAGAGAAAGTAAAATTGGTAGTGCAGGCAACAGACCTGCAACGTAATAGCAAAGGGTTTTACTTTGAGATAGATACTACCCAAAACTTCAATAGCAGTTTAAAACAAACCCATACAACTGCTAATGCCTTGTTACCGGAGTGGGAGGTTAATTTGCCGGTGACAGGCCAGAACGATAGCACCGTTTATTACTGGCGGGCACGCTTTCAGAGCTACGAAGCCAAAGAAGATACTATTTGGGCATTAAGTTCTTTCAGGTATATCCCAAACAGCCACAATGGATGGTCTCAAAGCCATTACAGCCAGTTTAATAAAGCATCAACAGACAAAATAAGCAATACTGCTAAAAACAGTTTAAAGTGGGAGTTTGGGCCATTTGCCGCTGAAGTAACACTGAAAACAGTGGGTGGAGCTCTCCGCTATACTAACCCTCCTTACGGCATCTTCTTTAACGGGAAAATGCTTTTCGAAGCAGCCTGTAGTAACCCGGGGGCAAGCGCGATACCACGTATTTTTATGATCGTTGTGGATGATAAAACCATGAAAATGGTAGAAAATCTGGGTGTTGGTGTAGCCTGTTCTGCTTATCCTTACCTGTATGAATTTGGCGATCTTACACAGCCTGCCAGCCGCGATAAGATGGAAGCTTTTCTGAAAGCTATTCCTGAGGGATACCATGTGGCAGCCATGAGCGTAAACAATGTGCCTTTCGATCTCTTTTCGCCTACACTAAAGGATGCATTCAAAGGTATAGGTGCAGGTTTGATTGATAATGTTAATCTGAAAACAGGCTACCCTTATGGCATTGTTGGGCAGAAAGGTGCTGCTCCAGGCTCAGCAAAAGAGATGACTGCTCCTGTAGATGCTGAAAAACCGACTTACGAAGCCATCTCCTTAAACATACTACTTAAGTCAAAACAACAGGCAGGTACAATTACCTCTTCTTTAATCGGACCTGCGCTCAGCTGGGGCACGCTTTATCATAACATCGAACGCAATCAGGGAGGCCAGGATAAGTATAAACTTAGTGTTATCGGTATTAATAAAGAAGGAAAGCAGGAGGTATTGGTTGATAGCGTTACTTCTAAAGCTTTTGACTTATCAAATATAAATGTGGCGCAGTTCCCGGAGTTACAGTTCAAAGCTTTTGTTTCGGACTCTACGGCGCGTACGGCACCGCAACTGAAGGAGTGGTTTGTATATTATGAAGCACCGCCTGAAGGAGTAATAAGACCAGACCTTGTAAAAGTTAGCGAGCAACAATTATCGGAGCAGGCCAACAAGGGAAGTATAACTGTGCCAATGGCTTTCCAGAATATTACGAATATAGCCTTCTCTGATTCTTTAACGGTGGAGGTAACTGTTACCGGCGATGGCATACAGCCACTTGTTTCGAGGTTTAAGATTGAGCCGTTAAAAGGCAATAAAACGGCTAACTTCGAATTTAAAATGCAGACCGTGGCGCTGAGCGGAAGCTATAAAGTAAGCATGTACGTTAACCCGCGGGTGCTACCGGAGCAGCAGTACTTTAATAATATTTTTGAAGTTCCGTTTAACGTAAAGGCTAAGCTGCACCCTGTGCTGGATGTTGCCTTTGATGGCGTTCATATCCTGGATGGGGAATTGGTATCGCCAAGCCCGCTGATAAGTATAACAGTTAAGGATGAAAACAGGCATGTGTTTTTACAAGATCCTTCTGGTATGACTGTAGTTCTGGTGCCTGCAAATGGCCCGGAAAGAGAAATTTCTCTGACAGATAACCCACAAGAGGTGCGCTTTTACCCGGCTGATGAGAAAAATGACTTCAGGCTGGAGTATAAGCCCACAAGCCTCGAAACCGGAAAGTATACTTTAGAAGTACGCGCAAGAGATGTTGCTGGCAGATTATCAGGCATATCGCCTTACCGGATTGGGTTTGAAGTAGACAGGCAGGCGAAGATATCTAATTTCTATCCGTTCCCGAATCCGTTTTCAACCAAAACGCAGTTCATTTTCACACTTACAGGCAGCACGATACCAGAACACCTGAAAATTCAGATTCTGACGGTAACAGGCAAGGTGGTAAAAGAGATAATGAAAGAAGAACTGGGGCCTTTAAGAATCGGAAATAATAAAACTGAATATGCCTGGGATGGCACCGATACTTACGGCGATAAACTGGCAAATGGTGTTTATCTGTACCGTGTAATTATGAGCAAAGGCGAAGAAGAGGTAAGACACAAAAATACCTTTGGCGACAAAGCTTTCAAGAACGGATACGGCAAATTATATATACTTCGCTAAGTATAAAATTGCTACACAAAAAAAGGAGCGCCGTTCACAGGTGCTCCTTTTTTTATACTTTCTATTTTCGTTTCAGCTCCAGGAAACTATACTTATACTTGTTCTTTTCATCAGGTGCGTGCTCTGTTGCTGAAACTGTTTCCCAATCTTCAGGCTGTAACTCCGGGAAGTAAGTATCCCCTTCAAATGTATGGTGCACACGGGTCAGGTAAATGGTATCTGTTAGGGGCAATGCTTGTTTATAGATTTCGGCGCCGCCAATAATACAGACAGTTTCATCCAGCTCCCGGCCTTTGGTGATAGCCTCCTGAACAGAATTTACAACAATGCAACCTTCGGCTTTAAAATCCTGTTGGCGCGTAATAATAATGGAAGTACGGCCAGGGAGCGGCTTGCCGATCGAGTCGAAGGTCTTGCGGCCCATGATGATCGGGTGACCCATGGTTATACTTTTAAAGTGCTTCAAGTCGGCGGGCAGGTGCCAGATAAGCTGGTTATCCTTCCCGATCACATTATTGTCGGCTATTGCTACAACTATAGCTATCATAGGCTTAAACGTTAAAAGTATAACCTCTTAGCAAATCCTGAACCGGCATACGTTTTTTACCTTCCATCTGCAGGTCAAGTATAGCCAGTGCGCCGTTTGCCGTTTGCACGTGCAGGTATGTTTTGTTATCGGTGTGTAATTGGCCGGGAGCAGAAGTATAACCGGCATCATCCAATACACTTACTTTAAAGATCTTGAAGGTCTTGTTATCGAAACGCGTCCAGGCGGCAGGGTAAGGCGAAAGGCCGCGAATAAAATCTCTAACCTGCGTGGCTGGCTGGTTCCAGTTTATCTCACAGGTGTCTTTAAAGATTTTAGGCGCATGTTTTGTTTCTGAAGTGATTTGCTGCGGCTGAGGTTGTACTGCATCACGTTCAATGGCCTGCACAGTTCTGATCGCTAATTTCGCACCCTCATACTTCAGCTTTTCATACATCGTTCCAAAATCGTCCTCTTCCAGTATAGGCACGCGCTCCTGGAACAAAAGGTCACCGGTATCAATCTCGTGTTTCAGGAAGAAGGAAGTAACACCGGTTTCTTTTTCGCCATTTATAATTGCCCAGTTAATAGGTGCCGCGCCACGGTATTGCGGCAGAAGAGAGCCATGTATATTAAACGAACCAAGCTCCGGCATCGCCCATACTACTTCAGGCAGCATCCTGAAAGCAACTATAATCTGCAGGTTTGCTTTGTAACTGCGTAACTCCTCCAGAAAAGCCTCTGATTTTAGATTAGTAGGCTGCAGTACCGGAATATTCTGAGAAACAGCATATTCTTTTACCGGGGACTGCTGCAACTTCTGGCCTCGGCCTGCTGGTTTATCGGGTGCGGTAATTACAGCTACCACCTTATACTTATGCTCAACAAGTGCCTGTAGGGTAGGAACAGCAAAGTCCGGCGTACCCATAAACACTATGCGTAGTTCTCTGGTCATAGTTTATTCGAAATCAGGGTATAGCAAATATTTTTTTCGGAGTTGTTTATAGTTCGACAGCGTCGGTTCCCAGCTGGCTCTTATCTCTGACTCGGTTTTGCCGCTCTTTATCTGCTCGCGAAGTGTAGCTGTGCCTGCAAGCTTCTCGAAAAAGTTGTTAAAGAATTTTTCCTGTTGCGTTGAGTTTTTGTAAAACTCGATCAGGTAAGTTAGTGTAAAAGGCTGTGCATGTGATGGAGACGTTAAATCCATACCATAGCAAGGTTGGTTTTTATAAGGCGGATCAAGGGCGCCCGGCATACTTTGCGGCGTGAAAGTATAGGTTTTATACTTATAGTATGGGCTGCCAATTACCTGGAAAGGCGTAGTTGTGCCACGGCCCACGCTTACATTAGTACCTTCAAAAAAGCAGATGGATGGATACAAAGCAATGGCCTGTGCATTAGGCAGGTTTGGCGAAGGTTTTACCGGCAAAGTATAAGCAGTGCTGTGCGTATAGTTGGCAACAGGTATAACCGTGATCTTAGCCTGGCGCTGTCCTTCCAGCCATTTTTCGCCATTTATCATGTGGGCCAGCTCGCCAACTGTTACGCCATGTACGATCGGAATGGGGTGCATGCCCACAAAAGATTTAAACGCAGGCTCCAGTACCGGGCCGTCTACGTAATGGCCATTTGGGTTAGGCCGGTCAAGTATAAGTACTTCTTTGTTTTGCTCGGCAGCAGCTTCCATTACATAATGCATGGTACTGATGTAAGTGTAAAACCGGGTGCCTACATCCTGAATATCAAACACAAGTATATCTATGTTCTGTAATTGCTCAGGCAGAGGTTTTTTATTTTTACCGTAAAGTGAAATTATTGGCAGCCCGGTCCTGACATCTTTGGCATCTTTCACGTATGCACCTGCGTCGGCATCGCCTCTGAAACCATGTTCCGGTGCAAAAATGGTGATAATGTTAATGCCCTGGCTAACGAGCGAATCTACTAAATGCGTTTTGCCAATTACGGATGTCTGGTTTACTACCAGGCCAATACGTTTGCCTTTTAGCAGGTTGAGGTACTTCTCTGTTTGTTCTGCGCCGGTTTTCAGCGGAGCCGTTTCCGGTGTAGTTGTTGGCTCAGATGCAGTGGCAGAAGCTGTGGGTTTAGCTGTTGTTTCGGAAGTGGCAGGCGCCTGTTTAGCGGTGCAGCCGGTAAAGCCCAGCAGCAGCAAAGTATAAAGTATAGCAGTAGCGTGTTTCATCATAGGGCAGAAATCAAAATTGATGCCTATCTTTAAGGCATTTTAAAACATGACGAGTGAACATCTCCAAGTACATATCCAATAAGATATCTGAAGTGCAGGCCGGCTCGTTTACCTCGTCGGTCACAAAAATAGCAATTATAAGCATAGCTGCCGGTATTGCTATCATGATTGTGTCATTTGCTATTCTGGAAGGCTTCCGAAACGAGATCCGTGAAAAGATTTTCAGTTTCAGCGCCCACCTGCAGATAAGCAAGTACGATACCAACAACTCATACGAAGGAGCCCCCATTAGTGCGCAAACCGGTATCAGCAACGCAGGCTCTATCGAAGGTATAAAGCATATTCAGTCGTTTGCGCGCAAAACAGCTATTATTAAAACAGAAGACGAAGTGTTGGGCGTGGTACTGAAAGGCGTAGATAAGAACTATGACCTGAGTGCGATGGAACACAACCTGGATGCAGGCAAGCTGATCGCGTTCACGGATACGGCCTCGTCTAAAGATGTGATGCTGAGCCGCCGGATTGCCAACAAACTGCACCTGAAGGTAGGGGATGATGTTATCTTTTACTTTATCCAGAACCCGCCTAGGGCTCGAAAGCTGCATGTTTCGGCAATTTTTAATACCGGCCTGGAAGAGTTTGACGAGGTTTTTGTAATAGGCGACCTGAAGCTGGTACGTGAGCTGAACAACTGGCCGGATACGCTGGTAGGTGGCATAGAAGTGGTGCTGAAAGATTTTGACCAGATTGATCCGGTAGCAGACCAGGTTTTTGAAAAGATGAACTATGACCTGCAGCTCGAGAAGATTACCGATAAACATGCCCAGCTTTTCGATTGGCTGAAGCTACTGCGCAAGAATGTGATCATCTTCCTGGTTCTGATAATATTCGTGGCTACGTTTAACATGGTTTCTACTGTGTTTATCATGATAATTGAGCGCATAAACATGATCGGAGTGCTGAAAGCTATTGGGGCAACCGATGCCCAGATCAGGCAGATTTTCTATTTCAGGGGATTGAAGCTAACGATAAAAGGCATGATCTGGGGCAACCTGATAGGTATAGGTTTCTGTGCGCTGCAGTATTATTTTAAACTCATCCCCCTAGATCCTGAAAACTATTACATGGATACCGTGCCGATAAGCTGGAACATAGGCGTAATTGTTGCGCTTAACATTATTACACTGGTACTTACCATGCTGGCCATACTTATACCTGCTGCTATGGTTACCCGCATTAAGCCGGTTAAAGCCATTAAATTCGACTAAAGTATAAACGCATAAAAAGAACAGGGCCAACTATAGTTTTATAGTTGGCCCTGTTCTTTTTATCTACTCAGTCTCCGGAGCTAAAGTATAAATCTGTTATTCCATTACTTTACTTGTTACTTCGCGGCGCGGAACCGGCATTTGAATGGCGGCTGCATCAAAAGCCTCTTTGGCGCGTTCGTTCAGGTCAGATAATAAGTTGCCATAATCCTCGCGCTTGCACCAAACGCGTAATGTTATAGTGATGGCGTATTCTGCAAAGTTTGTTACCACAATTGCCGGTGCAGGTTCCTTTAAAATGCGGGGGTCTTCGCTTATCAGGCTCTGTAACAGTTGCCGCACTTCACCAATATTATTATGAATACTGATAGTATAATTCAGCTCTAACCGGCGTGTAGCTTCTACATTATAGTTTACCACTACGCTGTTGGCCAGTGGGCCATTCGGGATGTATACTGTTTTATTATCGGCTGTTTTAATAACAGTGTTAAAAATATTGATGAGGTGTACTGTGCCCGACTGCCCTTGCGCCTCCACAAAATCGCCAACCCTGAAAGGTTTAATCGTAAGTATAAGCACGCCACCGGCAAAGTTAGAAAGGCTACCCTGCAGCGCCAGGCCAATTGCTAAACCCACCGAGCCAAGTACAGCAATAAACGAAGTCATCTCGATGCCGAGCTGGCCAATTACAACTACCAATAGTAAAACCCGCAGCGCAATGCTAAATATGTTACTCAGAAATGGCCGCAGCGAAGCATCAACGCCTTCACGCACCATCAGCCTATCAATAAGGCGACTGATGCGGTTTACAATCCAAAGACCAATTACCAGTATAAAAATGGCAGAGATGATCTTAATGCCATATATCAGAAAAAAGTTGGTGACAAGGTCGCGGTATTTGTCAAAATCGATCATAAGCATGAAATAATTTGAGGGAAAACGAATTGTATAGCCTCTGTATTACAAGTTATTGTGTTGTTTGAAGTATAACCTGGCTAAGCAGGTAAGTGCCGGCTTTGCAGGATCAGGTTGGGGTTGGGGCACAGCTGGCGGTACAGCTCTTTTTCTGCTGTAGTAGCCACGCCGGGATAGTCGCCGGTGCGGCCGCCCATATCCGATATGATCTGGAAATGCAGGTGCGGAGGCCAGTCGCCATTTTCAGGATAATTGCCCAGGTATGCGATCACATCTCCTTTTTTAAACTGCTTGCCAACTTCAAGTTCTGTTAATGAACGGCGGGCCAGGTGGCCATACAAAGTATAAAATGTAATACCATCCAGCTCATGTTGTAGTATAATGGTGGGGCCGTAATCGCCAAAGTTAGCATTGTCCTGAAAGCTGTGCACTGTGCCATCCAGCGGGGCATAAATTTCCGCCTCAGCTTCCATCCAGATATCTACCCCCAGGTGCAGGTTGCGGCTTTGCTCCGAAGTATTAAAATGGGCACTGCGCCTGTAAATAAACCGATCTTCGAGGTAGCCGCCTACGCCTATACTTGCCTGCTGTGCCTGCAACATAGCTTGCACGGCCTTATCAAAATTGGCTGTGTTACGCAGATCAGCTTGCTGTAAAATGGGGTTAGCTTCCGAAAAATCCAGCAGGCAAACTTCCTCAGAATTCAGATCAGCAGCTATAATATGGCCAAAGGCATGCGCATGCCGCCTCAGTACTTCGCTAAGGTTAACAGATGAGTTCATAAAAATAAACAGGGGCTTTTTTGAAACGCCCCTGCAAGTATAAGAAGAATCAGTTTACTTCTTCTACATACTTCGACAGCGTTTTCAGGCTTTTGGTTTTCCCGAATAGCTCTTCTGATTTTTTGCTGTAAGCCAGGGCGGCTTCCTGTAATGTTTCGAAAGTGCCCAGGTTAATTCGCTGCTTGTTAAAATGGATAATGGCACGATACTTCTGCGCCTCTTTATGCACACCACGCACGCCCAGTTTGTTTTCTGTTTTGGCTGTGTTACGCACAATTTTGCAGAGCGGAGCCCATTCTAAATTTTCGCGGCGGCAATCTAACTTGTTGCCATTTTTAAAGTGAACATAGAGCTTGATATTGCTCTCCGGCTTGTCGAGAAGTTGTTCACCTATCAGCTTGTGCAGGTAAATGGTCTCGTTGCGGTACTTTCCGTTTTTCAGCGGCCAGTTTTTCTGGAAAAAAGCATAGCCGTTTGAGTGGATGCGCAAATGTTTGATAAATTCTATTTGCTGCAGGTAAGCATTGTTCTGAATGTACTCGTAGGTTAGATCATCTACTACTACGGTTTTTTCACAGTTTTTTAGTGTCAGTTTGTAAAGCATTGGTGTTTACAGTGGTTGTGATGTATAAGAACGGAGAAACCGGGCAAGTGTTGGCTTGGTCCAGTATAAAAAACTGCTTGCGCAGTACATTGCAAAGTTGCAGTTTTTTTTTAATTCTGCGTTCTGGAATCTGTTTAGATTTGAAGCATGTACGTAGAATGGGTGCGGAACTGCTATCTTTTTATACGAATCTTTATAAGAACAGAATATAGTTTGTTGTAACTTTCAGGTCAGAATTGTGTTAATAGCAAAATTATTACGATTTAAAGCCATAAAGAATGAGTAGCCCCTACCTGAATTTGAAAGTAGTGGAGATAACCCGCGAAACTTCAGATGCCATTACCCTGCATTTTGAACATCCAGATAAACGTACTATAGCTTATAAACCAGGCCAGTTCCTGACACTTATACTTCCTGTAGGAGATAAAAAAGAGCGCCGTTCTTACTCGCTCAGCAGTACGCCACACGAAGCGCCTCGCCTGTCGGTTACAGTTAAGCGTGTTGCCGGAGGCCTGGTATCCAATTACCTGCTTGATAACGTGCAGGTTGGGCAGCAGATAGAAATAATGGAGCCATTGGGTAATTTTAACATTACTACAGATTCAGCTTCTAACCGCCATATTATACTTTTTGGCGCAGGCAGCGGCATTACGCCACTTATGTCTATACTTAAAGCGGTGTTGCACGAAGAGCCAAACAGCAAAGTAACGCTGCTATATGGCAACCGCGACGAAGACAATGTAATCTTTAAAGCACAACTGCAGCAACTACAGCAAAAGTATGGCGAGCGCCTGCATATTGAATACATTTATAGCCAGCCTAAGTTTGAGTGCGAGCACCGTGGCCGTATGAACCAGAGCATGGTGATAAAAATACTGGAGCGCCTGAAGTTAACCAAGCCCGAGAATGCCCTGTATTATATGTGCGGACCTGATGGCATGATGGAAGAAGCCCGCAAAGCCCTGAACTTACTGCACGTGCCTGCCGACCGCATTTTGCGTGAAAGCTTTGTAAGCAGTAAGCTGAACGAGCAGCCGGAACCCGACCAGCACGGCGATGTATGCGCTACTGAAAACGATGGTGAAATTACAACCCAGACGGTAACTATAATTTACGAAGGATCAGAATATAGCGTAGAAGTAAAGCCAGACCAGACTATATTAGAAGCTGCTTTGGACCAGGATGTAGATCTGCCATACTCTTGCCAGGCCGGCCTTTGCACCGCATGCCGCGGCAAATGCCTGAGTGGGAAAGTACACCTCGATGAGCGTGAAGGATTATCTGATGCTGAACTGGATGAAGGTTATGTGCTAAATTGTGTGGGCCATCCGTTAACCAGCGATGTTGTTATTGAGATAGGATAGAAGGCAAGTATAAAAAGTATAAAGAGCCATACCAAGCAAGGTATGGCTCTGCTTTTTTTGCACTCTCATTAGAAGTGATTATATTACCTATTATTAGATTGAATAGAACTATGAGCATTACAAATTCAAACTTAGTGATACCGCAACGCAAGCCGCGTACTTATTTAGCCGAAGATTTTAAAGTAGATACCTGGGAAACACTTCAGCCATACTTAGACGAACTGCAAAACCGCCCTTTAAATACTGTTGAAGAACTTGAGAAGTGGATGACTGACCGCAGCGAGCTGGAGAGTGCCCTTTCGGAAGATGCTGGCTGGCGCTATATCCGGATGACCTGCGATACCCAGAACGAAGAAATCACAAAGGCTTTCCAGTACTTTGTAGAAGAAATAGAGCCCAAAATAGCTCCTTACGACCACAAGCTGAATGAAAAGCTGATGCACTCGCCTTACGTGAATGCGCTGGACCAGGAGAAGTATAAAATTTACCTGCGTGGTGTAGAGCGGGCTCTGGAGATTTTCCGGGAAAAAAACATTCCGCTTAATACCGAGATCAGCACCAAGCAACAGCAATATGCCGCCACTACCGGCGCCATGACAGTAACACTGGATGGGGAAGAAGTAACACTGCAACGCGCCGCCGACCGCTTAAAATTGAATGATAGAAGCAAACGCGAAGAGGCATGGCGTACCATACAGGACCGCCGCCTTCAGGATCGCCAGAAACTGGATGATCTTTTTGATGAGTTACTGAAGCTACGTAACCAGGTTGCCCTGAATGCAGATTTCGATAATTTCCGGGACTACATGTTCTCTGCACTCGGCCGCTTCGATTACACGCCTCAGGATTGCTTTGATTTCCATACTTCCATCGAACAAACTATAGTTCCGCTTATTACCCGCATAGATGATGAGCGCAAGCAGAAACTTGCGCTGGATGAATTGCGCCCCTGGGACCTGGATGTAGACCCTAGCGGTAAGGCTCCGTTAGAGCCATTTAAAACCGGAGATGAGCTTCTGGAGAAAACCGTGCAGGTATTCTATAAACTGGATACTTACCTTGGCGATTGCCTGGCTACTATGCGTGAAATGGGGCATCTTGATCTGGAGTCAAGAAAAGGAAAAGCGCCGGGAGGTTACAATTACCCGCTGGATGAGATTGGAGTACCTTTCATTTTTATGAATGCTACTTCAAGTTTAAGGGATGTAGTAACTATGCTGCACGAAGGCGGGCACGCGGTACATTCTTTCCTTACCCGCGACATGAGCCTGAATGCCTTTAAGCATACACCTTCCGAGGTTGCCGAACTGGCATCCATGTCAATGGAATTGATCTCGATGGATTACTGGGATACTTTCTTTGAAAACGAAGACGAACTTCGCCGCGCCAAGCGTACGCACCTGGAAAGCGTTCTGGAGACGTTCCCTTGGGTTGCTACGGTTGATAAATTCCAGCACTGGATTTATGAGAACCCGCAACATACGCAGGAAGAACGCCATAGCCAGTGGGTAAAAACTTTTGATACATTCAACCATAAGCTGGTAAACTGGGAAGGGCTCGAGAAGTATAAACCTTATACCTGGCAAAAACAGCTGCATATTTACGAAGTGCCATTTTATTACATTGAGTATGCTATGGCACAACTTGGCGCTATTGCCGTCTGGAAGAATTATAAAGAGAACCCTGCTGAGGGCTTAGCTGCTTATAAACGTGCACTGGCCTTAGGTTATTCAGTTTCTATTGGCGAAGTATACCAGGCTGCCGGGATCAAGTTTGATTTCAGTACCGACTACATCAGGAGCCTCGCTGACTTTGTACAAGGGGAAATGGAGAAGCTGTAGAAAGTATAAAAAGCAGAAGCCCCGTTATTTGACGGGGCTTCTGCTTTTTATACTTTATCTGTAAGTCTAAGATCTAACGTCTAATACCTACAACGGTTTAAACTGCTCAAACATCTGCTTGCAATTATTGCAATAGTGCATAGAGCGGCACAATGTCGGACCGAAAGGCGTTCTCAAATCCGTGTTATCACTGTCGCAGTATGGACATTTTACATGTTCCAGAATATCCAGATCCAATATAAGATCATACTTTGGGGGTGGTGCCAAACCGAATTCCTTTAAATGCTGACGGCCTTTCTCGCTTAACTTGTTGCTGTCCCAAGGTTTATCGAAGGTCATGTTAACCGTATAGTTGCTGATGCCGTGTTTTTCAAGCGTACGTTCTACATCTTTTTTCATGTAGTCCATGGCAGGGCATCCGGCAAAAGTAGGGGTCATGTTTACTGTTACATGGTCATCTGCTGACACTTCTACACCTGTAATCACCCCGAGATCCACCAGCGACAACACCGGTATCTCAGGGTCTTTTACCTCCTCCAGCAGGGTTAATATGTTTTCCTTCGTTAATGGCATGATTACCATTCAGCAGTAGGGTCAATCTTAAATACTTCAGCCATTTCATCCAGCAGTAGTTGCAAGTGCTCTGTATGCTCGCCGTAGCGGCCACCGAACTTTGGCTCTATACTTTCCACGTCAGGCAGTTTTAAGTCTGTTTTCTCAAGTACAGCCTGTATGCGCTTCAGCCATTCTGCTTTCACAGCTTCCTCGCCACCATATACACCAGCGTCAATCAGCTCCTGCTCATACTTCGACTTTTCGAACATACTCAGCGCATAAGGCAGTGCCTCGTTCAAAGCTGATTGTAAACGAAGTATAGCCTCTTCAGTAGAAGCGCCCAGGTTCTTGATCCATGTGTTGGCATGCAGCACGTGGTATTTTACTTCGCCTTTCAGCTTGGTAGCAACCTTGGCAATCGGCTCGTAGCTCGACTGCGACAGCATTTCGAAACGGATAATCTCGGCGTTGTCGTACAGGAAATGGCGGATCAGGCTGAAGTCATACTCGCCGTTCGGCAATTCCACCAATTGGCTGTTATGGAACTGTTCCGCATTACGGGTAAAGGCAACAGTGTCCGGGTCAGCTTCCCCTAATTCCTGCAGCAAAGTATAAAACGCCAGGCTATGGCCAATCTTATCCTGCGCCATCGACGAAAAAGCAATGTCTTCCTCCAATATCGGGCCGAAGCCGGTCCACTCAGAGTTGCGGTGGCCAAGTATCAGCTGGTCGTCTGCCAGTTTGTATAACAGGTCTTTTATCGCTAGCTCGTTCATTATTGGGCAGTTGTTTTATTTTCTTCTTTATACTTCGTGATCTTGTCCATTACCTTATAGGCAATGGCTTCGCGATATTTCTTGTCCGGAATAGTGGTCCACATATCCTTGTCTTCTTCCGCAGACTGCAGCACATCTTTCGATTTCACCACCCACACATTCACGATAGGGCCTTTCTCACCAAATGCTTTCTTGGCTTCTGCCAATGCTTCCTGGTAAGAAGTTGCTGTTACACGTCCGGCATGTGCATGCGCTTTACCACGCTTTTTCAGGTGGAAAATCTCGTATGGTTCCGGCTGTGCACTGCGCTCAGTTGGCTCATCTATAGTTATGATGTCGTATACATTTTCCTGGTCGCCTACATAAGGAGTAACCTGTATGTTTTCGGTGCGCGCGATCCATAGGCCGGTACAAGCAAAACGGCGGCTATACTGCTCTTTTGCAAACAGGAAAGCTACATCTTCATTCGGTGCATGAACAGGACCAACGTAAGTATAGGCAGTACCTTCTTTCTTCTGATGGAAGGCTTCGTATGTTTCAAACTGATCCAGTTCCGGCTTCGGCTCCATGGCAGGAACTTCACCTTCTGGCAGGTTCAGTCTCGTTACTCTAGGGTCAAGTGACTTTAAGCTCATAGTTTATTTTTAGGCTAATGGCTTCACGTATTTTGCTTTCGGGTTAAGAAGGGCTCTGCGTACCCAGGCACCACGCTCTTCAGCGGTACGGCGTACAGCAAGGCGCTCTGCGTTGCAAGGACCGTCACCGTTGATCACGCGCTTAAACTCATCCCAATCTGGTTCTGTGTATTCCCACTGGCCGGTTTCCATGTTCTTCTTCAGTTTCGGATCCGGAACAGTTAAGCCAAGTTCCCAGATCTTAGGTACATACATATCCAGGAACTGCTGACGGCATTCGTCGTTAGATGCCATCTTCACTTTCCAGCGCATCAGCGTTTCGGTGTGCGTACTCATTTTATCTGATGGTCCGAAGAAGGTCATGATTGGTGGCCACCAGCGGTTAAGCGCAGCCTGAATCATTTCGCGCTGCTTAGGTGAACCGGTTGCCATGTGTACCACGGCATCGTGACCATACTTCAGGTGGAAGGCTTCCTCAGCACAGATTCGCTCCAAAGCTCTGGAATAAGGGCCATAAGAACCTTTAGCATTTGCCATCTGGTTAACAATAGCACCCGCATCAATCAGCCAGGAAATAATATTAGAATCTGCCCAGGTAAAAGCAGGGTAGTTGAATACGTTTGAGTATTTTGATTTACCGCTGATCAGGTCGGTCAGCATTTGCTCGCGAGACTTGCCCAGTGTTTCGGCAGCAGAGTATAGCAGCTGTGCGTGACCTACTTCGTCCTGCACTTTGGCCATCTGTGCCAATTTGCGGCGGAAGCCAGGAGCACGGGTTATCCAAGTACCTTCCGGCAGGGCACCGATAATTTCAGAGTGCGCGTGCTGTTCGATCATGCGGATCAGCTGCTTGCGGTATAGTTCCGGCATCCAATCGGTTGGTTCTATCTTTTCGCCGCGTGCAATGCGTGCTTCAAATTCGGCTAATTTTGCAGGATCTTCGGTCTGCACATCATCGAATTTGGTAGCTTCAAAAACGTTTCCTCCTCCGTACATAATATCTATAGTTTAAAGGTTCAGTAAAGGTGCCGGGCTGTTAAGGTGGCAGCCCGGCGGGTTTAGATTAGTAAAGGTGTTTAAGGTGAGAGTTGTTATGGTTGTTAGTTTGGTGCTTTTTGTAATCCATTCAGTAGCATAGTAGCCAGGTTGTCGGCTATCTCGGTTGGTGTCATTTTGCCATCAGGCTTATACCAGGTATGAATCCAGTTAAGCCCGGAAAGTATAGTTAGTACTGCAAATTTTTCGTCAGGTACCTGAAACTCGCCGGCTTTTATACCTTCTCTGATTATCTCCCGAAAGCTTTCTTCATACTTGTCGCGCAACGACAGGAAAGTGCCATGAAAAGGCTCGCTGAGGTGGCGCCACTCATGCAGAAAAACTGCGGAAGCCGCTGTGTTCTGCGTTAAAACACGCACATGCGCAGCAATAGCTTTTCTGAGTTTTTCGGAGGCATTGCCATCTGTTGCCTTCGCTTCGTCCATCGCTTCAAAAAACTCACGTGCCATTCTGAAACATACACGCTGCAAAATTTCTTCTTTAGAACGGATATGGGAGTAGATGCTGGCAGCTTCAATACCAAGGGCATTGGCCAGGTCGCGCATAGATGTGGCAGAAAACCCTCTTGTTTTAAAGAGTGCAGTCGCTGTCTGTTCTATCTGTTCTTTTCTGCTCAATACTACTTCCATGATATAGATTCTAACAAATATATGCAACCTAACGTTCGTTAGCAAATTTATTTTTATAAACGTACGTTTATGCATCAGGTTGTTTTATCACATTCAGTGTCAGGATTTAAAGTATGAACAGGTACTTTACTTCTTTGGCAACAGCACCCAAAAAACGGAGCATTTTTTGCTTTAAATAACTGGGCAGGCTGGTTTTATACTTGTCTGATACACGAAATACTATTTGTGCCCGTATTGCCAGAAAAGAAATATAGCTGAAAAATTAATATACTTTTTACAGGCTTGTAGTGTAAAGGCAACAAGTATAAATAGAGGTTTTAAAATACTGGATACTGCTTTGGGAATTTCTTACTTTGCTTAAGCCTAAATCAGGTAGTTGCGTATATTTGAAACACCCTTTTGGGTATATACTTTAACGAATCAACATCATGACACATACATCAGACACTCCTTCCATACAAACTATGGATTATGTGACCTACCAGGTGAAAGACCGCATAGGTTATATTACTATGAACAGGGCTGAAAAGCGCAACGCACTTAATTATGACATGGTTACCGAGCTAAAGCGAGCTTTTGTAGCAGCTGAAGACGACGAAGCCTGCAAAGTAATAGTGTTGCGTGCCGAAGGAAAAGTATTTTGCGCCGGTGCTGATCTGGAGTATATCCAGCGTTTGCAGAAGTATGATTACCATGATAACCTGGCTGACTCTACCCACCTGATGGAGCTTTTCCGGTTAATCTATACATTGAAGAAAGTGGTAATTGCACAGGTAAATGGCCATGCAATTGCCGGTGGCTGCGGGCTTGCTACAATTTGCGATTTTGCTTTTGCGGTACCTGAAGCTAAGTTTGGTTACACCGAGGTTAAAATCGGTTTTATACCTGCCATAGTTAAAGTGTTCCTGCTGCGAAAAATAGGGGAGGCCCGTGCCAAGCAATTATTGCTAACCGGCGACCTCATAGCAGCTGAAGAAGCACAACGTATGGGTCTGATAAATTACCTGGCACCTGCAGAAGCGTTGGAAGAGCGGGTTTATGCTTTCGCTCAAAAAATGTGCTCTGAAAATTCGCGTCAGTCTATGGAGGTAACCAAGGAAATGATTGCACGCGTGCAGGAAATGAGCCTGGAAGAAGGTTTGCAATATGCTGCAGAAATGAATGCAGTAGCACGTAGCAGCGAGGATTGCCAGCGCGGTATTGCCGCTTTTTTAAATAAAGAGCCCCTGGCCTGGTAAGTATTCTGTTTAATTATCTAAACTATTTGTTAAACTTGTTGTTTGTTGTGTATGCTGATGGGAATCGGAATCATGATGACAACTTTTGTAGCTATGGAAGGCGTGGCCTGGGCCATGCACAAGTATGTGCTGCATGGTTTTCTGTGGTTTCTTCATAAATCCCATCACACACGCCACAACCATATTTTTGAGTGGAATGACCTGTTTTTTGCCTATTATGGTGCGCTGGCAATGCTGTTCTTTTACTTCAGCAGTAACGCCATCGATTATAAGTTCTGGATTGGGGCAGGTATAACTTTATATGGTGTGGCGTACTTTGTAATTCATGACGTGTTTATCCACAGGCGCATAAAGTTTTTTGGGAAAACGTCTAACGTTTACCTCAGAGCTTTGAACATGGCACATAAAGTGCATCATAAGTCGGGGCATAAATATGGCTCTGAGGCTTTTGGTATGTTGTGGGTAAACAGAAAGTATTTCAAGGCAGCATTCCATACTTTAAAAAAACAACAAGCTAACCGTGGCGCAATACACTATTAAAGAACTCGAGCATCTTTCAGGCATAAAGGCCCATACTATCAGGATATGGGAGCAACGCTATAATATACTTAGCCCGAAACGCACCGAAACCAACATCCGGTTTTACGACGATGCTGATCTTAAATCGCTGCTGAATATCTCGCTGCTGAACGAACGTGGCTACAAAATTTCTAAGATTGCGCAAATGCAACCTGAACAGATTGCCCAGAAAGTACATCAGCTATGCGACGAGAAATGCCTGTATGTCTCGCAGATAAATGCCCTGATAGCCGCCATGGTTGATATGGATGAAGAACGGTTCGATAAAACGCTTTCTACTTCAGCTTTACAAATCGGGTTTAGCGAAACCATGGATCAGGTTATTTACCCTTTCCTGCATAAGATCGGTATTTTGTGGCAGACGGGTAACATAAGTCCGGCCCATGAGCATTTTGTTAGTAACCTGGTGCGGCAAAAACTTATTGTAGCTATTGACGGGCAGGTAGTAAGGCGCCAAAAAGATGCACCAACATACTTGCTATACTTGCCGGAAGGTGAGTTGCACGAGATTGCGTTGTTGTATATGCAATACATAATTCGGGCGCATAACCTGCATGTAATTTACCTGGGGCAAAACCTGCCGTTCAGCGATCTGGAGAAAACTGTTGAACAATGCCAGCCGCAGAATATCTGCACAGTGCTTACCATCCAACCCGACCGCGATAATGTGCAGGAGTATATTAACAAACTTGCCGCCAGATTCCCCGGCCTTAACATTTACATGTATGGCTACCAGGTGCAGTATGATTTTCTCTCATTTCCGGCAAACGTACAACGCCTTAGCTGCATACGCGACCTTGTAGAGCAGCTAAATTAAAATAAGCTGGCCTTGCCAATCCGCTTACCGCCCTGCATCGTTTGTTATGCAGGGCGGTATTTTTTTGCCTTGTACTTTTTAAGGCCTTGGTTGCTTTTGTAGTAAGCCTGATAGGTTGCAAGTATAAATCTTGTTTATTTGTTTAACTATTTTAGAAAATATGTTTAACAAAAATTAGCTAAATTAATTTTCACTCGTATATTTGTTTATGGTTTTATATATAAACTATAAACAAAATGACTGCAATCGAATTTTCCAATCTGGTACAGAACATGGCACAAGCGCTAAGACCAGCAGCCATGAACCTGACACGTGACTCTGATGATGCAAAAGACCTGGTTCAGGAAACTATGTTAAAGGCGCTCACAAATAAAGAGAAGTTTAAAGCCGGTACTAATCTGAAGGCCTGGCTTTATACAATTATGCGCAACACCTTCATTAACAACTATAATAAGATAACCAAGCGCAGCAGTAACGTAGACAGTGCCGAGTACCTGCAGTACCTGAACACCGATGAAAATTATGTTACTTACAACAAAGGAACTGCAACTTTCGTGATGGGTGATATTAACAAAGCAATTGAGTTATTGCAGGAAGAGCACCGCACGCCTTTTATGATGTACTATGTAGGGTATAAGTACCTCGAAATAGCAGAGAAACTAAAAATTCCGATCGGTACGGTGAAGAACCGCATTCACATTGCCAGAAAAGAATTGAAACAGGCCCTGAAAGTTTATCGCCAGGATACGTAAAACAAATTATTATAAAAATAATGTTATCTATAGTATGTCTCCAAACAGGGTTATAGTTATCGGTTCCGGTTTTTCAGGTATTTCGGCAGCTACTACTCTGGCCGACGAGGGCTATGAAGTAACTGTGCTGGAGAAAAATGCCAGCCCTGGTGGCCGTGCCAGAAAGTATAGTTCCGATGGCTTTACCTTTGATATGGGGCCGAGTTGGTACTGGATGCCCGATGTGTTTGAGTCATACTTCAATAAATTTGGCAAAACCACTTCGGATTACTATGATCTTAAACGCCTTGACCCATCTTATACTGTCGTTTTTGGAGAGGATGATTTTGTTGATGTGCCTGCCTCTGTAGCAGAACTGAAAAAGTTGTTCGAAAGCCTGGAGCCCGGAAGTGCGGCAAAGCTTGATACATTTCTGGAGCAGGCTGCTTACAAGTATGAAGTAGGGATAAACCAGTTGGTATATAAGCCAGGCCGCTCGGTAACCGAGTTTATGAATTTGCGCTTGCTGCTGGATGTACTCCGGATGGATGTTTTCCAGTCCTTTCACAAGCATATCCGCCGCTTCTTCAGCCATGAAAAGATCATCAAGCTGATGGAGTTCCCGATTTTGTTTTTAGGTGCCCTGCCAGAAAATACGCCTGCCCTGTATAGTTTAATGAACTATGCTGATATAAAACTGGGAACGTGGTACCCTATGGGAGGTATGTTTAAGATCATCGAAGGTATGGTGCAGCTGGCCGAAGAAAAAGGCGTGGTTTTTAAGTATAATCAGAACGTGCACCAGGTAGAAGTGGAGCAGGGTATGGCTACCAGGGTGCTGACTGATACTGACGTTTTTGAAGCTGATATTGTTGTGGCCAGTGCAGACTACCATCATGTGGAGAAAAACCTGCTGAAGCCTGCTTACCGCAGCTACTCCGACTCATATTGGGAAAACCGTGTAATGGCGCCTTCTTCGCTTATTTTTTACCTGGGTATAAACAAGCGTCTGCAAAAACTTAAACATCATAACCTGTTTTTTGATGAAGATTTCGGGCCGCACGCAAATGAGATTTATACCAATCCGCAATGGCCTGCCAAGCCGCTGTTTTATGTGTCGGCTCCTTCGGTAACCGATGCTAGTGTTGCGCCGGCAGGTTGCGAGAACCTGTTTATACTTATTCCGGTTGCACCCGGATTGCAGGATACAGAAGAAACACGCGAGAAATACTATGAATTGGTCATGAACAGGCTGGAGCAGCTTACCAGTCAGGAAATACGAAGTGCAGTGGTTTATAAGCGAAGCTATGCGCACAAAGATTTTATCTCAGATTATAATGCTTTTAAAGGCAACGCTTATGGGTTGGCAAATACCTTACTGCAAACAGCATTATTAAAGCCCGGTCTGAAAAGCAAAAAAGTGAAGAACCTGTATTACACTGGGCAGCTTACTGTGCCAGGGCCGGGAGTGCCGCCATCCCTTATTTCGGGGCAGGTGGTGGCTAAAGAGATAATGAAAGAGTTTGCAATGCCTGTACAAGTATAAATCAGCAAAACCGAAATCGCATGGAGCTATTTAAGGATACCTGCCTCAAGTGCAGCAAAGTGATAACTGAAGCTTACAGCACCTCTTTTACGCTGGGCATTAAAACGCTGCATAAAAAATATCATTTGCCAATCTATGCTATCTATGGCTTTGTGCGCCTCGCTGATGAGATTGTAGACACCTTTCATGCGCACGACAAACGCAGCTTGCTGGCAGACTTTAAAAAGCAGACATACGAAGCAATCGAAACCGGCTTAAGCCTCAATCCGGTGTTGCATGCGTTTCAGGGCGTTGTAAATGAGTATAAAATTGAGAGGGATTTTATTGATGCCTTTCTCAAAAGTATGGAAATGGACCTGGATGACCATACGTACGATCATCGTCTTTACAAAGAATATATATATGGTTCGGCTGAAGTGGTAGGGCTAATGTGTCTGCGGGTGTTTTGCGAAGGTGATAATGCCATGTTTGAGCGACTGAAAAAGCCTGCCTGCAGCCTGGGTGCTGCTTTTCAGAAAGTAAATTTCCTGCGCGATATGAAGAGCGATTTTGATGAACGTGGCCGTGTATACTTTCCTAAAGTTAAGTTTGAGAGTTTCAGCAATACCTGCAAAGCGGAAATCGAGGCTGATATTCTGAATGATTTTAATGATGCCTATAAAGGAATATTGGCTTTGCCAACAGGCGCGCGCATGGGGGTATACCTGGCATATGTTTATTACCGCAAGCTTTTCTGTAAAATACAGAATATGCCGGCAACCCGCATCCTTAACGAGCGCGTAAGAGTACCTGATAATACGAAACTGGCTTTACTGCTGGGTTCATACCTCAAGTACAGACTAAACGCCATCTAATGAAAACCCTGCTGATTATTTTTTTATGTGTTATAAGTATGGCGCAAAGCGTAACTGCTACTAACGCATCCGGTTATAAAATTACAGACCTTCGCGAGCACTATCTAATGGCTAGTAAAAGCAGCGAAAATGCAAGAAGGTTTAATGACCACATGTATAAGTATAAGGAGAGCAATCCGGTTATACTTGCTTACAGAGCAGCTTCGGAGGCAACTATGGCTAAGCACGCCTGGAATCCTTACCAGAAAATGAAGCATATTAATAAAGCTGCTGAGCTTTTTGATGAGGCAGTTAAACGGGATAGCCATAACCCAGAAATTCGTTTTCTGCGCTTTACCATGGAGCACTATGTGCCACGCTATCTAAACATGAGTGCACACCTGGAAGAAGATAAAAAGTATATCATAGATAGTTTGCGTGCACACCCACGGTCTGGTTTTTCGACAGAATGGGCGCGTATTTTACGTGATTTTATGTTGCAGAAGGACCACAGTACGGAAGCAGAAAAAAAGCTGATCCGGAGTCTGAAAATATAGGGCGCAGTACAATTAAATTAATCAGTAATCTTTAACAAGACAAGTGTATATCTACCTGTATCTGAACATATTCACCATCCTGTTTCCGTTGCTGCTGTCTTTTGATAAGCGGGTAGCCTTTTACAGGAACTGGGCTAGTCTTTTTCCGGCTATACTTGTGAACGCTGCTGTGTTTATGGTTTGGGATGCCCTGTTTACAGAGGCTGGCGTATGGGGCTTTAATGCCGAATATCTTACGGGAATATACTTTTTTGGATTGCCCCTGGAGGAAGTGCTTTTCTTTATTACAGTGCCTTATGCCTGTGTTTTTATTTACGAAGTTCTGAATGCCTATATCAGCAAGGACTTGCTGCAGCCTTATGCAAAAACTGTAATTTTCCTGCTGGTGCCTGTGCTGCTTGCGCTTGCTGTTTTTAATATTTCCCGGCTATATACTTCTATTACTTTTATGCTGCTTTCGGTAATGCTGGTGGTGCATTACAGTGTGTTCGGGGTAAAATACATGGGGCGGTTTTTCCTGGCCTACCTCGTGCACTTAGTTCCTTTTCTGCTCATTAACGGCGTGCTTACCTACCTGCCAATTGTGTGGTATAATAATGAGTATAACCTGGGTGTCCGCCTGGTTTCTATACCTGTAGAAGATACCATGTACTCTATGCTGATGCTGCTGTTAACCATTTCGGTGTATGAAGGATTGCGCGAGCGCCGAGCAGTTAAACAATACGAGCCTTTAACTGTATAACATATATGCAAAGCCTGAGTGTTACCATCGATTCAAATTCCGGCTTCTGTTTTGGTGTGGTATACGCCATCCAGATGGCTGAAGACATGCTGGAAGAGCAGGGATACTTGTATTGCCTAGGTGATATTGTGCATAATGATGTGGAAGTGGAACGGCTGCAAAAACGTGGCCTGCGCATAATTAACCATGAGCAGTTTAAGCAGCTGCAAAACGAGGCCGTACTGATTCGTGCCCACGGCGAACCTCCTGAAACGTACCAGATAGCTATACAAAATAACCTGACACTGATAGATGCCTCCTGCCCGGTGGTATTAAAACTACAGAACCGCATAAAAACATCGTACGATAAGCAGGAGCAGATTTTTATATATGGCAAGCACGGCCATGCCGAGGTAATGGGATTGCTGGGACAAACGAGCAACGAAGCCGTCGTGTTTGAAAGTATAGGCGAGCTCATGCAGCACGAACTTCCCGCTAAAATCACCCTCTATAGCCAGACTACCAAAAGCACCGATAGTTTTTATAACATCAAAACCGAACTTGAGAATAAAGGATTTGAAGTAGATGCGAACGATACCATTTGCCGGCAGGTATCTAACCGCGATAAAGATCTTCGTAAATTTGCTGCCAGGTTCGATAAAGTTGTTTTTGTATCAGGTACCAAGTCTTCTAATGGCAAAGTACTTTACCAGGTTTGTAAAAATACCAACCCTGATACTTACTTTATCTCGAAAGTAGAAGAGCTACAAATGGATTGGTTTAAACCTGGTAACACAGTAGGTATTTGTGGTGCAACGTCTACGCCCATGTGGCTGATGGAAGAAGTGCGGGATGCTTTGCTCCGGTATGAACTATGAAATTGAAGTAAGGAATTGTAGTTTAGCTGAGTACTGACTGTGTGCCCGACCGGTATTTTAAGTATGGTTAAAGTAGAAAAGTATAAGTATAAAGGCGTCATCATTGCTGCTGTTATCATAGTATGCTGGGCTGCGCTATTATTATACTTGTTGCGTTTTCCTGTAAGTTATACTTCAATACAACCTTATATTTTCCTGCTGTTGCAAACCCACCTTTATACGGGTCTTTTTATTACAGCACATGATGCCATGCACGGGGTGGCTGCTCCCGGAAATCCTAAACTCAACAAAGCTATTGGTACACTTACCGCATTTCTTTTTGCTTACAACTGGTACCCGCGTTTGTTGCCCAGGCATCACCAGCACCATCGGTATGTAGCCACCGCCCAGGACCCGGATTACCACCATGGTTCGTTTTGGCCCTGGTATTTCAGTTTTCTGAAGCAGTACATTACCTGGTGGCAACTGCTATTGATGGCTGTAACGTTTAATGTGCTTAAGCTATATTTTCCGCTGGAGAATGTAGTGTTGTTCTGGATGGTGCCCGCTATACTTGCCACGTTTCAGTTGTTCTATTTTGGTACCTACCTGCCTCATAAAGGCGAGCACACAGCAGATAACAAGCATAAATCCGGAACACAGGCTAGAAATCACCTGTGGGCTTTTATAAGTTGTTATTTCTTTGGCTATCACTACGAGCATCACGACAAGCCTTACCTGCCCTGGTGGCAATTGTATAAAGCCAAAGTATAATTTATTCCGGTATAGTTTATTCGCAGCATAAGTACAGCTGGAATTGTAAAATATAAATAAGTAGCTATATATAGAAAATTGAAACTGCATAGTTAAAGCCTGCGTATAAGCACACCAAACAATTATTCGCTTGCTAACCCCGGCTTTTGCCTTTTTCATCTTTCCTATGAGACTTTCTTTACTACTATTTACAGTAGCGCTTATCAGTGTTTTGTCTATGGCGCCACTTAAGTATAGTTTTGCCGGAAAAAATCCGAATACCTTGAAGGCGGGCATAGGCTATGTATGGCTTTCTGATTATGATAGTCAGGGGCTTATGTTTTATAACAGCTATTCGCATGCAATTGGCAAGCGGGCGGGCATTGGGGCAAATTTCGGGTTGCTGAACGCTTCGCGCTACGACGATACAAAGCAGATTTACTCTATTCAGAATACATTTTACATGGGCTCGCTGGATCTGATGTTTGAACCGCTGAAAAACGAATCTGTAGTTTTCAGGCTGGGAGCCGGGCCAGCAATCAGACACCGTGCCGAGATAAATTCCAATGCGGAAGATGGTACTGTTGACGGTTCTGTAAAACACATACGCACCTCTGACGTTGGTTTTAATGGTTACATCGAAAATGATTTTAACATACTCAAAAATGGTGTAGCAGGCGGCCGGGTAGAGTATTTCTATTTTACAGAAGGTTCGCCGGTTTTTTCAATAGGTCTGCATATCGGGTTTAAATTCTGATTTAAGTATAAATTCAAACAAAAAGGGGAGTCGGTTTCGGCTCCCCTTTTTGTTTCTTATGTATAACATCTGGCCTGGTTTACCACATCAAAATTTGTGTTCTATATGCTGGCAGGTTTCCTTAAAGTATGGTGCGACCGGTCCTCATGTTGCCGAAAGTTTCCACTTTTCTTCCACTTTGCCCCACACTCTCCACTTTATCCCACTTTTGGTGTTAAAATACATAGAAGATAGTCTATTTACTATGTGTTGTCTTGTAAGTTATTGATAATTAGTTATTTGTATATTGTTGTTCTCGTATTTTAGCTGATAATCGCTTTAAAAGCAAAAAAACTTATACCCAAAATTGCGCGTTAAAGCTGTGGATAATGTGGATAAGTGGTGTGGATTACCATAATTTATCCACAAAGTGGTAAAAAGTGGGGGAATGCGGTTGTGGTCTTTTGTTGAATCGTTACATTTGTATACTCCGAAAACTATACGGATAAAATTGTCATAAACATGAACTTCCTATCTGGCGAATACGAGTGCAAGATTGACCCAAAGGGAAGGTTGGTTTTACCTGCAAAGATAAAAGCCAACTTGCCGGAGGCATCTGGCAATCATGTGGTGCTGATGCGGGGATTTGAGCCTTGTCTGGTTCTTTACCCGAAAGTGGAGTGGAAGTCGATTTATGACAAGGTTGCCGGCCTGAACGAGTTTAATGAAGAGTACCGCCATTTCCAGCGCAATTTTTTCAGAGGAAATACTGAAATAGAATTGGACGGAACAGGCAGGTTTATAGTGCCACGTACTATGGCGCGCTTTGCCGAACTGGAAAAGGATGCGATAGTAGTGGGCTTGGGTAACCGGGTTGAAATCTGGAACCCGGATAAGTATGAGGAGTTCCTGATCAAAGACCAGCAGAATTTCTCTCAGCTCGCCCAGAAGTTTTTGGGTGACAAACCAGTAGAAGAACAAGCTATTTAATGGAATACCATAGACCCGTATTATTGGAGGAATCAATAGATGCCCTGGCAATTAAGCCCGATGGTATTTATGTAGATGTAACCTTTGGCGGGGGAGGGCATTCCAGCCTTATAGTTAGCAAGCTTACAAATGGTAAGCTGTATTCGTTTGACCAGGACCGTGATGCAGAAGAGCAGGCGAAAAAGATAACGAGCCCGGCTTTCAATTTTGTAAAGGCAAATTTCAGGGATCTTAAAAAATACCTGCGCCTGCATAAAGTTAGCGCTATTGATGGTTTGCTGGCTGATTTGGGTGTTTCATCGCACCAGTTCAATGTGGCCGAGCGTGGTTTCTCTACCCGTTTTGATGGCCCGCTGGATATGCGCATGGACCCCCAGTCAGATTTGTCGGCAAGCGATGTGGTAAACACATACTCTGAAGAGCAGTTGCACCGCATTTTCGGGATGTACGGCGAAGTAAAAAATGCAAAAACACTGGCAAAACTTATAGTTGGGCAGCGTGCCAGAAAACCGATTGAAACAATTGCTGACTTTAAACAAGCAATAAGCTCCTGCACCCCAAAGGGCAAGGAGAATAAATATTTAGCGCAGGTGTTTCAGGCCCTGCGAATTGAGGTGAATGACGAGCTGAAGGCACTGGAGGAGATGTTAGAACAGGCGACAGCGTTGCTGAAGCCGGGAGGGAGGCTGGTTGTGATCTCGTACCACTCACTGGAAGACAGACTTGTAAAAAACTTTATTGCAAAGGGCAAGTTTTTCGGGGAAGTGGAAAAAGATCTGTTCGGAAACGAAATACGACCGCTTGACGCAGTAAACCGCAAACCCATAACACCATCTGACCAGGAGCTGCTGGAAAACAGCCGCTCCAGAAGTGCTAAACTTAGAATTGCCGAAAAAAGAGAACTGAATGATTAAATAGTAACAGCTACAACATTAGCAAAAGTATAGAGTAACTATGGCTTCTAACCTTATGACCAAGAAAGCAAACGCGCCTAAAGCCAACTCGGCGCGAGTGAAGCCAGAAGTGGTGGCACCTACGCCTAAAGCTCCGGGCTTTAGCTTATTCAAGCTTTTAGATAAGTATACTAATGTTGATGCCCTGTTCGAAGAAGGCGTGCCGCTTAAGTATCTGCCGCATGTGCTTTTTATAACAGGAATTACCCTTTTCTATATCGGCAACACACACTACGCCGAGAAAACGATCCGCAGGATAGACAAGATTAAAGTAGAGACCGAAGATTTACGGGCTGATTATACTACGCTGAAATCTGATTATATGGAGGCCAGTAAGCAATCGGAAGTGGCACGCAATGTGGCACCGCTTGGCCTTATCGAAAGTTCATCTCCACCTTATCAAGTAATTGTGCCTGCTGATGAATATTAAGAAATCCATCGTTGTCAGAGTTCGGGTAGCCTTTCTGGTTATCTGCCTGTTTGCATGCGCTATTATGTACAAGGTAGTGGCCATTCAGTTTCAGGACGGAGCCAAGTGGAAGCAAATATCCCAGGAACGCCGCATACGTTACCAGCCGGTTTTTGCCACACGCGGCAATATTTATTCCGATAACGAAAGTATACTAGCCACATCGCTGCCGTTTTATCGTGTAGCGTTCGATCCTACTATTGCAGAAGCTAAAAAATTTAATGCAGGAATCGATTCTCTGGCGATGTTGCTGTCGCGCTTTTACGGTGACAGGTCAGAAGATTACTACCGCCGCAAAATTAAGAACGCTCGCCATGCTGGCAGAAAGTATATTCGTTTGAACAGCCGGCAAATAAATTACCAGGACAAGAAGATGATGGCAAACTGGCCAATTTTCAGAGCTGGTAAAAATAAAGGTGGTGTAATTTTCGAAAAAGTAGAGAAACGTTTCAAGCCATTTGGTATGCTCGCTGAGCGTACTATTGGCTTTATAAATGAAGATAAGAATGGGGCAGGCCTGGAGTTCAGCTTTAACAACGACCTTGCCGGTACCGATGGCGAAGCTCTTTTTGAGCGTATTGCCGGTGGTAATAAGCCAATTTACGATGGCACCGAAGTGCAGCCGCAACATGGTTACGATATCAAAACAACCATTGATATTAACCTGCAGGACGTAGCCGAAAATGCACTTTATAAAGCCTTGGTGGAGAAGAACGCAGACTATGGCTGTGTAATCCTGATGGAGGTTAAAACGGGTGAGGTAAAGGCAATGGTTAACTTGGGTAAAACAAAAGGAGGTTATATCGAGGATTATAACTATGCTGTTGGTAATCAGGGGCGTACAGAGCCGGGTTCAACGTTTAAACTGGCCTCTATGATGGCGCTTTTTGAACATACAAATGTGAAGCTTACCGATACGATCGATACTGGCAATGGTGCTTACAGCCTTAAAGGCAGAATCATGACGGATTCCAAAATAGGCGGTTATGGCAAGCTTACAGTACAGCAGGTTTTCGAAAAATCATCTAACATCGGAGTAGCCAAGCTGATGGAAGAACACTTCGGTAACAACCCATCTGCTTATATAGAATATTTGAACAAGTTTGGCCTTAATTCCACCTTAGGTTTTCAGATGGATGGCGAAGCCAGGCCATTTATCAAAAGCACGCAGGATAGAACCTGGTACGGCACAACACTTGCATCTATGGCCATTGGTTATGAGCTAAAGCTGGCACCGCTGCAAACACTGGCCTACTATAATGCAGTAGCCAACAACGGTGTAAAGATCCAGCCAATTATAGTTAAGGAGATCCGGAAGGCCGATAACGTTATTCAGTCTTTTAAGACGCGGGTGCTTAACGAGAAAATCTGCTCTGACGAAACATTGAAAAAACTACGTGCTATGCTGGAGGGGGTAGTATCAGATGGTACAGCAAAAAATATATCGAGTACAGACTATAAAGTAGCCGGAAAAACCGGTACAGCCCGCAAAGTAAAAGATGGCAAGTATGTAAAAGAGTATTCTACTTCCTTTGCCGGTTATTTCCCGGCCGATAATCCGAAGTATAGCTGTATCGTGATCATTGATAGCCCTAGAGGTGTAAATGTGTACGGTGGCGATGTGGCCGCGCCGGTATTTAAGGAGGTAGCCGATAAAGCATTTGCCCGCGATTTAGCCATGCACAAGCCATTGCGCGCACGCGTGGCCCCAAATAAAGACAGCCTGCCGCAGGTAAAAGCCGGAAGTATGGATGACCTGAGCCTGATCTGCAACACGATAGGTATAAGCAATCATTCTAAAGTTTCTTCTGATGAAGAATGGGTTCGTGTGCAACCCAAAATGCGCTCTATTGAGTTTTTGCCAAATCCTGTGCTGAATGGACGTGTGCCCGATGTAAAAGGCATGACATTGCGTGATGCGCTGTTCATTTTAGGCAATCAGCGGTTGGATGTGAAAGTGCAGGGTGCCGGAAAGCGCGTGGCAAACCAATCGCTGGAGCCGGGCACAATAATTAATAAAACTGGAAAGATAACGATCGTATTGAGCTGATGCAGTTGTTGCAGGACATATTGAATGAAGTAATGGTGCTGGAGCACCAAGGCCCCCTGTCTGTACAGATAGAGGCTATTACCTTTGATTCGCGGCAGGTGCGCGAGGGCGTAGCCTTTGTGGCCGTACGCGGTGTGCAAACAGATGGGCATGATTACATTGCAAAAGCAGTTGAAGCCAAGGCGGCCGCTATAGTTTGTGAAAAGCTGCCAGACCAACTGGATCCAGGCATAACTTATATTCTGGTCAAGGATTCAGGTATGGCTTTAGGTCAGATGGCTTCAGCTTTTTATGGTAATCCTTCTCAAAAAATTAAGCTGATCGGTGTAACAGGCACGAATGGTAAAACCACTTCGGTAACCTTACTGCATAAACTTTTCCGTGAGTTGGGATACCATGTAGGCTTACTTTCTACGGTACAAAACCAGATTGACGAAGAAGTTATACCTGCAACGCACACCACACCGGATGCCGTAACACTGAACGCTTTACTGGATAAGATGGTAAAGGCTGGCTGTGCTTATTGCTTTATGGAAGTAAGCTCGCATGCCATGGTGCAACAACGTGTGGCTGGTTTAACATTCGCTGGCGGTGTATTTACGAACATTACACACGATCACCTGGACTACCACCAGACCTTTGACGAATACATTAGAGCGAAAAAGCTGTTTTTTGATGGCTTGCCTAAAGGAGCCTTTGCATTAATTAACGCCGACGATAAGCGTGGTGCTGTTATGGTGCAAAATACAAAGGCCAGTGTGCATGAATTCTCTTTGCGCAAAGCAACTGAGTTTAAAGCCCGCATTATTGATAATACCATTGAGGGCCTGCATCTTGAAATAGATGGCAACGAGATATGGTGTAAACTGATTGGCGCTTTCAATGCTTATAATCTGCTGGGTGCTTACGCTGTGGCTGTTATACTTGGCGAGGATACGGTTGAAACGCTAACGGTATTATCCAGCCTTACTTCTGCCTCCGGCCGGTTTGAGTACATTGTTTCAGACTCAAAAATCACGGGTATAGTAGATTATGCGCATACGCCGGATGCACTTGAAAATGTACTGAACACAATTCAGCAGATTCGCACTCCAAATCAGAAAGTTATTACCGTGGTGGGTTGTGGCGGAAACCGCGATGCTGCCAAGCGCCCTGTGATGGCAGATATAGCCTGCCGCCTGAGCGACAAAGTTATACTTACATCGGATAATCCGCGTTTCGAAGAGCCGCAGGTTATACTTGAAGACATGCAGAAAGGCGTAAAGCCACTGGATTTCAAAAAGACATTAGCTGTTCTGGATAGACGTGAGGCCATAAAAACAGCCTGCATGCTGGCAGATACAAACGATATCATACTTGTAGCAGGAAAAGGACACGAAACATACCAGGAAGTGAAAGGCGTTAAATCTCCTTTCGACGATAAACTGGTATTGCAGGAAACTTTTCAGCAACTGGGCAAATAAACTATACGACACTATTATCACCCTTAAAACAAAATATTGGCCGCTGGCCACAGAATAAATGCTCTATTACCTCTTTACATACCTCGACCGCGAATTCGACCTTTTTGGTGCAGGTGTATTCCAATACATCTCCTTCAGGGCAGGTATGGCTACACTGGTGTCGCTGCTGATTGCTATGATCTTCGGGGGCAAACTGATAAAACTTCTGCAGCGCAAGCAGGTTGGCGAAAGTATCCGAGACCTGGGCCTGGAAGGGCAAATGGAAAAGAAAGGTACGCCAACTATGGGTGGCCTTATTATACTGCTGGCTATACTAGTGCCTACGCTGCTTTTCGCGCGCCTTGATAATATTTACATCATCCTGATGCTTGTTTCAACCGTATGGCTGGGCCTGATAGGTTTCCTGGATGATTACATTAAGGTTTTCAAAAAAAATAAAGAAGGACTTGCTGGTCGTTTCAAGATATTGGGACAGATAGGTTTAGGGCTTATAGTTGGCCTGACGCTATACTTTAACGATGATGTGGTAGTGCGCCAGTACTTATTTTCTGATGGTACAGCCTCCGCTGTAAATGCATCCGGTAAATGGGTGGATGTTCATAAAATGATCACGACCATTCCTTTCCGTAAGAATAACGAGCTCGATTACTGCAACCTGTTCTCTTTTGCAGGTCCGCTTTTCCAGGATTGGTCTTGCTACCTCTACATACCATTTGTGATCCTGGTTATTACGGCGGTATCTAACGGAGCCAATATTACGGATGGCATAGATGGTCTGGCCGCCGGTACTTCAGCTATTATTGGCATGACGCTGGCAATCTTTACCTATGTATCCGGTAACACCATTTTTGCCGATTACCTCGACATCATGTTTATACCTAACTCCGGCGAGCTGGCCATTTTCTGTCTGGCATTTGTGGGGGCGTGTGTGGGTTTTCTGTGGTATAACGCGTACCCGGCGCAGGTATTTATGGGCGATACAGGTAGCTTGTCTATCGGGGGAATTATTGCGGTACTTGCCCTTATTGTGCGCAAAGAATTACTTATACCTATACTTTGCGGCATCTTCCTGATCGAGAATCTTTCGGTGATGTTGCAGGTTAGCTACTTTAAGTATACTAAAAAGAAGTATGGTGAGGGGCGCCGCATTTTTAAAATGTCGCCACTGCACCATCATTACCAGAAACTTGGCTATCACGAGTCAAAAATTGTAGGCAGATTCTGGATCGTAGGTATTATGCTGGCCATTCTGACGCTGGCAACATTAAAACTGCGATAAAGCAAACTACAAAACTGGTTGTTGAGCTAAGAATTTAGAACACTGATTACAAACTATGAGAATTGCTATACTAGGTGCGGGAGAAAGTGGCGTAGGAGCAGCCTTGCTTGCAAAAGCAAAGGGGCTCGATGTTTTCGTATCGGATATGGGGCAGATTAAGGATGTGTACAAAGCAAAACTTGCTACTGCCGCTATTCCATTTGAAGAAGGAACTCACACATTTGACCAAATACTAAACGCAAATGAAATCATTAAAAGTCCTGGCATTTCTGATAAAGCTCCAATTATTCAAGAAGCAACCAAAAGAGCGATACCTGTAATCTCTGAAATTGAGTTTGCCAGCCGGTATACAAATGCAAAATTTATTTGCATTACAGGTACTAACGGTAAAACCACAACTACTTTGCTCACTTACCATCTGCTTAAAAGTGCAGGTATAAACGTGGGGCTAGCCGGTAATATTGGAGAGAGCCTGGCAGAGAAAGTAGTCGAAAATACGCACGACTACTATGTAGTGGAGCTTAGCAGTTTCCAGCTGGATGGCATGTATAATTTTAAGGCGCACATAGGTGTGCTGCTGAACATTACACCGGACCACCTGGACCGCTATGGTTATAGTATGGAAAAGTATGCAGCTTCCAAACTGCGTATCGCCCAGAACATGACAGGTGCAGATTTCTTCATTTATAATGCCGACGATAAAAATATAGCAGCTGCTTTTAAGTCGGATGCATTTGGAGGAACCACAGTGCCGTTTTCGCTGCAGGGTGCAGAGGGGGCTAAAGTAACCTTACATGGTCAAAGTATACATGTTGATGTACAGTTCCATACTGGGCAGATTGATACTTCAAAGTCTAGCCTGATCGGGAAGCACAATCAATACAATACCATGGCAGCTGTGACGGTAGCAAAACTATTAGGTGTTGAAGATAACGACATAGCGCAGGCCCTGGAAACTTTCCAGAATGCCGAGCATCGTTTACAGCCAGTGGGGGTAGCCAAAGAGGTAACTTACATCAACGATTCCAAAGCCACCAACGTAGACGCTGTCTGGTACGCGCTGGAAGGTATAAAACAACCGATTATCTGGATTGCCGGTGGTGTAGACAAAGGCAATGATTACAAGATGCTGGAGGACCTGGCGCGTGAGAAAGTTAAAGTGCTCGTGTGCCTTGGCAAAGACAATGAAAAATTAAAGCAGGCTTTCGGCAGGATCATTCCGATCATCGCTGAAACCACATCGATAGAATATGCCGTGCGCCTGAGCCGTTCGTTGGCAGTGCCGGGCGATGTGGTGTTACTTTCGCCGGCTTGTGCCAGCTTCGACCTGTTCGATAATTACGAACACCGTGGCCAGCGCTTTAAGGAGGCAGTAGAAAAAATAGTACTAAAGAAATAGATTGATACTTTTAGCCAAAGGATTATGGTAAAGCAGTGGTTACAGCAGAACCTGAAAGGGGATGCAGTGCTTTGGGGCATTGTATTGGCTTTCTCGCTTATCAGCGTGCTGGTAGTATACTCTGCTACAGGTACGCTTGCCTATAAATCGCATGAAGGCAATACCGAGTATTTTTTGCTGAAGCACTCCTCGCTGATCTTTGTTGGGTTGGCATTTATGTGGGCGGCGCATAAAATAAACTACCGTTATTATTCCAGGCTATCCTTAGTTGCGCTTGTACTTTCTGTACCGTTATTACTGTTCGCTTTCTTCTGGGGATCAAATATCAACGATGCATCCCGATGGATTACTATTCCGGTAATTAATCAGACATTCCAGCCTTCAGATTTAGCTAAACTGGCGCTTATATCTTACCTGGCCAGTATGCTGGCTAAAGTACAGCTACAGGTTAAAGACTGGAGAAAAACATTGGTGCCGATGATGATCTGGACAGTAGCAATCTGCGCTCTTATTGCACTTACAAACACATCTACGGCCATTTTGCTATTTGCAACCTGTATGCTACTCATGTTTATTGGGCGAGTGCCCTTTAAATACCTGGCTACAGTGTTTGTAATTGTTGTTATAGTTGGCGGAGGCGCACTGGCTATAGGTCAGCGACTTGGTACGGCAGTTAGCCGCGTCGAAGCTTTTCTTGACAAATCAGAAACTCCTTTCCAGTTAGAGCAGTCTTACATTGCCATTGCAACAGGAGGTGTAATTGGTAAAGGACCGGGTAACAGTTACCAGCGAAATTTACTGCCTCACCCTTATTCTGACTTTATTTTTGCCATTATCATTGAAGAGTATGGCTTGTGGGGAGGTGCGGTCGTGCTGTTTTTATACTTAGCGTTACTCTACAGGGGCATGGTTACGGTTGTAAACAGTACTGGGGCATTTGGGGGCTTATTGTCTGCAGGCTTGAGTTTTAGTCTGGTAATCCAGGGTATGATAAATATGGGAGTAGCCGTAGGCTTAGGGCCAATTACAGGTCTGCCGCTTCCGTTGCTAAGTATGGGTGGTACATCCCTGATCTTTACAGGTATTTCACTGGGAATTATACTTAGTGTTAGCCGCACAGATAGTGAAGTTAAGAATGCAGCTGTTGGCGCAGCTACAGGTATAAATGCTAAAGTTCCGTCAAATGCCTGATAACAACAGACCATATCGTTTTATTATTAGCGGGGGTGGTACCGGTGGGCACATTTACCCGGCCGTAGCTATAGCTAACCAGATAAAAGTAATTTATCCGGATGCTGAAATTTTGTTTGTAGGGGCAATAGGCCGCATGGAAATGACACGCGTGCCTGAGGCAGGATATAAAATTGTTGGTCTCTGGATCAGTGGTTTGCAGCGCCGCCTAACACTGGATAATCTATCGTTTCCGCTTAAAGTTATTTCCAGCATTCGTGCTTCACATCAGATCATCAAAGATTTTAAACCTGATGCTGTAGTAGGGGTAGGTGGTTATGCAAGTGGCCCTTTGCTGTATGCTGCTACTTCCCGTAAAATTCCGGCACTTATACAGGAACAGAACTCTTACGCGGGTATAACTAATAAACTTTTAGCCAAGCGTGTAAACAAGATCTGTGTTGCCTATAACAACATGCAGGCATTCTTTCCTGCTGATAAAATGGTGCTGACCGGTAATCCTGTCCGGAAAGACATCATGGACAGCCATGAAAAAAGAGAAGAGGCATTGCAGCACTTTGGGCTGACTTCCGGGAAGAAAACCATACTTGTGATAGGAGGGAGTTTAGGAGCCCGTACTATAAATCAAAGTATAGCTGCAGGCCTGGAACAGATTACCAAAGCTGGCTATCAGTTGATATGGCAGACAGGCAGGATGTTTTACCCGCAGGCACAGGAACTGGCGAAACCATATGCTGAAATGGGTGTACGTGCTTATGATTTTATCAAGCGCATGGACCTGGCTTATGCCGCTGCCGATATTGTAATCTCAAGAGCTGGCGCATTATCTATTTCAGAATTATGCCTGGCTGGTAAGCCATCGGTACTGGTGCCTTCTCCCAATGTGGCCGAAGATCATCAGACTAAAAATGCTATGGCTTTAGTGCAGGAGCATGCCGCTATACTGGTACGCGACCAAGAAGCAAGCCAGAAATTAGTGCAAACAGCACTGGGCTTAGCACAGAACGAGCAGGAGCAAAAGCGCCTCTCAGAGAATATACTTAAACTGGCCCGGCCAAATGCTGCCGCCGACATTGTGAATGAGCTGATAAAGTTGATCAAATGAGACTGGAAGACTATAACTATATCTACTTTCTGGGCATCGGCGGAATTGGCATGAGCGCCATTGCCCGTTGGTTCAATGCAAAGGGCTTTCCGGTGTGGGGTTACGATAAAACACGGACGCCGTTAACAGAAGCGCTTGAGCAGGAAGGTATAAAAGTGCATTACCAGGACAGTCTGCATCTGATTCCGGAAGAGGTACTTGAAAACAAAGAACAGACTTTAGTTATACTTACGCCGGCCATTCCGGCAGAACATCAGGAATGGGCATATCTGAAAGAACAGGGCTATACTATAAAAAAGCGTTCCGAAGTACTAGGCATTATCACAGCATCTGCCTATACAATTGCGGTGGCAGGCACGCATGGTAAAACCACTACGTCTTCTATTATAACGCATTTGCTGCACCACGCCAAAGTAGATTGCTCTGCTTTTCTGGGGGGCATTAGTACGAATCTTAATTCAAATCTGCTGATTGGCACAGGCTCTCAAGGTAGAGAAACAGTGGTGGTAGAGGCCGATGAATACGACCGGTCTTTCCTGACGCTGTTCCCGGATATTGCCATAGTTACCTCCGCTGATCCGGATCACCTGGACATCTATGGTGATAAGGAGGAGATGATCCGTACGTTTCAGAAATTTATCAGCCAGGTAAAGCCAGGAGGGTATCTAATTATTCATGAAAGTATAGATTCTAAACTGACAGAACTTGTGCAGCCTGGCGTGCAGGTGATCAGGTATAGCTTAAACAAAGGCGAAGCTTATGTAGAAGGCTTACATATTGAGGGTCATTGGTTTAAGTTTGATGCTGTAACTCCGTTCGGTAACATAGGTTCTCTGGAGCTGGGTTTGCCGGGTTTTCATAATGCAGAAAATACACTGGCTGCCGTGATGGTGGCACAGCTCTTGCAGGTGCCTGCTGCCGACATTAAAACTGGTGTACAGAGTTTCCGGGGCGTGAAAAGACGCTTTGAATTTGTGTATGAAGGTACAGGAAAAGTATACGTGGATGATTATGCACATCACCCGAAAGAGATCGATGCCTTTATGTCATCGTTGAGAGCACTGTACCCGGACAAGAAAATTAAAGTGATATTTCAGCCGCACCTATTTACCCGCACACGCGACTTCGCAGAGGAGTTTGCAGCGAGTTTAAGTAAGGCTGATGAACTTGTACTGCTTGATATTTATCCGGCACGCGAAAAACCAATTGAAGGTATCACGTCAGGTATAATTTTAGAAAAAGTTAATTGCGCAAATAAAGAACTTATCCGGAAGGAAGATGTGTTAGAAAATCTATCCAAAAAGGGTAATTATGATGTGTTGGCAACAGTTGGCGCCGGCGATATCGACACGCTTGTGAAACCGATCAGAAATTTTTTAGAAAATAACTGAAATGGGCTTGAATAGTAAAATAAAATCTTTAATTTTTGCAGGTTGTAGCATTATGTCTATCGGCGCACTGGCAGGCTTTGCCTCATCTAGGCAAAATGAAAAAGTTTGTAAAAAAGTGTCAATAAAAATTGATAATGAGTACAATAATTACTTTATTGGTGATAAGGAGGTGAAAGCTCTTCTGACCCGTGACGGAGAGCGAAAATTAGAGGGGCTGGCCAATAAAGATATTGACCTGAAAAATCTGGAAAAGCGGATTGAAGCAAACAGTTTTGTGAAAGACGCAGAAGTATTCAGAGGACTAGATGGTAATATTCAAGTAAGTGTAAAACAGAACAGGCCTATAGCAAGAATTATACGACCAGATCAAGATATGTATATCGATACAGAGGGCACAACGCTCCCTCTATCCGACAGATACACCGCTCGGGTGATCCCAGTAACGAAGTCGGGCTTTAGTAAATCTTTAGATAAAGGATTCTTTCAGGATTCTGCAGGCCAGGATTATCTCACATTGCTGCGCTATGTTGAGGACAATGATTTCTGGAAGGCACAGTTAGCCCAGATGCACATAAATGCAAAAGGGAAAGTATCTTTTTTGCCTCAGGTAGGAGAGCATACAATAGAATTTGGCAAGCCTGTAGAGGTAGAGAGCAAGTTTAAGAAGTTAATGATCTTTTATAAAGAGGTGCTGCCTGTAATGGGTTGGGACAAGTATAAAAGAGTGAACATAGAATTCGAAGATCAGATTATTTGTGAATAACATATACGAGGGTATGCAGAACGACAAAATAGTAGTAGGCTTGGACATAGGCACAACCAAGGTATGCGCACTTGTAGGTCGGAAAAATGAATTTGGTAAGCTGGAGATTCTGGGCATGGGAAAAGCGCCTTCTGAGGGCGTGGTGCGCGGCATCGTTAGCAACATAGATAAAACTGTGGAGGCCATTAAAAAGGCAATCCGCCAGGCCGAAGAGCAATCAGGCATCAACATTGGTGTAGTAAATGTGGGTATTGCCGGGCAGCATATTAAAAGTCTGCAGCATAATGGCAGTATAACTCGCCAGCTAACAGACCAGGAGATAACCGTTGATGATGTTAATCGCCTGACTAATGATATGTACCGCCTGGTTACGCCTCCGGGCAGCGAGATTATTCACGTAATGCCACAGGAGTATAAAGTGGATTACGAAGAAGGTATTGTTGATCCGGTTGGTATGTCGGGGGTGCGCCTGGAGGGTAACTTCCATATTATTACTGCCCAGTCTAATGCCATTAATAACATCAACAAATGCATGACCCGTGCCGGGTTAGAAGTTGATAACCTGATACTGGAGCCATTGGCATCCTGCATGTCGGTGCTGAGCGATGAAGAGAAAGAGGCAGGTGTTGCGCTGGTAGATATTGGTGGTGGCACAACTGATTTAGCTATCTTCAAAGACAATATCATTCGGCATACAGCAGTTCTACCTTTCGGTGGCAGCATCATAACCTCTGATATTAAACAGGGTTGTATGGTCATGCAAAACCAGGCAGAGCAGCTAAAAGTGAAGTTTGGTAAGGCTATTGCCGATGAAGCATCAGAAAATGAGATAGTTTCTATACCAGGATTGCGTGATAGAACGCCAAAAGAGATATCTTTGAAGAATCTTGCTTATATTATTGAAGCAAGAATGGAAGAGATAGTTGAGTTGGTATATGCCGAGATCGTCAGATCTGGTTATGCTAACAGCCTGGCTGCCGGTATAGTAATCACTGGTGGAGGTGCTCAGCTTCAAAATCTAGTACAACTGGTAGAGTATATTACCGGAATGGATACCCGTATTGGTTATCCGAATGAGCACCTGGGTAAATCCAGAATAGATGCTGTAAAGAGCCCGATGTATGCAACTACAGTTGGTCTTGTGCTGGCAGGTTACCAGTCTTTGGACCAGCGTGCACCACAGTACTACGAAGAAGCGCCAAAACAAGAAGTACATACAAAGCCTGTACAACAGCCAAAGAACAACAGCAACAATAACACTAGTGGCGGCCTGTTCCAAAAGCTTAAAGGCTTTTTATCAGACGATATAGACAACAAACAAAGTTATTAACCCATAATTGAGCAGGAGAATTTAGCATGACTTCAATGTACACTTTTGATTTACCAGCAAGCGGTAAATCCATTATCAAGGTGATTGGTGTCGGGGGCGGTGGAAGCAACGCTGTGAACCACATGTATGGACAAGGCATTAAGGATGTTGAGTTTATTATATGTAACACCGATGCACAGGCTCTAAAGAGCAGCAGCGTTCCTACAAAACTTGCCATTGGCCAGGATTTGACAGAAGGCTTAGGTGCCGGGGCTAACCCTGAAAGAGGTAAGCAGGCTGCTTTGGAAAGCAAAGAGCAAATACGCGAAATGCTCAGCAATGACACTAAAATGGTGTTTATTACTGCAGGTATGGGTGGTGGTACTGGTACAGGTGCTGCTCCGGTTATTGCTAAAGTTGCCAAAGAACTTGGTATCCTGACGGTAGGTATAGTTACAGCTCCTTTCGTTTTCGAAGGCAAGAAAAAGAAAACTGCTGCCGAAAATGGTATCAAAGAACTGAGCGAAAACTGTGATACTATACTTGTTATCCTGAATGACAAGCTGCGTGAAATGTTTGGTAACCTAACCATTCGTGAGGCATTTGCGAAAGCAGATAACGTATTGACAACAGCCGCCAAATCTATAGCCGAAATTATTACTGTTACTGCCGAAGTTAACGTTGACTTTGAAGACGTTAAAACGGTAATGAAAGACTCTGGTGCCGCAGTGATGGGTTCTGCGATTACAGAGGGCGAAGGCCGTGCATTGCGAGCTGCTGAAGAGGCATTATCATCTCCTTTGCTGAACAACACAGATATTCATGGTGCTCAGAAAATTCTTCTTTCCATTATGTCTGGTGAGCAGGCAGAACTGGAAATGGACGAACTGACTGAAATCACGGAGTATATCCAGGAGAAGGCTGGCCAGGAAGCCGAGGTGATCTTTGGCCACGGTATCGATTCTACACTGGGTCAGGCTATACGTGTTACCGTTATTGCTACTGGTTTTGCCAGCAGCGCTGAAACGATCATCGAGCCAAAAAAAACAGTTTTTGACTTAGAGAGCGAAAAAAAAATTACAATTACGGAGCCAGCTAAGCCTGAGGTAATAGAAGTAACTACTTTTGCGCCAAAAGCTCCTGTTGCACAACAACCAGTTGTTGCGCCACAGGCTACTGTAGTAGCTCCTGCTCCGCCGCAGCAATACGAGGCAGTACGTCGCCCGATTGAACAACCGCAGCCACAACAGCAAAAAGTTGTTTTTGAATTGGATGGCCATCTGCATGAGTCACCTTCTTCTGCCTTTATTTCGCGTGAAGATGACCGCGTGGCGCGTGAAGCAGCCAGGATTGCTGAAGAGCGTGAGTTAATGCAGCGCAGAGCTGAAGAGCGCCGTGAGCGCCTGAGAATGCTGAGCTCTGAGATTACTTCTGAAGCAATTAAAGAGAAGTTAGATGTACCTGCTTACCTTCGCCGCAACGTAGCGCTTGATAGAGTAGTGCATTCATCTGAGCGTAACATTTCTCGCTTTAACCTGAATGATGATAATGAGATTTTAGGCGATAATCGTTTCCTGCACGATAACGTTGACTAATTTTTCTGCTAAAGTATAAAAAGAGAAAGCCTGCAAATAATTGCAGGCTTTCTCTTTTTTACAGCTCATATGAGTGCAAAGTATAAACTAACTGTGATATGACCTAAAAGCTAAGGAACTGTTCAATTTGTTGTACCAGTAATTCTGTGTAGAGTTTGTTGGTGATAGCCATCCCATCGAAATTCTTCTCTATGTGCGCCAGTTTAGGTTTTAGTGCCAACACATGCATACCTAGGTAATTAAGTATATCTGTAAGATGGCTCATAGCCAGGCCGCTTCCCTGCATGCCAGATGAAATTCCAACTAATGCGGCTTTCTTATTCCTGAAACCACTTGGATACTGTAAACCATCAATAAATGCTTTCAGTACGCCCGGAAAAGATCCATTATACTCCGGCACTACAAACACAAATTTATCTGAAGTTGGTAGTAGTGATGCCAGTTTATTAAATCGCTCGTCTTTACCTACATTATCATATAAAGCAGTTGCTGTAAAATTATCAGGCAAGTCTGCAAGGTCCAGAATCTGGGTCTCATATCCTTTCTCTGCCAGCATTGCTGCATATAAATTAGCTACTGCTCTTGAGTTTGAATCAGGCCTGTTAGTACCTGAAATGATGGTTATCATACAGTTAGGTTATCTTTTATGCTTCCTGTTAGGAAACCAGTAGCAGATTTAAATTGCTGCTAAAGTTTCACAAAGATTATACTTTAAAATAGCTTTAAAAACAAAAAGGCGGAAACAGCTACTGTTTCCGCCTTTTTACTAACATATTTATACTTATGCGATGTTTTCCGAAGTAGCTTTAGCTGACAGGTATTCTCTGTTCATTATGGCGATGTTCTCCAAAGAAATACCCACCGGGCACTCCACTGCACAGGCGCCAGTATTAGAGCAGGCGCCAAACCCTTCCACGTCCATCTGAGATACCATGTTTTCAACACGGGTTTTAGCTTCTACTTTACCTTGTGGCAACATCGCCATCTGAGATACTTTAGCAGATACAAACAGCATAGCAGAAGCGTTTTTACACGCAGCTACGCAGGCACCACAACCAATACAGGTTGCTGCATCAAAGGCTTTATCAGCGATCGTTTTCGGAATAGGAATAGCGTTCGCATCCGGTACACCACCTGTGTTGATAGATACATAACCACCAGCTTGCTGAATACGGTCGAAAGCAGAACGGTCAACTACAAGGTCCTTATGTACCGGGAAAGCAGCTGCTCTCCATGGTTCAATAGTTATTGTATCACCATCATTAAAGTGGCGCATATGTAACTGGCATGTAGTAGTACCACGCTCAGGTCCGTGAGGGCGTCCGTTAATGTATAAGCTGCACATACCGCAAATACCCTCACGACAATCGTGGTCGAAAGCGATCGGGTCCTGGCCGCTACGCAGCAGGTCTTCGTTCAGTACATCCAGCATCTCCAGGAACGACATGTCCGGGGAAATGCCTTTTACAGGGTATGTTACCATAGCACCTGCTGATTCTCTATTTTTTTGGCGCCAAACCTTTAGTGTCAGGTCCATTGGTTTAGCATTTGGATTACTTCCAGCCATTTTATTTTAATTATGAATTACGAATTAGAAACTATAAATGAGTTTATACTTAGAGCTCATCTATAATTATTCATTATCAATTATTTATAGCTACGCTGTGTTAGCTTCACGTTCTCGAACTTCAGGTCTTCTTTATGAAGTACCGGCTCGTTGCCTACACCTGTAAACTCCCAGGCAGCCACATAAGCATAGTTCTCATCGTCGCGCAGGGCTTCGTTCTCAGGCGTTTGGTATTCTTCACGGAAGTGACCACCGCACGATTCATTTCTGTTCAGGGCGTCATCTACCATCAGTTCACCAAGTTCCAGGAAGTCGGCAACACGGTTGGCTTTCTCTAGTGTGATGTTCAGCTCCTCGTTTACACCAGTCACTTTAACATCTCTCCAGAACTCATCGCGCAGTTTACGGATTTCCTGTTTTGCAAACTTCAGACCTTCTGCGTTACGGGCCATGCCGCAGTAATCCCACATCAGCAAACCAAGTGCCTTATGGAAATCATCCACTGTGCGTGTACCGTTTATTGAAAGCAACTGGTTGTTTTTAGCAATTACAGCTTGCTCAGCTTCTTTAAAGGCAGGGTGGTCAGTAGTTACTTTCGTAGTCGGGTTCTGAGCCAGGTAGTCACCGATTGTGTAAGGTATAACGAAATAACCATCAGCCAGACCTTGCATTAGGGCAGATGCACCTAAACGGTTCGCACCGTGGTCAGAGAAGTTACACTCGCCTGTAGCATATAAACCAGGTATGTTAGTCATCAGGTTATAGTCTACCCAAAGGCCACCCATTGTATAGTGAACTGCAGGGTAAATACGCATCGGATTTTCGTACGGGTTCTCGTCTGTGATCTTGGCGTACATATCAAACAGGTTACCATACTTAGCTGCAATAGCAGGCTGGCCTTCACGCTTGATAGCATCAGCAAAGTCAAGGAAAACAGCCAGGCCGGATGCACCTACACCACGTCCTTCGTCGCACATCAGTTTTGCGTTACGGGAAGCCACGTCACGAGGAACCAGGTTACCGAACGCAGGATATTTACGCTCTAAGTAGTAATCGCGGTCTTCTTCTTTAATATCGCTAACTCTGATCTCACCTTTGCGCAGGCGCTGGGCAATCTCAACAGTCTTCGGTACCCAAACACGGCCATCGTTACGAAGCGACTCAGACATCAGCGTAAGCTTAGACTGGTAATCACCTGATACCGGGATACAGGTAGGGTGGATCTGAGTAAAGCAAGGGTTAGCAAACAAAGCACCTTTCTTGTGCGCTCTCCAGGCTGCCGTTGCGTTAGAGCCCATCGCGTTAGTAGAAAGGAAGAATACATTACCGTAACCACCTGTTGCCAATACCACCGCGTGTGCACTGTGCGATTCGATCTTACCTGTGATCAGGTTACGAACAACTATACCACGTGCTTTGCCATCTACCATTACTAGGTCAAGCATTTCAGTACGTGGGTACATTTTTACTTTACCGTAAGCGATCTGGCGGTTAAGTGCTGAGTAAGCACCCAAAAGCAGCTGCTGACCAGTTTGGCCACGGGCGTAGAACGTACGCGATACCTGTGCACCACCGAACGAACGGTTAGCAAGAAGTCCACCGTACTCACGGGCAAAAGGAACACCCTGCGCCACACACTGGTCAATAATATCAACAGATACCTGTGCCAGGCGGTAAACGTTAGCCTCACGTGCACGGTAGTCACCACCTTTTATGGTATCGTAGAACAGACGGAAAACGGAGTCACCATCGTTCTGGTAGTTTTTAGCAGCATTTATACCACCCTGTGCCGCAATAGAGTGTGCACGACGTGGGGAATCCTGGAAGCAGAACGCTTTAACGTTATAGCCAAGCTCGCCCAGGGTTGCAGCAGCAGATGCACCGGCAAGGCCAGTACCAACTACAATTACATCATATTTACGCTTGTTAGCCGGGTTAACCAGCTTTACATTAAATTTATGCTTGTCCCATTTCTCAGCCAATGGCCCTTCAGGGATTTTAGAATCTAATATCATATCAACTATAGAATCTGGATGTTACAAGAAGAAAAAGAAATAGAGCGGCATAATTGCAAAGCCTAGGCACACAAGTACCGAAAAGGCAACACCGAATTTCTGGATGAATGGCGTATACTTCTTATGCGTTAAGCCCAGCGACTGGAAAGCACTCTGGAAACCGTGGATAAGGTGGAAAGCCAGGGCAATCATCGAGATCACGTAAAGCGCAACGTAAAGCGGGTTCTGGAAAGCTTCAACAACCTTTACATAAAGATTGTCATATTCCATACCATCGATCATTACCGGGCCTAGTTCGCCTGTTTTAGTCGGGATAAAGAAGTTGTACAGGTGGATGATAAGAAATACCAGGATAACCGTACCCAGTAAACCCATGTTACGCGAAGACCAGTTGCTGTTTTGCTCAGGATGGCTGTTTGCATAACCAACCGGACGGGCAGCCTTGTTACGACGGGTAAGGGCAATTGCATCCCAGATATGGAATACAAAACCTGCCAGCAACACAAACTCCATTGTTCTGATCACAGGGTTAGTGCCCATGAAGTGAGAGTAGATGTTAAAAGCTGCACCGCCATCGTCTTTAAATAGCTGCAGGTTACCAATTAAGTGCACTACAAGGAAAGAGCACAGAAAAAGACCCGTGATCGACATGATGATCTTGCGTCCGATTGTACTGGAAAACGTTTTAGTAAACCAATTCATCTGTATTAGTTATAGGTTAAGTAAATAAGCGTTTTTAATTCTCAAAGGTACATGCGGGCCTTATATAAAACAATTTTGATATCATATTTTGAATCAATCTAAATTGCAATGCGTAGGACAGAAAGTCATATCTTAATAACCTGCTAATCTATCGTTTGTTAACAATAATTTAGTTGTTATATTAGTTTTTAATATACTTTTGTCAAGTTTCTAACCCTACGTTTATGCCAAACAGTTTACGCTTAAGGTATCTGCTGCCAGGCAGTTTTTTGGGGGTGTTGATATTGCTGTTGGTTTCTTTTACTGAGGCGCAGGCTACGCACATACGGGCAGGCGATATTACGGCGAAGCGGGATACCACCCCAAATCCTAACCCACGCCGTTTTTTCTTTACAATGATTATGTACACCGACCGTGCTTCTACAGCAGAAGACCCAACGGTGCAGATTTCTCCGGGAGATGGCAATACGATCACAGTTCCCCGGCAGGCGGTTATACCTATTGGCGACCCTTCAGATCAGGTTGATAAAGAGATTTTTAAATGGGAGTATACTTATAACACTGACGGTACTTATATAGTGTCGTGGAACGGTATCAACAGGAATCCGAATATCCTGAACATGGCGCCGCCCTCCGATCAGCTGACCTTTTTTATTTCTACCACCATCAATATAAATGCATTGCGCGGGTTTAACAGTACGCCTGTACTTACGGTAGCACCGGTAGACCTTGCTGCCATTGGTCGCATCTGGGTGCATAACCCCGGCGCTTTTGACCCTGACGGAGACAGTCTTGCCTTTAAATTACGTGTGCCGCAACGTATAGATGGAGGCGGTAATATAGCTCCGGTGCCAAATTATAGTTTGCCAGACCGTACATTTAATTGCCGGAATGCTGCCAACACCAGTGCAGCCTTCTTAACCTTAGACCTTGCCAAAGGGCAGCTTACCTGGGATGCGCCATGTGTTAAAGGAGAGTATAATGTAGCTTTTGTAGTGGAGGAGTGGCGGGTTACGCCAGGCAGGGGAGCTGTAAAGCTTGGTGAAGTGGTGCGCGATATGCAGATTATTGTGAAAGAAACCCCTAACCGGCCACCTGTACTGGCACCGAAAGATACCTGCGTAATTGCCGGCACCACCATGACCGGCATAGTTAGAGCTACTGATCCGGATAATGATTTTATAAGACTGACAGTTGCGGGTGCAGGCGGGGTTATACCTCCGGCAACATTTACGCCGCTGGTAAACCAGGCAGGTTTGGCAACAGGGCGTTTTACATGGGCTACCCAATGCTCTGATGTGCGCGAACGTGCCTACCAGGTAATTTTCAGAGCAGAAGATGTAAGGCCTCCAACCGAAACAAAACTAGCCGACCTCCAACCCTGGAACATACGGGTAGTGGGGCCGCCGCCTCAGAACCTGGTGGCTATAGGGCAGGACAGAGCCGTTACCCTTACCTGGGACAAGTATGTTTGCCAGAATGCTTCTACTATCAGGATCTACCGCCGCGAAGGACCATCTAACTTTAAGCCGGATGTATGCCAGACGGGCGTGCCTGCCAGCACAGGCTATGTTCAGATTGGTGAGGTATCGAAAGATAAAACCACTTTTTTAGACGATAATAATGGAGCAGGCTTAAAAGCAGGAGTAGAGTATTGCTATATAATTTATGCAGAGTTCCCGGCTCCGGCAGGCGGTAAAAGTATAGCTTCAATAGAGGCCTGTCTTTCTATCGAACAGGATATCCCGTACCTGACCAACGTAACTGTTGATGCAACCAGCGCTACTGCAGGTCAGATTACAGTGAAATGGACGCAGCCACGCAAAGGGCTTGATAAACTGGTGCCGCCACTGGAATATCGCTTGTACCGCAAAACCGGGCAGAGCGGAAATGCCGGTTACACCGAAGTAAAACGTACCCGCAACCTGGCCGATACCACTTTTGTAAACACTGGACTTAACACACTGGAGCAGGCATATCGCTATAAACTGGAGTTCTATCAGTCAGGGCCTAACGGTGCAGCGACAGTACTGCGTGATAGTACTTCGGCCTCCAGCGTTAGGCTTGAAGCGGCAGCTACCAGTACAGATGCAGATAAGTTTGTTACCCTGAACTGGACCTATAATGTGCCCTGGAAGAACGAAGTGCTAAAGCACTACATTTACCGTGTAGTAAATAATAACCGTGTGTTAATTGATAGTGTGCAGGCAACAGCAGCCAGTGGTACTTACACCGACAGGGGAACCATTGCCGAAGCGCCGCTAGTGCGGGGTAATACCTACTGTTACGTTGTAGAAACAAGAGGTACATACCAGATTGCCGGATTGCCTGAACCGTTGCGTAATTTCTCGCAGCAGGTTTGTGTGGAACTGCCTAAAATTATCTGTCCGCCGACACTTACACTGGCCAAGTTAAACTGCGATGAGTTTAACCAGAACCCAACGCAGCCACCTTACCAGAATGTGCTGAATTGGGTGCCACAGATAAGCGATGATTGTACCGACCAGATAGACTATTACACGGTATACTTTAAACCAACCTTAGACGCTGAGTATGTGAAACTGGATACTACCTCCAACACAACTTACACGCATACCGGATTGCAGTCGTTTGCGGGTTGCTATAAAGTTACGGCTACAGACAGGGCTGGTAACGAAAGTGATTTCAGTAACGAAGAATGCAATGATAACTGTATTTTCTTCCTGTTGCCAAATATCATCACGCCAAATGGAGATGGGTTGAATGATGTTTTCCGTCCTGATAAACGTGCAGCATTTATCAAATCCATGAAGTTTAGTGTGTTTAACCGATGGGGTGTGAAAGTTTTTGATGGCAATGATCCTTTTATAAACTGGGCAGGTGTAGACAATAATGGCAACCGACTGACAGATGGCGTATACTACTATGAAGCGCAGGTCGAGTTCTATACTATAGATCCGGCCAAAGCACGATCCAAGTATAAAGGCTGGGTAGAGATCACACGATGAAAGTAGAAAACATAGAGCAGTTACAGGGTAAGCCCATCGTTTTTTACGATGGCACCTGCGGCTTTTGCCAGGCAAGTATACAGCTGGCCTTAAAGTATAACAAGAAGCAGGATTTATACTTTGCTGCCCTGCAATCGGGGCTGGCCGAGCAATTGGTGCCACAAGTGCAACTACCTGACCCATTGCCTGATTCTATACTTTTCTTCGAGAACGGAACACTCTATACTGAGTCTGAAGCCGCCCTTCGTATTGCCCGCCATCTCACATTTCCGTGGTCAGTGCTTTACTATTTCAGGTTTATTCCTTTATCTTTCCGCAATTTTGTGTACCGCTTCGTGGCAAGGCACCGCTACCTGATAGCCGGCCGCACCGAAGCTTGTATGCTGCCAAGCCCTGAAGAACAGGCAAGGTTTATAGCATATTAAGGACACAAGACATTAGATACAAGTACTAAGCTATTTATAGTTATTAGGGTTAGAAGTAATACAGCTTTATGATTTTAATGACTGTGGCTACTACTAATTTTGTCTTGTGTCTCATGTCTAATATCTATTGTCTATCAAAAATTAACAATAAAGAATGAAGAAAGCATACGTTTTCCCGGGACAGGGTTCTCAGTTTGTAGGTATGGGCAAAGACCTGTACGAGCAGCACGAAGAAGCAAAGAAACTGTTTGATAAGGCAAACGAGATCCTGGGTTTTAACATTACCGAGATCATGTTTAACGGCACCGACGAGGAACTGAAGCAAACCAAAGTAACGCAGCCTGCTATTTTCCTGCACTCTGTGGCTCAGGCCGCAGTTGCCAAGGATTTTGCTCCGGATATGGTGGCTGGCCACTCGTTAGGGGAGTTCTCGGCGTTGGTAGCCAGCAAAGTACTGAGCTTTGAAGATGGCCTGAGACTGGTATCTAAAAGAGCACTGGCCATGCAGGCAGCCTGCGAAGCCAACCCATCAACCATGGCCGCTATACTTGGCCTGGAAGATGAAAAGGTTGAAGAGGTTTGTGCTTCTATAGAAGGTGAAGTAGTAGTGGCAGCTAACTATAACTGCCCGGGCCAGTTGGTAATTTCTGGTTCAAACAAAGGTATAGAAATTGCCTGCGAGAAAATGAAAGAAGCCGGAGCCAAGCGTGCATTGCCATTACCAGTAGGTGGCGCTTTCCACTCACCGCTGATGAAACCTGCCGAGGAAGAACTGGCAAAAGCCATTAACGAAACTACTTTCAGCAAAGGTATCTGTCCGGTTTATCAGAACGTAGATGCCCTGCCACACATCGACCCAACCGAGATCAAAGAAAACCTGATCAAGCAATTAACCGCTCCGGTTCGCTGGACACAGTCTGTGCAGCAGATGGTAGCCGATGGTGCTACACATTTTATTGAGTGCGGCCCTGGTAAAGTGTTGCAAGGCCTGGTTAAAAAGATAGAGCGCACTGCCGAAGTTAGCTCAGTAGAGTAGTAGCTAAATCTGAAAGTACAAAGTATAAACGCCCTCTCTGGTTAAAACAGAGAGGGCGTTGCTTTTGATAACTGATGCTTTTAATAATCAGCTAGAAGGTCTAATCGTGTTCTTTGGCTTCTTTGTGAGTCTTTTGTATCGTGCCTGCCGGATGCTGTGCAGGAGCATAGATGGTGTATAGTTTGAGCTCCTCCTTGCCAATGTTCTTTATATGGTGCCAATGGCCGGAAGGGATAAGTATTGCCCAGTTCTCAGACACCTTTTTGTCAAAGCTCAGGTTATCTTTTGATTTCCCTATGCGTACCTGCGCCTGGCCTTGCTCAATCCGTAGAAACTGGTCCACATCTCCATGTAACTCCAGGTCTATTTCCTCACCTGCCTTTAGCGACATGAGCACCATTTGCAAGTGTTCGCCTGTCCACTGTACATGGCGGTAGTTCGGGTTGTTTAACGTTGCCTGTTCTATGTCGATCACCCAAGGCTTTTTTCCCATATCCCCGCCTTGCTGCGCTGCTGCTGGAGTAGCCTGCTTTGTTTGGAATGTACTTGCCTCTGTATTTGCCCCGCTCGTCCTGGCCTCGTCACAACTGCATAAGAGCGCTAAAAGTAGAAGGCTTGCCGCATAAATTATATTTCCCCTTTCCATAGACAGATATTTTATACATAGAAAGATTCTCTATAAATAATAACGAAAGCTTATAGATTATGTTGAAAAAGTTATAGTATTTTGCAGATTCCTGATACATTATATAAGACTATGAAAAATAAGATTGCCCTTATCCTGTGGATCGGTGGGTTCATACTTCTGAACCTGTATGCCAACCTGATCCCGAAACTGTTTCAATTCGATCCGCTTCCTTGGTTGGGCTGGGCGGTAGGTTTCTTTGTTGTAGCTTTTCTGCTTGCCAAGTATGTGCTCCAGCTAAAAGGGCTTCAATCGTTTGGCATGCAATTGCACCGGGGCTGGGGCCGGAATCTGCTGATCGGATTTATACTTGGCTTTGGCATCTGGGGCCTTAAAAACCTGGTGTTTTATAGTATGGGTAAGTTTGAGGTAACAGGTATGATGGATGCCAGCTACATTTACCCAATGCTTGCGCTGGCACTGCTCGGAATGTTCTTCGCCTCTGCCATCAACGACCTGATGATACGGGGCTACAGCTTTGCTTTCTGTAAAAAAGAAAACCAGTTGCGCTGGTACCTTATATTTGCCACGGTGCTTTATACTCTGGACGATTCCTGGAACGAAGGCTTTGACATCATGAACCTGGGTTTTTCAGCTGTGCTGGGCATTTCGCTGGCTTATACAGTTGTTAAAACCGGCTCTATCTGGATGGCGATTGGTATACACTGGGGTAGTAACATGATGTTCAGGGTAATGTCTGGCTTTGATGGACAGGGAGTGTGGCAGCTTGATAATATGAAAGATGGCTTTACTTATGAGCTGATTAGCATTGTAATTACGGCGCTTCTATTCCCGGTTTTATACTTTCTGCTCAGAAACAGAAAGGCCAACGAAATTATACCTTTAAATAAGCCTTCGGAAACACCTGAATTTGCTTGATATTTTGAACTCTATGAACCTGGAAAACAGAAAAGAAGTGCTTAAACTGGTAAATGCTACTCATGCCAAAGTGGAGTCATTTTACCCGCAGGAAGCCGTTTACAAAAACACGCCGGAGTGGGCAGAAAAACGCAGGTTATTATTAGCTGATTTAGCCCTGCACCTGGCAGAGGATGCAATGAAAGGTGAAAGTATAAATGAAGGTTCTTTAAAGAATCACTTGTTTGCTATACTTAAGATCAGTAGTGAATTTTTCCCGGAAGCGAATTTTACGCAGGCTGCTGATCTTGTGGATGATGAAAGTTTAATAGTAGGGTAGCCAGTGCTGTTTAGTAATGAGCTGTAACTTTAGTCTGAGGTAGTTTGTCTATTCGTTTTTTATTTTCGACTGATATTTCAGAACCTTCTGCCAGCATAACTGAAGCAGGTGTTTGGTTGTTTAGAAAGCTGAATTTTGTACCATAAACTTGCCCGAAGTCCACATCAATGGTATAATCCAGAATATCATAAGAAGCCCATCTTGGGTGTGTAACTTCGTATTCGTTAGTGCAACTTTTGTTAATTTTTGCATAACCCCAATAATGCTCGGTTATAAATTCAGTTTCGCTACCGGCTGGTATCGTGTTTGCATGTAGGTTTGCCCGAACGCTGAATTTATTCCATTGCGCATTTTTCTTCCAACAGTATTCAACTTGCCTTTCACAAGCTGTTTCAGCCCAGGTATGTTTCATTGGAAGCGTCTCGTAATTTTCGTTGTACACAGTGTTTGCCACAAATGTTAAAGCATACCTGGGCACGATTTCTTTTATGAATACAACCCCACGTTTCCATTCATTCGCTTCAAATCTCTTAACATAAAACCGGAGGTTTACTTCTTCGAAGTTTACATGATAAGGAATCTTTATGCCCAGTAGCTTTGTGTTTACAAACATGAACCCAACCAAGCTTACATAGCACTTGCCATTCCATAAATCGAGTTCGGTACCATATGGCACAAATTCGTTTAGCACTGAACTATCAACTTCAAAGTTTGCAATTGCTAACTTTCGCCATTCTGCTTTTAAGAAACTCATATTCTTTAAGTTAATGCTAACGGTTAGTCTGGAATGTGAATGAGCGCCGGCTTAAGTATGGTTTATATGCTTTGTTGTTAGCTGCCATTTCTTTTATTTCTTAATTAAAGTTCCTGCTTTATATCCTGAAATTTCAGTCTTAATTCTTTTAATACTTTGTCTGGATCTGAACTTATAATGTGTCGAAATATACTTGAACTGGTCAGGGCAAAACATACTTTACTTCCGTCCTGAAATTTAATACAGTACTTCAACGGTATGATTGTTTGCTCTACTGATTTAAATCTAGTTATTGGTTTAGCTTTAGCACTAAATAATTTCTTGATTATTATATTATCTCCCTCCAAGTATAAGTCAGCGTAGGTATAGGCGTGTCTAATCACAAGTATACTTGGAACTAAAAAAGTCAAAAGAAAGCCAATTCCTTCAATGCTAAAGTTTTTTGTGACGATAATGTAAAGCAAGAACACGCATAAAGGAATAATGACAAGTAGCACCATAACTTGGCCTACAACAGCATATCCCCCACTAATTTTTTCTTGCTCCATTTTTGACCTTTTATACTTGCCACCTAACTAACAGCTATAAAAAATACCAACCCTTAGTTACACACTAACAATTAGCAGTTAAATAAGTAAGCTTACTTTACAATCTGGTCGGCAGAAGACCTGTTCAGCGCAATTGGAATATTGTTGATCACAGCTGTGCGGATTAGTGTCTGGATGTCGTGTTCGTGGCCGTGTGGCGTTTCTACATCAATAAAGAAAATTACCTTGTCTATCTGGCCTTGTAGTATCTGCGCAGCCAGCAAAATATCGCCCCCGCTTGGTCCGTGGCCGAATGCCTCAATGTTCAGGTCCAGCAGGTCGTTTATCATTTTAGATGTGTTGGTAGTGCCTATAAGTTTGTAACCGCGCAGCGCCTCCTGGTTGTTTTTTACCCAGTTCAGCAATTCTGTTTTTTTGTTGTTATGGGCAATTAGTGCAAGTGTTTTCATGTATAAATAAAATTTTAATGATCTATGCTCAATCACGGGTTTATAGTATCAGCACTATAACTGATGAAGTATAAACCGGCAGGAGCAAGTTAGCAAATTGGTGTATTAAATATGGGGTTTCTGCAATGTTTTGAACACAGTATTATTGGTATGCTCCCACAAGCCTGATTAAGTATAAATCTGTACTTCCAGCTTATCTGCACAGGATTTAAGCAGCTGGCTTATACTTTGCCCGAGCACCGGGTGCACAAGTTCTGGAGCCAATTCGGCTATAGGCATTAGCGTAAACCGGCGTAGGTGCAGTTGCGGATGAGGAATAGTTAGTCGCTGGGTTTGCAGAACGAGGCTGTCGTAGAAAAGAATATCTATATCGATAACGCGTGCGCCCCAATGTTCCTGGCGTATGCGGCCAAGCTCATGTTCAATAGCATTTATACGTTGCAAAACCTGTTCCGGCGTAAGTTCGGTTTTAACTTCCAGTACCTGGTTCAGGAAAGCAGGCTGATCGGTTTTGCCCCAGGCAGCTGTTTCGTATAAACCGGAACTTCGTGAAATGGTGCCAACGTCCGCCGCTATACTTTCGCGGGCTTGCTGCAGGTATGCGGTTCGGTTGCCGAGGTTGCCGCCCAGCAATAAGTATAATTCAGGCATGTTTCCGGAAAAAATCTATACTTAAGTCGGCGGCGGCGCGGGCAGCTTCGGGCAGTTCGTGGTGCGTGTAAGGGTGCTGGCCGCCAAAAGAATGATCGGCTTCCGGCAGCAGGTGCATTTCTGCATCGGGCTTCCAGCTTTGCAGGTCATAGGCCATCTTTGCGGGTAACGTTTCGTCTTTTTCGCCGTGAAGTATGAGCAGGGGCTGGCGCATTTTTTTAATTACTTTCGGAATTTCCAGTCGCTCAATATTTGCCAGGTAATCTTCCACAATCTGGTAGTATAATGGCATACGCTGGCCTGTACGGGCATTCATTACCCATTGCACACCTTCTTTTTTCCATTGTTTTCTTTCCAGTTCATCCCACCGCTGATCAAAATTATTTACAGCAGCCCAGGTAGCCACAGCTTTTACACGGTCGTCTTCAGCAGCCTTAAGTATAACCGAGCCGCCTCCACGGCTGTGGCCTATCAGGTAAATATGATCAGGGTCGATTTCCTGTTGCTCAAGCGGTCCGTTGGCATCCTGTACCAGGTCCAGTAATGCTTGCAGGTCGTCGAGCTCCAGGCTAAAGTTGTTTTGGCCAAAAGCTTCCAGGTCGTGCACATCGGAATGGTCTTCAACGGTTGTGCCGTTATAAGAGAAATTGAATTTAATAAACACAAAGCCGCGCTCTGCAAAATACCGAGCCAGCAAATTAAAGTGTCCCCAGTCTTTAAAACCCTTAAAACCATGGGTGTAAATTACTACAGGCTTTGGTTGCCCGTCTTGTTTATAAGTAGCATCGGCAGTGAAAGGACGGCCGTGTGAAGGGTAAACTACAAAATCAACTTTCATTAGTATAGGTATTAATTGTTGATTGATAAATGCTTGTACGGCAGCGCAGTTAAACTTGCCTGAAGTATAAACATTGCTTTTAGTAAGGAAGTGCCTGGCTAAATCGGAACAGCTACAGCTGGTATTAAGTATGAAGATCTGCCAATAGCAACTGTACAATCTTTTAACAAGGCAGCAAGATAACAATTTAGCCATTATACGCGAATGCCTGTTATCTGGCAGAGATAAAACGCCCGTTTTGCAGCGCTTTGTTTGGATACCACATCTGAGCATAGTAATATTGCAGACTTAACCCATGAGCATCAGCCTAACGCAAATACAAGCGCCAATAGCGCAGGAAATGGAGCTTTTCGAGAAGAAGTTCAGGGCTTCCATGAAGTCCAAAGTGCTGCTTCTTGACAAGATCATGAGCTACATTGTAAAGCGCAAAGGCAAACAGATGCGCCCCATGTTCGTGTTCTTTACTGCCAACCTCTTTGGCAAAGGGATTACCGAGGCTACTTACCGTGGCGCTGCCCTAATCGAGTTACTGCATACGGCCACGCTGGTGCACGACGATGTAGTGGATGATGCCAATTACCGCCGTGGATTCTTTTCTGTAAATGCCCTCTGGAAAAATAAGATAGCCGTTCTGGTAGGAGATTATCTGCTGTCGAAAGGTTTGCTTCTGAGCCTGCACAACGATGATTATGATCTGCTGAAAATCGTATCGAATGCGGTGCGCGAGATGAGCGAAGGGGAGTTGCTGCAAATAGAAAAAGCACGCCGCCTGGATATTACGGAGGAAGTATACTTTGATATTATCCGGCAAAAAACTGCTTCGCTTATTGCCTCTTGTTGTGCGGTAGGTGCCGCCTCGGCTGGCGCTACGCCCGAAGAAGTTGAGAAAGCCCGTTTGTTTGGCGAAAAGGTTGGTATTGCTTTCCAGATAAAGGACGACCTGTTCGATTACGGTACCGCCGAAATTGGCAAACCTGTTGGCATCGATATCAAAGAAAAGAAAATGACGCTTCCTTTGATACACGCATTAAAGCAAGCCGACTGGCTGACCAAGCGCCGCGTTATCTACAACGTGAAAAATAACAACGGCAACAACAAGCGGGTGCAGGAAGTTATCGGTTTTGTAAAGCAATCCGGAGGCATTGATTATACTATTCAGCTGATGAATAAATACCATGCCGAAGCCTTAGCCATACTTCATACTTTTCCAGCATCTCCATCCCGTACCTCGCTGGAGCAACTCATCGCTTATACCATAGAGCGCGAAAAATAATTTAATTACTTGTGGTAACGACAGGTCGCGGACAGTCCGTGCGATTTGCGTGAGCCATGCTATAAAGGCACTGGACAAGTATAAATCCTGTTCATCCATTCATCCTGAAAATCCTGATTCAGACAAACAAGATGCCCGCAAAACCTTTGGAAGCTGCGGGGTCATCGCTCTGATCTTATACTTTTGTAAATCTCAATCGAAATTTTGTAATAAGTAGTATTGGCAACATAGGTACATTTGTTTACGCAAAATAACCTATGAAAAAATGAGCCTGAACACCAATTCCTGGAACCGCCTGCGTTATACCTTATACTTACCCATATATGACCTTATTGCCGACAAAATTTTCCGGAAGTATAGAAAGCGTTCTGTTGAGTTGCTGAACGCGAAACCTGATGATACCATACTTATACTTGGCGCCGGCACGGGCCTCGATTTACCCTACCTGCAAGGCTATCCCAACCTTACCGCCATTGATATCACACCGGGCATGATCAGCAAGCTTAAGCAAAGAGCCGAAAAGTTAGGTATACCTGTGCAGGCACACGTGATGAATGGGCAGCAGCTTGACTTTGCAGCATACAGTTTTGATGCCGTAATTGCCCACCTTATACTTGCCGTTATACCTGACCCAATAGCCTGCATTAAAGAAGTAGAGCGTGTACTAAAACCAGAAGGCACTGTTATGGTTTTTGACAAGTTTTTACCGGAGGGACAGCAACCATCTATACTTCGCAGATTTTTTAACATAATAGCCAGCGCCCTGTTCTCCGATATTAACCGCAGCATCGAAACTATAGTTGGTCATACTTCATTAAGTATAGAATTAAATGAGCCCGCTGCTTTTAACGGCACTTTCCGGTTGGTACGTTTAAGAAAGCTGAAACCATAAAGTATAACATGGCGGGAGCGTTCTCGCTCATGAATTACTATGATTGGGCATCAGGTACAGTTGAGTTACAAACTCTCGCAAGCAAAAGGAATATAACTATAGTTAAAATAGCTCTCGCGCCGTGCGCAGCTCCGGCAAGCGTCTAAAAGCAAAGGCCGCTACTTCTGCAGTAACGGCCTTTGTTATACTTGTACTGATTCAACAAAGCAATAAACAATCAACAATTAGATTTTCTCAGACAGCATCTGATCCATTGTATTGTTAAAATCGGCTACCCATTCTTCGTAGTACTTGCCAGTGCCTGGCCCGGAGAAGCCGGTATGTATTTTGCGCACTTTGCCTTGCCTGTCGATGAAGATAGTGGTAGGGAATGACATGACTTTGTTCAGGGCTGGAAGAGCTTTGGCAGCTGCTTCTTTATCCGATACGCCGGCCACCAGCAAATCATAGTTTACGTTCAGGCGCTCCTGCATTTTCTTCAGGCGTGGGGCTGCTTTTTCAAATTCAGGGCTGCGCTCAAAACCAAGCCCGATAATTTCAAGGCCGCGGTCTTTGTTCTTGTCGTAATACGGCGCCAAGAAATTTGTTTCGTCCATGCAGTTAGGGCACCAGGTACCAAGCAGCTGTACGATCACTACTTTGCCTTTATACTTGTCATCAGCCAGCGATACTTTTTTGCCGTTCAGGTCCGGGAAAGTAAATTCAACTTTCTCGTAGCCCGGCTTTAAGTTTGTAAGCGTATCGGCGCTGGCAAGTTTTGCATTTTCATTGCGCTTAGCCGTCCACGATTCATAGCCGTTCATGCCGGCATAAAAATCGCCTTTCAGGGTATTGTCGGCGTTTGGTTTGGCAGTGAACAGGTAGGCGTGGTTGCCGTCAAAAGTAGATAGTTTCAGTTCATCTCCTTCAACCTGTCCTTCCAGGTAGCGATAGTCGCCGGTTTCGGTCAGGAAAGTGCCGGTTACATAGTTGTCTTTTTGCTTGAAAACACCAATAGCTTTGTAGCTGGCATCATCTTTAGGCGTGAACACAACTTCCCATTTGCCATCAAAATCATACTTGGCTGCTGCAGGGTTTTCGGTAAAGCGGTTCTTTTTGCCATTTTCTGCAGTAAAAGGTACCGAGTACGGGGCTTTGGTATCGTTCTTTACAAAACGGCCATTCATTTTGTCACCTTCTATTTTAGCAATCAGGTCGGCATCAAAAATATGAAGTCTTATTTTTACAGAGTCGCCTTCGGGCTTTATATCATCTACAAGTATGCGCTCTTCGCCATTTACAAGGTATAGCACAGTTTTACCAGCTTTCTCCTCCACATCTATTATAAAAGGAATTTCCTTGCCTTTAGCGTGTTGCAGCGCTATACGCCAGCTGCCGGCCTTCAGCGTATTATTTTCAGATTTCATAGGCGATGTACAAGATGTAGCCACTTGGGTTAATGCCAGGACTAACAACAAAATAAGCCTGACAGGTGTATTTAAAATGGAGTTTCTCATGGTGCAAAATTACACATTGGTTTAATTAAACAACACAGTAGTTGCACATGCGCTGCAACATACAATTGGTGTTATATTCATTTAGGTTAATGTTTCTCAAAAACTATGATATTTCGTACATTTGTGAACTTCAACAAGAAGAGTAAAAAAAACTAATAATAGCAAAACTATGGCATTTGATTTAGGAATGATCAAGGCAGTTTATGCCGGTATGGCTGAGCGAGTGAATGCTGCCCGAACTAAAGTTGGCAGACCGCTTACCCTGACAGAAAAAATCCTGTATGCTCACCTATACGAAGGTCCGGCAACAGGAGCACATGAGCGTGGTCAATCTTATGTAGATTTCGCTCCGGACAGGGTAGCTATGCAGGATGCGACGGCACAGATGGCCTTGCTTCAGTTTATGCAGGCTGGCAAGCCAACAGTAGCTGTGCCTTCTACGGTACACTGCGATCACCTGATACAGGCCCGCGATGGTGCAGATTCAGATTTAAGAGATGCTTATAGCGAAAACAAAGAAGTTTACGATTTCCTTGCTTCGGTATCTAACAAGTATGGTATTGGTTTCTGGAAGCCGGGTGCCGGTATCATTCACCAGGTAGTACTGGAGAACTATGCTTTCCCAGGCGGTATGATGATCGGAACAGACTCACACACGCCTAATGCAGGTGGTTTGGGTATGATCGCGATCGGTGTTGGTGGTGCTGATGCCGTAGACGTAATGGCAGGTATGCCCTGGGAGCTTAAATTCCCGAAAGTAATTGGTGTGAAGCTGACAGGTAAACTGAGCGGCTGGACATCTCCAAAAGACGTGATCCTGAAAGTAGCCGGTATACTTACTGTAAAAGGTGGTACGGGTGCTATTGTAGAGTATTTCGGTGATGGTGCTGAGAACATGTCTTGTACTGGTAAAGGTACAATCTGTAACATGGGTGCTGAGATTGGTGCTACCACTTCAGTATTTGCTTATGACGACAGCATGCGTGCTTACCTGCGCTCTACTAACCGCGACGAAGTAGTTCAGATGGCTGATGAAGTAGCTGATATGCTGCGTGCTGATGATGAAGTTCTTGCTGATCCGGCTTCTTACTACGATCAACTGATCGAGATTGACCTGAACACACTGGAGCCACACGTAAACGGACCATTCACGCCGGATGCTGCCTGGCCAATTTCTCAGTTTGCTGCTGTTGTAAAAGAGCACAACTGGCCGGCTAAACTGGAAGTAGGTCTGATCGGTTCTTGCACGAACTCATCTTACGAAGATATTACCCGCGCTGCTTCTATAGCAGAGCAGGCTATCACTAAAAAGCTTGCTGCCAAAGCAGAATTCACAATCACGCCGGGTTCTGAAATGGTGCGCTATACTACAGCCCGCGATGGTTTGTTAGATACTTTTGCGCAGATGGGTGGTGTTGTATTGGCAAACGCTTGCGGTCCGTGCATCGGCCAGTGGGCACGTCACACCGACGATCCTACACGCAAAAACTCTATCATCACGTCCTTCAACCGTAACTTCGCCAAGCGTAACGATGGCAACCCGAACACACACGCGTTCGTGGCATCGCCGGAGATTGTTACAGCTTTCGCTATTGCCGGTGATCTTACTTTCAACCCGCTTACAGATACACTAATTAACGAAGAAGGTGTAGCTGTAAAACTGGATGAGCCAAAAGGTATAGAGTTGCCAACAAAAGGCTTTGCAGTTGAAGATGCCGGTTATGTAGCTCCTGCTGAAGATGGTAGTGCTGTAGAAGTAGTAGTAGATCCGCAGTCTGATCGTTTGCAGTTACTGGAAGGCTTTAAGCCATGGGAAGGTACTGACCTGAAAGGCCTTAAGCTTCTTATTAAAGCACAAGGTAAGTGTACTACTGACCATATCTCTATGGCTGGCCCTTGGTTGAAATACCGTGGTCACCTGGATAACATTTCTAACAACATGCTTATCGGTGCTATTAACTGCTTTAACGGCGAGGCGAACAAGGTATACAACGACATGACACGCGGTTATGAGACGGTACCTGCAACTGCCCGTACGTATAAGGCAGCTAACATTGGTACTGTTGTAGTTGGTGATGAGAACTATGGCGAAGGCTCATCTCGTGAGCACGCTGCCATGGAGCCACGCTTCCTGGGTGTTCGTGCCGTACTTGTGAAATCTTTCGCTCGTATCCACGAAACCAACCTGAAAAAGCAAGGTATGCTGGCGCTTACTTTCAACAACAAAGCTGATTACGACCTGATCGAGGAGAACGACACCATCGATATCCTGGGTCTGGAAAGCTTTGCTCCTGGTCAGCCGCTTAAAGTTGTATTAACACACAAAGATGGTTCTCAGGATGTGATCCAGGTAAACCATACTTACAACGAAGGACAGATCGAGTGGTTCAAGGCTGGTTCAGCGCTTAACCTGATCCGTTTACAGCAGAAGCAGGCAGCACAAGCATAAGTTGTTGCTGTAATTCATAAAAAGAAAAGGCCTCACAATTTTGTGAGGCCTTTTCTTTTTATATGGTATACTTTATGGTTTAAGAAGTATGATCCTGCGCGTAACGGTGGTCTGGTTAAGCGTAATTCTGACCAGATAAACGCCATCTGCAAGGCCATTCAGGTCAAGTATAAACTCATGGTTGGTCACCTGTTTAATACTTGGATAAAAGGTTTTCCCCAACATGTCGGTTAAAGTGATCTGTTCTTTGGAAAGGAGTATATTGCCCTGGTTTGCTATATATACTTTTACTAAACCTGTAGTTGGGTTAGGGTATAGCTGCAGCAATTTATCCAGTTGGTCAGGGGCGGCAGTTGGTGTATCCAGTTTAATTTCCAGTGCCTGGCTTACAGTATCTTCCAGGCAACCGAATTTATCAGTGATGCGAAGCTGCACCTTGTAAATGCCCGGCTCGGCGTAAGTATAAACAGGGTCTTTGGCAGTAGAAGTATCGCCATTTCCGAAATTCCAGAGCCATGCTTTTGCTGCTGTACTTTGGTTTTTAAACTGAACTGCTGTGCCCTTTATAAAGCTATCTGAATTTATTTCAAACTTGGCTACAGGTGGCGCCGGTATAGCATACGACGCTGGCACGGCTACACTTTGAAACAGAGAGTCAGTATTACTTATGTATACAACCGTTGGCTGCGTTAGCTTTGGTATGGTATAAGTTGAGCCGGTAGCCAATATGGTTTTCTTTTCGGCATCGGCATAAAAAGTATACGAAGTGCCTCCTTTGGGAGCAAGTATAACGGGTGTGCCTGCGCACAAAGTATCGGTTACGGCAATTGGTGCAGGGCCTGTTTTTATACTATAGTATTTTTGTTGGGCAGCCATAGCATGTTTTTTCAGATCAGCCAGACTATCGGCAGCTAATAAGGCAAAGGCAATAATCTTTATTTCGCCCGGCGCAAGGTTTTTAGCTGCTGCACCAATCACATGCGATACATCATTTCCGGAACCGCTGCCCGATGCCGATTTACGTGATACCCCATGCGAAAGCGTTTTATACTTTTCATCATTAGTGAAACCATCACTTACAGACACTGCTCCGTCTTCTCCACCAATGTTGTCAATGGCGTAGTATAACGGATCATCCTTAGTAAGTAATTTTATACCTGCATAAGGCAGGGTAGCGGCAGAAGTGCTGTAAACATAACCCAGGTTATTAACTGCATCCCAATCGGCAGCGTTCTGGTAAATATCCTGTCCTATATTCCAGTCGGCGAACAGGCCGGCGGATACATTTTTCAGCGTATCCGGTGTTATGTTCTGGATGTAATATTCCAGTATCACAAAATTCTTATCGGGATCCGAAGCCCAGGCGTAAGCTTTGTGTTTTATACTTACACCCACGTTTGTAGTGGAAGGATAGGTATCATGTAAAACAGTGCGGGCCTCCAGGTTAGCTAATTTACTTTTATAATCGAGGCGGGCACTGCTGGTAGGTGTAAAGTCGTTATCGAGGTCCCAGGTGGCATTGCGCACATTATCGGATACCAGTTTTGGTCCGGAAGCTACCATCAGGCCTCCTTCGAACAACAACGAGTTGCTGCCTTTGTAAGTAACACCAACGCCCTGGTCAAATTTAAAACCGTTGTACCCGAAGTTGCCTTTTGAGTTAATGCTAATATGCAGGTTGTTTTTATTCAGTGTTACATAATCGGGGTTTACATAAAGTTCGATGTACTGGAAATCGGTATAGGTGCCATCGGTGTAATTAAGCCTTAAGTATACAGGCGTGTTGTGTGGGGTGCCTGGCAAAACAGTGAACCGGAAAGGTTGCTTTGTATTATCTATCCGGCCCAGGGTAGCCATTTTACCAACTGCAAATTTCCCGTCTAAAATCTTAATATAAGGCGAAGCGCAGGTAAGCGTAACGTCAACATTATCGGTAGCGGCCAGGTAGTTCACAAAATCCAATTCCAACGCCATTGTATCGCCTAGTTGTGGTATGCGGCCATCGGCCAGTCGGATATTGGTAGCTCTTACAGCTTTCAGGTTAGTGTCGAGCAGCGCACGTTTAAGGTTTACGCGGCCTTTTCCAAGCATTTCGAGATAAGGCTGGTTGCCTGCCAAAGTATAAATATCATCGCTTGAAGCCCTGATGCGCTCCATTACCTGCAGTGCATTCAGTTCCGGAAACTGTGCCCTTATAAGAGCGGCACTACCAGACACAGCAGGAGCTGCATAAGAAGTACCGTTACCTGTGGCATAGGAGTCATCGCCGGTAACCCGGGTAGTATAAATATCTACGCTGGGGGCGCACACATCAATTTTATAGCTGTAAGTATAATTTTTATACTTCACATCTGTCTTGTCGGTGCCGCCCACTGACAGTACATTATCGTACGAAGCAGGGTAAATGTCCAGGTATTTATTTGTGTTTCCTGCGGATGCCACAACAACCACATCTTTTTCAAGTACGGCGTAGTTAATGATATCCTGCTCTAGTTGCGAATAGCCTTCGCCACCCCAGGACAGGTTAATGACGCGGCACCCTTTATCAGCGGCATACACAATCGCCTCAAAGCCTCCGAAATTGCCCTCAGCAGATTTTGAAAAAACTTTCAGGGGCAAAAACCTGGTTTTAAATCCAAGGCCTGCTATTCCTTTTCCGTTATCTGGCGTGGCAGCAGCTGCACCGCTCACTCCTGTACCGTGCCCAAAGTATGGGGTGTCGTCGGTTACATCTCTGTCGTTATCTGCAAAGTCCCAACCTGAGAAATTATCTACCAAGCCATCGTTATCGTTGTCTATCCCATCAATCGGGTCGTTGTAATTATGCTTAACATTAGCCTTCAAGTCAGAGTGCGAAAGCCGGAAGCCGGTATCCAGAATACCAATTACGATGTTGGTATCGCCCTGCTGCACATCCCAGCCACGGTAAGCCTGTAGCAGTTTCAGGTAATACTGTTGCGTTTTAAGTGAATCAGATAAAGGGTCGTTGGGTTGATGAAAGGGTTCGCGAATGTATAGCGGCTCTACGTAGGCAACCATACCTGTAGCCAGTAAGGCATTTTTTACCTGCTCAAAACTTTGGCCGGGTTTATACTTCAGTTCGTAAATCAAAGATAAGTCTACAGCCGGAGTAGTACGGCGTGCATTGGCGGGTGCGGCAGCTTTCGGGAATTTTTGCCGGGCATTTTGTGCACCTACCTGTTTTATAGTTTGCTGTAAGCTTGCCACCGCTTGTTGCGGCACACGGGCATTACTGCCAAAAGCAGGCTTCAGTTTATATACTACCGTATTGGGTTTAGTACGGGGAGCACCAGTAGCCGCTGCCTGAGCCCGGACATCAGCCTGAATAAAAACCCAAAGTATGGCAAGTAAAATGGTGCAACGGATGTGTGCTCCTAATGAAGTATACATTTTATCATATAAGAGGGTGTAGGAAAAGTAATAAACTCAGGGCTTGCAACTATACTTTGGGGTGTAGCAAATGCCAAAGTTACGTATGAATTAGATAGCTGTATTCAGCTGTTTAGAAAAAAATACGTAACTTTCCACAAATTGATTCTTATATAGATGTTAAATTATATAAAAAATTTACTATGTCATTAAATCTGACTCAAAAACATCAAAATATTATCGACACGGCAGTTAAGGCGTTGCATGAGCGTACGTTTTTTTCGCATTATCCTGAAAATCCTACACCGGAAATTTACGGTGAAACAGCTGATAAGGACGGCCGTGAAAAGTATAAGAATTACCTGAATAATAATTTTAACGAGCTACTGCAGGAAAACCCTGTAAAGTGGGTAGGGCAGGAAGAATCGCCGTACGAGCAGCAACCGCTCGGCATAAAATATCCATACTTTGAAGTAGATACATTGGTAAGCCGTGCCGAAGAAGCTTACCACCAGTGGCGCAAAGTAAAGCCTTCCTATCGTGCAGCTATATTGGTAGAGTCGCTGGAGCGTTTGCGCAACCGATTCTTCGATATTGCCTATGCTACCATGCACACAACCGGCCAGGCGTATATGATGTCGTTCCAGGCATCGGGCCCGCACGCAGCTGATCGTGCTTTGGAAGCCATTGCATCTGGTTACGAAGAGCAGACACGTTTTCCGGAAGCTACCGAGTGGGAAAAACCTATGGGCAAGTATAACCTGAAGCTGAGCAAAACCTGGAAAGCCGTACCAAAAGGGGTGGCACTGGTAATTGGCTGCTCTACCTTCCCAACCTGGAACACCGTGCCGGGTATGTATGCGAGCCTTGTTACCGGTAACCCAGTTATCATTAAACCGCATCCGAAAGCTGTATTGCCAATTGCTATAGTTGTAGCCGAAGTACAGAAAGTACTGGCTGAAAATGGCCTTAACCCTAACATTTGCCAGCTTGCCGTAGATGCCGAAGACCACCTTATAACGAAAGAACTGGCCGAGCACCCAAGTATAAAACTGATAGATTATACCGGAGGCACTGAGTTTGGTAATTATGTAGAGAGCCTGAAAGGCAAAACCGTATTTACTGAAAAAACAGGTGTTAACTCCATCATTATAGATTCGGTAGATGACCTGGATAAAGTGGTGCAGAACCTGGCGTTTTCGGTGAGTTTATACTCTGGACAGATGTGTACTGCGCCACAGAACTTCTTTATACCGGAAGGCGGCATAAAAGTAGGCGGCGAAACAGTACCTTACCAGGAAGTAGTGCAGAAACTGGCAGATGCTGTTAGTGGCCTTGTTAACAACCCGAAAGCAGCTCCGCACATATTGGGTGCTATCCAGAACCCGGCTACACTGGAGCGCGTGAAAGAAGCTTCTTCTGTTAAAGGCAAGCCTGTACTTACAACCTGCGATTTCACCAACCCGATGTTTGCCAATGCGCGTACCTGCACGCCGGTAATTTATGAAGTAGATGCTACGGAAAAGGAAAGCTACAGCCGCGAACTTTTCGGCCCGGTTATGCTCATCATCAAAACCAAGGATACAAACCAGTCGGTAGAACTGGCCAAGGAAATGGCAATGAACTATGGTGCCATCTCATGCGGTGCTTATACCACTGATCCGGTTGTGAAAGAGCACATAATGGATGAGATGAGCCTAGCCGGAACGCCGGTAAGCTTTAACCTGACGGGTGGTATTTATGTGAACCAGAATGCCAGCTTCTCAGATTTCCACGTTACAGGCGGCAACCCTGCTGGTAATGCTTCTTTTACCAACCCTGAGTTTGTGATCAAGCGCTTTACCTGGGTAGGTTTCAGAGAGCCTGTGGTTGGCTAAGTATAAATTGTAAAGTATAAAAAAGCCCGGCAAATTAATTTGCCGGGCTTTTTGCTTTTAGCTTTTAGCTGAAGAGTTTATTCAGATCGTTTTTCAGGTTGTCCAGCCCATCCTTTAATTCCTGCCATTTGCTATGCGTATCTTCCGCATCTCCCAGTTTGTTGGCAATTAGGTGGCGTTTGGCCTCCAGGGCTGCAATATGCTCGTGGTAAGTATGGTTAGAATCGGCCGCGGTGGCATTTACTTTTGCCCGAAGGGTTTTTATCTTGCTATCCAGCTCTTCAAGGCTTTTCTGGATTTCCGCCCGCGACAGATTATCAGGTGCACGCATATTTTCAGGTTTCAGGTGATATGTATCCATAGTTGTTCAGTCTGGTTCTATTAATTCGATACTGAATTCATATCTCTAAATACTCTAAAACTTAAAAAAAGATGTTTACCCAGGCTCCCGGACAATTCTTATAGTTGAGTTTTTAATTATTTAGAAAAAATCTAAATAGATGTTTTGACTTATAAGATTGCTTCTTACTTTTGCGCATATTTAGAATTAATCCAAATAAAAATGCGCCCCTTTCTTACTGTATTAGTAACTATAATTTTAACAGCACAAACTGCCTTCAGCCAGAACCTTGGCCGTATTGAGGGCAGAATTGTGTCGGAACGCAACGAGCCGTTAGCCGGTATAAGCGTAGCATTGGAAGGCACCAGCCAGGGTACTACAACCGACGAAGAAGGTAAGTATGTGATCAGAACAGTGGCGCCGGGTACCTACACATTGGTTGCAAACAGTTTGGGCTTTGTAACTACCAAACGCCAGGTAGAGGTGAAGTCAGGCTCTACCGCTACAGTATACTTGCTGCTGCCATCATCGGCTACAACTTTGAACGAGGTGGAAGTTACAGCCAGCCACAGCGGCGAGTTTGTACAGCCTATCGGTTCTACAGCTACCAAAATGGAAGCTCCGTTAAAGTCTGTTCCCCAATCGGTGCAGATTATTTCGCGCCGTGCTTTAGACCAGATGCAGGTAGTACGCCTTGACGATGCCATGCGTAACGTGAGTGGTGTTACGATGGAAACAGGCTTTGGCGGCCGTACCGATATCTTCCAGGTGCGTGGTTTCAGAACCAGTACTGAAAGTATATTTAAAAACGGTTTCCGTAACAGCGTGCGTACCTTCCGCGAAACGGCTAACATACAGCAGATCGAAGTAATGAAAGGCCCTGCTTCGGTGCTTTACGGGGTGAGCGATCCGGGTGGTATGGTCAATATCACAACTAAAAAACCTACAGCTTATACTTTCCAGGATGTGCAGTTAACTGCCAATAGCTTTGGCCAGATCCGTCCTGCTATTGATCTGGGCGGTGCATTTAACAAGAGAAGAACATTCAAGTATAGATTGAACGCCGTGTATGAAAAAGGCGATACTTACCGCGACTTTGTAAGCACAGAACGCATTTTTGTAGCACCGGCATTTACGTATGACTTCTCAGACAAAACTTCGCTTACTGTAGAAGCCGAATACCTGGACCATGACCAGGCATCGGACCGTGGTATTGTTGCCTTTAATAAAGTAATTGCCAATGTGCCAGCTAGCCGCTCTATCGGTGAGCCCGATAACAAAGGCAAACACCAGAACCGCCTGGTACAGTACAACCTGCAGCACCGCTTCAACGATATTTTCAGCTTGCGCCACGCTTCTAACTTTAACTATTCTTCCGAAGACAGAACGGTAGTAGAATTAGCAGGCATACTTAAAGGCAGCAACTCTAAAGTTACGCGCCGCATACAAGACCAGTATAACTTCGAGCGCAACTTTGCTACACAGAATGAATTATACGCTACGTTTAATACAGGCACTTTCTTAGAACATAAAACGGTAGTAGGGGTGGAGGTAGCCAGATCTATGTTTGATATCTGGTATAACCGTGTTAACTATGATACTCTGGATGTATTTAATCCACAATACAGCCGCCTGCCAAAGCCATATGATAAGTTAGCCTTCGGCGATGATTACCGCGACAACACAACACTTTACGGTTTTTATGTGCAGGATTTCCTTTCTGTTAATCAGCGCCTGAAATTATTGTTAGGTGCCCGCTATGATGTGTGGGACCTGGAAAGAACCGGTTTGGTTAAGAACGCAGCTAAGACTTTCTCTACACAAGTTACAAAACAACCGAACCGCGTTCTAAATCCGCGAGTGGGCGTGCTTTACGAAGTATACGGGCCTGTATCGGTATATGGAAACTGGTCAAGAGGCTTTCAGCCGGAAGTGGGCAGCGTGCTGAATGCAGATGGCGTTACAACTAGTCCGCTTGACCCGGTAACATCTGATTTGTTTGAAAGCGGTACCAAAATTGGTTTGCTCCAGGATAAGATCAACTTTAAGGCTGCTTACTTCAATATTACCCGCAGCAACGTGCCACTCACAAACCCTGAAAACGCGAACTACCTGATACAGGTAGGCGAGGTGCGCAGCGAAGGTGTAGAAACAGATATTACAGGAGAAGTTCTGCATGGCCTGAACGTGATAGCTACTTATAGTTATACCGATGCCCGGATAACAGAAGATACAAACGAAAACAATATTGGTGTAGCCTTCAGAGGAGTAAGCAAGCACAGCGGTAGCCTTTGGACTACCTATGAATTACAGAGCGGTTTACTGAAAGGCCTTGGTTTTGGAGGCGGTTTCACGAGTTTCGGTGATCGTCCGGTTGATGCAGCTGATAGCTTCAGATTGCCGGGTTATACCCGCTACGATGCCACTGTTTTCTACGACTCCAAGCGTTTTCATGCAGCTATTAACTTGAAGAACCTGGCCGATATCAAGTATTATGACGGTTCACAATCTGCGACAGCTATTATGCCAGGTGCGCCGCGTTCTGTGCAGGGTACAGTTGGTGTTAGGTTCTAAATTAAATTCTTTAGTTTTGCTTTATACTTGCGGCGCAGCTTTTAGCTGTGCCGTTGGTTTTTCCTGGTAACCATGCGCAAATTAATTCTTCAGTTACATTTATGGGTTGGCCTTATAACAGGTGCTGTGCTGGCGGTGCAGGGTTTAACCGGCTCTGTCTACGTTTTTCAGCCGGAGCTTACCGCTATACTTTACAGCGAATTATACCAAAGCGCAGAACCGGTTACAAAACCTGTTGATCCAAAGGTAATTGTAAGAACAGCCGAAGAACAATTTGACGGCCATATAACGAACATGCTTTTCCCGTTGCGCGAGCTGGAGAACTACATTGTAAAAGTAAAGGGCCACAAGGAGTGGCATTTTTACGATGCAGCTACCGGCAAATACCTGGGAAGTATGGAAAAACGCCGTGGCGTGCTCGATACGGTACTGGAGGTGCATCGCGAACTTACACTCGGCGAAATTGGCTCTACTATAACAGGACTGTGCGCGCTGTTATTAGCCGTAGTCCTGGTATCATCGGGTTTATACTTGTGGTGGCCACGTAAAAAACGCAGGCTAAAAGATGGGTTAAAGTTTAAGAAAAATGCCTCTGCCAAACGCCGCATCTGGGATACCCATACTGTATTCGGAATATACTTTAGTGTGCCGCTTTTTTTTGCTGCGCTTACGGGTGTATACTTTGCCTTTTCGGAGCAGGTACAAACTGTTGTTGATTTTGTAACGCTGGCCAAAGAGCCGACTCCTGACCCCGAAAAGCTGCAATCGGTTTATCAGGCAAATGCACAGCCGCTCTCAATTTTCCAGGCGCTCGACCTGATGGAAGACCCTGCTTACAAAGGCTATTACAAGCGCAACCTGAATATGCCAAAAGATAGTGTGGGGTTTGTTTACTTCTCTCTTACTAACGCAAACGATGTCGATGCCGGTCCGGAATACCGTCCGCAGGTTTACCTTGACCAATATACCGGACACTCGATTTATACTTATAACCCCCAAAAAACAACAACCGGCAGGCAACTTACCCGTAATTGGTTTGTGCCAATACATTTTGGCGAAGTAGGCGGTAACCTGACCAGGGTGCTCTGGTTTTTACTGGGCCTGATGCCGGCTATACTTTGGTGCACCGGTATTATAATGTGGCAGAACAGAAGAAAGAAAAGCAAACGAAAATTACACGTAAATAAAATTGTATAGCACAAGTTAGCCGCTTCAGGTTTTGTTTAAGCAATAGGTAAGTTTAAAATTCTTTCTTGTTAACTTTCCGGCATAATAAAGGGCTATAAGATATTAATTTCAGCAATTTTAAGGCTACACAAGAAGTATAATTTTTGATTTATTGTTAAACAATTTGGATATTTGTAAACACAAACAAATGTTAGTATAGCTCCGTTGTTTTGTGGATACTACTACATTTGATTATTGCCTGATATATAGCGGATGGATAATTACAACAATGCTTTAGACCTCGTGATGTTGGTTGATGATGACTCGACAACCAATTACCTGAACGAGCGCTTGCTAAATGAGATGAATGTGGCAAAGCAGATTCTGGTAATGCAGAACGGAAAAGAGGCGATTGATTATCTGGTGAAAGCAGGTACTGCCACTGAAGATGCACCTAAATTTCCTGACCTGATTTTCCTAGATATTAAGATGCCGGTAATGGATGGGTTCTCTTTTTTAGAAGAATACCAGAAGCGTGGTTTAGATTCAGGCGATCATGTTATTATTCTGATGCTAACTTCTTCAGCAAGCTTTTATGATCTGGAGAGGCTGAAGACGTTTCAGAAAGTAAAGAAGCATTTTGCCAAAGCACTTACGAGGCACGATGTTCGTGAGATAATGAGGGAATATTTCTCGAATAAGAACTAGCGATAAAATAAAAAAGGGCTGCCATGGCAGCCCTTTTTTATTGAAGCTCTTCTGCTACCAGATCTTCTACTGGCCAGGTAAAAGAAAACCTGCACCCCCGCCCCTGTGATTCTACCCAGATATTGCCGCCTTTTTCTGTCACAATCTTTTTCACAATTGACAAACCAAGACCAGTACTGTCAGAGCGGCCATAGTTAGCTCCCCTGTCAAACATTTCAAAAATATTTGCCTGGTAATCAGTTGGGATGCCGGGCCCGTTATCCTGTACTATAAATAACAACCTGTCCGGGTGTTTTTCGAACATTATATTAATTTCTCCCTCGTCAGGCTTGTCGTTATACTTTATGGCATTTACAAGCAGGTTACTGAAAACCTGGTGCAGGTTTATTTCCTGGGTAAATAGCTCCGGTAAGTCGGGCTGTATGCTTATCTTAAAACTATCAGGTACTTGCAGCGAGTTAATTACCTGTTTTACCAGCGTTGCTACATCTACAAAAACCTTCTCAATTTTAGCATACCCTGCCAGAGAGTAAGAAAGTATACCTGTAATCAGGCTTTCCATCTTCTGTGTCTGGTCGCGTAGTATGGGCAAAAGGGTAGCAACATCTGCATAGTTTTGGGATTCTATACTTGATTCAAGAGCATCTGTCAGGCCATTGATGTTTTGTAGCGGCGAGCGTAGATCGTGGGATACGGTGTGCGCAAAAGCATCGAGGTTATCATTTATCTTCTGCAGTAATTTGTTTTTTCTGTCGCGTTCTACCAGCAGCTCGTTAATCTCGTTGTTAGATTGCTGCAACTGCGTGTTCAGCCTCCTGATTTCCAGTAAGCGTTGCTCTGCTTCTAGGTTTCGGATACGAAGTTGTTCCAGAATCTCCAGCAGGTGTATATTCTGCTTTTTAATTTCGGCGTAAGGCGATATGCTTACCTCCTGGTTAAACTCTATTGCCCATTGGTCCAGTAAAGCTTTTGTTATGCCTGGTGCCTGAGATGGTATTTTGCGGCGGAGAATTACTTTGGTGCCCTTATCAGCTTCAGATTCAATACTAAACTGGTCTACCAGTTTACGGGCGTTAAATATACCGCTGCCCCGGCTTCCGCTTTTTAAATTAATTGCCTGGCTTAGTATATAATCGATATTGCCAATACCACGGCCTCTGTCTGCCACTAAAGCCTCCAGGTAATTAAGGCCTGCATCCTCTACCAGGTTAAACTGTATAAAACCGCTGCCAACATACTCCACCACATTCCTGCAAATCTCTGAAACGGCTGTTGCAAATTTCGTCTGGTTAGCTATAGCTATACCTAATCTTTCCGAAAGCTGCATGGCTCTTTTGTAAGCCAGTACTATATCAAGCTCGTTTGCAACATTAAACTTAAGAATCTGACGGAACATGAGGCTATACTTTTGCTTTACAAACTACAACTAAGGTGTCATCCGTATGTCGGCTGAAATCACGGTAGAGTACAGCTGCAACAATAATGGCGTGGTGTCGGTTCAGGTTTGGATATTTACTCAGATCCCACCTTGATTTAAGGCCATCTGAATGCAGGATCAGGGTTTTAGAGCGTGCCCACTCCAGGTGCTGGTTATTAAGCGTAGTAGGTATGTTATGGCCTAATATACCGTTATAAGAAATAATGTTTTTGTAAGGAGGGCTGTTGGTTATATAATCCCCGTTGTAAAGTTTACCGGCAATATTACCTACACCGCAATATGAAATCCTTTCCGGGGAAATAGCTGCTGCAAAACCAACTGCTCCGCGGGTGCGCTTAATGGCCTGGTGCAGTTCGCGCAGCGTTAGCACCGGCTCTGTTTCAGGAGCCTGCTCAAAGTAATGGCAGGCCGCTGCAGATGCTTCGCTGGCATTGCTGCCATGGCCAAGCCCATCGAGTGCAAGCAAGTATACTTTATTGTTATGGGTTTTAAATGTAAAGCCATCTCCACATACTGTTTCGTGGGGCTTGGGTACCATAACACAGCCAATTTCTATCGACCTCAGTGAAGGATCGGGTGTAGCAGTGGGTGTTGATTTTTTTACCTGTGCAAGTATAATGGTGCCTAAACCCGGGTGGGAGTAAATATCGAAAAGGTCTGACTGCCTTTTTATAGCTCCCAGCCCTTCGCCGGCAGAGCCAAAAGTAGTAACGCCATCCTGCATCATACGGGCAGCATCGCTCATTCCCGGCCCCGAATCAAGGCATAATATCTCTAATGTATGTACAGGCTTGCCAATTGGTTTTACCAGCAACTCGCCTCCCTCAGGAGAGAATTTTGCCAGGTTAGTGAGCATCTCTGATACAATGATATTTATCTTGCCTGTTTCTCCTTCTGAAAAACCAAAGCTTTCGGCCAGGCGGGTAATATCACGTTTTGTTATACTTGCAAAGCTTCTGTCGGGTACTAAGAAACTGTGGTGGTGTTTAACGGCCATTCTTCCAATGAATTATCATAACGGTAGTGCCCTGGCCCGGTGCGCTTTTGATGTCAAACTCATTTACAAGCCTTTTGGTGCCGGGTAAGCCCAGCCCCAGGCTCCTGCCGGTAGAAAAACCATCCTGCATGGCTTGTTTAACATCTGCAATACCTGGCCCCTCATCTACGAAAGTTAGTCTTACGCCTGATTGGGCACTTTTGCTGATAATTTCTAAAATAACTTTTCCGCCATTCGCGTAGCGAAGCATGTTACGAACAAGCTCGCTGGCTGCGGTAATAAGTTTGGTCTGGTTAACCAAACTCATTCCAATCTTCACGGCTAATTCGCGTACTCTGTTTCTGAACGGTACTACATCCTGTTCCCGCAAAATTTGCATCGTGTCCTTAGTCAGTACGATCATCGGGCCCTTCCTCTTCGTCTTCGTCTAATGAGCCATACTGTATATCGATTTTAGTCTTCAGCAGCTCCATGCCTTTTTCTACATCAAGCGCAGTATGAACACCTTGTAGCGTAAGGCCAAGTTCAACTAAAGTAATTGCCACAGCGGGCTGCATGCCTACTACTACTGTCTCAGCATCCATGATACGCGACATAGAGGCAATATTGCCCAGAATACGACCCATAAAGGAGTCGACTATGTTAACAGCTGAAATATCAATAAGCACACCTTTTGCACCGGTTTTGCTTACCATTGTTATCAGATCGTTTTCTAGATTAAGCGCCACCCGGTCATACAAATCTATTTGTATGGTTACCAGCAAAAATGGCCCTAATTTCAGAATAGGAATTCTCTCCATGTTGCCCTATCGTCCCAATCCTGACATCGGGGTTCTATTTATTTTTCTTACCTCTACGTTTCTCATGCTGAATGCCAGTTGCAGGGCATGTGCAAGAGAAGCTTTGGTTTTAATGTTTGAAAGATCGATGCCTAAGTGCACAATAGTCTGGGCAATTTCGGCACGGATACCGCTGATGATACACTCTGCACCCATCAGGCGTGTAGCACTTACCGTTTTAATAAGGTGCTGGGCTACAAGCGAATCCACGGCTGGTACGCCAGAGATGTCAAGTATAGCAATGCTGCTACCTGTGTTCACAATTTCCTGCAACAGGTTTTCCATTACTATCTGTGTGCGGGCACTATCCAGGGTACCAATAATTGGCAGGGCAAGTATACCTTCCCAAACGCGGATTACCGGAGTAGATATTTCGTTTATCTCATCTGTCTGGCGAAGTATAACCTCTTCACGACCTTTGATATAAGTTTCGAAGGTAATGATGCTAAGGTTATCCAGTAGTTTGTTGATAGTGGAGATCTCACGGTACAGCTCAGCAGGTTTATCGCTCAGTTCCTGCTCATAAACAGCGTTTATTGCTTGCTTCAGGCTAAGTACGAACATACCTGTTTCGCGCGGGCTGAAACCCTGGCGGGCACGTGTAATGGAAATATCACTTAGGATTTCAGTTATCTGCTCGTAATCAGAAGAATAAATGTTATCAAGGTTTCCGGATGTAACGGCGCGGGCCAATGCTTCCAGCAATTCTTCAGACTGCCTGCGAAGCTCGTCATTTGTCATGAGATCATCACGCAGCATAACGTCTGCTAATTGGTTCTGCATCCAGATTTCCAATATTCTCTTTTTGTGTTTTTGCAAAAGTTGAGATGTTAGGTCCATAATTGAGGTAATGAACGAGTTCGGATTTTGTTTGAAATTGATTAAGCGGAGTTAAACCATTCTCCCAAAAAAGTACAGGTGCTTAAAGGTAGGAAAAAAACTCCGGATTAGGTTTGCTTATAATTAAGCATGAGGTTTAAAGCTGAGAAATCAGAATCTTTCTGATAATTAATTCATGCCTGAATAGGGGATACGGGCTTAAGTATAAATTGATATTGTTTTACAGATAAACCAGGATTAGTTAACATCGTAAGCAGGAGCATATTTTAAGTTTATACTTGCTAACCACCTGAATTTATACTTTGAACAATGATGCGCTATAACCTGCTCTGTTTTTTCTGGATACTGATGACCTTCCTGTCTTCCTGCTCACCTTTTACAGTTTTAGATGCCGATTCGGTGGAGGGGTTCAGGCTGGCCAACTATAAAACGTTCGATTTTGTGGATGTAGAAATTTCTGGCAGAGCCTTAGGCGAAGCACAAAGCCCGCAAGTAGAACTGCTAAAAAGCGAAATTGCAAAGCAACTGGCTGCAAGAGGGTTAACGTATGATTCCGGTAATGCCGACTTAGCTATTAATATTGGAATTGTTGTAGCCGATAAAGTACAAACCCGCCAAACCGATTACCGCACAGATGCGCCACGCTACGTAGGCCAGCGCCGCTATACCTGGAAAAGCCAGGAAGTAGAAGTTGGCCGCTACAAAGAAGGCACTTTATCGTTGCACCTTGTGGAGCGCGAAAAGAATGAGTTGGTTTGGCAAGGTGCTATTGAGGCCGTAGTACCCAAAGATGCCGATAAGCAAAAAGGCGATATTGTAGAAGGCGTGAAAAAACTGATAAGCACAATTCCGTAAGTTATAGTCGGGCACTTAACAGGTTTATACTTACAAACAGAATCTGGTGAAGTATAAACTGTAACCCAAGAGAACAAAAAAGCCTTGCACATTATCTGTGCAAGGCTTTTTTAGTCGGGGTGGCAGGATTCGAACCTACGACCTCCACATCCCAAATGTGGCGCGATACCGGGCTACGCTACACCCCGAACTTTAGAAGTTAAAAGCCCTGCATACTTACAAGACTTTATATTTCCGGTGCGCAAAGGTACGTATCGCGAACGATTTTGCAAATGCTTTTAGCGAAATAACATAGATATAAGTCGGAAGGCATGACTAAATTTATACTTTACAGCATGCGTTAAGTAGTAGGACAGTATTAGTTTGTCATCCTTACAGGATGACAAAAAATGAAGAAGGAAACGACCCTGCTCCAAAAAATAGGAGAGCATCGTTAGTTCAATCTTGTATTAAAAAGATACTGAATAAATACATTTATCCGAAAATTTATTTATATATTCATGTTATAGTATGTTTTCATAAACTGTTCACTGCTCATGGGGATACTTCTGCAAAATAGATTGCATACTTTCAGAAGAGGGTTATATTACCTGTTTCTGGTGCTCATTTTCACTATCCCAGCTACATTTCCGGCTAAGGCGCAACAGACACAGGAACAAATACACCGCAATTCTATTTTCCTGGAGCTGGCCGGGAACGGCGGTTTTTATTCCATCAACTATGACCACATACTGCTTTCCGCCGATAACTGGAGATTGGCAGGGCGAGCAGGGGCGATGTACTACAGCACAGTTTCCGGGGGAGTAAAAGGAGAACGTACTGTTTGGCTCGCTGCGCCGTTGGAAGTATCCTACTTACGCGGGAGGGGAGACCACTTTATGGAACTTGGTATTGGGTTGACACCACTTTACCAGGAGTACCCGGAGCAGGATGTGATGATGCAGAAGAAGGAAATTGTGCTACTGCCAGTGGGTAGGCTGGGTTACCGTTATCAGCAGAGGAAGGGTGGCATGTTCTACAAAGCTGGTTTTACACCCATGGCGCAGTTTAATAACGAACGCAACCTGGGGAGGAGCAAGTTCCTGCCCTGGTTTGGGCTTGCCGTCGGATATACTCTGAAGAAGTAATCTGTTTATATTCAGGAATCAGCCATAAGGCCGGTAAAGGGAATTAATCTTGCGCTATGCGATATTTGCTGCTGGTATTCTTTGTGTTCGCCTGCTGCATACCGAAAGGAGGGGCACTTGCCCAAAAGCAAACTAATGTCTGGTATTTCGGCAATGCCAAAGCTGGTTTAGACTTTAATCAGGCCCCGCCAAGAGTACTGAGCAATGGAGCCATGGTAGCCTCAGAGGGAGTGGCGACTATGGCGGATTCTACGGGGAAATTGCTCTTTTACACAAACGGGGAAAGTATCTGGAACCGTGAGCACCGGGTGATGGTTAACGGCTCTGGCATGGACGGCCACGTTTCTGCTAGACAGGGTGTTGTAATTGTTCCTCAGCCTGGCTCCAAAAACCAATACTTTGTCTTTACGACAGATGCGTTCGAAAATAAGTTCGCTAAGGGGCTACGCTACTCTGTGGTAGATATGGCGCGGCAGGATGGCCTGGGGGAAGTGGTATCCAAGAACACGTTCCTCCATCCTTTGTCCGAGGAAAACCTGACGGCAACTGGGGGCTGCTGTTGTTCTGATTCGGACCGCTACTGGGTTGCCTCCGACAGCCAGGACCGTCCCGGTGTACTCTACGCTTACCGAATAGACGCAGCCGGCGTGAACCCTCAGCCGGTGGAATCCTTTCTTCCGGGCGTTACCAACATTACCTACCTGAAGTTCTCTCCGTCCGGAGACCGTTTGGCCTTCACGGGACTGACACATAATGATGCATCTGTCATCGGTATTGCTGACTTTAATGCAACTACCGGCCGATTCTCTAACCTAAAGTTGGTACCAGTGGCAAATAAGGACTATCATCGTGCCGTGGAGTTCTCCGGAGACGGCAAGCTGCTATACTTCACCACATGGTCAAATCCGCAACTAACACAGTATGACCTCAGCCATGAATCCGCCGAAGAAATGGCGCTCACAGCGGTTCCATTATTTCAGCATTCTGTGTACAGCCTGCACAGTCCCCAACTTGCCAGCGACGGGAAGATTTACTTATCAGCTTTTGAGGGGCAATCGGGGCAAACCAGCATGGCCGTCATCGAGCGCCCAAACTTGTTGGGCCAAGCCAGCCTCTTCCGATTACAAGTTTTTTCAGGAGTTGGTTCTTATATGCTGCCCAATTTTGTAACAAGTCTGCTTTACCTCAACGAACTGTTGGAGCAACATGCGAACGCAGGGCCAGACAAACAGGTTTGCGCCAACGAGCCTGCTCAGCTTGGCGGAGCCCCAAACAGCAGACTACGCTATAGTTGGAGCCTTGGCACCTTTCTTAGCGACACTGCGGTGGCCGACCCAATATTTCGGTTTACTGGTGAGGTTGACAAGATAACTACTCTACAATATGTGCTTACAGTTTCGGATGGCCCTTGCGCGCGCCGAGACACAGTAGAAGTAACGGTTTACCCTCTTCCTAAGGCAATAATTTCCGGCCCACGTTCAGTGTGTCCCATGGTGGAAGGAGTAGCCTATGGTGTGGAGGAGATAAAGGGGCACGCCTATCACTGGCGTATCGGAGGCGGCACTATCCGATCAGGCCAGGGAACAGCGGCCGTTTCGGTAGACTGGGGAAAAACTAATGCGGCCGCATGGATAGAGGTGACACCGGTTAACGTGATAGGTTGTGAGGGACCTCCGGTCAGGGTGCCGGTGCGCGTAAATGTAGAACTTGACACTGAAACCCCAAAAGGACTACAGTCCGTCTGCCTTAACCAAAACAAAGGAAACACTTATCAGGTTACCCTTACCAATGGCTCAACTTATACCTGGGGCGCAGTCGGTGGCAAAGTAGTATCGGGTCAGGGCACAGCTAAGGCAGTGGTGGACTGGGACGGAATAGGAAAAAAGAAACTGTGGGTGCAGGAGCAGAGTACCACGATAGACACAGTATGCTATGGCGTATCGGACACTCTGCATATTAATGTTTTCAGGGATCCGACCACTATCTCGCTGGATTTTGTGACAATAACTGGGGAGGAGGATACACAGAGCCGAATACAATGGCAAGTGGACGGAACCCTCAGTACAGCGGCCTCCCTGCAACGCCGGGTGATAGGAACTTCCAACTGGGCAGAGGCAGCATCTGTTCCAAACATAGGTCGTGGCCACACCGACACCGGAATACGGGCTAAGGAGGAAATATACGAATACAGGGTAGTGGCGCAGAACAGTTGCGGAGAGGAGATCGCTAGTGACGCTCACCGGACAATGCTGTTGCGTGGTGAGGCAGATGCCGATCAGGAATACCTGATGCTTAACTGGAGCGCCTATGTCGGCTGGCGGGAGGGGGTATCACGGTACCAGGTATGGCGTAAAGTAGACAATGAGGTTGAGTACTCCCTGCTGCAGGAGGTGGACGGCGGCACGCTTTCCCTCGCCGGACTTAGCGCCACTGCGGGTTTTAACCACCGCTACCGGATAAAGGCATTAGCGACGGGAAAACCTTTTGAGTCCAGGTCAAACAGTATTGAACTCTCATTCGAGCATGCCCTCTCTATTCCCAACATATTCAGCCCAAACAATGACGGCTACAACGACACCTTCTCCATTCCTAAGCTGGAACTTTACCCTGATAATGAGTTAGTTGTTGTTAATCGGCTAGGCCAGGAGGTATATCGGAAGAAGAGCTATCAAGGTAGTTGGAACGGCGGAAACGTGGTGTCAGGTGTTTACTACTACAGCCTCTATGTGGGCAAGCTGAGCAAGTACTTTAAAGGTTGGGTAGAAGTTGTGAGGTGATAAAATTGGAATATGTACTATAAAAATAAGAAAGCCCTGCAAGCTTATACTTACAAGGCTTTTATACTTCAAGTGCACCCGAGAGGATTCGAACCCCTAACCCAAGTGCTTATCTTTCAGCCATTAATGATGTCTATTCTTTAAGAGGTCACCAATTAGTTCACCAAGCTATTTCAGTTCTCAGTTCGTTAGAATGGGCCTTAAATAAATTAAATATTTATTAATGTAATATAATAATTGAATTTGATATTTTAGTTGAATCTAGAACTTAAACTCACTGCGACCAGTAATTTTGTCCCAAATATATATTGATTTACTCTTGCTTAGATTCCTTTTCTCAAGCTTTTGCATTGTCAGAACATATTCCTGAAATACACTCCAATAGTAACTCTCTCTATTTATATCAATCCAAAAGTACTTACTCTCCCAACAGCACAATGCAAAATAAGAAAACATGTAATGAGCTACATCTCTCTTTATCAGGCCAGAGTTTACAGCAATCGCTATTTGTTCATAAAGGCCAATGAAGTAGTATCTGTCAATTAATGGAATAGATGCTAGCTGTGGGTCATCTTTTTCTAGAAGTTGAGTAATATTAAGTATACGCTTTTCGGTTTTAAATGTGGTTTTAAACTTATCGAAAAACTCTGCTCTTTTTTGCCTTCCTTGAAGTCTATACTCGAAAATTGCTTTTATGAATGTTCCAAGCGCTATAATGACTGCAAAAAAGGTAATAGTTACTGTTATTATATCTTTATTATCTGTAAGAAAGTTTGCTAAAGCTTGATTTGTCATTTATGTAGGTTAGTATTGTTTCATTAATTAAAGTGACTTAATATGTTATTAGCTGCTCTAGCTATTGGTTTTTAGACCATTTGATTATTATTTCCTCAAGTACATCATCTTTCTGAAGGTTTACTTTAAGCCCCTTATAAAAGTACTCCCTTTCTTCTTTTGGAAGCATTGATGCAGCAATCAGATAAGCGCGTTTTGTCCAAGTGTCGAATCGGTTATACTGTTCCTTTAGACCTCTCAGCCAGCTAGCCGAATTGTAATTCATGCTGGCAAACAAGATTTTGCGTTTCAAATTTTCAGAAACTCTGTTAAATACTCCTAGTAGTGAAGCAATGTGATTTAAGTTCTTGTTATAGACGAAAAGGTTATAAAGCGATATCTTATAGAATTCATTTGACTCTATAATGTCATCTTCTAACATTTCAAATATTTGCTCTCCAACTACTTTCCAATCTGATGTATAGTTTTCTGCACATGAGTTAATATACAAGCAAACATCATTTAGTGCTGGAATAAGCTTATCGAAATTTTCTATTGAGAAATCAATAGCATGTGGTAAGCCAATTTGTGATAAGCGCCTATAAATCCATCTTATTTTTTCATAGTTAGGTGAACTTCCCTCCAAATATGACTCTAATAAATCTACAATATTGTGTTCAGACAATGTTCTTAAATCAGAATTACTAACCTCTGAAAGTTTAATTCTTGTATAAGCATTACCACCAGAATAGCTCTTAATAATATCAACAATTGCTTCTTCGGCTGGATTAGAGGCTTCTTCTAGTAAATTACTTTTACAAAGACTAACAAACTCTAAGGAAGCCAATATTTTGGTTTTTTGTCTTTGAAGTGTGAGCCTTTGTTCTTTATCTAATATCTCTGCTACTTGATTTAGAGCTATTCTTGCTTCTTTTTCACTTGAGCAGAAAAGAATAATATCATCTACATATCTCTTAAAAGGGATACCCCTTAAACTTAAATTGTCATCAAATGGAATCAATGACATCTCAGCTAAAAGGTGAGAGCAGTGAGGGCCTATAGGAATTCCTTTTGAACTCCTTTGTGTGATTGATATAATTAACTCTTTAAGACTCTTAATAACTTGATTCGGGAACCCACATTCACCTAACTGATTCTCTATAGTGTGTAAGTATATTTGGTTATAGAAGTCAGAAATATCACAGATTACAATATGAGAATAATCAACAGCCTCATCTCGTGCTGACGTCCAAAATTTTTCCCAAGCATTCTTGTTACTATACAAAGTTCCATCATCAAGGGGCTTAAATCGGTAGCTGAAGACTGTGTTTTCAGTTGTACTTCTTCTTTTGTCTTCTATAAGTTGCCCATATTCATATATGATTCCACCAAAGATTATGCTATCTATCAAATCTAATTGAGTAGCATTTCTGAATGAAAGATTATCTTTTGGAATTAAGAATCTTCTAGCTGCTTTCCATCTATAGTTTCCTATTTCTATCTCTTTACAGAGATTAACAACATCCTGCTCTAACTCCTTAATAATACCTAGCTCATAAGGCCTTGGGAATAAATCATTATCACTTTCTTTAAAAAGATGGTTTATCGCCCATTGGATAGATTTTTCTTGTAATTTCATTTAGTGAATTATAATTTTCAAGGTATTACTGATTATGAATTAGTGTCTAACTTAAATCAGAAATATTTTATGTTGTTTAAAATCTTGTAAAGTATTCTCATCTACGCCTTATTTTTTTATCTAATTATACTCCCTTATTAATACATCTAACCCTAGTCCTTTGTACTTCCCAACTCTCCGTTACGCTGTTTAATGTGTGCTTATTTGTATCTTCAGTTTTATCGTGTTGTATGCAAATTAACCTATATTTATTTTTAAAGATATTCACTATTTATAAATTCAGATAATTAAATTTTAAATAGTCTTTTCAATTAGATTAGGCTGCATATGTCGTCTAAATTTTATATTTGTTTATACCTTAGAGTAACTACTCCTTAATTAATTGAAGATATATGTTACCCTTTAGCTATAAGAGTATTGAGAGTAAAGCCGTACTGGAGCAAACGGAAAAGTTTATTGAGCAGAATCCTGAAATTAAGGAACAACTTTCACTATATTCTTGGGGATTCCATTCACTGGAAGGTATCATCCCTCATACTGAAGAATCTTTTTGGTCAGGGCATTTCTTTCCAATGACGGAGTGCTTTGAAGAGCTTCAAGTTTCATATAACCTTTGTGCTTTTGGCTTCTATAAGCAATCATTAGTATCGTTAAGAAGTGCTCTGGAATTAGGGCTTCTCTCAGTTTATTGGAATCTCAATGATGATGGTCATTTAATAATAAAGGAATGGGTTAGTTCGAAGGAAGACACTCCAAGACTTAGTGAGATATGGAAAAAGTTGGAAAAGAATATTTACATCAAACAGTATAACGATGCGAAAAAATTTAAACAAAGACTTTTCAAACTAAACGAACTTCACCATTATGTTCATTCCAGAGGTGTTAAGTATTCAAATCGAATAGGATTATTCAAATCAAACTTCCAAACGTTTGAAAAGCGAGGATTTCTCTTGTGGTTCAGTGCCTATAAAGAGATAATAGAGATAATTACCATACTTCATATTCTTAAATATCCTCTAGGAATAAGAGAGTTTGATTTCAGTGCAAAATTCGGAATCGATACTCCACTCTTAGGTTTACTTAACGAATTTCAAATAAGACAATTAAGCGCAATCATAACTGAAGCAGAATTCAAATTTATAATTGAATTGACGAAGGACGATGAATATACTAATACAGTCATTGAAGAATTAGGTGAGCTGCCAGATTTAACGAAGGAAGATGTCGATTTGCAGGTTCTAAATTGGCATAAATGGAGAATTGAACAAGAAGGCTTTGAACATTGGAAAAAGCTGCAAGCTGGCAGAAAAACAGTTTTAGCCATAGGTGGCCAAATAGTGGATATGGAAAAGTTTTTAGAGGAGTGGGCATTAGAGCATGATTTGATGCAACCTTTGCAAGAAAGAATCAAAAAAACCACATAAGAAAAGTTTGCCACAGGAAGAGTAATAAGCTATACTATATGTTCATACCTAAAGCTTTATATCATAAAAAATGTTTATTTACATTTAGCAAAGTCTGCATCATATAGTACAGCTCACATTCTAGACCTTAATAGTATCCTTTGCCCTCTACACAATGCCTGATTCCCCCCCTTGGATTAGCCATATCTCCTTTATAACGAGGTATGAGATGACAGTGGAAGTGCATAACTGTTTGACCAGCTACTGCTCCGCAGTTCATTCCTATATTATATCCATCTGGAGTGAATTCTTCCTCTATTAGAAGCTTACATATTTCAATAACGTTTATCAGATGATGTTTTTCTTCCTCGCTTAAATCAAAGTAGTCAGACCGTAACTTATTGGATATAATAAGTGAGTGACCTTCTGAAACAGGGTACTTGTCTTTTATGATAAAGAAGTATTTATCTTTATAAATGATTCTATCTTCTGGTATTTCAAGGAATACGCTCATCGTCTAAAAATTAGATTCTAGTTCAAATTCGGGAGCCCATTTTATTATTGAATTATTTAGAGCAATTTGGTAATGACGCTCCAGAAAAAGCCTGCGTTTTTCAGGAGTGTCGCCAGTCTGGTTCACTATAGTTTCTGACAAAGGGTGTTTACTTTCAATAAAGAATTCATTCCTATTGTACAGCCTTTGTAGGAATCTCTTTTCAGGTACTCTTGCCAATTTATCCCTATTTATACCCTTGTCTGTGAGTACAAGATTCCAAACCCCATTGATGTTTGCTGGTAAGTGATGTCGTTTATTAACATGCGGTAAGAAATGGTCTACTTCGCATAGGTTAACTGAAAAGCTGTTGACCGAAATATCTTTAAAGCTGTAAAAGCACTTTCCTTTCTGGTAGCCATTCAAAGAGTCTCGAACAGAAGTTATGTCAACTCTGCGCATCAAATTGTTTTCTAAAAAGAAAAGCTGCTTATCTTCGTCGTATTGAACCTCAAGTAAGTTGGGATTAATATTCAAGTTCCATGCAGTCTCCACCAACTTCCAACGAGCCTCTGTTTCTTGTCCAAAGTTCTGGAAATGGAACGATTCTTTCAGCCTCAAAAGATTGTCAGTTATAACGATTTCTTTCCTGCCGTTGCTGTAGTTCTTATGGTAAAAGAGATTTGGTATAGAATCTCTGTTAACTATTTGAAACGCATCTATTACGTTCACAAAACCAAGTTTTTCGGTCTGATAGTGTAGTTCCTGTTTTGAAATCTGTTCATTTATATAGCTTCTGCACGTGTTTAAGAACTTACTGGATGTTGCGTTACCCTGTTTATCGTTCTGCTTCAAATGTTCCACTACATGTCTTGAAAATGGCTCTGCAAGGTCAGTAATAGTAATGGCAGTCTTCTCTAGCTCAATAAGCTCAAGTAGTGTCTTAGCAAAGGCGAACTTGTAAGTTGCAGAGTTCTTACCGAACAAAATGATGGCTCTCCATTGTGACTCGAGTGAAGGGTCATTTATTTGAAATTTAACCATTATCGAAAACAATTTTATATGATACTAACCTGTATCAACCTAAATAAGAATTTTAAAGAATTGTCAAGCCTTCTAATTATAGTGATTTGTGCTTTTTAATTTAAAATAAAATATTTAAATATACATATCTATGCTAGTTTAATCATCTTTTAACAAATCATTAACCTATTAATAATGGCAATTTTTGGTGTGGGAGCTTACTATGACAAAGATGTAAGTTCTGATTTTATTACTAATAATCTTGTAGGAGTTGGTTGGAATTCAACTGATGCTCCTGAGTTACAGGAATATTTCAAATCATTAAAAGTAGGAGATATAGTTTATCTAAAGTCTGCTTTTGGAGGAAGTGACATTACTGTAAAGGGAATCGGTATAATAAAGGATAACACTATCCTAGACCGACATTCATCTCACAGCCTAGTTCAAACAGGGAGAAGTGTAAAATGGCTATCAACAGTTAAGTTTAAAATTAAGAGACCTAGCGAGAAGAATAATGTACGCTCAAACACAGTTTATGAAGAATTTCACCCTGAAGTTCTTAAGGAAATTATTTCCAGAATTAATTAGTCTCAATACATATAGTAATCATTACTTTATATACAATTAACAATGGATGCAGGAAAACGAACTATAAATGACATCTTCAACGGGAACAGAGTATTAGAAATCCCATTTTTTCAGAGAGCTTACGTTTGGGGTAAGAACCAATGGGAGAGGCTCTTAGAAGACATGGAGCTAGTATCTTCTTCTAATAAGCCCTACTTCTTGGGTTCTGTAATTTTGAAGCAGCAACAAACCCATAGTAGTAATGCTATTGGTGATATGAGAACTTTAATTGATGGACAGCAGAGATTAACAACACTTAACATATTCTTCAAAGTGTTGTGCTTGAAAACAGGCAAAAATTCATCTTTTGAAAGAAGATTTAAACTTGAGAATGACAGAGTGGCGCTATGGCACAATCATAACGATATAAGGTCTTTTGAAAAGGTTCTTAATCTTCAGTCTTTAGAGGATATTAAGGGTGACAATAACATTCTTGAAGCTTATAACTTCTTTAAGGAAAATGCAGACCCTGCAAAGCTAGACTGGCAGACTATCCTCAACAATATCATGTTTGTAGGGATTGACCTAGGTGTAGATGAAGATGAACAACAGATTTTTGATACCATTAACTCACTAGGGGTAAGGCTAACAACTGCTGAACTATTAAAGAACTATTTCTTTAGCCGTAACGAATTATCTGAGTATGATACTTACTGGAAGAATATTTTTGAGAAAGACGATGATACGAAAAGGTATTGGGACAGAGGGGTTACTGCTGGTAGGTTCAGAAGAACATTTATTGACCTTTTCTTTTATTCATTCTTGCAAATAAAGATTCAACAAGACGATTTAAAAGTAAGAACCGAAGATAAACTAGAGTACTCTAAAGTAGAAACGCTGTTTGATTCATACAAGAATTTCATAAAAGGCTATGGCATTGACAAAAAAGCGCTGTTAGCAGAAATCAAAGTGTATGCAGAGCTATTCAGAGAAAATTTTGATGCTGATATTGTTGATAGGGAATTAACAGCAGAGTATGGAATTGAAAGGATAAATGCTATCATTTTCGGGCTAGATACTACGACATTAATACCATATATTTTGTATGTCTTGAAAAACGTTCAAGACCAGCAGCAACAAGCAGACCTGTTTGAGTTTATAGAAAGCTATGTAATGAGAAGGATAGTGGTGAATGCAACAACTAAAAACTATAACCAACTTTTCACCGACAGGCTCATATCAAATCAGATTTTGTCAAAAGAGCAGTTCCAAGAATTCTTGAGCAATCAGGATGATAGAGTAAACTACCTGCCAAACAATAAAGAACTAAAAAGAGGCTTTGATGAAGTAGTGCTTATTAATAAGCAAGCAGCAGGTATCATCTATTTCCTAGAGTCTAAAATTAGAAATAGAAGTAGACAAGCTACACAACTCTTAGGAATAAGTAGGTATAGTTTAGAGCATCTAATGCCTAAAAAGTGGGAAAATAAATGGCCTAGTGTTGCTACAAAGGAAGAGAAGGATACTAGGAACTTTAAACTCAAAACATTAGGTAATTTAGCAATTATCACTCAATCGCTTAATGCTTCTATTCGTGACTCTGATTGGCAAACTAAGAGGCATGGCAATGGCAATAGGCAAGGTTTGATACACTTCTCAGGAGGTATTGAGACTCTTGCGCCTTACTTAGCCATTGATGATTGGAATGAGGAAGAAATACAGAAGAGAGCTAATTCACTTTATGATATAGCTACTGAAGTTTGGAAAGAGGAGGAGTCCCTGGTTGCTTCTTAGTTAAGTATAGCTAGTTGCATTAGTAAAACAAAAGAGTCATAGTATACCCATGACTTTTTTGTTTTACCCTTCATTATCTACTTATAATCTATAGAATCTATTGCATGCTCATGATAAGAGCATCATGGAGAAACAGTTGAGTATTACATACTGCTAAATTATAGTTACTATGAAGCACTCTGTTAGCCTAGAGGTGTGTCCAGTTCTTCCAGTTTACAATTCTCCAAATAGTTGGTTTTGAAACACGAAAAAGTTTTACTAATTCTGATGATTTAACACCTTTACTATATGCGTTTCTGATGAATAGTACTTCAGATTCTATTAATTTCGAATTTGGTTGGTTACTACCTCTAAGATGCCTCCCTTCTCTTGCAGCCTTTTTTACATTTTCTGAACGTGTCAAATACTGAAGGTTCTCAAGTGTGTTGTTTTCTTTCCTTGAGTCAATATGGTCAACAATTAATGAACTGTCATTTGTAGGCTTTAATGTTTTCAAAACTAGCCTGTGAACATACTCCTGCTTACTATTAAGAGTCACCACAAAATAGCCTGACTTTCTTCTAGTCTGTTTCTTTAGTTGGCAGGTAATATTATCTCTAACGTTTCCAAAGTTCGATACTGCAAACTGGCCTCCATATCCTTTTATATTTTTGAATGTTTCCTTCATGACTTCTTATTTATAATAAATAGTCATGGATTCAGATTTTACATCTGTCAGACAAATATATTTTGATTTCTTATGGAAGAAGTAATGTACTACATCTTCATCTCAAGCATGTGCTCATACAACTGCTTCTTGTTAGGCAGGTGCTTAGCTAGTTCAGCCCAAAATTCCTTGGAGTGGCTTTTAACTACTGTGTGGCAAAGCTTGTATACTAATCAGGTAAATAAGCATCGTTTAAGGCTGCTTTAAAGCCTAATAGTTGAGAATGATGGTGTTGCTTTGATAGTAAGGTGAATGCTTCATATCCTTTGTTTTGTATAGGCATCTTAGTTAGAACGCATATTTTTTAAAAAATTTTTGCTCAAAAAAATGTGGTTGTGCAGTCACTTTTCTGGAAAGCTAGAGTGGAGTATAGAATTTTATAAATCTGAATTTTTGAAACGGAAAATTTTCAAAAATTATGTTTACGTACTACCCCGTATTCAAAAAAAAATGTGGCTTTGTAGGAGAGGCAGGATACGGCTTACCCTATTAGTTATTTAAGTTCACCTCACTAGAGTTCTAGATAGGGAGGAGGGGATTTTGTGCCATTACTCCTTATTTGTAGTAGTATGGTGTTGCGCACGTCTGTATTGTCGTTTAGATTGCTTGCTTGATGGTTAAGCAACTGGAAAAGTAGTAGTTATTTCAGCTAGAATTACAGTAAAGTACTAAATTACCTCGTTTAACCCAGTTTCGGAACGCATAGTCGTTACAGGTTTCCCCGTATTGTATGGTTCATACAATGGGGTTGTGACAGTTTAGTAGTGTTTTAGACATTAGTCATAGTTAGAGAAAAGTGTCACAAATGCCTTTTCAACTAATAGTGGACCTAAAGAAAGGTTTATTGAAATGTGCCATTTATTTATCAGTATCTATCTCTGTTTCTTGTATCTTTCTTTCTGCTAAATCTCTAGCAAAATCAAAAAAGACGTTATACGCAGGTGTAAATGAGAATCTTTCGTTATCAGTTCTATCAATAATATTTTTTGAAGACATCGTTTTTACCAGTTTACGCCTTGCCTCTGAATCCTTAATGTGATTATTGGAGCCAATTAAATCTGAAAAGGAAGAGTTATCGAAAATAGCATCAACTTCTTCAAAAGAAAAGTCTCCATACTCGAATTGGTCAAGGAAATTTCTACCATCTTTATCTAGCTCGTAACAAAGAATAGCTATAAAAATGCTTATGTCCCTAGATAAATTCTCGTTAGTCTCATCTGAAAGTAAGTAGCAGTAATTTTGCTGAACTACGAGTTCATGTCCAAATGAACGACTGAAAAAGGATAAATAATAATCCCTATTTTCTATAATTGTATCAAAATGTTTTTCTTTAGGCAAAACAAATTTACCATTCATTAAATCTCCGACAATAATATTGTGATAATTAGGGCAATCAAATTTCATTGTTTTGTACGATTATCTTAGGTAGAATAAATACTGAATTATTTGTTTGAATTTTAGTGGATTCAGCTTCTGCGCTGTTACTTATTACTAACTCTTCTTCAAAGAGAAGGGTAGTTAATGAAAGAAGCTTTTCGTTCGTTAACTCTCCTTGGTCTAGAAGTGATAGTTTACACCATTCAAAGAAATCATCTACAGGTAAAGAAGAGACTAAATTCTGTTTAAATAGACTTTTATTAAATATCCATCTATTTACTTCTGTTAAATTTTCCTCAATGAAAACATCTTCTGTTTCAGTGAATTGCTCAAAATATTCCTTACAATTCAGGTTAAATTTAGATGAAATTGGTGTTAGTCTTTCCGTCTTAAACAATTTAGGAGATTCACTTTTATAGGGGTTCTTTATGAATTCTAACCATCCAGTTAAGACTAAAGATTCAGTTCTTATTCTATCAATAAGCGGTATAAGTTCATTTAAAAGGATTTTGGACTGAAGAAGTAGCTCATCATTCGTTTGATTTAACTGGAAGTACAACTTTTCAAATTCATTTCTAATTGTTTCTTCAGTAAGTGTTAATCGGATATGATTAGCATACTCTGAGATAGCGAAAAGTCTATTAGCTATTGATTCTGAATGGTTAACATCGAGGATTTTATTAAGTGGAAGAATATAATGTTCTGTCCAAAATGAAGCTTTCTGTATTTTTTCTCTATAATCTATTTTATTGACATTGGCTTTTAGATTCCTTGTTTCAGATAGTAAGCGAATCTTATTTCTATCAATTGACTCAGAAAATTCTTTGATTTGATAGGAGAGAGCACTAAGCCTATCTAGCAAAATGTTTTTATCTCCGTTTATGCCTTCTTTTATCTTTCTAAACAACTCAGAAATAGCAACACCATACTTTTCAATTTCATCAGGTAACAGAGGTCTGAACTCATAAAGCAAAAACTCTATTAGGTTGAAATAAATATCTCTCAATTCATAGTCTTCTTGAACTGGCTTGATGATTTTATAATCAAAAAGTTGTTTTCTAATCCCTTCAGCATTATTCCGGCTGCAAATTATTTCAAATATTTCCCTTTTAATGAGTCGTTCATTTTTTTGAGTTTCATAGAGGTCTCTTATTATTCCAAAATGTGTTGCAATAAATTTTAGAATTGATACTGGTTCTACTTTAATCATTTATCAGAACCTCCTGTTCAAGAAATTTATTGGACTTCTGTAGTAATTCTCTAATCGATACCACTTCAGGTAAGTTTGATTCTAAAACTCTCTTACTGGCCCTTTGCTTACCCTTTAACTTACTTGAATACATGCCAAATAACTCATCAAAGTTATTAGGGATATACAGCGTTGCATCAGGATGTTCACTCTTTATTCTTAAGAATTCATCTAGCCCATTAAAATCGTAATCTACAAAGACAAGTACTTCAGCGCACTCTATATTTTTGATAGCTTCTACACCTACTCTTCCATATGAATGTAAATAAGTCCATTCTTTACCAAGCAATCTTTCTGCTTTCATGAAAGTATCTTTATTCTCAACAAAGCAAACTTTTGATGCTCTGATTTTGGGTTGTACTATTCCAAATAAGCCGTAGGATGTAGTAAAATCTTTGATGTTAACCATTTCATCATTGATACTGATAAATTCAAAGCCTCTAATAAAGAATACAGGGAAAATACTGGTTCTTCTAGCCTTTGAGCTTCTGTATTTCTTTATATTATTACTTTTGGTTGGTATTAGCTCTTCTGTAGTAGGAAAGTTTACACTAAGGAAGTTATCATAAAGCTCATGCTTTTTTACAACTATTTTTGAACCCCTTCCAGATTTCACAATATCAATTATTCTAGCGCCTAATAAATTTGAAAAACTTGTTGAGCTAGTAATACTTTTAGATACTTTATTTAACGAAACCTCTTTAGTTTTTAAGCTAGTATAAAAGTTAAAGTCAATTTGTTTCATGTAGTAATAGTTTCTTTTGAAAGATAACGTTTGGTTGTTTTTCACTCACGTTAACTTTTCCACCTTTAGATGGTCTAAATAAAAGGATATACTTATCAAAACCATCTAAAATAGTTTCATCGGGTGAAGCACAAATAGGAATGAAATTGTGGCTCTGACAGAATTTAAATAGCTCTCTTCTATTTTGACCATCTATTGTTGCAATTTCATCAACAAACACAACAATCTTATTCTCCTTGTCATTAATAGCAAGACGATTTATAACAGACATCATTATTATTAATCTTATCATTCTGTCTGTTCCATCAGACTCAACCTGGTTCTTTAGGTCAACCTTTTTCTCTTTACCACCTTTGATAAGCTTGAGTTCAATATCAAATAGCTCATCGAAATCAATTCTTTTTGAGCTATCTAACCATGAATTGAGAATTTTTAAGTTGTCCGATTGACCGAAATCAAATTCTAAATTACTCTTCAAGTCTTGAATTGTGCTTATCCTTTTCAATTCATCGATTAAGCTAGAGTTACTTATAAGGTCAATCTTGAGTGACTCTATATCGGAGAATTTGGTTTTACTCAGTTTATTGTTGAATTTATTATAAATGAATTCTTGGAACTCATTGTATCTCCTTAAAAGAGAAGCAGCTGGGTTAGCAAACTGTACGGAAATGGCTTGTAAATACCCATCTATACTTGTTAACTTATTAGGAATACAAGCAATTTCCTCTTCAACATTTTTAATGAATTCATCCTCACTTGCTACAGTACTTTTTACACGTTCTTTTAACTTCTCAAAGCTCCTGTCCTTATCATACTTAAGGTCTTCCCTTTCTTTATTGATTAATTTTATTTTTCTGTAAAGATTATCTAAACCTTCTGTTGTATCATATTCTGAAGGAGTAAGATTAATTGTTTCAACAAATTTCTTTTGTTCAAAAATCTCTTTAATACGGCTTTCATGTTCAGTTTTCTGCTCAACTAGAACATTGACAGCTATAGTTTTCCTATCTATATCCTCAATTAAAATATTTATTTCTCTTTCTAGTTTGTCTTTGGACTCTGAAAGGATTTTTAATTCATCATAAAGTGTAGTTAAAGTCTCCTCAACTACAAATTTTGACTCAACTTTAGCAATGTTATTCTTGTAATCCTGAATAGATATTTCTACTGAACTAAGTTCCTGCTTTGTTTTCTCAAAATCTTGAGCAATTGGAAGTAGTTTTTGATATTCTATAAGTTCTTTTTCAGACTCTTCTAACTCTCCTGTTAGCTTGCTTAACGATGCTACAGGAACACTTTTTAATTCGTGATGTAATGAAATTTCTCCATCAAAAAGCTGCATAATGGAGCTAATACTATCAATTTTCTTTATAACATTACTATTTGTTAATGTGCTAAGGAAATCCTGAGAAATGATGTAATTTATATTTCCTTTGATTTCTGGATTATCGCTAATACTGTGAATTAATTGATTCGAGAAATTATTAACCTGCCTTTTTTTGTTTTGAATCTGCTCTTTCAGATTTGCTATTTTGTCATTTATCTGAGAAACTGATAGTTTTTGTGTTTCTATCCTTGTTAATCTAGTCTCAAGTTCTTTACGCCTAACATCAAGATTATTAAGTGACTCTTTTAGAAATTCAATAGGCTCTAAATTTTCAATTTCTGTTAATTTACTTTTGTTTTCAGCAATAAGAGTATGCTTTTGCTCAATGTCTCCCTCAGTTTTACCTATATTTCTATTTAGCTTTTGCTGATTTGGTTTTAATTCTTCATTTAACTCATTAGTTATTCTTTCTGCTGATGTCTTTTTTTCAATTATTTTGTATTCTAGGTCAGCTTTAGTATAAGAATATTGGTTGTCATAGGCGAAAATTAATTCTGAAACTGTCTTCTCTTTTATTCTCTGTTGCTTTACTATTTCTCTGAATTCAAAAAACTCTTTTTTTATGCTCTCAAGTGTTTTTATTTCATCATTTGCTCGAAGGAGGTTAGCAATATCCTTTTTATCTTTTTGAGAGAAGTTAATACCATCTTTATCTCTAGAATCAGCAATTATTAATGTTTCCTTGAGAGTTTTATTATTAATAAGTTTAGAGTTTATCAAGTATCTGTAGACTTTACTGAAGTTGTTACTCAGACCATCAGACACTACAGAGTTCTCAAGCCAGACAGCAGCATTAGTCCTCTTACCACGTTGATAAATAAAATTAAATACTTCAGATTTATTTTTGAATTGGTATAGCTCTATTCCTCGAGTCGAAAGTCTTTCACGTACCTCTTCAAATTTGCGAACTCTTTGTTGTTCTTGGTTTTCTAGAAATATTCCTTCTTCATACTCGTTATCAAAGCGATAATACTCTAAGTCTCCATCTATTCCTCTCTTAACAAGTATACAGTAGTACCTTTGCTTGAAGATTTCAAATATTAGATAACTATTTAAAGGGCTTGGGAAGTAGTGGTGAAGTGTATCCTTTTCACTCCTGTTACCACTGAAAGACATCTTTTTACCATCTATGATGAATAAAAAGTTTAAAGTATAAATAAGTGTACTTTTCCCTATATTATTGGGGCCTACAAGTTGTATAGAGCTACAATCATCCATTCGGATTGATGCTTTACCGTAAACCGCTGAATTTAGTATTACAAGTCTTTTTAACATTTATGCGAAATATATTTTATCAAATATCTCTCAAGATTGCAGCGCATAGGAGAAGGGCTGGTTTTATGCTATCTGCTATAAAAAGAGCATGAATTAATTATAATTCTAATATATGAAAAACTTTATTCATTGAGAGATAATAATATTCAGTAACCTCGGTTGGAGCAGATTAAGTCTTTATTCTATCGTTACAGGTTTCCCCGTATTGTATGGTTCTTGCAATGGGTTGTGACAGTTTAGTAGTGTTTGAGATATAAGTCGTAGTTAGAGAAAAGTGTCACAATTTGAAATAAAAAGCCTGCACAATTATCTGATGCAGGCCTTTATTTTATGTTATAAGACACATACTTTTTACTCACTGAAGTCAGTATCCATTATTAATCTGTATATCTCATCCTTAATATCAATCGTTGAGTGTTTATATCCTGTACTGGTTCTAGGTTCATTTTCAACTATCCTGTACCCATATTTATCAGTTTCAAGAGCTTGCTTTAACTCATACTCTAAAGCACCTTTTTTGATAATAGTATACTTACCTTCTCTATCTCTCTTGAGTAGGAGGAATTTCTTAACCTGCTGTACTGCCTTCACAAGAGTAAGATTTGATGCCTGTGATTTTCTCCCATTAATTTTAGAGTGAATGCGCTTAACCAATTCTAATATCTCTAGTGAAGAGTATTTTTTGCCTACTTCAAAATGACTGATGAATACATCAATAAAACTGGTTGGAACAAGGCTTTGGCTTGCATTATTTTCAATGTAGTACTGAATTAGCAATTGTAACCTGAAGTTGTTCCATGCTTTGGTTGAAGAATACTGTTCTAGTATAAAGGGTATCTTTTTTTCATCAATACATAATTCATGTAAGAATAAATATCTAGCTGCTAGTTCAAGTTTGAATGGTGTTCCTCTTTTGGTAAGGGTAATTTCTTGAGCATAATCAAAACCTTCTTGGCTAAGTAGTTCCAACGTTGTTTTTAGCTGTTCATCCCTCTCATCATTGGCTGTCTTCCTGTCTTCCTTTAATTTATCTGCTGTAATATCTTTACTAAAATGTTCAGTAGGGGCAAGCGCCACATCATAGCCATAGTTTGAGATATTACTTATGTAAAAGGCAGGATTTTGTATTTCAACTTTTTTCCATTCCTGAAAGGCTTTATTCGCAACCGCTAGGTTATTAACAGTCACTTTTTGCTCTTTACTGCTAGGTATATTAATTAGCTCGTCATCACCACCAACAAACTTATTTGCAACCATACTGTTAAACTGTATTGATTCAATATCCAGCCCTTCAGCAATCAAGTTAGTTCTAGCTCCCTCAAAAGCTACTGCCAGTTTTTGAGCTTTAGTGTGTAGTAACTGCTCCATTTGTAGTCTTTGCTCGTTGTTCATTTCTTCGAAGCTATAATTACCTTCTGAATTTAGATAACAGAAAGTGACTGGTACACTTTTTCTGACCCTGTTAATAATTTGCTCAGTAGTTATGCTATCAGTACTTGAAATGAGATGTACGCAGAAGTCACTTTTGTCTATCAGACTAATACCTTCTTTAAAGAGGTCTGTAACTACTATGCCTCTTACTCCATCAGGTAAGTGACCAGTTAATGTTATGTTTTTTTGTACCCTATCGTTTTTCTTATCTGCATGAATAGGTATAAATTCACCATGCCCTAATTCAGTAAATAGCCTAGCAACAGACTCTGATTTGTCTTTTTTGTTTAGGTATACTAAATGTAGTGTGTTTGGATTGTTCTTAATCCTTTCAGCAGTGCTTTGTATAGCATCATCAGTAGGAATGATATTAAACTGACCTAGTTTCTTGTTTCTGCTTTTTATGACTACTCTTTCAAAGTTTGAGAATGGTGCAGTGCTTGTTGGTATCCAAGTACCAGACATGAGAACTACCCTTTTGAAGTAGTCAATATTTTCACAAATCTCTGATAACGCTTTGTTTCTGTAGCTCACTGATGAAGACTGCACCATGTTATGAGCTTCATCAATCCATAGTTCGTACTTGCTGATATTGAGAATTTTTATAAGCTTGTTTATACACTCATATGTTCCAACAAGTACCTCATCATGCTTATAAACCTGTACTCCACTATAAACTGCTTTTATACCATGTTCTTTCTCTACTTGAATAGCTAGAGCTATAGTAGGGACTAACATAATTCTCCTACCTGATGCAACTTTAACAAAGTATGTTGTCTTGCCGCAGTTTGTTGGTGCTTCAAGTATAAGTAACTCAGTATTTGGTATACTAATTTCGCTTAGGTAATTATCAATAAAAATTATATTCCCTTCAATCCCTGGGACATAAGTACTAGGCTGCTCCAACTGTTTCAATACTGGTGATATATAGTCAGCCAAATATTGTCTGCCTCTGTATGGAGAACTGCCAAAGTCACTCTTTAGGCGCTCATATACATCAATAAGTGTTCTTCTATGTTCCTCGAATTGATGCAGGTTTATTCGACTGTCTAAGTTGTGTAAGGCTGTCTCTAATTGAACCCCAAACTTATTAAGTAAACCTCCAACACTTAAAATATAACTGTGCCTTGTACCAGCTTCAAAACGTTTCCCTCTTTTCTGTGCGATTCGAAGCGCATACGAAATAGCATCTTCTCCAATTTGGGCAGGAGTTGTTTCTAGGTCCTCAGAACTGGCAACCTCTAGTTGTAACTCAAGTACACCTGATGAATTGTCGTTTTTCTGGTTACAAGGCTTATAAGTCTGTATTTTATCAAAATTTTGCTTGAGGAGAGAGTTGTACTCTAAATCTTGGTCGTATGATGTAATTCTAAGACGTGTTATATCCTTGCAATTATCAATACGAACACCTAGCTCTGCAAAATCCTTTTTAAAGCTATTAAAGGCTAAATCATGGTCTTCAGGTACTATTTTGTAGAGTACACTAATTCCATGAGATACAGTGCGCCAGCTAGCTAACCAAAATGGTTGAAGCTTTATCTTGTTCAGAAGCCCTTGAACATTTCGCTCATCCTCAAAAAAGGCAGTATTGTGCTTTACATCAATATCTACATTGAATATACCTGTATGACACTCAATGTTTCCTTTGGTTCTTCTGCCTCTGAATATGGCTGAGGGGGTGATAGCAGGCATGCTTTCTTTTAGTGCCTTTGCCGTTTCCTTATTCTTCTCCTCTCTAATCCTTTGGATTAAGGTCTTATTACTAGTTCCTGTCCCTGTCTTTATATCTTCTAGGAACTGTATTATTGTGATTTTTCTGGAGCTTTTACCCTTTACTCTTGAGTATAGACTTACTGTCGGTATGTAGGGTTTAGTTGATAGTAAACCATTGGTTAGACTATAATAAATATTGGTTACAGCATGAGCACCTAGGTTTATTACTTTATGCTTTCTATAAGTGTCGCATGTAGTACTATTAGTGATTGTTGAATTTTGTTGTGCTTCATCATTTCTATATTTATGTACAAATAAATGCGACACTTTACCTGAATTACGGTATAATGTCATTTCAATTCTCTTGTTATTAATAAACCATCTTGCTGCTTCTTAAAGCAGTATTTTTAGTTTAGGTTAAAATTCAATTTCTTTTGACTGTTCATCAGTCTGCACCTTGCGTGCTTTACGGGTTCCATGTATTGTCAAATTGATACGTTAGTTGTCTTTCCCCCTTTCTTTTTGGTTGTATAATCGTTTTCACACTAGTTGACCAACTGGTTTAACTAATATTATATCCAATTCAGGAGAATTAAAAAGCGGGTTAATAAAAAAAGTATAAGTGCCTGCCTACAAGGTTGTAAATCTTAAACGACCGTTTGTGATTTATAACTTTTGCATTAAGTTTGTGATATATACTGGTGATAAGATATATGAACTACATAGCCTACTATAGAACCTCAACCAAAGAGCAGAGCTTAGGTATCAATGCCCAGCAGACTACTGTTATTAAGTTTTTGAAATCAGATGATTCTCTTATTGCAGAGTACACCGAACAGGAGTCAGGGAAGAATGATAAGCGTGTTGAACTGGCAAAGGCTATTGAGCATTGCAGAGCCACCGATTCCACTTTACTTATTGCTAAGCTAGATAGGCTTTCTCGTAATGTATCATTTATTTCACAGTTGATGGACCAGAAGGTTAAATTCAAGTGTTGTGACATGCCTGATGCAAATAACTTCACTATACACATTTTCAGTGCCCTAGCGCAGCAAGAGAGAGAACTAATCTCAACACGTACTAAAGCCGCTCTTTCTGAACTCAAAGCCAGGGGTGTAAAGCTAGGCAAGCCTGAGAACCTCAATCAATCGGCCAGAATGAAAGGAGTAGAAGCAATCAAAGCTAATGCTGAAATGATGAATAGGCAGGTAACAGAGTTTATAAACCTATACAGGGAAAAAGGTATGACCTATGATTCTATTGCAACTAAGTTGAATGACCTAGGCTATAGGACACGCTACAAAAAGAACTTCAGTAAAGGTACAGTCAAAATAATGCATGATAGATACAAGGAATTTCTAGTTGTTGCTTAAGTCAGATATTTTAAAATAGGAGAGTAACCAAAATATAATTTACTCTCCTACATTCTTACCTAGTGCTTTTTAATACCCGCATGATAATAGAAGTCTGGCCTAATTGGTAAATTCGTATCAGGGAAGTTTAAGATGAAATCAATATAATCTACATAAGAGTTTAAACCTAGTCTATCTCTTTCATTAATATAATCATACCATTTAGGATAGCTTAATCTTCTTTTTTCCTGCCTTCCGATGAAGCGAACTAAATCGTTTGCAGCCCTGTCGGGTTCTAAAATAAGTATTGGCCCTGTAGGCTTAACATTTTCTAGCTTATACTTTTGTGCTAGGAAAGCTTGAGCTAATAGGTTTTCTTCTATTTCGGCATAACGCATAATTAGAAAGATGCGAGCACTAGTATCAGTATCTGTACTGTAACAATCCAATTCATATAAATGGTCTTTTTGACCATCTAAAGAATTTTTATCTCCCAATATAGGGTCGTAATCTACATTTAAGTCATTTCGATTAGAGTTAACTCTTAATAAGTCCGCTGCCTTTGATAAACAAACCTTTTTGTCCTCTATTAAATCTATTTCTCCTGAAGGATGGATTATAACATTTCTTGCTTTGTCCATAATTTTCTTTTTGTTAAATATCTATTTGTAGAAAAGCAGAGGCCCCTGAGTCATTTTCTGATACAAATCTATGTCTCATTTTTTGAAAATAAAAATCCCTGAGAATTGTATATTACCTGTATAGTTTTTAGTGTGTTAAAATATTTATACTTGCTAAATAGCGTTGTTTATTGAAAAAATGGGTTTTTTAAACCGAATCCGAAGATTTCAATTCTTAATTAAGAATTGAACTTAATTAAGGGTTTAAAGTGCAATTTTTTTTGTCAAAAAAATATTTTTAATTTTTTTTGAAGTACAGATTTTCAGGGCTAGGCAGGCACATAAAGCCTGCTAGCGGATTACATAGAGGTAAACTATATAGGATTAAGAAGGGTACTTACTCCCTGTACTTCTCCCTTAGTGGTTGTAATGCGCTTGAGATGAACTCATCTTTCACTTTTGCATACACTTGAGTTGTGTGTATATCCGAATGACCTAGAAGCTCTTTCACAACTTCCATTGGTACATTATTTTGTAGAGCTATAGTAGTAGCAAAAGTATGTCTGCCTAAGTGTGTAGTGAGCTTCTTGTTAATCCCTACTATATCTGCTATCTCCTTAAGGTAAGCGTTGAACTTCTGATTTGAGGGTAGCGGTAAAATGTTGCCTGTTCTTATGACCTTGTCATGGTCCGCATACTTATTTAATATCGCTTTTGCAGGAGGTAGGAGAGGGACTTTGCATAGTGAGCCTGTTTTCTTTCTGGAGACAAAAAGCCATTCTTCTCCATCAATCCCTAATCGTATATTTTCTTCCCTAAGTGACGATGCATCTGAGAATGCTAGACCTGTGTAGCAAGAAAAGATAAAGAGGTCTCTAATAACATTTAATCGTTCTGTGGAAAACTGTTTTGACTCTATTGCTACAAGCTCATGCTTAGTTAGCGGCTCAACAAATACCTTCTTCTTTTTAATGGAGTAACGTAAAAATGGGTCTTTGTCAAGAAAGTCATATTGTAGCGCAATGGTTATTGCTTTTCTAAGCTTCTGCATGTGCTTTATGCAACCATTCTGTGTGCAGCCTCCCTTAGTCTTGAGGTATAGTTCATATTCTGTGATGAACCTAAAATCAAGCTCTTTTAACCTTATGTCTTTAGCTAGATATTGCGCTTCAATATATTTGTGTAGTTGCCTTTGAGAAGCTAGGTAGTTCTTATATGTACTCTCAGTGTACTCATTGCCAATCAACGATTTTATATCATCCACCATTTTATCAAATATATCAAGAAGTGTAGGCTGCTTTTCTTCAACTCCTGTAACTCCATTTTTTATCAAAGCTAGCTCTATTTCCTTCCCCGCTTCAATTAGCTTATTGTATTGTTGCTTCGCCCTAATCGTTAATAGGTCTATGGTGTCATTGACAACGCCTGCTACGTCACCTTTACCTTTTACTCTTCCTGTATTACTGCTCCATGAGGAAGGCTTGATGAAGTGCTTAGTTGCAATTTCAGCACGTTTACCATTTACCATAATTCTTAAATACACAGGGACTTCTCCAAGCTTGTTTTGTTTGGTTCGTCTGATGATAGCTGATACCGAAAATGTGTGAGTGTTTTGCATGGTCTTCATAAGTTTTTGAAGCCCTTTCAAAACTGAGGGAATGCGCAGGTAAGTTATTGGTAGCCAGAGAAAAAAAGTGCTTTCTGGTGACCTGATGTCTTCTCTTAATCAGAGGTCACCTTTTAGTTCACCTTTTCTCTAAAGTTCTCAAAGATAGAATATCGGAGTTCGGCTCCTCCTAACCCCTTTTAAGGGAGAATTCACAAATAAATGGGGCCTTAAATAAAAAAAAGCCACACTACGAAGTATGGCTTTCTCTAAAAAGTGCACCCGAGAGGATTCGAACCCCTAACCCTCGGAGCCGAAATCCGATATTCTATCCAATTGAACTACGGGTGCAGAACGTGTGCAAAAATAGGAACAATGCTGACAAAAGGAAACATCCCGGGTAAAAATTATACTTGCTTGGGTAAATAAAAAAGAAGCAGAAGGCTCATGGCTTAGATTTTAAAAACAATCTGGCAGTTTATGCAGTTTAGAAAGCTGTAGCTATTGGGTTAAATTAAAGAAGCACAACTATGGAAAAACTGTATACGGCAGAGGTTACTGCCACAGGCGGCCGTCGTGGCCATGTAACGTCATCAGACGGTGTGATTGATATGCCTTTGTCGTTGCCGGAAGGCTTAGGCGGAGAAAAAGGCAAGTCAAACCCGGAGCAGCTTTTTGCAGCAGGGTACGCAGCCTGTTTCCAGAGTGCGTTGCTGGTAGTTGCCGGCAAACACCATGAGCGCCTTGATACGGCCTCCACTGTTAAAGCGCACGTAGATCTGCTAAAAGCTGAAGATGGCCGTTATGGGCTGGGAGTAAAACTAACCGTAGACCTGAAAGGGCTGGATAAAGAAAAAGCCCGGCAAATGGTAGACGAAGCTCACCAGATCTGCCCATACTCTATAGGTGTGCAAGGCAATGTGGAAGTACAGCTGGAGGTAGTATAGCTAAGTATAGAATTGCAGAGGAGTGGGTTTATAAAGGCTCACCAAAGTATAAAAACAGGAAAGGCTACCAGTTACGGCAGCCTTTCCTGTTTTTATAGTGAAAGCTTATACTTAAGCTCCAACTTCAGCTAAAACCTGCTCTACTTTTTCAGCAGCTTCTTTCAAAGCTACGGCAGAGTAAACTTTCAGGCCAGACTCATCGATGATGCGGGCACCTTCTTCAGCGTTTGTACCTTGCAGACGAACGATGATCGGAACACGGATGTCACCAATGTTTTTGTAAGCCTCAACCACACCGTTAGCAACACGGTCGCAACGAACGATACCACCAAAGATGTTGATCAGGATCGCTTTTACGTTCGGGTCTTTCAGGATAATGCGGAAACCAGCTTCAACCGTCTGTGCATTTGCCCCACCACCTACGTCAAGGAAGTTAGCAGGCTCGCCGCCAGAAAGTTTAATAATATCCATCGTTGCCATTGCAAGGCCGGCACCGTTTACCATACAGCCTACGTTACCATCAAGCTTCACGTAGTTCAGGTTAGATGCACTTGCTTCCACTTCCAACGGATCTTCTTCTGAAGTATCGCGCATTGCAGCAAGGTCTTTGTGGCGGAACAGGGCGTTATCGTCTAAGTCAACTTTCGCATCTACAGCCAGGATCTTGTTGTCTGATGTTTTCAGCACAGGGTTGATCTCAAACATAGAAGAGTCAGTCTCAACAAAAGCTCTGTAAAGGTTTGTGATGAATTTCACCATTTCCTTGAACGCTTCGCCTTGTAAGCCAAATGCAAAAGCGATCTTGTTAGCCTGGAACGGACGCAGACCTACAGCCGGGTCGATCCACTCTTTGATGATCTTTTCAGGAGTTTTTTCAGCCACTTCCTCAATGTCCATACCACCTTCAGTAGATGCCATGATCACGTTCTGGCCTTTGGCACGGTCAAGCAGAATGCTCAGGTAAAACTCTTTCGGATCAGACTCGCCCGGATAGTAAACATCCTGCGCAACAAGAACTTTCTGAACCAGTTTGCCTTCAGGGCCTGTCTGGTGTGTTACCAGTGTCATGCCTAAGATCTGGCCAGCAATTTCTTTTACCTGCTCCAGGTTTTTAGCCAGCTTTACGCCGCCACCTTTACCGCGGCCACCCGCATGTATCTGTGCTTTAATAACATGCCAGCCCGTGCCGGTTTGTTCAGTAAGTTTTTTGGCAGCTTCTACAGCCTGCTCCGGCGTTTCAGCCACGATGCCTTCCTGTATGCGTACGCCGTAGCTTTTTAAAATGTCTTTACCCTGATATTCGTGTATGTTCATGCTTTCAGTTTTAATGGACGCACGAAAGTACGCCTATTTACCTATAAATTCAAGTAATGGATTTTTAAAATATTGCCAGTCGCAACTGCCTAAGTTCATGCACCTTTACAAACAGATGTTATACTTTCATGCAGGTTTTTAGTTCTGCCGTATTACAACACAATTCTACTACAGGAGTAGAGTAACTGATTAATTGTTGAACCATACCATCTGCAAATGCAGCACATTTATACTTCTTACAGAAAAATAGCGCTGGGCACGCTCATCGTGTTGTTAATGATCTGTGGTTTTTACCTGCTCATAGAAGTGGCCGATTTTTTTCTGCTGGTGTTTGCCGGTATACTGCTAGCCGTAATGTTTTGTGGGCTTACGGAGTGGGTAGTGCGTAACCTTCACTTTAAACGAGGCTGGGCCTTATTGCTGGTGGTATTGCTGTTCTTCGGTATAATCATAACTACTTTCTGGTTAATAGCACCCACTGTAGCAGACCAGATTTCGGAAATGCGCCAGGCTATACCAGATGCGCTTTTAAAAGTAAAAGAATGGCTGGGAAAGCATAACTGGGGACAAAAGCTTGTACAGGAAATGCCTGCCCACACTTCGGATCTGCTGCCAAAACGCGGTACTTTGTTATCCAGGATATCCACTCTGTTTTCATCCACGCTGGGTATACTTGCCGATGTTATACTTGTCATCATCACGGCTTTATTCTTTTCTGTGAATCCGAAGTTATATACTCATGGTTTTGTAAAGCTTTTCCCGCCGCAAAGCCGTACCCGCATGCTGGATGTTTTGGCAAAATGTTATGCCACCCTAAAACTATGGCTGCTGGCCATGCTCCTTTCCATGACCATTATCGGGGTTAGCACCGCTATACTTTATACTTTGCTCGGGCTGCCGCTGGCAATTGCATTGGCTGTACTTTCATTTTTCCTGGCTTTTATACCTACCATTGGTGCCTACGGTGCTGCAGTACCGGCCGTGTTGGTTGCCCTTACACAAGATCCTAAGCTGGCTTTATATGTGATATTGGTTTATGGAGGTGTGCAGATGGTAGAAACGTATATGATCACGCCTATTATTTTTCAGCGCACTGTAAAATTACCGCCCGCTTTGCTGTTATTTAACCAGGTGCTGTTCGGTATTTTATTGGGTGGGCTTGGTTTGCTGATGGCTGCACCTATACTTGCCGTAGCTATGGTGTTAATAAAAGAGATCTATATTAAGGATGTGCTGGAAAATAAAGCTGAATCCGGGAATGGCACGATTTTACACTACAAAGAGTAGGAGAGGCCTGAAACTGCTGTATGTCCGCATTCATTGTATTGGAAGTACGCAATCCCAAATCCAACAAAATTTTGTAGCTTTGACACAACTATAGTCGTACAACACCTCCAAAAAATTACTCAGAAGTGCTGCAGGTAAATAACATCCATAAAAAATACGGTTCGCTTGAAGTGCTGAAAGGCATTGATCTCTTTATTGCTGCCGGAGAGGTAGTTTCGATAGTAGGAGCATCGGGAGCCGGCAAAAGTACGTTGCTGCACATTTTAGGTACGCTTGATACGGCTGATTCCGGAGAAGTGCTGTTTGACGGAAAAAACATTGTGAAGCTGAATGCTACCGAACTGGCCCGTTTCCGCAACAGGCACATAGGCTTTATATTTCAGTTTCATAACCTGCTGCCCGAGTTTACCGCTTTAGAGAATGCCTGTTTACCGGGTTTCCTGGCTGGCCGCCCTGAGAAAGAAGTACGTGAGCGCGCCAAAGAACTGCTGCACATGCTTAACCTGTCGCATCGCCTCGACCATAAGCCATCTGAGCTATCGGGTGGCGAGCAGCAACGCACCGCTGTTGCGCGCGCCCTAATCAACTCGCCCCGCATTATTTTTGCCGATGAGCCCAGCGGTAATCTGGATTCGCATAACGCCCAGGAACTACACGAGATCTTCTTCCGGTTGCGCGAAGAATTTAACCAGACCTTTGTTATAGTTACGCACAACCAGCAGCTGGCTGCCATGGCTGACCGTACACTTGAAATGAAGGATGGCCTGATCGTGCAGGAAATGCCAATTCTGTAGTTATACTTTGCCCGAATATTTATTTTGTATAAACCTTCTCCCTGAAGGGCAAAAAGTACGTATCTCTTCTTACCCTTTGCTTCACTTTTAGCCTCTTTTCGCATCGCGCCGGAGGTGTATAAAAATCTTTAAAAATAATTTATAACTATCTGATAATCAGTGTGATAAATTATGTATTTTTTTGATTTTTTTGCACCATTTGTATAGCAGGTGTGTTTGATATATGTACTGAAACAATGAAAAGCTAAAAGAGATGAGTCAACCAAATAAAGAGACAAACGTGCAGAAGAAGGCAAAAGTAGAAAGCTACGACATTGCTAAATCAGATGAGACACTGCACCTGGCTGTTGATCTGGCGAAGTTCATAAAAGAGAACCGCCTGTATCAGAACATACAGGGTAAGGAGTATGTGAACGTGGAAGGCTGGCAGTATGCCGGCTCGCGTTTAGGTATTCTGCCAGTGGTGGATCATGTAATTAACATCAGCACTGATGATGAAATTAAATACCAGGCCAAGGTAAACCTGCTGGACCTCAGAAGCCAGCAAGTTGTAGGAGCCGGTTTCGCGATATGCTCTAATAAAGAGCAGGGTAAGAAATATTACCAGGAGTTTGCTATTGCCTCTATGGCACAAACACGTGCTATTGGTAAAGCATACCGTAATATACTTGCCTGGATTATTCGTGCAGCTGGTTACGAACCTACGCCTGCCGAGGAAATGGACTACAGCGGCAATGAACCTGCAAAAGCAACACAACAGCCAGCTGTGCCAACCGAGAAAAAAGCAACAATGAAAGCAGCTCCGGCAACAGCCGCCGCACCAGCGGAGGCTCCTGCTACAGAAGCAGCACCAAGTACCAGCGTACGTTATGCATCGGCAAAGCAAAAGGAAGAGATTATCCGACTTTTGAACAACCCGGTAATTACGCGCCAGGAGAAAACAAAAATGCTGCTCAACATCAACCGCCTGGACGAAGAGCGTGCGTCACAGGCCATTGATAAGCTGAAGAAAGTAATTGAAGAGCGCGAAGATGGCCAGTCTGCAGCTGCTTAACAAAATAATATCTACCTGTATAAAGCCTGCCCCAAATGGGGCAGGCTTTTTTTATTTTCAGGCCAAACCTTCCTTGCCCTCTCCTAAATGAAAATAGCTAGAAAGTTCTTTTCGAACATTTAGTTTAACCTTCAACTTCTATGCTTTGTATTAGTTTTCGCCTCGCCGGCTGGGCCTCACTTTTCTCCTTGATGAGAAAAGTAAGCAAAAGAATCAAGACTATTCGAAACTCGCTGAACGCTCAAACATCGAATCGTCAGTAGATGCACATGGCTAAGGTTTTTGCTTCGTAGTTCAAGTTGGTCATCCACCCGCCCCCTTCAAAGGGGTACTAGGTTCTAGTCGTATAGAAGTATTTTTTCCAGTCCTTAGGTTGAGCGCCTTGTGAGATCCGGTGCCCATTTAGGGCAGCCGCAGCGCAGGCAGGAGGGAACACAGCGCGATGCCAAAGGACGATGCCGCCCGGCCTGGGAGAGCACCAGAGTATAAATTGAAACTGTAGGTAAGTAAAGCTCCAGGATAGAAGGAAGTTTGAAAAGTTAGCCTGGTTCAAGCAAGTATAAACCACTGCTATGAAATTTTGCCTTAACAACTACATGACAAAGCATTTTATTATGCTGACTTCTGTCTTCAAAACTTTATCTTCGCTTTAATAATCAGCATTACCCTGTGCAAGAAATTCACCACATATTAAAAACATACTGGGGCTACGACCAATTCCGGCCGTTGCAGGAGGATATCATCCAATCTGTGCTGGCTGGTAAAGATACTTTGGCGTTGTTGCCTACAGGTGGGGGTAAATCTGTTTGTTTCCAGGTGCCGGCTATGTCTAAAGAGGGACTTTGCCTGGTTATAACACCACTTATCGCCCTGATGAAGGATCAGGTAGAGCAACTGAAGAAGCGTGGAATTCCGGCTGTGGCGGTATACTCAGGTATGAACCGGCGCGAAATTGATATTGCGTTGGATAACTGTGTGTATGGCAACATTAAGTTTTTATACTTGTCGCCGGAGCGTTTGCTGACAGAGCTTTTCCAGGAGCGGGTAAAACGGATGAAGGTAAGTTTGCTGGCTATTGATGAAGCACACTGCATCTCGCAGTGGGGCTACGATTTCAGGCCGCCCTATTTGCAACTTGCCGAACTGCGCGAGACTTTACCAAATGTACCTGTAATTGCCTTAACTGCTACTGCCACCGAGCTCGTGCGCGACGATATACAGGAACGTTTAAAGTTTAAAGAGCGCAATGTTTTTGTAAAAAGCTTTGCACGTAGCAACCTTTCATATTCCTGCCTTTACACCGAAGATAAAACCGGCCGCTTGCTGGAAATTCTGCAGCGCATGCAGGGGCAGAGCATTGTATATGTGCGCAGCCGCCGCCATACAGTAGAGATGGCCAGGTTCCTGCAGAGCCGGCGTATTTCTGCTGCCTCTTACCATGCCGGGCTGAAGTTTGAAGAACGAAGTGCAGCACAGCAGGCCTGGATTGATGATAAGGTACGGGTTATAGTTGCTACAAATGCTTTCGGTATGGGTATCGATAAACCGGATGTACGGTTGGTGGTGCACCTTGATCTGCCCGAAAGCCTGGAAGCTTATTACCAGGAGGCGGGCCGGGCCGGGCGCGATGAAAAGTATGCCTATGCTGTTATACTTTATGGCCCCACTGATGTAGCCGAGCTAAAGCGTAAAGTAACCGAGGCGCATCCGCCTGTAGAGCTTATCCGGCGCGTGTACCAGTCGCTGGCCAATTATTACCAGTTGGCAGTCGGGAGCGGCTTGCTCAGCAGTTTTGATTTTGACCTGGCAGATTTTTCCAAAAACTATAAACTGAAGCCGCTGGAAGTACACCATGCCGTTAAGCGTTTGGAGGGTGAAGGTTATCTGCAACTAAACGAGGCTTACTTTATGCCATCAAGGCTGTTTTTGGCTATGAACAATATGGCTTTGTATGAGTTTCAGGTGGCAAACCCCGAGCATGATGCTTTGATCCGGATGATACTGCGACTTTACGGCGGCGAAGCTTTTGCAAACTTTGTAAAGATATCGGAGAAAAAGCTGGCGCAGCAACTTCGGGTACAGGAGCAGGAGGTGCGCCGAAAGCTGGAATACCTGCATAAACTGCAGGTGCTGGTGTACGAGCCGCAGCACGATTCTCCGCAACTGGTATTTACCGCCTCCCGCAAAGATGCCAACAACCTGCCACTGAATACGAAAAAGCTGGACCAACTGCGCGATCGCGCCTTGGAGCAGGTAAACGAAATGGGGCATTACATCGAAACCACCAACCGTTGCCGCACCCAATTACTGCTGGAGTATTTTGGCGAGATAAGTGATAAAAGCTGCCGCATCTGCGATTACTGCCTGGCCGAGCGTAAAAAAGAAAGAGCAGGGCAGGAGGGAAGGGAGCTGCGCAACAAAGTCATCACCCTCGTTAAAGAGAAACCATACTTGCCGAAAGAATTAGTACAGCAGTTCGAACCAAAGCATACCGAAGTGGTTACCGAAATCATCCGGGAACTGATTGACGTAGGACAGCTGAAGTATAAAGAAAGCGGCAAGCTGGAGATAATTTAAATGCCTGCTGTAAAAGTATATTTTGCAAAGAACATAGCACTAAATAACTGCCTACAAAGACAGCACCATGTGGTAAGTTGAAGGAGTAAAACCCTGTGATTCCCAGAACCTGAGACCGGCGGTGTTTTTAACAGAAACCTGCAATTCCAGGTGGTCGGCGCCTTTGTCTTCGAGCCATTTTTTGGCAGCCTCAAACAGCTCTTTCCCTACACCCGAACTTCTGAAATTTTCCTTAACTATGGTTTCGCCGATGTAGCCTTTGCGTGAAAGTTTAAAGCCTTCCACTGCCTTTTTATAGGTGGCAACTATCAAGCCCAGCCATTCTTCCTGCTCATTTACATAGGCAAAAACCCGGGTGTCTTTGTCTTTTAACCGGTTACGGATTTCCTCTTTCAATACACGATCGCTGCCGGGTTTATACTTAAAAATGACATGATGACTTTGATGAAAATCCAGCAGTTCGCGCCACAAAGTATAAACCTCATCCAGGTCGTCGGTATCTGCTTCTCTTATCATGGCAAGTATAATTTTGAAGCTGAATATACGGAGTAAACAAGTATAACTGCGGCCGGGTTTCCGGGTAATATAAAGTATAACTTGCTTACGCTATACCTTCAGCTGTTAAAAGAGCTCTTTAAGGTCGGTTGGTTTATCTATTACTTTGTCGAAGCGTTCTACCTCCCGGAAGCCATACCTTGCATAAATAAACGGAATACCGGCTACAACGCTTGCTTCATAATCGCCTTGGGTATCGCCAACATAAAACACAGCTTGCAGCTTATTGCGCGCTATAACGGCTTTCAGGTTTTCGCCTTTGGGATTGCCTGTTCTGCCCGAGCATTCGAAGTCGGTAAAGTATATCCCTAAGTCATGATAATCAAGGAAAGCCTCGATGTAACCATCCTGGCAGTTGCTCACAATGCATAACTTATACTTTGTATGCAGGTATTTTAAAGTATCCTGCAAACCAGGGTACAATTCGCCGCCATACTTTTTAATGTGCGCCATTTCTTCCTGGCCGCTAACTTCCATTAATTCGTGTTGCTGCTCTTTTGTAAGCTGAGGAAAAAGCTTTTTAAAGATAAGGTCGTGCTGGGTGCCGGCTATGTTGCGGATGTCCTGCTGCGTTATTTCCTGTATTTCAAAATCTACTTTTTTACGGGCTGCCTGCCAGGCTTTTGCTACGGTGGCGGTGGCATCCCAGAGGGTACCATCCAAATCGAAGATGAGGCTGTCTGTTTCTGCTGTCATGAAGTATATGTAAAGCGACTCGGTGCTTTTTTATTTGGGTGCAATTTGCGCAATTGTGCGGCTATTTACTACGCTGCTTAAAGTTTATCGTTTGTTGTTATTTCTGATGCCAGAGGAAGTATAAACTGAAAAACAGCCCGGCAGCGGCGCACAATTATCGAAGTATAAACCATACTTCAAATACTATATTTTATAAATACTGAATTCTTTTTATACAATTTTTAGCCATTCTCGTTTGTATGCGAAATATAGCTTTAACCAACGCTAATTTACATGACAACCCAGGAGCCATTTTATAAAAAGAGTACCACAATTTTGTTCGGGCTTATACTCGTAGTGTATGTGCTTTTCATGCTTTCGGATATACTGGTGCCGCTGGCTTTTGCCGGGCTGCTGGCAGTGCTGCTAAACCCACTGTACAACAGGCTCATGAACCTGAAAGTGCCTAAAGTGCTGTCTATCAGCATTGCGTTGCTGGTGGCATTTCTGATTGTGGCGGCTATACTTTATTTCCTGTCGTCGCAGATAATGCAGTTTGGCGAAATGCTGCCTACACTTAAAACAAAGTTCAACCAGATACTTACCGATCTGCAGCGTTGGATCGCAAGCTCTTTCGGAATCAGTTTTGAAAAGCAACTGCAATATTTTAAAGAGGCGGCAAACAGCAACAAAGCCTTGATAAGCCGGACATTAAGCGGTGCCTTAGGCGTGTTCAGTATCCTGTTTTTGCTTCCGGTGTATATTTTCTTACTGCTGTTCTATAAAACACTTATCCTGAATTTTATTTACGAAGTGTTTTCCAAAGAAGGCCCCGATAGCGTTGCCGGCGTACTGAAAGAGACCAAAGCAGCCATACAGAGTTACATTGTGGGCTTATTGATCGAGGCATTTATAGTTGCCATACTTAACTCGGCTGCGCTGCTGTTGCTGGGTGTAGATTACGCTATACTTATCGGGGTAATTGGCGCTATCCTGAACCTGATACCTTATATTGGTGGCCTGGTTGCCATACTTTTACCTGTACTGATGGCTACAGTAACGAAAGACGGTTATACTACCCAGTTGCTTATTCTGGGCGCTTACGCCATCATTCAGTTCATAGATAACAATATCCTGGTGCCGCGCATCGTGTCTTCTAAAGTGCAGATAAATGCGCTTATCTCTATACTTGCCGTTTTGCTGGGCGGTGCTTTGTGGGGCGTTTCGGGTATGTTCCTTTCTATTCCGTTTGTGGCTGTGTTAAAGATAGTGTTCGATAAAATTGAGGGCCTGAAACCGTGGGGCAAACTGCTGGGCGATGAAGTACCATCGGTAAACTTTACGCAGCGCTGGAAATTGCGCCGTCGCAGGGTTTAAGAGGCTGATTTGAAAGTATGATCAGCTATTGTAATTTGTCAGGCGATATAAAAGTTACCTCTGCAATTTCATTGTTCCGGATTCTGTAAACAGCAATGGCATCGAAGCGCGGCTGGCCATTTTTAAGCACTTTTTCATGGTCTATTACCACGTTTCCGGCTATAATCCGGTTTACTACTTCGCAGTGCAGGTCGGGTGTTTCGGCAAACATCTGGCCATACCTTTTTCGTAATTCCTCTTTGCCCTCATACGTTAATGTGCCCGGCGTTCGGTATACTTTTACATCATCGCTGAAGGCTGTTACAAACAGATCTATGTCACGGTTATTGTAGGCCGTTAGCTGTAGTTTTACAGGCCCGGTTACAGGCGAATCATCGGATAAAGAGTGGACTTTTGCCGGCATTTAAAAGTAGCTTTTAAGTATGAATCCTGATCAACTGCTCTTATCAAAAGTATAAAATAATTACCTGTTCCGGCTGAAAAGCGAAGTATAAAATTTACAGCTTATACTTCCTGCTCGTGCCGCCGTATATGCTCACCTATGATTGAAGAACTGATAATCCGGACACTTTGCGACACGCTGCCCCGAACACCCGTTGATGCCGTTTTCCTTTTCGGGCAAACCGAAGATAATGAGCATGCAGCATTTGTGGCGGCCCGGCTGCTGGTAGAGAGTAAACTTACAGGTAAGGTTTTATGCCTGGGCACCAAAGCCATGAGTGGCTACCCCGGCTACGAAAGCTGGAAACAGGAAATCGCTAAACTTGGGATTCTGGAGCCTGTGCTGGAACCTGTTGCACCTATACCCCCTGATACCGAACTGTTGCATACTTTTATAGAAGCGCAATCGATGGTGCGGCACGCGCAAAAGCAGCAGTATAAACGCATAATTGTTACAGCAGCACCTTTTCAACAACCGCGCGCTTTTATGACTGCCGTTACAATGGCATTGCGCGAATACCCTGATTTATACTTGTATAGTTTGCCGGGCCAGCCCTTGCCATGGCAGGAAGAAGTTACGCACTCGCAGGGGCAGGTGCAGGGCACCCGGGCCGAACTGATTGAAGGCGAAATGGACCGCATCAAAAAGTATTATGCCAAAGGCGACCTCGCCTCTGTAGACGAAGTGCTGGATTACCTGAACAGGCGCGACAAGGGTGCACTGTAGGGATTTGCCTCCTGATTATACTGAAAAATGATCTTATGACGGCGTTACCCACGAATCTTTTATCACCAGCCTGTTTACGGTAAGTTGGTCTACCTGTAATTCACCAATGCGGAGTTTACGGATGTTGGAATCAGCGATGGCCATGCGTTTGATAACCATACTTCCGATAGCAATTGTGCCAACAGCCAATGCCCCGCAGGCAGCAGCGCCAACTGCAAAAGCCCCCATCGACATTGCCCCCATGGCAAGTGTTCTGATTGTGCCTCTGCCCGCATTAAAGCTTTTTATACTTCCGATCAATCCCTGCATAGCTCCGTTTTTAATTTTTATACTTTTCTGCATTAATAGAAACGGAGGACAAGCATGCTTGTTAGCCTGAACAGGATAATAGCAGTGAACAGGCTTTTGGAGATAGCGAGCTATAGGTTTGCAGCGGATACATTACCCTTCAAATCCATCTACCACAATCATATTGGTGTTGGAGGCTTTTTGCCTGATGCCCTTAGCAGTTTCATATTCCGGCGAACTCCACCAGGCTTTGGCTTTCTCAACAGTCGGGAACTCCAGCACCACGATGCGGTTAGGTTGCCAGTTGCCTTCCAGTATTTCGGTTTCGCCGCCCCGAACAATAAATTTACCATCGAAAGGAACAAGCGAACCCGGCGTTAACTTTTTATACTCATCATAAGTGGCTGGGTCTGTTACATCGATATCTACAATAATGTATGCCGGCATGGGGTAAAGGTTTATCGTTATTGAATTACAAAGTAAGTATAAATGGCGGAAGATTAGCTTTCTTTTGCTTCCTCCAGGTGCACCAGGTAGGCAGTTAACTTATTCCATTGCAGGGCTTGCACGCCTGCCCAGCCACCTTCTGCAATCAGGGTATTCAGCAGGGCGCGGTTGCCGGCTTCTTCGCCCTGGTTGTTTATGGCTTCGTTCTTCCCGATTTCCGAGGCAATCAATCTGGTGCCCTGGCGCTCTACCCGGAACGTACTGCTGGCTTCTTTTACGAAAAAGTGTTTTACCACTTCCTGCTCATCGGTTAGTTCGGCGGGTTTCTGGCTGGGGTGCACTGTAAATTCTGCCAGGTCTTTTTCTGATCTTATACCTGCCACCTGCACCCAGTTCTCTACGGCAGCGCCCGGAAGTATGATCTTGATGTAGTTTGCAATTTGAGGGCTGATGGCAGCGCTCTGGCGGCCCCGCGAATCATAAAGTGTAAAAGTGGAGTTTATGCCTTTCAGGTTTGTCCAGCTGTTTACATCAAAGAGTTTTTTCCGGGATTGTTCAAAAGCTACCGCAGCCGAAGTTTCATCCGGGTACTCCTGTTCGTTCGTGTAAAGCTTGTCTTTGGTCTCCTCGCCCTGCGCTGCTTTTACCTCATGCATTACCTTGTTTACGATGTCTTTCAGTCCCATTTTGCCTCCTGTTTTTAAAGTATAAACCGGCTAGTTAGTACGGGTGCCAGGCCAGTATGTTAAGGCGCATGTATGTATGCAGGTTTATACTTTAGTGTTAGCAGCCTGTTATTTATAAGGTTTTATCTCGCCATCCTTCACCAGGAAGGCTTTTTCAGCTTCGTCAAGTATAGGTTCTTTGCTATCGGAGTAGGCTTCTATTAGTTCGAATGGTTGGTTTTTGTAATGCGATTCCAGGCGCTTCAGTTTTTCCTCGTCTTTGCAGGCTTTGCCTTCTACCAGGTAAGTGGTGCCGTTATACTTGGTTTGGGTGCCTGCCAGGCCATCTATCTCATAAAGTTTAAAAAGGGGCTTCACGTATACTTCTAACCCGCCGGTGGCGCAAAAAAGCTGCACGCCTTCTCGCTTCATTTTATCGAAGTGCGATTTCAACTCCTGGTTAAAATTCACCGGAAACTCCTTCTGCCAGAATTCTGCTGCATAGGCTTCTACTTTTTCCGGTGGCAGGTTATCGAGGTAGTTAAAGAAGTTTTCCTTGAACTCGGTTTTCCTGATCTGGTTCATTTTGTGGAGGAGCTTGTAATACATCATCTCCAGGAAAAACCGTACCCGCTTCGGCCTTTTCGTGCAAATAAATTTAAAGAATTCATCTTTCGAGCTCTTGTTGTAAAAGGTCTGGTTCAGGTCGAAAACTATCACTTTGATCTTCTCCTTTTCGTTGTCGTTGCTGGCCATTTTCAGGTTCTTTTATCTTGCTTATGCTAATACGGTTTACCAGTACTAACAGACTAGGCATGCGAGCATAAAGGCAGGTATAGATGCTGGGCTGAGCGGGAAGTATAAATTGTATGGAGCTGGTTAAAGTATACGTTCAGAATTATGCTTACCTTCCGGTTATGAAACTAACCAGATTCCTTTTTTCAGCTTGCTTTGCACTGGCTACCCTTTTCTTGTATTCCTGCGATTGCGAGGACGTTTACTTGGGCCAGATCGACCTGAAAGGCACTTTAGACAGCTTTATTCCTGAGCCGGGAAAAGGAGAGAATATACATGTTGCTTATGATAATACCAGCGCAACTATAGGATTCAAACTGACGCAGGATAATTTCCTGGTTTCTGTGCCGGTGCGGGATACCGGCAAAATGCGTATGCATGGCAAAGGAGCCATTAGTGATTGTTCAGAATATTACAGCGCTCGGAATAAGTTGCTGGAAGCATACAGTTATACTTCTGCACCACCATTTACCATGACCATACTTCTGACGAAGAACTTTAATCCGACCAAGTACAATGAGGATTTTAACGCCGAAGCCGCAGAAGATGTGATTCATTTTTCGATGGGCTACCAGAATACCTTTCCGCAGCCTATAACACGTGGCATGCTGAATATTTATGGTTATAAACCCTTAAGAACGTTCGTGTTTTCTTTAAAGCCTGCTGCGCTTGTGTATAAACCAAATGATACAAAGCAGGAGTTTATTCCAAGTATAACACTTAATGGCGTGCAACACGAAAATGTATACCACTTATACCTGCCAGAACCGCAGTATACAGAAGATGAAGTTTACCTGAACCAGCACTACCCACTTACTTATATAAAAGGTATTTACCTGAAAGAAGGCATAGGCGTGTTACAAGCTTATACTTCTACGGGGCAGAAATTCAATTTCAGCATAAAGCCAGATTAAGTTGATTTTTTAAATTAGCAGGAAAATGCACTGCCCCCTTAAGGGGACTACAGGGGTGATTACAGCTGCAGGATAAAGCTTTTAAAGTAACAAAGACTCGATGCGGTGGGCGTGCACCATGCCCTCGCACGGCGACCAGGTAAAGATGGTAAAGCGACCATCCTGCGAGGCAACCAGCGCAATGGAGTCGCGCTGATCGTGCACGAACTGGGCAGCCGATAAATGCCGCGTGCCGCCGCTTTGGGTAGGGTGCACCACTTCCGCGGTTCTGCCCACTATAGGCTCGGTTACAATAATCTGCTCAACGGGTTTGCTGCCAATGGCTCGTACTATTTTAGCACCGAAGGCGAGCAGCTCATACTTGCTGTTAATAATGGTGGCGCCATCCACAGCAGTAAGTCCGGCAGTGCTGTCAATTTCCTGGCGAAGGGCGGTCTGCCATATACTTTCCCTTTTAGCATCTTCGTGTTGCCTTATCAGGTCTGCCAGCCCCGGAAATGGCGGAACTACGGGGTAGGAGATAGGATGAACAATAGAACCGGGCCAGGAGGTAGAGCCTTCAGGCACTACAAGCAACGAGCCGCCATGCCCGTGTGCCCGCATCGAAACGGCCATCTGTACAAGTATATTTACTGAATAGTCCCAGGTGCTGGGTGAGGTGAAGCCAAGTAGCGAGGTAAGCAGTTGCGGGCAGTCTGGCAAACTGGCGCTGCCTTCATCCACAATTTTTACCTGGTCGCCTTTAAGTACAGCCACATTGGCAAATTTGCCGAAACCATCACGGCGGCGGTGTTTTATAACCAGCAATCCCGGCTCCGAAACATCCACTACAAAACAAAAACTTCTTATCTCGCGGGTAGTGCCCCACAAGTATAATTCATCGCCATCATGCCAAACCCCCAAATGTATACCCGGCCGCTCTACGCCAGGTGCAAGCTTGGTAAGTACTGTTGGGGAAAGCGGGAGTCGCTTCTGAAATAACAAGGGTTGCCCGCTTTGCTCAGGTGGGAGGAAAGCAAGTGAAATTCTTGGGGAGCGGCCTTCTTCGCGCCTGAGGCTGGCCCAGAAGGCGGTATCAATTACAGCTTCAATAATACGCTTTGGCGGTGCACTTGCCAGCTCCTGCTCGCCTTGCTGATGGGCTGCATTAATATGGCGTGCAAAATGTGCCTCAACGGTTTCTGCCACTGCGCGTGCAGCCTGGTAAGTTGGTTCGCCGATCATGATACTCCTTTTGTCGCGGTAAAAAGCTTTTAGTTTATACTTGTGCTTACTCAACTTTTTTGAACATCTCAGAAATGATCTCATACGAATGCACCCGGGCAGCATGGTCGTAAATAGTAGAAGTTACCATCAGCTCATCTACCTGCGTCTCATCCAGAAATGCTTGTAACCCTTTTTTAACTGTTTCGGGGCTGCCTATAAACGAGTAGCGCAGCATCTGGTGCACGGCATATTTCTCTGACCCATCCCATTCCAGGTCGTCGAGGGTAGCAACGGGCGGTTGCATTTGTCTGGCTGTACCGCGTACCACGTTCAGGAAAGAAGCATACATGGTGGTGGCAAGTCGGTTGGCTTCTTCGTCGGTATCTGCGGCAATAACGTTCACGCAGGCCATGGCATAAGGTGCTTTCTGCTTTTCTGATGGCTTAAAGGTGTCGCGGTATACTTTAAGCGCCATTAGCAGACTTGCCGGTGCAAAGTGGCTGGCAAACGCATACGGAAAGCCAAGTATAGCAGCCAGTTGCGCGCCATACGTGCTGGAGCCTAATAACCACATGGGCACCTGTAGCCCTTCGCCCGGTACGGCACGAACCCGTGCTGTCGGGTCTGCGGGGGCAAAGTAATGCTGGATTTCCTGCACGTTCTGCGGAAACTCTTCTACGCTGCCATGCAGGTCGCGGCGCAATGCCATCGATGTAACCTGGTCGGTGCCGGGTGCGCGGCCCAGGCCTAAATCTATCCTCTCCGGATATAAAGACTCCAGCGTGCCAAATTGCTCGGCTACTACCAGCGGCGCATGGTTGGGGAGCATAATACCACCAGAGCCTACGCGTATTTTTTTAGTGCCTCCGGCCACGTAGCCAATTAAAACTGCAGTGGCAGAGCTGGCAATGCCAGCCATGTTGTGGTGTTCGGCCATCCAATAACGTTTCAGGCCCAGGCGCTCGGCATTTTGTGCCAGGTCTAATGTGTTCTTAAACGAATCAGCAACAGTTTTGCCGGCCAGTATCGGCACCAGGTCCAGCACCGACAACGGAATATCAGACAGTTTTTTAGCAGTAGTTGCCATCATAAAGTATAAGCTAATTAATTTCCGGATTAGGTTATATACCCAGAAACCGGGTAGGGGTTATATAAAACACGGGATGATCAGAAAGTATAACCTCTGATCATCCCGTAGTAATTTGTTTTGCTGTAAACCTACAGCGCTATTTTATTTAGCAGGATACCACTGTCTCAGGCGCACATCAATATTTTTGTTGCCCTCGTTCACCTGCTTTTTAAAAGACGCCACATCGCTTAAACCCTCCTGGCCGCGGTAGTGGTAGGGGTAAACTACTTTTGGTCTAAATGCAAGCACCGCGCTGGCAGCCTGGTTTACATCCATGGTATAAGGCAGGTTCATGGTTACAAAAGCCACATCAATGTTCTTTAAGGCGCGCATTTCAGGTATGTCTTCGGTATCGCCGGAAAGGTAAATGTTTTTGTTGCCTATGTTCAGGATGTAGCCATTGCCACGGCCTTTCGGGTGGCGCGAATCTGCTGTTTCAGGCAGGTTATACATGGGGATGGCTGAAATTGAGATACCGGCCTGCTCGGTTTTGCCTCCGTTTTTAACTACAATGGTTTTGCTTTTTATACTTTCCGGAAGCTGATCGGCAACGGCCTGCGGTACCACAAAAGTTGCTTTGGAAATATCCAGCGAGTCAAGCGTTTTCTGGTCAAGGTGGTCCTGGTGGATATCGGTGATCAGGATAAGGTCGGGTGCTGCAAGGCCTTTGTATGCTGCAGCACCGCCATAGGGGTCTACATAAATGGTTTTACCATTCCATTGCAATACCAGCGACCCATGCAAAACAGGCTGTACAGCCAGGTTGCCTTTATTTGTTTTGATCTGATCCGGAGTGGGGCGCTGCGCTAAAACAGGATAAAAGGCCAGGCTCAGCAGAAGAGCAAATACAGTTTTCAGTTTCATAGTTATAATGTTTTATAGTGAACAGGTAATGCATGCATATGTTCAGCAGCAGGTATATTTATACTTAAACTATAGCTGTAAGCGATGTAAAGTATGGCGTTCTGGTGCCGGAAAGTATAAACTACGCGTTTTTGCCTGCGAACGTACGGATGTATAGCTCTTCTACTTTCTGGCGGGCCCAGGGCGTTTTACGCAGAAACTTCAGGCTGGAATTTATACTTGGGTTGCTGTTAAAACTGTTGATGTTGATCTTATACCCCAGTTCGTCCCAGCCATAATAATCTACAAGCTGCACCAGAATACGCTCTAAAGTTTTGCCGTGCAGGGGGTTGTTCTTTTGTTCTTCCATGGTAATAATTTTGCACACCAAAGGTACGCAAAACGGGCTACATTTACTGAAAGTATACCTGTTGGCTTTGCTATTCAGAATACTTCCGGAAAAACTCTACCAGATCATCGTTAATTTTCAGATCGGTGCCGTGGCCAATGTTTTGGTACGTTCTGAAATCGGCTTGCACACCACTTTTTAAGTATACTTTCTCGACAAACTGCCAGCGTTGCGGCACAAGCTGCCTGCCCATTAACCTGTAAACAATTTCACGGTCTTCCTGGCTGTAGGCATCGTCAAAAGCTACGGCATCGTTATCGTCTAAAGCACCCATGTACAGTATTTTAGGTAGGTTGCTGAATGCTTTCATGTTAACAGGCTTACCTGTTATCTGCTGTAAATCGGCTATACCTAAAGGGTAGTTAAGTGGCTGGCCTTCTATCTCGGAAACAGGTAAAATTGGCATGGCGTTAATGCCGCCGGAGGCTGTTGCCTGTATAAGTTCCGGGTGAAGTATGGAGAACCTGTTGGCAAATGTGCCGGATGCCGAGAAGCCGGTAATAAAGAATTTTTCTTTTAGCGGATAGCCCTGTTTTGCCAACTGCTTTCTGGCATCCCCGATCATGGCCAGCAGTTGCAGGTCCAGCCTTTCTATGTCAGATCCCTTGCTTAAAATTACGTCTCTGTCCAGGGCATGGGTATAGTATTGCCAGTTGGTTTCTGATCTCGGGAAAATGGGAATCAGTAATGGTATCTGTAGTTTTTTGGAAACATAGTTTGCTACCCCGCTTTTGCTGGCGGCATACCTGGCTCCCCGTTCATGAAACTCGATGGAATCATTAAGGCCGGAGTTATTCGTTTCTACCATCAGGTAGTTCTGGCTTTGGCTTTTTGTCCCTTTGGGCAAGTAAACAAGGTATGCAAAGTTAAAGCCGGCTGCAGGTCTGGCTTCAAACTTCATCAGCGTATCTGTGGCTCGTACTTGTGGCAGTGCAACAACAGCGCTTTCAGTCTTTTTCAGGTTAGAGCTGCAGCCAAAAAGTATGGGAATAACGAGTAAGTATACCAGTGCTTTCATGCGGGTATGGGCTAACTAGGTTTGTTGCTAAGGGCCGGGCTGGTAAAGAAAACGTAGCCAAAAAGTATGGCAAAAATGGCGTAGGCAATGGCTGCTACCCAGATGTAACTTAGGTTAGGACCACTGAATGCAAATTTAGCCAAAGCTAGCGCGGCCATTACAAAGTGAGCCAGGTTGCCAAGTGCAACGGGTTTGCTGTAAATACCGCCGATTAAGTTTGCTTTGGCCGTCCAGTTGAGCATGGCAAACCCAAAATATGAGGCTCCCAGAACCTGCAGCAGTATGGCAGAAGCTTCGTTCATGCCTAAACTGCCGGAAAGCTCCTCCGGGAAAAAAGATAACATAATGCCTGCCGCTCCTAAAGTAACAGCGCTTACAGACATGAGTAGTTTTGTATTCATTGGGTTAGATTTAGTGTGGGTGTTTATTTGGTAAAAGTTTTCGTGCATAGTCTGGGCATGGCGCAGCCTTAGCTATGTCATGCACCTTGTTGGTAGCCGTTACTTTTATGTACAATTATTTAACTATTGGCGATTTTCTCCAGCGAAGTATGGCAAGCATGATAAGACCAAACAGGATCTCAATAGCTGCACCCACCATAAGCGTTTTATGGGAAAGTGCATTCATAGTAAATAGCACGTAAGCTGCCAGCCCTAATCCTATGCCTATGGCCCAGTAGAGCTTTGAACCGTAGAGCGTTGCAAAATGCAAATACCTGCCCCCGATGATGAGGAGCATGCCCTGGAAAAACCATTCTACTTTTTGAAAAGACAGCCCATAGGCCAGCGGTAGGCACATGATCATAAATGCAGTTCCTTCCATGGCAAGCTTGCCCAAGGGATTACCTGGAGCGTGTGCACCAACTGCTCCCAAAACTTTATTTAGCAGCATGCTAACAGGATGAATAAAAACGCCCCCAATAAGTAAGGTAAAAACTGCTTTGTTTGGCGACACATAGATGGCTACAAGTGCTGAAACAAGCCAAACCATACCAGATACAACCACACCGGGGTAACCATTTTGGTAGGCATCGCGCATATTCCGTTGGGCGTTTTGCAGGTGCTGTAAATCTTCTACAGTGCCTTTTGTAACTTGATCAGTGTTTACCAGTGTCATCTTATTCATCAAATTTAGTTTTATGAGAACTCTGAGTAAGCTCCCATTTTTTTGATTTGCTATACTTGCTGCCAACGGTTGGGCTAGGGCACGTTTTAATGTGCTTTAGGTTTTGTTGTGGTGTGTTTTTCTTTGTTAATTCCAATCATACCAATAATGTCGTCCTAAGCCTAAGTCGCTAAATAGATATAGGTGTCCTGCCATCAGCAAAGGGAAAATTATTATCGATATACTCTTTTCAGTCCAATTCGTCTTTTTATTTCTTACTATTCCAACAACAGTCAGTATATAACTTGGTATAAGACCCATAAACAACATTAAATGTAACCACCCAAGTCCCTGTCTGTCGTGAGTTCCCCCAGAGTAGAGCTTAAGCCCAACATCGTGGAAAATTATAAGCCCTAAAATTGCCAGAGTAATAAAGATTGGTTTTAAGTCTTTTGTCCCGAATACAATTAATACTGTCGCAATAATCAAAGCGACTGGTGTAAGCATTATTCCTGTTGGAGCGAAGAAATGCCCAAGTAGAAGGTTTAGTATTATTACCCCTGTTGCTATTGAAATTGATTTTATGTCTGCCATTTTATCTGCCATTTTAAATGTACCACAACTATAGGATAAACAAAAACATACGTTTATCTGCATTATGTACGGAGTAAGTTAAGGTTGTTTATGTAAGTATAAAGTATAGTCTGAGAGCTGATTACAGGCTATACTTATGCAAACATATTAGTAATACAATATACTAAACAGAATTGATATTGCCGCACTCTGTGGTTATTTAGAAACAATAAAATAAGAGTAGAAGAAAAGCAGTTTTTTTAAGTGTTTAGAAGGTTATTTATTATTGCTTTGCCATTTCGAATTGCACTAAACCAATTAAAGTATAAAATCTAAACTTTCAAGTTCAGCTGTGGCGGCACTTTTATCCGTTTATAAACGCTTATACACGTTTATAAGCGTTTAATAACACCTTTTTTTAAAATTGACTATGGTTGTAATGAGCTGATTATAAGTTTTTAATGAAGTAGTGGTAACTGGTTGCGGATCTTTTGTATACAGATAAACAGCAAATTTGAATTTTTTAAAGTAAAACGCCCTGCCACTTTTCAGTAGCAGGGCGTTTTTGTAAGTATAGCTAACTATAGATTAGTAATCGTCGCGCTCGATGGCAGCTACACCTGGCAGGGTTTTGCCCTCCATATACTCGAGCAGTGCACCACCACCCGTAGATACATACGATACACGGTCGGCGTAGCCAAACTTGTTAACGGCTGCAGCCGAGTCGCCGCCGCCAATAAGCGAGTAAGCACCAAGGCGGGTTGCATCTACAACGGCATCAGCAATGGCTTCGGTACCAACCGAGAAGTTAGACATCTCGAACACACCCATCGGGCCGTTCCAAAGTATAGTTTTAGAGTTACGGATCACATCGGCGTATTGCTCACGGGCTTCAGGCCCAATGTCAAGGCCCATCCAAAGAGGTTTAATGTGGTGGCTCAGGCTGATGTCTATATTGGCATCGTTGCTGAATGCATCGGCTACAACCGAGTCTACTGGAATCATCAGGTTAACACCTTTTTCGCGGGCCATCGCAATAAGGCGGGCAGCCAGGTCCACTTTATCAGCCTCCAGCAACGAGGCCCCGATTTCGCCCCCATCAGCCTTCACAAAAGTATAAGACATACCGCCGCCAATGATCAGGTTATCCACCTTGTCCATCAGTCGCTCTATGATCATGATCTTATCAGAAATTTTAGCACCACCCATAATAGCAGTGTAAGGGCGCTCTACATTATCAAGCACGCGGCGGGCATTATCGAGCTCGGCCTGCATTACATAACCCATTACCTTATCTTTAGGGAAGTAGCGCGCGATTACGGCTGTAGAAGCATGCTCGCGGTGCGCGGTGCCGAAGGCATCGTTCACATACACGTCGCCAAGTTGGGCCAGTTTTTCAGCAAAGGCAGCATCGCCTTTTTCTTCTTCTTTGTAGAAACGCAGGTTCTCAAGCAGCAGGATCTCGCCTGGTTGCAGGTTCCGGGCCAGTTCCAGGGCTTCGTCGCCAATGCAGTCAGCGGCAAAATGCACGGTAGTGTTAAACTCTTCAGAAAGACGGTTTACCAGGTGCTTCAGCGAGTATTTCTCTTCAGGGCCTGTTTTAGGGCGGCCCAGGTGCGACATCAAAATAACAGCACCTCCATCCTGAAGGATCTTGTTGATAGTAGGCACGGCCGCACGAATGCGGGTGTCGTCGGTGATGTGGTATTCTGCGTCCAGAGGTACGTTGAAATCTACACGCACAAGCGCCTTTTTACCGGCAAAATTATACTCGTCTACAGTTCTCATGAAGTATGTTATAGTTTGGATTCGGATACTCGTTGTTCGTGTTTCCGCCGATTTTGTTGCTGGCAATTTAGCGGTTGAGCAAATATAGTAAAATGACTATGATTTACGGGAGAATCGGGGAGGAGTTATAGTTTGGGGTTAGTTTGTAGGATTACCTCACCCTAACCCTTTCCTAAAAACAGGAGAGGGGATTTGGCCATTGGGTATACTTCAAGTATTAGTTCTATAGCTGCAGTGGTCCAACCACCCCCAGCCCCTCAGAGCTATGCTCGCTGGTTTCAAACTCGCGTTCTCACTAGTCTAAGAAGGTGAGTTTGGAGGTTCTTCGCAAACGGTAAGCATCAATTTTAACTTCTATGCTTTGATTAAGCTTTCGCCTCGCCGGCTGGGCCTCACTTTTCTCCTTGATGAGAAAGTCTAAAAGGGGCCCCTGCACCCCTGTAAGCAAAAGAATCAAGACAATTCGTTTATCGAGGGCCCCTACCCCCACTCGCTGAACGCTCAAACATCGAATCGTCTTGGGTGCACTTGGAAAAGCTATTGCTTTATAGGTCAAGTATAACACCCCTGTAGTCCCCTCAAGGGAACAGTGGTTTCAGTAGTACTAGCGTTTGCTATCGAAATTGTACCCAGTCCTTGGGTTGAGCGCCTTGTGAGATCCGGTGCCCGTTAAGGGCAGCCGCAGCGCAGCGGAGGCAGGAGGGAACACAGCGCGATGCCCGAGGACGAGCCCTCGCGGGCTAGGAGCGAGCCAAAGCAACTATAAAACAGTAGGCAAGTAGAGCTCCAAGGATTGAAAGTAGCTATGAAAGTATAGCCTGCAAGCCACAATCTAAAGCTTCAACGATAGAACATATAAGATTTCTCGACTATCGCTCGAAATGACAGAATACCAATTATCAACAGAAGTATACAGCTAGTCAGCTAATAAACTTCATCAACAATAATTGTTACCTACATTAGTTAAAAACCAAAAACAACTCCTAACTTTTAACCCTTAACTTTAACCTCCAATTTGTTACCTTTGCAACAATGAGAGTAGGAATAATTTTCGGTGGACCATCACGTGAGCGCGAGATTTCGTTTGCGGGTGGGCGTACGGTTTACGATAACTTAGACAAAGCGCTTTTTGAGGCCGTTCCTGTATTTGTGGACAGCCTGGGTAATTTTATACTGCTGGACTGGCAGTTTATTTACAAAGGCACCATCCGGGATTTTTATCCGCCGGTAGCGGCTTTGCCCGAAACCCAGCACGGACTGCAGATTTACCTGGAGTCGTTGGGCGAGCTAAGCATAGAAGAACAGGACAGGATTATTAACAAAGCCGGTAAGCGCCTGCAGCCTAACGAGTTTAAGGAGCATTTCGATTTTGCTTTCCTGACACTGCATGGCCCTTATGGCGAAGATGGCAGCATCCAGGGCTTGCTGGAGTGGTACCACATTCCGTATTCCGGCTCTGGTATACTTCCGTCGGCGATAGGTATAGACAAGGCAGCGCAGAAAGAAATGCTGAAACAGCATGGCTTCCCGACCCCGGATTACAGAACCATAAGCTATACCGAATGGACAGATAAGCAGAACCGGCCGCAGTTGTTGCAAAACCTGGTAGCTCAACTTGGTTTGCCACTCGTGCTAAAGGCGCCGCACCAGGGTTCTTCCATCGGTATTTCCATACTTAAGGATAATGATTTTGCAGCTTTTGAAGCCGGCGTAGACCGCAGCTTCTTTACCAAAACCATTTACAAGAGCCAGTGGCTGGCGCTTGGCGAAGAGAAGCAGCTGGTGAGCATGAAGCAGTTGGTCGATATTCGCGAAGGGATTGGTATGCCGGTATTAGTGGATGGCGGCGAGATCATCTATCATCCGGAGCAGCTTTTCAACTACATCAACCATACTTTTAATGCCAGCGCTACCGACAGCATTACGCTTACCAATGTAGAGCATGAGCAGCAGGTGCTGGTAGAGGCATTTATTAAAGGCCGTGAGTTCTCAAGTATAGTAGTGCAGGACGAAACCGGCAAACCGATTGCCCTGCCTCCAACTGAGATCGTGAAAGGCAGCGAAGTATTCGACTATCGTTCTAAATACCTGCCGGGCCTTAGCCGCAAAATAACACCGATAAACCTGCCAAGCGAAGAGATTCAGCGCATACGCGAAGCCACCAGTAAGTTATTTACTGCTTTTGGTTTCAACGTGTATGCCCGCCTGGATGGCTTTATTACAGATAGCGGCGAGATATTCCTGAACGACCCGAACACTACCTCAGGTATGTTGCCATCGTCGTTCTTCTTCCACCAGGCTGCTGAAATCGGGCTGAACCCGTCTCAGTTTCTGACTTATATTATCCGCACCTCAATTGCTGAGCGACTGAAATCCGGAAAGGACACTGTTAAGCTTACCCGGTTGCTGCAGAAGCTGGATGCAAGTATAAAAGAAGAGCAGGCTCACCGCCACGATAAAATCCGTGTGGGTGTGATCATGGGTGGCTATTCTTCAGAGCGACATATATCCGTGGAAAGTGGCCGTAACATTTACGAAAAGCTTTCTTCCTCAACCAAATATGAGCCGCTGCCAATCTTCCTGACGGGCAGCAACGAAGAGCACCGTTTGTATTCTATTCCGATCAACATTATGCTGAAGGATAATGCAGACGATATTAAAGAGAAGGTTTTATACTTTGAGCAGGGCGGCAAACCGCACCCGGTGCTGGAGCAGATTGCAAAAGAGGCTGAAAGTATAACACGCAAGTATACCGGCCGCAGCCTGCAGGAGCCGCAGCGCATTACCTATTCGCAGCTTAAGAATATGGTGGATGCCGTGTTTATTGCACTGCACGGTCGTCCGGGCGAAGATGGTGCTTTGCAAACCGAGCTCGAAAAACTTCACATTCCTTACAACGGCTCTGGCATCCGTTCGTCTCAGATCACAATAAACAAGTATGAGACAAATGAGATTCTGGCCAAGCACGGCGTACCGGTTGCAAAACACCGCATGGCCTGGAAAGAAGACTGGCAAAAAGACAAAGAAGCGTTTTTCCAGAGTTTAGAAGCAGAGTTCCCTTACCCGTTTATTGCAAAGCCTGCCGATGATGGCTGTAGCTCTGCCGTGAAAAAGATAAAAAACCGCGCTGAACTGGATGCCTTTGCGACGCTTATTTTCCGGGAGATGGAGGAGCTGGACACAGAATGTGCCCGTACTTTATCGCTTGGTTTTAAAGAAGAATTCCCGAACAAGCAGGGCTTCCTGGTAGAAACTCTGATCTCGAGAAACGGTGCCAAACACTTTCTGGAAATTACAGGCGGTTTACTTACCAAGTATGGCCCGGATGATAGCGTGAGTTACGAAGTGTTTGAAGCTTCGGAAGCACTGGCTGAAGGCGAAGTTTTATCGTTGGAAGAAAAATTCCTGGCAGGCGAGGGGCAGAATATTACACCGGCACGTTATGCCACAGACCCGGAGCGCCGCCAGAAAATATCTGATAAGGTAAAAGAAGACCTCAAGCACGTAGCCAACATCCTGAACATTGAAGGCTATGCCCGTATAGATGCTTTTGTGCGCGTGCTGGAGAACGATGAGGTAGAAACGATCATCATAGAGGTGAACTCGTTGCCAGGTATGACGCCTGCCACCTGTATTTTCCACCAGACGGCTATCAACGGGTACAAACCATATGATTTCATCGATCGCATTCTTACCTATGGTATCAAGCGCAATAAGATGAAAGCGACAATATAGTCTGAAAGTTAAAATCTATACTTTGTCCTGATTAAAAATTCAACGGTTTAATCAGCAATAATAAAATTATAATTAGTGAATTAAGAAGTTAGTACTCAGGAAGTTTAAATGTCTTTTGTCTAACATCTATCCTCTGAAAAATATGTTAAAAGCAAATTCCTTTGTGGATGTACTGAAGCACCTGGTTATTATGGCAGCCATTGTGGCGATGCTGGTTGCCGGCTTCTTTTACGTATACCTGCCATCTACCACCAACCACGGCGAGAGCATTTCGGTGCCTAAAATTACCGGTATGCAATTGCCTGATGCCGAGGAATACCTGGATGATCAAAACCTGTTATACTTCGTAAACGACTCCAGTTACAGCCCTGACAGAAAGCCTTTTGAGATCCTGACGCAGGACCCGGCTCCGGGCGCGAAGGTAAAAGAAGGCCGTAAGATCTACGTCAGCGTGAATATGAAAAACCCGCCGATGATCAAGATGCCTAAGCTGATTGATGGCTCGGTGAAAAATGCAGAGCTTATACTTAAGAGCTACGACCTGAGAAAAGGCCAGATAACGTATGTGCCGGACTTGCAGCAAAACGCTGTACTGAAGCAATTTGTGAATGGTCGTGAAATAAAGCCGGGCGAGATGATCCCGAAAGGCTCGGTGGTAGACCTGCATGTAGGCGATGGCCTGGGTAATACTGAGTTCGAGATTCCGGATGTGGTAGGCATGCCGGTTGATGAAGCTTCTGTATTGCTGGTAGGACAGGGGCTGCAGATCGGGAACATTATTTATGAGCCGGGAAGCACCGAAGACCCGGGCACCATTGTACGGCAGCGGCCATTTGCCGAGGTCGGTGCAAAAATACGCGTTGGCGAGCTCGTAGACCTGTGGGTTGCCGGCGAAGAGCCGGTACAGGTACAAGGAATAGAATAATTTAAGAGCGCCTGCCACTGTGGCAGGCGCTCTTTTGATACCACCAAAACTATGAAACTAAAACTGGCGCTTACTTTTCTGCTTTCCTGTTATGGTATGGTAGCCATGGCGCAGGCTGTGCTTAGCCCGCTGCAACAAGAGCCGCGCCAGGTTAAAAGTTATACTTCTAAGCCATTACGGGTAGCAGCCTTATCGCTCCCTTTCTTTGATGATTTTGCCACAACTACCATTTCGCCGGATCCTGCCCGTTGGGTGAATGGTGGGGTATATGTAAACAGCCGTTTCGCTATAGAGCCCATCACTAAAAACGTAGCCTCCTTCGATGGGCTAAATGCAGCAGGAAAGCCATATCAGCCAGGTTCGGTAGGTACAGGAACTTCCGATACGCTTACATCCCAACCTATCGTTTTAAGTACGCTTATACCTTCCGATTCTGTTTATCTTAGCTTTTACTGGCAGGCAGGTGGCTTAGGCGATGTGCCCGATAAATCCGGTACTAACCCTGTATACTTTCAGCTTGAGTTTAAAGATGCTTCGGGTAACTGGCAGCAAGTATGGCAGCAGCCGGGTTTAGGCGAAACCACCCAGTTTACGCAGGTTTTTATTGCCATCAAAGACGCCAGGTTTTTGCATGATAGTTTTCAGTTCCGGTTCAGGAGTTTTGGGCAGCGCGGTGGTTTAGGCGACAACTGGAACCTGGATTATGTGGAACTGGACAGGAACCGCCGCAAAGGGCAAAACACATCCCGGGATATAGCCATTAGCCAGACGGTAACACCACTGTTAAAAAACTATACTGCCATGCCGCTCCGCCAGTTCCTGGAAAATCCGGCGGCATCGCTTCGCGAGGAAGTAACTGCAACTATAAATAACCTGGGCGATCTTCCGGGGGCTATCAACTGGCGGGGTTTTATCAGGAGAGCAGACGAAACGGTAGCCGATACTTTCCTGCGTTCGCAAGGTTTGATTCCGGCTGTTGCACGTCAGTTTGAGATAAAAGGAACTCCCAGCCTGGCAGCGCTGGCTTTACCCGAAGAGAATTTTGCTTTACTGCATGGCATGGTGCTGGATACAAAAGAACAGAACCCGCTGCAGCGAGCAAACGACAGCACTTTCCGCAAAACAGAATTCGCTGATTATTATGCCTACGACGATGGCACCGCCGAAGCAGGCTTTAGTTACATAGCCTCTGGCAACAGCCAGGTAGCGCAACGCTTCGACCTGAACCGCCCGGACCAGGTAAGAGGTTTTCAGGTATACTTCCCGCGGGTTAGGAACATGATTGAGGGCTCGTCCATTACATTTCGTGTATGGAAAGACGATAACGGCAAGCCCGGCGAAACTTTAGGTGAGCAGAGCTTCCACGTAAAGTATAGCGACAATCTGAACCAGTTTTATACTATTGAGCTTGCTAAACCTGTGGGTGTGGATGGCAGCTTTTATATTGGCTGGTCGCAGCCGGGTAGTCTTTTCTTAAATATCGGTTTCGATAGAAATGAGCGTGCCACGGGTCGTCGCTTTTTATGGAGCACCCAGAATGGCTGGGCCGAGGATAAAACAATTGAAGGCGCTATTATGATGCGGCCCCTGATGGCAGGTATGGCCCTGGGAATTGAGGATGAAGAGCTGGCGAATAAATTGAAAGTATACCCGAACCCTTCGGCAGGTACGATTGCCATTAACGAGGCTTTTAAAACACTTGATGTTATCGATATTGCCGGGCGCAAAGTATACGGACAAGATTTTTCAGGCATTATAAACAGCCCGATCAGTTTAAAGCAACTGGCACCCGGGCTTTATACTTTACGTATTCAAACACAAAACACCATAATCACCAGGAAACTTATACTTACAACACCATGATCACAACAGATATTACTGCGGAAGAACTGAAAGAACGTTTAAACAATGGCGAAACGCCGGTTATTATTGACGTACGCGAAGACTGGGAGTACCAGGAAGCCAATATAGGCGGTGCAGAGAATATTCCGTTAGGAACTTTGCCAAACCGCATCGAAGACCTGGAACACCTGAAAGACGCTGAAGTTATTGTACACTGCAAATCTGGGGCGCGTTCTGCTACAGCAAAGGCTTTCCTGCAGCAGCAAGGCTTTAAACAGGTTCGTAACCTGCTGGGCGGCATTATTGCTTATAAAGGCTAGGCTTACCAGGTATATATTTAAAAACTGGCCCCTGGTGTTTGATTAATCAAATACCAGGGGCGGTTTGTTTTTTAGCTTTTTAAAACCTGCTATTCTACAATAAAAGGCGAAGGGCTGAAGCAAAGTATAAAAATAACGAATGCCAGTATGCCCAACACTTTGCGGCCTGGTGTAAGTGGCGTTTCGTCGGGGCAGGAGGGATGGAAAATGCCCATCACACGCGAAAGCAATAAGCCAAACAGTAACCAGCCGCTATACCCATCAGCGCCCGGGAATGCAAACGAGATCAATACCTGCACAGCAAGAACGAATAAGGTCAGGTAGAATGCATAGCTTAATTTAGGCATTGCAGGCTCTAGTACAAACAACAGGTATACCAGATAGGCCGGCCATACCCAGATATAACCCTGCCATTCCGGGAAAGTAGTGGCCAGGCTGTACTGCAACATCAATAAAACAATAGCCGCACCAAAGCCATAGCGGTTGTTGTGCAGTAGCTTCCTAAAAGCCCAAAGCAGGAATGGAATATACACCACCAGCAACTCATCTGACCACACAGGCACGTTAGAAGGCGATATCACTCCTAAACCGGCATACAGGATAAAGAAAGTATAAAATACCGGTGAAATACGGTTAAAGCGCTTATAGCCAATTAATCCATATAAAACGTGGCCTCCGTCCAGCTGTCCGATGGGTAGCAAATTAAGCGCCGTAAAGAACAAGGCCAGGTATCCGGCAAATATTAGCGGGTAATGCATCACCTCATACTGGTTAGGTACCAGCGCTGGGTCAGGGGCCACAAATTGCTCAAAAAAGAGAAACAACAGGTTTTTGCCTAAAGCAAAGCTGCCTTCTGTTTCGAGGTATACATGCTGGGCATAATCCAGCCCATACTGTTTATACTCCGGGTGAATACTGAAAATATGCTCCGGTTGCGGCAAGTGCGTAAAACCATAAAACAATAATGGCAAAGCCACTACAAAACCAGCAATCGGGCCTGCTATGCCAATATCGAAAAACTGTTGCCGGGAGTAAATACGGCTTTTTATCCGGATAAAAGCCCCCATGGTGCCAATGCTGGAAGTTATGCCCAGCCAGAGCGGTATATAGTAAGGCAATGTAACACGCGTGCGGTATACTTTTGCTGTAAAGTAATGGCCGAACTCATGCACCGTTAGCACACCCAGAAAGGGAATAGAGAAGTATAAACCAGCCACTAGTTCGTCCCAGCTAAGCGTACCTCCCCAGTCAAAACCATCCCGGGACAGGAAAAACAGTTTACCCGTTATCCATTCGGCTCCGGCTATGGTGGTGGTGGCAAGCGTAACTATAAACAGCAACAGGTGCAGGCCATACCTGCGTTGCTGTTTAGTTAACCACATCCTTAAAAACCTGGTTTATAGTTAGCGGCGGTGCCAGATGCAGCGCCTGAAGACCTACTTTACGGGCGCTTTCGATGTGCTGTATGCTGTCGTCTATAAAAAGTGTTTCTTCCTTGTTCAGGCCGTTCTGGTCTATTATCTGCTCAAAAACGATGGCGTCAGGCTTACGCTGGCCAATAAGGTGCGAATAGTAGCTTTGCTCGAACAGCGAATCGAGGCTTGGAATGGTAAAGCTGTGGGCCACTATCTCATTAAACTTTTTAAGATGGATAGCATTGGTATTGCTTAACAGGAAAATACGATACTTTTTGCCAAGCTCCAGCAGCAAATCTATACGCTCTTGTGGTATGTCCAGTAGCATGGCATTCCAGGCGGCATCTATCTCTTCGTCGGTTGCCTCTAAATTATATTCGCTGCGCAGGCTGTCGCGGAATTCCTGGCAGGTGCTGTTGCCTGTTTCATACAGGTCGAATAAACGGGACTGTGCTTTTTGGGTAAACTCCATGGCACTGCCTGATTTACTATACTTTAGCAGCTCGGTTATACTTTTGTTGTAGTCTATGTTAATGATCACTCCGCCTAAATCGAAGATGATATTTTTGACGCTTTCTAAATTCACGGAAAAAATTTTCGTTTACTATTTGAAATATTCGATACAAATATGTAGAATTGCACTCCCAAATCAAAGAAAGCACCTTTTTAGCGATCTTCGAGGGACGGGCCTATAGCTCATTCGGTTAGAGCAACTGACTCATAATCAGTAGGTGCCTGGTTCGATTCCAGGTGGGCCCACATACTAATAAGCCACTTACGAGTAAAATCGGTAAGTGGCTTTTTTTGTTTTCAGTCAACTCGTACACAGCTACTCATATTCGGTTCTATGTCAAGAGTAGTATGCCTGTATTTACTGAATGGTCTTTATTACCGGCTTTCTTATGATTTTTAATGCTCAAATATATATAGCTGCTAAGTTAAATAATGTATACTGGAAGTATTCAAGAAAATAAATAAATGAATATAAAGTTATAACTTGTGCTTTAGAAATATAAATCAACAACTTAACAGCTCAGTAATTTAATTTAGATGAAGGGATTACTGCTATTTACGTTAATATTAGTACTGGTGGCATGCGAGAAGAGCGAAGATTCAGTACCCTATACTTCTGCTTGTGTAGTTTCTACAACGCTGACTGAAAATTATTCCTTAGACGGTATGACCATTGAGTTAAAGTACGTCCGTGATGAAACAACGGGTAGGCTAATTGAAATACAAAGGTTTGAGGATAATACAAATTATGGAAATCATAAATATACGTATGACGATAAAGGGAACATTATTCAAAGAGACTTCTATATTTCCACTGGCGATTTACAAGCCAGACAGACTTACGAGTATGATTCTAATAACCAACTTACCTATTCCCTTAGTTCTTATGTTCCAGATATCTCAAATGGAAAACTTATAGAATCAACTAGCTATACTTATGAATATGCTTCTCCAACCCAATTAAAGAAAATTACTATCCATGGTTTTAGAATTTCTACCAATCAAAACTATACTATCACGACTATCACGTTTGACTACAAGAATGGGCAGATTTATAAAATACATGTGTATAATAATGAGAACCAGTTACGCTTATCATATATAATTGAGTATGATGACAAAAATAATAAACTAGTAGCAGATACTGCTTACCGCAAAACCTTATTTCCTCCTGAAAGCTTACCCTTAAAGCATAACATTAAGAAGATATTGGTTGACTATTTAATTAACGGAGGTGAAACTACATGGGGTCATACATCAACGTTTACTTATAACAAAGAAGGTTACCCTATACAGGAAATTCGTACTCTTCTGGATGGATATCACTATACTCTGAATTATACCTATCGGTGTAAATAATAATTAAAAGACAATATATAAATAATAGCCCTGGATGACACCTTGATAAGAGTTTATGTAATATTCAAAATAACTTAGTCACCAATATATATATTATAGCAGAATTAACATTAGACTCTTGTCTGTCTGTACATTGTTGAGAATAGGATTGATCACTTCACATCTTCTTTGTACCCTTGAGAGTCTGTCCGTTACTGGTAACGGTGAAAGCAACTGCGAAGAAAGAGGTTAGTAGAAGTTTTTTCATCTATAAAAGGTGGTTTAATATTTTAAATTACTGATAACGGTTTACGTACCGGCGATAGAGGGGCTTTTGCCAATATCTACATAACTGCCCATTGGAATTATAATGTTGAGTTTATAACTGTCAGCCCCACTATTGCCAGTACGATGTTAGCGGTTCGGACATTATCTCTGGTACCATTTGCTTTCGTCATTTAATTGTCGTGTCAAAATCAACATGCCTGTAAAGCAAAACAATGGCCAGTACTGCATGCCATAACTGATGCCCGTATTGTGAGGCACGCTCCATAATTCCAAGACCAGGCGTCGGACTGTTTTCGTATACCAATAAAGCCTTTGGGACTGCGAATACAACCATTACTAGCAGCATTAATATAGTCGTTATTGAATAATATCTAAACCAGTTTTTAAAATAGACAGCTCCAAGTATAAGACTAACCAAGACGAATGGGTTTATTGCCAGAATTCCGTGCATCGTGTCGGTAAATGTTGGTTCAATTCCGCGCATGTGCATCGGGAAGTAGTTCCACAATATCAAGCTGTTTACCGCATTTCCAAATATCATTACAGACAATGCCCGGAGAATACGCTTACCGTTGGATAGTAACCAAATGCCTAAAGCGAAAGCTATAAAAAGTAAGCTGGAAATTGTAAAAAGGGTAACCACTAATTTACTGGTTGGGGCGCCTATCGCAAACAATTCACTCACAGTTTGCTCGTTAAAACTATAGCCCTTGTAAAGAATGCCGGCAATTATGTCCGTGAGGGGATAAAGAAAGGCCCCTAAAATCCCACAAGTCAATAAAAGATTTATAGTTTTCTTATGAGCATTTACTGTATCCATATGAATTACTTTTTTCAAAGACTTCATAAGTATTGAATATACATTAAAGTGACTCCAAACGCATGTTAGCAGTTCGGGCTTCATCTCTCGAACTTCACTTTTTCCTTTTGATGCCTTTTTTGTAATTCTTAACCATTTTTCCGAATTCCTTATCTTTTTTCCGTCTTTCTACAACCGAAGATTCAAAATGAGCTTTCTCTCGTCCTAACTTCAGGTAATTTTCATAGGAAGCCCGGTCTATTTCTCCCTTTGCAACGGCTTCAATAACAGAACAGCCTACCTCATTCGTGTGCGTACAATCTTTGAACTTACAACTCTGAGAAAGCCTGATAATCTTATCAAATGTAATTTCTAATCCGCTGGTTGAGTCGGCAATACCTACTTCTCTCATTCCTGGATTATCAATTAAAATTCCACCATTTTCAAGAAGAGTTAATTCTCTATGGCTTGTAACATGTTTCCCTTTATTTGTGCTCTGGCTGATGGTATCTGTTCGCATTATAGATTTGCCAGAAAGATTATTTAATAGAGTGGATTTTCCAACACCTGAAGAACCAAGTAGGCAATATGTTTTACCTTTTTCAATAACCGCTTTTAGTTTGTCGTACCCATCTTGAGATTCGTTACTTATAGCAATAATCGGAACATTATTAATCCGAGCTTTTATTTTCTCTACTATCTCCAAAGTCCGATGTTCATCAATTAAATCAATCTTAGTGAGCACTATAATGGGACTAACCTTTGATGAATTACAAATTGTCAGGTATCTTTCAAGCCTATTAATATTGAAATCCCTGTCAGCGGCTTGCACCAACAATGCATAATCAATATTTGTTGCTATTATTTGTATCTCTCCGGATTTACCAATGTCCTGTCTAGAAATAACAGAGGACCTCGGAAATATGCTGTGAATAATGGAAAAATCTGAATCATGAATTGTTATTGCAACCCAATCGCCAACTGCTGGAAAATCTTCACGACTTTTTGATGAAAATCGTAAATTCCCTGTTATCTCGGCTTCAAACTCTCCTTTCTCAGTCTTTACAATATATCTTTCCTTATGTTCTGATATAACTCTTCCAACCTCAAACTTTTTAAGGTTATTCTCAATCCTGAATTTTTCAAGTTTATCATTATATCCTAAATCTTCTAATGTCATTTCATTATAGAATTGATTGGCTTATTCAATACTCATAGTCTTTTTTAGCCTCACCTCTAACGTTTCGTGCATAGTATGGGCAAGGCATAGCCGCAGCCTGAACTATGAACCTTGTTGGCGTTTTTAGTTTTACCCCTTCTTTACTACAAGCTATCTAAAACAGCCTGTGATTCCACATAACCTGGAGGTAGTGGCCACAAGACATCTTTGGTTGTTGCAAAGCGTCTGTTAGAAGTTTTGACCAATTGCTGCCCTTCCACAATTTCAACTAACTCCATGAGCATTTTCTGTACTTCAATCGGAAAGTCCATACCTTTAGTTCTTACTTCTTTGCCATTGTTTTTCAAACTCATTGAGTAATAGGCTCCATCTTCATACTCTTGGTAAAAAGTATCTAACGCTTTAATGTTCATAGAGTCAACAAGTAGAAAAATCTGCCTTAGGCTCTGAGAGTCAAGTTTCGCTTTATAGTTCTCTTTAATTTCTCTATTGTCTCTCAAGCGAAGATAAGTAGTGCCGTCTTTATGTATTTCCACTTCCTTGCTGTCATCTGTGCTCCAGCCCGACTCTATCGAAAAGACAAATTCTTCAAAGTGCTTTATTTGATGCTCTTTTTCCTTTACATGTGCTCTTTCTTCTGTTCCATTACAGGAAAACAGGAAAAAAAGGAAAACTACATGTAAGGGCTTTTTCATAATTATCTATTGACGCCAACTATTGTATAAACGAAAACATACGCTTATCTGCACTATGTACGTAACTATTTCAATCCATTTTATGGCAGATTATATAGCAGGATCTGGTAAAGTTTGTAGCATTTTGGATGAGCGTATACTTAAGCTAATGTAAGCTTTTGCTGCAGATTATCTAGTGGGCTGACGGTTTTATTCAAGACAAGGGTATAATGATAGAAAAGATCACTGATAAAATATATATCCTTCTCTTTTCGTAGCCATGTTATTACACACATAAACTATGGAAAACAGCAAAACCTGTATTTTCTCACCCATTTGCTTCCGGCTAACTGTAGTGTACCCATAATAGCGCGAAACGAAATAATTGTATAATTTTAAAGACTCTATACTACGGTTCAAATCGCGAGTTTTAGGGTGTACTTATTATAACTTATAATCATTCAAATGAAGCATATCTCTCTCCGGTCAAGTATACTTTTTTCGTTATTAGTTATGGGAGCCTGTCAGTCACAAAAACCGGCTGCTGATACAAGTATAGCTGCTGAAGTAAGCAGTAAAAAAGCCATGTACCAATCTCCGGCTTATAGTATTTACCCCGATAGTGTGGTGCAGGGTGAGTATGTGGCAAAAGTGCTTTCGTCTACCGAACTTACCTCTGATTACCAAAGCCCGGTAAATGCTACCATGAGCCCGAAGGTTGTATTTAAGTTTGCCATAAACGGTCGCGACAACGAAATGGTACCCGGAGCCGACCACTACTTTAACTGTATCGCCGATAATGGTAATTGTATTACGCCTGTGATCACGTTTGGTAAGCAGCTGAAAGATGATGCTGAAATTGCAAGCGATGTATACCTGACCCCAAATACTAAAATGAAGATCCGCCTGGACATGCGCCCGGTGCTGGAAGCCTTTAAAAAGAGCGGGGTTTATACTACGCCAACCGGCGACAAGATCTATAAAGAAGATTTTAAGGGTGTGTTTATAGCTGGCGGCACCGACCCTTTGAGCTGGGATTTTGACAACCTGGGCGGTAAAAAAGAAATGCAGCTTCAGGACCCGGACGGCGATGGAATTTACGAGATAACCTTGCTGATGAACGAGAACCGCGAGGAGAAGATGACGGCTCAGCAATGGAAAATGACCCTCAATGCCAACGCTTTTCCGCAGTACCAGTCTGATTACCCGATAGCCGACGCATTGTATAACCTGGCGCTCGAAGAAATGATAATTGCCGTAGAGCCTGACAGCACTTTCAGAACAGGTAAGGAATGGGCCGGCGTCTGGACCCGCGATATCAGCTACAGCATTATACTTAGCATGGCGCAGCTTCAGCCAAAAGTATCGATGTATAGTTTGATGCGCAAAGTAAAAGACGGCCGCATTGTGCAGGATACCGGAACGGGCGGCGCATACCCGATCTCGACGGACCGCATGATCTGGGCCGTGGCAGCCTGGGAAGTATACAAAGTGACCGGCGACGAGAAATGGCTGCGCGATACCTATGCCATCATCAAAAAATCTATAGCAGACGACCAGAAAAACGCTTTTGACCCGGAAACTGGCCTGATGCGTGGCGAGTCGTCGTTTCTGGACTGGCGTGAGCAGTCCTACCCGCGCTGGATGCAGCCTGCCGATATCTACGCCTCAGAAAACCTGGGTACAAACGCAGCGCATTACCAGGCCAATATGGTAGCCGCTCAAATGGCCGAGTTGCTAAAGGATACTGAAGCCGTAGCTGGTTTTAGAAAGACTGCCGAAAGTATAAAACAAGGTATAAATAAGCACTTGTGGCAGGAGGAGAAGGGCTACTATGGCCAGTATCTGTATGGTCGTAACTATAAGATTCTGTCACCGAGAGCGGAAGCGTTAGGAGAGGCCTTGTCTGTTATTTATGGGGTAGCCGATGAAGCACGCAGCAAAACTATAGTTGCCCACACACCGGTTACGGATTTCGGTATACCAAATATCTATCCTTATATTCCGGGCATTCCGCCGTACCATAACAATGCCGTTTGGCCGTTTGTGCAATCATACTGGGCACTGGCTGCTGCCAAAGCAGGCAACGACAAGTCGCTGACCGAAAGTATAACTGCTATTTACCGCCCTGCTGCTTTATTCCTGACTAATAAAGAGAATTTTGTAGCTATCAGCGGCGATTATGCAGGCACGCAGGTAAACTCCAGCAACATGCTGTGGAGCCTTGCCGGTAGCCTGAGCATGGTGTACAAAGTATACTTCGGGATGGATTTTAAAGCCGACGGTATAGAACTGAAACCGTTTGTACCGAAAGCTTTTGCTGGTAACAGAAAACTGACCAACTATACTTACCGAAATGCTGTGCTGAACTTTGAAATGAGCGGTTACGGCAACCAGGTAAAAAGTATAACTATGGATGGCAAGCCAATGGAAAAGCCATTTATACCAGCTAACCTGGCGGGCAACCATACCATTAAAATTGAACTGGCTAACAACGAAGCAGGAGGTGAGATAAACCATACCGTGGATTATACTTCGCCTGAGACACCAAAAGTGACTTATACTTCAGGCAAACTAACCTGGCCATCTGTAGAGGGGGCGGTTACTTATCAGGTTATCAAAAACGGACAGGCACAGGAGAAAACACAGAACAATAGCTTAGCTGTAACCGAAGGCGCTTATGCCGAATATGTAGTGTTGGCCGAAGACAAAAATGGTGTTACCTCGTTTGCCAGCGAGCCTATAGTTGTAGTGGCCGGCAAGTATAAAATGCAATACGAACTGGAGAAATCGCTGCCTAAAGCCAACCTGCCTTACCGCGACTTTTCAGGTACCGGTTTCGTGGAGATCAGCAAACAGAAGAACAAGGAAGTGAAAGTAAGTATAACCGTACCGGAAGATGGTGTATATGCGATTGATTTCCGCTACGCCAATGGCAACGGCCCGATAAACACCAGCAATAAAGCTTCTATCCGTACGCTGAAATATAATGGTAAATTTGCAGGTACTGTTGTGCTGCCGCAGCGTGGCAACGACGAGTGGAGCAACTGGGGCTTTACCAATGCCGTGCAGGTGCCGTTAACCAAAGGCAAACATACTATTTCTGTGGTTTTTGAACCGCATAACGAGAACATGAACGGCGACGTGAACCAGGCGATGTTAGACTACATGCGTCTGGTAAAGATCAAATAAATATAAAGCTGATTTAAGTATAAAGTCCTCCTGTTGGCTTAAGTACTGGCAGGAGGATTTTGTGATTTTTCAGGTTTGATCAGTAGGCAGCTGTTTTCATATAGCTGCAAAAGCATCTTTATGTATTTACACGATGTAACAAAGTATAAACGTGCTCATCCAGCCAGGGCCAAAGTATAGCCTGGTAAGGGTGAATTAAGTAAGTTAAGGTTGAAACAGGAAGCGGGGAGAGTGAGTGGCAATAGCGAGCGTGGCAGCGGTGTGGGTTAGCTTTTAAATTGGGCAAGCCACTTAAGTGCACTATTCTTATCAGTGAACATTTGAGTTGGGTTTTTAGGCTTATTAACCCGTATAAAAAAGTTAGCAGACATTTTTAGCATCGGCGACCCAATTAGAATGGCACTGGCAATTACAAGATCATTTCCTTCATTTGCCAGGTAATCGCGACCTTCCTTTGTTGATTGCTTTACTCTTGTGATATCAAATAATACAGGATATGACTTATTCTCGCTATACTCAATACGTTGTTTAACACAAATTTTAGCAGTCTCCAGATCTACCAGCTCTATGTCTTTATAAATACAGTACAAAATTCCATCTATAACACAGAGGTTAAGATAGTCGGTAGACGTGATGCTGGAATTTTTTTCGGAGTTAGTCATTCAAGATTTAAACAATTTTCATGGCGTGCTTGTTATGCACCCATTACAAATGCAATTATAGGTAAAATACGTGGCAAAAATAAGACACAACAATATCATTGATACGGTAGATTCTGTTCTTAGCGTTTCCAAAAAGAAGGGAATTATTCATTTACATGCAGAAGATCAGGAGCTTAGTGGCCAGCATCTTACTTTAAACAGCAAAAAAGTTTTACACTTTGGCACCTGCGGCTACCTTGCTTTAGAGCATCATGCTGCAGTAAAACGTGGTGCAATAGATGCCATAGAGCGCTTTGGTACCCAATTCCCGATGTCGCGTACTTACATTTCTAACCCGCTTTACAGCGAGCTGGAAGGCCTGATTAAGCAGATGTATAATGTGCCGGCCGTTATCTCCAAGAATTGTACTTTAGCTCACCTGACAACTATACCAAGTATAATCCGCCAGTCTGACCTGATAATATTAGACCACCAGGTGCATGCCAGCGTGCAGGAGGCCGTTAAAAAACTGCTGAGCCAGGGCGTAACTGTCGAGATGATTCGCCATAATAACCTGGAAATGCTGGAAGACCGCATCAAGAAGCAAAGAAGCAAGTTTGATCGGATCTGGTATATGGCAGATAGTGTGTACTCTATGTATGGCGATTTTGCTCCTATCAAGGATATGATTGCGCTGGCAGAAAAATATGAGCAGCTATACCTGTACGTGGATGATGCCCACGGCATGAGCTGGGCAGGCAAGCACGGGACCGGCTATGCTATGAGCCAGATGCCTGATGGCCTTTACCGCAAAATGATACTGACAGCTAACCTGGGCAAGGCATTTGGGGCATGTGGTGGTTTGTCACTGTTCCCGAACGAGGAATGGTATAACAAGGTAAATAACTTTGGCGGTCCGCTTACATTTTCTGTGCAGATAGAGCCTGCAACATTGGGCGCAGCAATCGCCTCTGCTAAAATACACCTCAGCAACGAGATCTATACTTACCAGGAAGAACTCCAAAAAAAGATCTCATACTTTAACAAGTTGTTGAAGCAAACCGATTTACCTTTGGTGCACGAGTGCGAAAGCCCGATCTTTTACATCGGGACGGGCACCATGGATATGGGTAACCACCTGGTGCAGGCGCTGCTTAACGATGGCGTATACGTGAATCTGGCCACATTTCCGGCAGTGCCAGCCAAGAATATCGGCGTCAGAATTACTATCTCGCTGAGCAATTCTTATGAGGATATTGAAGAGCTCGTACGCAAACTCGATATTCATTTTAAAGAAGCCCTTATTGCCACAAACCAAACGCACGAAAACATCAGGAAAGCTTTTAAAATGCCCGCGTTAGAAATGGTTATAGCTTCGACTAAAACTGTTGCCAGCACTGACCTGACTGTAAAGCGTTATACTTCTATTACTGAGCTAGATGCTGCTTACTGGAACAAATACCTGGGTAACCGTGGCATGTTCGATTGGAACGGCCTGAAGTTCCTGGAAGAATCTTTTAAAGATAATCCGGAGAAAGAAAGCAACTGGGGCTTCAGGTATTATACAGTTCAGGATGCTGAAGGCAAACTGGTACTGATGACCTTTGCTATCGTAAGTCTTCTGAAAGAGGATATGTTCTCGCAGGCGTCTATTTCGAAAGCAATTGAGAAAGAGCGTGAATCAAATCCTTATTATCTGACATCGACTGGTATTTTAATGGGCAGCCTGTTTACAGAAGGTAACCATTTATACTTAGACAGAGAAAGCCCATACTGGAAAGAGGCGCTGAAAGCACTGCTGGCTGAGCTCTACAAAGATCAGGAAACCGAAAATGCAAGCAGCATCATGATCCGTGACCTGGACGCCAACGACCCGGAATTGAATGAGTTTATGGTGGAGCAGGATTTCGTAAAGCTGGACCTGCCGGAGTCTTGTGTAGTTGAAAACCTGGACTGGATAACAGAAGATGAATACAGGCAAACGCTGACCAAGAAGGGCAGGGAAAACTTTGTGCAGAAGATAAAGCGATATGAGCATTACTATGATGTACAAGTAAAGAACCGCCTCTCAGCCGAAGAATTACAATATGCTGTTTCGTTGTTTAAGAATGTTAAAAGCAACAACTTTGCAATCAATAACTTCCTTTATCCCGATAAGCTCTTTAGCCTGCTAAACGAGAACAATGCCTGGGAATTTGTTGTGCTTTATTTAAAGGAGGAACACTCCCTGAACAGGAAGCCGGTATCGGTTGCCTTTTGCCACAAGAACGCCAGCAATGTGTACAACTTCATGTTAATAGGTATGGATTATGAGTACCTGCTGGAGTACAACGTATACAGGCAAACCCTTTACCAGGTAATTAAAAGAGGCCATGCCCTGGGCAGTAAAAAGATAAACTTCGGCATTTCTGCCACTATGGAGAAGAAAAAGGTAGGCGCCACACCATATCCTAAAGTTGGTTATTACCAGGCAAAAGACAACTTCGCTATGGAAATGATGGGAGCTACCTTTGCAATTGAAAGAGAATAATGGCGTTTGCCATTTAAGAGTATAAAGAGTACCACGTGAAAGTTCTAAAAGACAGACTTGAAGATATAATTACACTGATCGCGGAAGTGGCCAATGGTAATTTCGATTACCAGTTGGAGGTCTCTGAAACCGGCGATGAGTTAGATGCAGTAATAGAGGGTGTTAACATGCTGGGGCAGGAGCTGAAAAACTCCACTGTCTCGCGCGATTTTATGCAGAGCATTTACCAGGGTGTAGTGGATATGCTCCTGGTTCTGAATACTGATTTCACTGTGCGAAGCTCAAATGAGGCCTTCGAGGAGATAACCGGTTATAGAGAAGCCGATATTGTTGGCTTACATATTTCAGAACTTTTCCGGCTCACCAATAACCCTGATTTTGAGAAGGTGCTGGCTGATTTTGAGGAAAAAGGCAAATGCCTGAATGCAGAGTTAATACTGGATGCAAACCAGAATGCTGCTATTTCTACTTCGTGCTCTTTCTCTTATCTCAAAAATAACCAACAGGAAAGAGATGGTATCCTGATTGTTGCCAAAGATATAACAGAGCAGAAACGAAAAGAGAAGGAATTGAAAGAAGCTAAGGAAAAAGCAGAAGCAGCCAACGAAGCAAAAAGCAGTTTCCTTTCCAGCATGAGCCACGAGATACGGACGCCCCTGAACGGGATCATGGGTTTTACAAATCTGTTGATGGATACTACCATGAACCAAACGCAGGCGCAGTATGTCAACCTGATCAAAACATCCGGCTCTACGCTAACCAGGCTCCTGAACGATATACTTGACCTGCACCGCATAGAGCAGGACCGTATTGCCATAGAAGCTATCCCTTTCGATTTGCGCGAATCTATAGCCTCGCACCTGGAACCTTATAAATACCTGGCAGATGGTAAAAATATTTCCTTTGCTTATACTTTTGATGCTGCTATACCCCGCGTAGTAATCAGCGACCCAACGCGTATAAATCAGGTACTTATAAACCTGGTAAGCAATGCCATTAAATTTACAGAAACAGGAAGTATAAAGGTACATGGCGAGCTCATAGCCATAAACGAAACTGATAAGTCTGCGGAATTGCGGTTTAGCATTACCGATACCGGAATCGGAATACCGAAAGAAAAGCAGGAAATTATCTTTGATTCTTTCACACAATCCGATCAGTCTACGTCGCGCAAGTATGGCGGATTTGGGCTGGGGCTGGCCATCTGTAAAAAGCTTGTAAACCTGATGCAGGGCGAAATAGGCATTTTAAGCCCGCTGCCGGGGCAGCAGAACGGAGCCACTTTCTGGTTTACAACCAAGCTACATTTCCTCGATAACGAGGCGGTGGAGCCGGATGTTGATGATTTTGATATCAATTTCCAGCTGCATGATGATGTACAGGTACTGGTTGTAGATGATAATGCCATTAATGTGCTGCTGATGCAGGATGTACTTGAAAACTACGGGGCAAAGGTAACAACGGCACATAATGGAGAAGAGGCAATTAAATTAGCGCTGGCCCAGCCATTCGATATTATTTTTATGGATATTCAGATGCCCGAAATGGATGGTCTGGAAGCGGCAAGCAGGCTCAGGAGAGCAAACTTTGTAAGTCCGATTATTGCCTTCTCAGCCAATGCTTATAAAGATGATATCGCAAAAAGTATAAAAGCAGGCATGGATGACCATTTGTGCAAGCCTTTTACAAACAAAGACCTGGTAGCGTTACTTAAAAAATGGTTGTAGCTGGCGTGTTCTCAGTTGCCCATAGCGGCTAAAGTAATAAGTTTTCTTGAGCGGCAAAGTATAAAATAAGTGCCGGGTTGTTAATCAGGGCAAGTAAAAAAAAACCGTATCCGGCCCAGGCCGGATACGGTTTTTTTATATGGTTTAAATTGATCTATAAGGAATCAATCCATTGTTTTAGTTCATGTTTGGCTTTGCCGGTTTTCTGCTGAAGCTTGCCCAGCCACTCGTCCTGCTTACCTTCATCGTAAGTAAGGTCATCATCGGTCATGTCGCCGTACTGTTGCTTTATTTTTCCTTTGAGCTCGTTCCAGTTACCTCTTGCTCTATATTCTGCTTCGTTCATAGCTTTTATATTAAATTTATACTTGATCTATAAAAGTATTTACGGGTACGGGGCTGTATCGTTTGCAAGCAGCATAAAAACGAAAGCCTCTTCATTTTGAAGAGGCTTTCTGACAGGTAGGTAGTAGTAGTTGTATCTTAGCCAACGCCGTTGCCGTCGCCTTGCTTGGTATCGTCGTTGCGGATTGATTTTTTACGCTTAGGCGGTTTCTGCTGATCCAGCTTGCCGAAGTTATAGTTGAAAGTTACACGCAGGCCGCGGTTATAGTTATTAATGCGGATATGCTGCTCGTATGCTCTTGGGTTTGTAGGAGTTTTAGGCGCTACCACATCGTTTTTCATGCGCATATTCTCACGGAACGGGTTGTCCAGACCGATGCTGATGCCACCTTTCTTATCAAATAGATCCTTTTTAATAGCCAGGTTGTGGTAAGAGAAGGAGTTAAACTTACCCAGCAACTGTACGCGGCGTGAGTTGAAACCACCATTAAATTGTGCAGAGAAGCCCTTGCCAAAAGTATAAGACGAGTTAGTGTTGATGTTATACATCCAGCCGCTGTTGCTGTTATAAGCACTGTTCAGGTCTACAAAGTATACGTTTGCGCTACCACCAACAGTCCAGGCATTGGTCGGCTTGGTATTTCCGAAAAGGCTCATGCCGTAAGTTTTGTTTCGGGCAATGTTCTGGAACGATAAGGTAGTTACATCTTTGCCGTCTATGTTTTCTATATAAGCGATTGGCTCAATGGCGTTATCTGTCTGGCGCATGTAAAGCGTAGCGTTGATAGAGGTTGTTTTAAAGAACGTGCTGTAACCTAACTCATACAGGTTTGTGAGCTCGGCATCCAGGTTCGGGTTACCTTGCACATATGTATTGGACGTTTGCTCCTGGCGGTACGGGTTCAGGAAAAACAACGATGGGCGCTGGATACGCTGGGTAAAGTTTGCCTTAAAAGTATGCTTGTTCTTCAGGTTGTAAGATAAAGCCAGGCTTGGGATAAAGTTATCGTAGCTGGTTGTGTAATCAGTGTCTTCGCCTTGCAGGTCGGCGTTGATATCTGTATACTCATAGCGGCCGCCAAACTTCACGTTCAGCATTTTCTTTAAGGTAAAGCCGTAGGTCAGGTAAGTGGCGTAAACGTCCTGCTCATAAAAGAAAGCGTTTGTTTCCACATCCGTAGACGGCAGGTTTTTATACTTCGCGTCGCTGTCTACATCGCGCAGAATGTTCTTTGCCCCGATCTCCAGTGTTGTTTTGTTATCGAAAGGGTGTGTATAATCTACCTGGAAGGTTAGCTCTTTGTTGCTGCCGTCGTTTGTATTACGCTTCAGCAGGTAAGGAGCTTCTCCGTCGTTATAATAATCCTGGTTAATCTCGTTATCGGTGTTGGTTACAGAGTATAAAGAAAGCAGTGCTAACTCCTGGCCTTGTTTTTTAAAGTAGTGTGTAAAATCAAGGTTATAGTCTGTACCGATGCGCAGGTTATAATTTCTGATCTTGTTATTGAAGTCGTAAACTTCTTCTCCACCTACTGTAGAAGAGGCTTCCTGATCGTTGCGCATGCGGAAGGTACCACCGTTTGTGCGTATACCACCGGATAAACTGTTTTTAGGCGTAATATCATATTCAAACCCAAGCTGACCATTCATAAAGCGGCCGTTTATGCGGGTATCGCCACTCTGGAAACTGTAAGAGTCATCGTCAGTAGTAGTAAGGTCGCCGGGAGCAAGCATGGTGTTGGTCATGTTACCTTTGTTATAGAACATGTGGCCACCAAAATTACTGTTGATGCCCAGTTTGCCACGGCGCACGTTCAGGCTGGCGTTACCATTGCTGGAGCGTGTACCGCCAGTAAGCGAAACTGAACCGGTAACACCCTGTAGGCCTCCATCGCGCTTGGTAATAATGTTGATAATACCGGCTGTACCTTCAGCATCATACTTCGCAGATGGGCTGGTAATTACTTCCACAGATTTGATCTGGTCGGCTGGGATCTGCTTCAGGGCGTCGGCTATACTTCCGGCCATAATAGCAGAAGGCTTGTTGTTGATAAGCACGCGCACATTAGAGCTACCGCGCAGTTGCACGTTGCCATCCGTATCCAGCGACAGCGAAGGTACTTTCTGTAATACATCTGCAGCGTTTCCTCCGGCGTTAGTAATGTCTTTCTCAGCGTTGTAAACAGTGCGGTCTATTTTCTCCTCCACCAGCGGTTTTTCGCCGGTTACAACTACTTCGGTAAGTTTTTTGGCATCAGAAGCAATACTGATAGCGCCAACATTCACTTCATCATTATCAGATGAGATAGTAACGTCTTCTACCATTTTTTGCTGATAGCCCAGGAAGCTTACCTGCAGTTTATACTTACCGGCAGCTACTTTGGCAATCGAGAAACGCCCTTTCTCATCGGCCATAGTGCCATCTATCGGTTTGCCTGCTGCGTTTACAAGCGCAATGGTGGCAAACTCTACCGGCTTTTTGGTGTCGGCATCGAGCACGGTGCCGCTGATTCTGGCGTTGCCCTTAGGCGCTGTGGTGCCAGGCATGCCGGCCTGTTGTTGTGGGCGCGCCTGCTGCGCACCGGGTGCCTGGGCAAACACTGCAGTAGTGCTTAAGCCAAGCAGGATCACTAGTAATTTTTTCTTCATAGTTTTGGTAGCATAGTTTATCGGGTATTCCGATCGTATTTTATTAGTCATTTTATTAAAGCTTTGGCAAATCTTTATGCTTGAGTATACAAAGTAAAGTCGCATTTTCGAGCTAATAAAACAGATTATACCAAAACATAGCATTTCTATATGAATAGGCCGATGAAACCGATGAGCAGTTGGTAGGTGTATTAAGGGGATTGATCGGAAACTTTGCGATAGCAGCCCGCAGAAGTATAAATTAAGTAGCTGCATTAAGTTTAGGCTTACCTGTCAGCTCTGTTTAGCTCTCGTTTCAGGAGGCGTTTAAACCGGAATTTGGAAGCGGGGGTTCAGTATGAATGAAAATTTAGAATATAAAAAAATCAGGTTGGGGGATTTCGTGTTTTATACTTGCCGGATATGATTTTGCACTGTGATTTATACTTTATACTTTCGCAAAAAAGACGGATATGGAGGTTAACTTAACACGCTTAAACCAGGATTTTCATTTTGCAGCAACCGGAGCATCAGGAGTTGCTGTGCACATGGATGCCAACCCCGAAATTGGCGGACACAACCAGGGTGCCCGCCCTATGGAGATGCTGCTGATGGGCCTTGGGGGCTGCAGTGCCATAGATGTTATACTTATACTTAAAAAGCAGCGCCAGGAAATCGGCTCATTCGACATAAAAGTTACAGCCGACCGTGAGAAAGTAGAAGAGCACACTGAGTTCCGTAACATTAATGTGCATTTTATACTTGGTGGCAACCTGAACGAAGAAAAAGTGCGCAGAGCCATTGAGCTATCGCTGGAGAAATACTGTTCCGTAGCAATGGCACTTTACAAGACCTCCACAATTACCTATACTTTAGAGTTGGTTTAGGTCAGGTACTCAGGCTGGCTACATACTTAACCAACGAGCGTTTGGCTATGGGTAGCAGCGAGTTTTCGAGCGGTACCGGCACCCTGGAAACAATTGCAAACGTTGCAGGATTAGGTAACTCACTCCGTTCTCGCACCAACTGTATTTTCAGGCTTTCGTGGGTATGGGCTAACCCGCGGCGCACAGTTTGCAGGTGTATAGTGCTGATGCCCCTGTACTTGTCGTAGGTGTTTTCGAAAATGGTGATCTGGTACACATAAACCTGTACCTCTTTACCCGGGAAAGCCTCCAGGAATAGATACCCTTCGTTATGATACATGGGCGTAATACCCACGGGGCTTATCTCTAGATGGCGCTCCACAAAATCATACAACTCTTTTCCCGATTCTACTGCTTCACCAAATAAGGGAGCAGCATACTGTATGATCTCCTCTATCTGCTGCATGGTTTCATCGTCTTCCACAATTTTCTGGTACACCAGCTCCAGCTTTTCAAAATCTGCGCGGCTGATGCGTTGCGGAAAAGACTCGTAAACCAATTGCTTATGCTCTTTTACCTGCAACAGATTGCGGTAATGCATAATAAGGTCGGAAAATACGGGGTATAGGCGCTGGTGTCCAAATTCAGTTCTGGCAGACTTCAGGTAAGCCAGCAGCATATATTTCTTATACTCAAAATCAATAAGCCCTTCGGTAAGCCAGTTGATGGGTAGGGTGTTCATAGCCTTCAACTTTTAAGGTTTATACTTGCTGTATTTAACGCAGGAAATGGGGGAGAAGGTTAGAAGGATAGGAGTTAAGCGTTAGAATACTGCTGCCTTGGAAGCGTCTTTCCTACTTATGACTGCCCAAAAAAAGAAAAGCCTTCCTGCTATACTTGCAGGAAGGCTTTTTTACTTATAGGATTTTATACTTACCCGTAGATCTCGTTCAGCAGGCCGGCCAGGTGAATACCACCTTTCAGCAGTTGCTGGTTCAGAGTATCCAGGTGGTCGTAGTTGTAACGGTAACCTAGTTTCTCTTCCGGCTTTAGTTCGCTGTATAGTTTGTTGCTGATCAGGTACGACTCGTACAGCCACTGGCTGATCGGCTGTTTTTGCCACTCTTTGCGCTGTGCTTTGGTAGTGTGGTTAAGGGCAGTGCTGTACTCTGTGTAGCTTAGGTCCTGAGATTCGATCAGGTCGCTGTCCCACAGGCGGTGCAGGTTGGTAGGCTCTCCAAACCAGAACAGTTTTACACGGTTACCACCTAGGTCTTCCGGGCGGCCTGTATGCATTGGCTGATGAATATCACCTACCATGTGTATTACCAGGCGCAGGTACATCTGTGCTTTATCTTTCGGCAGATCTTTTTTCTTCAGCTCCGATACCAGCATGTTCAGTTTCGTGTGCACGTTGGTAGCAGTGTCCTGCATCAGGCTTTTCGTGAACTCATCCTGGTTCAATCCTTCCTTAAAGTTGATGTAGTGCCACGTATCCAGGTATTTGTAGCTTGGTTCAGATTTAATAAAATCGGCCCAGTTGCTGGCCATTGCCAGAGATTCTGTGCCCAAAACTTTCTTTATCTGTTTTTTTGCTTTGCAGCTCAGGTTACGTTCTGCAATTTCGCCTACTACGCGGTGTCCCAGCATACCCCAGGCCATAGACTGAAGCGGCAGGTACAGGAACAAGCCCACCAGCAATAATTTTTTAAGCGCGTTAAATGCCATTGATGTAAAACTATAGGTTAGAGTAATTCGGCAGCAAAGGTCTGAAAAATCTGCAGAATCACGACACCTCTTGTTAAGAATTGTTCGGCTGTAGTATAGGCGCTTTTTTAAACTGGCTGTAGGTATGCTTTTTTCTGTTTGCCCCTTATACTTGCTGGTGAAAATACGCAGCAAGTATAAGGGGCAAACAGTCAAAACTCTAAAAAGCTTTTGAACTAGTTAAAGCTGAAGAGCACCGGGAAAAGAAACACTACCACCAAAATCCAGATAACATATACAGGCAGGTAAGCGGCAATGGCTCTGCCTAATTCCGAAAGATCTGCTTTTCTTGTAAGGGACTGAAAGAGGGAGCGGGTTACCAGCAGCAGGTTGAAGAGGATCAGGATGTTGCTGCCCAGCACTGCCAGCCTGTTTGGTGTAATGCCCCATTCTGCGATCCGGAACATAATAGCAGATAAGGCAATACAGTTTACGATAGCGGTAACTATAGCAAGCAGAAACAGGACCCATCTGCCTGCCTTATCCTGCTGCTTACCAGAGCTATCGGCAATAGAGAAAAAGATGAGCGCCATTACTCCAATCAGCAGCACATTAAATAATATCAGGAAATCCCTGTCGGTATATGGGTCTTTTCCCGAGAAGGGGATAGCCAGCAAATACGCGGTTAGCATGATAAGAACCAGAGGGCTGAATATTTTAGCAATTACCGGCGATACCTTGTTTACCAGTTGCGGATTGGTTTGTGTAAGGTAGGTGGCAACTATAGGTATAGCTGCAAGCCCGAACACACCAACATATTCTGCATAAAACTGCTCTATCTGCAAGCCAATTATTGCAAAAAGTCCTATGGTAATTCCGGTCAGGATCGCACCGGCTATAACCAGCAGTGCGGTCATTACCAGTAGGTCGCCGTTAAAACGGAGGTAGCCCAGCCGCCTGTTATAGTTGTTAAGTTCATTGCCAGTATAGGCTACTCCCAGCATCGCCCAGAGCAGCACAGGCAAATGTAAACAGGCCAGCACCAGTGTATCGCTCTCGTTAGTGTTGCCGGGCAGTAGATTTATGTACAGCAGGCTGATGATGGTAACCCCACCCAGCAGGGCTAATCTGTTTTTCGCCAAATTGTTCTTCCAGGCAAAATAAGCTGTCAGCAGCGGGAACACGATAAAGCCAATATTTCTTGGGTAAAAGAACTCTTCGCTGATAGGTAAGAATGCCGGAAGTTTAGCAATAGTGCCAGCCAGCAATGAGGCTATCAGCACGAGCAACAAATCTTTGCCGGTGCCCCAGGAAATCTCATCACCTTCGTAGTTCAACCTTTCGTTCCAGAAATCTGCCAACAGGGTACCTTTCAATTCCGGGTAAATAGTTCTGAACTCCTGTATAAAAGGCGTTTTGTTATTTCTGTATAGCCTTTCGAGTTGACCCGGGTCGTTTAAGTGCGTAAGTATTTCGTTTTTCATGGTTGATTGATTAAAACCGAAGAAATTATAGTTTGCTGAAGCCGTTTTATTCCGCTGTTCTGGATACTTATAGTTTATCGATCATATCCCCGAGGTCGCTGACGCCTAAGGTGAACATAAAAATGACAATGCCTAAGATAAGCTTTACCACAATTGGAATCTGGAAACCTAGTTTTTGCCTGAACCAGGCAGTTGCAGGAGGAAGATAAACCAGGGAAAGAAGCAGGTAAACGATGCCCGGAACAGGGTGTACCAATACAATATTCAGTACACCCACAACCAGCACAAGTATACCAAACACCCAGCTAATAATTTGCAGTGGCATAACGTAGTTTCTCATGGTGTTAGAGCTTAACTACCAGCGAACGGAGTACCAAAAATACCTACGGCAAGCTCAGCCCAAATGAGGAAGAGCGCTACCAGAATGAATGCAATGAGGCCGATGCGGTAATCCATGTTCCGTACCTTTCTGATCACAAGTTCAATTACAAGGCCGGTGCCAAGTAGCAGTATACCCATCACCACAAAATCGCCAACGCCCCAGTTTACTTCATTTGTAAATTGCATGGCTATCAACGGAATAGAAAGTAGAAATGCTACTCCGGCCACAATGCCAACTAGTCTTTTGTTTTGCGCAATCATAATGTTCTGTTTTTATAGTTTATAATAAGTTAATAGTTCCTGATCCTGAGGTATTAGATGGAATTCATCATGAGCTCGATCTTGTCAAATAATTCGCCTACACCCATGGCTGCCCAAAGTATAAACATGCCCAGCAGGATCTTTACTACCCAGAATTTAGGGATGGAGAAGCCGGTAATTCTCTTCAGTATGTCATTTACCGGGAGGAAATAAACCAGGGAGAGGAGGATGATGAAAATTCCAAAACCGGTGTCGTTTCCCCAGAAGGTATTGACCACTCCTATGGCAAAAAAGAGGATGCCAAATAGCCAGCTGATGATAGTTAAAGCTGTTGATCCGTCGTTAATGGCAATGTCTTCCTGAAGTTCTCTTCTGTTGTTCATAATGTTTGCTATAAATGGTTTAATGATGAGATAAGTATGATTAGTCCCACATGGTGCCGGCCAGGCCTAACACCGTACCAAGCCACAACCCGATGAGGTATACTGCCAGGCTTGCGACATTTGCTAATGCTGTTTTCCAGCCGCCCTGGTAGCGCAGGGTATCCATATAATAATAGAATGCACCACCGGCAGCACCAGCTACCGGCACTATAACAAGGGGGCGAATAAACCAGAATTTTGCCCAGGCTGGGTCTGGCTCACCTACGAAGAACAGGAAAGTGGCTATAAGTACAAATGCAATTATTGCCCCCTGCAAAGCACGTGTGCCAAGCGATATGGGGTGTAACGGTTGCTGAAATTCAGATTGCTCATTCATGATATTAATGTTTTAAAGGTATCTGCTATTGTAGCTTTTGCTTGTTTGTAAAGTACTTTGAAAAGCAAAGTGTAAGCACAAAAAAAATTAGCTAATGTTCCGGTTGTTCAAAATCAGTTGTTCCAGCGCATCCAAGTGGCTTTTAAAAGCTTCGCGCCCGGTGTTGGTGGCATGGTAAGTGGTCTGGGGCTTTCGGCCAACAAACTGCTTTTCCACGCGCAGGTAGTCAGCTTCTTCGAGTGCACGCAAGTGGCTGGCAAGGTTACCGTCAGTTAGCTGCAAGGTATCTTTCAGGGTATTAAAGTCCACCTTGTCTTCCACCATCAGCACCGACATAATGCCAAGCCGCGCCCTGCTCTCGAAGGCTTTGTTTATATTTTCAAGATACGTCTTCACAGGCCTGCTAGCGTTCGTATTTAAAGTACATCATGGTACCATACACAATGTGCAGCGCCCCAAATCCAATCGTCCACGCTAATAATCCATAGCCAATAAAGAAACTGGCAATCAAACCAAGTATAAGCTCGCAAAAGCCAAGGTAACGGATATCGCTCAGGGTATATTTGCTACCGTTTATCAGGGCCAGGCCATAAAAAACCAGCATAGCAGGCGCGATCAGGTAAATAATGCCATGGTAAAGCAGCACTACACAGAACACAGCCCCTACAGCCAGCGGAATAAACAGGTTCAGCAACAGGCGCTGAGACTTGCTGTCCCAGATGCGGTGGTTGTTTTGCTTAGCGGTGCGCACTGTAAAGTACAGGGCAGATAATAAGGCAACCACAAGTACAGCAATGGCCAAAACCAGCAGGAACATAATATTCTCCTGAGACAGGCTAAAACTATAGTTATCGCGGTAGCCGATGTTGTTGCTGCTCAGGTACCATTTTGCAACGGCAGCACCGGCAAGCGCCGTAAGTCCGGCTGCTATACCTGAAAGTCCGCTAAGCGAAATAAACCGCGAAGAGCGATCCATGATGTTTCGGATCTCGTGCAGGGCGGCTAACTGGTCTTGCTGTTGGTTCATAGTAAAGTACTTTGAGTTTCAAAGTTAATAATGCTTTACGTAAAGTCAAGTGCAATGGATAAAATATTTTAAAAGTCTATACTTTATACTTTTGATCAATAACCCAATAGCTCTACTATAGTTAGTATACTGGAAACCTAGCTTAAGATTTATGACCAATACATACTATAAAAACAAAACCGTTTTAATTACCGGAGGCGCACAGGGCATAGGCTTAGGTATGGCACAGGCATTCGCCCGCGAAGGTGCTAATGTAGTAATAACCGATGCGGATAAAGAAGCGGGCAACGAAGCAGTAGAAAGGTTGCAGAAGGAAAAGCTGAAAGTTGAGTTTATACCTTGCGATATCAGCCAGGAGCATGAAGTTGTTGCCTTGCTGGCAAAGGTAGGTGAGAAGTATAAACAACTGGATGTGCTGGTGAATAACGCAGGTATTGCTGATCCTTTTATGGGAGATCTGGAGGAGATGCTGATGTCGGAGTTTGACAGGATACTGGCTGTAAACCTTCGTGGGCCGGTACTTTGTACCAAGTACGCACTACCCTTATTGAGAAAAGCTACCCACCCGGCTATACTCAACATCAGCAGTACCAGGGCTTTTATGTCGGAGCCAAATACGTTCGCTTACTCTGCTTCAAAAGGTGGCCTGCAAGCGCTCACACATTCATTGGCTATAAGCCTGGCTGAAGACAGGATCAGGGTAAATGCCATTGCGCCAGGCTGGATAGAGACAGGAGAGTGGCAGAAAAAAAGCGACAAGTATAAACCCCAACATACCAAAGAGGATAAGGAGCAGCACCCGGTAGGCAGGGTAGGTACACCGGAAGATATCGCAGAGGCTGCCCTCTTTTTATGCTCCGACAAGGCAGGTTTCATCACGGGCCAAAGTATAACTATAGACGGCGGCATAACCGTGAAGATGATCTATGTGTAATTCGAAATCTGCCAATCAAATTTAACTCCTTCTTAACCTTTCTGAGGGGCAACACGGTAAACAGTAAAAACCAACGCTAACAAATTATGGCTGATCTGCTGCAAAACCCTGTACTATACTACGTAACCGATCCTATGTGTGCCTGGTGCTATGGTTTTACACCTGTTGTGAGGCGGTTATGGGCGTTATGGCGCGGTCGCCTTACTATACATGTCGTTGTGGGTGGGCTAAACCCTTATGCCGAAGAACCGCTTCATCGCGAAGAAAAGGAACGCCTGGCCGTAAGCTGGCACCGTGTGCAGGAGCGAACCTTCCAGCCGTTTGATTATCGCTTTTTTCTGCAGAAAGATTATGTATATAATACCGAGCCTGCCTGCCGGGCTTTGCTGTGCGCGCGCCACCTGCGGCCCATGCTTACCCTGGAAATATTGCGTGCGCTGCATTCTGCTTTTTATGCCGATGGTCAGGATATTACAGATACACAGGTTTTAGTAAATATCATGCGCTTGTTCGGTATTCAGGAAGGTTTGTTTCTTACCTTATTCGAGTCGGAGGAAATGATGCGGCAAACAGAAGAAGAATTCAGGTTCGCCCAACAGCTTGGAGCTACAAATTTCCCGAGCACCTTCTGGCAGGGAAATAACGGGCCTATACTTTTAACCAAAGGCTATTGCGACCTGCTGGAGCTGGAAGACAGACTACTGGAACAAATGCAACATAGCAATTACGGAGCTCCGTCCTGATTTTGATTAATACTTCCTGAATATAATGTTTTTAGCGCTTGTAAATATAGATTTTCAACAATATTCATAACTTTAGGTGTCTGAAACGGATTTAAAAGTGCAGCACAGCTAAAGAACCATGAGAAGCAAGCCTACAACCAACCAGGTAGACGAGTATTTAGATCATCTTCCGCCAGAAAAACAAGTTCTGGCGCAGGAGATCAGGCGTATAATTCATGAGGCAGTGGCTCACCTTGAAGAGTGCGTGCGTTGGGATTATCCTTGTTATTTCTTTTATGGCCCGGTATGCTATTTTGCAGCCTCGCGTAGTGGTATGCATTTCGGCTTCTTCAGAGGAAAAGAACTTTCTGACCCGGCAAAGCGACTGGTAAGCCGAAACGGGCAAATGCCCCACATCAAAGTAAGATCACTGGAAGATATCGATGAGTTATACTTTGGCGATCTTATCCGGGAGGCCGTGCACCTGAACCAGAACTAACCGGCTCCTCCTCCAGGGCGCACTGCTGGCCCGGAGCTTCCAGCTCGATGGTAACATGCGTTATTTCCAGTTTAGCCATCTCATCGCGTACCTGTTGCTTTAATTTTTCGGATTCCTGCAAGGGCAAAAGCGCATCTACCACGGCGTGCAGGGTAAGTACGTGGTGTGTGCCGTCTAAGGTCCAGAGGTGGAGGTCGTGCGCAGACCGGATGCCGGGAATTTTCTCAACTTGTTTTTGTACATCGGCTAATTTCAGGTCAGAAGGTATACCTTGTAATAATATGTTCAGGCTGAGGCGCAGGTTCCGGATAACATTATAAACCACAAAGCAGGTAATCAGCAACGAAAGTATAGGGTCGATAATAGGCAGATCGAAAAAGTAAAGTATAACACCACCGGCCAGTACAGCTACCCAGCCCAATACATCCTCCAGCAGGTGCAGTTGCGCCACCCGTTCATTTAGCGAGGAGCCTTTGCCAAGCCGTAGGGCCGCAGCGCCATTCACCAGCACGCCTAAAAGTGCAAACCCAATCATACCTGTGGCATTTACAGGCTCCGGTTGCAACAACCTTGGTATTACTGCTGCCAGCACAAACCCTGATCCTACTAAAAGTATAACTGCATTAATAACCGCACCCAGCAACGAAAAACGCCTATAACCATACGAGAAATTCTGATCGCGGCCCCGTTGGGAGAGGTGGGCAAAGTACCAGGCAAGACCCAGTGCCAGCGAATCGCCTAAATCATGTAAAGCATCCGAAAGTATAGCCAGGCTGTTTATCCAGAGCCCGCCAAATATTTCGATCAGTGTAAAGCCAAGGTTAAGGAAAAAAGCAACTTTAATATTGCTGCTGCCATGGTGGTGATGGGTGTGCCCGTGGTGGTGGGAATGCGCGTGTGCCATACTTTTTTAACGCAGTACTTTTATGTTTGGATACTATGGCCAGGACCCTGGTTTAGGTCTGTTTGCAATTTGCTTCGTACTTTTGTAAACAGTGTAAATGATCGCCTGTTCTGTAACAGCAAAATTAATAGCTTATACTTATGAAGATACTGCTGGTAGAAGATGAGCCCAAAGTGGCTGCTTTCATTAAAAAAGGGCTGGAAGAGCAGTCTTTTGAAGTAGACCAGGCCTACGACGGACTTTTTGGCGTTAAGCTGGCCCTGCAGAACGAGTATGACCTTATTATACTGGATATTATACTACCGCACATGAGCGGGCTGGATGTTTGCCGCGAAATCCGGAAACACAACACCACCGTGTCTATACTGATGCTAACAGCCCTGGGTACCACCGACGATAAAATTACCGGGCTTGATGCCGGCGCCGATGATTACCTGACCAAACCTTTCGAGTTTAAAGAACTGCTGGCACGTATGCGAGCCTTAACCAGGCGCACAAACGATAGCGGAAGCGGCGAAAAACTAACCATAGCCGACCTTGAAATGGATGTGGTAAAGAAAACCGTAACCCGTAGCGGCAAACCCATAAACCTGACAGCCCGCGAATTTGCTTTACTACATTACCTGCTGCGCAACCGCGAGCGCGTTGTATCCAGGGTAGATATTACGGAGCAGGTATGGGAAACCTCTTTTGATACAGGTAGCAATGTGATAGATGTTTACATCAATTTCCTACGAAAGAAGATCGATAAAGACCATCCATCCAAACTGATACACACGCTGGTAGGCATGGGGTACGTACTAAAAGAACAGGCCGAGGTATGAAAATAAGGACCAGACTTACGCTGCAGTTTGCCGGTATCTTTGCCCTGATTCTGGTGCTGTTCTCGCTTGTGATCTATTATTTTACTTCTATTTACAGGCAGGAAGATTTTTATGACCGCATTTTAAAACGGGCACAAGTGGTAGCGCATTATATACTGGATGCCGATGTAGCAGATGCCCGCACCAAACGTCTGAACCAGATCCGCTATTATCAGGTGCTGCCTTACGAAGTAGTAAATATCTATGATAGTACAGGTAAGATGATTTTTTCGGAAGGAAGCGGCAAACTGGAAGTTGATGATGCACTTTTGGACAAAATACGGCAGCAAAAAGAAGTGCATTTCGAGCAGGACGTGCGGCAGATTGTAGGTATACTTTATACCGATAACCAGGGAGAATTTGTGGTGCTGGCCTCTTCTATAGACGCTTATAGTTTAAAAAAGCTGGAACACCTGAAAGTTATACTTATAGTTGGTTTCCTGGGATCTATAATTGTGGTGCTGGCTGCCGGAGCGGTTTTTGCTAAAGAAGCCCTGCGCCCGATAACCAAAGTGGTAAGCGAGGTAGAAAAAATAAGCGCCTCCGACCTGCACATGCGCCTGAGTAACGCCGACGGCAAAGATGAGCTTTCGTACCTGGCACAGATTTTTAACAAAATGCTGGAACGGCTTGAACTGGCATTTGAAATGCAGAGCACTTTTGTGTCTAATGCCTCGCATGAGTTGCGCACGCCGCTTACCACCATGATGGGCGAGCTGGAAGTAGCTTTGATGAAAACCCGCACTCCCGAAGAATACCAGCGGGTACTTAACTCAACCCTGGAAGATGCCCGCCTGTTAACTGAGCTTTCCAACGGTTTGCTGCAAATTGCTCAGGCAAGTATAGATTCATCCAAAATACAACAAGTATACCTGCGCTTCGATGAACTGGTATGGATGGCCCGCGACCAGGTAGTAAAGCGTCAGCCCGGCGCTCATATCGATATAGATTTTGCCGATTTTCCGGAAGATGAGGACAGGCTGGTAGTGAAAGGAAATGAAGCACTGTTGCTGGTAGCTATGGTAAACGTGATCGAGAATGCCATTAAATTTTCGCCAACCGGTAAAAGTGCTACGGTACGCATTGTGCTTGGTAAAAACGATATCATGCTGGTGGTTAAAGACCGGGGCTTAGGTATAGCCGAAGAAGATCTGAAGCATGTTTTCGTACCTTTTTTCAGGGCGGAGAATGTGCGCAGTATTACTGGCCACGGCATAGGCCTGCCCTTAACTGAGCGTATACTTAAACTGCACCGTGGCTCCATAGCAGTGCATTCGCAGATAAACCAGGGTACCGAAGTTACCCTCACATTACCACAAGCTTACAGTTTTATACCTGCACGCCCTTAATTTTAATCTCTTTTTAATCTCGTTTTAATTCCAACTTAATATGGCCGCTATACTTTTGTTGGCATAAGGTGAGAACTCTGGTTTTTGTCCCTGCTCTGATAGTATAATAGGGCAGGGCGGAGGCCGGAATTAATAAGATTAAAATATGAGATCGGATACAAATACATCTACAAAATTTGCCAGCCTGGCTAAAGATATACCGGCAGGCCTGGTTGTTTTCCTGGTAGCTTTGCCGCTTTGTCTTGGTATATCACTGGCATCGGGGGCGCCGCTTTTTGCAGGTATAATTACCGGTATAATCGGAGGTGTGGTGGTGTCGTGGCTAAGTGGCTCGCAGCTGAGTGTAAGCGGCCCTGCAGCCGGACTGACTGTTATAGTACTTAATGGTATCGAGACCCTGCAAACTTATGAGGCTTTTTTGCTGGCAGTTGTGCTGGCAGGTATACTTCAGGTTGTGCTGGGCTTTTTAAAAGCTGGTGTTATCGGTTTATACTTTCCGTCGTCGGTAATTCGGGGTATGCTGGCTGCCATTGGCCTTATACTTATACTGAAGCAGATTCCGCACTTTTTAGGTGCCGATGATGATTTCTTCGGAGAAATGAATTTCTTTCAGCCTGACGGACGCACTACATTTTCAGAAATTGGACATGCATTCTCAGCTATAAACCTGGGCGCATTCCTGATTGGTTTGGTATCGCTGGTTATACTTATGCTATGGGATACTCCTGCCTTTAAGCGCATTAAGCTGTTTAAATTTGTGCCTGGCGCTTTAATTGTTGTGCTTGTATCGGTTGCCATTAATGCATTGTTCATTAATTTTTACCCTGCACTTGCCGTTGCAAATACGCATCTAGTTAACCTTCCGCTTATTTCAGGCATACAGGACCTGGGCAACGAGTTGCGCTTACCTGATTTTAGTGCTTTAACCAACCCGTCGTTGTATGTGGTGGCATTTACTATTGCCATAGTGGCCAGCCTGGAAACATTGCTGAGTGTAGAGGCAGTAGATAAACTGGACCCGCATAAGCGCCGCACGCCAACTAACCGCGAACTGAAAGCACAAGGTGTGGGTAATATCTTAAGCGGCCTGGTAGGTGGTTTGCCCATGACGGCAGTAATTGTACGTAGTACAGCTAACATTGCCGCAGGCGGCGAAACTAAGGTCTCAAGTTTTGTGCATGGCGTGTTTTTACTCTTATCGGTAGTATTGCTGGCTGGCTTCCTGAACCAGGTGCCGCTATCGGCGCTGGCTGCAGTGTTACTTATGGTAGGTTTTAAGCTTACAAAACCGGCCTTATACAAAGCGCAGATAAAACTTGGATCGGAGCAGTTTATTCCGTTTATAGTTACCATCATAGCTATACTTTTCACCGACTTGCTTGTTGGTATATGTGTGGGTCTGGCAATCGGGGTATTCTATATTCTGAAGGCTAACTATAAATCGCCATACTTCTACCATAAAGAGGAGCAGAAAGATAAAGATGTTATCCGTATTAAATTAAGTGAGCACGTTTCGTTCCTGAACAAAGCCAGTATCATACTTACTCTGGAACATTTGCCTGGTAACAGCCACGTAATTATTGATGGCGAGAACTCAGAGTTTATTGACTACGATGTGCTGGAGGCGATACAGGAATTTAAGCAAACTGCCCATGAGCGAAATATTATGGTAGAGGTAAAAAATGTGCCCGAAGTAGTAGCTTTGGGAATGCATTAACATCATTCAAAAATAGTAAATCAATTAAAATTTAATAAACCGAAGTATAATCATATATGGAAAAAATATTTGAGAACAATCAGAAATGGGTTGCAGAGAAGCTAGCCCAGGATAGTGAGTACTTTGTTAAAATGGCTCAAGGACAACAGCCACGTTACCTGTTTATCGGTTGCGCAGACAGCCGTGTGCCTGCAGGTGAAATTACTGGCACAGGACCAGGCGAATTATTTGTGCACCGTAACATTGCTAACATGGTGGTTCATACAGACATGAACATGCTATCGGTGTTACAGTATGCGGTGGAAGTACTGAAGGTTAAAGATATTATAGTTTGCGGGCACTATGGCTGCGGCGGTGTGGCTGCGGCTGCCAGTAACAAACAGTTTGGCCTGATAGACAACTGGCTTCGTAACATCAAAGATGTAATTCGCTTGCACGAAGATGAGATTTTGAGTGTCTCTGATGAAGATGCACGCCTGCGCCGCCTGGTAGAACTGAACGTGATTGAGCAGGTGCACAATCTTTCTAAAACATCTATCATCCAGAATGCCATGTTATCTGATAACCCTCCTAAGTTGCATGGCTTAGTATATGATATTAAAGAAGGCTTACTGCGCGACCTGAAAGTGAACATTGATACTTTTAAGCGTTACGAGCGCATATATAACACTGTGCAGGAAACAACTGATGAGGTTGCCTCCTCTTAGTGCATAGTCTGAAATTGTTATTTCAGTTAGTGACCTGGTCTGATGTGGAGCAGATCGGGTAAGTATAAAGTTTACAGCTGTGATTAATTTGGTTGTTCGAGTTAAAAGTAAACACAGAAAAGCCCCGGTTTTTGGCCGGGGCTTTTTTTATTGTTTTCAGTCTTGATTTATACTGTTTTCTGTTAGTTAAACAGGTAGCTAAGCATAAGTGAGATGGTTGAATTACGGCGCTGGCGTCCTGCAAACGGGCCTTCATCATCTATCTTTTTAAGACCTCCGGCATAACGGGCCTCAATGCCGAAGCCATTGCCGGCACGGTAACCAATATCTCCTACATAAGCAAAATCAACACCGTACGGATGGTCTGTAATGTCTGTTTCTACGGTAGTGGTAGTATTGCCATTGGCAGAAGTAATTTCGCTTACACGGCGTGCCTTGGCAATAAAGCTAACCTGTGGGCCAAGATCAAAGAAAAGGCCGCCAGCCGATACGTGCAGCAATACCGGCACATCTACATAATTCAGCCTGAATTTATCTTCTGTTTTAATACCGCTTGATGAAGTGGCCTCAAGTTGTGCACCTTTTGAAGTATACAGTGCTTCTACCTGCACGCCCACTAAATCAGTAATATGTTGCTGCAGCATCAGGCCTGCTGTGTAGCCCAACCTGTAGTCATAATTTTTGGCATCGTTGCCTTTAAAGTTGTTGTAAGTGGCACCAGCCTTAATACCAAGCTGCTGCGCAAAGCCAGCAGTTGCAAATAGGGTAAATGTTAAGAGTAGGATCGTTTTTTTCATTTCCAAAGGTAAAAAAGTAATTACAGAGGTGGCAAATTTATAGTCTGAAAAGGCAATAATTAATACATTTTTAAAGCATAAACATATTTTAAAGATGGCATTATAACACAATCGCCCGGCAAAAATTACCAGGCGATTGTGTAAGTTATAATATGTTATTGCTTACCGCTATCAGTTATAACTAATAGCTGCTAAGTTTACCATTCGTAGTCTCTTCTGGATGAAGAACCATAAGAATAAGGAGGGCCGCTATAGGTGCTGCCTGAATAAGACGAAGAACTGCCGTAACGGTTATAATCGCTGTCATGTCTTCTATCTTCCATTTCGTCCATTCTTCTGCGGCGTTCGGCTTCTTCATCACCAAACCATGATCTTACTTCGTCGCCGGCACGGTCAAAGAAACCGCGGTCTCTGTCTCTGTCGTAGTCTGATGAATAGCGGCTGCCTGAGCTATAGCCACTTCCATAGTTAGAAGTGCCATAGTTAGTGCTGCCATAACCCGTGCGGTCGCGGTCATAAGAAGAGCCTGTGCTGCCATAGCCTGTGCTACCATAAGTAGAACCTCTGTAGCTGCCAGGCGAGCTGCTGTAACCTGAGCCATAGCTTCTGTAAGATGATCTTCTGTTATCATCGTCGTCATCTGTCATTCTGTCCCAGGCATTTGAAACGCGGTCTTTGGTGCGCTCCCAGGCATTTTCAATACGGTTGCCTGCATTGTCCCAGCTGTCGCGGGTTCTGCCTGAACTGCCCCAGCCACCGCTATGACGTGAGCCATAATCGGAGCTACCGTAACGTGAGTTATAGTCTGTGTCGCCGTAGTTAGATGTACCACGACCGTAGGAAGAAGTGCCACCGTAACCAGACGATGCCATACTATCGCGTCCAGAGCCAAAATCACCGGTTCTGTTGCCGTAGTTCTGGCTGCCGTGGGCAGTTCTGGTACGGCCGCTTGTTAAGTCAAATTCATCTGAATAATAGTTTCGGGCTGAGCCCCTGCTTTCCGATCGTTGATTTTCATTGAATGGGTTGTAACCCGAGTTCTCATAGCTTCTCATAGGTCTTTATAGTTTAGTAATACATAATTTGGCACCCAAAGTGCTGCTTTTTTTACGGCATGTTCAGCAGGAGGTTATCAATTTGGTTACTCTTGCTAGTTGAAGTTGTGGTGTTTAAATCAGAAAATCCGGATTGAAAAGCGTTCTGGTGTGGAACAATAAAGTGTTTGTTTTAAGTGTACCTGTTAAATGAAAGATAAATTGTATACTTACTATTGCCTTTAATCTCTTGATTTGGCATTTTAGTCAGAGTAATATTGCAAGTAAATGCCTTTAAGGAGGAATATGTGGATTTTATTTATAACTTTTTTGGTGTAGTGTTTTTGTAGAAAATATAACTTTTTTTCTGAAGTTGTTTTATAAATGCTTTTATGTGAGTAATTTAGCAGCGCGTTAGCGGAGTTTATTTGCTGAAATTTAAGTTGAGTAGTTTTTGAATTAAATTTAATTAAGCTCTGTTGGTGTATTTTTCCAGATAACGATTACAATTTTTAGCCAAACTATAGTATGAATTTGAAAACAATGCTGGCCTCTGTGGTAGCCGTATTAATGCTAACGGCCTGTGAGGATCTTTTTGAGGATGGAAGCCTGCAACCTGATGGCTCAAACCCAAGCGTAACTATTAATGCACCAACCGGTAACCAGTCGCTTACCCGCACCCAGGGCCTGCGCGTTAATATTACTGCTGTAGACAAAGATAAGGTGAAGGATATGGAGTTTACCGTACGCGGTACAACCAGTGAAAAAGACCTTTTTACCTTTAAAAAGTTTCCGGAAAAGAATGTGATCGAGTTTGATACGCTGGTATCATTAGGTACTGTAACACCAGGTAGCTATATACTAACAGTTAAGGCTACCGACAAGCGTACTAATGTGACTTCGCAGGATGTTAACTTTACGGTGAAGTAAGTATAGAATAGAACTTTACACAAGTATAAGCTAAGCGGGCAAGTATAAATTTATACTTGCCCGCTTTCTTTTTAATCAAACTGGTACACGATCTGGCCTTGTTCGTTTATAATCAGGGCAGCATCGAAGGTGTTACCTGTTTTAGCTGAAGTAAAGCCTTTTATCTTCGGCGTTTTGCCTTTTAATAGTAGCGTGGCTATCTGCTTTTCGGAAATCTGTTTTCCGCCCATTTCAAACGGAACTTTAAACTCGCAACCTTCCCGGAAACGGCTGCAACCGTAGGCTGTTTTACCTTTGAGCAAAGGCCCCTGTTTGCAACGCGGGCACTGCGCAAACGGGTCGGCGGCCGGTGCTTTCTCAGCTTTTTCAAACACAAGTTGGGCGCTGGCATCTAACTTAAGCACTGCATCAAAACTTTCGCCGGTTTCCGTTTTAAATCCTTTTATAGTTGGTGTTTTGCCCTTGCTTAGCAATGCCGTAACCTGTTTTTCTGTAAGGTCTTTGCCTTGTTGGGTAATGGGAAGCAAAAAACGGCAACCTTCACTGTAGCGGCTGCAACCAAAAGCTTTAGAGCCTTTTAATATACGGCCCTGCTTGCAGGCCGGGCAGGAACCAAGGCCTTGTGCAGGCGTGGCAGCTTTTGCCATTTCCGTTTTTGCAGCCTTAGGTGCGGCTTTGCTTTTGGCTGCCGGCTGTTCCTGTTGCTGCGGCTCCATGGTAACTACAGACCGATCATACTTTACTTCCTGCACCAGGCTCTCCACAAAGGCCTGCAACTCCTGTAAAAATGCTTCGGCTTTAAACTCGCCGCCTTCTATCTGCCGCAGCTTGCGTTCCCACTGCCCGGTCATCTCGGCAGATTTAAGGGTCTGGTTTTTAATTACGCCAATCAGGTCGATGCCCATTTGGGTAGGCACGATCTTCTTTTTGTCTTTTCGGATGTACTGGCGCTTGTATAAGGTTTCGATAATGGCAGCGCGGGTAGAGGGCCGTCCAATGCCGTTTTCTTTCAGGGCATCCTTCAGTTCTTCATCCTCCACCTGTTTACCGGCAGTTTCCATGGCGCGCAGCAGGGTAGCTTCGGTATACTCTTTCGGAGGGTTGGTCATTTTTTTATCGAGAAGCGGCTGGTGCGGGCCATGTTCTCCTTTATCGAAATGCGGCAGTACACCAGCAGTTTCTTCTTCCTCTTTGTTTTCGCCTTCCTTGCCTGTGGGTTCCGGTTTTATGTCCTCAGCGCCATAGATCACACGCCAGCCGGGCTCCAGTATCTGTTTGCCCCTTACTCTGAAAGTATAACCCGCTGATTCGCCTATTACTGTTGTATTACTTACTATACAATCCGGGTAAAAAGCGGCGATAAAGCGGCGGGTAATAATATCGTATACATCACCCTCGCGGCCATATAAACCTCCGGCAGCTGCACCAGTAGGTATAATAGCGTGGTGGTCGGTTACCTTGTTGTTGTTAAATACTTTTTTGGTTTTGCGGATCTTGCTTTGCAGCAATGGCGCTACTTCCTGGTTATAGTTGCTCAGGCCCTGTAGTATACCTGGTATCTTGGGGTAAATATCATCCGGAAGGAAAACGGTATCAACACGCGGATAGGAAACCACTTTTTTCTCGTACAGGCTCTGCACGGTCTTCAGGGTTTCGTCGGCCGACATGCTTAATTTGTTGTTGCACTCAATTTGCAGCGAGGTCAGGTCGAATAAGTAACGTGGCGATTCAGAACCTTTTTTTGTCTCAACATCAGTAATTGTGAGCTCTTCCTGCCGGATGGCCTCCATTATTTTTTGAGCCTCTTCCTCTTTCTGAAAACGGCCGTTGGTGCTGGAGAAAGTAGTGTCGCGGTAAATGGTTTTAAGCTCCCAGAATGGTTGCGGCACAAAGTTGGCAATTTCGTGGTGGCGGTTCACGATCATGGCCAGTGTTGGCGTTTGCACTCTGCCTATCGACAACGTCTGGCGGCTGCCCTGCGCATACTTCAGTGTAAACAATCGGGTAGCATTCAGGCCCAGAAGCCAATCGCCAATAGCACGGCTTTTACCCGCCTGGTAAAGCGAATCAAATTCAGAGCCTTCGCGCAGTTTGGCAAAACCCTGACGTATGGCTTCTTCTGTCAGCGAAGATATCCAGAGGCGTTTAAAAGGTTTTCTATACTTGGCTTCTGTTAAAACCCAGCGCTGAATCACTTCTCCTTCCTGCCCGGCATCACCACAGTTTATTACTTCCTCTGCATTATCGAGCAGTTGCTGAATGATACGGAACTGCTTTTGTACGCCGCTGTCTTTCATTAGCTTAATGCCATAGCGCTCGGGTAACATTGGTAGGTCGTGCAGGTTCCAGCGTTTCCACTCAGGGCGGTAATCGTCGGGCTCGCGCAAGGTACAGAAGTGCCCGAAGGTCCAGGTTACCTGGTAGCCGTTGCCTTCGTAATAGCCGTCCTTTTTAGATTTGGCACCAATTACCATCGCTATCTCACGGGCTACACTTGGTTTTTCAGCAATACAAACTTTCAAGCTTTTCGGGGTTTTAGAATTCCAACAGAACTCAAATTTACGGCTTTTGTACCTTAAATCCGAACCCTGAAATACCTGTTTTAGGCGGCCTAACTGATCAATATATATATTCCGAATATTATGGTTTATACTTTGTAAAAGCCATGCGAGTATTTACTCAACCAGCCAGTTTATACTTTCAGTTTTCCCTTTTAATGTTAGATAAAGTATAAGTATAGTATAAGAGTTGTGTCGTAGTAAATTGTATTTAAATAATATTTAGTAGCCATTTTAAAATTTGTTTAAGAAAAAATGAATACTGCTATATTAAATTAAATAGCTCTTTTTAAGCGGTATATATAGTTTTTAAAGATCTCTGATAAAATGGTGATGCAAATTGCGTACAACCAATTTTTTGTACTTGAGTTAGTATACTATAGAATAGTAATTGTTGAGTTTATGATATGCAAACGTTATACAAACCCCGATTTATACTTAAGGCCTTGTTTATGGCTGTGTTCCTGTTAAGTCTGCAGGCCTGCGAAGAATTTGAATACAGCCCTTATGAGGTGCGCCTCGATAAGGATGAAAAGAATATAAACCAGCGCAACATCGGGAAAATACAGGCGCTGCCACTTTCCCCCACTGATACACTCCGTTTTATTTTAACTGCCGATTCGCAGGGTTTTTATGAAGAAAATTCTGAATTAGTGCAGCAAATAAATAAAAATGAAAAAGCTGCTTTCCTGTTGCTTGGTGGCGATGTAACTGACTTTGGTCTGGCAAAGGAATTTAAACTGGTGCACGACGACCTGAAGCGGTTGAAGATGCCTTATGTGGCTGTAGTTGGTAACCATGATGTTGTCAATAACGGCAAAGAGGTTTTTCAGGCCATGTATGGCAAATTCGATATCAGCTTTACGGTTGGTCGTAATAAATTTATACTGTTAAACACCAATTACCTGGAGTTTGCTAAAACCGTGCCTGACCTGGATTGGCTGGAGAATGAGTTAAAAGCCTCTGCTGATTTTGATAATGTATTTGTGTTATCGCACATCCCGCCAAAAAATACGGAGTTCGGGCGCGAAAAAGCAGTGCGCTACATACAATTAATGAGCCAGTATAATGTGCGTTTTTCGTTGCACGGCCATAACCACAGCTTCGATTATTATTTTCCTTTTGATGGCAAAGTGCCCTACCTGGAGTCTGGTGCTACCGAGAAAAAGGAATATGTGGTGTTTACTGTAATCGGCCAGAATGTGACGTTTAAGCGTGTTAAGTTTTAGCGTATCAAAAGATGAACATAAGAATATTATTGATCCTGGTAAGTATGCTGGGGATCTCTTACAATAGCCTGGGGCAGTGGTCAGGTGATAGCGCTACCGCTCCCATAAAACGCAAGTGGTATGCGCCCGATGGGGTAACGCTGCAGTTTGCCGGTAACATAGGTATGTTTGCCGGAGGCGCCAGTTATAGCTTTATACACGATAAAATAAATACAGAACTGCTTTATGGCATTGTGCCGAAATTTGATGCCCAGGAAGTACTGCACCTGTTAACTATAAAAGGAGTTTACAAACCATTCAGGAAAGTGCAGATAGATGAGAAGTATAGTATAACTCCATTGCGGGTTGGGTTGGGGCTTAGCTATTATTTCAGAGACCAGGTTTCTACCTCCTGGGACAGCTCTTACCCTACAAAAGACTATTATTGGTGGACCAGCAGCCTGCGTATAACAGGTGCCGCCGGAGCTTCTTTAAACCGAAGTATAAATAACAGCAAGATCAAAGAAGTCAGCCTTTACAGCGAAATCGGTACGTATGACCTTATCGTAACATCGGCATTTAAAGACCCAACACTTGGCCCATGGGATATAATGAGTTTTTCTGTTGGCACCCGGTTAGGTTTTTAGCAAAACCTGGTTATACTTTGCAATCCATTAAATGATGTAAGCCTATGCCAACAGGGAAGTATATCGTTATTATCGGGGTAGTTATAGTTGTAATTGGCCTGGTGGTTTGGCTGGCAGGCGACAAGCTTAGCTGGTTTGGCCACCTGCCCGGCGATATCAGGGTAGAGCGTAAGAACATGCGGTTTTATGCGCCCATTACAAGTATGTTGCTGCTAAGTATACTTTTTTCGCTATTGCTCTGGGTGTTCCGGCGGTTTTTTTAGCTACGTTTGTACGTTGCGGTATTGGCTATACTTTAGTTAATTTGCTCCTGCTTTAGCCACTAAACTTATTCCCAAGAAAATCAGGCTGCACAAAAATGTTAGTGCTGGTTTCCTGCTGCTGAGGCTTGTCATTTGATCTGTCTGCATGTTCTTTATACTTTCAAAACTACTTCAGCTTTTCCTGATGCCGCTCGTGTGGGTTCTGGCGTTGTTGTTATTGGCTATTTTTATTAAGCGACCTTCCCTGAAACGAACCTTCCTGCTGGCTGCTACAGGTTTGTTGCTCTTGTTTTCGAATCCTTTCCTGGAAAATGAAGCCATGCGCGCCTGGGAAATAGGAGCAGTGCCGATGAACCAGGTAAAAAATTACGATGCCGCTATTATACTTACCGGCGTTACCCGATACCGGGAAGATATACCTGACCGCGTGCATACCAGCAAAGGAGCAGACCGTTTTCTGCACCCGCTGCAACTTTACAGGCTAGGCAAGATCAAAAAGTTTATAATTACCGGTGGCGATGGAAAAGTGCTGGGCAAAGGTATACCCGAGGCAGAGCAGATAGAAAAAGTATTGCTGATGGCAGGCGTACCCGAAGAAGCAATTTACACAGAAGGCAACAGCCGCAATACCCGCGAAAATGCCTTAAACACAGCAGCTTTCCTGAAACAGCACCCGGAACTGAAGAAATTACTGCTGGTAACATCTGCTTTCCACATGCGCCGTTCCGAAGGCTGTTTCCGCAAAGCCGGCGTACAGGCAGATACCTTCAGCGCCGATTTTTACGGAAAAGAAAGAGCTTTTACACCCGACGAAATTATTATACCAAGTGCTGATGCTTTCGAAGGCTGGCATTTGCTCATACATGAAATAACCGGCTACATCGTGTATAAGCTGATGGGGTATTGCTAGGCCACTGCACAAGTGAATTTATACTTTTGTATTCAGCGATCCAGCATACTTTTACTTATCCAATCCAGATACTTTTCTGGTTTACAAACTCCCGGATTCCGATATAGGAAAGCTCACGGCCATAACCCGATTTCTTGATGCCGCCAAAAGGCATCTCGGGCGATGAAGCTACCATAGCATTTACAAACACAGCACCCGATTCTATCTGCCGGGCCAGTTTTAAGCCACGTTCTTTATCGTTCGTCCAGATGGAGCCAGCCAGGCCGTAACGGTGGTCGTTGGCAATACGAATAGCTTCCTGCTCATCTTTTGCAATGATTACGCTGGCTACGGGGCCAAACATTTCGTCATCGTAAGCGGGTGTGCCGGGCTTTACATCTTTCAGGATCATGGGCTTAAAGTAGGCAGTGTCTTTGCCTTCGCGGCCACCGTCTAAAACTATGGTTGCGCCTTTGGCTATACTTTCCTGAACCTGCTTTTCCAGTTCCTCTGCCAGGTCCTTGCGTGCCATCGGGCCGTAATCGCAATCTTCTTCCAGGGGGTTACCGGTGCGCAGGGCGGCCATTTTTTCTTTCATCCTATCCAGGAAAGCATCGGCTATACTTTCAACTATAATAAAACGCTTGGCAGCAATGCAGCTTTGCCCGGTGTTTACCATCCTGGATCGCACTGCAAAAGTAGCGGCTTCTTCCAGGTCGGCATCGTGGAGCACAATAAAAGGATCACTGCCACCTAATTCCAGTACCGTTTTTTTGATCTGTTGCCCTGATTTTTCTGCTACTTTAGAGCCCGCCGCTTCGCTGCCTGTCAGGGTTACGGCTTTTACAATATCGTTTTCAATAATCGCATCAACTTCTTTTGACCCAACCAGCAGCGATTGAAATACATTTTCCGGGAAACCGGCATTACGGATGATCTCCTCTATAGCCAAAGCGCATTGTGGCACATTGGAGGCGTGTTTAAGTATACCCACATTGCCAGCCATCAGAGCAGGGGCTACAAACCGGAAAACCTGCCAGAACGGGAAGTTCCAGGGCATAACGGCAAGTATAACTCCAAGTGGTTCGTACGCGATTAGGCTGCGCGATGCTTTGGTTTCCACTTCTTCGTCTTTCAGAAATTCGGCTGCGTGCTGCGCGTAATAATGGCAGGCTGTGGCACACTTTTTTACTTCGGCAATAGCATCTTTCAGGGGCTTGCCCATTTCCAGCGTAATAATGCGGCCATACTTTTCGGCTTGCGCTTCCAGCATTTCGGCGCAGCGCTGCATATATTTCGCCCGATCTTCAAAACTGGTGTTTCGCCAGCTTCGGAATGCTTCGTTGGCAGCTTTTAATTTTTGAGAAACCTCTTCAGAAGTATGCGCCTGGAAGGTTTTTACCACTTCGCCGGTTGCCGGATTTATAGATTGTATTGCCATCGTTTTATGTCAGGAATGTGAAGTAAATATACGCAGTGTCTGCAAAAATCTGTTTACGGCTATTGTGTAACTGCCGCACCAAAACTTATCCAAAACATTTTTAATCAAAACAAGTTTAGCCTAAAGTTTTCCAAGTTAATTTTAATGTTAATATTGTACTCTTAAATAAGCTTAGGCCAGAACGCATACACTTTTGTCGAACGAGCATACACATACTATAACGGAAGAAGAACTGGTAGCGCGCCTGCGTGCCAGAGATGCAGCTGCTGTATCGTTGTTGTATGATATGTACAGTAGTACGTTGTATGGTGTGGTGTTGCAGATTGTAAAAGTAGAAGCAGTGGCAGAAGATGTGTTGCAGGAAGCTTTTGTGAAGATATGGAATTCGTTTCAGAGTTATGATGAATCTAAGGGCCGTTTGTTTACCTGGATGATCAACATCTGCAGAAACTTAGCTATTGATAAAATCCGGTCGAAACACCACCGCGTAAGTGAAGCAACACGTGATTTACCTACCGGCTACCGACCCGAATTTGCTTCAGATGCTTTTAAACCGGAGCACATAGGTGTACGGGAACTGACGGAGCAGCTTAACCCTGAGCAAAAGCAGATTATCGACCTGATGTACTTTGAAGGCCTTACCCAAAGTGAGATTGCCGATGAGTTTAACATCCCGCTCGGTACTGTAAAAACAAGAGCAAGAAGTGCCATTAAATTATTAGGAAAACTATTTAAAGGTCGTGCATAACGAAGATTATATAGCGTCAGGAATTCTGGAACTCTATGCTGCCGGCGGATTAACCGAAGCCGAGCAGCAGGAGGTGGAACGTGTGGCTGCATCGTCGCCGGAAGTGCGTGCTGCCCTGGACGAGGCCTGCGCGACCATGGAAGCTTATGCTGCCCAGTACGCCGTACAGCCAAACCCAGCGCTGAAAACCAGGATACTGGAAACAATAGCTGCCCAAAATGATGCACAGAACCTGCACGAAGAACAAAGTACAGCTGAAACTGAGTTTACGACTCCTGTGGTACCTATGTATGCAGGTGCTGAAGAGAAGGAAACATCAGCTTATAAATGGATGTTTGCGGCAAGTATAGTTTTGTTTTTAGTATCGGGTTTGCTGAGCTACAATTTTTATAACAAGTGGCAGCAGGCAGAAAGCAGGCTGGCACTGGCACTGGCATCGGAGCAGCAAATGGCACAGAACTATAACACGGCTTCGCTTAAAATGGAGCAGCAGGAGCAGTTGCTGACTATTATGCGCAACCCTAACTACAAACCTGTACATTTACAGGGCGTTGAGGCCCACCCTGATGCCAACGTAATGGTATACTGGAACCCTACGCAACAACAAGTATACCTGGATATACTGCAGTTACCTGCACCACCAGCCGGCAAACAGTACCAACTCTGGGCTTTGGATAACGGCAAACCAATAGATGCCGGCATGCTGACAATGGAAGAAGGCAAAGCTACATTACAGCAAATGAAAGCCATACAATCTGCACAGGCGTTTGCTATTACCCTGGAGCCTACCGGTGGAAGTATAAACCCAACCCTGGAGCAGCTATTTGTAATGGGTGAAATAAAATCCTAAAATTTCAGGTATACAGTCAATTTTCTCAGATTCTGAGCTTTGATATCAGCTTTTAATCGCTATCTTGCCCAAAAGCTGCTCAACATAACAGTTCTCGGTAAGTGAAATAGGATTGTGCATAAACAACTTTAACCTGAAGCGTTTTAATTGGAAGCATCCACAAGTGATATCGCCATTTTACTTTTCGCGCATGCCCCTGCCGAGGAAATAAAGTATAAATCGTTTGTTGAGGAACAGGAACGTATAAACTTTAAGATAGCCAAAGCCTTACTCAAACAAACTGCCCGGGTAGCTGCAGCTTCGGGCTTGCCGGTAGTAACTATACTTTCAGATCAGCAGCAGGGCAATACTTTTGGCGAACGCTTAGCAAATGCTTTTCTTGCCGTGTTCGAGGCAGGGTATCAGCGGGTTATCTGCATTGGGAGCGATTGCCCCACACTCAGGGTTTCTAATCTTCAACGCGCGAACGAGGAATTGAATGAGCACAATATAGTGCTGGGGCCTGCTACTGATGGTGGCGTTTACCTGATCGGGTTGCATATTAACAGCTTTGAACCGGAATCTTTTTCTATGCTTAGCTGGCAGAGCGCCAATGTGCTGCAGGAGCTGACCATTTATTCTTACAGGTTACATTCCTGCATGGATTGCATCAGTTTATTACAAGTAAAAAGTGATGTAGACTGCAGCGAAGACTTTAAGAAAGCGCTGAACAGATTGCCTGCACGCAGTCGCCTGAAACGTAAACTGCTCACTATACTTCTGAACGAATATACATTCCGTACTTTCCCTAAATCCATACTAAGGCCGTTTGAGCATTACCTGCAGGAGGTGTTGCTGCGTGCCCCGCCTTTGTTTTTCCTGTTTGAGCTTTTGTAAACCTATCGCTTCGGCTGCTGTTATACTTATCTGGCAGCTTATACTTTTATTTTATACTTTAAGGTAGCAGTAAGTATGGCCGCAATCCGGCATTGCTTCCTGTTCGTACCTGTTTTATACTTTTTCAATTCTCCTTTATGGAAAAATCATCCTACTACAACCCGGCCGATCTCTCTAAATTTGGTAATATAACTGAATTACAACCTGAACTGGGCAAGAAATTCTTTGATTACTATGGCGAGGTTTTCAAGGAAGGCGCCCTTACAGAACGCGAAAAAGCATTGATTGCCCTGGCGGTGTCGCATGCCGTGCAGTGCCCTTACTGCATTGATGCCTATACTTCGGATTGTTTGCAGAAAGGCGCCAACGAAAACCAGATGATGGAGGCCGTGCATGTGGCTGCGGCAATAAAAGGCGGCGCAGCGTTGGTGCATGGCGTGCAGATGATGAATAAGATTAAGGAGCTTACCATGTAACTATGGCCGCTTCTGTTAAATCTTTACAGGGGTTGCAGCATCAGTTTGGCAACCCGGCTTACCAGTTGGAGGTGTTACAGCAACCCATACAAAATGGCACACATTTCCCCGATTTTGCGGAAAAGCTGCTGGCGCATGGTCTTTACCCACTCAAGCCAACCGGAACAACTATACTGCAGGTAAACCTGGGCAAAATGTGTAACCAGGTATGCAGGCATTGCCACGTAGATGCCGGCCCCGACCGAAAGGAAATGATGTCGCGCGAAACAATGCAGCTATGTCTGGATGCGCTGTTATTGGCTCCGCAGATTACAACGATAGATATTACAGGTGGTGCGCCCGAAATGAACCAGCACTTCCGGTGGTTTGTGGAAGAACTTTCTAAACTCAATCGGCAGGTAATTGTGCGCTGCAACCTAACCATTATACTTGCCAATAAAAAGTACCACGACCTGCCGCAGTTTTTTAAAACACACAATGCGCAGGTAGTTTCGTCTTTGCCATACTTTTCGGCCTCGCGCACCGATGCGCAGCGTGGCGAAGGTGTATTTGAAAAATCAGTAAAAGCGCTGCAAATGCTGAACAAAGCAGGCTATGGCATGGCGGGAACCGGCCTGACGCTGGATCTGGTCTACAACCCTTCGGGTGCTTTTTTGCCGGGTAGCCAGAAATCTTTGGAGGGCGAGTTTAAGCGCAGGTTGCGGAGCAGCTATGGCATTGAGTTTAATAACCTTTACTGCATCACAAACCTGCCCATAAGCCGCTACCTGGATTACCTGGTTGAGAGTGGCAATTTTGAAAGTTATATGGAAAAACTGGTAACAGCTTTTAACCCTGCCGCAGCTGCCAATGCAATGTGCCGGAACACCATTTCGGTTGGTTGGGATGGCTATTTGTACGACTGCGACTTTAACCAGATGCTGGCGTTAAATGTAGAGCATTCTGTATCGCAGCACATCCGTGATTTTGACCTGACAAGTTTAGACAATCGCTCAATCGTTTTAAACCAGCATTGCTATGGCTGTACAGCCGGGTCCGGGTCCAGTTGCGGCGGCGAAACCTTAAAATAAGTAACCTTTATACTTTACATGCATCTATTTTTATACTTTATCTTCACCCTGCTTATGCTTTCGCAGCAGGCCTGCGGGCAAACTACAGATAAGGCGTATAAACTGATGCTGGAAGGGCTGTATAAAAATACTGTGCCAAGTATAAGTGCAGTAAACGTATACAAACAACTGCAGCAGAAAGAGCCGGTTGTACTGCTGGATACGCGTACTTACGCAGAGTATAAAGTAAGCCATTTGCCTGGCTCGCAGTTCGTAGATTATGATTCCTTTAATGTGGGTAAACTGGAGCGTATACCTAAAAATGCGCGGGTTATAGTTTACTGTTCGGTAGGTTACCGCAGCGAGCGGGTAGGAGAGCAGCTGCGCGCGGCAGGCTACAGGCAGGTTTATAATTTGTATGGCGGCATCTTTGAATGGGTGAACCAGTCTTATCCCGTATACAACAGCAGTGGCCTTACAAATAAAGTACATGCCTATTCAAAAGTATGGGGCATGTGGCTGCAGGAAGGAGAAAAAGTATATGACTGACAAGCGCTTGCTATTGTTGTTTGTGCGCAACCCGGAATTAGGCAAAGTTAAAACCAGGCTTGCTGCCACCGTTGGCCCCGAAACTGCTCTTGAAATTTACCTGCACCTGCTGCAGCATACCCGTTCTGTTACCGAAAAGCTTTCTGTAGATAAAGCGGTATACTACTCTGATAAAGTGGAACTGCAGGACATGTGGCCTGATAAAGTATACCAGAAAAAGCTGCAACCGGCCGGTGATCTGGGTGAGAAAATGGCAGCTGCTTTCGAAAAAGCTTTTACCGAAGGTTATACTTCAGTGGTCATAATCGGGAGCGATTGCCAGCAACTGACACAGGAAATTATAGAGCGCGCTTTTGAAGAACTGAAATCACATGCTGTAGTAATTGGCCCTGCACTGGACGGAGGTTATTACCTCTTGGGCATGAACAGATTATACCCTGAACTTTTCAGAAATAAACATTGGAGCACCAAGCAGGTTTTTCCGGAAACAATTGAAGATCTGCAGCGGCTGCATGTAAACTATACTTTATTGCCGCACCTTTCCGATGTGGATTATCTGGAAGATCTAGAAAACCCTGAAGAGTGGTTGAACCAGGATAACCATTGAAGGCACAAGTATAAAAGTTTACTCTACCAGTACATGCTCCCTTTCGCCGCGCTCAAAACCATACACATCTTCCCTGAACTGCACCCGCATGTTATCATCAACCCAGGCAGTCTGGTAAGCAATAAGTAAAGGCATGGATTTTTTTACCCTGATGTAATGATCCGGAATACCATCAGTCTTAAATTTTGCGATCATTTTATCTGAATAACCAGACCTGTGTTTTAGGAGGTAATCAGCAAGCGCCATAGGTTGCTCCAGACGTATGCAGCCATGGCTGAAAGAGCGGTTATCATACTTAAACAGATCTTTATCCGGGGTATCATGCAGGTATTGGTTTACATTTGTTTTGAAAAGGAATTTAATTCTTCCGAGCTCATTTATACTTCCGGGCCGCTGCACAATTTTATAGTTAAAGGTATCTTCTGTTACTTTCTTCCAGTTAACGCGCCAGGGGTTGGTTCTTACAAAACCAGTTGGTGAGGGCTGGAAAAGCTGCATGCGTTTCTTGTATAAATAGCCGGGGTTACGCTTTAAAATAGGTAATATTTCTTTGGCTGCTATAGAGCGGGGTATATTCCAGGATGGGTTAAAAACCACGGTAGTCATTTCGCTTTTTACTACCCGCGTCTGATGATCCTTTTTGCCCACAATTACACGCATTTTTAGCACGGTCTTGTTGCTGTCAATTACCTGCAAAGTATAATCCGGAATATTTACAAGAAGGTAGGGTTGCTTCAGGTTGTGGGTAGCTGCTATCCAGTCGTCGTAACTGCACTTCAATTGCTCAAGGCGCTGTTCGGGTGTTATATTGAGAGCTGCAATAGTTTTCGGTCCGATAATTCCGTCGGCCTTTAAAGCATGCCGCTCCTGGAACCGGCGCACAGCCCGCGTTATTTCGTTTGTAAAAGCTGGTTGTTGGGTGGCATTGTCTAAACTAAGGTCGCCGGTTTGCAACAGATTCTCCTGCAACGGAAGAATATACCGGCTGGTATCGCCGGATTGCAGTTTCAGGTTTACAGGAAAAGTGTGCCAGTTATTCGTATCTACAAGTCGCTGATAAAGAAACAATGCCTGTTGCATGCGCTCTTTCTGAGCAATATAAACAGAAACTTTCCCGGCCACATCCTGCGCCTGTACAGCCGGAATTACCGGCAGCAACCATAAAAGCATTAAAATGCGATACATAGCAGAGAGTGTAAACAACAGTTTCTTTTACTACGCAAAATATGGACGCATGACGGGGCTTACAGCAAGCCAAACCTCTTAAACTAAAACAAAACCTGCAGCTGCTAAGTTTGCCTTCTTAAGAAAAGGGGTAAGCTTGATTTTTGCTGTAGCTTTATAAGTATAAATTAGCAGGAAGATTGAGCTACTTAGGGTCTAGTTTTGCATAAAGTATGTAGGTTACTGTTCGTACTTTAAGTTATATTGGAAGTATACTTTCGGGCTGCTCTGGCCTGAACAAGAATGCAGAAGCCAATTGCCAAAACGTTAAAAGCTACACATAGGTAAGCGGATTCTTTAATCGAAATTGAGTCCTGAAAAGCTGCAGGAAAGCGAGCTGACTGGAGCAGGTTGATTACAAAAAGAAACGAACAATGCAACCGAACCCAAAGTATACAAAGCTAACCTGATTGCTATTAAAACAAGTATATGCCTACCGGCAACCAGAATATAAAATAATTGATAAGCAAAAAGCTACATGGCTGCAACTATAGATAAAGCTACCCTCCGTTTTTTAACCGACCTGAAGCAGAACAATAACCGCGAATGGTTTAATGAAAATAAAAAGCAGTACGACGCTGCCCGCAAAAACTACATCGCTTTCCTGGATGAGATGCTGAAACAGATGCAGGACTTTGAACCAGTTGCTTACGGGCAGCAAGGCAAAGACCTGGTATTCCGCATTTACCGCGATGTGCGTTTCTCCAACGACAAGCGCCCTTATAAAGACCATTTTGGAGCTTATATAGCGGAAGGAGGCCGGAAATCTATACTTCCGGGCTACTACCTGCACCTGGCCAGCGGCAATAACTCTTTTGTAGCCGGCGGGCTTTGGATGCCACCAGCCGATCAACTAAAAGCCGTACGCCAGGAAATTGATTACAGCCTTGATGAGTTTGAAAGTATACTTCAGAAGCCGGAGTTTAAAACCAGGTTTGGAAATATATCAGGGGAACAGCTTAAAACCACACCCAAAGGCTATGAAAAGGATAACCCTGCCATAGCATACCTGCGCCACAAAAGCTGGAATGCCATTATGCCTATAGATGATAAATTGGTGTTAAGCCCTGATTTTATGAATGTAGTGTTGGATTCTTTCAAAGCTGTAAAACCATTAAATGATTTCCTGATGGCACCGTTACGGGATATTGGAGAGTAACTCGGATATTGTTTCGACACTAGGAGAAATCTGGTATAGTTTCATAGCTGAGGTTTATACTGGCTTTAATTAAGCTATACTTCCATAGTTATCTCTAATCCTGGGAGCTTTACTTGCCTGCTGTTTTATAGTTGCTTTGGCTCGCTCCAAGCCCGCGAGGGCTCGTCCTCGGGCATCGCGCTGTCTATTGAAGCTGCTCCTCGCCCCGCTGCGGGCTGCCCTTGCGGGCACCGCAACAATAGAAGGCGCTCAACCCAAGGACTGGAAAGGACACTTCTTCGCAGGCGGTTATGCAACAGGAACTACAAAGCAATAGCTTTTCGAAGTGCACCCAAGACGATTCGATGTTTGAGCGTTCAACGAGTGGGGGGAGGGGCCCTCGATAAACGAATTGTCTTGATTCTTTTGCTTACAGGGGTGCAGGGGCCCCTTTTAGACTTTCTCATCAAAGAGAAAAGTGAGGCCCAGCCGGCGAGGCGAAAAGCCTGATCAAAGCCTAGAAGATAAATGTTAAACAGAATATTTACAAAGAACAGTTGAGCTCCCCGCCTTGGATAAGGAGGGGTTGGGGGTGGTTGGACTACGGCAACTATAAGCAAGACACTCGCAGGAGCTGTGTATACTGCAAGGTCTCTGTTTTAGCTGATTTAATAGAAGTGGTTTATCTCTACACCAATTTAGAAAGGAGCAGTTTTTAAAACCTCAGGGTTGGCAATATTGGCAGGTTGGCCTTCGGCAAAAGAGATGATATTTTCAAAAGCTTTGCGGAAGTATAACTCGTAGCTGTTCTTCTCAACGTAGCCAAGGTGAGGCGTGCAGATTACGTTTGGCATTTGTAACAGCGGATGGTTCTGATCATAGATTGGTTCAGATTCATAAACATCCAGCGCAGCAAAACCAGGACGGCCATTTTGTAGCGCAACTTCCAACGCACCTTCTTCAACCAGTTCTGCACGGCTGATGTTTACCAGTATTGCCTCCGGTTTTATCAGGGCCAGGTCATTGGCTTTCACAATGCTTTTGGTAGTCTCGGTAAGTCGTAAATGCAGGCTCACAATATCAGCCCGCGAAAAGAAATCCTGCTTGCTGGCTGCAACCATAAACCCGTCTGCTTCGGCTAATTTTCTTGAGCTTTCGCTGCCCCAAACTATAACATCCGCTTCAAAAGCTTTGGCGTATGCCGCTATGCGCTTTCCGATTTTTCCGTAGCCCCAGATGCCTGTCAGTTTGCCTTTTATAGAGCTGCCGATATTTACCTGCCATTTACCTTCTTTCATGGCTTGAATGGCTTGTGGCAATTGCCGGGCGGCATTCATGATAAGTGCCCAGGCCAGTTCTGCAGGCGCAACCGGCGAGCCAACGCCTTCTGCTACGGCAACATGATGCCTGGTGCAGGCATCCAAATCGAGGTGGTTTGCTATTTTGCCGGTCTGGCTGATGAGCTTCAGATTGGGCAGTTTCGAAAGCAATGCTTCCGTTATAGCGGTTCTTTCGCGGGTCAGCACCAGCACATCTGCTGTAGCAAAGCGCCTGGCCAATTCCTCAGTTTCTGTAACCGTTTCGTTGTAAACAGTTACTTCGTGCCCGGCAAGTAGTTTAAAGCAGTCAAGTGTGCGGACAACATCCTGGTAATCGTCCGGGATAATAATGTGCATATTGCGGTATTATTAATTCTTGTGTTGCGATGCTGCAGCCTCTACTTTTTTCAGGTATGCAATGGCCTGATCGGAGAAAACAAAAGGTTTGGTTTTGTCTTTTTTAGCTGCCTTGTTGTAAAGATAAATGAACTGGAAAGGGTTCTGGATATTTTTAACGAGTTTTTCACGCAAGCCATTCCGCTCGATAATATCAGCCATGTAAAAGCCCGGAATGTGTCCGCTCATACTTGTAACCTGTTGCCTGATCTCGTTATTGCTATAGTTTTTGTTTCCTGCCGAGATATTTCTGATGGCTTCATCAACCATTGGTAAAGCTTTTTGGCCTGCCTGCAGCATGTATTCACCAAATTTCATCTCTTCCGGCATACCCGGCGAGGAAGTAAGTTTCTTGTCGATCAGGTCGGGTGCACCCTCGTTCATCAGCAAATTCAGCATATAAAACAGGCTTTTGTCTTTTTCAGCAACGTCATACTTTTTAGGCTCCCAAAGCAGGTGGTGTATCTCATGTCCGGCTAAAATGCCAGGCTTTATCTTATCAAAGTTGTAGCTGCCCCAAAGGTTAAGGATGAGATTTCCGCTCTGAGCAACAGCATCGTTATCCAAGGCGATGAAGTAAATAGTGGTTTCCGGCTTCTGGTTCTGCAATTTTTTCGGGAGCATGGTAAAGCACTTCTCGTACATGGCAGCGAGGTAAGCCTGTTTATCAGAAGTTATACCTGCAAAATATTGGCGTAAAGCGTGCTCGTTGGCTTTGTACTGATGGATGGTATAAGTGAGGTAATTCTGTTGCGAGTTTTGTAACCTTTTCTGAAGTATACTGTCATTCTTGGGCATGTACACAATCTCCATCGTCTTTCTGTACCGCTCCAGGAAAGCATCGGTATGGGCCATGTTTTTGATGTAAAGCCTGTTTCCTTCCATGTTCAGAAAAGCTTTCCAGGTTGTAGGGCTAATGGATTTTCCCTGCTTCAGGCTATCTGTGAGTTCGAAGTATCGAACTACGGCTGCTCCGTCTATCGTCTGGGCCATCATGCAGTGGGAGGCAGTAAACAGTAGTATAAGCGTAAAAAGTTTTTTCATGAGAAAGAAGTTTGTTTAGGGTGTAGGAAGTATAATTAGGGGGCTTGTTAGATGGTAAATTGCTTCAGGCTTTAATTTTGGTTGCTTTGGTACGCTTATTACCCGATTGGTTTTCTTCATTAGCTAGTTTAAACAGCTTCTGTGGTTTAATGGTCATAGCTGGAAGTTATAGTTCGGTGAAACTATGGCTAGAAGCAGTCAAGTCTGATTCTTGTGCCAAAAAGACTAAATACAATATAGTGAAAATATAATACAGGTCTATAAGTATAAAGCAGCTTTGTTTCACTCAGCTAAGTTCGGTTGTTTCTGGCGTTGGCGGTATAAGTATAGCTCTACCAAAACCCACAGAAAAACGATGGTATATTCAAGGGCTACCAGTGCCAGGTCTTCGTGGTAATTGTTGGTGCGGTAGTTGGCATAACTCAGGAAGGCAAGCCCCGACCACACTACGGCGTAGCGAAAATTGCTCATGGCTGTAAGTGCTATAAGCGTAGTGATGTACCAGGGGTGCACCGTTGTAGCCAGAAACAGATAAATTGTAAGGGCGGCTGCCATATAGCCTGCCAATCTTCGCAAAGAGCCCAGCTTTTTAACAGCAGCCATACTTAGCACTATCACCAATGTAGCCAAAGAAAGCAACGGCCCGATAACAGCAATCTGGTTATAACCCGAAATCCTGAAGCCAACCCAGCGGAGCAGGTAATAAATACTGGCATTAAACTCGAAACGCTGGAAGTATAGATTTATACTTTGGAAGAAATGGCTGATAACGGCAGGAGTAACCAGCGGCAGAAAAACCAGCACGAGTACGAGCCCAAGTATAGCTGCAAAACCAATAAACCTTTTGTAACCTAACCTGCGAAGTATAAATGGCAAAAAAAGAAACGGGAGCAATTTGGTAGCAATAGCCAGCCCTAATGCCGCACCTGCCCACAGGTAGCGCCTATAGTGCAGTAAGTATAATGCCAGCAGCACAAAAAACAGCATCAGTGCTTCGAAGTGCAGGTTGCCGGTTAGCTCAAGTATAACCAGCGGGTTCAGGGCGTACAGCAGCACCGACTTATCCGACAGGCCCATTTTGCGGAGCAGTTTCAGTAGCAGAAGTATATTCCCTGCATCGGCCAGCAGCAACACTACCCGCATCGTAACTATACTTGCAAGTATATTGCCACCAGCTAATTTTTCGGCCAGCCAGAAAACGCCTTGCGCTACAGGAGGGTAAACGGAGTAGTAATCCGGTGAATTGAGTTGCCGGAAAAGTGCTTGTGTAATGCCTGGAACAGGAGCCGCTTCAGCAGAAAAATAAAAAGAGGGCAGATGCAGGTAAGGGTTTTCGCCAGCCATTAATAATCGCCCATCCCAGATAAACCGGAAATAATCATCGGAAAGGGCTGGCACGGCAAACAGCAAAATCAGCCTGAAAGTAATGGCAGCGCCAATGCCCTGCCAGATACTGAAACGCTGGTTAATAAGATAAACATAGCCTGCAAAAACAATAGCATAAAGTATAAATAGCTGCACAAATTGCTGGCGTGGCGTAGCGTAACCAAGCGCTGCATAAGCCAGCGCAGAAATTAAAAGCAGCCCATAAATAACAACCTGTTTTTTGCCCATACTTACACGCGCCGGCTATGAAAAAGGGAGTAAAAGAAAACAGTGCCAAACCCAAGTACCAGCATCACATGAAAAGGCAGCAAACCAAAATCACGTAGCTGTATGCCTGCTGCAATGCCATAGCAAAAGTACACGGCCAGCATTCCTTCCAGCACTGTAATCGGGTTTATACTTTCTATTCTATAACCTTGTTTCTGCCAGCTATCGCTCCGGTGCACTATATTATACTTGGGCGTCCGGATAAAAGGGGTTTTGTGGCCAATGTAGCCTTCCAGCACAGCCAGGCTGTTGTGCAGCGAAAGCCCCATAGACATGCTCAGAAACATGAAAAAATCAGGTATAAATCTTACTGTTTTTTGCCTGCGAAGCGATGTCCAGTAAAAATAAATAAGGGCAACCAGGCTAAGTATAAGTAATGAACCTGTTTTAAACAAAAATGCCAGTTGCGGTTGCTGATGCTTGATAAAAAGAACCGGCACACTAAGTATAGCCGTGAATAGCACGCATACAAACACGCTGCTGTTAAGCAAATGGAAGACAGCATGCAGTTTTGTAAGCCAGGATACTGGGGCCCGCAATACGGTAAAGAGATGTTTTCGGGAAGTTTCGGCAGCGCCTTTTGTCCAGCGGAACTGTTGTGATTTAAGTGCGCCCATCGTGGCCGGTAATTCTGCCGGAGCGGTTACATTTTCGAGGTATTTAAATTTCCAGCCTTTCAGTTGGGCACGGTAGCTCAGGTCGAGGTCTTCGGTGAGGGTATCGGCTTGCCAGCCACCGGCATCCTGTATGCAGCTTTTACGCCACACGCCGGCCGTGCCATTAAAGTTTAAAAAATGGCCCCCGGTTGCGCGCCCAGTTTGTTCCACGGTAAAGTGTGCATTCAGCCCGAAGGCCTGCAACCTGGTCAGCAACGAATAATTGCTGTTCAGGTGCCCCCAGCGGGCTTGTACTACACCAATTTGGACATCCGTAAAAGCCGGAATTGTCTTCTTCAGGAAATCCGGAGGAGGTACAAAATCAGCATCAAAAATAGCGATGAAGTCGCCGGTTGCGGAGGTTAAGCCATGCTGCAAGGCGCCGGCTTTGTAGCCCTCGCGGTTGCGGCGCTGTATATGTTGGATGTTCAGGCCAAGTTGCCCGTAATGTTCTGCTTTTTCCCGGATAAGCTGGTAGGTATCGTCGGTGGAATCATCGAGCAGCTGTATCTGGAGTTTTTCGGATGGATAATCGAAGGCAGCCACAGCATCCATGAGTCGTTCTATTACATACCGTTCGTTATAAACCGGCAACTGTACGGTTACGCTGGGCCAATTGGTTATACTTTGCAGGTCAGGGCTGGTTCGTGGTTTGCGGAGGCGGTAAAGTATGGTAAGGTGCAGCTGTGCCATACTATAGCTGAAGATAAATGCCAGGCAGATGCCGTAGAGCAGTAGCACGATCAGGTCCAGCGTTCCCATAGGTTTTACAAGTATTTAAAGATAGTAAAAATGATCTTGTAACCTGCCAGTACAGTACCTTTTACCGTACCCGAAACTTTAGATACCCCGATGCGCTTGCGGTAACTTACAGGCACTTCTACATACTTTACTTTCTGTTTCGCTGCTTTGGCCTGCATTTCTACCGTCCAGCCATAGTTGCGGTCCTGCATGCCCAGCGCCAGCAGCGTTCCCATTCTGATTGCCCTGAAAGGCCCGAGATCGGTATACTTTACGCCATAAAGCCAGCGCAGTAGGGTAGTGGCCAGCCAGTTGCCAAATATCTGTTGTGGCAACATAGCGCCACGTTGCCTGTTACCCAGCGCCCGCGACCCGATCACCATATCTGCTTTACCGGCAAGTATAGGCTGCAGTATTTGCGGCATTTCTTCGGGATAATCCGAGTAATCTCCATCCAGGAAAACAAGGATATCTGGACGGCTGGAAGCGGGTTTAGCTAAAGTATACGCAATGCCTTTCAGGCAGGCGTTTCCGTAACCGGCAAGGGGCTGGTGCAAAACGGTAGCCCCGGCAATTTGTGCTATTTCAGCAGTACGGTCAGTAGAGTTGTTGTTTACCACGATCACTTCATCAACCAAGCCAGCAGGTATAGCAGAGATTACCTTTGCGATAGAATTTTCTTCGTTGTAAGCAGGAATAATAACGTTGATGCGTGGCATAGAAAACGGAACAGCCACAAATATGGCAATTTATACTTTAGAGCTTGTTTAAATTCATGTTTTATGCCGCAAACTGATTTCGAAAGAACCAATGTTAGCTTGCGAAAACGAAATTTTAGCATGTTCTCAATGCATAAGTATAGTTTTATACTTTAAAGCAGAATCTGGAAGTATAACTTTTGTGGAAGTAAATGGTTTGTAGCGACAGAAAAACAGACTAAGCATCTATATTTTATTACGATTGTAAAGTATAGATTAACTTCAGGCACTAAACATTTAGAGACTTGCATTCCGTTAAAGCAAAAGATAAAAAGTAAAGCATATAAATAGCATGGCTACAGAAAGTATAAAAGCAGGAGATAAAGCCCCGGATTTTGAATTACAGCAGCAGGATGGCAGCACCTTCCGCTTGTATGATATATTGAAAACAAAGAGCGTGGTGCTATACTTCTACCCGAAAGATAACACCCCGGGCTGCACCAAACAGGCTTGCGAATTCCGCGATCAGTATGAAGTTTTTAAAGAATATGGCGCCGAAGTTGTAGGCATCAGTTCCGATAGTGAGGTATCGCACGAGAAGTTCGGTCAGGTGCATCGCTTGCCTTTTGTGCTGCTCAGCGACAAAGGCGGGCGCATCCGGAAATTATTTGGCGTGCCACGGACTATGGGCATCGTGCCGGGCCGGGTTACTTACGTAATAGATCAGCAGGGCACGGTGCGCTTTGTGTTTAACTCGCTTACCAAACCGTTAGAGCATGTAAACAAAGTGCTGGAAGTATTAAAATGCCTGGGCGCAGCCGAAGTATAAATGCTTGGGTTGTGGCAATCAAAAAAGGCTTCTCTGTAAACCGGAGAAGCCTTTTTTGATTCAAATTGAAGTATAAATTAACGTTTCAGATCCAGTTTTCTGCCATCGTACATTTCTAAGCTCAGGAAACCGAATTCTTTATTAAAAAGTAGGCGTTTCAGGCTGGTGGCTTTTGTGCTGTCTGCCTTCACTTCAAACACATTGTTGTAAGTAAATCCGTTTAGATCGAGCGTTGCAAAAGTAGGGTTGGCCTTATCTATTTTATAAGTGCCCCGGTCTTCAACAACCAGGTTTACTGTCAGGTCTTCAGGAGTTTTAAGTATAGTGATGGCCAGGCCCGGCTGCTGGTTTTTTACCTGCTGGATAACGTTAACCACTTGCGTGTCCATTTTTTCAATGCAATCGTCGCTTACGCTGTAGCCGGCTCCCGGAATATTCTGAGTATAAGCATTTGTGCGGAGGTAAGTGAAAACCTTGTTGCTCTCGTTCACAAACCTGATAGAATCTTTGGTATCATACACCAGCCAGTCCAGGTCTTCGGTGGTTGGCTGGGTATAAGTTGGTTCGCATTTATCGCAGGAGGCAAGCAGGAAAGATCCGAAAGCAAGCGCAAGTACAGGGCGAAGAATTTTATTCATTTTGAGTAGCGTATAAGTATGTAAGCAAGTATAATCGAAAAGTTAAATAACAACCTTTAAAGTAAAGACCCTTTATTAACGTGATCCGTTGCAAGCGTCGTACTTTTTTCGAACCAGGCTAAAGCTAACGGAAAATGATCATGTACGGCATCGGGGTGCGTAAGTAGGTTTATGTGGTCGTAATTGTGCAGGTGTCCGCTTGCTTTGCCTATTATTTTAAACTCGCTTTGGTTGCTCCCGGTTTCCCGCATTAAGTTTTTAACATCGGTTGGGTGGCCCAGCACATCGTCGTTAGCGCCCGTTAAGTATAAAGTGGGAGGCAGGTTCATTTGTTGCAATATGGTGGCGTAGTCAAATTTATCGTGCCAGTGTAGCCAGCGGCGTTGCACTACCCAATGGTGCGTTTGCCGGTGTGTCAGGCGGGTTTCGCTGTCAGAGCCGATGCGCATTTTCTTAGCCGGCAGGGCACCGGTTATCGACACCACCAGCTTCGAAAGCCAGTTCCAGACAACATCCACCATCAGGAATTTTTTAGGGCTCCAGATACTGATGCGGCGCTTGCTGCCAAAGAAAACCATAGCCTGTACCTGCACAGGCACTACCGGCCGGGCCAGGTAAGCCAGCATCAACACGCCGCCCCATGAGTGAGCGCCCCAGTACTGCGGCACATCGCCCTTGAGTTGTTTTATCTTGTTTATGAAAGCAGGGAAATCTTCTTCTAAGGTATGGGTTTGGCCAAAATTTGAGCGGCCGGAAATTGGTGGCCGGCTTTTGCCCCGGCCACGCAAGTCGGCTACAAAAACATCGTAGTCATGGCGGGCCAGGTAGGGCGCAAAACCCTTTTCAGACCTGGAATAGAAAATACGGCCATTCTCAATGGAGCCATGCACCAGCAAAACAGGTTTGCCCGTCGGGTTCTGGTAAATGCGCTTCAAATGCAGCTCATCGGTTGCTGTTACAGGTATAAAAAGTGATTCGTGGTGTAGTTTTTCAGACTCTTGCATAACCTGTATAATAAGCAGATGATTTTGCTAAAGTATAAATTGCTGCCGACAGAACGCAAAACTGCCATTAAATAACTTCCTGCCTGTTAATGTATACTTGCCTTTAGGCAAAGCCCGGCTACTCTCAGAAGATATTTAATGGCAGTTTATAAGCTTGTAAAGTAAATTAACTTGCTCTTACGGGTACTGTTTTAAGCTTAGGCCTCAGCAGTAACCAGACTATTGTTCCGAAAATAGTGCCTGAAAAAAATGTCAGAAACACAACTAACCACCCTTTTATACCTCGTTGCTCGGCATCGAAATAAATACAGGTAAGTATAAAGGTCACGAGCAGCGAATACACCACAAACGTGAATAAAAATGCGAGACTTGCTATATTGATCATCATCAGTTCTATAAGTTTTATACTTCAGTTAAATTCTGGTTACCAGGTAATTGTGATAACCTCTCAGTATTTAAACTTAGCAAAATAGACGATGGTTTGTATTTTAAGCTGATTTGTTGCGAAATAATGATTTAAATGCAATTATGTAATTGTATTTTTCCATTCAGCGTAAAACCCGGAAATAGCATTACTATATTTCAGGTTGCAGATAGATGCCTGGGTAGGTGCAGGTGGTAGCGCAGTTGCTTGTATACCTCTACCCACAGTACTGCTACCATGGCTACTCCACCACTTAGCAGCAGTAAATGTCCGGGCACACTCTCCAGCCCGAATAACCGCTCCATAAATGGCACCTTAAACATTAGTACCATCAGCAGCAGTGTGATAAGTATAATTATAGGTATGAGCTTGTTGGGGTAGGCGAGTGTTGTGAAAATGGAGAATGTAAACGACCTGTTAACAAGCGTTAGAAATATGTTGCAGAACAATAAAGTGCTGAACGTGAGCGAACGGGTAAGTGCCTCGTTGTAACCCAGTGAAACGGCATAAGCATACATGCCCAAAACGCCTGCCGTAATTACCAGCCCCTGCACCAGGCTGATGCCCAACTCCCTGAAACTAAGAAAAGTGCTTTGCGGGTTGCGTGGCGGGCGCTGCATCGTGTCGCGTTCTATGGGTTCGTTTTCATAGATGATAGAGCAGGTTGGTCCCATAACCAGCTCCAGAAAAATTACATGTACAGGTGTAAAGATGTTGGGATATTTCCAGCCCAAAACCAGCGGTAGCGTTACGGTAAGTATGATCGGGATATGGATAGATACGATGTAGCGGACAGCTTTCTTTAAATTGGTGTAGATTTTCCGGCCCAAGGCAATGGCCTGTATCATTTTCTCGAGGTCATCATCAAGTAACACAAGCTCGGCGGCTCGTTTGGCAATTTCGGTGCCTTTACCGCCCATAGCTACACCAATATGCGCAGCTTTCAGGGCTGGGCCATCGTTTACGCCATCGCCGGTCATGGCCACCACTTCGCCGTTCGCCTTAAGCGCATTAATCACCCGCAGTTTTGCCTCCGGAAACATGCGGGCAAACAGGTTGCAGGTATTTACCTGGTTAGTAAGTTGCTGTTCGCTCAATTGCATAACAGCATCCCCGGTAAGTATGGCATCTATATTTCTGAAACCGCTTTCTGCAGCAATAGCTTTAGCAGTGGCGGGATAATCGCCGGTAATCATTTTTACTTTTATGCCAGCAGTGTAAAACTGGTTCAGCACTTGCTGTATGTTGTGCTTCGGAGGATCGTAAAGCGCTACGAGCCCTTCAAAATGCCAGTTAAAATCGTCCTGCTCCCGCGGATATTCACCTTCGCTTATCGCTGCACTGGCTACACCCAACACCCGGTAACCTGCAGCCGCTAGTTCCTGTACAGTTTGCTCTATCTTGCTTTTCTCATCACCCTGAATTTTACAGATCCGGATTATGCGCTCTGCCGCTCCCTTGCCTGCAATAATGCGGTCACCTGAATTAGTATGCTGGTGCACGTGTGTCATCATAGGAGGGATACCACCCAGCGGGTATTCATGTACCATCGTATGTTTGGGCCGTGCGTCTTCGGAAGTATGGCTGGCGTAGCCTTGGTGCAAAGCTTGCTCCATGGGGTCGAAGGGGGCTGGTTCGCTCGCCCACATCGCGTAGGCCAAAACGTTGGAGCAGGAGGGAGAGAGGCAATCTTCGATTGATAAAAGCTGATGGGTAGCAGCATCATATACTTTGGCCAGCTGCATTTTATTTTCAGTGATGGTGCCAGTTTTATCGAGGCAGATGACGGTGGCAGAGCCCAGGGTTTCAACGGTGCGGAGGCTTTTGGTAAGTATGCTCTGCTGCATCATGCGCCAGGCGCCAATTGCCATAAACGTTGAGAAAGCCACCGGAATTTCTTCGGGTAACACCGACATGGCCAGCGTGAGCCCAAAAAGCAATCCTTCCAGCATACTGCCTGTGTGCACATAATTCAGGAACCAGACCAGCATAAAAGCCCCGAAACCAAACAAGGCCATGCGGCGCACAAACTGGTTTATCTGTTGCTGCAGTGGCGTTTTTATTTCTTCAGCAACTTCAATGGATTTGCCAAGTTTGCCCAGCTGCGTTTGCATACCCACATGTGTTACCCGCGCATAAGCCTGCCCCGAAACAACCGTAGTACCCATTGCCAGGCGGTTATTGCCTTCAACATCGTTACGGTCTACGGCAAAAGATTCGCCGGTAAGTATAGATTCGTCTACCGAGAAGTCGTTTGATTGAAGTATAAGCCCGTCAGCCGGCACCTGGTTACCTTCCTGCACTAGCATCACATCGTTTACCACCAGCTCTTCGGTAAGTATAGAAATTTCCTGGCCATTGCGCACCACTACCGACATAGGCTGTGAAAGTTTGCGGAGCGCATCCAGGGCATTTTTGCTTCGCAGTTCCTGGAAAAATGAAATACTGGATACGATCAGGATCGCTACCAGCATCATCAGTCCTTCGCCGTACTCGCCAAGTATAAAGTATAAGCTGCACGCTACAGCCAGCAGTATAAACATCGGCTCATAAACGATGTGCCATAGCAGCGTTAAGTAAGGAAGCTTTTCGGATGAGTGGAGTTTGTTCTGGCCATGCCGGAGCCGCTGCTCTGTTACTTCAGCATCGGTAAGCCCTGTTATTTTTGAGCCGATCTCCATGGCATAGCGTATGGTGGATAAGTTTGGCAGCAAGTAGCTGCATGCTCTCTTAAAGCTTGTTTTAACTATACTTTTACTTATGTTGTTGCAGCAGTTGCTGGCTTGTGAGATTGCTGCTACAGGTGAGCCCGTAGAAATTCATAGTGCGGCCTCATACTTCTTCGGTTATAATAGTTAGTTAATGATGCTGTAGTAGCTTGTTTCTTTGTAAAGTGTTGTAATTGGGGCTGAATAACGCACGAAATTGTCAGTTGCAGAAGTATAGTTGCCAGGATAAAAACCAGTTTTTTATAGTTAAAAATACGCATCAGAGGTGCGAAGGTATAAAATATGGTTCCTGATAAGCTGTGCCTCAGTAGCTTACGGTAAATGGTAATTTAGAACAATTACTTGTTTCGGGTTTAGGCAATAAGCCTTAAATTTGACGTTCTTAAAAACATAGTTTATACTTAAAAACGATAGGAAGAGGCGGAAGAAACTACAGTAGCACCCCATATATTTTTATACTTTTTCTCCGCCCGGTTACACTTATACTTCGATTTCCTACTATTTACAGTTATACATGGAACCAAACATTGAGCATTTATTAAAGATCGCAACCGAACTTTCGGTAACTATAAAGCAGGTAGAGGCAACAGCCACTTTGCTCGACGAAGGTGCGACCGTACCTTTTATCTCGCGTTACCGGAAAGAGGCAACCGGGTCTTTAGATGAAGTACAGATTGCCGCTATTCGTGATAGAATGGAGCAATTACGCGAACTGGACAAGCGCCGCGAAAGCATTCTGAAGTCTATTAAGGACCAGGAGAAGCTAACGCCAGAGCTGGAAGCGCAGATCATGGCCGCCGAAACCATGGCCGTACTGGAAGATATTTACCTGCCTTACAAACCCAAGCGCCGTACCAAGGCAACCATCGCCCGCGAAAAAGGACTGGAGCCACTGGCACAGCGCATTTTTGAGCAGGAAAACTTTGATGTAGACAGCGAGGCCGCCAACTATATATCGGAAGAGAAAGAAGTAAAAGATACTGCCGAAGCGCTTGCCGGTGCCCGTGATATTATGGCTGAGTGGATGAACGAGAATGCCGAAGCCCGTGCTACCATGCGCCAGCTTTTCGAAAAGAAAGGCGTGTTCAAAAGCCGCGTGATGATGGGCAAGGAAGAAGAAGGCCAGAAGTTCAAGGATTATTTTGATTGGGAAGAACCGATCGAGAAAGCGCCATCGCACCGCATACTTGCCATGCGCCGCGGCGAAACCGAAATGGTACTCATGCTGAGTGCCCAGCCGGAAGAAGAAGCTGCACTGGCCAAATTGGAAGACATGTTTGTAAAAGGCAACAATGCCGCTTCGGAACAAGTGAAACTGGCTACCCGGGATTGCTACAAGCGTTTATTAAAACTAAGTATGGAAACAGAAGTGCGTTTGAGCTCTAAAAAACGCGCTGATGAAGAAGCCATTCGTGTATTTGCCGACAACCTACGTCAGTTATTATTGTCTTCGCCGCTTGGCCAGAAAACAGTTTTAGCCCTGGACCCGGGCTTCCGGACAGGTGTGAAATCTGTAGTGCTGGATAAACAAGGCAAGCTGCTGCACAACGAAACTATTTACCCGCATACAGGGCAGCACAAAGAGCAGGAAGCCGCGCAGGCCGTACGTTACATGGTTACCCGTTTCGAGGTAGAAGCTATAGCTATTGGTAACGGTACAGCCAGCCGCGAAACAGAAGCTTTTGTAAAGAGCCTGAAACTGCCTGCTTCGGTGCAGGTAGTGATGGTAAATGAAAGCGGTGCTTCTATTTATTCTGCCTCTGATGTAGCCCGCGAAGAGTTTCCGGACCAGGATGTAACGGTGCGTGGTGCCGTTTCTATTGGCCGCCGCCTGATGGACCCACTTGCTGAACTTGTAAAGATTGATCCGAAAAGTATAGGTGTTGGCCAGTATCAGCACGATGTGGACCAGTCTGCCCTGAAGCACTCGCTGGATGATGTGGTAATGAGCTGCGTGAACGCCGTAGGTGTGGAAGTAAACACGGCCAGCAAGCAGTTATTGACCTACGTTTCCGGTTTAGGCCCTGCTTTGGCACAAAACATTGTAGAGTATAGAAACCAGAACGGCCCATTCCGTACGCGCACCGAACTGAAAAAAGTACCCCGCTTAGGCGATAAAGCCTTTGAGCAGGCGGCAGGATTCCTACGTATCCGCGATGCTAAAAATCCGTTGGATGCTTCTGCTGTGCACCCTGAAAGCTATGCCATCGTGGAGCAAATGGCAAAAGATCTGGGCGTAACCGTTCAGGACCTAATCCAGAAAGAAGAGTTGCGTAAGCAGATCAGCCTGAAAAAGTATGTAACAGATACGGTAGGTTTGCCAACGTTGCAGGATATTGTAAACGAATTAGCCAAGCCAGGCCGCGACCCGCGCGAAACGTTTGAAGCTTTCAGCTTTACTGAAGGCGTAAATGAGATAAGAGACCTGCGTGCCGGCATGAAATTACCTGGTATCGTAACCAACATCACTGCTTTCGGAGCTTTCGTAGATATCGGGGTGCACCAGGATGGCCTGGTTCATGTGAGCCATTTATCCGACCGCTTTGTAAGCAACCCGCACGATGTGGTGAAAGTGGGGCAGAAAGTAGAGGTTACGGTGCTGGAAGTAGAAGAGAGCCGTAAGCGCATCTCCCTAAGTATGAAAGGAGACCCTACTTCAGCCCGACCAACAGGTGGTGGTAATACGAACAACAAAAAGACTGGCGCTAAAAAAGAAGAGGAGCCGATGGATGATTTCCAGGCAAAGCTGGCCAAGCTTAAAGGTATGTTTAAATAGACTGCCCGAAGTATAAATTCAGATGATTAAGAGCCCCGGTACTTTGTAAGTGCCGGGGCTCTTTGTTGCTGGTTAAACCGGGCTTATACTTTATAAAGCAGTTGTTTGAAAAGCTTTAAGCATGAATAAGTTATATAAACAGTGCAAAATACTTTTTATACATTTCAAATACAGTATGTTATACTTGTTGCTTTTTTCGATTTGCTTCTGCTGGTAATCCTTATGTATAACATTAGCAAATTAAAGCTAATTAATTGATAAATTATATATAGTTGAATTTGAATATTAGATAATCAGTTTAGTATATTTACAACACAAACTTTTAGCAAACTTAATATTTATGAAAAAATTATTACTATTATCCACAATAGTTTTGGCCTCTGCCACAGCTACTTTGGCTCAGAATGCAACTGCAACTAAAACGGCTGCTTCTGCACAAACTACAACGCAGCCAGTAGCGCAGGAAGAAGGCAAAATGAGAGTTGGTGCCGGCCTGGTTTACGGTACGGAAGCCGGTATCGAAAATGGTGGAATTGGTATTAACATTGGCGGAGAGTACTTCTTTACGGAGCAAATTGCTGCTGCACCAAGCCTTACTTATTTCTTCAAAACAGAAGCCGAATTTTCTAATGGTTGGGGCAAGTATACTTCATCAGCCAGATCTTTTACCATAAACCTGGATGGCAGATACTATTTCGCAGAAAAAGGTGGCGCTGATTTCTATGGCTTAGCAGGTCTTACATTTGCTTCTTCAAAAGTTGAAATGAAGGATTCTGAAGATAAAGTTTATGGCGAAGCAAAAGCTAATAAAGTAGGCCTTAACCTGGGTGCTGGTTTAATTTACCCAATCAATGAAAAGCTTAGCTTTAATGGACAGCTAAAGTATAATACCCCGATGAAGCAGATTGAGCTGCAGGCCGGAGTTACATTCCCGCTAAACATCAACTAATTTTATATCTGGTAGTAATACCAGCTTTTAAAGCCTCCTGGGTATTAGCTCAGGGGGCTTTATTTTTTACAACATTTGCTAAAGGCAATTATCAATGCAATTGCAGCCTGAATTATAAAGTTATTATACTTAGAGTGCCCGGGTATTTTTAACAAGCCCAGGTGGTACAGCAAAAAAATCATAGTTATACCAGAAACACTCTTTTGCATCTTACTCGTATCCATTAAGAAAACTTAAACTTATGGATACATATAATCCTCAACTTTCGAAGGTATTACAGACCGACCACATCTCGCCGCCAGCTACAGGCACAAGCCATCAGAATGTAAGCACAGTAGAGCGAATTGTGTCGGCGGTAGGAGGCGGAGCGCTAACAGCGCTGGGAATGAGAAAGTCTGGCAAAGCCGGTATGGCTATGGCCCTGGCCGGAGGTGCATTATTGTTTAGAGGCGCTACCGGTTACTGCCCGATGAACCAGTTGGTGGGCCGCGATACCGCCGATGGCAAAGATATAGCTCTGGATGCTACGAATACTTTTACCATCATGAAGCCCCGAACAGAGGTATACCAGTTCTGGCGTCAGCTCGAGAATTTACCACGCTTTATGAGCCACCTGAAAGAAGTGCGCCAGGAAGGGCCACAACGTTCGCATTGGGTAGCAAAATTGCCAGGAGGCGTTAGTACTGTAGAGTGGGATGCTGATATTGTGCACGAAGTAGAAAACTCACTCATAGCCTGGACATCGCTGCCAGGGGCAGATGTGGATAATGCCGGTGAAGTACGATTTTCAGACTCGCCGGATGGCAAGGGTACTATTGTGCAGGTTGTTATTTCTTATCGTCCGCCGGCAGGTACTGTTGGTGGCTTAGCCGCCAGAATGATCAATCCAGCGTTCAGGAAAACAGTAAAGTCTGATTTACGCTATTTAAAGCGTTACCTCGAAACCGGGCAGGTGCCACAAGCGGATCATAAACAACCACTTAAAAGCGCATAGAGTATGAAACTGATATAGCTAATAAGTATAACAACCTTATACTTATTTGTTCATAACAAAAAGGTCAGGCTCCGGAATGGGAAGCCTGACCTTTTTGTTATACTTGCTTTAACCTTTACTTCGTAATCCTGTCTGGCGCGTAGTTTGCGGAGTTATAGCCAAAAATATTATCCTTGATATGAAACGCATGAAACAACTAGCTATATATACTTTGCTGCTTCTTATACTTGCTGTAAGTGGGTGTAAGCAGGCCGATGACCTGAAAACGCTGAAAGCTTTTTCGGAAGCGAAGTATGAACTGAAACGGGTAGACGAGGTAAGATTGAACGGATTGGATGTAATGGATAAAACCGGTCCTAATGATTTTTCTCCGCGGGAAGGAGATAGCCTGCTGGCGTCTGTGTCGGATAACACATTGCGGGCGAGTAGCGTGCTGCAACTGCAGGTGCAATTACCTAGTCCTGAAGAAATACGGTCGCTAACGGTAACGCAACTAGAGTGGCAGCTCCTGGTAGATGGCAAAGAAACATTGAACGGCGTTGTGGAGGAAAGTATGGTTCTGAAACAAGGCTTGAACACTATTCCAATCAATACACCTGTACTGATGACAGAAGTAGAAGGCCATCGAAACTATGAAGGGCTTTCTAAACTGATGACATTAATGGCGCGAAAGCAGGATCTGCAAAAAAGCCTGACACTGCAGATAAAGCCCACAGTGCAAACACCTGTTGGCGAGGTAGAGTTGCCTAATTACATTACAGTCGCAAAACCAGGAAATTCTTAAGTATAAGCAAGTAAAAACCGAAGGCCAGCTCTATAGTGCTGGCCTTCGGTTTTTATGCAACCTGTGCTTCTAATCTTTTAAAATAATTTTCGTGCTTTAGTAACTCTGTAGCCAGTTCCTTTGCCTGTTGCCGTATCTCGCGTAATGCTGTAGATTCATATAGCATACTTTTACGCGGAGGGCCAAGGGTATAAAGGTTTATTACCGGATGGTTATTCCTGTCTGTTAAGGTGCCGTTTATAGTTGTAAGTATTCCTAATTTTAACTTGTCCGGCACCAGCATGCCGGCAGCTAGTAATTGCTTTACAAGCGGGTTAGGTATAGCATTATAATCGGCCTGTGGGCCGGTGCAGTTTATTACTTTATTTACTGCGATATGCTCTGTCGCTGTAGTACCTTTTCTGATTATAGTTGCTCTGGCCTGGTGCTCAAACTCCTGTAAATCTGCTATCCTGGCGGCTATTATTTCTAATTTTCCCTGTTGCTGTAATTGCTGTATCAGCGCTGCAGAGGATGCAGGCATGCGGTGGCGGTGCGGCTCCCAGTAAGATTTTATATGGCGTAAAAACCGTTTCTTTTCTTCCAGGTTAAAATTTTGCCAGATGTCAGGTAAGTGTGGGCGTAAAGCATCCAGAACACTGCGCCAGGTATAGCCTTTTGCTTCAGCATTTCTGATCTCACTTCTCACAAACTTAAAGATTTCCAGTGCCGTCAGACGCGGCGAAAGCGGCAACAGTTTTAAGGGATAAAGCTGAGTCGAAACATCAAATGGCTGAGGCAGCATTCCATGTCTCGATACCACATATATTTTCCCCTTATGCCCCAACTTTTGCAGGCTGCCAACCAGGTCTATCATGGTAAGGCTGGAGCCGATCAGCAACAGGGCGTCGTCTGGTTTAATTCCCTGTAACGCGCTTTTAGACCACGGCATTGAAGTATAAAATTGGCTCTTAAAAAAGACTTTGTTTGGGATGGGTACATCAGATGGAGCAAAATTACCCAATGCCAGCACAACTTTGTCTGCCCGTATACTTTCGCCAGTAGCGATATTAACTATAAAATCACCAATTGGTAAAAGCCGCTTTACTGAAAGCGCAGCTGCGTATATAGGTATAAGCTTAACGTTTTCATTTGCTTCGGTAATGGCTTGTTGCAACCTTTCCTTTACATAATCACCAAAAATAAAGCGGGGTATAAAGTCTGTTTTTTGTACAGGCACTTTTAAATGATCTGGGTAGGCAAATTGATTTTCCTGAAGCCAGTTGTAAAAATCATCGGGGCTGTCGGGGTCCAGGCTCATGGCCGAAGCCGGTACGTTAAGTGGTTGAAAAGGGAGTGCGCTTGAATAAGCAGCGCCGCGGTGCATTTTAGCAGGTTCAGCTTCAACTAAATAAATAGTTGTTTGCTGCGTTGCTGTTTTTAAAAGGTTAAGCGCAGTAAGTGTTCCGCTAAGGCCACCCCCAATTATGGCAATAGTTTTAGTGAGCATAGGCTTACTTTAGTTGGTTTGTAAATGCCACATGGCCGACGGCAGAATTCAGGCGCTGACTGCACGATGCAAGTTTAAAATAATTTGTACCCGTTATGCTTTCAGTGGATTGTAATGTAGCTACGGCGTTGTAATACTGCATGTTACAAAAGGGCAAGGCTGCAGATAGGCTATGCTATGTTAAAAACTCCTGCCAAGTATAATTTTACTTTGCTTAAAGCATTTTCAGAAATCACAGAAGTACAAGTATAAACACAGGCAAAGCTTAAAGTATATAAGTGGTTAAAAGAAAATAAGTTAGCGCTGTAATTCGTTTTTTATTTCCATAGACTGCGTAATTAAAGGTTTGGCAGAGTAGTTGCTTATCTTGTAACGTACATACATATTTCAGATTAACTTCTGATTATACACATTATAAAACTATAACGAGCATGAAACTGGTTAACAAATACATGATGCGACTGGCAATACTGCTGCTGTTAGCAGGTAGTTTGCCGGTAAGTGCAGCTGTGGAAGCACCAACAAAAATAAGCGGTACCCGCGATATTATTTCAGAGATTATAGATGTTATTGGGCTGAAGCCGCGTTTTCAGTTGCGGGCAGCCAACATTGATAATGCTGCCGCTGTAATTTATAACGGCGAGCGGTACATACTTTACAACGAACAATTCCTGGAGGAGATAAACAATGCCGTGCATACCGACTGGGCAGGCGTAAGTATACTTGCTCATGAAATTGGCCACCACCTGAACGGCCATACTTTATCGCGCAGTGGCAGCAACCCTGAAGATGAACTGGAAGCAGATGAATTCTCGGGCTTTGTACTCCGCAAGATGGGAGCAAGCCTGGAGGAAGCACAAGCCGCTATAAACCTGCTGGCCGAAGAAAGAACCTCCCGTACACACCCGGGTCGGAGTTACCGTTTGGCCGCTATCAGCAAAGGGTGGCAGAATGCCGAATCGCAGTTAATGGCAGGCACCAAGAGATCGCAACCTAAAGAGCAGCCCGTAGCTCGGAATACTGTAAAAAAGGCGGAGCCTGCACGTAACCAGGTATATGCTAAACAACAGCGTGCCCAACTGGATAGCCGTTATGTGCTTCGCAAAGTAACTTTTAATGGTGCTCCTGATGCGCAGTTTTACCTGACCACCAAACTCCACCTGGTGCAGGTTACCAGCGATGGCCTGAAGATAATTGGTAAACTGGCACGTACCAACAGCCGTGAATTTCCTTACTATTTCGAGAGTGATTATATTGAACCGGTTTTTGTATCCGATTCGGGCGTTTTAGTAAATAAAAGAGGGCAAAAAGTAGGGTATTTCAGCTGATTGCAGGCATAATTTTAGTAATAGCCCGCATTTGCTTAGCAAAGGAAAGTATAGGGCTTAGGCGGTGAAGTATAGTTTGCTTAATTTTGTGAACTTATACTATAACCACCAAAACTATGAAATTACCTTTTCAGCTTACCAAAAGTTGCCTGTTTATACTGGCAGTTACTTTCCTTTTTATATCCTGCGACGAAAATGGCCCATGTATCCGGGGCGAAGGCGATGTAGAAACCCGCGAACTACAACTCGATGAATTTAACGGTGTTTATGTAAACGGCAGCACAAAAGTTTACATTGAGCGGGGCGCGCAACAACATGTAGAAGTAAAAGGGCAACCAAATATACTGGACGAACTGGAAACAGAAGTATCGGATGGTGTCTGGCGCATAGAAACTGACCGTTGCCTGCGCCGCCATAAGACCATTGAAGTATACATTACGATACCTGAATTACGCTATGCTGAAGTAAATGGCTCCGGTAGCCTTGTTACAGAAGATACCTTCGAGGTGCAGGAGTTTCAGGCCCGTGTCAGTGGCTCAGGTGATATAACAGCTCGTTTTGATGCAAGTAAAGGCATTTCGCGTATCAGTGGCTCGGGTAATATAAGGCTAAACGGAAACGCCGCGCTGCATAATGTGTCTATTTCAGGGTCTGGCAACCTGCGGGCCTTTGGTTTAGATACCAGAACAACAACAGTAGATATTTCCGGCTCCGGAGAGGCTGAGGTTACGGCAACTGAAACACTGGATGCCACAATAAGCGGAAGCGGTAAAGTATACTACCAGGGTAGCCCAACCGTAAATTCAAGAATAACCGGCTCTGGCAAAGTGGTAAAGCGCTAAGCCAGGGCTCAACTGATTATGATGAAAAAACACGTTTTAAATTACTTACTGCTGGTTATGCTGGCAGCTTTTACATTTTCCTGTAAAACAAAAGACGACCTGCAGGCTTTTAAAGAAGCAAAGTATAGCCTGGCAGGTATAAACGAAGTAAAGCTGAATGGCATTAACCTGCTGGAGAAAAAGCGGCCCGAAGATTTTTCTTTTTCGGAAGCAGCTATACTTTTCACGGCTTTCTCCGAAAATGAGTTGTCGGCATCTTCTAACCTGGGCCTGAATGTAGAGCTAGGCGAGGGCAGTGAGGAAAGCTCTATGACTGTAACGCAGCTTAAATGGCAGTTGCTGATGGATGGAAAACATGTGCTGAACGGCATTGTGAATGAACCTGTAGAGCTTCACCACGGCCTTAATACCATTTCGGTGCGTACCCCGGTTACGTTTGCTGCAGAAAATGGTAAACCCAGTTTAAACAGCCTGCTGCGGCTTGTTTCTGTTGTATCTGAGCAGGATAAAGCTAAGCGGCCAAATCTTACTTTGCAGATAAAACCTACCATACAAACTTCCGTCGGGCCTTTTGAACTCCCGGCCTTTATCAATATCAAACAGTAAAAAACGCCAGCCCACAAGGCTGGCGTTTTTGCTGGCATCAGTATTTAAATATTTTTTGATGAGTTGTAACCTTTCAAACAACTTGTCGTAACGCGGCACATTCTTTGTTTTGTTGATGTTATCCCACTATCCAACCAAAAAAATGACAAGACAGATGAAAATGGATGTGATCAACAAGACTAAAGCTATTCGAAACAGCTGGGTACAAAGCGGTTACAACATCGTAGAATTTGCAAATGTTGCGCAGCAAGCTACCCCGCAGCATATTGAAGAAGCAAAACCTGAAAAAGTTTCAACAAGAACTATACGCCAGACAAGCTGGATTCCTTGGCCTAAGTTTTTCTAATATTGTACTTCATGCAGATGATTCTGGTAAATCATCTGCATGAAGTTTATACTTTAACTCACTGCAAGTGCTGCACTTCCTTTTAGGCGCAAACACAGTAATTGATTTCAATAAAAACCTCTCTCTTTACAAGGCCATTGCTTTCTGATATCTTAAAGGAGCAAACAAGAACTGCCGAATTGTACCTGTAAAAAGTGCTGGATAAAATGAAGTTGCTGTAAACAGATTAGCCAGAAAAAGCTTGTCAGCACTACTCTGTATCTTTAACTCTGCACTTTATCGGGCAGCTTCACTTTGCTAAATCTCTGGTACCAATGTTACTGTCGCCTTCATAACGAACTTGGCAGAAGTTAAGGTAAGGTACTGATTAAAATGCTTCCTGTTGCTTCTCGATCTCCAGACTTTCGGCTCCAAATAAATGCAAATATGCTGTAAATGAATAGGTTAAAAAGAACAGCTTAAGTAACAGGATAAAAGTAAATCCTGCATTTAAATTCAGACAAATAAATCTTACATTACACTCATCCTTGTAGTGCTAAATCTGCGTTAAAAGAATATAGAGCCGCTGATATATGTAAAATTATATTATTTTAATATAATAATGTAATTATCATTAAAATATTATCTTTCTATACTATTAATCGTAGATGAAAGAAAGGCTTTTTTTACTACTACGACGCTACGATTTGTGGCAGCCAGCTTAACAAACCTGTATACATTACAGAACAGTTTTTTAGCTCGACTGTCAGCCGGAATGGAGGAGTACCCATTATAATTTAAGATTTTAACCTGTCTGGCTTATGAGCAGGAACCTATACTTTCCAGTTATATTTTTAACCTTCTTCATGCTTCTGTCTCAGGATGTTATGGGGCAGGCTCAATTTTTAAAAAAGGGGCGCATCAGCCGTGTTCCGGAACGCGGTTTAGTAATACAGGCTGGCGCTGGTATTGCCGCTATTAAGAGCGATATCTGCGGTAGCTGGCGATGTAACGATTTTGGCCCCTACCTGGGCATTGGGGCACTCTATAAATTTACACCATACATTGCAGTAAGTACAGAGTTGAATTACCAAAGACTTGGAGCCGAGGAGAAAACCCCTAAACTGAATCTTGCTTTCCAGTCGGAGGTAACCGAGATATCGAGTATGCTGGTAGTTAACCTGCTGGATAGCTATAGTGGCTCGGGTAATTATCGCTCCTCGCGCAAGCGCTTTGTAGTGCCTTATGTAAAAGCAGGAGGGGGAATAGTATACTACACGGCCACTTCTTTTCCCGCCGATGGCAAGCTGAATGAATCCCAGACTACTTACGACCGTGAAATAGATTATCCGGCTCTTGCACCTGTGATTGCCTTTGGTGGCGGGCTTCGTTTCAGATTAAATGATGAGATCAGTATTGCGCCCGAAATGGTTTACCACATGACCACGACCGACCACCTGGACAACATCGGACCACGACTTGGTTCTGCCCAGTATAAAGATGATTATGGCGTAGGAGCTGTAAAAATATTGTATACACCGGTAGTTAAGAATAACATCTTCTCTAAAAAAAGCCAGCAGGCTAAATAATCTTCAGCACACGTATTTCTTCGTTTAAACAGGTTCTTACCGGGCCCGTAAAGGTAAACTATGCTGTTAATTTAACACAGCGGTGTAATTTATACTTGCAGGAGAACTATGAAAACGAAAGACAAGAAAAACCTGATGTGGCTTGCTGCCGGGGCTGCAGCATTAGTTGCAGGACGTGCCATTATCCGAAATTTATCTGCTTACAACTTCCGCAATAAGGTTGTGCTGATTACGGGTGGCGCACGGGGATTAGGTTTAGTGATGGCCCGGCAGCTGGCAAAAGAAGGAGCACGGCTTGTGCTGTGTTCCCGCAACGAAACCCAACTGGAAAATGCACGCTTGGAACTGGCCGGCAAAGGAGCAGATGTATTGGTGCTGAAATGCGATGTTACCAAAGAAGAGCAGGTGCAGGAGATGATACATCATGTGCAAAATTACTTTGGTCCGATAGATGTGCTCATTAATAATGCAGGCGTCATACATGCCGGGCCCGTTACCGAGATGACAGTTCAGGATTTTGAAGAAGCCATAAACACACACTACTGGGGGCCGATTTATACTACGCTGGCTGTGCTGCCAACTATGCGAGCAAGGGGCGGTGGCCGTATCCTGAATGTGTCCTCAATCGGGGGTAAGATCAGTGTACCGCACCTTGTGCCTTACAGTGCCAGTAAGTTTGCATTGGTTGGCCTTTCAGAAGGGCTGCGGGCAGAGCTGGACCAGTATAATATTATAGTTACTACAGCTACGCCCGGGCTTATGGTTTCCGGGAGCCCCCGCCATGCTATCATAAAAGGCCAGCATAAAAAGGAGTATTCGTTGTTTAAGATTATGGACTCGAGCCCTCTTTCGGCAATGAGTGTAGAAAAAACAGCCGCTTTAATTCTGGATGCACTGCGCCATGGCGACGCCGAGGTTACTACAACACTGCCTGCCAAATTCGGGGAGTTGGTACATCGGCTTTCGCCGGAGCTGATGACAGATGTATTTGCATTGGTAAACAGAATACTGCCCGGCGAAGGCGGCATTGGCAAAAATAGGGCAAAAGGCTATGAGAGCGAATCATCCTTATCCATGTCTGGCCTTACAGAGCGTACCGAGAAGGCTGCTGCCAAAAATAACGAACTATAATTTAACCAGATTTATACTTTAGCTTTGCCAGTTACTCAGTTGCTGGCAAACAGCTTACAAACTCTATGGAAATTTTAAAACGAGAAACTGCCTATGACGGCTACTTTAAAGTATACAAGTTAACCGTATCGCAGGAGGGTAAAACATTTACGCGTGAACAATTTGACAGGGGAGATGCCGTAGCAGCTCTTGTGTACGATACTACCGATCAGAAATACATACTTACCCGGCAGCAGCGCATTGGTTCAGAATCTGAATTAATAGAAGTTGTAGCAGGTATGGTAGATGCAGGCGAAGAACCTGAAACAAGTATAAAGCGCGAGATTGAAGAAGAAATAGGGTATGGTGTAGATCACTTAGAGCATCTGCATACTTTTTACTCATCACCCGGTGGTTGCACAGAACGCGTAATGCTGTACTATGCCGAGGTATCGCACCAGCACGCTGCCGGCGGCGGTAACAGCCACGAAAATGAGCACATCGAAAAAGTAACCTATACAGCTGAGGAATTGCAAAACCTGCAAACTCCGGATGCCAAAACTATCATTGCCCAACAGTGGCTGCAACTCAGGCTGGCTGGCAAAGTATGAATCTGTAATCAAGTATAAAGTATAAAAGCTGCCCTGGCAAAGGGCAGCTTTTATACTTTATACTTGATTCTTAAATCTTAAATCTTAAATCATTTAATCCTTTACATCATTGAGCATACTTTGGGTGTCAGCGGCACCTTCCAGCGTCAAGTACTCACCTTGCAGGGTTCTTATCTTAAAGTTATCAGAAGTGGAAATCTGGCCTTCTACCTGGCCACGGCGCTCGTTTAATTTGCTGTAAACATAGTCTACATAATCCCAGTCGCTTTGTGTCCAGCTCCGGCGTTTGGTGCGCACCACACCCATAAAAGTAAGGTAGGCTTCGCGTATATTTTTTGCAGTTATCTTATCTATATCTTTATACTCGCCCAGCAGCTGGTTTTGCCACTGTGTAATTTTCTGCTGGCTTAGCGGCATTTGTTGACGGCGCTGTTCACGTGCTTCCCAGCGCTCGTAACGCTGCTTAAGCTCATTGTATTCCTGCCTGGATTTGGCAGATAAGCTGTCTACGTTTTTATCCAGTTCTGCAGTACGCTGTCTTATTTTCTCACGAACTTCCGGCCAGTCGCTTCGGATTGCCGAGTCGCCCTGAGTAGATTTTTCATTCATCCAGCCGCGAAGCTCTTCCAGTTTTTCTTCTGTCGTTTCGCCGGTGCGCACCACTTTTGTAGTATCTCTTTCTATAGTATCTTCTTTTTCAGCAGTGTCTACAGTGATTTCTTTTGCATCGTCTACAGGTCTTTTGCGTTCGCAGCCTGTAAAGACTATACCCAGGCCAAACGCAATGGCAAGGGGTGTTATATTTTTCATAGTATTATAGTTTGGTTGATGCTTGATAGAAATATACTTTTTGCTTTTCTTACGCAAAGTGCAACAGCAGGATACTTCAGCGTACTGCTACCAATGGTTTATCTTTGCTGATGCCTGCACCAATAGGAAAATGCCGGTTAACAGTAACAGGCAACTGACCGCGTGCTGGTATCTCGCCAAAAGTCAGAGCTGCCACTGCTTTCTGTGCTTCTGTTAAAGGTTGGTATGCCACCAGTAGCGCGCGGCTGTTCTCGATATCCTCAAACTGGTTTAAAGTATACGCATTGTCGAATAAGGTAATAGCCGCTTTTTTAGAGTTTGCAAGATCTTTAACCAGCTCCGCAGCATCTTCAGAGTAACCCAATTGGTTGCTGGGTGTTATACTAGGACCGTAAAGGGCTACCAATACCACATCATACTTGCGTAGTTGTCGCTTTAACTTCTTTGTTTCTTTTTTATCTGCCTTTCTCGAGATTACAAAATCAGTGGATTTGATGCGTTTTCTGATCTCACGCTGGAAAACTGTAGGCTTTGCTGCTCCGAATGCCACCGTAGCTACTTTTAGCCTTCGTTTGTGGCGTAAAGGCAGCATGTGTTTGCGGTTTCGCAGTAATGTTAGGGACGCTCTGGCCAATGCTTTATTTATACTATCAGCTTCAGGGGGATTGAGGTCCTTCTGCAGGTTGCGTAAATTGATAGGTTTATACCTGGCTAGGCCCAACCATTGCTTAGCCGCCAGCATTTTCTTACAGCGCTTGTCAATATCTGCCTGTTGCAGGTGGCCTTCCAAAACAGCAAGCTTAATGGCATTAATCGCTTTCGGTACACTTGTAAGTCGTTCCAGTACATCATTTCCAGCCATCAGAGCCCGTGCTTCCGCTTCGCCAGGCGGAAAATATTTGGTTACACCTTTCATTACCATGGCATCTGTAAAAACCAGACCATTAAATTCCAGCCCTTTTTTAAGCAGCCCTGTTACTATTGGTTCTGATAAAGTGCTGGGCAGGTTGCGGGTTGTATCGAGTTGCGGAATGTGCATGTGCGCTACCATAATTCCTCCCAGGCCATGCTTTATCAATTCCTTAAAAGGGTAAAGCTCCAGGGTATCGAGGCGGTAACGGCTGTGGTTTATAACCGGCAGGTCGTGATGCGAATCTATGTTGGTGTCGCCATGGCCAGGAAAATGCTTGGCAGTAGCAATAATGCCGTTTTCCTGCATGCCCCGCATAAAAGCAAGGCTTTTGGCGGTTACATCCAGTCGGCTCTCGCCAAACGAACGGTATCCGATAATCGGATTATCAGGGTTGTTGTTGATATCGGCAACGGGTGCAAAATTTACGTGCATGCCCAGCCTCCTGAATTCTTTGGCTATCTCGGCACCCATGCGGTAAATCAGGCCATTGTCGTCTATTGCGCCCAACATCATCTGGTACGGGTACTGCACGGTGCTGTCGAGGCGCATGCCTACGCCTGTTTCCGCATCCATCGATATTATTAAGGGTATTTTAGAAGCAGCCTGGTAGCTGTTTGTAAGTTTAGCCTGGCGTATTGGCCCGCCCTGGAAAAAAATGATGCCACCTACTTTATAGTCTTTTATAAGCCGCATTACATCGGCTTCATAAGCAGGTCCTTTATTAGAAAAGGCCTCTACAATAATTAGCTGGGCAATGCGCTCATCCGGGGTCATGGTATTAAATACAGAATCTACCCACGGAGAAGGGGTTTCGAGCGCTTCCAGAAAATTTGCCGGCATTTCGTATTTACCAGCACCATCGGGATAAGAAGTATACTTTGGTTTTTCTGAAAAAGGCTGCCGTTGGGCATTGGAGCCGTCGCAGGAAAACAGTAGTATACAAACCAGTATGGTTAGTAACTGATTGAAAGGTAATTTGTTATAGATTTCAGGGTGAGATAGGGACAGCATGGTACATTATAAATGCATATCTACATACTTGCTTTGGCTTGATTGGGTTTGTTTTATACTTCAGATACCTGACCTTTAATGCGAAGTATGGCACCTGATTTACTTTACCCGCAAGCAGATAAATTGTAACTAATAGTTATGCTAATGCTGTAGTTCCTGAGTATATTCAACTTAAGTATTCAGTAAAAATTTAATGCAGAACCCCACACACATAGCAATAGATAGCAGCCCGCGCTTTGCCTACAGTTTTTTACCCGGAGCTCTGTTTGTAGCATTGCTCTGGCTTATCAGTTTGATGGCCTACTTTACAAACGCCGATCTTACCTGGCTGGGAGTGCTGCCGCATCGTTTTGTTGGGTTAATAGGTATTTTTACAGGCCCGCTGGTGCACAGTGGTTTAATGCATTTACTTTCCAATTCTTTCCCATTGCTGTTGCTGTCGGGGTTTATACTTTTCCTGCACAGGCCGGTAGCTGTTCGTGTGTTTGTACTGGTATACTTCCTGAGTGGTATACTTACCTGGTTTATCGGGAGGCAATCATATCATGTGGGCGCAAGCGGTGTAGTGTATGGCCTGGCAGGCTACCTGCTTTTTAATGGGTTATTTAGTCGCAACCGGGCAGGCTTGGCAGTGGCACTGGCGGTGCTGTTTTTATATGCAGGCCTTTTTCAGGGATTGTTTCCTACTGAAGAACGCATATCCTGGGAAGGACACCTGGGAGGTATGCTGGCAGGGCTGGTAGCTGCTATTTCCTATAGCCATGAAACTGCCAAACAGCGGCATCATGAATTGCACCAAACTATGAGCCCCGAACAGCACCAGAGCAGCACTTTAGGCCAGCATCAAAGCCGTTATAAGGTAAGCTATACTATAGGGTATACCGCATCTCAAAAAAGCCAGCAGCACATTTATACTTTAAACGCCGCGAAAGACCTGGCCCATACTTCAACCACACAAGCTATTGTACCGTCTTACACTTTAACTTATAAAAACAAGGATGACGGAAAAACAGAAATATAAATTACAGCAGCATCAACCAGATGAAATAAAGGAAAGCAAATGGCCGATGATAATTACCGGTGGTATTATTGCATGTTTGGTCGCTGCTTATTTTATTTTCCCGGGCGTGCATCAGGCCATGAAAGAAGGCTGGACGGTACTGACCAGTGGCGATCAGGAGCGGATTTCGGATTGGGTAAGTCAGTTTGGTTTCTGGGGGCCATTCCTGATTGTACTGGCCATGGTGGTACAAATGTTCCTGGTGGTTGTAAATGTTGTGCTCCTGATGCTGGTGGCTATACTTGCATATGGCCCGGTTTGGGGGTCTGTGATAGCCTTGATAGCAGTGTTGGTAGCATCTACTATTGGATATTTGATCGGGCGCAGTATAGGGCAGGCTGGTGTACGGAAGCTTATCGGAACAAAATCAGAAAAGAAAGTATCTGATTTTGTAAACAGGTATGGTGTCTGGGCCATTATAGCTGCTCGTATTTCCCCGTTTTTGTCGAACGATGCGGTTAGTTTTGTAGCCGGCTTAACAGGTATGAGTTTTGTACGGTTTATGGCTGCTACACTGGCCGGCATTGTGCCCCTTACTATACTGCTGGCCTGGCTGGGAGAAAACTATGAGCGGCTTAAAACCGGGCTGATCTGGGTTGGGGGTATTAGTTTGCTGCTTTTTGTTGCCTATGTGCTCTATGATAAGTATCTGAACAAACACAAAGACGCTTCCTGAAATATAAATTAAATTGTACTGATAGTAAGCCTCTGGAGATGTTATCCTCGCTTCAGTTGAAAAAATTAAAGACTTCTAAAACAGAAAAGCCGGTTAAAGTATAGCCGGCTTTTCTGTTTTAAAAATTGCTGGTATACCCCGATATGATACTTACATCTACCATAGTTTCGAACTGCTGGTGGTATGATTTTCAAAACCTGGTTGCCTGATAAAAAGCTAATGATATTTCGGTTTACAAGAAGCAAATTTTGCAGAATAATCATATCTGGTAAAATGCTTTTTTTGAGTTTAACAGATGATAATTTCGAATATGGTAAAACATATAAAATACAGGCTTTATTTAAGTAAAAAGTTAGTATTTTGATTGTAAAATTATATTATATATAGTAAAAATTATAATGTATAAAATTTTGTGTAAAAACTACTTTTTTTAGGCTGTCAGGCAACTTTGTAAAACCTATCTGATTTCGTGTCGTTTAAGCGGGTTATTGTTACGAAAATGATGTTCAACGAAACGGATTGCTTATGTTTAGGCTAAAATTACTGGCAGCTGTATTCTCCATTTTTGTGGCGTTTGCTGAAGAGATGTCCCTGTTAAGGGCCGAGACCCCAGAACCGAAGAAAGAAGTAAAACCACTTGACTGGCCACCCGAGCTAACCCTACAACCGGAAACACCCACTCCCGAAATTACCCCAGTACCACTTACCCTTACTGTTTCCGCCTCAGTATACCATCCCGAACCGAGCCAAACTGACTCTACACCTTACATCACGGCAGATGGTTCAAAAATCAACAAAAGACATCCTGGAAGACACCGCTGGATAGCCATATCCCGGGACTTGCATAGCCGTTGGGGTGGCCAGCTGAATTTTGGCGATTCCCTTTGGGTAAGCGGCATATCTGAAGATATGGATGGTTTATACATTGTGCGCGATACTATGAACAGAAGAATACGCAACCAGATTGATATTCTGGTAGGAAGAAAAGACGGCGTAATGGGCATGTGGGACAATGTTCAGATAGCTAAGCTCGATTAAACTAAGGCGGGTATTAGCTAAACCAACTCCATTTTAATTGCCTGATTTAACCCTTAAAGCTACTCGGGTATAAAACTGACGGTTTGATTTTGCAAACGTGTCAAGTACAAGCAGGCATTTAAAGCTATTACAGAGCTGAATTAACTGATGCACGATTATACTTTGGCAGATAACGTAAGCTGGTAATACCACTAATTTAAGACGCATGAAGTATAAACTGTTTGTGGCAAGAGCCCGGAATCTGTATATTAGGTGAGTAAATTAACTATACCTATGACCAGAGAAGAAGCCCAGACTATACTGCAGCAGATGACAACCAGCGACAGCCTGCTACGCCATGCACGAACCGTATCATTGGTAATGGAGGCTTATGCCGCTAAGTTAGGCGAGAACCAAGAGGAGTGGGCTATTACCGGCCTGCTACACGATGCTGACTACCAGGCTTACCCGGAACAGCACCCTAACGTGATCGTAAACCTGTTGCGCGAGCGTGGGGTAGAAAAGATAGCCCATGCCATATCAGCGCACTATACGCACTGGGGCGTGCCTTACGAAACTACCCTGGATAAGGGCCTGCTTGCTTGTGATGAATTAACCGGATTTATAGTTGCCTGTGCGCAGGTGCGACCGCAAAGGCTGGAGGGGCTGGAGCCAAAATCAGTAATTAAAAAGCTGGCTCAGAAAAGTTTTGCAGCCTCTGTAGACCGCGATGAAGTACGCATAGGAGCTGAGTTGTTTGGTGTGGAAATGAGCGAACACGTCGGCTTTATTATTAAGGTATTACGGCAACACCAGCTAGAACTGCAACTACAACCACAAGTAAGCAAAGAAGTATAGTTTTTATACTTCTCAACTATAAGCTATCGCCGGCTTTATACTTGCACAAAGTATAAAGCCGGCGATGTTATTTTCTGTAGCGGCTAAGCGCTGTAATCTTTTAAAATTTCGAAAGCTTCTTTATCGCTTTCAGCCTCCACAATCTCATTAATTACAAACTGGATTTCCTGCTCTGTCCAGTTTTCTTTCTCAGCTGCCTTTACAAACACATCGAGTGCTGCAAACCGTGATCCGGATGCCGGTAAAACTACCTTTAGTTTCTTCTTAATTCGCATATGTTCTTCTGTTTTATATCTATCGTCTAGCCCGAATTTATACTTTGCAAAACAGGTTTGCTTCCGGCCAGAAAGCTCCTTGTTAGCCGCAAAGCTACTTGGTGCACTAACTCTTTACAAGGTTACCCGTTCTATAAGCTATACTTTGGGGAGGTAAAGGTAGTGAACTATGGAAAAAGAAACTTTTACTTTTGAACAGATTAGCGAGCTTGACAACCACACCATCATGCATTATGCGGCGCCTGTTATAATAGTGGCCGTGCTGATTGAGTGGTTAGTTGGCCTTTACCGCAAACGAAATTATTACGATAGCAAAGACTTTACAGCAGCACTGGTAATTGGGGGCATAAATACATTGCTGAGCGTCGGTTTTAAAGTTTTGTTCTTTTACATAACCATGGCCATCTACAACATGGTGCCTTGGGCAGTACCCCGGTCGTGGTGGGGGTTTATACTTTGTTTTATAGCCGTAGACTTTTGCCGGTACTGGGCCCACCGTATATCGCATGAGCAGCGCTTCTGGTGGGCAACCCATGTTACGCACCACTCCTCCGAAAAAATGAACTTCTCCGTATCGTTTCGTACAGGCTGGACCCAGCAAATAAAGTTTATTTTCTTTTTGCCTGTTCCTTTCTTGGGCATAGACCCGATCACTTTTTTTATTTGCCACCAGATTGCCGTGTTGTACCAATTCTGGGTTCATACAGAGCTTATTGGCAAGCTTCCTGCTGCTATAGAATACATCTTTGTTACCCCATCGCACCACCGTGTGCATCACGGCTCCAATGCGCTTTATATCGATAAGAACTATGGCTCTACCTCAATTATCTGGGACAGGCTTTTTGGAACGTATCAGGAGGAGGTGGAAAGGCCCGTATATGGCTTAACCAAACCTATAGGGTCCTACAACCCGTTTTACCTCGTTTTTCATGAGTGGCTTGATATCTGGAAAGATTTGAAAGGGGCCAGCTCTCTAAAAGATATGTTTAACCTGCTGTTTATGCCGCCCGGCACGCTGGTTACAGAGAGGCAACGAAAAAATGAGGTACTTGAAAGTATAAAAACTTCGCCGGGCTATACTGTAGTTGAGCCCGCTTTAGAATTTGATAAAAGAGAGCAACTGCCACAGGGAGTATAAAAAGGAAAAAGCACGACCTGGGCCGTGCTTTCCATCTTAGTTTTGATCCTGCAAGGCAGCAGCGCCCTGCCTCGCCGACGGGCTGCTTTGTACCTCGCGTGGTACACCCATTTTCTCTTCGCGGCGTTGCTGGTATTGTTCAAATTGTGGCTGCGTCAGTACATCTTTAATCCTGGATAGGCGGGTCTGGCTGATTATGTCCATTTGCTGCACTACCTGTTTCGGATCCGCTTTATACTTCTTCTGCACCTTTTCGGCGTTGCGCATGCTCTCCAGGTTAATAGCCTGTACTTTCTTTACCTGATCAGGTGTAAGGCGCAGGTTCTTGGCCATGCTGGCTGTTATGGCTTCGGCACGTTGCTCCAGTGTTTTGGCAGGAGCCTGCGTTGCCTGGCTGGCTGGCTTTTGCTGTGCAGTTTGTGCAAAGGTGCAGGTAGCTGCAGCAGTAAAAAGTATGGCAAGGGCGATTTTCTTCATAATATCTTTTTCTTACTCCTGGTTCTGTACTTCAAAAATTGTTCCTGAATTGGCTTAAGCGTATCGTTTTCCTCTAACAAAGTATAAACTGCTATGGTTCGGGGCAGGTTAATAACGCTATGATTCCGAGTGAAAGTATACTTTGTAAAAGTGCATGCCGCGCTCCTGGTCAAAACCCCGCTCTACGTATTGCTCGCTTTGCTCCGGGTTATAGCCGCTAAACTTTATCTCGATCTGTGTATCAAGCTTAATAAAGTTTCGGAATTTGCGCTTCATGTTACGCACCGTGTTTTTGTTGATGGCAAAATCAGTAAAGCCTTCTATGTCGCGTTCTTCGGCAAAAGCCTGAGTATAGTTTTTAAAGCGTTCTGCTGTTTCGGGCTCATCTATTACGCTGCTGGTAAATTCTTCCAGGTCAAAGGTTTCGCTTTTAGAGAAATAGTCTACCGAGCGGCTTATAAAATCTACCTGTGCTTTTTTGCTTTCCGTTTTTGCAAACACTTCCTCCGAGAAATCCTTGCAAAGGTTAAGGGCAGTTTTGGTATTAAAGTTTGTATCCTTTAGCTCTGTTACGTTCAGGAAATCCTCTTTCCAGAATTGCGCATCAGTGCTGTTAGAATCTACCAGTTTTACCCTGAAACCATCTTCAGTTTCTATGTTAAAAATCAGGCAGCCCTTGTCCACGCTTTTCAGGTTTACACCGGCATGGTAATTCACGCTCAGGTCGTTGTCGCTATCCTGAAAGGTGAGGAAAGTATCTTTGTTCTCTGATTTGAAAATGCCGATAGCATCTACCAGCTGGTCGTCCATCATGCAGCCGGTAAAATACGCTACATATAACTCGCCGCTCTTCACTTTCGGGTGGTCCGACTGCTCGTACAAGTGGTTTAGGATGTGTACCGTGTAAGCATAGTATTTAGCCGGCTCATTAAACATAAGTGCTGCATAGGCAAACATCTCGTTCAAGGCCAGGTCCGAAGTATGGGTAAAGCGGTAAAACTCCTCCTGCTTAAACGGCGACAGAAAATAACCTAGTAAAAGCTGATGCAGCTGTTCATCCTGCAAATCAACCATCTCTTTCGAGATTACCACGCCTTCGTCTTTTGCTTTATTGCCTACCCGGTGCACGGCCAGTTGTTTCAGGGTTACCTGTGCTTTATCATTCATACTTATACTTTGTTTTTGCTACCACCAAAGGTTGCTGTTGCGGGTGCAAAGGTAAGGGCATCCGGGCTTTGGCCCAACACTCGCACATTAAAATCCTCCCCGCAAGCTATTATTGTTTTAATATAGTATGGTTTAGTTGTTAATTTATTGTTAGTCAGTTTGTTAAATATAATGCTATAAGTAAGTTATACTTGGTTTCGGATTCTGGCATGGTTTTTAATAATGATTCATCGGGCAGCGCGGCTTATTAAACATAGGAATTATTATTTAGGAGAAAACCATGAAAAGGATATTTTTACTTATAGCAGTTGTGCTTGGCTTTGCAGCCACTGAAGTAAGCGCGCAGCAGCAGCCGGTTAGGTTCGGTATAAAAGCCGGTGTAAACCTGGCCGAGTGGGAGGGAGAGACTGTGAACAGTGCCCAGGATTTAATTGAGATGACGGATGGCTCGGTTTCGCGTAAAATGCGGGAGGGTTTTCATGTAGGAGGTTATGTAACTATACCTGTAGCGCCGGGCTTTGAAATTGAGCCGGGGTTATTATACTCGCAAAAGGGTACTAAACTTATTGGTAAGCTCCCGATTGAGCAGGTTGAGTTTCTGAATGCAACAGTTACGCTAACTAACAAAGCAGAATACATTGATCTGCCGGTGCTGGCTAAAGTATACGTAGGCGAAGGTTTTCATATTTATGCAGGGCCGCAGGTTTCATACCTGGTTTCTAATAAAATACAGGCCGAGGCTGGCGCATTAGGATTTAAAGCGCTTAACCGCGAATGGGATGTGAAAAACGGTTTTAACGAGTTTGATTTTGGCCTAACAGGTGGTTTGGGCTACCGCTTCAACAGTGGTTTTAACCTGAGCGCCGGTTATGATTATGGCCTCAATCCAATTGATGAAAAAGGCAATTTCGAAACCTACAACCGCGTTATTAAGGCATCGGTAGGCTTTACTTTCTAATTGCGGTGAATAATTAAGAGTGAAGTTTAGTTTTTTGGTGAATGTTTGGTAGCCCCTGCAATAGTAGGGGCTACTTTATTATATAGGCTTAACTAATCAGCAGCATTAGTAGTAAAAGAAGCTGACTAAAAGTATACCTATGAAAATGAAAAGTATAGTTGCCTTTATACTGTGTATAGTAGTTTTCAGTGTGCAGGCGCAGCAAAAAGCTACTGTTTATAACGCCACCTTAGACGAGTATAAATACCCTTACCCGGTAAAACATTTTGAGGTTAGTATAGAGGGGCAACCATATAAAATGGCTTATATGGATGTGGCTCCCGTCAAAAAAATGCAGAACCCGCAGGCGGTATTGCTGCTACATGGCAAAAATTTTTTTGGAGCTTATTGGGCAGCAACTATAAAATACCTCACCGAAAATGGCTATCGGGTAATAGTGCCCGATCAGATTGGGTTTGGTAAATCAGATAAGCCGGAAATCTACTATACTTTCCATCAGTTGGCGCAGAATACTTATAAGTTGCTGGAAAGCCTTCAGATTAATAAAGTAACTGTAGTGGGGCACTCCATGGGAGGTATGGTGGCAACCCGTTTTGCACTTATGTACCCTAATGCAACAGCCGCTTTGGTACTAGAAAACCCGATTGGGCTGGAGGATTACCGTTTGTTTGTGCCTTACCGTAACCTGGAGGAACTTGCGAAAGAAGAGCAGAACCGTACTGCCGAATCTATCCGGAATTATCATAAAACCTATTATATTTCCTGGAAGCCAGCTTATGACGAATGGGTGCGGGTGCCTTCAGCTCAACTTAAAAGCCCGGATTACCCTAAAGTTGCAAAAGCCTCTGCTCTTACATACGCCATGATTTTTGAGCAGCCGGTAGTATATGAGTTCAGGAATTTAAAGGTGCCGGTTATGTTGGTAATTGGGCAGGAGGACAGAACAATTGTGGGCAAAGGCTATATTAAAGAACCTGAGGTAATAAAATTGCATGGCCAGTACCCTGAGTTAGGAAAACAGGTAGCAGCTGCTATACCTGGTGCTAAATTGGTAGAGTTGCCAAATGTTGGTCATATTCCGCACATCGAGGCACCAGACCAGTTTCATAAGGCTTTATCAGGGTTTATTAAAAAGTAATGTTTTAATGATGATGGTGATGATCGTGGCCATTGCCTGGTTTGCTGTTATAGTTTACATAAGTGCCGATGGCAAAAAATGTGAACCAGCAGATATATAATGCATTAAAATTATCTACCGATTTACCTAAGAAGAGCAGGATAAGGTTCGCTACCAGCGTCATGACCAGGCCAGTGGCAGCCACAAACTGGTAAGAGTTCATCTCCCGCGGATCGTAAATTTTCGATAATTTCATGAGGTCAGGTTATAGTATGATCTTAGGCATAACACAATGCAGGCAACAGAGGTGCCATTTTAATTTGTAAAGATAAGTATACTTAGCGTGTTTACTTTCTTTGCCAACATTATAACTGGTCAATTTATGTAATCTTTTAGGTTCTACAGCATAAGGCCCAAACCTGTTGATTTGAACATGCACAGGAGGAGCGCGTATACAAATATTCGAACCAGAAATTTCAGATTATGTCAATAAGAGAAGAAGATCAGCAAAATACACCCGGTAAGGTTAAAAATGTAAACGACGATTTTAACCAGCGCATGGCACCCGGTAATCGTCCAGACCCTTCAGCAAAACGTAATGTTGGGAAAGATGGCGCATTAGAACGAGAAGGGCAGAAAGACAAACTTGAAAACCTGCACATTCAAGGCAACGAAACCACAGGCTACGGTGCTAACGATAAAACCGAAATCGAATCTTTTGCACAAGGCCCGGGGTTTGAGTATGAAGGCAGCGATACTGCCATGGGCGATAGTGTAAACGGCATACGTAGCCAGGACCAGCCTTTGGGCAGCGATAAAACTAAACCAAACGACGCCGACCAAAGCCGGATTTAATTTTATATCTATAAAAAAGAAGCGGGCAACTATGAAGTATAGTTGCCCGCTTCTTTTTTATGTTGCGGATAAGATAAAGGCCTCCTTCTTCAGCTGGCCTTTATCATCCGTTGGGTTGGTTGCTATTTTTCGTTGGCAGCTGCCATATATGCTGCGTTTTGGCGAGATTTATAAGCATCGTAAGCTTGCAGCTGGTTAGGGGTAAGTATAGTTACTACCGCTTTTTCATAAACTGTTTTCAACTCTGTAAGCTTCGCATCACGCGCAGCCAAATCCTGGGCAAAAGCAATTCTTATTTCCTCGGTTTTAATCATGTGCTCACGGTTTAACGCTTTTAGCTTAATATATTCCGGCTCATTTAAGCGTAGTTTTTCTGCCATTTCCCGTGTCATTTCAGTGCATTTAGCCTCTGCTTCACGGCTTAGTGTTTGGCCAACAGACTGAGCAAAAGAATTTGTGTAGCAAAGCAAGGCAGTTATAGCTATAAGTAAAGTTTTTTTCATGGTTTTAAGGGTAAGTTATATTGTATTTGAACTATATTTAGTGTTTGGTATTTTGTGTTATTGTAATAGTTATATAAATATATTTTGGATTATTTACGAGGGTAACAGCAGGTAGTTGTTGTAGAATCAATAAAAAAGTTATATATAGTGTTTGTTATTTGTTTTATCTAATTTTGTATGGCAATTATTTAATTTACATTAATATTTTATTTTTTATATATTTTGATTAGTATATAAAAAGTTATACTTGTTAAAACTGAATTAATTGTGCTTTGTCGGGGAATTTGCCTGGGGTTGAAGCATAAAAAAAGCCCCGGCTATTTTAGCCGGGGCTTCCCATTTATTTGTTAAGCTTTGTTAAGCTTCTCTTTTATTAACTGTAGCGTTGGTTCGGTTGTTTTTACTTTGGCCCTGGCTGCGGTTCTTATTGCGCCAGTTGCCATTGTTACCTGTGCCATTATTGGCACTTCCAGCTGCATTGCTGCTTCTGTTGCCATTTCCATTGCCGCCATTTCTTCTTTGCTGCTGGCCACCATTGCCTTTTGCTTTTGGTGGCGCAATGGCTCCTTCCGGCTGTGCTGATACGTAAGGGTGTTCCTTATCAACAGGCAATTGCTTCTGAATCAGCTTCTGAATATCGCGCAGGTAAACACGTTCTTCTAAATCGCAGAACGAAAGGGCAATGCCTTCGTTGCCGGCACGGCCGGTGCGGCCAATACGGTGCACATATGTTTCAGGCTCATTAGGCAATTCAAAGTTTATCACATGCGAAAGTTCTTCCACGTCAATACCACGGGCCGCAATATCGGTTGCAACCAAAACGCGGGTGCTGCCTGCTTTAAAATTGCTAAGCGCGCGTTGTCTTGCATTCTGCGACTTGTTACCATGTATAGCTTCGGCCTGTATTTCTACCCGGTTCAGTTCTTTAGCAACGCGGTCAGCACCGTGCTTGGTGCGTGTAAATACAAGGGCGCGTGCAATATTGCCTTCTTCCAGTATATGGCGTAACAAAGCACGTTTATCGTTTTTCTCTACCATGTATATCATCTGCTCTACTTTGTCAGCAGTAGATGAAACCGGTGTAACTTCCACTTTTAACGGATCAATTAAGATCGTGTCAGCAAGTTTCTGGATTTCGGTTGGCATGGTAGCCGAGAAGAATAGCGACTGGCGCTTTATTGGCAACAATGGAATAATACGCTTTATATCATGTATAAAACCCATATCCAGCATACGGTCGGCTTCATCCAGCACAAACAGGTCGATATACTTCAGGTTAATGAATCCCTGGCCAATTAAGTCCAGTAAGCGGCCCGGCGTTGCGATAAGCACATCTACACCTTTGCGCAGTACCTGTGTTTGAGCATGTTGCGATACGCCGCCAAAAATTACGGTGTGCTTAATGTTTGTGTTTTTGCCGTAAGCTGTAAAGCTTTCTCCGATCTGGATAGCAAGCTCGCGGGTTGGGGTAAGTATAAGGCACTTAATAGATGCGTATACTTTCTTACCTGATTGCTGCTTGTTATGCAGCAACTGCAGAATAGGAAGGGCAAAGGCAGCTGTTTTACCAGTACCAGTCTGGGCGCAGCCTAACAGGTCGCGTCCGGCCAATACTTTTGGTATAGCTTGCTGCTGTATAGGCGTGGGGTTAGTATAGCCTTCTGCCTGCAATGCCTTCAGTATAGGATCTATTAAATTAAGTTGATCAAATGTCATATATAAATTTTGATAATAATCTCCAAAGGTACTGCTATATTTTAGCATACCATTTTTTATTTCACCAGTGATGTGGCAGAAGAAAAGAGAGGAGGTCGGCTTGATTAAGTATGTAACGCTACAAGGGTAGTAATAATTCAATAGCCGTAGCTTATACTCTGAGCCTGCTGGTATAGATAAGGCAACGCTTTCTGGCGGTACGGGAGTATGATTTGAAAGGAAGTGTGATTTATACCTTTAACTTAAAGTTTATAACTGAAGGAAGCTCAGAGTTGGAAGTATAGAGGTTTGTTAAAGTATAGATGTTTGTTAATCAAAAAGCCCCGGCATTTTTTGCGTCGGGGCTTTTTGATTAAATAAATTCATCTTTTATAAACTCCAGAATTTCAGGGGAAAGCGGCTTGGAGAAAAAGTCCTTTACCTCTTCCAGGCTTTTAGCGCTTACAATATCTTTCCTGTCTACTGCAGACGAAAGCATGAATAGGTTGCAGCGGCCTGTTACCTCTTCCGGAAGTTTGCGATACTCATCAATAAAAGACCAGCCATCCATGCCTGGCATGTTAATATCCAGGAAAATAAGTTCAGGAAAACTGGCAGGAGCTTTTTCTGTAGCTTCTTTCAAAAAGCTTAACGCCTCTTCAGCCCATTCAAAACTAATAACTTCCTCTGCGAACTTTTCATTTTTGATAATGCTCTCGCAAACAAAATTGTTTACCTGATCGTCATCTATCAAAACTACCCTTCTCAAAGTACTCATTTATTTACCTAACTTTTAAAATACACATGAAAGGTTGTACCCACACCCACCTGGCTTTCTACCTCAACTTTACCTCCAAGTAGCTCTGTTTGTGTTTTAACTAAATGGAGGCCAATGCCTTTGCCTTCTTTGTCGTGGTGAAAACGTTTGTACAGACCAAAAACTTTTTCTTTCTCTTTTTCCAGATCAATTCCCAGGCCATTATCGCTGACCATAAGACAAATATAACCATGTAAGCGCAAAGTTTTTACCTGTAAGTATAACTTTCTGTCCGGCGAACGATATTTTAACGCATTTGATATCAGATTTAGCATAATACTATAAGCATAACTTCTGATAGTTAGCAGGGTAGGGGCATCTTCAAAATCATATTCCAGGCGGGCATCCGATTTTTCCAATTCATCAGACAAGCCATCTTTTACATGCTCCAGCAGTTGGCAAAATGCTACTTCTTCCTTTACCTTGTTTATCTCGCTACGGATGGTAAGTATATCGTTCAGGTCGCGGATGGTTGAATCCAGCAACTTCGCCGATTTAAACAGGTTATCAATTACACGGTTATTCAGTAGTTGATCAGGGCGTTTACGATCGTATATAGAAGTAAGGCCCAGTATGTTGGCAATAGGCGCCCGCAGGTTATGCGAAACAATGTAAGCAAACTGTTGCAGGTTCTGGTTTTGTTTCAGTAACTGCTCGGTCAGGTCGTTGCGTTTGTTTTCGGCAATTTTATACTCTGTCATGTCCGATGCAGAGCCATCGAGCCTGATCACATTTCCTTTTTCATCAAGCTTAGGTGATATGCGTAACATCAGCCATTTTATAACCCTGTCGCGGCGAATAATGCATACTTCGCATTGCTGGCTTTGCCCGGCCAGTAAATTAGGAATGATCTGGCCTAATAACTGCTGTTTATCCTGGGCGCGCATAATGCTAAACCATAGTTTCGGATTCGCCATGAAATCTTCCACGGTATAGCCGGTTAGCTCATGGCACTGTTGGCTGATGTACGTAAGTACGGCATCTGTGCCCATAGAGAAAATAACTTCGGGAATGTTTTCCAAAGTGGATTGTAGCAGGTTTTTAGCTGCTCTTACCTCTTGTTCTCTTTTTATTCGCTCCGTAATATCCTGAACTGTAGCTGTTACTCGAATAGCATTGCCATTCTCATCCCTGATTATTTCGCCGATATGGTAAAGGTATCTTACGGTACCGTCGGAATGCAAAATGCGGTGTTCCAGCCTTAGTTCACTGTTATTGGCAAGTGCCTCGTTATACTTTTCCAGCGCCATAGCACGGTCCTCCGGGTGAAAGCGCATTACTACATTGGCAAATGTTGGCCTGAAATCAGATTTGGAAACACCATAAATATGGTATACTTCATCCGAGAAGTGTAGCAATTCGCGTTGCAGGTCATATTCCCAGTTGCCAAAATGAGCCAGTTGCTGTGCACGTTCCAACTGTGCCTCGTTGCGCTTTATCGTTTCAATGGCCTTTTTACGCTCCGATATGTTATTTATACTTAACGAAACAGCCTGTACTTTACCCCTTGAGTTGAACACCGGCCTGAACGCAATTTCATGCCAATAGCTGCCATTGCCGGTTTCGTATACTATAGTTTCTCCCTGTATAGCCTGCGCATGGTGTTTCAGTATTTCCTGCTTCAGCGATGTGTCTACAAATTCAAGTATACTTTGTCCTGTTTGTAAATCTTTAAGCAGATAGCTCTTTACTTCTGTTTGGGCTACAGCATTAAAAGAAACTATATTCAGGTGCTCATCTAACAAATAAATTGCCTGTGGCGAGCTGTTATGCAGGGCACGCAGGTTGGCTTCGCTTTCGGCCAGTTTTTCCTGGGCCTCTTTCTGGAAAGTGATATCAATAAAAGTACCGTTCCAGATAATAACACCATTCTCTTTCAGGGTTGGCATACTGTGGCCACGCAGCCATTTCCATTTTTTCTGCCTGGCATGCCATATCCTGAACTCCAGCATCCAGGGGGTTAAGGTTTGGTAAGATTGCTGTGTTGATCTCACCATGGCAGGTACATCCTGTGGGTGCAGGTCTTTGAATAGCTTGTCGGGGTCGGCGTATACTTCTGATGGGTGTACGCCATACAATTCAACAATACCTTCGCTTACGTAAGGGAAGCTGAACTTTTGGTTGCTATCCATCTGAAACTGGTAAACTACGCCCGGTAAGCTGGAGCTGATCTCGCGCAGCTGCTTTTCATTATGCTCTATAAGCTTTGAAGCCTGTACGCGTTCCTCTATATTAACAGCAATGGCCAACCTCGGGTGATGGTCGGCCTGCTCAGGCAAGGGGTGTGATATTACCTCTACCGTAAAAGTTGTGTCGTCTTTGCGTTTGTGGCGCAAGGTGTCAGTTGCTGAGGCAAAGCGGTTTGTTCTGGATAGCTGGCGCTGCGATTGCTCTATTTCATCCACGGGCAGTAAGTCATAAAAAGTCATCTCCAGGAATTCCTCCCGTGTATAACCATACTCATCTGAAGCAGCCTGGTTTACCGCTATAAATTTACAAGTATGCTGATCGTACACCAGCATAGGCAGCGGGTTGTGCTCAAACAGCATTTTATACTGGCGGCTGCTTTCGTTAAGGGCCATTTCAAGTTGCTGCCGTTCCTGTATCTCGGCATTCAGAAGCAAATTGTCGCGCCGGAGCCTTTTAATCACATGCCGTAGCAAAAGGGCACCTGCCAGAGCTAAAAAGAAAGTAAGTATAAGCAGGAGTTTATACTTCCGTACTGCACCATTAAAAGACTCTACCGCATGGTCGCCATTGCCTTGTATAGTGTCCCGGATACCTGCGCTTAGTTCTTTAAGTAAATGCTGATGTACCTGGTAGGCTGGTGTAAGTACCTGTATGTTATAGGTTTGGGTTTCCTGTAGTTTGCCCTGCTGGCTTAGATCGAGCTGTTGCTTAATGTGGTCCTGGTAAATGCGCTGCTCGCTTATAAAAGCATGCAGTATTTTTTCATGTTCCCTGTCCTGCAGGAGCTGATCAAGTTTATTTAAGGCTACCTGGTGTTGCGCATTAATGATGTCTATGTCTTTGGCATAGCGTAATTTTAACTCCGGATTAGCGGTAGACAGGTGCTCCAGTACTTTATTATAGATCGCGTCTTCGTTCTCGTGCAGGCTGTTTATCAGGTCCAGTTTATACATGGCATCGGCAACCATGGCATTATAGTTAATCTGAACTTTACGCGCTCCTAAAAATGACAACATACTTACAGCAACCAGCGCAGCAAGCAAAACACCAAACGCAACAGCTACGAATTTGATGGTTTTGCCGCTATGGTAAGCAATGTTTAATCTGTTTCTGAATATCATGTTAAAGCTTTGCGCCTGATTGCCTGTGCTTCTAATCTTCCAATTTAGGAACATATCTTTAGAAGGACAAACCAGTAGGTATGCATACCTACCAGATTATTAGCAAAATTTACCCTCTTTTTAGTTCCATTTTAAATACATCGGGCTTATAAAATCTATATTTATAATAGCTGTGCTTATACTTTAGGAAAGTGTTGTGTGATAGCAGCATAGTATTAAAATCAGTACTTACAATTGTAGTTACAACCTATTTTTTATCTAAAAACCGTACAAAAGTGTATTGCATTAAAATCTGTAAACCTTATCCGGAAAAGTGTAATGAAAACGCAATAGTGCAGGTGTATCTTTGTAACATCAGAAATTAAGAAAGGAGACACCACGATGGAAACCCTGACATCTAAAAAATATAAAAAAGCATCCTTTCCGGTAGAGGGTATGTCATGCGCCTCCTGCGCCTCAAGTATAGAAAGTATGCTGAAAGCCCAGGAAGGTGTGCAGGAGGCAAACGTGAACTTTGCAGGTAAAACGCTACAGGTTGCCTATGAGCCATCCAGAATATCGCCTGTGCAGCTGCAGGCCACTGTTAAAGAAATAGGCTTTGACCTGCTGATAGAAAAGCAGACGGAGGAAGAGATAGAAGCGCGGCAGGCCGCCGCACTAGCCGAGTTGAAACGAAAGACCATTGCTGCAGCTATACTTGCCTTTCCGGTTTTCGTGCTGGGCATGTTCTTTCATGATACCTTTAGCTGGGGCAACTGGGCTATGCTTATACTTACTGCGCCAGTGCTGCTTTGGGCCGGGCAACGCTTTTTCGTTAACGCCTGGTTGCAGGCCAGGCACGGCCGCGCCAACATGGATACGCTGGTAGCCTTAAGTACAGGTATAGCATTTATTTTCAGTTTTTTTAATACGGTTTACCCACACTTTTTTATGAGCCGTGGCCTGATGCCGCACGTGTACTACGAAGCGGTAGCCGTGATCATTGCTTTTATACTTCTGGGGAAATACCTGGAAGAAAATGCTAAAAACAGGAGCTCCTCTGCTATTAAAAAGCTAATGGGCTTGCAGCCAAAAACGGTTAGAGTATTACGTGATGGAGCAGAAGCCGAGATAAAAATTGAAGAAGTGCAGGTTGGCGACCGCGTGTTGCTTCTTCCCGGCGATCGTGTGCCTGTTGATGGTGAAGTTGCGTATGGGGCTTCTTACCTTGATGAAAGTATGCTTAGCGGAGAGCCATTGCCGGTGCAAAAACAAATAGGAGATGCCGTTTTTGCCGGTACCATCAACCAAAAAGGAAGTCTGCAGCTAATTGCTCAGAAAACCGGAGGCGAAACTATGCTGGCCCATATTATTAAAATGGTGCAGGAAGCACAGGGAAGTAAAGCGCCTGTTCAAAAGCTAGTAGATAAAATAGCAGGTATTTTTGTGCCGGTAGTGTTGGGAATAGCTATACTTACCTTAATAACGTGGCTGGTGCTGGGAGGCGAGGCTTATCTTACAGAGGCATTGTTGTCTACAATTTCGGTGCTGGTAATTGCCTGCCCTTGTGCCTTGGGCCTTGCAACGCCAACCGCCATTATGGTAGGCGTGGGCCGCGGTGCAGAAAATGGTATCCTTATAAAAGATGCTGAAAGCCTGGAGCGTGCCCACCAGACCAATGCTGTTATACTGGATAAAACCGGAACTATCACCTTGGGTAAACCTGCTGTTACAGATGTTATCTGGGGTGATGGTATTACTGAACAGGAATTGCTGGAGCGGGTTTTCTACTCTATAGAAGCACAATCAGAACACCCGATAGCACAGGCAATTTATACTTTCTATAAAGAGGCAGGCGTAAATGCAGTACAGCCAAACTATTTTAACAGCCTGACAGGTTTAGGTATAGAAGCTGAGTTTGAAGGAATACGCTACTTTGCCGGCAATGAGAAGCTATTGAAACAGTATAATGTTCAGTTGCCGGATGCCTTACTTCAGGCAGCAGAAACGCTGCAACAGGACGCTAAAACCGTTATCTTTTTCGGAAATACAAAGCAGGCACTGGCTGTATTTGCCGTAAGCGACCCGATAAAGCCAACGGCTGCCGAAGGTATAAAAGCCATGCTGGATGCTGGCCTGGAAGTATACATGCTGACAGGTGATAATAAGCAAACAGCCGCTGCAGTTGCCAGGCAGGTAGGTATAAAACAGTATCAGGCCGAGTTGTTGCCAAACGATAAAGCAGCTTTTGTGAAGAAACTGCAGAACGAAGGAAAATCTGTAGCTATGGTAGGTGATGGTATAAACGATGCACAGGCACTTGCCACTGCCGATATAAGTATAGCCATGGGGCATGGTACTGATATTGCTATGGATGTAGCTGGTATCACGCTCATGCGCTCCGACCTGACCCAAGTAGCCACAGCGGTAAAACTTTCACGGGCGACGGTACAAACTATCCATCAGAACCTGTTCTGGGCGTTTTTCTACAATGTGATCTGTATACCGGTTGCTGCCGGCGTATTGTTCCCATTCACAGGCTTTCTGCTCAACCCCATGATTGCCGGGGCAGCAATGGCCCTGAGCTCTGTATCGGTGGTAACAAACAGCCTGCGCCTGCGTGCCAGAAAAATCTAACTCTTAAAGTATAAAAATTGTTGAATTGATAAATAAGCTAAATATGAAGACCTATAAATTTAAAACCACGATAAATTGCGGTAGCTGCATTAAAGCTGTAACGCCACACCTGGAAAAACTGGAAGGCGTAGAAACCTGGAACGTAGATACTGCCAATCCGGATAAAATTCTGGAAGTAACAACAGCTACGTTGGATGCGCAGGAAATTAAAAGCACGGTGGAAAAAGCCGGTTTCAAAGCAGAGCAAGTATAAATCCTGACCTGTAAAAACAGAAAAAGCAGCTACTTATAGCTGCCTTTTCTGTTTTATACTTTCGTACACTTTACCAGGCCCATTGCGGACAAACTACTTTAGCTGTATTGCGCAGCTTAAAGCCAAGTATAACTTCGTGGCTACCTGCATTTGCCTGACCAAGCGGAGAGGTGCTGGCATCATAAGAATAAGCCAGATCAAGTAAGGGGCTGATGTTTATACCTGCCATTGCCGATACAGATTCCTGGTGGCGGTAGGATGCGCCCGCCCAGATCCTGTTTGCATAAATTACTTTGGCTGTTGCATCTACAGAGGTGTTAGGCTGTGCTATTTTCACCATAAAAGAAGGCACTATAGATAAATAAGGAGTTACATCCAATCGGTAGCCACCTGTAACGTAATAATGCTTCTGCAAAGTGCCGCTGTTATCTTCTGCCGTAGTTGTAGTTACATACTGGCGTTTAGCCGGAACAAGTTGCGCGCCAGCCACACCAAGGTAAAAATCAGAAGCATATAACCATAAGCCCATGTTCAGGTCAAACTTTATTTCATTCACACGCCCGTCAAGTATAGCCGGATCGTTGCTGTTTATTACGCGCACGGCTGCCGGGTCCAGGCTGTATTGTATAAGACCGGGTGCCACGCCCGCTGAAACGCGGATCCTTCGGGTGAGGGGCTGGTGGTAAGCATAGCTAAAGCTCAGGCTGCCTCTTTTTAATGGGCCTGTCTCGGTGCTCATGGCCATGGCGCCTATGCCGTGGTGCGGACGCAGACGACGGTAAACAGGCTTTTTAGTGCTCGACTCTTTTGGTATAGATACACCTCTGCCACCGCGGTAAGTGGCAGTCATATCCTTCATAATAGGCATGTGAAAGGTAGCATAGTATGAAACCGGGGCTCCCTCCAGTCCAGACCATTGCTGCCTTGTGCCTAGTTTCAGGTCTCCGTAATCTTCTATACCTGAAATGGCAGGGTTTGCCAGATAATTGTTTAAAGTGTACTGCGAATATTGCGGCCTTTGTTGGGCATAACCTATACTTGCCAGCAAAAGCAATAATCCAAGGGCTAAAAGTTTATTCATAGGTTGTTATTTAACAATTGTTACGCTGCCTGATAAAGGCTTTTCATTTTTATCTAAGTAAATGATGTAGTAGTAAGTTGCCAGCGGAAGTTCCTGGCCGTTAAAGCGTCCGTCCCATGGTTGTTTGTACCCATCAGAGCTGAACACTTTATTGCCCCATTGGTTGAATACCTGTACTTTACAGTTAGGATAGCTTCCGATGTTCGGTATCTCCCATGTATCGTTGATGCCGTCGCGGTTCGGAGTGAAGGTGTTCGGTATAAGTACCTGTTGCAGTACCGTTACCGTTACCTCATCTGTGAAAGTACAGCCACCTGCCGTTTCTACCGTTACTTTATAGGTCGTAGTAACTTCAGGTTTTACCACCGGGTTTGGAATGTTGAGGTCGCTTATGCCAGGTGCCGGAGCCCAGGTATACCTGTCGCCACCACTGGCATTAAGGGTTGCGCTCTGGCCTTTTACAATAGTGATATCCAGGCCTGCATCCGCGGAAGGTTGCGTAACCGTAACTGTAACGGCTTTGCGCGCTCCTGCACAAGACAAGCTCACTTCCTGCACATAATAAGTAGTAGTGTGTTGTAAAGGAGTTGTAGTGAAACTGCGGCCGGTTGCCAGTAAGCTGCCTCCCGTAGCTGCATCATACCACTCCAGCCTGCCATCGCCCATCGAAGTTGCGGTTAACGTAACAATGCCACCGGAACAAACTATGGCATCAGCAGCAGCCGGTGCTTTAGGCAATGAGTTTATACTTACAGCCACCACATTACTTACCAGCTTGTCGCAGGCCTCCGAGGTAACCACTCTTCTAAACCACGCAGCCTGTGAAAGGGCAGCCGGGCTGTAGTTCTGTCCGTTGTTATTGCCAGGTGCTGTCATAAAGCCTGAGGTTGGTCCGGCTGTGCTCATCTCCCATAGGTAAGTATAAGTACCGCTTCCGCCTGTTGGCGCAGAACCTGTAAGGGTAGCAGGTGTTGTACCTGAACAGATTGTCTGGTTGGTGCTGATCTTGTTATTGTCCAGCGCCGGCCTTACAGAAATAAGTATAGTATTGCTGATGGCTGTATGAGGGCCAGAAGTTACCACACGCCTGAACCAGGTTGGTTTGCTTACTGCGTTTGGCTGAAAGTTCTGCGCATTATTGCCCTGGCCCTGTGCTGTTACAAAACCAGTTGCTTCGCTTGTAGTGCTGCTTTCCCAACGGTAACTGAACTGGCCTTCGCCACCTGTTGGTACTGTGCCTTGCAACTGCGCTGGCGTATTGCCCACACAAATTACCTGATCTGATTTTATGACGTTGTCAGCAATTTCGGCAATTACAGAGATTACTATTTCATTGGAGATGACCTCGCATCCACCGGAAGCAATTACTCTTCTGAACCAGGTTGTTTTGCGTAAGCCACTCTGGAATACATAATCCTTGCTGGTATAAGCGCCGGGAGCAGCAACGAATGTCTTGTTCTGGCCTTCGTCGGTGCTCATTTCCCAGCGGTACTCATACTTGTCATTGCCACCTGTAACCGGAGTAGTGTAAAGACCTGTAAGCGTAGCCGGAATTGTACCTGCATATATACTCTGAGAATCCTTGATGTTATAATTACCTAGGGGCGTGTTAACCGTCACTTTTATCGGGGCAGAGTAAACTGAACAGCCTCCTGAGCTAACTTTTCTGCGGAACCAGGTGTTGTTTTGCAAGGCTTCGGGCTGGTAGCTGCCATCCGTGCGGCTGTTGTTGCCAGGCGCAGGCGTAAAACTGCCCGTATTGCCGGTAGCGCTGTACTCCCATAAGTATTCATACTTGCCTTCTTCGCCGCCAGTAGGTGTTGTGCCTGTTAGCAACGCTGGCGATGCTCCTTTGCAGATTTCTGCTGCAGCATATAACATGTTGTTAAGGATGCCCTTGTTAACAGTAACCGTAATCACATCAGACTCACTTGCGCAATTTCCGGAAGTTACCACACGCTTGTACAAGGTAGTTTTAGTAAGTATGCCCGGGTTATAGTTGGCTGCTGTGCTGGTACCGGTTGCTTTTGCAAATGTGGCGCCGCCATCTATACTTTGCCACCACTGGAAACTATATACTCCATTGCCGCCAGATGGGGAAGTACCTTTGATCTCGGCAGCTTCGCTACCCGCACAAATCACCTGATCTGAACTTAATGGTTTAAGCTGGTTATTCAGGATCTGCGGTGTAATGTTAACAGCAACCGGAGTTGATGGATTTTCGCCACACAGTTCTGATATTACCACACGTCTGAACCAGGCTGTTTTATCGAGCTTACCTGGTTGGTAATTTTGTGCGCTGTAGTTTCCTTCGGCTGTTTTATAAGTTTTGGCGTTGCCTGCATCGGTGCTCATTTCCCAACGGTAGGTCAGGTTTTCGCCTCCGCCATCGGGTTTGCTCGCTTCAATCAGAGAGGCATTTTCGCCAAAGCAAAGATTTTGCGCTCCGCTTAAAATATTATTGTTGCTGATAACAGGTACAATGTTTACCGCTACCTCGTTGCTGGTAAGCGTGCCACACGGAGCTGCGGTAACTACACGCCTGAATATAGTTGGCCCGGTTAATGCAGCTTTGTGAGTATATTCTTTGGTAATAGCCACAACCCGGAAACTCTTGCCGTTATCGGTGCTTATTTCCCAGCTATACTTATAGTTGCCGTTGCTGCCGGTTGGCTCAGATGCAGAGAAATTAATCACGGTAACATCGGCGCAAACTAATGGTGTTTTAGTGCTGATCGTGTTATTCACCAGCGGCTTGTAAACTATAACCTCAAGTTTTGAGCGTGAACCTACACACTTGTTGCTATTAACAGCCTCTACAAAATAGGTCTCGTTGCCCGCAGCTAGCGCATGGGTGGTAGTATAGGTAGTTTCAGGGCCACTGTGCAGTAATGTGCCGTTGCGGTCGTACCATCTATAGGTTGTTCCGCTTGCTCCGTTTACAGTAAGCACAGCCGATGAGCCTTCGCAAACAGGAGCTGCACTAGCAACAGGAGCGTCCGGTAGCTGATTGACTGTTATCTCTACGATGTTAGAATAGCTGGTGCAGGCACCTGAAGTAACTTTTCTGCGATACTTAGTAGTAACAGATGGGTTTTCCGGCGTAAAGCCCGGTAAGTTTGGTGCGCCAGTTATTGCTGTAAAAGGTTTGCCATCTGTGCTGCTTTCCCATGCATAAGTATAGTTTGTACCATCGCCTCCGCTGGCTGGTTCGCCCGGGATAGGAGAAATCGCATCACCCACACAAATGGTCTGTGAGCCGGCAATAATATTTACCAATTGTGGGTTTACCGTAACAGTTACAGGTTCACTTATACTTACCTCGCATGTGCCGGATAGCACTACACGTCTGAAAGCAGTAGTTTCCTTTACCTGTCCCGGGTTCCAGTTCTGCTTCGATGTGCCACGGCTATTTGGAATTTCTGAAAAACCGCTTCCGCCCACACTAGCCTCCCAGTAGTAAGTATAGCTGCCTGTGCCATTGCCTCCTGCAGGTAATTCGCCTGTTAGCTGTGCGGCTGCTTCGCCGGCGCAAATGGTTTGAGTGCCACGGATAATGTTGTTTGAAACTGCCGGAACCACTGTTACTTTAACCGGTGCGCTGATATCTTCGGAGCAGGTACCTGAAGTAACTACACGTCGGAACCAGGTCGGTACAAGTAAAACTCCAGGCTGATACTCGGCATTATTGCTGTTTTCTATACTTGTATAGGTAATGTTATTCGTGCTGTACTCCCAGCGGTAAGTATAAATCTTATTGCCGCCTTCAGGCAGTTTCCCTGTAAGTTTAGCAGGTTGATTGCCCGCGCAAATAACCGGAACAGTATAAAGCTCATTTTTGCTGATAACTGGCGTTACAGACACGAGTACAGGTGCTGATGTAAGCTCACAGCCTGCAGATAACACTACTCTTCTGAACCAGGTTGACTTTGTAAGAGCACCAGGCTGATAAGTTGCGGTGAAGGCGCCTCCAATGGAAGTATAAACTTTACCATCAAGACTATATTCCCAACGGTAAGTATACCTGCTATTACCTCCGGTTGGCTCGCTACCATTTAACGGATCTGGTGTCTGGCCTGAGCAAATTTCTGCAACTGCGTTCAGGCGGTTGTTGTCCAGTTCAGGGTAAACAGTAACCGTAACTTCGGCGCGAGGGCCTGCGCAATTTTCCACAAAGCCTTCTGCAAAGTAAGTATGGGTGCCGGTAGTAGTAAATTCAGGTTCGAACACTTTGCCTGTAAAAACCAGTTTTCCGCTTTCATCATACCAGTTATAGTTACTGGCGGTGCCTTCTGCAGCTAAAATCGCCTTGCCAGGTCTGCACATAACATAAGGCTGCACGATAGGCTTTGCAATTTCGGGTCTTACAACCACCGTAACTTTGGTTCGGGTGCTGGCGCAACCGCTTTCAGAAGAAGCAAATTCTATATAATAATCTGTTGATTTGGTTAGCGCACCAGTTTCGAATGCTGTGCCTGCAGCTGTTGTAGCTATTGGCTGACCTCCTTTTTCCTGAGTATACCAGGAGAAAGTGCCATTTACTCCTGCTGTAGTCTCAGCCATTAAGCTTGTACCTGTATTATAGCAGATATCCTGAATGCCTGTAACAGAAGGCGCAGTTGGTAGTGGCTTCACTACAACGATCATTTCATCGGTTGTAAAGCAACTACCGGTGTAGTAAGTATATGTAAGCGTAAATGTTCCTGCTGTCGAAGGTGTGAAGGTGCCATCTTCCGAAACATGCTCCGAGCCGCTCCATTTGCCACCAAAAGGAGCTCCTTGAAGTATAAAGGCACCGCTATTCTGGCATGCTTCCTTATCTGTTCCGGCATTGGCTACCAAAACTTCTGAAACGGTTATTTTAACATCGTCTGAATTGGTACAGCCGTTTTCGTTAGTGTAGGTATAAGTAAGTATAAAATCGCCTTTGCCGGATGGTGTAAAGTAACCGTCTGTTGTTACATTGGTTCCTGACCAGGTTCCACCGGCCGGGCTTGCCTGTAGTTTGGTAGCCACAAGTTTGTCGCAAATAACCAAATCAGCACCTGCATTTACCTCGGGTAGGGGGTTTACTTTAACAGTTACTGTTGTTGTGCTGTTGCAGCCTGTTTCTGAGTTAAAACCAGTTACAGTATAAGTTGTGGTTTTGTCTGGTGTTGCTGTTACACTTTTGCCAGTGGTAGCTGATAAACCTGCTGCAGGTGCCCAGGTATAAGTGTCGGCTCCGGTGGCGGTGAGTATAGCTGAGCCTTGCCCAACGCATATTTCAGGAGTAGAGCTGGTTGCCTGTACTGTTGGAGGTGTATTTACTACCACCTTATAAGTAGTGGTGCTGGTACAGCCAGTAGTCTTATTTACACCTGTTATAGTATAAGTTGTAGTTTCTGTAGGATAGGCTGTTACTTTGCTGCCTGTTGTGGTGCTTAATCCTGTAGCAGGTGCCCAGGTATAGGTATCAGCTCCGGACGCGGTCAGTTCCACGTTATCTCCAACGCAAATAGCAGGTTTTGCCGCTGCAATCTCTAAAATCGGTAACGGATTTATAGTAACTCTTTGTACAGCTGGCGCCGAAGATTGCCCGCATTCATTTATGGCTACAACTGCAACATCATAAGTTCCGGCTTGTGTAAAGTTTATACTTGGGTATTGCGAACCGCTGCTTGTGCCATTCTCATAAGTTACTGCAGCCGGGCCGGTTACTTTCCATTCGTAGCCTGTAATGGTGCCCAGTTTTGCATTATAAGTTGGTTTGTGCAGAGAATTAGCGTTGCTAAAGGCTATAATTTTCGGGCCACAGTAAGTTTGCGGCGATGGGAGTGTAACAACAGGTTTACCTTTTATCGTTATAGCCTGGCTGACCGTGCTGCTTGGGGCGCAGCCATTGGTAGCTGTTAGCGTAACCGTATAGTTTCCAGGAGTGGTAAAGTTAAAGTTAGGCGAAGCTGAACGTGCAGTAGAGCCTGTTGCATAGCTCCAGCCTGTAGTTGGCGCCACAGACCAAGCGTATTCAATATTATCTCCAACAGATGTGTTTACAGCTTTTACCAGGTTAGGTGCACAACCTTGCTCTGGTGTGGGAGCTAATGTAAAACCCGCTTTGGGGGGCGCACTAACCTTAATTATACTTACGGCCGAGTCGCCGGAGCACTTTAAGTTGCCCCCTGAAGGTGTTACATAAATCTTTATTTTATATTCTCCGGGCTCGTTAATTTTTATAGTTGGAGTAGCAGACCGTATGGTGCCAGATACAAATTCCCAGCCGGTAGCCGGAGAAATGATCCATTCGCGGTTGTATGTATTGGAAGACTGGTTTGCGTTAAAGCCACCCTCCGAAATATCTTTCAGGTTAAAGGTCTGTCCAATGCAGCCTTCTGTAGCAGAAACTGTTAAGCCTGCAGTTGGTCCTTTTGATATCTTAATGCCACCCACCGAGGCTGGAGTAGTACCACAGGGGTTAACCGCATAGCCATTCAGTGTGAAAGAGTTATAAGGCTTTCCTTTTGAAGATTCGGTGAAAGTATGCTCAATTGTCTTGGGTAAGTTGGCGTGGGTATAAGTAAGGGTGTCTGTTCCATCATCAAACCAGAATTTATAGATAGTCTGGATTGAATTGCCTTCCGTATTCAGGATATCGAAAATAAAGGTAGAGGGAGCGCAGTCGCTGGTATTACCACGGCTGGCAAGTCCCAGGCCTGGGTTACTACCAACAAATACTCTTTCTGTTTTAGTGCTGGTGCAGCCGCTCTCACTTGTTACGGTTAATTCTAAAGTAAAAGATCCGGCTGAAGTATACCTGTGACTTACCGTTTTAAAGTCTTTGCCATACTTGGAAACACTGCCATCACCCCATTTAATGCTATAATTTGCGTTTGTTTCCTTTGTTGTAGAGGTGTTTTCTACTGTTAGATCAAAAGTGGCCTCGCCGCCGGAATAACTACAGTATGTAAAGAAATCAACCGGGTCTGCTATGCTGGCATCTGGTTTGGCAGCTATGCGCATTATATCCGATGTGCCTGTGCAACCGGATGCATCTACTGTTTTTACCCAGTATTCGCCACCCGACTTAACTTTAATGGAGCGAGATGTTTCTCCAGTAGACCAGGTGTATTGTGCTGCCTCGCTTGCTATAAGTGTTATTTCGCCATCCTCACATAAAGATTTATCGCCTAGTGAGGTGATAATTGGAGTGCAAGTTTGGGCATAGGTGGCCGAAGCAAATAATATTGCAAAATATAGAGGTAAGAGTTTAAATAAACCCTTCAAGATTGGCTGCATGGCTAAAAGTTGTAAAGAATCTTGTATTGCTTATTTATCAGCGAGCTTCTCAGAAGTTTACTGATTTTTTATAACACGATATTTCAGTTCAATTCAGCGGATAGTTTTTACCCACAATCGGAGCTGCTTTTTGCTAGGTCCTAGCAATATAACATGAGATCTATTTTATCCTTTTAACCCTTTAATATGCAAATTAATACGAGTGTATAGTTTGTTCATGTAATTGTATTTTAAATGCTATTTTGATTTTATGTTACTGGTTTTCTTAGTTGTGTCTTTAAAAAAAGTCTAAGCTTGGTTCTTTTAAGAAATGCTTTTAAAACTATGATAACCATGAATTTGCTAAGTATTTATTCCGCGATAAAGTTCCTTGTAGCAATTTTTTTTTAAGTATTTAAAATAAGTGTATTTGAATGATTCAAGTTGTTGTACTTAAGCAACTTGATGAATTGTTTTTTTAATGATAGGCAGGCTTGGTTAAGTTATATTTAGTGATTCTAAAGCATAGATAAGAAGCAGCTTGGGCATAACTTGGATCGTCAGCAGTTTTTTATAAGATACTTTAAGGTAAATAATTAGTGGGTTTATGTGTATAGTTATATTTATATATTAAATTTAATAAATATAGTTAGAATTATATATTCTTGGAAATTGCATACATTTTGAATTATATAAAGGTTGATAAAATATAAATTTTAAAAGAATTATTTTTCTAAATATTGTATTATCATAATTTGTTAATAAAACCTAATTATAAGGCAAACTTCTAAAAGTTTAAAGCGTAATAATGTGCATGGTTCAAATTTGAGGTTTTATAAGGACTTGTTGAGAATTGATAATAATAAAAGTGCAATATAAATATTTTGTTTTCCTAATATTTAAATGATATTGTTTTATAAAACTTATTATAATATCCAACTGCTTGGCAAACCTGCGAAATATGTGATTTGAGATCTGGAAATCGCTAATCTAGCAATCAGAATGAGTTAATTAAAGAAGTATATGATTGAATAAGTACAAAATAGACTATGAATAAATACCGTCACTATAATAGCTTCAACCGAGTGATTTTGTTGATGCTAGATATAATCCTTATAGCCCTTTCTTTCAAGGTTTCTAATTTCATCCGCTACGGCGAGCTGCACTTTGAGCATCAGTACAGTATTTTCTTTGTGCTTTTTGGTCTGGTATGGTGGATCGTATCTGGTTTCAAGGACTTTGTTTTTCAGATCGAACGCTTCGTTCCCTGCCATAAAAGTATAGCTAACGTCATCAATGCGTTTATTTTGCATGCTTTTTTGCTGGCAAGCTGTATCGTAATTTTTAACCTAGAATCTATTTCAAGGCTATTGCTCCTTTATACTTATTTGTCAACTGCGCTTCTAATTGGGTTCAGTCGCCTACTTATTGTACAGTTGAACAAATACTTTACCAAATCAGATATGGCATATTCGCGCTTTGTCATTATCGGTACAGGTCCTGCAGCTTCTACGCTTTATCAGACTTTTAACACACACGATAATCCAGGTACAAAATTCATGGGTTTCTTTGATAATGACCCAGATGTAAACAGCCCATACTATAATATGGTAAAAGGTAGTGTAGAAGATGTAAAAGAGTTTTGCCTGCAATACAGCATTGATGAAATTTACTATGCCCTGCCATTAAACAATAAAGAGCATATCGAAGACCTGTCTCAGTTTGCAGATGACAACTTCATGTACTTCCGTATGGTGCCTGAATTTAGTGCCCTGGTACAGCGCGATGTGAATATGTACTTCTATCAGAACATTCCGATGATCAGCATTCGCAACGAGCCATTGGAATTGGTTACAAACCGTGTTGTAAAGCGTGCTTTCGACATAGCATTTTCACTTTCGGTTATACTTTTACTCTTCCCGATCGTGATGCCGATTATCGCACTGGCTATCAGAATCAACTCTAAAGGACCGATTTTCTTTAAACAATTGCGTCCTGGTAAAAAGAACAGGTTGTTTGTCTGCTACAAATTCAGAACAATGTATATAAACAATCAGACTGAGTTACAAGCAACTAAGCACGACCCACGCATTACAAGAGTGGGTGCTTTCCTGAGAAAGACAAACCTGGACGAACTGCCGCAGTTTTTTAACGTACTCTTGGGTGATATGTCTGTGGTAGGGCCACGTCCGAACCTTGTGTCGCAACTGGAACACTATTCTAAGGTAATCTCCAAGTATAAAATGCGCCACTTTGTTACGCCAGGTATAACTGGTTATGCACAAGTAAGTGGCTTCCGAGGCGAAACCAAAGAAGTGCACCTGATGGAGAAACGCATTGAGTATGATGTGCGCTACATGGAGAACTGGAGCTTTATGATGGACATGAAAATTATATTTCTCACTGTCTGGAACATGATCAAAGGCGAAAAGAATGCTTACTAATACTGATACCATACAAGAACCAGCAATTGCCGCACCCTTAAAAACAAAGCGAAAACTACTCACTTCGCTAATATCGGCTGGTTCGTTTAATGATTTTGTAAACCATATTTTCTGGCTTACTGATAATAAGGCTTCTTCTTATGTATGTTTTGCCAACGTGCACATGTTGGTAGAATCTTACAAAGACAAAAGTTTTAATACGCTCTTAAACCAGGCTGATGTGGCCACGCCAGATGGGGGGCCGGTTTCTAAGCTGATGAAACTGCTGTACGGGCAGCAACAGGACCGTGTAGCAGGTATGGACCTGGTGCCACGCCTGCTGCAGGAAGCCGCTGACCGTGGAAAATCCGTATACTTCTATGGGTCTACAGATCAGGTACTGGAAGCGGTAGTTAGCAGAGCTAAACAAGACTTGCCAAACCTGCGCATTGCCGGTTATTATTCACCACCCTTCCGTAAGTTATCGGATGAAGAGGATAATGCCATTGTTGATATGATTAACGAAACTGCTCCGGATCTTGTATTTGTGGCACTGGGCTGCCCAAAGCAGGAACGCTGGATGGCAGACCATAAAGGCCGTGTAAATGCCTGTATGCTGGGTGTTGGCCAGGCTTTTATGACCTATGCCGGATTAGAGAAGCGATTGCCGAAATGGGCCCGTGATCTTTCGTTGGAATGGACCTATAGGTTATACCTGGAGCCGGGACGGCTCTGGAAACGATACCTGGTTACCAACAGCACCTTTGTATACCTGGCCTCGAAGCTATTGCTGCACCGCCTGGTTAAAGGTAGTTCTACTGCTGCTGATTAAACAAAATGAAAGCCTGAAACGTGATCAAGATATGAGATGGAGGAAGATGATCAGGCATTATTACCGCTACAAATTAAAGTATAACCGGCGACCAGCCTGCATTAGCAGGCGGTTTTTCCGGGCTTGCTATCATGCCTTTCTCAAGCGCAAATCAGAATTCAGTATCCGGTTAGCACAGTTGTTTCGGGTGCATAACAGCGTACACACCTTTAGGCCGGTTTCAGAAAACTATGCTGTAAAATTTGCATCTTTTTTTACAAGAAATAAATCCAAATATAGCGATTGTCGTATTAAGTGATGTGCCTGATAAGACAACACATGATGTACTGTCCTGGTACTAATTTTTAGTTCAACCCAAAAACCCTTTGCATAATGAAAGCAGTTATACTTGCCGGTGGCTATGGAACAAGAATCAGTGAAGAAAGCGGCGTAAGACCAAAACCTATGGTAGAAATTGGTGGTAAGCCCATCCTGTGGCACATCATGAAAATCTACTCTCACTACAATATTAACGAGTTTGTGATCTGCTGTGGCTATAAAGGACACATGATCAAAGAATATTTTGCAAACTATTGCCTGCACAACTCTGATGTGACCTTTGATATGCGTAAAAACAGCATGGAGATCCACAGAAATAATACCGAATCATGGAAAGTGACCTTGGTAGATACCGGTGAGGGTACTCTTACAGGTGGCCGTTTAAAGCGCGTTAAAGATTATGTAGGTAACGAAACATTCTGCATGACTTATGGTGATGGTGTTAGCGATGTGAACATTGCGGAAGCTATTGCTTACCACAAAGCCCAAGGCACGAAGGCTACACTTACAGCCGTGCAGCAGCCGGGCCGTTTCGGTGCTTTTAACCTTTCTTCAGAAGCAACTAAGATCAATCAGTTTAAAGAGAAGCCAACAGGCGGCGACATGCCATGGATAAATGGTGGTTTCTTTGTATTGGAGCCAGGCGTTTTTGACTACATCGAGGATGATAGCACTACCTGGGAAAAAGAACCAATGGAGAAATTAGCTGAAGAAGGTGAACTTTCTGCTTATCGCCATACCGGTTTCTGGCAGCCAATGGATACCCTTCGCGACAAACATTTGCTTGAAGAACTATGGCAGTCTGGTAAAGCGCCGTGGAATGTTTGGCATAAAATGCTGTCAGGCGTGCTGAACTAAGCTTCGAAAACAAAAGGAAATCAATTCAACTATCCCTTTCTCAATATATAATTATCATGAAGATCTTAATAACTGGAAATATGGGTTATGTAGGCCCTGGTGTTGTACGCCAGTTGCGTTCTACTTTCCCAAATGCAACATTGATAGGCTATGATATGGCCTATTTCGCTACCTGTTTAACCAATGCTACTGTATTTCCGGAAAGCAAACTGGATGTACAGTTATTCGGAGATGTACGCACTATGCCGGCTGAAGTGCTGGAAGGTGTTGATGCAGTAGTACACCTGGCCGCCATTTCTAACGACCCGATGGGTACGAAATTCGAAGATATAACACTAGATGTAAACTATAAGTCGAGTGTTAGAATCGCTGAAATGGCTAAAGCTGCCGGTGTTAAATCCTATGTTTTTGCATCAAGCTGCAGTATGTACGGTGCTACTGAAGGAAGCGCGAAGACAGAGAGTTCTACATTAAATCCACTTACTGCTTACGCCCGTTCTAAAGTATTTACAGAACAAGGAGTAGAGCCGCTTGCCGGTGATGGTTTTACGGTAACATGCCTTCGTTTTGCAACTGCCTGCGGTATGAGCGATCGTCTGCGCCTGGACCTGGTGCTGAATGATTTCGTAGCAGGGGCAGTAGCAACAGGTAAGATCAATATTCTGAGTGATGGCAGCCCTTGGCGTCCGTTGATCCATGTGAAAGATATGGCTCGTGCCATTGAGTGGGCAATTACCAGAGATGCTTCTAATGGTGGCGAGTTCCTGGCAGTAAATGCCGGCAGCAACGAGTGGAACTACCAGGTTAGCGAATTGGCTGAGGCTGTGGCAGATGTTATTCCGGGTACAGAAGTAACACTTAACCGTGATGCAGCTCCTGATAAACGCTCTTATTGCGTAAACTTCGACCTATTCAAGTCTTTGGCACCTAACCACCAGCCGCAGGTAACATTAAAGCAGGCAATTCAGGAATTGCGTGATGGCCTGATGGCGATGAACTTTAAAGATGGCGACTTCCGTAACTCGCTACTGATGCGCCTGAAAGTGCTGACCAGCCTGCAGGATACTGGCGAAATTAACGACCAGTTGCAGTGGAAACACAATAAAACCAAAGTATCGGAAGAACAAGCCGAGTTAGAAACAGCCTAATACATTCAAAAATGATATTTACAGAAACCAAACTAAAAGGTGCTTTTATTATAGATGTGAAGCGCCTGGAAGATGAACGTGGCTTTTTTGGCCGTTCATGGTGCCAGCGTGAATTTGAAGAGCACGTTTTAACTGCCAATGTAGTGCAGACAAACGTGTCGCATAACAAAATAAAAGGTACGCTGCGTGGCATGCACTACCAGTTGTCGCCTTACGAAGAAACCAAACTGGTACGTTGCACACGCGGTGCTATTTACGATGTGATCATCGACCTGCGCCCGGAATCGCCAACTTACAAAGAGTGGATTGGGGTAGAGCTTACTGCAGATAGCTTCCGCATGCTGTTTGTGCCTGAGCGCTTCGGCCATGGCTTTATTACCTTGGAAGACAACACAGATGTAACCTACCAGGTAACACAGTTCTACACACCAGGCGCTGAGCGTGGTATCCGCTGGGATGATCCTGCTTTTAACATCGAGTGGCCGATAGAGCCGGTACTGATTTCTGAGAAAGATAAAGTACACCCGCCTTACGTGAACGAATTCGAACCATCAACTGACGGAAAGCAGCTGGTTTAGCCAGCAGCTTTTTATTAGCTAACCCAAAACAAATTTAACGAATGATTATAGTTGATACAGCCTTAGCCAAACGCCATGCCGAAGGCAAACCAGTACGTGTAGCCATGGTAGGCGCCGGATTTATGGGCCGTGGCATTGCCCTTCAAATCTGCAAATATGTGCCAGGCATGGAGCTTGTAGCCATTGCCAACCGCGATACCGATAAAGCCAGACGTGCCTATTCAGAAGCTGATGTTTTTGATGTTGCTGAAGTAGCTTCCCTAACTGCCCTTGAAGAAAATATCCGTAACGGAAAGTATAGCATTACAGACGACGCCATGCTGCTGTGCGATGCTGAAGGCATTGATGCTATTATAGAAGTAACAGGTGCTGTAGAATTCGGGACTAACGTTGCGTTGCGCGCCATCGAAAACAAGAAGCATATCATCATGATGAATGCTGAGGTAGATGGTACTGTTGGCCCTATTCTGAAAGTATATGCTGATAAAGCAGGTGTGGTGTTCACAAACGCAGATGGCGACCAGCCAGGTGTTGAAATGAACCTATACCGTTTTGTGAAGTCGCTGGGCGTTAAGCCTGTACTTTGCGGTAACATCAAAGGCTTGCACGACCCTTACCGTAACCCAACCACACAAAAAGGCTTTGCCGAGAAATGGGGACAGAACCCAGCTATGGTAACTTCTTTTGCCGATGGCAGCAAGATATCTTTTGAGCAGGCTATTGTAGCAAACGGAACCGGTATGCGTGTGGCTAAACGCGGTATGCTGGGGCCAACTGTACCAAGCGGAACTTCTCTGAAAGATGTGGTAAATTCACTTTACCCGCTGGAAGCTTTGACTGAAGGCCCGGGAGTAGTTGACTACGTAGTTGGCGCTGAGCCAGGACCAGGTGTATTTATACTTGGTACACACGATCACCCGATTCAGCAACACTACCTTAACCTGTATAAATTAGGCGAAGGCCCACTTTATTTGTTCTATACACCGTACCACCTGTGCCATTTCGAGGTGCCAAGCACTGTAGCAAGAGCCGTATTATTTAACGATGCTGCCCTTACGCCAATTGCAGGCCCTTGTGTAGAGGTAGTTGCTGCCGCCAAAACCGACCTGAAAGCAGGCGACGTGGTAGACGGAATAGGCCACTACATGACCTACGGCCTGTGCGAAAACGCTGATACTACCCGTGCAGAGAACCTGTTGCCACTGGGGGTTGCAGAAGGCTGTATTCTGAAGCATGATGTGCCTAAGGATAAAGTGCTTACGTACGATGATGTTATACTTCCGCAAGGCCGCTTAGTGGATGAGCTGCGTGATAAGCAGTCGGCTTACTTCGCAGCAACTGATGACGCGGAGCGCGAACGCATCCTGAGCACATCAAAACTAAAAAACGAAGCACAACTTAATGCTGCTGTAGAGTAGCCCGAAGTATAAATCAAATCAGAAGTATAATGTGCGCTGTTTCCCAAACCGGTTAACAGCGCACATTTACTATATCATCCACTCAAGCTATACTTTAAGCCTTTCCTTGTGCAACCCGAAACAGTAGGTTTGATTCCGGCAGCCGGCTTGGGCACACGCATTTCACCATTGCCCTGCAGCAAAGAACTCTTTCCTGTAGGTTATACTTTAAATTCTGAGCTGGAGCCCATACCTAAACCTGTGGCACAACACCTGCTGGAACGGATGCAAATTGCAGGAATCTCCAATGCCTATGTTATACTACGGAAAGGCAAATGGGACATACCGGCTTATTTTGGAGATGGTTATGCACTACAGATGAACCTGGCTTACCTGATCATGCGCAAGCCTTACGGTACACCATTTTCTGTAAATCAGGCTTATACTTTTATCAAGGGCAAACGGGTGGCTTTTGGTTTTCCGGATATACTTTTTGAGCCCAAGGATGCTTTTGCCGAGCTGCTTCAGAAACAGGAAGCAACACAGACAGATGTAGTACTGGGGCTTTTTAAAGTTGATCATCCTGAAAAATGGGATACGGTAACACTAGCTGATGATGGCAGCATAATAAGTATAAATCCAAAACCCGCTGCAGTTGTATCTCCGTATGCATGGGTAATGGCTGTGTGGTCGCCGGCGTTTACTGAATTTATGCACCAGTATTTACTTAAATGGGAGCAGGAGCGGGGTGAACAAGCAGAGCTAAGTATAGGCCATGTAATGCAACAGGCACTTGCAGCCGGGCTGCAAATTCAAAGTGTGTTTTTCGAAAACGGTACTTGCCTCGATATTGGTACGCCTTCTGATTTGATAAAAGCCATACAGCATTACGCTAACCATAACCCACAAAACCCAACCTGACCCTTTACAACTCACATGAAAATATTAATCATACATAATAAGTATAAAGAAAAAGGAGGCGAAGACAACAGCTTTGCAGCCGAGTGCGCCATGCTCAGCAACTATGGCCACGATGTGCGAACGCTGGTGTTTGATAACAAGGACATAGACTCCTGGATGGCAGTGGCTAAACTGTCTTACCAGATGTTCTATAACTCTGATTCTGCCGCTTCTATGGAGCAGGAAATTCTGGCTTTCAGACCAGATGTGATTCATGTGCACAACTTCTTTTATGTAGCCTCGCCATCAGTATTCTACATTGCCAATAAGCATAATATACCGGTAGTGTTCACGGTACGTAATTTCAGGCTGATCTGCTCCGGAGCTTTCCTGCTGCGCGATGGCAAAGTATGTGAGCAATGTATTACAAAACAGCTTCCTTTGGATGGTATCATGCATGGTTGCCACCGCAACTCGCGCATGCAAACGGCGCAGCTTACGCTCATGACCTCGCTGCACAAAATGGCAGGCACCTGGCGCAACAAAATTACCCGCTACATTGTGCTTACCGAATTTGCCAAAAATAAACTCCTCAGCTCCAGCCTGAAACTGCGCCCTGAGCAGATTGTAGTAAAGCCTAACTGCGTTACCGACCAGGGGTATACTTTGCCGGAAGAGCGCGAAGACTATTTCCTGTTTGTGGGCAGGTTGTCAGAAGAAAAAGGTTTGGATGTGTTGCTGAAAGCTCGTGACCTGGTGCCTTACAAACTCAAGATAATTGGAACAGGACCTCTGGTACCGATGGTGGAGGAATACGCTGCCAAGTATAGCGATGTAGAATATCTTGGTTTCCAGGATAATGCCTTCATAGTTGATGCCTTGAAGAAAAGCCAGGCGCTGCTATTCCCTTCTATCTGGTACGAAGGTATGCCACGAACTATATTGGAGGCTTTCTCTACCGGTACGCCTGTTATCGCTTCCGATATCGACAACATCAACGAAATAGTGGAAAACAACTATAACGGTATCCACTTCAAAACCAGCAGCCCTGAGTCGCTGGCCGAGGTTATTCGTAACTATAGCCCAGGTATAAATCCAGCCCATCGTGCACTGTATGAGCAGGCCCGGCAGACCTTTATAGATAAGTTTACTTACGAAGGTAACTACCAGCAACTTATCAGTATTTACGAAAACTTAATAACCAATAAAGAGCGCCTGCCAGAACAGTTTCCGGCTAAAGAACTCATTTGACCCAAGTATAAATTGATAAATAATACTTTTCTAATATAACCAAGCCTCTATTTTCGCCGTAACATAAACGCAGTAAAATAACCGTAAGCAGGAGCAGTGAACGCGGCTTTATACCTGATTGATGCTCCTTCTTTTATCTAATTAATTTCTGGTGCGCAAAGCGTTTTTCTGCAGGGCACCTGTCTCAACAAACTGAAATATGGCAAAAGTATTACTTACTGGAAATGCTGGGTTTATCGGAATGCATATGGCGCTCCGACTGGCAAAAGAAGGGTATGAAGTAGTCGGTATTGATAATATAAACGAGTACTACGATATTAACCTGAAGTATGCGCGCCTGCGCGAACAAGGTATAGAAAAAGAACAGATTGAGTACGGTGCCATGGTAAACGGCCAGAGCGGGATCCGCTTTATGAAGCTGAATCTGGAAGACCGTGAAATAATGGCTCAGCTTTTCCAGGACCAGAAGTTTGACTATGTGGTGCACCTGGCTGCACAGGCCGGCGTTCGTTACTCAATCGAAAACCCACATGCCTACATCAACAGCAACATTACAGGCTTTCTGAACATACTGGAGTGCTGCCGTACGCACCCGGTGCGTAACCTGCTGTATGCCTCAAGTTCTTCGGTTTATGGCTTAAATGCTGCCGTACCATTCCGCGAGGAAGACGGTACAGAGCACCCGGTTTCGCTTTACGCTGCTACTAAAAAGGCCAACGAAATGATGGCGCACTCTTATGCACATGTGCACCAGATTCCGGTTACAGGCCTGCGTTTCTTTACAGTATATGGTCCGTGGGGACGGCCAGATATGGCGCTCTTCAAGTTTACGAAGAACATTATGGAAGGCAAGCCGATAGATGTTTACAACTATGGCCGTATGCAACGCGATTTTACGTATGTAGATGACATCGTAGACGGGATTTTTAACCTGCTGGATGTAGTGCCGCAAAAACAGGAAGTTTTGCCTGGTATCCCGCTTAAAACCGATGAAAGCAGTGCACCTTATGCAATTTACAATATTGGTAACAGCCAGCCGGTAAAGCTGCTGGATTTTGTAAAAGCAATTGAAGCATCGCTTGAGAAGCAAGCCATACTTAACCTTATTCCGCTGCAGCCCGGCGATGTAACCACTACCTACGCTGCTATGGATAAACTAAAAGAAAAAACAAATTATGCCCCATCTACTCCGCTGCAGGAGGGTACGCGCAAATTTGTGGAGTGGTACCTGCTGCATTACCACAAGGAGCTGGTTTACGAAGGATAAGCAAAATTTGCCCGCTTGTATTTGCAGGTAGCTTTGCCCGAAAGTGCTGTATACTTTCAGGCAATCTGATAAATTTCAAAGATAATTTCAGGGTGAAAGCTGTACCATTTTTAAGTAGCCTGCTCCCTGAAATCCATTAATCCGCAGATCCATTTATGAAAAAATATTTTGCAGTGCTAGGTATGACTTTGCTGTTTTCGGCTGGCCTTACCACTTCAGCAACGCCTATACATAGAGATCTTGCTGTTGCTGAACACAGCGCAGTAAATAGCACAAACAATAATCCGGAAGCCTTCATTTTCAGTAGTGTGGCTGCACCTGCCGTTACGCTGACTTCGCCGAAGATCGGTGCCGTACTAGACCAGAACAGCGCCATTACACTTACTGCAGATGCCAGCAATGAAAGCGGAAGTATAAGTAAGGTGGAGTTTTATGCCAACAATGCAAAAGTAGGAGAAGATAACACCAGTCCTTACAGCGTTTCCTGGAGCGCTGCATCTGCCGGTGACTTTACGCTTACCGCCAAAGCTTATGATAACTCGGGGGCTAGCACTACATCGTCGCCGGTAAAAATATCTGTGTTAGAATGGGGGCAGAAAATTGTACGTATTCTCCCACTTGGCAACTCCATTACGTTTGATAGCCGTACCGATGATACCCGAAACGATGGGGACAAACGCTCATACCGCTACAAATTATCTCAACAACTAAAGCAGGCTGGTTATAGCGTCGATTTTGTAGGAAGCCGCTATAGTGGTTATAATTTCTTTGCCGATGCCAACAATGGCGGTATACCTGGCATACGCGACGACCAAGTGGCGCGCATGCTGGCTACAGGTTTTAACGCCCGCGATGGCGTACAGGAAACACCGGGCCCTTATCTTGAATCTTATCCGGCAGATATTATTTTACTACATATCGGTACTAACCAGGTAAACGAAAGCCCTGCTGATGTAGAAAGCATACTGAATGAGATTGACAAGTATGAGGCATCGAGTAAAACAAGTATAACCGTAATTCTGGCGCAAATTATTAACAGGGTATCTGGGGCAGAGAAGGAGATAACATCCGCTTTTAACCGCAACATTAAAGCCATGGCCGAAGCCCGTATAGCCAAAGGCGATAAAATTGTGATTGTGGATATGGAAAAGGGTGCCGGCTTTGTATATGAACTGGAACCGAACGGGGATATGGCCGATAACCTGCACCCGAACACGGTAGGGTATGATAAAATGGCAAATGTATGGTTTGCAGCACTTAAAAATGTATTGGGTAAGCCAACTGGTATTTCAGACCCTAACTCATCTGAAAACCTGGCCGACCTGAGTGTGTTTCCTAATCCGTTTCAGAACGAGCTGAATATCATGCTGAAAGGCATCCAGAACAGTGCAGCCGAACTTGAATTGTATGATATGAATGGCAGGAGAGTAGCCGAGCTATTTAAAGGGGATCTTACACCAGGTCAGACCATTGAACTAAAGTATAATACCAGTGGGCTGGCAAGCGGAATGTACTTTGCAAAGCTGAAAACCGAAAAAGGGATGCTTACACGAAAGCTTGTATTGCAGCGCTAAACAGACTTCATTTATAAATAGCTTCAGAAACAATGTTGGAAGTAAAACGATATTTTCAACCATAAGTATAAAAACCACACATCAGGTTAAAAATCTGGTGTGTGGTTTATTTTTTAGCCCCTTTCTCACGTAGGTTATACTTCACCCTGGTAGCCTTTTCATCAAAAATTGTTTTGCATTAGCCCAATGCTGATGCCCTCTTTTATTTGCGCTGGCTGCGCAGCAAATACGTATTTATACTTTACAAATCTTTACAAACAAGCTATGAGAAAACTATACTTACTGATAAAGGAAAGCTTTATTTTAGGCTTTCTACTTTTTAGCACAATCAATGCTCAAGCCGCTGCAGGCGATCTTTACCGGGCTATAAACCTGAACGGCGAAGTCCTTACCATAGACGGCGAAGCCTGGGAAAGCAGGTCTGCTGCCAACCTTACGTATACCGGGCGCGCTTTCGAAAATCAAACTATAGTTCTGAATCCTGCTACTGATGCAGCCCGTGCCAAAATGATACGTTCTTCTGTTTGGGAGCGTAACGGAATTCTTAAGGTTTCGCTGGCTGCCATGCCCAACGCATCTTATGATGTATACATTTATACCTGGGAGGATAATGCTGCCGAAAACTATAGTTTATACTTAGAAGGAAAAAAGATTATAGACCGAAACAGTGGCAGTGCCGGTAGTTGGGCCAAACTCGGGCCTTACCGCGTAGACCTCACAGATGGGACTCTGAACATTACTACTTCCGGTGGCGCCGTAAATCTTTCAGGTTTGGAAATACGCCATGCCGGCTCAGATGCATCACCAAATATATTGCCTTCGGTTTCTGTAACTGCACCAACTGCAGGTGGTGTTTTTAACCTCGGAACTTCTGTAAATTTCAGCGCTAATGCATCAGACAGCGATGGGAGTATTGCCAAAGTTGAGTTTTTAGTGAATGGCAGTAAAATTGGAGAGGATGTAACCAGCCCATATACTATAAACTGGAGTGCCAGCACGGTAGGCGATTATTCCCTTACGGCAAAAGCTACGGATAACAATGGCGGCGCTACCGTTGCGGAGCCGGTGAGGGTTTCTATACTTGCAGGTGGCAAAAAGATAATGCGAATTCTGCCACTGGGCAACTCCATCACATACGACGAAATTTCGCTCGATAAAACCAATCCGCGCCCGACCGGCGACCGCCTCTCGTACAGGTATAAATTGTGGCAACTGCTGCGTGGAGGCAACTATAGCTTTGATTTTGTAGGTAACCGTTACAGCGGCTATAATTACTTCCCGGATGCCAACAATGCCGGTATGCCCGGAATAAATGCAGGCCAGACGGTGCGCGTATTGCAGGATGGTTACAACTCCCAGAAAGGCATACAGGAAGCTCCGGGCCCTTACTTAGAATATTATCCAGCCGATATTATACTCTTACACATTGGTGTAAACGATATCAACAAAACAGATGAGGCTACCGCAATTGCCAATGTTGGGAAAATACTGGATGAAATAGATAAATATGAGCAGGAACATAATACTGTTGTTACGGTTGTGCTGGCCAAAATCATTAACCGGGTGCCTGTTATAAGTGCTGTTACCAGTTTTAACAACAAGCTGACTAATCTTGCCAATACGCGTATAGCGCAAGGCGATAAAATCGTACTGATTGATCTGGAGAATGGTGCAGGACTAAATTACAAGTTGCAATCTGATGGCGGCGACATGGTTGATGCCCTGCACCCGGCACCAAGTGGTTATGAGAAAATGGCAAATGTCTGGTTCAGTGCCCTGAAAGGTATACTGGATGACGGTACACAATCTGCTCCTGTAATTACTTCTTCGCCGGTAACAACTGCACAGGTCGGCCAAAATTATAGTTATGATGTGAATGCATCGGGTAATCCTACGCCAACTTATACTTTAGTTACCAGCCCATCAGGTATGCAAATTAATGCAACCAGCGGTTTGGTAACCTGGAGCCCCACTCAAGCAGGAGACTATAATGTGGTTGTTGAAGCAAAGAATACAGTGGGCGCTGTTCGGCAGTCGTTTACAGTAAAAGTAACTTCCACTACAACCGCTTGTACCGCCTCCGGCACCATCGTACGCGAAATGTGGACGGGAATTACAGGTTATGATATTGCCAGCATCCCGGTTAATTCTGCGCCAACCAGCACCCTGGAGCTGACCTCGCTGGCCTCGCCGCTGCACGTGGGCGATAACTATGGCAGCCGCATGCGGGGGTATTTGTGTGCCCCGGCCACAGGCAATTATACTTTCTGGGCCGCCGGCGATAATGCCGTGGAAGTATGGATCAGCTCGGATGCCAGCCCGGCCAACAAGCGCCGCATCATTGCTTTTACAGGCTCCACCCTCAGCCGCGAATGGACCAAGTATCCTGAGCAGCAGTCGGGGTTGGTAGCCCTGGAAGCAAACAAGCGCTATTACATCGAAGTGCTGCACAAGGAAGCAACCGGCGGCGACCATGTAGCTGTAGGCTGGCGAATGCCAAACGGAACCCTGGAAAGACCTATTGGTGGTAACAGGCTTTCGCCTTACGAGGCAAGTATGAGTAGTAGCTTACCGCAATCTCAAATGGCGCTTACAAACGAACCGAAAACGACCGAAACGCTATTCAGCCTGTTTCCTAACCCAGCTGAAACAGAAGTGAACTTCGAAATAAGCGCTGCTAAAAATGAGAACGTTACGTTGCAACTGCTTAACATGAATGGAAAAGTAGTTGAGACAATTTTTACCGGTGAGTTGGAGGCAAATACATCAAAATCATTTACGCTGAATTCTGCCAGCCTGCCCGGCGGTATGTATATTGCCAGGCTTAAAACCGAAAGCAAAGTGCAGGTTATAAAGTTGCTGCTAAATAAGTAAGGTATTAATTGCCGGAAGTATAAAAGGGCAGAGCGGCTTTAATGCGGCTCTGCCCTTTTATTGTTTAGCAGGTAATAGATTTCTATCTTGATCTTTGCTGGTTTTAAAGATAGGTTAATGCCTGCTTTATACTTTCTGGTAATATACATGAGATGATCTGAAGTATAAACTGGCCTGATCTGTACTTTGTGGGAATGCATGAACTGGCTCTATACTTTAAGAAGCTGATTCGGCTTTACACTTATCCGCATTTTCAGTTTATACTTCTGATTCTCTGTTAACAGGTAAAAAAAATCTCCCTGCCATGCCCCGAAGGGAATAACAAGGAGATTAAGTTAAGGGTTATAGTTTGGGGTTAGTTGCTGCTTTCCAGGTCTTTGTTGTTGCTGCTCATTAGCAACGTTTCGCCGTCATCTGTTTTGGTTTTAACTTTCAGGTCATTGAGGTAGCTGGTCAGAATTTCAGCTGTAATATTCACACCATTCTCGTTCCAGTGGTTGTCGTCTTTAGGATACAACGGAATTTTATACTTGATGTAGGCCTGGTAAAACGGCTCCTGCAAATCAACTACATTAACCTTGCGGCGCTGTAGCTCTGCAATAAGCTGTGGCAGGAAATTAGGCTTGGTTTGAGAAGGTAAAAGCTGGTAGTAAATGTTCTCTTTGTTAGGTACGGGCAGAAATACGAATTTCATACCGCGTTTTTCCACAGCTTTGGCATAGCCTTCTATAATTGAAGCAGTACGCTTAATTTCTTCTTCACTCACAGGTTTGTTGGCCTGTTCGCCATGCAAAAACAGTTCGCCGTTGTATACATTGTACTCTTTTTGCTCAAAAGCACGATCTAAGCTGGCACGCACATAATGGTACATCGACCACTTTGTGATACGGTCCATGGTAACGACTGCCTTGGTAAGCAGTGGGCTTTCGTTAATAATGGGGCCAACTTCTGCTTTAAAAATTTCCTCTATGTTATGCTCATTAACCGGAGGCAGGTCAAGTATACGGCGCTCTGTTCTTGAAAAGATAACTACTTCAGGAGGGGTTTCTTTAAAACGTTTTGAGGCCAGGAATTTATCCAAGAAAACAGGGTCGGCGGGAGCAAAGGAGTACACCTTTTTGTGCAAGCGCCGCTCCAAGCTTTCCGACAATAACTCATCCTGTGTAAGGGCAGCACCGGCAATATAAGAATCGCCGATCAGTACTACTTCAGGCGGTGTGTTGGCATCCCTGTTTCTGAAACCATACTTATCAGTGATCCAGTGCTCTAGCTGTGGTACTGCATACTGCGAGTGGGGTGCAATTTCGCCGGCTGCTACTTTTTGCACATCCATGCCCGGGTAAAAAGGCCCTGTCATTACTTTTACATTTTGTACCGAAAGCGTTTCCCAGGGTCTGAAAGTGAAATAGTCAATTGGAAGTATAAAGATCTCTACAACAATGCATAGCACGAATGGTAGTAATAGCAATCCAAGCTTCCCAAACATTTTTTTTACTTCGTGTTTCTTAGCTTTATGCATGGTATCTGTTAATTAAAACTGGAAGTAAATAAACTGGCCTTCGCCAAAATGGCCCAACAATAAAACAACTGCGACTACAGCATAGTATAGCGACCAGCGCTGCCATACCGGCTTTTGATTTACCATGGCTCTTACGCTGCCCTGGCGTTGGATAAGGTGCACCCACTCCATAAAAATTACGGAAAGCACCCCGATGTAGAATACTTTCGGGTTAGTATCCAGGAAAACCAGGTGGCGCAAATCTCCGGAGAATACCTCTGAAATATTTCCGATTCCTGCAAAGGCGTTGTATACGATGTAGTTGGCATCTGCCAGGCTGTTGGCTCTGAAATATACCCAGGCAATGCAAACCAGCACAAACACCGTTGCCACCTGTAGTACTTTGTAAATTGTCGGGCTGGCTGTGAGGCCAAGGCTATTAGCCAGGCTGTTTCTGAAGTCTTTTGTTAAATAGCCGAAAATCTGATAGAAGCCGTGCAGGGCACCCCATACTATAAATGTCCAGCTGGCGCCGTGCCACAGGCCACTGACCATAAACACAATAAAGATGTTGTAATACCAGCGCCACTTAGTCACACGGCTACCGCCTAGCGGAATGTAGAGGTAATCTCTAAACCAAGTGCCTAATGAAATGTGCCAGCGGGTCCAGAATTCTGCAATTGTTTTAGAGAAGTATGGCCGGTTAAAGTTTTTCATGAGCGTGAAGCCCATTACCTGTGCCGATCCGATAGCTATATCAGAGTAACCTGAGAAGTCGCAGTAGATCTGGAAAGCAAAGAATATTGTGGCTATTACAAGCGAAATACCAGTATACTCGGTTGGGTTATTGTATACCTGGTCTACCATAATAGCCAGGTTATCTGCAATTACTATCTTCTTAAAAAAGCCCCAGGCCATTAGCTGCAGGCCGGCCACCACGCGGGCATAGTCAAAATACTGGCGCTCATGAAATTGGTGCAGAATATTCTGTGGTCTTTCGATCGGTCCGGCAACCAGCTGGGGGTAAAACATTACGTAAAGCGCATAAATACCAAAATGTCTTTCTGCTTTCTGGTGGCCGCGGTATACTTCAAAAGTATAGCTCATGGCCTGGAAAGTATGGAAAGAAAGCCCGATAGGCAGCAAAATGGTCAGGTATGGTATCGGGTTTTCAACGCCAAATACATCGCCCAACGATGTAATGTTATCGTTAAGGAAGTTATAGTATTTGAAGATAGCCAGCACACCGATGTTGGCTATCAGGCTGGCAATAAGGTATTTTTTCTTCTCTTTCTGGGTCTTGCTGTTTTCCAGGAAAATGCCCGCATAATAATCTATAACGATCGTGAAAAATAAGATCAGGATATATACAGGCTTGAAGAACATGTAAAACAGGCAGCTGGCTGCCAGCAACAGCGCCCATCTGAACCGGTGCGGCAGCAGAAAGAACAGCAGCGTAACTACCGGAAAAAAGAACAGGAATTCGATAGAGTTAAAAAGCATTCGATATAAAAAAAGTTAAGGGTTAGAACTTGATTAGAAATTCTTCATGTAAACCACCACGTATAATTTCTTGGTACAATAGATTTGGCCCGTTTGTGCTTCTAATACAGCTTTGGCTTCTGCGGCAGGTTAACTGTTTTACCGTTGCTAAACTGTTAAGCAGCGTAATCAAACCATGTTTCTAATAATTCATCTGTTGTTCAGGAGAGTTTTATTCTATAACAAGTAACGCTTACTGCTAATTTTTGTAAATGTTCTGCCTGTTATATAGGTCATTCTTAATGTTAGTATACTTGAGTTCTTTTTTAAGGTTTTATGAGGGGATGAATCTTTTTTAAGAAGGATAAATGCGATGCAACAGAATCCTGATAAACAGGTATATAGAGTAGTAAAAATGAATAAAAAATCTCCTGTCAGTTTGCATTAAAAATTTATGTAAACTCTTCCACAACCTATTCATGCATTAAGCTGTATTAATATGCTATAGGTTCTATATATCTATACTTGTGTTTTCCGGTAATCAATTTTATATGAAAAAAATCTACAGAAGGCGCTTTGCTTCTATAGTAATGTTTGCAGGTTATCTGTTGTTGCCTTCATTTGTTTTTGCACAAACTTCGGAAGGTAATTTATGCCAGGAGGGGATCATAAATAAATGGCATTTAGATGAATCTGCCGGTAATAACTACCGCACTTCTTACTCATTAAACCATGCTGTCGCTTTGGCTCCGCTAACTCCTGTAGAAGGTGTTATAAACGGTGCACAAGCTTTTGACGGAACAGCCAGCGCCATAGATATTCGGGATGATGGCAAGTTTGACTGGAGTACCAACTCCAGTTTTTCGATTGGTTTCTGGATGAAGCATGATAAGCCCTTGCGCGGCAATGGTGGCGAAGGTGGCAACGAAGTTATTATAGGCCGCACCGACCAGACAGGTTATGCAGGCAGGCGATTACACTGGTGGGTTGGCATTGATGCTACGAACGCAGGCAAAGGCGCAGCCCGTTTTGAGTTGCGGGACAACAAGCGCGAAGGCGTTTCGATTGTAGGAACAACGCCGCTTAATGATGGCAAATGGCATTATATTGTAGCAGTACGCGAACCCAACACCAAAAAGAATATACTTTATGTGGATGGTGTAAAAGAAGCGGAAGCTGAATTCGCATACACAGCTGACTTTAAAGCAAACGACCTTCCCATAAATGTAGGTTGGTTAAACCTGACAGGGAAATTTTACTACCAGGGTGCACTAGATGAGCTAACGTATCATCGTAATCCGCTTACAGCAGCTCAGGTAGCGGCTAACTATAATAATGGTTCAGGTATAAATTGCCAGGTAGCTCCTATACTTTTATCGCAACCACAGGTACTTACAAATAAAGGACAGGTATACCAGTATAAAGTTGATGCTGCCGGCCAGCCCGAAGTATCTTATTCGCTTCTGAATGCACCTTCGGGCATGTCAATAGATGGCAAATCAGGTGCTATTACCTGGCTACCTAATGCAGAGGGTAAGTATAATGTTACAGTTCAAGTTTCTAATGCAGTTGGCGCTGTGGAGCAGGCATACGAACTACAGGTGCTTGATCCTAAGACATGTGCCACGGAAATTACCCACTACTGGAATTTTGAAGAAACCGGGGGTAGTACATATGCCAATGTTCATTCGGCTACACAAGCAACTGCAAATGGAGCTGTTGCCCCAACAAAAGGTATACTTGGTGGCGCGCAACGGTTCAATGGCTCTGGCAGCGCATTGGATGTTGCAGATGATAACGCTTTCGACTGGAGTAATAGCAGCAACTTTACGATAGGTTTATGGATCAGGAAAGATGGCGCTATGGGTACAAAAGGGGTTAACTCCAATGAGGTGCTTGTAGGCCGCAACGACCCATCTAACAAAGCCGGTAACGATCTGCACTGGTGGATTGGCTTAGATGCAGCTGGCACAGTGCCCGGCGCAGTTCGTTTTGAGCTGCGTGATAATAACCGCTATGGTATAGGTATAACAGGCGTAAAGCCGTTAAACGATGGCAAATGGCATTATATAGTAGCTATGCGAGATGGGAAATCCAATAAGAATATACTTTATGTGGATGGTGTAAAAGAAGCGGAAGCGGATATTGAATATACCAGTGGCTTTGATGCTGTGGATAAGGCCATCAACATCGGCTGGCTGAATCTGCCCAATAAGTTTTACTTCAACGGTGAAATGGATGAGGTAATGTTATACTCTAATACTATTTCAGAGCAGTTGGTCAAGAAGCAGTATAATAATGGCCTGGCTGGTATCAATAGCTGTAACCAGGAAGTATCGCCTGTAGAACTTGTTATGTTTACCGCTACGCTGGTGAAAAACAAAGTAGAGCTGAAGTGGAAGACAAACAAAGAGGTGAACAATGATGAGTTCATTATTGAAAGATCCTCAGACGGGGAAACATTTACAGAGATTGGGCGGGTTAAAGCTGCCGGCAATTCAAATGTAGCTGTTAACTACGAGCATGTTGATCCGCAGCCAGTTAAAGGCTTAAACTATTACAGACTAAAACAAACTGAAATAGATGGCACCTTTACTTATTCAGATATTGTGCAAGTGCGTTATGGTATAGAAGATTCAGGTCTTGTATTTGTTTACCCAAACCCGAACCAGGGCAAAAATATTAAAATATCGCTTGAAGGAGCAGGTATAAATGAAAAGGTAACGGTTACGATTTTTGACATGTGGGGTAAAAAGCTGTTTGAAAAGGAGTATACTTCGGATGGTGCTGGAAGAATTACGGAAGAGCTCATTTTTAATCATAACCTTTCAGGTGGCATGTATACAGTTGGTTTCAATTCAGCAACTCTTAAGAAGTATAGAAAGCTGGTAGTGCAGTAAACTGCCAGGGTACTACTATAAAAACAGAAAGGCCGGATGTAATTTGCATCCGGCCTTTCTGTTTTATAATAAAGTATGGCTAATTCTGGCTAAGGCACTGCAGTATACCTTGCGAAAAATTAGCTACCATCTTATCCACCGTATAGTTTGCAGCTGCTTCCTGGCAGCCTTGTACAAGTTTTTCTCTTAGCACATTATCTTTAAACACTTTGATAACGGTAGCTGCATAGCTTTCCAAATTGTTTTCCGAAATAAGCCCGTTTATGCCATGTTGCAGGTATTCTATTTCAGGGCTATGGAAAGGAAAGTCTGTCGTGATCATGGGTGTTTGCAGTGAAAAAGAGTCCAGAACGGCCAAACCTACTAAGCCCGGCATCAGGAAAGCAGAAGCCAGTTTAAAGTACTTAACGCGCTCTAGTCCGAATTTTGGACCAAGGTAGTGTACCCAGTTCCGGGATTTTGCAGCTTCCTGTACTAAAGCCACATCTATACCTGATCCAAGTATGATCAACTCAAAATCAGGTATCTGTTTCCGGATCAGGTCGCAGGCATCGATAAGGAAGTTTATGCGTTTTTCTTTGTAGATGCCCCCGCAGTAAATTGCCACATTAGCGGAGTTTATGTTCAGCTCTTTTTTTATAGCATCGAGCTCTGCTTTTGAAGTATCTGCATAAGCTTTGCTAAGTGCCTGGGTATCTATAGCGTTCTGTACGCAGGTTATATTTGTCTCCGGGTAGGCATTTTGCAACAAGTATTGCTTTACATTGTTTGTGTAGGCAAACCACCAGTTACATTGGTTCAGGTAAAACGATTTAAACTTATTGCCTACAGCAGCCGGGTCAGACTGGCGGTTAAAACCATGGCCCCAAAAAGCAAATTTGCGGGGTGTAAACAAACGCTGAAACGAAAGCAGGTAATTGATCAGAAGCTTATTTGCTTGTTCTGCAATTACCAGGTCAGAATGTTTAAGGTGCCCCAGGCAAGGTTGCCAGTATAGTTCCGTTGAGCCGATCCTGAAGATTTTATTCGGTACACATATACCCCAGTCAAGCTCAGCTTCATCGCCTTTTAATGCATCGCGTTTATTCCTTTTGCCATAAATGAGATTAAGCTCTACGTTATTCTCGTAGAGCTTATCCCGTAATTTATTATAAAATTCAAGTCTGTACTTTGGTAATGCTTTTTGTATGATGGTAACCTTTTTCATTTTATGAATTCTCTCATTCCTGCAAATCACTTTTTGAGTGTTTGCACTCATGCAACTGCTTTTACCTTGGAAGTTAATCGGTTTAAACGTGTTTTAAGCTCCTGTATGTCAACTGTTATGTTATCAGTCAATCCCTTCTTCATGTTATCAGCCTTTTTAGGGCTTTTGCAAATCAGGAATTCATAATCGAGCCCGATAGAGCGTGCAATATTATAGTATATAGGATGAACAAAGCTCTCGGAAAACACTTCTAACAACTTAGCTCCTTTTTGTGCGAAGAAAAGGTTGTTAAGTCCTGCGCCACTGGCAGATACAATTACTTCGGCATTGGCAAAAAGTGCGATTTTCTCCTCGAAAGATAGTTTGCTTAGCTCAAAAGACTCGAAGCCCATAGGTCGCAACACATCCATTACTTCGTCTTCGTTGGTAACTGTGCGTAGCCTGGAGTCGCGTCTGCTGATATAGATATAGCGCGGATATTCTTTTTTGCTGGAAACCAGTGGCAAAATGGTATTGCGGTAGAAAAGCGGCATCCAGTCAGGTACAAGTATACTTCGCATTCCTCTTGGGTGAGAGCAAGTTATCAGGTTGTCGGTTTGCAAGTGTAGGTGGTTATAGCCTACAATTACTTTGCTGGCATCTATACCTAATAAGGCAAGCGAATCACGCTGGTAATCGAATACATAATTAGGAACCAGGAACCAGTCTACTTTATCGAACCAGCCACTTTCTTTTAATAAATGCAATCTTGAATAAGAGTCCAGAAGCCAATGGCCATAGTTATGAACGGCGCCACCACCTGCCAGCATGTTAAAAACGGTGCCTTTGTAATAAGTAGGCTTGTCAAAATAAGCTAGTTCAAATATTTTGTTTTCGTGTGGTTGCGTCAGCCTTGATATGTTGTACTGAAACGACATGTCGGCAACCAGCCTGTTATCCGGGGTTATAACTGCAACCGTATCAATGTTGTTTGTATACAGTCTGCCGTGTGGTATAGATAATACGGCATAGTTGTTTTTTACAGTCAGGGTTGATTCTTTGCCATGAGAGGGCGAATCATAGTTTGCAAAAGAAGAAAGAGCCTGGTAAAGTTCCTCCGGCACACTGAGGCTGGTAGTTAATTCAGGGTATACTTCTACATATTCAGAGCCTTTGAAGCGAGTGGAGTTAACAAACTCTCTTGACGTATAGTAAATGCCGCAAGGTTTATAAAAGTAATTTTTCTTGATGAATTTCCTGAGCGTATCAGTTAGCCGTCGTTTAGCTTTTTGTAAAAATGTCTTTTTCATAGTTACTATGAAATTTGAGGATTAGAAGTGATAGGGTAACTGTAAGTGATTTCTGTTATACTTGCTCTCATCTTCAGACTAGTATTTGTTACTATAGTCTCAACTATACTTACAGCAAAATCAATAAATACATTTACTATTTTTAATATATTTTGTTCCCTGCCAAGCGACACTTTTTTATACTTTCATTAAAAAAACAATCCCTGTTCTGGTTGGCTACATAAAAAAGAAAAGGCCCAGCTAATTGCCGGGCCTTTTCTTTTAAGTAATATATAATTACTGCTTATACATTTTTACTTGTTGCTCTTTGCCGTCAGCAAATACCATCTTGAGTAAGTATGTGCCTTTTGGCAGGTTTGAGCTTGCAAGGTCAAAGTCAAATCTTCTGGCTTTGTCCGCTTTTATCTGAGCCTCTTCGTAAACCGTGCGGCCTGCTTTGTTAGTGATGCTTACTTCTTTCAAATCACTTGTGGTAGCTGGTATTTGAACCGCAATTTTAGAAGTAAACGGATTTGGGTAAACCTGAATATCTGTAACAACGTCGCCCTGAGTAGCTGCTGTTTCGGTTGAGGCAATGGATGTAGTAGTAGTAACTACTCGTATCTCTATACCTGAAAGGTTAACGGCGCCACCTGCTGTTGTCAGGTTCAGCGTGCCATCTGACATGTCTACGCGGTATGGACCATGTTTCTTCCACTTTCCGGCAGTACCACTTGTGAAATCAAGTACCTTTTTACCTTCCAGGCTAATGCTGAAAGCTTCTGAAGCATTATCTTCCCAAGTATAGAAGAATACATCGTACTGGCCTTTTGGCATCGAAGCTACATTTACTTTCAGAGCACCATTACGCTCCCAGATTGATGAACGTATCATGGTAGAACGAGCTGCATCAGTTGACGGATTTAATGCGACAGTCTGATTTTCGAATGAACGGCCAGAATATGTAACGTTAGCTGCAGCTTTGCTTTCGAATGCTATACCATCAATCGTTTGCGCAGTACCGTTAAAGTTAATAGCACGGTACAGTTTGCTTGAGGTAGTCGTTGTTGGCGCAGTGGTAGTAGTGGTAGTAGTTGTGGTGGTAGGCGCAGTTGTTGTTGTTGTTGTTGTTGGTGCAGTGGTAGTAGTTGTAGTAGCTATAGTACCAGAAGTAATTCCGCTATAAGGATTTACTTTGCCTTCCATCTGACCAAACATGAACAATACACCTGGGTATGCTGCACCTGCACCTGACCATGGGTGGTTTGCACCTTGAGAAGCCGGGCTTGAAGGATACTGACGAGTACCACCGTTTCTGCGGGTATAAGCACCTGTTAGGTATGAGCTTTTATAGTAAACGTTAGGTTGTGAGAACCAAACATCATTTACTGCCTGCCATGTACCATTTACGCCATCAATTAGCAAGCTAGAGCTGGTAGTTGAAGAAGTAGAGGCATAACGCTTATAAGTACCATCCATGTGTTTAGCAATGTTTTCAAGAACTAAACGAATGTTCTTCTGGCCACCAGCTGAAGTATAAGCGCCTTTAGAAGTTGTAAAGTTCATCAGTTCTGTATCGCCAGTTCTTGCTAATGCATCAGCTACTTCTGCTGCATCTGTTGCTACAGTAGTAGCATAGTTCCAGCCTTTATCGGCAAATGAGCTTTCCCAACGCTCGAAATCACTGATTGTGCCATCCGGGAATACACCGAACATTAGCCACTCACGCACATAAGCTTTTGCGCTGCTTATAAGAGTCGTGTTTTTGGTAAGAACACCTGCAAGGCCATAAAAGCGCATGATAGTGCTGCGGCGGTTGTTATAGTACTTATGAATACTATAAACCTTATAACCATTGTAGTGAGTAACATCGCTGGATGTTTGGCTTGTGTTTTTAAGAGTATAGTCGCCGGCAGCCTTATTAACATAAAGCTTTGCCAGGTCAGCATCCTGGTTCCGCTGGAAGAAAAGACCAGCATTACGGATCCAGGCCTCAACCTTATCGCGCTCAGCAGTTGTCATTGTACTTTTCACATAATCGTATGTAAACGCTACACGTAATGCCCATTCAGCAATAATAAAGCCTGGGTTTACGTCATGCAATACATTATCGCACCATCGTGAACGATTTGAAAAGTCTGTTCCTGATTTAGAAACCTGGTTCAACAAGGCTTTCTTAGCAGCATCAGCATACTTTGTATTCTGTGTTATAAGATAAGCAAAAGCTGCATCACGCATAAGTATACCTTGCTTATGCGGTTCCGTTTTTGCCCACTGTTGCACACATCCGGATCCATCAGGTCCGTTCCATACATCTGTAGAAGGAAGGCTTAATGCCTGATTTGCGTTGGAAAGAATTCGGTTCCAATCACCTGGCGAGTTTGTGCCGGCATCGCCTGCACTTTTATAAGGACCAGAATTGGCGCGTTGACGCCAAATGGTAAGTTCCTCAGCAGTGTAATGAAGTCCTAAGCGCGTTTGGGCACTTAAGTTTAAAATGGTAACTAAAAAGAAACCTAGGGCTAAAAGTGAATTTCTCATAAACGTTATATTTTGTTTATGTTAAAAATTGATTTCGATTCAAAAATATGTGAAAAAAATGGATGGACAATAAAATTTTCTCAATTTCTTTGAAAATTACTACAACTTATTTAAATTGTGTTCGTAGGTATTTGACTTTTTAGAGAGGGATGTAGTGATCCTGTATCTTTTAGTTGTTCTATTGATGGAGTTATTGGAATGGAGATAATGGATATTTTTTGTTGTTTAAGCGTCTGTTAATCAACGTCTTGCGATTAATATAATTGATGATAGGTAAATAGCGTTATAGGTTTAGTTTTATTAGTCAGGGTAGGTGGTGGAGAGGTTATAACAACAGGCGAATTGAATAAATTAAATATATGCTATTATTTATATTTACAAAGTTTATAGTTGCTTTGTGAATTTGGCTGGTGCTTATGTAAATGATTGTGCTGTTAAAGTTATACTTATTGATGTATTTTGTGATTAATTGTTATTGTGGAAAAATGCAATTAATTATGAAGTGTGCCAGTTCTGGTATGGCAAAGAGTATGTATTTTGGGCATGTTTAACTTACATAAACCCTCTTGTGTAAGAGGCAACGGGTTTGAAGCTAAATTATTGAATACCAAGCCAAAAAAAATAAACCCGGAGTTATACTTGACTGATACTCTCAAAATCAAGTTTCAAATAGAAGGGCAATTATTTACTTTAAGAGTTGAGAAGTCTGGAGAGAGTGGATAGTTTGGCGGGATAGTGGGTAGGGCCATACTTGTTTTTCCATTTGACCGAACATGAACAAAACACCAGGATAGACTGATCCGGCTCCAGACCATGGGTGGTTGGCACCCTGAGAAGCTGGTTTCCGGGGATATTCACTCAGCTTTTTATGTTTTCTTGTATAAAGGTTAGTAAGTGCAACGTCTTCATAGAACAGGTTTATCTGAGCAAACCAAGTATCATTAACAGCCTCCCATGTGCCGTTTTTACCATCAATCAATTTACTGTTATCCCCAACTACGGCTGCAGAATCAGTGGCATACCGCTTAAAGGTGCCATTAACGTGGCTAATCAAATTGTTAAGAACCAGCTTTATACTTTTATTTTCTCCTTCCGAGCCCAATACACCTCCAGCTGTAGTATACTGTAATAGCGCAGCATCTCCTGTTCTTGCGAGAGCATCAGCAATTTCGGCCACATCACTTAAAACAGTAACCGCATAATTCCAGCCTTTATCCGGGAATTCAGGTGTCCAACGATTAAAATCGGCTATAGTACCATCAGGGAATACCCCGAACATCAGCCATTCGCGCACATATTTCTTTGCACTATTTATTAAAACAGGATCTTGTAACAATACTCCGGTCAAACCATAGAACCGCACAATTGAACTACGGCGGTTGTTATACCATGTATGAATGCTGTATACTTTATAGCCCCCGTAATGAGTTGTAGTAGTCGATTTGTTGTTTAAAGCTCGGGCATAATTACTCAACTTATAATTCTCATGCTCTCTGTTTATATAAAGCTTGGTTAAATCAGAGTCTATATCGTGCTGAAAGTATAGAGCGGCATTGTGTAACCAGGTTTCTGTTTGCTCCCGCTCAGATTCGGACATGTACGCTTTAATATAATCGTAGGTGAACAAAACTCTCGTAAGCCATTCTGCTACTATGAAACCCGGGTTAACATCATGAAGAATATTGGGGCACCAACGCAAACTATCTGAAAAGTTAGTAGCAGGCAGTTTTATTTGCTGCAAAAGTGCGTGTTTAGCAGCATTTGCAAACTTAGGGTCTTGTGTGATCAGGTAAACAAAAGCAGCATCACGCATTAACATCCCTTCTTGCTGGGGCTCTTCTTTTGCATGCTGTTGCACACAATCATCGCCCTCTGGGCCAGCCCACACATCAGATTCAGGATTATTCAAAAGCAGTTCTGCATTTGTATAGATTCGTTTCCAATCGCCGGGAGAGTTAATGCCAGCATCGCCGGGACTTTTATAAGGCCCGGTTTTAGCGCGTTTGCGCCAGATAGTTAATTCTTCCGGAGAGTAATGCAGGCCATAACCCTTTAACATGGCCGGAACAGGAATGTGTTTTTTACCTTGAGCTGATGTAGTAGTCTGTTCTGGTATTGCCTTTGGCTTCTTCTCAAGCGTAGTAATATTATTTTGTGAACTACTGCACATACCGGCAAAAGTCAGAATCAGAAGTGTAAAAATATGGCGGTGGAGATAAAGCAGCATATTATACTTTCCTGATTAAACAATCGGGCGTGATGGTCTTTGATTGGGGAAGTATTGCCTGGTTATCTAACTTGCTGTATAACAGTTTTACCTTTTCAGACCATACTTGCCCGGAAGCAAATTTGTAACCACTGCGGCCCAACTTATTTCTGAGATCGTGTTGGTGATATAGTCTTTCTATTGCCTTGGATATAAGTGATACTGTTAACTCAGGCTTGTTAACTGGTATCTTAATGCCTGCACCATCTGGTACCAGGTTTCTTGCTCCATGCAAATCCAGGGTTATGACAGGTAAGCCAAATGCCATGGCTTCTAATAGCTGTGCGGCAGAAGAATCGCGGAGGCTACAGAATAAGAAGATGTCATGTGTTAAGTAGGCCTCTTTCATTTTATCCCACGGTACATGCCCCTGCCAATGTACTTTTCCTTGCAGGTTATACTTTTTGATCCAGCCTGGTATGTATTTACGCATTGGGCCATCACCCAAAATGGTAAGCGTAAAATCTATAGCCGAATCTACTTTTGAAAGTGCATCTAACACCAACGATAATCCTTTGCGTGCCAGCAGCCTACCGGCCCAAAGAATTTTCAGCGTTTTGCCAGCAGGTCTTTCGGGGTAATTCAGAGGTATAAATTCAGATGGGAGGTTTGTATCTAAGAACAGGGTAGGAGCTGCCGCGCCAAGCTGTTTTGCTAAAGTTAGTGTATCAGAGTTGGTAACAAGTACTTCCTGTGCCAGCTCCAGTGTCTGCTTAACATTGGGATTAAATCTGGTGAGAAGTTTACTGGTATAATTTCTCTGCAACTCTAAGAACCAGCCGTTATGGAAATACTGCTTATAGGCAGTGGGTGCCATCTGGCCTCCTCCTACAGGGCCGAATATTAAAGGCAGATTAAGGCGCCATAAAGGTGTAGCTAACTGTAAACTACCCCATGTAACATGGTGCACCAGATCAAAATCAATTATTCTGCATAATTTCTTGGCGCGTTTCAAAGCAAGCCTTTGCCAGATCAGGTAGTATAAGTATAAGCCCGGTTGAGTTTTATATAAAAGCCTGACCAGCGGGGAGGTGCTGATATACTCAAAATGAATGTTCTTCAGCCCTAAGCTGGCTACCTCTTTTTCTATACTTTTTTTACCATTAATGCATGTTAGGCACCATACTTCATGCCCAAGCATGGCCACATTAATGGCCCAGTTCCAGCCATTGCCTGGCTCAGAGCCACGATTGGGTTCGCATGCATAGGCTGAAATAAGTACTTTCATGAAGAATCAGGCACCTGAATGTTCTATTTTAAAAGGTAACCAAAAATGCGCTTGGCATATCCCTGAAGTAGATACGAAGGAACATAATGCGGAGGACAATGTCTGAAAGTATACTTTGTGAAGTTAACCAGATTGCCTCCTCCTTTTATGCCAAATAGATGCTGGTAGTAATTGTTTATGGTTTTTTTACGGCGGTTGTTACGATCTCCGCTTTCTTCAGGATAAGTATAAAGTATAGCATCGTAGTTGCAGTAAACCGGAAAGCCTTTTCTGTCTGCTCTTTGTGTAAAGTCGTAATCCGCGTAATAATGCGGAAACTCAATCTCATCGAACAAACCTACTTTTGCAAATACAGCTGCTGGTATCAGGAGCCCTCTGCCCGGGAAATGTGTTACCCGATGCAAGCCCTGGCGCTGCTCCTGTGGTAATACATCAAGTAAACTTGTCATACTACACTTTTGCCAGTTTATAAGAGCACCACCATAACATGGCTGCTGGTTTTTTGCATCAAAAGCGAAAGCACCTAGCAGAGCATTGGGTGTAGTGGCAGCATGTTTTCTCAGATTTTCAATAAATTGCTCATGCGCCAGTACATCGTTGTTCAGCGTAAGCACATAGTCTGCGCCCTCAGTTAAAGCTTTGCGGATACCCAGGTTTACAGATGCTGTCCACCATAAATTACCGCTTCCGGTAATTACATCCACCTCCGGAAATTCTTCAGCAAGCATATTGGCCGTGCCATCTGTAGAGCCATCATCTATAATAATGGTCTTGAAGTATGTATCGGTTTGCTTGCGCAGCGAAAGCAGGCAGGCTTTAGTATACTCTTTACGATTGAAAACAGGTATAACGATGTAAATAGATTTTTCCATATTAAGTAAGAATCTCAGAATAATTTGAGACAGTTTTTTTCTCGTTTAATTGCTTTTTTTGCTGTGCAGTTAATTCAGGCTCTTCGTCAGTTTCTTCAGCATTAGGTTCGTATTCTGTAAAAGCAAGGGCCATTCCTATTATGCCGTAGTAGTAAAACGGCCAGTTGTAAGAAAGTCCGTATGCAAAACCACTTACTACGAAAACCAACAAAGTTATCTGCTCCGGAGAAAGGCTTTTTAAACGCAGGTATTTTATGATAATATATATTGAAGGCACACTGATGATAATGAAACCAAACAGGCCAAAGTAAAATAACTTATCGAGGTAAAAGCTGTGAAAGTGGTGGCCGGTGCCATCTTCAAAGTAAGCAATATCTGCGTCCTCGCTGTAAAACTGAATTGGGAGTTCGAAGCCTGCGAACCGCATACCAAAGATTGGGTTCTGTTCTACAAAGGGCATATACGACTGAAACTGCTGATAACGCCATCCGCCCGTTCCCTGCGATTCATAGTTCTGAATATCGGATACACGGTTAAAGAACTGGGTTATTACCTCCGGACGCTCCGAAAGCACGAACAGGAAAATTGCCATACCAACCATAGCCGGGAAAACTACCAGCGAAAGCCTTGCTGTTACAGACGGCCGCACAGGCGATTTATAGTAAACAAACAAAACGCTCACCACCAAAGAGATTGTGGTGCAAACCCATACCGTGCGGTGCTGCAAGAAAAGTATAAAGCCTAGCATGACAAAGAAAAGCACCAGATGCAGCGGCCGCTCTTTTACGAGGTACTTGTTAAAGAAATAAATACAAGGTAGCATGATAAGGTAAGTACTGCCAGCTTGTATGGCCCGCTCAGTCTGCACAAATGCACCCAGCGTAAGATACTCCCGTTTATACAACAGGATATTCAGGAAGAAACCTACAACAATAAAATAAGCGATATTTCTGAGTTGCTGTGGCTCCGGCTTACTGAAAAACATTCCGGCCATAAAAACCAGGAACAGGCACATGATCTTGGAAAAAACGTGCGGATAAACCAGGAAGCTGCCGTAAACGAAAAAGGATTCTACTACCAGGGCAAAGAAATAGAGGTAAGCAATCATCATCCAGTATTGGATGAACGGGGTAAAAAGCCCGAAAAGCAAAATGGAAACGGCTACAGCAATCACTGCCAGATACTTTTCAGGTGTTGGCAACGGCGATGGTTCTCCTCCAGTAATCAGATCAAAGTATAAATAGTCTGTTAAAAAAAGCAGAAGTATAAATACCAGATAAGTATACTTGGTTGAGATCGTAAGATTTCCGTAGGTTATCTTCATGATGTATACAAGCTGCCTGCGCGTTGATGCTGTGTTGTTAAACTCACACTATCTACGCGCAGGCGTCATGTTAGTTATTCAGGTAAATATTAAGCAGCTTGTGGAGTGAGTTGCTTCTGGAGAATTTGTTTTGGAAATACTGGAATGCTTTCTCTTTCCAATCTGTAATGGTGCCGTCCTGTTTCTTTTTATACACATCAAGTATGGCCTCATCAAAACGCTCGGTCTTATGGTTTAGCCAGTAACCGTAGGTATCCTTTTCTGCCGCAGGCTTGAAATCATTCATGCCGTGGCCGCTATAAAGTATAACTGGCAGCTTGCAGGCAATTGCCTCAATAATTACGTCGCCTAATCCTTCCCATTTAGATGAGAAAATGAAAGCGTCTGCAGCCCAGAATACTTTCGGCAAGTCTTCTATATAGCCCAGGAATTTCACGTTTTCTGCAATGCCTAACTCTTCAACATAACGTTTTTCCTGCTCGGCGTTTGGTCCGCTGCCTCTGTGCAGAAATACAATATTCGGGATCTGGTCTTTTACGCGTTTTACAGCCTCGAAAATATCGTTGTGGCATTTTTTGTCGTTGCAGGTACCAACTGTCAGCACTACAAAAGCATCGGGTGCAATGCCAAATTCTGCGCGGGCTTTTACAATTTCTTCCGGAAGTGGTGGTCTGAACTTGGTCTCATCAATCCAGTTATAAACGATAGCTGTATCGTTCTTCAGCATCTCCTTCTCTATCTTATGCACCGACTCGCCAATAGAAACGCCTGTTACGCCAAAGTATTTGTTACAGATCATGCGCTGGTATTCCCGGCTCTTTTTCTGAATGGAGCTATACTTGTCAAAAACATCGTGGTAGGTGCGCACGATCTTCAGGTTTGGATTGGCCAGCTTTGTAGAAATACACTTCCAGAAGTATAGCATTTCAGGATGAATGTGGACCACATCAAATTTATTAGACCGGAAGAATTGGTACATATCTACCAGGAAGCCTATACTTTTGGTAGCAGGAATAAAATGGATGATATAGCCTTTTTCTTCCAGTACTTGCTTGTAAGGCCCTAATGCGGTACCGTTGCAAAGAATGTGCTGCTCAAAACCTTTTTCTTCAAAAAAATCATAAGCATCATATAGCATAACTTCCGCTCCTGAATAATTCAGGTTATTCAGAACATGCAGTAGTTTGGTTTGTGTTCGGGTAATTGTATTAGCCATAAATTTATTCTTGAAAGGGTGATCTAGGCCGTGTGGCCCAGGGAGTATGTTTTCTGTGCTTGTTTTTTGGGAGACGGATAAGTGGACAGCACCTTGTTATATAGTTCTAGATAAGCTGCAGCTATCTCCTTAGATGTAAAATGTTTCTTTATATAGCTTATGCCGTCGCTGCTTAATGATTCGTAAAGTGTCTTATTTTCTACTAGTTTTTTAAGTGCCTGGTAAATTGCCTGTTCATCTGTAACATCAACCAATAAACCGTTTTTACCATAATTCAGTACCCACGGAACTGCGCCGCTTTTCTCGCCTGCTACAATCGGCAGCCCTAGAGCAAGGCCTTCAATCAGTGTATTTCCAAAAGATTCCTCAAGTGCCGGATGTAGCAGAATGTCGTATTGGGCTATACGTTCCATTAGCACGGAGTGATCATACGAGCCCATAAACGATACACCTTGGTCACATTTGTTCTGGATAGCCCACTTTTCTGCCTCGGACCCTGGTGCATACCCTGGCCCGTATATATGATACGTAATATCTTCGCCAAAGTGTTGCCGCAGCTGTTTAAAAGCTAACAAAGCTTTTGTAGCATTTTTGCGTTTGTTCCAGCCATTTAGCACCGAAACTATTTTTATACTGCTGCCCGGGTGCTTTTTACTTAACTTAGCGATATAAGTTTCATTAACCGGGTTAGAAATAACAGTTGCTTTGCTGCCTAACGAGCCAAGTTTCTTCTGCAGATACAGAGAATTTACGCTAAAGTGCCTGCCCGCTATTTTTACTCTCAGATCCAGGAAAAACCTGATAAGGCGGTAAGGGTCTTTCTGCAGCTTAAGAATTTCAGTAGCAGAATCCCGGAAAGTTATAAGATGCGGATAATTGGACCAGATAGTGCCTAAGGCAAATTCATAAGACCAATGTGCATTTACAAAGTCGGGTGCATCCTGAAGTATAAACTCTTTAATCTGGCGGGCTTCCTGCTTAAACATGTCAAGCATACGTTGCCTGCCTGATGGCCTGTAAACTCCCACATAAACAGTAAGGTGCTCTCCGCAAAGTATAACGGGTTCAGAGATAGTGCGATCCAAAGTATACAGCGATACATTTACACCATTCTTTAACAGGCCATTTACCAGGTTATTTACAGCCGTACCACCTAAGCCAAGTTCCAGTTGTTCGGGGCTTACACCTTGAAGATGTTCTTTCAGGCTATTTATCAGAGCTGGGCCGGCTATACCTATTTTTTTTATGGAGTGGTGCACTGCGTGTTTATTAAGCGTAAGTTTTATCTTTTCGGGCTTTCGCAGGAGATTTTTCGATAAATTCATCCTGAAAGGCCTGTGCCAGCGTAAGCAAGGCGCGCATCTGTTCTTTTCGGTTAAGCTGGTTTGGAGGGCCGCCAGGTGTGTTATTTGCATCTACAATATAGATACGGCCATCTGTACGGTCTCTTAATACATCCAGTTCGCCATACTCCAACCCTAATTTCTGACAGAAGCTGATTATGTTCTGTACTTCTGTAGGGCTTAACACAGCTTCTGTTGGCGTAATAACTACGCGGCTGTTCTTACTGGCAAAGCGGCTTTCAAGAGGGCGGTTTTTCATGTAAACAAATGGTATGCGGTTACCAATTATAGGAACCCTTATGTCTTCTACCTCTTTGCTGTTTGCCTGGTTGTTAATCAGCTTATGGTACACGTAACCTTCTTCAGGTTTTGCTATCGGGCAGGTTATAGTTGTGCCATCATGCACAGCGTTCTTATTTCCTTTTTTTACACATACGCCTTGGTATACCAGTGGGTCTACAGCCATACTATAACCAAAAACTTCTTCCAATACCTCGTTTACGCGCTCTTTGCTGATATCTGTACAATGGTAATTTAGTACGTGTTGTTCTGCTGCAACAGCTTCCAGTTTAGGTACATATTCTTTAAAAGTGTCATCAATCCAGAACACTGCAAAAGAATAGGCATCTGAAAGATTAGTAGTTACTTCGTAGCCAAGTATAGCCAGTAGTTTGCGCAGCATGCTGCGGTTGCGGGGGCCTTCCGGGTAAAACAAAGCAACTTTTAAAGACTCTTTCTGCTTTCGCTTTATCTTACGGGATAAAAAAGAGAACATCAGATTGTCACACGAAATCTGGTATTGGCGGTGATACTTATAAAATGTAGGGTTTTTATCAAGTCGTTCTAAAACTGACTTTTTAAGTGTGGGTAGAAAATTATTTCCCATGGCGTTTAATTTCAATTTACTCGGAAAATTGTATGGTGCATCAAACACAGGTTTTTTTAAAATAAATAACCTATGCTATTAAATGTTTATAGTTGCTAGTAGCCAGGTACCTTTGTGTTGTTATTTCATGGCTAACAGGCTTGACACCCGAAGAAGAATTTTACCTTTAAAGGATGTCTCGTTGATATTAAAAGTATTGGTAATACGGTAATAGATCTCCGATTTAATATGCTTGTTAGGACTCATAAAAAGTAAGAGCACCAGCATCAGAAAACCTACTACAGCTTCTGCAATTAATATGACCAGTTGCGGCATATTTAAATTCTTCAACCCATAAGCAGCCAGGTAAATAGCGCCTCCTGTTATTATGGCAGTGCCTGTAGCAGGTGCGTATGCCTTTAATACAGCCTTTAGCCTAAGCCCGAGAACTTTTCTTGTAACAAAAGCATAGGCAATGGTTCTGAAAAAAACTGAAAGCAGGAATGCTGTTGCAAAGCCCGTTACGCCAAAACCTTTAAGTAAGTATAGCAAAATAACCATTGCTGTTACTGAGCCAATCTGAAGCACAGCCTTTATATTAAGTGTATTAGTAGCCTCGCAAATAATGCCTGCAAAATGGTTTAGCAGTAACAATGGTATTGCAAGTGCAAGTATTTGTAGAAGTGGAATGGCAGCTGTCCACTTATCGCCCAGTACAACAAGTACGATCTGTTCGGATGCAACAGCAGCTCCAACGCAGGCCGGTATTATAAAATAGGCCGCCAGCGATATTACAGTTACATACGCTTTTCGCAGCCTGGCTGTTTCTGACTGGAGCCTGCTAAAGGCCGGGAAAAGTACCCTTGATATACTTACTGTGATAGAATGAATAGGCAGGTTAACCAGCATATAAGCTCTATTATATAAACCAAGGGCACTGGCGCCCATCAGCCTGCCAATAAGTATGGTATCAAGGTTGCCTCCAAGAAACTCAAGAAAACTGATGAACGAAACCCTTCCGCCAAAAGCAAGCAAGGGCTTATAGTGTACCCAGCTGAACAGAAAAGCTATGTTGTGGCGAACGGTTGCATAAGATAATATGGCAACTATAAATGCAGATGATAAGCTGGCGTAAACAAGACTCCATACGCCCATGCCCATATAAGCCGATGTAATGCCTATTCCGATATATCCAATAACATAAGCACTTATCTCCACAACAGCCATGTTCTTAAAGCGCATTTCTCTCCTGAGTAAACTAACCGATGTAGACGACAGACCAGAAATAACAAAAGACAAAGCCATTACCCGGATTACTGGAATTACTTCTTCATTTTTAAAAATGTAGATGGATAAGGGCGCAATCAACCACATAATCGCGAAGAAAATAATGCCAAGGAACAACGATGAGGTAAACGCAGAGCGAATATCTTCTTTAGAAAGCTGCTCTTTCTGTATCAATGCCTGGCTCATGCCCATTTGGGCAAAATAACTGGCAAAGCGTAATACTACCCCGGAAAGTGCTACCAAACCAAAAGCCGCAGGATCTAAGAGCCTTGCCATAATGGCGGTATAAATAATCTGCATCAGGGAGGTAGTAATGGTAGAAGCTGTACTCCACTGGATGCCTGATACTGTTTTGGAAGTTAAATTTTTACTCATAAAGGGGGTAAAAAAGGAGTAAGAAAGAGGCAACACGTAAATAGGTGCTGCCTCTCCTGAAGACTATACGTAATAGCCCTTTGCCTTTGCTTTGTAGCCGTATTCGTACGTTTTGTCGTAGTTTACGTCGTTTATGATCATGTACATATTCTGCAGTTTGCCCTGATCATATAAGTCGTTGATCGGCTCCAGCAGGTTTTTCTGTGTATACTTATGCCGTACCACATAAATAGTTGCATCGGTGTAGCGCATCATGATAAAATACTCTGATACAAAGCCGATTGGAGGCGTATCAAGTATAACGTAATCATATTGTTCCTTGAGCAGTTCTATTAGCTGGTGCATTCTTGGCAGCTCAAGCAGTTCAATTGCGTTGGTCGGGATAGGCCCTGAACTAATAATGTCCAGATTAGGGTGCTCGCTTTGCTGAATTGCATCGTTCAGCGTAATGTCGTCGGTTATATAAGTAGATAGGCCCACTTCATTGTTCAGGTTAAAGTAGTTGCCAAAGGTTGGCTTGCGCATATCTGTTTCTATTAACACCACCTTTTTGCCAGATGAGGCCAGTTCAAGGCTCAGGTTAACAGAGCAGAATGTTTTACCCTCGCCTGAAATAGAAGATGTTAGCCCTATTACTTTTGTGCCAGTATTGGAAGCCAGGTACTGCAGGTTAATTCTGACAGATCTGAACGACTCTGCAATGGCCGAGCGCGACTGGTGCAGCATCACCAGGCCATCTTTTTTATCAGGGTTATGGGCAATTACACCCAGAAACGGAATGTCGGTAATTGCTTTTAAATCTTCTTTACCTTTTATAGTATCATTGGCTTTATCCGAAACCACAATCAAACCTGCCGGAATAATAAGCGCTACCAGAAACGATAGTGCAAAAATGCCGCTGGCTTTCGAGTTTACAGGTGTAGTGCTTGCTAATCTGGCCTTGTCAATAACTTGTTTATCAGTTGTATTGGTGGCAAGCGCAATAGCAGCCTCTGTGCGTTTCTCCATCAGGAAGGCATAGTTCTTATCGTTGAATGCGCTTTTGCCCTCCAGGTTAGATAACTGACGCTCCTGATCTGGCATGCTGCTAAGAGTACCCTTAATCTGTGCAATGCGGCCTTGTACCTCATTTAAGGAAAGATCTGAGGAGCGGACCGTATTTTTGATGTTTTCGATAAGAGCCTGGCGTGTATTGCTGATTTTTTCGTCCAGCACTTTAATGATCGGGTTATCGCTGGTTGCTGTAACACTATAACCGGCTTTTTGTCTGCCAAGCTCAGCCAGCTGCATAATCAGGTTGTTAAGTACCGGGTTTTCGGCACTGGCAGAAGAGGGAGCTATAACCCTGGATAAATCGCTGTTGGTTTTAACAGTGCTAAGCAGATCTGAATAATATCTTTTATTAAGTATGATCTTAGCACGCTCTGATTCCAGTGCACTTAAAGTTTCGAAGCTGGTATTTGACTGGAAACCTACGTTCATGAGGTTGCGCGAAGAACGGTAGCTGGATAATGCAGCTTCGCTTTTCTTTAGTGAATCTGAGATTGTAGCCAGCTGCCCTTCAATAAACTTCAGGGTTTTAAGGCCGTTCTCATTCTTCATTTTCAGGTCATGCTCGATGTATACTTCCGAGATGGCATCCAGGAACTTAATATCTTTACCAGGTACTGGTGTTTGTGTAACCAGTTCCAGTACCTTAGAGTCTTTGTTTATCGGGTAAGCCTGTAACTGAGCCTGGTAGTTAGCAACAAGTGCTTCCGGGTTGTTTATGATGAAATAGTTTTTGCCAGGAGGCAATGCTGCATCGTGGGCAGAAGTATCGCTCTTAACAACAGTAAAGCTCAGGTTGCCATCGTTATACTTTTCGCCAAAGGCCAGTTCTTTTTCAATCTTTACCTGGGATAACTTATCAGTAGTGCGGCTTTCTTTAAAATCATAAACGGCAGCATCTGTAGCATCCATCGTGATTTTATACTTGTTGCCTTCTACAAACTCTATATAAACCGGCTGGCCTACAACCTGGCGGCTGCTGGAGTCTATTACTACTTTGTATGGCGCAGTTTCATATTGTTCTTTTACAACAAGGTCGCCTAGCTTGTTTACCCAGCTATCTTCTATGTTGTAGTAAGAAACTTCAAAGTCAAGCCTATCCAGTGTTTGCTTGATAAATGAATTTGATTTGAGTAAACCGATCTCATCATCTACTCTTATCCAGTTCTCCTGCTTTCCATTGATAAGGGTGAGTAGTTCCTGAGCCTGTTTAGAGCCAGTAGCTTTATCACCGATCATTAAGGTAGCTTTAACCTGGTATAGGGGGGTAGAGGTTTTTACATAAAGAAAAGCGGCTGCCATAATAAGTAACAGGGAAATAGCAAAGTAATGCCACTTTTTTCTGAACTTAAACAACCAACTCTTCAGATCAATCTCTCTCTCCTTGTTAGTTTTTTTCATGACTGTTATTTGAATGTGTTATATATCAAAACGAGTGTAGTAATACCAGAGAACACCACGCCCAATAAGGTAAGGTTGTTTCGTCTTGTGTAAGAGCTTAATGGTTGTACGTAAATGGCGTCATTTGGCAACAGGTAGTAATACTTGGATTGCATCAGGTTTGGGTCTGTTAAATCGAGTAGTACAACTTCTGATCCTGAGGCAGTTGGGCGTATCAGTTTAACCATTTTTCTGTTACCGGATTGGTCAATATCGCCTGCCAGGGCAAGGCCCTCCAGAATAGTTGCTTTCTCATTAAAGATGTAGTATTGGCCTGGTCTTCTAACATCGCCCAGAACGGTAACACGGAAGCTGGTCAGCTTCACAATTACATTTGCATTTTTAATGTACCTGTCTATATGTTGTTGCACTGTTTTCTGGGCATCATTTACAGTAAGGCCCGCTACTTTAACTGTGCCCACAGTTGGCAGGTTGATAGAGCCGGATTCATCTACAGAATAACCGTTCAGAAAAAGGAAACCCGGGTCTGAATTTCCAAGCTGGTTCGGGCTGTTCGAGATGTTGAAAATGCTGGAAATCTCTGGCTGTATACTTTGTACTTTTATAGAGAGCACATCGTTTGGCTGAATTTTATAGATGAACTTTTCTGTAGTTACCGGGTATGGTTTGTCTTTTGAAAAATTATCGTTCTGCAGATATACCAAGTCTTTGTTTGATACGCAGGAAGTAGCAAAAGCTATAAGCAGAAGTAGAAGAAAACTATGTTTCTTTAGCATATATTAATTTTTAAATCAAGGGTGATATACTTTGAAACGGCAGGAGCTGGATACATTTATGATTGCTGCAAGTTGAGAATTGGCAACCCATTGTGTTCCGTTTGCCGACTGTTTTTACTGATTTGGACGAAAAAAGATTTATTAAAAAATATCTTTTTTTTGATATTGGGTAAAAAAGCTGCAGAATCAGCCTCTTACGAAGAAAGGAATATTGCCGGTGGCTACTTTCTGGCTGGCATCAGTAACATAAATATAAAGCCTGTAAGGGCCTTCTTTTTCAGGTACTTGTAATTTTAATTTGCCCGTGCCTTTGTCCTGCGTTAGCGACCATACCGGGGCGGGCTCTATTTCCTTGTTATACTTGTCTTTTTTATACCTTCCTTCCGGTCTGATTTCCCATGTATAGGCAAGCTGGTTGCTTCTGTCATCCTGTGTTTCTATCTGTACCTGTATGGGTGCACCGGGCTTTGTATAAATAGCTGATATGGCAGAACTGCCGTTCCAATATAACTTTTTAATGTGCGGAGCTGCATCAGCAGGGGGTTTGCCAGTCCATACCTGCTGCATGGCATCTACGGCTTCAGTTGGGTTGCCAGCTGCGGTAAACATGCTGAAGAGGGTAGGAGTGCGTTCCTGTTTTTTGCCCCAGTAAAACACGTAAGAGCCTATACACTGCTCTGCATCCTGCTGTATGTAACTATAGTTTTGCCTGTAAAGTATGGCTTTTTCGGTGCTGGTTTTCTCTACGGTAGCATTCCAGGGGGTTTTTATTTCTTGGTCTTCCCAATAGCCCGGTGGCCCCCATTCCGATACGATATAAGCACCATCCCAACCCCACACAGGGTTCTTGATTTTACCTGCTACATTTTTTAGATCGTTAAAAGCGTTAATGGAAATAATGTCTAGATTGGGGGCAAGCATGCGCAGAAACGGCATGTTAAGTCTGGTATAACCAGCAAGGGTAGTAGTGGTAGGGTGGTTAGGATCTTCGGCTTTTACAACGCCGGCAAGCTCGTTTACCAGCAGCCAGGCTTTGATATCAGGATATACCTGGTGTACCTCGTTGCCTACAGCCCACATCAATAAAGCAGGGTGGTCTTTATAACGCCTCACATCCCGTTTTATAGCCCGTAGCTGCCTCCTGCGCGATAGCTCACTTTTATAGTTTCTGACTGTTAGGCCCAGTGTTACGGTTATACCGTTTTTATAAGCTGAGTCAAGCACTTGCTGGGCATCTTCGGTGTGCCAGGTGCGGATAGAGTTGCCGCCAACTCTTTTAAGTTCTGAAAGATGCGAGCTTCCTGCTGCCCCTTTTATGTAATAAGGCTTGCCGCCACGGTACAGGCTATACTTATCGCCTACTTTCCGAACCTCTACTTTCAGGGAATTATTGTTGTCTGTTCTGGTAGGTAATTGTTTATTAACTTGGTTATCAGTAGATAAAGAAGGGAGGGTAAGAAGGTAAGTATAAATTAACCAGAAAAAGGCAATATTCATTTATTTCTATAATTTAATTTGAAAGCAAACTTTCCGTTTGCAATACGTATACCCATGCATATTGTTCCTGGAACCTCTGTTCAAGCACATAAAAAGCAAGCTCATACAATTTATTTTACTGCAGTTTCTTATTTATGCCCACATTATTGCGAGTGCCCGCTAAACCCAGAGCACAAAAACCAATTATAAAATCGGCAGCTCCTACCAAAAGAGAAAAACTGACTATCCGGCTGATGATCTGGCTGGGGCTGGGCTTTATGGGCATTTTTGTATGGTGGTTTTTTAATCCTGAGTTTATTGGCTATAAGCCTCTTTACTGGGTACTTACGTCGGTTTTGATGTTTAAGCTGCTCCGGATGCTGCACGAATGGTATCACTATTATAACATAGGAGTACCTGAACCTCTGGCCAAATGGCGCCCCCGAACAGTGGATATGCTGACTACTGCCTGCCCTGGCGAACCACACGAAATGATTCTGGAAACGCTGCAGGCAATGGTTAACGTAACGTACCCGCATACAACTTACCTTTGTGATGAAGGCGATGACCCTGCGTTAAAAGAAGCCTGCCGCAAAATGGGCGTGGTACATGTTACCCGAACCATTAAAAAAGACGCTAAAGCCGGCAACATAAATAATGCACTGCAACTTGCCACCGGCGAAATAGCTGTTATTCTTGATCCTGACCATGTGCCTGACCCGCAGTTCCTGGACAGAGTTTTACCATACTTTGAAGATGAAGAAGTAGGGTATGTACAGGTTGTGCAGGCCTATAAAAACCAGGATGAGAGCCTGATAGCCCGCGCTGCTGCCGAACAAACCTACGTTTTTTACGGCCCGATGCAGATGTGTATGCACACGTACGGTACAGCTCAGGCCATAGGAGCTAACTGCTGTTTCAGGCGTAGCGCTCTGGATAGTATAGGGGGGCATGCAGCGGGCTTGTCAGAAGATATGCACACGGCCATGCAACTGCATGCCAAAGGCTGGAAATCGGTTTATGTGCCTGAAATATTAACACGCGGCCTGGTGCCTGCCTCGTTATCGGCATACTACAAGCAGCAGCTGAAATGGTCGAGAGGTACGTTTGAGCTGCTATTTGTTACCTATCCGAAGTTATTCTCAAAATTTACCTGGCGCCAGAAACTGCATTATTTTACGCTGCCGCTCTACTATCTTTTCGGGCTTTTCGACCTGCTAAGTATAGCCGTGCCTATTGTGTCGCTGTTTTTGGCTAAAGTGCCATGGCAGTTTGATATGGAGGAATTTGCCCTTGCTTTTTTCCCTTTAATAGGTGTATCTATGCTGATACGGCAGTATGCACAGCGCTGGCTTTTAGAAGAACATGAACGTGGGCTTCAGCTTTTTGGCGGCCTGATGCGTGTGGGTACGTGGTGGGTATTTTTATTGGGCTTCGTATATGCTGTATTGCGCGTAAATGTGCCTTACATTCCTACGCCAAAAGATGATAAGCTGAATAACGAATGGCTGCTAAGTATGCCCAACCTGGCCGTAAGCCTGCTAAGTATAGCAGCTGCTATTTATGGCTTATCCATCGACTGGAGCCCTTACAGTATCTTTATGGCGGGTTTTGCCTTGTTTAACGCTACCTTGTTTGGTATTGTGGTTTTGATGGGGCAGCAACGTTTCCTGGTAGGGGCACAGCAATGGCTTAGTAAATCAACTTTTGATAAATACCTGTTGCACCCAGTTCATAACAAGGTAATAAACCTAAGAAACTGGGCCTATAGTTTTATGCGACATAAAGCAGCTACGTTGGCTACATGTATTGTTATAGCATTTATAAGTATGGCCTGGGTGCAGCAAAATCTTACAACCGATCCGAATACCCTGGCTACGCCCGAAGTTAAAGATACAGGCGGATTTTATACCGGCATTTACCTGCCACAACTTGATCGGAAGTTAAGTATAAATGAGGTAGAAAAGGTTGAGAAAACCGTTAGCAAGGAGTTTAATATCGTTTCTTTTTACCACGGATGGGGCGAGCAAAGTATAACCGGTTTTCCTGTAGAAGAACTTCAGCAGCTTGGTGCACGAGGAGTTACCCCCATGATCACGTGGGAGCCGTGGCCATTTCATAAAGGCGAAACCAAACCGGTAATGGCTGCCATACTTGCCGGAAATTACGATGAATATATAAAGAGGTATGCCCAACTTATTGCAAAAACCGGCGTGCCCATGTACCTGCGCTTTGGCCACGAACCTGAAAATCCATTTTACCCCTGGTCGCCGGAGTATGGCAACTCACCTGAAAAATATGTGGCAGCTTGGCGGTATGTTGTAGATAAATTCAGGCAGGAAGGTGTAACAAATGTGGCATGGGTCTGGAACCCGTGGAAGCATACGACAATGCTGGATTATTACCCGGGAGACGACTATGTGGATTGGATTGGGGTTACAGCGCTTAATTACGGGCAGGCATACTCAGATCATGCCTGGCGTACTTTTGATGATCTATACGAGCCTTTCAGAAGCCACCTGACACGCATTAAGAAACCTGTAATGTTGGCTGAATTCGGAACAACTGAATTCGGAGGCGATAAAGCTGCATGGCTGAAATATGCGCTCTACAACATCAGTTTCGACTATCCTGAAATTAAGGCTGTCGTATTTTTTAACTCAGACCGGGATAAGAACTGGCCGAACGAGTGGCGACCGGACTCGACTGCATCTTTTATAGATTGGTCATTCACAAAATCAACCCAAACCAGTAAGGTAGTAAAGCGCGCCCTGGCACAAAAGCATTATAAAGAGCAACCGTATCATAGCCAGCAGCCAGCTTCAGAAGTTACCTCTGCCTATACTTCAAAATTTGTGAAAGGAAACGCGGGTAACTATACTTTGCAGGTACAGGGCAAGCCTTTCTATATTAAAGGTGTTGTCTATAATCCGTCACATAACTGGCGCGATGGCAACCACCCGCTCACACGCGATCAGCTTGAGAAAGACCTGCATCTGATCAAAAAAATGGGAGCCAATACAATACGTAGGTATAGCTCCAGCTTTTACGACCGCAACATACTTACTGTAGCCGAAGCAAACGACCTGAAAGTGCTTTATGGTTTTTGGCTTAGCCCTGATGTAGATTACAATGCCGATACGCTGGAATTAGAAAAGTATATGCAGGAAGTTGAAAAGGTAGTACAAACCTATAAAGATAACCCTGCTGTGCTGGGCTGGAGTGTGGGCAACGAAGTATGGCAGCTGCTTGACCTGTACTATGAACAACCCTACCTGGCCAGGGTGCGGCAGCAATATGTAGCTTTTGTTGAAAAACTGGCAATACGCATACATAAACTGGATCCTGACAGACCGGTATTTACAGTTCTCAGGCACAACGACCAACTGGCAGCTGCCTTGCGCGACTTTAAGACCGGTGCTCCATCCATTGATGTGATCAGTATAAGCTCGTTTAAAGAAGACGATTTAAGCGGACTTGATGAAGTTATGGCAAAACATTATCCTGAGAAGCCTTATATGGTTTCGGAGTTTGGCTACAAAGGTTACTGGAACCCTGATTACTCTAATGTTAAGGCAAAAGACAAAGCTATAGAAGAAGACCAGGATTACGAAAAAGGCCGCTATTATAAGCAACAGTGGGAGCAACACATAAAAGCGAATAAAGGCCGAAATATAGGTGGCTTCGCATTTTGCTGGCGCGACCGCATGGAGGGCACAGCCACCTGGAGTGGTATAACCGATTTTAAAGGACGCCTGAAGCCAACTTATTTTGCCATGATGGAGGCTTACACCGGCCAGAAAGTAAAACCTGTACTTCCAGCAGTATCAATTCAATCCAGAATCAAAGGATACTACACTGGCCAAACCTATACTTTTAAAGTAGCTATGGCTGCAAAGGCACCCAAAGGCTTAAAGCATGAATGGTACCTGTATGGTAACGAATACCTGGATAAAATTGGCAGCCTGGAAAAAATGAATGGCGGAAAGCAAGTTCGCATACGCCTTCCAGAAAAGGCATCGGCATACCGTTTATACTTGTATGTATCCGATAAGAACGGGAATGTAGTTACTGCCTCGTTGCCTGTTGCTGTTAACTAAGTATAAAAAAAGAACCACTTCCGTTGCTATATCAAGTATAAGCGGTGGAAGTGGTTCGACCTTTGGCTAAAAGGTTGAAATAATGTTTATATTATTCGATCCACTTGGTGCGTCTTTGCTTGGCAGGCATTGGTTTATGCATCGACCTTAACTTATCTGAAGGATTACGAACCAGTTGTTGTGCATAACCAGTTGTGTGCTCAAAAATTCCACCTTTTAATTTCCAGCCTTGTGGGATATAGCCGGCTACTTCTGTTGCCAGAACCTCAAGGTCCGGGGCAACTATAATATTGTATTCCATCTTATTAAACTAACTATAGTTCTAAAGTATAAATTAAATCAATAAGTTGTATCAGGCCGGCTACGAAAAAAATAAGAAATCGTTTACATTCGTCTAAAATTTTAGCTGTTTACAGGTATAGTTATAATAGTAGCTTGTGTTATTGATGATATTATTGCTTAAATGCTATTAGGTTAAGTGGTAACTCAGGTTGAGTTTTGCAGGGAATAGGCCGCAACAATTAGCCCCGGCAGTATCATACTTTATACTTGTGTAAAGTTGTAAATTGTGTTTTGCTAATAATAGGAGTGCGTTATTTTTTATAAAAATCTGATACTGAAGCAGGTAAGTTTATCGGGGTTGGTAGCGAGTGTGAAATTAAACCCGTGGTTAAGCAAAATCTCCCGGATCATGGTTAAGCCAATACCTTGGCCCTGCTCTTTGGTACTGAAGAAAGGAGTAAATAAGTAGGGGCGTACCTGTTCCGGTATTCCGGGGCCGTTATCGCATATAACCAGCTGAGGCGGAGATAATTGTGAGCTAACGCTTATCCGCCCATTTTCGCCTACAGATTCCATTGCGTTTTTAAGTATATTGAGCAATACCTGCTCAATTTGCTGTTCGTCCAGCTCTACTACCAGCGGCTGATTAGCCAGGTTGTTTTTGCAGAAGGTAATGTGGCGCTTTTCCAGCTCGGGTTGCATCAGGCGCTCCAGACGCTGCAGCAACACATGCACATTTACGGGCGCTTTGGATGGAGCCGGCAGCCGCACCACATTGGCCAGGTTGGCCATAAACTTGCTCAGATTGGCGTTGCGGTCAATAGCCACCTGTAATGCATACTCATAATCTTCCTGGTGCTCTTCCTCTAATTGAGGCTTGTAGAACTGCATTGAGTTAAGAATAGAGTTTATAGCACCCGTAGAATTGTTTACCTCATGCGACATCATCCGGATGATTTTCTCGTACGCCTGCCGCTCGTTCTTAACTATGGCCTCTGTAAGTTCTTCTACAAGTATAAAATAGTGCTGAAAACCGCGGTCGATAAAGTGTGCCCTGTGGCAGCGGTACGTGCGTATACCGTTTATCCGGAATGTTTTTGACTGGCCATCTTCCAGCTTCATGAGCTCTTCTGCCCATACTTCCGGCAACTGGCTCAGGTGTTTGCCCAGCAGTTCTTTGCTTTCTTTTTGCAGATAACGCTCAGCAGCAGGGTTTATAGTTTCTACATAGTTATCAAACCCGAGCATGATGATACCGGCAGGGGAGGCCTGCACCAGTTTCTCTAACAAGAAATGCTTTTCGGCCTGCGCCACGCGCTCCTTGCGCAACTGTTCAATCATGTGATTGTATACATCCACCAGCTCATCGAGTTCCTGCTGGCCAACATGCATAAACTTGGTGGAGAAATCCTGGTCGCGCATCGACTCTATACCCGAACGGATAAGGCTGAGCGGCTGAAAAAAAGCCCTGTAAAGCCTGGCCGTAATTACAACAGAAACCAGCACCAGCACTTCCATGCCCAGGAAGTATAGTTTACTTTCCTGTAGCAGGAAGAAAGCCAGTGCTGCCAACAACGCATGTATGGCAACAGCAAAAAGTATAAACTTAGTCCTGAGACTCATACGGGATATCAAACTTATCGAGGCGGCGGTATAGAGCAGCGCGGCTAACGCCCAGCGCACGGGCCACTTTGCTGATGTTGTTGTGGTAAAAAGCCATTGATTTCCGGATCATAGATGCTTCCATCTCATCCAGGGTCATGGTGCCAACAGCAGGTAATACTTTATCGCCGGGCTTGGCCGGGCTTTGCTGTGCCTGTGCCTGAAAATCCTCAGCCTCCAGCACATCTGTTTCTGCCACTAATACGGTACGCTCTACCAGGTTCTTTAGCTCGCGTATGTTGCCGGGCAGATGCTGCCCCTTTAGCCACTGCAGGGCCCGCATACTTACCTGCAAGTCGGGACGGTGGTAGGTTTTTTTAAGGTTGTTTACAAAATACTGCACCAGCAAGGGAATATCATCTTCCCGCTCGCGCAAAGCCGGAAGCTTTACCTTTATCAGGTTAATTCTATAGTATAGATCTTCCCGGAATTTACCTTCTTCTACCAGTTTTGCCAGATCTTTGTTGGTGGCGCATACAACCCGGATATCCAGCTTGCGGGAGCGGCTATCGCCGAGGACTTCATAAGTACGGTCCTGCAACACACGCAACAGTTTTACCTGGCTGTTCAGGTCCAGCTCGCCTATCTCATCCAGGAAAATAGTGCCTTTGTTAGCCATTTCGAAGCGGCCAACACGATCTGCTTTGGCATCAGTAAAGGCGCCGCGCTTGTGGCCGAACATTTCACTCTCGAATAAGCTGGAGGAAATGCCGCCCAGGTTTACTTTCACAAAAGGCTGTGATTTTCTGTTGCTGTTGCGGTGCACAGCCTCGGCAATTAATTCTTTGCCTGTGCCGCTTTCGCCTTCAATCAATACAGAGGCATCGGTAGGGGCAATCTGGCCTATTTTTTTTAGAATCCGGAGCATTTGCAGATCCTGGGCTACAATGTTATCAAAATCATACTGCTCATCCAGCTTTTTGCGTGTCAGCGATTCATCTGCCGTCTGGGCCTGCTGGGAAAGACTCAGCGAAGTTTGTACTGCTTGTACCAGGTACTCGTTGCTCCAGGGTTTGGTAATAAAATCGGCAGCGCCTAAACGCATGCCCTCCACAGCCAGGCTGATAGAGCCCCATCCGGTAATAAGTATAACCGGTAAGTTCGGGTATAGCTTTTTAAACTGGCCAAGCAGCGCCAGCCCATCGTGGCCGGTGGTATCAATAGAGAAGTTCATGTCCATGATCGCTAGCTGGAAAGTATGTTGCTCCGCCAGCAGGAGAGCTTCTCTCGGAGAAGAAGCCTCCTTTGTTTTGTAGCCACTTTGCTTAAGAAGTATACTTAGCGAAGCGCGCACGGCAACATCATCATCAATTATCAGGATCATGTGTGTAGATTTCAAGTATAAATATAGCAATTATGTTACAAGTATAAACCCGGCAGATTTTAAAATCTGCCGGGTTTATACTTGTGGTTTATTCTTCGTGCAGGGCAACTGCCGGATGTATGGCTGCTGCCTGACGGCTTGGGTAGAAGGCGCAAACAACCGTAAGCAGGTAAATAATAACTACTGCACTGATTATAGCTATGTTGTATACTGCCGACTCTACCTGAAATACCTGTAACAACGGAAGCTGAACGGCAAATACCACACCCAGTATAAGCCCCAGCGTTGCCATAACAAGCACCTCGCCTATAAATTGCCGGTAGATCTGCCCCGATGCTGCACCCAAGGCGCGGCGCAAGCCTATCTCGCTACGGCGGCTGTTAATATTGTACCACAACACCCCGAAAAGGCCAAGCGCTACATTGAAGATAAGGAAACCGCAAACCAAGCCCAGGGCAATCATGGGTACCAGCGTAAGTTTAGCTTTATTCTGGCGCATTTTTTCCAATGTGGCCACTTCCAGGGTCCAGTCTTTGCCAATGCCCGAAATCTCTTTCACCATTCTTTCTTCGAAATCCACTCCTGCACCTGGCTTTACCCTGATCAGGAGTTCATTCCAGAAATAGTCCGGCCGCTTTTGTATGTTGATACGGGTAAAGGAAGCTGGCTCTTCCGCAGCATATTCACTGCCTGCACGGAAGTAATCCGTTATTCCCACCACCTGGAAGGTGGTCGAGTCAACTCCCTGAATTAGTTTGCCAATAGCATCTTCCTGGCCAAACAATTTCTGCTGGAATGCCCTGTTGATTACAATGGGCTCATAGTTGGAAGCATTATCCTGTGCACTGAACCAGCGGCCCTGGCTTACCTGCAGCTGCATTACATCTTTATACTCATCCTGCACTTCATAAATATCCGCGTCTATATCTTTTACTTTGCCATAAGAGAAGCTATTATTCATCTGGCTAAAGGCAAACGGCGCATTGCTTGATATTAAAGATGCCTGAGATACCTCCGGAAAAGCGCGTACCCGTTGGAGCACCTGCTCCAGGCTTTGGCGGTTCTGAGCAGTAGAATCTGTACTTGGGCGCATGGTAAGCAGCCATACATTATCATGCTTAAAACCAAGCGGCTTAGTATAATTGCGAATATTATACATTACCAGGCTAAGCACCCCGAACAGCACCAGGAAACAAAAGAATATTTCAGCGATCAGCAGGAAATTGCTCTTTTTCCGGTTCCAGATCAGTTTAAACAAATGGCGTATCATTTCGAACCTCCTTTCAGCGCCTCAACGGCATGTAATCTTGACATTTTATAAGCAGGGAATACTCCCGAAATCAAACCAAAAACCAGGCACAGGAGCAAGCCGAAAGCGAACACCCGCAGGTTAAGGCCCAGATCAGCATATATGATGATACCGCTGTCATTAATGAGCCAAAGTACTGCTGCTGAGAAAATAAAACCCAGCAAACCACCCAGCAACGTCAGGAAAATATTTTCGATGATAAATTGACCTATAATGGTGGCGGAAGTTGCGCCGAATGCCTTACGTACCCCGATCTCGGAAGAACGTTCCATAATGCGGCTGATGTTGATATTAACCAGGTTGATGGTAGGCAACAACATGAACAGAAACGCCAAACCAGTGAGTATGCCATACAGGATGCCAACGCCGGGTTCTTTTCCGCTACCTAAAAAAGTACGGGCAATGCTCTCCAGAAAAGTGTCGGGGAAGGAAAAAAGTTTTGTTTCTTTCTGCGGTTGCTGACGCTCCACTTCCTGCATCATAGCAGCATATTCCTCCTTTATCTTAGGAACATCGCCAGGCGTTGTGGCCTTGATGGTGGCAAAGTATGTACCACGTAAACCGGGCCTGTTAAAGTCCTGGCTTTTAAGCGTAATAGGCACCCACACATCGGCATAAGACTGAACGCGCAACACAGGCACGTTTTCCACTACACCTACCACTTTATACTTAACCTGGTCTACCACAATATACTTTCCAACGGCTTCAGTATTCCCAAAATACTGCTCACGGGTGTTCTCGTTGATTACGGCTACACGGCTGGCACCTTTCACATCCTGTTGGGTAAAGGCGCTACCTTCCACAAAATTAAAATTCAGTATGTCCCAGAATTCGCGGTCGGTATACTTAATATCGAGCGCTAATTTGCGGTTGTTGATGTAGCTGTTTACCTGAAAAGGCATCGAGTTGATAGAAACCTGCTCAGGCGTTTTTAATGTGCGTACATGTCGGTCGAGGAAATAATAACTAGGTGGCCCGCTGTTGTTATATCCCTCTTTTAGCTGCTCTCTTATCATGTTTACAAAAAGCAGGCGGTCCGTGTCGCGCTCCGGCATTTGCGGCCCGAAAGTATGGTCGAAGAGGGAGGTAGCCACCATCAGTACCATTAAAGTAAAGCTGATACCGAAGAGGCTGATGAAGGTAAAGAACTTGCGCCGCAAGAGCACCTTCCAGGCAATTTTTAAGTAATTCTTCAGCATGGCTTATACTTTTTGAAAATCGAAAACACGTGAATCTGCTACCTGCTGGCCATCAAAGAAGCGAATAAGCCGTTCTGTTTTGTTTGCCATGTTCTCGTCGTGTGTTACCATCACGATGGTGGTGCCATCTTCTCGGTTCAGGGTCAGCAGAATGTTCATTATCTCTTCTCCCATCACAGAGTCGAGGTTGCCGGTAGGCTCATCGGCAAGTATAATTTCAGGCTGGCCGATAAGGGCACGGGCAATAGCCACGCGCTGGCGCTGCCCACCAGAAAGCTGGCTGGGGAAGTGCTTGGTACGGGCGCTCAGGCCTACTTTTTCCAATGCAGTAAGTGCACGGGTGCGTCGCTCCGCTGCCGACATGCTGCTGCGGTATAGGAGAGGAAGCTCCACGTTATCGAGCACGCTCAGGTCGTTGATGAGGTGATAGCTCTGGAAAACAAAGCCAATTTTATGGTTCCGGATTTTGGCCAGTTCCCCATCTTTATACTTCTGGATGGGCGTTCCGGCTATTTCCACCACACCATTGGTAGGCGCATCCAGTAGGCCCATAATGTTTAGGAGGGTACTTTTGCCGCAACCCGAAGGGCCCATAATAGAGACAAATTCTCCTTTGGGCACCACGAGGTTAACGTTGTGCAGGGCTACCGTCTCAATGGTTTTGGTCTGGTATACCTTTTCAATGTTCTTTAAAGTGATCATAGTTTTATAGGTTGATGTTTGATAGTTCTGATTTGTTGTTTAGTGTTACTAGAATTAAAGTCTTCATCTGCTTTCTGTTTCAGTTGTGATTGGCCCCTGCCGTTCAAAGTCAAAAAGTGTAAGTTGGCGCAGGTTATAGTGCGCCCGCCAGAACTCGCTGAGCGAGGCAATGTAGGCGCGGCGTGCCTGGTCCTTTTCAGCTAATGCTATGTTCAGATCGGTGATGCTGATGCGGCCTATAACAAAAGTGTTTTTTGTAATAGTATAGCGCTCCTGGGCAATGGCGTCGGCTTCAGAAGTAGTGGCAATTCTTGTTTTCAGGGTGTTGTACTGATTTACCTGCGTCAGCACGGCCTGCTCAAAAGTCGTTTCTTCCTGGTCCACAGTGTATTGCACCAGTTGCCTGTTAAGTTCTGCTACTTTATGAATGGAGCGCTGACGGCCCCAGTCCACAATGGGCATGCTAAAGCCAATGCGGGCGCGCTGCTGGTTTTCAGGCTGATCGTAAATATCGGTAAAGTTACCGCCTTGGTTTGTGAGGCCGAAAGTAGCGAAGAGGCTGGCATTTAACCCGTTATCACCTTTTGCTTTGGCTACCAGGCTTTCAGCTTCCAGCATCCGGCGCTTAAAGTTTATACTTTCCTTCCGGTTCTTTTTGGCCTCTGCCAGTGCTGTCGCTGTCGTTACGTGTGTGGCGGGTATACTTTCCGGTACAGCCAGTTGCAGCTGTGTGCTATCCTGTAAGCCAATAAATGTTTTTAATGCCAGTGCAGCTGTTTGTTTGTCTAGTTCAGCCTGCGCCTGTGCCAGGTCAGAATTCAGCACGGCAAGCCGAAGTTGCAGGAGGTCGTTTTTAGAAAGGCGGCCGAGTTTATACTTTTCTTCTGCAATAGTATACAGTGTATCGTTATTAGCTCTGTTTTTAGCAGCTATACTTTGGTTGGTTTGAGCGAGCAGTAGGCTGAAGTATAGCTCAGTTGCCTTAACAGCTATTTTTTCACGCTCCTCCAGGTATTGCTTCTGCGACTCTTCGTAACGTAGCGGTTCTATGCGTTTTGCCCATGCCAGGTTGTTGTAAGCAAACAGGGGCTGTTGTAAGCCAATAATGGCGGGGTTACCGTTATAGCGTGTGAGCTTGCGGTCAAAATCATCGAAGCGCTGCATCAGAGATGTTACAAAAATGCTGCCTCCGGTAGCGCCAATTACCTGGTTTAGTGTAAGGCCCAGTTCAGAATTGTTTATAGTTACGGCTTTAAAATCGGTGGTGCCATCTGGTTGCGTTACCGGAATAATAGAACGGCTATAGTCGGGTAAAGTGCCTTTAAGCTCCAGTTGCGGGCGATAATCAGACTTGAAGCTGCGCCACTGCCAGTAGCTGTTTTCGCGGCTGGTTTGTGCCTGGCGTATAGCTGCAGACTGTTCCTGTGCCAGTGCAATTACTTCCTGCAGGTTCAGTTGCCTGTTTGCCGGCTGTGCCACAACCTGCACAGCCAGCATCACAAACAACAAACAGATGTTTAGCTTCTTCATGGCTAGTTTAGCTTTATTTTGTTCAGGTGCTGGTACTCCTTCATATCCGAAATCACTATTTCATCACCTGGCTGCACACCATCCTCGAGTTCCACAAAATCTACATTGCTTACCCCAACTTTAGCCTGTTTCCGTATAATCTCATCGCCGCTTACTACAAATACCTGCTGGTTAGAAGCACTTTTAAAGTATGGCCCGTTCTTCACGCGCAACACATTGTTTTTAGAGGAAGTGGTTACAAATACATCCACGCGCAGGTTGGGGCGCAGCAGCTGGTGCGATTTTTCGGTTAAGGCTATATAAAAGGTAACAACCCCGTTTTCTACTGTTGGCTTAATAGTGGTGATGGTGCCATTCAGGTCGGTGTCGTTTATGCGAACTATAACCGATCCACCTGTGCTGAGTTGTTCTGCAAAAGCATCTGAGATAGTAGCCTGTATTTTAAAACTACTGAGGTCGGCGAGGCGGGCAATGATGTCGCCGGCGTTTACGGTGCTGCCTATCTCGTTTTTAACCCACGTTACCACGCCCTGGGTGGTGGCACGAACTTCGGCCTGTTCCATTTTGCGCTGCAGCTCTTCAATAGACCTGCCCTGCATGGCCATTGTAAACTGTAATTCCTGCTCATCGGCTTTTAGCAGGGCGCGTTCCGTAGCCATTTCGCGCTCTATCTGGGCAAATTCCTGCTGCGCTATCTTCAGGTTAAGTTCTGCTTGTTTCACACTTTCCTGGGTGCCACCGCCAATTTTAAGCAGGTACTTTTCGTCTTGCAATTGCGCTTGCAGCGTTTTTACCCGCATCTGTTTTATAGCCAGCTGAGACGAAAGACTGTTCAGTGTTTTCTGCAGGTTCAGGCGCATATGCACGCTTTTATGTTTGTTAAGTTCCTGCTCGTCTTTCAGTTTTTCATAGTTAAGTTGGGTAAAGGCACGGTCCAGAAGCAGGACCTGATCGCCAGCCTGTACTTTATCGCCGGCATTGCGCACCACTTGTTCAATGCGTGCCTGTATCGGGCTGGTTATTACCAGTTCGTGCTCGGGCACCACAACACCGGATGCGGTTATGGTTGCCACAACAGGTCCTTGCTCAACTATAGCAGTTCTGATTTCGGAGCGCGCTATACCTGGTGCAATAAGGCTTCTGAAACCAAAGATAACTGCCACCACCACGGCAGCAGCTATACTTAATTGCCAGATGCGTTTTCGTTTGCTGGCTTGTTTTACAGAGTCTGAAAGTTCTCGGTCCATAGTTGTATTTTGTACTAGCTCAATGCTATATAGCCAAACTATGTGCCATGTTTGTAAATCCTTGATCTACAGGTAATTGTAAACTAAATAATTGATTTTTAGCCTTTTAAAGGTGTTCAATAATGAACAGTTTGTGCGGTTTTGAGAGAAGAGATTTGGCTAATAGAAGGCTGGAATTAATCTGCTATATAAGCCTGTGGATTCTGAGGGAACTCCGGTGCTTTTTTACCGATCATTTCAAGAAGTGTGGTTTCGATCATCCGGCTCAAGGCGTTCAGAGCCAGGTCGTTGGCTTCGGTTCCGAATGGCTCTTCAATTTCGTTGATGATCGTGTCGAGGGCCATAAAAGTATAAGCCACGAAAATTACGAACAACGGCGTCATCCAACCAATGCTGTCTACCAGGCCAAAGGGAAGTAGAAAACAGTAAATGTATACTGTGCGGTGTAAAAGTAAATTGTATGGGTAAGGAATCGGGGTACTGGCAATGCGCTCGCAGCCTCCCACAATATTGGATAGTTCGTTAAAGTTTTGGTCAATGGCGGTTACTGTAATCGAATCCAAGAGGTCTTCTTTTTTTCGTTGTTGTACCCAGTTGCCCATTTCTTGTAAGAGCATGATAGGTTTATATTTTGCAGGCTGTACCCGCTGCGTAAGTTCTGGCGGAAGCAGGCGTTCAAAATCAGGTGTGGGGTCTGTTTCTCGTAGCTGGTGTTTTAATGCGTATGTAAAGGCAATCAGCAGGTTTATAAAGTATGAAACCTGTTCGGACTGAACCGGCAAGCCGCTCATGGTTGTTGCCTGCCTTGCCAGCGAACGCGTGTAATTTAGCAATGCGCCCCAAAGTTTGCGTCCTTCCCAGAAACGTTCGTAACCGGCATTATTTCTAAAACCCAGAAAAATTGCAAGCGCAACGCCTATCAGGGTAAAAGGAGCAGGGTTTAACGGTATTTTATAATGAAAAAGCTCCCCCCGAAAGTATACTACCACCAGCGACAACAAGCCCAATAATAGCAGCCGGGGATAGATCTGTTGTAACACAGAGCCTCTCCAGACGAAAAGCATTCTAAGCCAATTGTGTTTGGGTCTGATGATCATCAGCAGGTTTTAAGCATGCCCTGAGAAAAGGTATTTTATACTTGCAAAGAGTACAGTATACTTTCCTTATTCACGGAAGTTGCGGAAACCACGATTGGTTGTTTTTCCGGGTTGCCCCATACTTTAGCTGTAAGGAAGTATAACTGCGTGAGGCCAATGTTATACTTATACCAGAATTGTGGTTTACTTTGAAATTTAATACTTATTAATTTTTCTTCTGAGCAAAGCCGGCACGTGTCATTTCGCCCCAGCTTTTTTTACCTGTAATAAGATCGTAATTACCTTTAACGGCAGCCCACACGGTAACCGGATGGAAAATGAAAGGCTCCAGCAGGGCGGTACCTACCAGGCTTAACATGTGGCGCCGTCGTTTATATTGCTGGTAAGAGCGTTCCTCAAATAAAATAGCAAATACGGTATTCATGATGGCAAACGTGTAAACCAATCCAAAAAAGGAAAAGAAGTATGGCCAGTTGGCATATCCTAACACGGCCAGGCAAATGAAAAAGATCATCCCGAAGAACTCTACAAGCGGGGCAAGCCACTCGAAAAGTACCCACAGCGGCAGGCTTAACAAACCAAGTATACCATAGCGCTTATTCAGGATCATTTTGCGGTGCAGCATCAGTGTTTCAGCAGTTCCGCGGGTCCAGCGGTTGCGTTGTCGCTTAAGTATATCCCAGGTTTGGGGTGCTTCGGTCCAGCACAAAGGGTCAGGTATGAAAGCCACTTTGCAGGGCTCCTTTTCTTCGTACATCAGGCGGCGCATGCGTACCAGCAGTTCCATGTCTTCGCCTACGGTATTGTGGTTGTAGCCGCCGGCGCGTATTACAGTGGCTTTATCGAACATGCCAAAAGCGCCCGAAATCAACAGAAGTCCATCGAGGTGCGCCCATGCCATTCGGCCCATTAAAAATGCTCTGAAATACTCCAGTATCTGCACTCGTGCAATAAATTTATCGGGCACACGTACGCTTACCAACCGGCCATCTTCTACCACACAGGAATTGGCTATCCTGATAACGCCGCCGGTTGCGATTACTTTGCGCTCTTCCTCCATAAAAGGCTTTACCAGTTTCAGAAGCGAATCCGGCTCCAGTATACAATCAACATCTATGCAGGCAATTAGCTTGTTCGACGATACATTGATACCCACATTCAGTGCATCGGCTTTGCCGCCGTTTTCTTTATCTACCACCACCAGTTTATGGTACGCCGGGTTTTTAGCCTTGTAAATACCTCTCACGGGTTTGGTAGCTATCTGGTTATCAAGAACAAAATCTACTTTCTCCAGCTCGTAAGCATTAATAAGCAGTTCCATGGTGTTGTCTTTGCTACCATCGTTCACAATAATAACCTCGCAGTTATTGTAATGCAGTGTCAGGAGCGAGCGTACATTGTCTACAATCGTCATAGATTCGTTGTAAGCTGGCGCAATTAAGGAAACAGAAGGCGCAAACTGCGACGAAAGTATAGCTCGGTAATCAGTAAAGCTGTTCCTTTTTTTATACTTGCGCATGGCCCAGGCCGATATCATAGCAAGTATAATATAGCTGCAACAAATGCCGATGGCATAGACCAGGATAAGGTGGTTAAAAAAGGTAGCCGTCTGGCTGATATAATATTGAAGAAGCTCCATCATAGCCTTTCGTCGAGGGCGTAAGCTGCCACAGTTTGCAGCGAGTGTTCTAAATCGTTTTTTATACTCAGGATTTTCTCTTTCCCTTCTTCGCCGCAAAATACCAGTGCCCTGGCGGCGGCAAGCTGCAGGCGTTTATCGGGTTGTTGCAACTGGCTTTCATACAACTCAATAGTTTCCGGTCCGGCTATGGTGGCAAGTGTCCGGAGTATTTCCAGCTTTACTTCAACAGTTTCGTTCTCATAGATTTCTACCAGCTTGGGTGTAACTTCATAAGCCTCGAGGTGGCGCAAGGTGGCTACCGCTTCTTCGCGCACCTGTGCCGAAGGGTGTATTAACAAATCAAGTATAACTGGCAGGGCATCGTGCTGTGTGTAGTAGGTAATCATGCGCAGGCAAAAAATCACAATGCTGTCCTCTTTGTTTTTCAGCCATTTACTAAAGTTAGGAATGGCAAGAAGCTGGTTCTTTTGTGCGGCACGGGCCAGTTGCATTTGCTGCCACTCCAGCAGGGGCTCCTCCAGTTTGTTTAAAAAGGCGAAAGGCTTGTTGTTGCGCAGTTTAATTAAAGCCACCAGCGCTTCAGACCGAAGTATGGAGTGCGAATGGTTAACAAACGAGCGTATGAGTTTGCTATCCTGTTGCATATCCATTTCTGCCAGTTCGCCAATGCCTTTGGCAATTACGTTCCAGGAGTCTGAATAGAGCTTTTGCTTGGAGAATTGGTACAGCCCGAAATCTATGTATAGTTGGCGAAGTTTGTCTGATGATTCTCCGATCAGGTTCTTGTGCAAGAGGATCAGGTTCTCCAGGAAAATCTGCCGCAGGCTATCGTTCTTAATATACTTTTTCTGAAAGAATTTACTTTGCTCCGGCGTCAGGTCATCGTCAGAAAACAGGTAGGTGGTAATAAATTCCTGGGAAATATTCTCCATCCAGAGCCTTCTGGAAACCCTGTAACCATCACGCCAACGGCTGATAAGTATAAACAGGAACAGCAAAAATGCCAGCGCAAGAAAAACAGCAGCAAGCAGCAGGTTAAAATTAACCAGTGTTCTGTCGTTTGTTTCGCCCTGAAAAGGAAGTATAAAAGTAAAGGTGTCTTCCATCAGAACTTATGCTGTAACGTTATGCCTGTTGTAAAACGGTTGCGGGATGCTTTGGCCTGATATTCTTCGTATTCAAACATAAATAAGCCACCCAGCAGAAACGAGGGGCTCAGCCTGAATTGTCCTTCCAGGCCGGCACGATTGGAGTTTAACCGGCTGATTTCTTCGAAACCTACCTGGGTAAGCGGTGTGCTGCCTGTTGCTACAGTCAGGGTCAGGAACTCATCTTCGTGTCTGAAATATCGGCGCAGCTGTAAAATGCCGGTAGTTTGCCAGTTGCTGTTCTGACGTTGCAGGTATGGCCGGAATGATGCCCAGTATTTAGGAAAATACTTGCCGATGTGCCCGGTAAAAAGTGTAACCGTTTCGGTTGAATAAAAGAGCAGGCGTGTACCCACAGATGCTTCCAGGCGGTAAGGCAGCATGCGGTATACTTCGGCTCCGGCGCGGTATTCCGGAAACAGGTTGCCATCTGAAATACCCAGGTTGAGGTAGGCGTAGGTTTTTTCGTTAATCCGGGGGTAGGCTTCCAGCTCGCCTTGTATACTTTGCTGCTCAAACCTTTCTGCCACATTTACTCTTGCCACATAATTATTTTCAGGCGTTTGCCGGCTATACTCCAGTGTGCCTAGGTGCCAGTTGGGTATATCCTGGTTAAAAGTAGTAAGCTGGTAGTCTGCGCGGAGGCGGTTATACTTGCCGGCATCTTCTATCTGCTTAATTAATTGCAGTGCTTCCGGCTGATTGGGTGTAAGGGCAAGTATGCGTTGCAGTGTTATTGTAGCTTCTTTATACTGATGCAGTTCGCGCTGGGCACGGGCCTTCGCCAATAAAAATGCAACAGAAGCCGGTTCTTGCTGCAAACCTTTCTCCGCGTACAGCAATGATTTTGATGGATTTCCTGACCACAGCTCCACATCGGCTAAAGCCTGAAGCGCTTCCGCCTGTGTGGGAGTTGTGTTGGTAAGCGGGAGGAGTATAGTTCGCGCAGAATCATACTTGCTTTCCCAGGCATAGGTACGGCCGATGAGTATGACTGCATCGGTGTAAGTTGGTGCTGCCTGCAATACCTGCTTTGCTAACTGGCGGCTGTTTTTATACTTGCCCTGGCTGGCGAGCTTCTGCGCTTGTTGCAAAAGCGAATCGGTATTTACCGTAACCTGTGCAAAGAGGCTACCGGCAGAAAGTATGAAAATTGTAAGTATTGTAAAAATCCTTAACGCAGCGCGTAAATGTTTAATCATCTGGCCGAAGTATAACGGATTAGCAACCGTTTTACCCTTAGCGAAAGTTCACCGGGGCTAAAAGGTTTTGCAATAAAATCGTCGGCTCCCAGTTTAAAGGCGTCCATAATGGTTTTTTCTTCATCTGCTGCCGATAGTACAATTACAGGAACCTCCGATGCATTTGTTTTTATGTGAGATAATACCTCCATGCCAGTCACAAAAGGCAACATTAGGTCTGTGATAACCAATTTGAATGTATCGTTGGCAAGTTTTTCGAGTGCTTCTTTGCCGGTTTTGGCAAGTATAACTTCATACCCGTCTTTTTTAAGCCGGAATTCGAGGGCACGTAAAATCATTTCATCGTCCTCAACTACAAGAATTTTCATACTTAAAGGTTATGTCAGGTAACTGAAAAATTTAGTCCTGCACTACAAGCAGGTTTAGCTCCGTGGCGGCCCTGTTAAATAACTCAACCAACTGGTTATGCAGTACAAGTATGTTTTGGTGGATTACGCCTTCTGTTACAGAAGCTTCAATTTGCTTCAGGATATCCTCCATGCTGCTGGCTCCCATCATGGTTACAGAAGATTTTAGCTTATGCGAAACCTCTTTTACGTCCTTGTAATTTTCGGAAGTGATGGCGAGTTCTAATTTCTTGAGCTCTATAGGAAGCTGTTTCAGGAACAACCTGATCATCATTTGGGTAAACTCCTGGTTGCCGCCAGCCATTCTGTACAGGTAATCCAGGTGGCATATCTGTTGCAGAGCCTCGTCTTTAAAAAGTTCAGAATTTACTGCAGGGTAGTGTACTTGTGAAAGCATAGGCGAACTTCTGTTATTGCGGGCTGAGCAATAGAATTTAAGTTGATGTTTTTGTGCAACCCTGGCGGCTGCAAAGGTCAGTAAATTTGTAAACTATAGAAAATATGAAGCTCTTTTTTTGTACAGTTTTGCGCTGAAAAAGTCTGTATTCTATTTTGAAATAATTTTCAGGTGTCTGGGTTCTGCGTGTTAAGTATAAGTTGGTTTATGCTTGTAAGTCTTAATATAGTTAAATTTTAATGCTTATGGTTCGGCTGTTTTTTAAAGTTATACTACCTAAATAATACCGGTACGTTTACTTAATTAGCGCATCTTTTTATAATTTGCCTGAACACAGATAAAACTACGAAATGAACTATAAAGAAAGATTAGCAGGCATACGTAGCCAAATGAAGGAACAGGGCATTAGCGCTTACATTATTCCTTCTGCAGATCCGCATATAAGTGAATATTTACCAGATCGTTACAAGTGTATATACTTTGCTTCCGGTTTTACCGGTTCGGCAGGTACGCTGGTTATTACAGCAGACTTTGCCGGCCTCTGGACCGATGCCCGTTATTTTGTGCAGGCAGAAGAACAACTGGCAGGCAGCGGGTTTGAGCTCGTAAAACTGAAAGTACAGCAGGCACCTGAATACATTCAGTGGCTGGCAGAGCGCCTGCCCAATGGTGCCGTAGTTGCCTACGATGCCAAACTGATATCGGTAGGATTGGCCCAGTTGCTGGAGCAATCGTTAGCACCGCTAGGTATAACCTTCGCCACCGACCGCGATTACCTGGATCCGATCTGGCAAAACAGGCCTGCACTACCTACAGCACCGGCTTTCCTGGTGGGCAAAGAAATTACAGGTAAATCCACCACAAGCAAACTGGCCGACCTACGCGCCGAACTGAAAAAGTTTAGAGCTGAATACCACCTGATCTCTTCCCTGGATGACATGGCCTGGCTCTTTAACATGCGTGGCTCTGATGTGAAGTGTAATCCTGTTGTGTTAAGTTTTGCGCTCATCAGCCAGGAAAAAGCCTTTCTGTTTATAGATGTAAGCAAGCTGAACGAGGAGGAAAAAAATCAGTTGCACCAAGCCGGAGTTGAGCTAAAGCCTTACGAAGCTGTGGAAAGGTATCTGTCTGAGCTACCTGAAAAAGCCTCTATTTTCATCGATCCGAAACGCAACTGCTATGCCATGTATAAATTATTGCCGGCAACAGTTCGCGTAATCCAGGAAACAAACCCTACTACTTACTCTAAAGCTATAAAAAATGAAGTGGAGGTAGAGAACACCCGCCAGACCATGGTAAAAGATGGTATTGCGTTAACACGCTTCTTTAAATGGCTGGAAGAAAACGTGGCCAGTGGCGGCATTACCGAAATGTCGGTAGCCGATAAAGTACGTGGCTTCAGAGAAGAACTGGAAGGTTTTGTTGGCGAAAGTTTCGATACGATTGCCGGTTACAAAGCGCACGGTGCGCTGCCACATTACAAAGCTACCCCGGAGAGTGATGTAGAGCTGAAAGCAGATGGTTTGTTTTTGCTGGATTCGGGCGGACAATACCGAACAGGCACTACCGATATTACCCGCGTAGTTTCGTTGGGCAACCTGACCGACGACGAGAAAACAGATTATACTTTGGTACTGAAAGGTATGATTGATGGCGCGACAGCCCGTTTTCCGAAAGGTACGCGCGGTTACCAGATCGATGCCATTACCCGCAAACCGCTCTGGGATTATGCCCGCAACTATGGCCATGGTACCGGCCACGGCGTTGGTTTTTTCCTGAATGTGCACGAAGGTCCGCATGTATTTAACCCAACCCCAACACCGGTTGATATAGAGTTAGGTATGATCACATCGGTGGAACCTGGCATTTACCGACCTGAGCGTTACGGTATCAGAATTGAAAACCTGGTGCTGACAGTAAAGGACGAAGCGAATGAGTTTGGGGAGTTTTATACTTTCGAACACCTCACGGTTGCCCTGATCGACACTGCCCCGGTTAAAAAAGAACTACTGGAACAGCGTCAGATCGAATGGCTCAACAACTATAACCAGATGGTTGTAGACCGCGTTGGTCCGCACCTTACTGCAGACGAACTTGCTTGGTTAAAAGAAAAAGCAAAAGCTATTTAATAAGTAATAACTGATTTTTATAGCGGCTATACTTGCTTGGCAGGTATAGCCGCTTTTTTATACTTTAAGTTTGATCTTATAAGCCGCAGCTGTGTTAGTTGTGAAATTAATGGTCTGATATATTTAAAGTATATCCACATCATCCGGGCAGATGTCTAAATTTGCCAATCAGAAGTATAAATCCAGAATGTCAGCCGTAATTTCATGAGCAGCATTATTTTAGTTTTTCTTTGCCTTCTCATCGGGGTTTTGTTGCGGCGTGTGCCTGGGTTTCCGGCTAATACAGCGCTTGCGCTAAACCAGTTTATCATCTACATTTCACTGCCGGCACTTACTTTATACTTTATACCTGAAGTAAAGCTGGATAGCTCGGTTTTATTACCTGTAGGTGTGGCCTGGATAGGCTTTGCAGGCTCTGCTCTGCTTTTTTATACTTTGGGCAAAGTGTATGGCTGGTCTAAAAAACTGGTGGGCTGCCTTATACTTACAGCGGGCCTTGGTAACACATCTTTTGTAGGCTTCCCGATTATTGAGGCGCTTTATGGGAAAGCAGGTCTGGAAACAGCCATACTTGTCGATCAGCCGGGTACGTTTGTGGTAGTATCTACGCTTGGCATTGCGCTGGCTGCTTATTTCTCCAGCGGGCAACCCGATGCCAAAGCCATCGCCCGTAAAATTTTTACATTTCCGCCTTTTGTAATGTTTGCCGCAGCACTTGCTTTAAACGTGGCAGGGCTCGGTTTTCCGGATGAGCTAAAAGAGGTATTTCAGCGGTTGGGAAATACGGTTACGCCCATTGCGTTGGTATCGGTAGGTTTGCAGTTGCGCATGGAGCGGCGCAGCAAACACTGGCGTTTTCTGCTGCTGGGCCTGTTGTACCAACTGATTTTGGCGCCGGCAATCATTTATGTGCTGTATGTTTTGTTGCTGAAAGAAAGCGGCCCTGTAGTGCAGATAAGTATACTTGAAGCAGCTATGGCGCCTATGATTACGGCCTCGATAGTAGCTACGCAATATGGCTTAAAACCACGGCTTGCCAGCATGATGGTAGGGTTCGGTATCCCGGTTTCCTTTCTCACGCTCACGATCTGGTACCTGCTGATACAGGGGTTTAGCCGACTCAAACTATACTTTATACTTTTAAAGCGAAGTTGTTTTATTCCGGTTCCTGGTACGTATCCAGCTTAATTTTTTCTATTAGCAGGTAGTTTTTGAACTGGTGGATCAGGCGGTCCATTTCCTTTTCTTTCTCGTTCAGCGCAGTAACTTCTTCATCAGAAGTTTCCAGTACCGGGCTCAGGCGCTCCAGGCTCTCGTGTAGCTGGGCAATGGCCTGGCGGGTATGTGCCTGGATGTCCTCGTTTTGTTCTGTTTGCAGGCTAAGCTCCAGCTCGGCAATGTATACCTGCATAAACTCCTTCATGTGCCACGGGTTGTTGGGGCGGTTCCAGGTGAAGGAAATGTTGCAGCGGCGGCATTTGTAGGTATTGCATTTCCAGCCGCGCTCGTTAGTAGTTACGCCGGTCCGTTTCAACATATCAGCTTTCTGGCATTTCGGGCACTGCGCGTTGTCTTCAATAATCTGCTCCAGGCGCGCACGCTTATCTAAAATGGCGGTGCGGTTTTCGGCATGTATGTGCAGCTGTTTTTCCAGGTTTTCGCAGGCGCTGGTAAGCTGGGTTATTTCATTGCTCATTTCGCCTTCTTCCATTAAACGCTCTGCGCGCTTACTGAAAAAACGGATCAGTTTTAAAAGTTCGCGTTCGTTTTCCTTAAATGCTGGTTGCTTCATGTGCCGTATACTTTGTACAAATGTACACAATCTGCAGGAAAGTGCGAAAGCGGGTGCAGGGTATCTACTTTATACTTTTCTCGCGCAGGCGCTTGTATATCCGGATAGCCAGCATCAGTATAGCAGAGAAAAGTATAAGCCCGATTATTCCCCACAACATACTTAACGAACTCTTCAGAACTACCAGGAATATAATGCTGATGAGGAAAAGGGTAGCTACCTCGTTCCAGATGCGGAGCTGCGAGGATGTATACTTTAAAATGCCGTTTTGCTGCTGTTTAAATATACTATGGCAGAGAAAGTGGTAAATGTATAAACCTACCACAAAAGAGAGTTTCCAGATAAGCCAGCCCGGTACTGAGCCATACAGATAGAGCATGCTAAGCCCAAAAATAAGCGTAAGTATAGCCGAAGGCCATGTGATACCATACCACAAGCGCTTCTGCATGATCCGGAACTGGTTTTGCAGGATGTTGCGCTCTGGTTCTGGTTTTTCGGCGGCCTCGGCATAGTAAATAAACAGGCGCACAATGTAGAACAAACCGGCAAACCAGGTTACCACAAAAATGATATGCAGGGCCTTAACGTAAAAGTAGCTCATAGGGGCTGTAAGTTAGCAGCTGCAAATGTACGCGTAAAGTAAGTAATGTAGAAGTATGATTTCGCGTCAAAATATTACCGAACCGTTGTGCACAAAAGTATGGCTGCTTACCTTAGGCTCCAGCAAATAAAACTGCCATGAACATAACCGTACCCACCTTATTGCTCGATAAAGCAAAATGTCTGCAGAACATTGATATGATGGTTGAGAAGGCAAGCCGCAATAACATCAGGTTGCGCCCGCATTTTAAAACGCACCAGTCGGCGCAGGTGGGCGAGTGGTTCCGGGAGCGTGGCGTGGAGGCAATAACGGTTTCGTCGTTGCGGATGGCGCAGTATTTTGCCCGCCATGGCTGGACAGATATCATGGTGGCCATTCCTGTCAATCTGCGGGAAATAGAGCTTATAAACGAGCTGGCAAGTGCTATCAGTCTGCATGTAGTGGCCGTGAACCCGGAAACAGTTACGGCGCTGGCGGAACTGCTGGAAATCCCGGTAAACCTGTGGGTGAAAATAGATACGGGCTACCACCGTACCGGCTTGCAACCACAAGACCATACTACACTCGACGAAGTAATAAATAACGTGGAGAACAGTGATAAGCTGATATTTAAAGGTTTTCTGGCGCACGATGGCCATACCTATAAACAAACCGAAAAAGAAGCTATCGTTACTATTTACAACACTTCTGTATACCTGCTGCAGCTTGTTCGCGACCGCTATAAAACACGCTTCCCGCAGCTGCAGCTTTCCATTGGCGATACGCCTTCCTGCAGTGTGCTGCAAAGTATAAACGGGGTAGATGAGATACGGCCCGGCAATTTTGTTTTCTACGATCTGACGCAGCAGCACATCGGTTCCTGTAGTTTTGAACAGATAGCAGTTTGTATGGCCTGCCCTGTTATTGCCAAACACCCGGATCGGTTAGAGATCATACTCTATGGCGGCAGCGTTCATTTCTCTAAAGATGTGTTACCGCAGCAAAATGGCGCTTTATACGGTAGGGTAGTGGAGTTAACAGAAAAAGGCTGGACACTGCCGGTTAATGGTATAGAGCTGGTATCGCTATCGCAGGAACATGGTATAATAAGAGCTAACGAAGAGCAGTTTAACAAGTATAAAATTGGCGACCTGATCTATGTTTTGCCTGTGCATTCGTGCCTTACTGCCGATTTAATGAAAGGCTACCTGACTTTGGAAGGAGAGCGACTGGAGCATTTGTCGGGCGTTCAGGTATAAGTATAAAATTTAGCAACTATAACCGGATAATGGCATTGTATACACCGTTTACCACCTCAGCCATTTTATCGAAGTCCAGGGTATCTATCGTATCGGTAGGCAGGTGATAATTCGGGTTACGTAGAAAAGCCGAGTTGTTTATCATGACCGCATCAATGTTATACTTCCAGTAATTACGATGATCGGATAAACCCACAAGGCCAAATGCTTCGGGTAAGTTAACGGCGTAAACAGGAACCTGGCAATGCGGCTGCATCAGGTCACGCACTTTTTGAGTAAATGCCTCGTCGCCTTGCCTGCTAACTACAACTATAAAATTACCTGTATCGGGGTAATACTTACTAAATTCAGGGCTGGGAAAACGTTGCGAACCTGGTGTATCGGAATAATAGCCGATCATATCATAACAAATCATGGCCTTTACCTGCACACCAGCCTCTTTTAATGATCTGGCATGTACCGCGCTTCCCATGTTTGAGCTACCAAAGTATGGCGGCTCTTCGAGGCAATAAGCTACCAATTCTATAGTATGTGTTAATTCATTTTGCCTCTCGTTCAGGAGTCGGGCTATTTCCAGTAACCCAGCTACTCCACTGGCATTATCGTCTGCGCCAGGTTGGTCTCCACATACATCATAATGGGCACCTACTACAATTCTTTCCGCTGACCTACCTTCAAAAATGGCTGTAATATTTTTGTAAGGATTGCCATCAACCTGAAACGGCTGCTCTTTTACCTGGCAATTTAACTTCCTGAATTCAGATATAATATAGGTCGCGGCTTTGTTCAGCGACTCCAGTTGCAGGTAATTTCGGGGAGGCGAGATGGAGGTAAGTGTTTCCACATCGTTGTATAATCTGTCAGGGCTGGCTTTCATGTTTCCTTTATATATAAGCATTAGAGGTTTTTACATACTGTGAAAGCTGATTTTAAAGTATAAAGGCGCAACTCCATAGCTGCGCCTTTATACTTTGTACTTCTGGTCTATAGTTTAATACCGCTGGAAATCCCGGGCATCTCTCTCGAAATGCTCGCTGTAGCCGCTTGGGCCATAACCACCCCGATAAAAGCCGCTCATGCCATAAGGCTCGTCGTAACGGTTACTTTCGTAGCGACCCAGCGAGCCATAGTCGCCACGGGGTTCGCTGCGTGTGGTGCGGTTGTAGCCGCTACCCATGTAATTGCCCTGCTCCTGGCTATAACCTGAAGGGCGGTTTCTGTCTGTGTTAAATTCCGAACGGTCCTGCTGGCTTCCCTGGAATCTGTCAGAGCTATAAGACTCACGTTGGGATTCTTTTCCGGAAGATCCCATGCCATGGCTGTCGTAATCGCTTTGGTAGCCGTAAGAGCGATGCCCGCTCGGCGCATACCCTTCCTGCCGGGCATGTTGTGGCGAGCCCATGCCGCTGTCAAAATTCAGATGTGTGTCAGAATCGTAGTGGCGCTGCGATGGCCTGCCGCCCCTTATATCTCCAAAGCCCTGTGCGCCGCCGTAGCTGCCCATATTGCCATAGTTGTAAGAGGTGCTGTAAGTGCCGGCAATGTCCTGGCGGCTTTCCCGATGTGGTTGTGCAAATCTATCGCTGCTCCGAGACATATCAGACCAACTGCCGCGGTTTCTGTTCCCATAGTTTTCAGGAAGGTTGCGTTCGCTACTGCTTTCCGGGTGCCGGAAGCGCTCCGAACGGTGAGTATGGTAGCCGCTAAAGTTCTCATATAAGTTTTGATCTTGTGGTCTGTCCATAGCCTGTAATGTTTAATTGGTAAATGTAAAACTTAACTGTACTACTTAAAATAACGCAGCTCAAGCCGGCGAGTTGGTATAGCACGGGTATTTATTATGGTATAGGCAGCCGTGCCCGGATATAACAATTTTTAAGGCAAAGGAGTAAATGCATCTACTCTGGCAAGAGAAAAAGCATCGGTTTTTAAAGCTAAAGGCATAAAAACCAATGCTAACAAGCCATAGCATCTTGTACAACTAACCATTTGATTTGAAGAGCAATATGGCTAAGGAAACGAAGTCTAAAGAAGATAATAAAAAGCTGGAGGCACAGGGGTTTTACCGCGAAGCGCTGGAATTGCTGAACAAAAGCGGTTGCCCATACTTAGTAGGAGGCGGATTTGCATTGCGCGAATACACGGGCATCATACGCGAAACAAAAGACCTGGACGTGTTCTGCAAAGCCGGCGAATACCCGCGTATACTTAAAGTATTTGCAGAAGCTGGTTACGAAACCGAGAACTCAGATGCCCGCTGGCTGGCCAAGGCAATAAAAGGCGAGCATTTTGTTGACCTGATCTTTAACAATCCCGGCAACTTTTGCCCCGTAGACGATACATGGTTCGACCATGCTGTGAAAGGCGAATTATGGGGCGTGCAGGTGCAGTACATACCGGCCGAGGAGCTGATCTGGTGTAAAACCTACGTACAAAACCGAGAGCGTTTCGACGGAGCCGATATCAACCATATTATACTCAGGTACGGCGATAAGTTAAACTGGAAAAGAGTAATGGTGCGCATGGAGCAGCACTGGCATTTGCTGCTGGCACAGTTACTTACTTTTCAGTTTGTGTACCCGTCAGAGCGTGACATTATACCCCGCTGGCTTTTCGATGAATTGCTGAGCCGGGCAAAAGAGCAGTTTGATGTACCGGCGCAGGTTGATAAGATCTGCCGCGGTCCGTTTTTCGACCAGACACAGTATGGCGTTGATATTACCGAATGGGATTATAAAGTAATGACCATCCGAACCATTTAGCAGTAGAGTATGGAGAATGAAGAGAATTTAGAAAACCCCCAACGTGAAATTACCCGCATTGCAGCTGTAGGCGATATACACGTGCGCGAAACAGACCGTGGTAAATGGGAAGATCTATTCCGGGAAATTTCCACGCAGGCAGATGTGTTGCTTTTATGCGGCGACCTGACCGATACAGGCCGCGTAGCCGAAGCAGAGATTCTGGCAAAAGAACTACGCCTGTGCACCATACCCGTAGTAGCTGTATTAGGCAACCACGATTACGACCATGATAACCAGAAAGGCATTCGTAAAGCCCTTATCAGCGAGAATGTGCACTTGCTGGATGGCGATTCGGTTGTGATCGGAAATGTTGGTTTTGCTGGCGTAAAGGGTTTTGGCGGCGGGTTTGATAAAGCAATGCTGGGCATGTTTGGCGAAAAGATGATGAAGGACTTTGTGCAGGAAGCTGTAGATGAGTCCCTAAAACTGGATGCTGCCCTGGCCCGCCTCGATGGGGAAAACGAGAACATAAAAAAGATTGCCGTGCTGCACTACTCGCCCATACAGGCAACGGTAGTAGGGGAGCCTGAGCAGATCTTCCCATTTCTGGGTTCTTCCCGTTTGGTAGAGCCCCTGAACCGCCGGCAGGTAGTGGCAGCTTTTCACGGGCATGCGCATATTGGCACCCTGGAGGGGGTAACCAACAGCGGTGTAAAGGTGTTCAATGTATCAAAACCTATACTTGTGCGCGAGGGTTATACTTTGCCCTTCTTTATTTTTGAAGTATAAGTATAAATTGAAGTATAAATATAGATAGTAAAGCCTGACTATGCGGTTTAAGATTGCATAGTCAGGCTTTACTATTAATGCTGATTTTCTACTTGAACTGCTTTTGTCACCAAGTCAAGTATAATGTGATCGTAAAGTTGAACTTGATATTCAGTAGCTATCGCAAAAAATCAGTGAACAACAGTTTTGTATAATCGGGCTCGGTCCCGAGTGTGTTGCCGCACAGAAGGAATCAGAGACTGATAAATGAAAAAGCTGCTTTTATAAAGTATAAAGCAGCTTTTTGAAGTATAAACCAGTTAAAGTATAACTAGTTATTCCAGTTTTTTAAGTCGCTTAAGGCAAGCATCTAGGTCAATACCTTTTCCTAAAACACCTTTAAAGATATCGCCCATTTTCCTGACCCGGTCGGGTATATTTTTGATAGTGAATGCAGTTGGATGAAGTCCCTTTTTAACTTCTTCCCACAGTAAAGGCGTGGAAACGGTTGCACCTGCACGTGGGCGGGCGCTATACGGTGCTGCCACAGTCTGGCCGATGGCGTTCTGCAGATAATCGAGGTATACCTGGTTACGGCGGTCTTTGGGGTTGCGCTCCAGGCTGGTAAGTTCAGGCAAACGGTTGTGCGCCAGTTGGGCCACCGAAAATGCAAACTGCTTGGCCTGCTCAAAGGTATACTTTGCGCCAAGCGGCACATAAATATGCATGCCCGTTGCGCCGGATGTTTTTACAAAGCTTTCGGCTCCGGCTTTATCCAGAATCTCTTTTGTAACCAGGGCTACTTCTACCACCTCATCATAAGGGTTTTCGTCCGGGTCCAGGTCTATAACCAGGTAATCTGGTTTTTCGAGGTTGGCTATGCGCGAATTCCAGGGGTTAAGCTGAATGCAGCCCAGGTTGTTCATGTACGCCAATGTTGCCTTATTGTCGCAAACCAGGTAATCCACATTCTCGCCCGTAGATTCTGCCCGCAGGCTAACAGAGCGTACCCAATCCGGTGTGTGGTCTATGTCTTTCTGGAAAAAGCCGGGTTTTGTGATGCCATTCGGATGGCGGAGTAAAGATTGTGGCCTGTCCTGGAGGTAAGGCAACAGTACATCCGCTATGCTTTGGTAATAATTAATGAGGTCGCCTTTTGTATATCCTTCTTCCGGCCAGTATACTTTATCGAGGCTGCTTAAGGATAGAGGCTGCCCTTCAATTTCTACTTCGGTGCGATTAGAATCGGATTTGGGTTTAACGGTTTTAGCTTCTGAAGTTTTGCCTTTTACCTTGGGTTTTGCGGCAGCGGCTTCTATAATCTCTTGTGTATGCAACGCATTTTCACGAACTACATCGCTCGCTTTTTTATCTTCGCGCAGGCCTTCGTAAATCGCCTGCCGCATCAGGCCATCTGCCGTCCACTCGGCGAAGGAGATTTCTGCTACCAACTCTGGTTTTACCCATGTTACGGGTGCATTAGGGTTTACTTTTCCAGCAAAAGGAGAATCAGTTTGCGTTAGCGGTTTTAGTTTTGATTGGAGAATCTCGAGGGTTTTGGTGTTAAAGCCACTGCCGCTCTGGCCTACATACGTGAATTTTCCGTTATCGTAAACACCCAGTACCAGCGCACCCAGGTGCTTCCGTTTGCCTTTAGGTTCTGTAAATCCGCCAATTACGGCTTCCTGCCGCAGGTGTGTTTTTATTTTCAGCCACTCGCTGCTACGGGCGGCGGTGCGGTAAGGGCTGCTGGCAAGTTTTGCCATAATGCCTTCGATTTTTTTTTGCTGGGCTTCCTTAAAATAAGCTTTGCCCTTTGCCACCACATGCTCAGAGTAACGTATGGCCGGCGTGTTACCTTTAAGTATACTTTCCAGCTTCTTTTTCCGCTCCAGCAATGGCAGGTGCCGCAGGTCTTCGCCATCCAGGTATAGCAAATCAAAAACATAGTAGTATAAATGCTCGCTTGGCGTGTTCTGGTAGTTTTGCAATTGCTGAAAAGTGGCGTGGCCTTCTTTGTTCAATACTACAATCTCGCCATCTAATACTGCATTATGCTCCAGTTTTTCCAAACTTTCGGCAATGGGTTTATACTTATCTGCAAATGATTTTCCGGTGCGGGAGTACAGGCTGACTTTACCATCTTTTACCTCAGCTATGGCACGGTAACCGTCCCATTTTGTCTCAAATATCCAGTCTTCGCTGTCGAATGGTGCATCGGTTAGTTTGGCCATCATCGGTTTAATGTGATGCGGCATGTCAGCGGTGGCAGTTTTAGCTGGCTTTTTTATACTTGCTTTTTTACTTACTTTGGCCGGCTTGGAACCGGAAGGTTTATCAAGGTAGTCTTCGCTGTCGTAAGCTTCAGTTACCGCTTCATCATCTTTCTTTTTTACGAGCAGCCACGCATTTTCCTGCCGGCCTTTCATTTTGATAAGGTTGAACTCGCCCTGCAGTTTTTTACCATCAAGTATAAATTTTATACTTCCGGCTTCCAGTCCGCGAAGCAATGCTTCTTCATCCACTTCGCCTGTTTCTGCTTCAGCCGCATGGTAAGTGCCCTCGTCCCAGATATCAACGTGACCTGCACCATAATTGCCTTCCGGTATGTCGCCTTCAAATGTTCTGTAAGAAAACGGATGATCTTCTACCATCATGGCAAGGCGCTTATCAGCTGGGTTCATAGAAGGGCCTTTGGGTACCGCCCAGCTTTTAAGTACGCCTTCCATCTCCAACCGGAAATCATAATGCAGGGTGGAGGCCTGGTGGCGCTGAACTACAAATCGTAACTGGCCTTTGCGTTTTTTCTCGGTACCTGCCGGTTCCGGCGTCTGGCTGAAGTCGCGCTTCTGGTTATATTTTTCTAAGCCCATAGTTTGTTTTCAGAAGTGTTTGGTATGCAATAAGATGCACGAAAATTTGACATGCATTGACGGCCTGTGGCTAATGCAACAGGCACTAGTTTCAGGCTCCTTTTCGTACAGCTTTCATAGTTAAGTGTTTTCTGGTTGCATTAATTTTATCCTAAAAACGAATTTAAGTAAGGTTCGTTTGGTTGTAAGATTAAGCAGATTAAGTCCGGAAGTATAAAGTTTATTCGCAAAGAATGGGCAGATACCTGAAATGATGGCCTGGGGCTTTGCAATTCATCTGAATTATAATCGTTATATTTACGGCACACTTTTGGCGTTTTTAACTAACCGGAGACTTGCCATGAGTTTATTTATTTTTTCTCTTTAAGTTATTTCATGGCGGCGCCAAAATTCTCAAAACCTTCAAATTCATTTCATTCTGAGTTAAAAAGCAGGATAAACGCATATTTTACCGAGGCCGGAAAAAGCCCGAACGGCAACTATAAACTCTACACCAAAGCTGTGATTTTATGGGTAAGCCTGGTGTTGGTTTATGTGCACCTTCTATTTTTTACGCCTGTTGCCTGGGTGGCCATAATTGAAAGTATAATACTGGGCGGACTTACTGCCTCAATTGGTTTTAATGTAATGCACGACGGCTCGCATGGCAGTTTCAGCAAGTATAAATGGCTGAACGAGCTGGCCGGCTTATCTATAAATGTGCTGGGTGCCAACGTGTTTATGTGGAATACTAAGCACAACGTAATTCACCATGCCTATACCAACATTGATGGTATAGACGATGACCTGGATGCGAAGCCCCTTTTACGCCTGTGCGAAACACAGAAGCACTATAAGATACACCGTTTCCAGCACTGGTATTTCTGGGCTGCTTACGCTACTTTATACCTGTACTGGGTGTTTTTTACAGACTATAACAAGTATTTTACCAAGCGTGTGGGCTCTATGCCGCTTAAACCCATGAAGCTGAACAACCACTTGGTTTTCTGGAGCTTTAAGGCCCTGCATGCTGTTCTGTTTGTTGGCTTGCCTATTTTTATGGTTGGTTTCCTGCCATGGCTTATCGGATTCCTGATTTATAGTTTTGCTACCGGCTTTGTAATGAGCATCGTGTTCCAGCTGGCGCATACCGTAGAAGATACTCAGTTCCTGGCTGCTTCCGAAACTGCAGTTAAAGTAGAAGACGAATGGGCGGTGCACCAGTTAAAAACTACTGCCAACTTTGCTACCAACAACAAGATCATTTCCTGGCTGGTAGGCGGATTAAACTTCCAGATCGAGCACCATTTGTTCCCGAAGGTATCGCATATACATTACCCTGCCATCAGCAAAATTATTAAACAGGCTTGTGCAGATTATGGTATCAACTACATCGAATACCCTAAAATGCGTATGGCTGTAGCATCACACGTATCGCACCTTCGCCAGCTGGCTAAGCCGCAGTAAAAGATAAAACGCTTTACTGAAAGCCATACTTCTGAATTGGGAAGTATGGCTTTCGTGTTTTTATACTTTTCGGTTGTGTTAAGGTGATGTTATACTTGTACCTGTTTGGCTAACCTTTGGAGCATTTCCGTAGTTTAAGACGCTATACTTATAGTTTTAATTAAAGCATCAGCTACAAAATACCGTGCAACAAATACTGGCAACAAACGAGGCCGCAGGCTGGATCTGGCTTGACGTAGAAGACCCGACAGCAGAGGAACTACAGCAGGTTGCAGAGAAGTATGGCCTGCATTCTTCATCCGTTAAAGACTGCCTGGAGCCGCATCACCTGCCCAAGTATGAGGTTATCAATAACATTGTTTTCATGATAACACGCGTGTATGATACCAGCGCGCATATCGATGCGGATACCATACAGGAGCTAACCAATAAGATCGCTATTTTTTATACGGAGGGCTTTATTATTACCATCCATCGCCACCCAATTGAGTTGCTGCTGGAGATAAAGCAAAAGCACATTGATGCTGGTATGCTTAAATCTACATCTGAATTGCTGGTGAAGATTATTAAAGCCAGCTTGCGCACCTTTGAGGCCCCGGCACAACGGCTTGCCATCGAAATAGATTACTATGAAGAAAAGATTTTTCTGCACTCCAGCACAGCGCCGCTAACCAAAGGCCTATACCATGTAAAGCGCAAAGCGGGCGTATCGAGGCGCATATTGCGGTTAACAGAAGTAATCCTGGACAGCATAAACCTAACTCTGCCTCAAAACCCGGACCTGCAGGATATGCTGGACCTGCACCTGCATGTCAGCACCCTTTACGACGAAATTCTGGACAGTATCAACAACCTGATCAATATCTATATTTCGCTTTCCTCCAACAAAACGAACGAGGTAATGCGTGTGCTCACCATTTTTTCGGTTTTCTTTATGCCGCTAACCTTCATTGCAGGTATTTATGGCATGAACTTCGATTTTATGCCTGAGCTGCATACAAAGTATGGCTACCCGTTTATTATGTTGCTTATGGCTGTAGTTACAGCAAGTATTTATTACTGGTTCAGGAAGAAAAGGTGGTTATAACGGAGATGGCTGCAATTCATACTTTAACACCAGCACCTGTGCTTACATATTCTCTACAAGCCCACGCAGTTTTTCGGCATCGGTTATGGCATTGCCTATAATGGTGTTGTTAAAGAAAACCCATACTTCTTTGCCATCCAGCAGCCAGTCGTTTACCATAAAAGCATAGCGTTCCAGTTGCTCATCGGTGTAGGCCGAGGAGTATAGTTTTTCGTCGCCGTGCAGGCGCAGGTATGCGGTATCGTTTGTAGTGGTTTCGTGGCCGGGGAATCGCTTGCCGGCGCTGGCAATAACAAAGGTAATGTCATACTCTTTCAGCAGGTCCAGCGATTCTTCTGTAAACCAAGATCTGTGGCGCGCTTCCAAAGCAAATTGCTGTGTAGGGTATTTATCGCGCAGGGTCTGGTAAAAGTCCTGGGCAACCAGCCGTTCAAAATGGAAGCTGGCAGCAATCTGTATCAATACAGGTCCCAGGCGATCGCCCATCAGCAAGTACCGCGACATAAACTTATCGAGTGGTTCGTCTATATCTTTGAATTTGCGTTTGTGCGTAATTTCCTGGTTCAGTTTTGGGGCAAACCGGAACGATTCCGGCGTGCTCGCCAGCCACTTTTCTATGGTTTTAGCCATGGTAAAATGGTAGAAGCTGCTGTTTATTTCGGTGCAGTTAAAGCGCGTGGCATAATAAGCGAGGTAATCTGCAGACTTTATTTCGGGTGGGTAAAAAATGCCCTGCCAGCGGTAGCTCCAGCCAGAGGTGCCAATATGCAAGTTAGGTTTAATTTCCATAGTAGTGCGGTGTCTGAAGCTAGTACTACAGTTGCGCATAGCAGGTTATAAAGTATAGATATTAATCATTTCGTTCCTTCTTAATTTCAATTTTATCGTAAATAAGTTTTAATAATTATCCTTTCTTGTTTAAACTTTGATGAGTGTTAGTGATGCAAAAGGCACTGCTATTGGTTTTTTTTGTCTTGCTGGCAATGCCTTTTGGTATGGCTAATAGGCTGCAATCTGATAGGTATCAGTTAGCAGGGGTAGTAAATAATGCTGCCGGGGAGCCAATGGCAGGGGCCTATCTTGTAATTAAGCCTGGCAATAAAACTGTAATTACGGATGAGAAGGGCCATTTTAGCATTAAGCTGCAAGCGGGCAGGTACCAGTTGGAATGCCAGTACCTGAGTATGGAACGGTATACTAAAGAATTGCGACTGAATGAGAATACCCATCTGGCAATTACTTTAAAACCCCGGAACCTAAGCCTGAAACAGGTCGAGATTACAGCCAATCAGACCATGGATGTTAATGCTGTAAACATGGGGAGTACGTTTATGGATGTTAAGCTGCTTACTAAAATGCCTGCTTTACTCGGTGAAGTAGATGTAATCCGTTCGGTTTCCAGTTTGCCGGGCGTTGTAAATGCAGGGGAAGGAACAGCAGGTTTTTATGTAAGAGGTGGCAGTGCAGACCAGAATCTTATTTTGCTGGATGATGTACCAGTTTTTAATTCATCTCATTTGTTCGGCTTTTTTTCTGTTTACAACCCCGATGTACTAAAGAGTTATACTTTACACCGAAGTGGCATTTCAGCAAAGTATGGAAGTCGGATATCATCCATACTTGATGTAAGGCTACGCGAAGGCAATGGAGAAAAAATGCAGTACTTCGCTGGCATTTCTCCGGTGTCGGCAAGAATAGGGCTGGAGGGGCCAATAGGTGCCAAAACTACCATTATAGTATCAGCCCGCGGCGCGTACCCTAAATACCTGATGCAGCTCTTTGATAGTGAAAATATAAAGAAAAGCTCCGCCCATTTTTATGATGGAAATGTAAAAATCAACTATAATCTGAATAAAAATAATAGTCTGTCGCTTTCTACTTACTATAGCGCAGATGGCTTTAAATTTCCTTATGATACAACTTACAGTTGGTCAAACAAGCTAGGCAGCCTGAGGTGGGACCATATTTTCAGCGCCAGAATGAGCGGCTCGCTTTCGGTTGCCAAAAGTATCTACGACAATAACATAGAAGGTATTGCAACCGGCGAGGAGTTTAACCTAAGTTCAGGAATAGATTTTTCACAGCTTAAAGCCGAGTTAGGTTATTTTGGCATAAAGGGCCATACTATAGATTTTGGCGGAGGTGTGGCAAACTATAACATTCAGCCTGGAAAGCTGCGTCCTTATGGCACATCCAGCTTAAACCCTTTAACCCTGCAACGCGACAAAGGGTCAGAGTATTACGGCTACCTTAATGATGAAATAACCATCAGCGATAAGCTGTCGTTGGCGGTGGGCTTACGATACACGCATTATGTTAAAAAAGGACCAAACGATGTTTATATTTACGAAGCAGGCATACCCAAACGCGAAACTTCTATTATAGATACGGTTACTTACGCCGATGGCAAAACAGTACAAACCTACCAAGGGCTTGAGCCCAGAGCCTCGTTAAAGTATTCACTCGGTGCCAATAGCTCTTTAAAAGCGGGGTATAGCCGCACAAGGCAATATATTCAATTAATAACCAATACGGCAGCCATAACACCGGTAGATGTCTGGAAACTTTCTGATGCTTATATCAAGCCTCAGGTAGCCGACCAGGTGGCACTTGGTTACTTCCACCTTCTGCCGGATAACAGATATGAGTTTAGCCTGGAGCTATACTATAAAATGCTCCGGAACCAGGTAGATTATAAAGATGGTGCGGTTATACTTTTAAATAAGTCGCTGGAAGCAGATTTGCTTTATGGCAATGGCAAGGCTTACGGGGCCGAATGGCTTGTGAAGAAAAATACAGGCCGCCTTACCGGATGGCTCAGCTTTACTTACTCCAGGTCGTACCGCACCATTAAAGGTAACTCAGAAGAAGAAACCATAAACCACGGCGATAAATATCCATCCAATTATGATAAGCCGGTTAACCTGAACATTTTCACCGATTATCAGCTAACACCTTCCTGGACCTTGTCTGCCAATTTTAACTATACTACCGGCAGGCCAATTACAGCCGCAGATTCCTGGTTCAGGTACTACGGCTTTACTTTTTCGAACTATTACGGCCGCAACCAGGAACGCATGCCCGATTACCACCGCCTGGACATTTCGTTTAACCACGACTTCAGGAAAAAGAAATTAACAGAATCAAGCGGAAGTATATCTGTTTACAACCTGTACGCCCGCAAAAATGCTTATTCCACTTTATTCAGGCATTATTACGGCAGTCCTCCGGGGGCATATAAGCTGGCTATAATTGGTATACCTATTCCTTCCGTCAACTATAACATTAAATTCTGAAGGCGATGAAATTATTACCGTTTCTGCTTCTTATGCTGGTGCTGGCCGCGTGCATCGACCCGATTGACTTTAAGCCTGAAGATCAATCGGAGCACCTGGTAGTTGAGGCGAAATTAACCAATTTGCCAGGCACTAGCTACGTACGGCTAATGTATGCACAGCCATTTAGTTACCCTTATAATAAATTTGAGGAGAAAGCCATTATTGTGATAACCAGCCAGGAGGGCGAGCAGTTTGAGTATGCGTATAGTGGCGGAAACGGTTATTATTACCCTATAAGCGATGCAGTAGGTTTGGTAGGCCATACGTATACTTTGCATGTTACTGTTAATGAGAGGCAATACCAGTCCAGAGCTGTAACTATAAAGCAGCCAGTAGCTATAGACTCGTTGTATGTTGAATTTGGGCGCGAGAGCGTAATTGTAGAAGGCAGAAAGTATAAGGAACAACTACCCGGCTACCAGATGAAAGTTGATTATACAGACCCCGCCGGCGAAAATAACTTTTACCGCTGGTCTTTCTTTTCGCAGTACCAGGTGCTTACCCAACCTCAGGATTTTATTGAAATGCGGTGCAGAGGCTGCCCCAGGCCGGCTCCGAAACCTTGCTGTTCGCATTGCTGGATCAGCGAGCGCGTAGATAAATTTGCAGTAGTAACCGACAGGCTGACCAACGGCAAAAAAGTGATAAACCAGAAGGTGTTTTTTGTGCCGTTTGATCGCTATATGCACATAAGGTATAAGCTGAAAGTATACCAACACACGATATCCGAGGAGGCCTATGAATTTTTCAGGGTGATGGAGCAGCAAAGTGGCAGCACAGGTACTGTATTTGATCCGCCTCCTGCTGAAATAAAAGGAAATCTGTTTAATATAAACGATGAAAATGAGCGTGTAATTGGCTTTTTCGATGCCTCTGCTGCCAGTATGAAAGAAATCGTGATCAACAGGTCGGATATCTATTTCAGTTTCGGGCACCTGGTCTATCCGGATGATTGCAGACTCATGAAAGGTGCTACCGATATCAGGCCCTCAGATTGGTAAGTGGCATTTCAAGCTCTCAAAAATCGGATTATCTCGTTCATCTCTGTTATTTTTAAGGCTTATCCGATGTTGGTACTATACTGTCTGCTGCATTATTTGCCGGCTTTTTATACATTAGCTTCAGAATCAAAAATTAGAAAGTATGCTAACGATATACCATAATAAAATGTGCAGCAAGAGCCGCCAAACGCTCGACCTGTTGCAGCAAACTGGTGAGCAAGTGCAGGTAGTGGAATACCTGAAACAGCCACCTACCGCCGACGAACTGAAAGTTATACTTGCCAAGCTCAATCTGAAGCCTCAGGAAGTTATCCGGAAGGGGGAGAAGCTTTACAAAGAGCAGTTTGAAGGCAAAGAATATTCGGATGATGAATGGATCAATATAATGGCGGCGAACCCGGTACTGATAGAAAGGCCGATAGTTGTAAAAGGCGATAAAGCCGTTATTGGCAGGCCTATTGAAAATGTGCAGGCCATACTATAAAATAAAAAACAGCCACTGCTAAAGTATAGCAGTGGCTGTTTTTTTAATGTTAAGTTTGCCGCTCGGCAAACTATAGGTTAAGCTTATTTTGCCGCTGCCGTTATGGCCTGCACCAGTTCCTCATCGGAGGCTTTTTGCTGCCAGTTGCTATCGAGTTCAAGACGTACGGTCTGGGCGCCGCCGCTAGGTGTGCAAACTACAGTTACTTTTCCGTTATCGTCATCTGTAAGTTCGGCTGCTTTCTCGGCAGTGTCGTCGCTTAATCCGCCATAAGCCTGCACGCAGGTCCAGGTGGTATTTTCGTTATCGGTTACTTCGCGTTGTGTCATGGTTTTAAAGTCAGGTGCTTTTTAACGGATTCTGGCAACAGCGGTTGGTGATGGTTTATACTTTGTGTTGCCACAACTGCTGCATAAAAAGGCCGGAAGCTGCTGCCTCCGGCCTTTTTATACTTGCTGTATACTTGCTTAAAGTAACTTACTTAGCTGAGCTTTGCTGCATGGTTGCTGGCTGACCGAATCGAGAACCGAAAAAGTCACCTTGTTTCCAGGTTGGCCTTTCCGGATTCTGGGCGATCTGGTAACCGATCAGGAAATTAAGCTGCACATATTTCTTGCCTGCTTCAAAATCAAAAGTGTCGTTCAGTTCGTCCTGCGGTTTGTGGTAATGTACCTCGCGCCACTTCTGTACATATTCGCTCAGGTTGTTTTTGCCATCAGCGGTTTTATTGCCATACTTAATGTGCAGCGCCGGAATGCCTTGTACCACAAAGCTATACTGGTCGCTACGGATAAAGCGGTTTTGCTCCGGTTCCGGGTCAGATTCTACATCTAAATTAAAGTAACGGCTGGCACCGGCCACTACCTGCTCTAACGAAGAATGGTTTGCTCCCAAGGGCACTACAGCCAGCAAAGGCGCAATTATAGTTGGCATATCGGTGTTGATATCGGCTACAATTTTCTCCTTTGGTACAGTCGGGTACTTCGCAAAGTATGCTGAGCCCAGTAAGCCCATTTCTTCGGCAGTAACCATCACCAGCAGCACCGATCTTTTTGGCTTTGCTTTAACCTTTGAATAGATGTTGGCAATTTCAAGTATACTGGCCACGCCCGAAGCGTTGTCGTGCGCGCCGTTATAAATAGAATCGCCGTTTACTGGTGTACCAATGCCAACGTGGTCGAGGTGTGCACTGTGCACTACGTATTCATCCTTTAGCTTTGCATCCGAGCCTTCTATCTTACCCACCACGTTATAACTTTCGATGTTCTTATATGATGAAGTATAGCTCGCTTTAACAGAAACAGGCAGTGTCGCCGAAGCAGGAACCCCGGCCTTTAAAGAAGCTGCAGTTTTTTCGGCATCGAGCCCGGCTGTTTTAAAGAAGGCAAGTGTGGTTTCTGCATTCACATTGGCGAGTAAACGGATCTGATCGGTTACAAAATTTCTGGATACTGCCACCTTTCCATCAGCGCCCATAATGCTGTTCACGCCTTTCTGCAGGTTCGGAACACCGGCTTTGGGATTGGTAGTACCCACAATAACGCCTACTGCACCATGGCTGGCTGCATTTTTAAGTATAGTATGCATATCCATACTATAGGCAGCAACCGTGCCGGGGAAGCTGGCAGGTGTGCCACGAAGTATAACCACGATCTTGCCTTTGGCATCAATCGAGGCATAATCATCATAGTTAAGATCAGGTGCTGTAATACCGTAGCCGGCAAATACAAGCGGAGCCTCTACGCTAACCTGCTGCTCTTCGGCGCTTGGGTAAATAGCGAAATCCTTTCCGTGCTCGAGTGCCATCGGGCCATTCTTGCTGGTAGCAACCAGAGAGGCATCATTGCCTGTATAAGCCTTCCGGATGCGAACCGTTTGCAGATAACTGCCGTTTTCGCCACCCGGCTGAACGCCTGCCTTTTTATACTTTGCAATTACATAATCCACAGCCATCTGGTAGCCTTCGGTGCCAGGCATGCGGCCCTTCAGCTTGTCGTCGGCGAGGTAGCTGATGTGTTCTTTTATTGCTGCGGGCTCAACTTTTTTCATAGCTTTCGCCACTTTACGGCTTACCTCCGGCGCCTGTGCAAAGGCAGTCTGGGCAATAAACAAGCCCCCTAAGCAAAGCAGGGTTGATATTGATCTCATAAAATCTGGTTAGGGTTAGAACATCAAATATAAGCGATACTTTGGTTTTTCAAGGGCTAACAACACTTATTATGGAAGAGCCAGGTAACGTAAGTATGGAATGCCCTGGCTTATTCTTTAAACTGAAATATAGAATTGCATTTAATCTACGGTTTTAGCAAGAGCCTGCTCTTTGGTATCTGTAATGGTCATAACATTGTGGAGGCCTACAATTTCGAAAACGTTCTGGATTTTAGCGTTGAGCGCATACAGGATAAAGGTGATATTTGCCTGCCTGCAGGCCTGGTAAGCTGCCAGCAAAACGCCTAGTCCGGCTGATGAAATGTAGCTGAGTTCGGTACAATCGATGAGCAGTTTTTTTACGCCGGCGGCAATAGATTCTTCGATCGCTGTGTCGGCCACAACCGAAGACCCTGCATCCAGTTCCCCGGCCAGGTGCACAATTACGCCTTCCTCAATGTCAGTAATATCTGCAGTAAATCCTCTCATTCTTACCTAAGCTTTATTGGCAGTTTAATTGAGAAAACAGGCATACCAGTTCCTGTTTCCTGCTGTATAAGAGGAGCAAACCCACCCTAACGACATATTGAGCCGCACTTTGGCAGCTATTGTATTATTACTGGTTATGTTTAATGTCCGTTTTTAATTAAAAGCTTAAAATATTGAATAAAAATGATAAAATTAGAAATTCTCTGTATTTTATCTGTGCTCATTCCATTTAAAGGAAAGTATAAAAGTATGAGTTAACGAGCAATGGAGGTAAGTAACGATAGCACTTTGAGGTATTCACAGGCTGATTTATACTTACTGATGTCCTTAAAAATAGTGCTGTTATTTATGTGGTAAGTAGCTTAACATCTGTTTGTTATAGCCGTTATTCAAGTGTATGCTTACTGTGTGTTTATGAAAGCATAATTCAGATATTTATAAAAAGGGGGGAATAATGGCTGAGCTGAAGAATTTAGAAGACCTGCTAAAGCACGAATTGATGGAATTATGCCTGGTAGAAGATCACCTGATAGAAGTAATGCCCGGAATGGCCGAGCGTGCTAACGACGAGTTACTAAAAATGGAGCTGGAGAACCACCTGGAAGAAACAAAAGTACAGCGCGAGCGGCTAAGGAAAATATTCGGGATGATGAACATTGAAATGGATGCCGAATTAATTGCCTCGCCTATTGAAGGTATGGTGAAACTAAGCCAGGATTTGTTGGCAGAAGATGCTTCGCCGGAAGCCAAAGATGCCGGCTTAATTGCCGCAGCTCAGAAAATTGAACATTACGAAATTTCGGCTTACGGCACGGCCGCCCATTACGCCGAACGCCTTGGCCACCTTGAGGCAGCCCAATTGCTTCGCGAAACCCTGGACGAAGAAAAAATGGCTGACACAAAATTAAACGACCTGGCCAAAAATTCCATCAATTTAAAAGCTATGTAGGGTGGAAGTATAAATTTTAAGTATAAAAAGAGCGCCGTACAGGTTTACCGGCGCTCTTTTTATACTTTTTATTAAAGCGGATTTGAAGGGTAGATGAACTGCAAGAATTAGAACAAGAAACAGAAGCAGCCGTTTATTATCCTGACAAATCTATACCTGCAATCCTGCCCGATGACCCCGCTACCCCGCAAGCAGTTATTTCATGTAAAAACAGCCTATAAGTTTTTACTTATAGTAGTGTTTGGTATACTTATTTTCCTGGCTGCAAGGCTGGAGGTTAGCAATGCAGGTGTAGTTGAAGCCGTACTTTTCCTTTACAGTACCTTTAAATCATACTTATACTTTAAGCAGCTGTTCAATCGGGTAAAGGAAACGGCAAACAGTGAATTCCATTACCTCGAAATTTTTAAATTCATCGCTCTGAATACACTGCTCTTCATTATTTCCTATGCCATAGATTATATATGCCTGTATGAAATTGATAGCAGCTCTTTTGCCGGAATAAGCCAGCAGGGCATGTTTGTGTCGCGTTTAATAACCTTTTTCTACTTCAGTGTGGCTACCTTTTCTACGGCTGGTTATGGCGATATTACGCCAAGCAGTACTACAGCACAGTTGCTCACTTCAGCGGAGATGCTATTAGCCTGGGGGCTTACTATTTTGGTAGTGGCAAACTTTAGCCACATACGGGAGTCTATTAAAAATTCATGAGGTTGTGGGTTCAAGTTCAGTAGTAAGGAATTTGCCTTTATTGAGGAGGTACGCTTTGCCGCGGGGCAGCACATGCATGATCAGGTTTTCGAGGCAAATTGCTTCATCCGGGGCAATTTCTTCATAGTTGTTTAGGGTAAGTTTACGGCCATCAATAATAATGACCAGCGCCGAGCCTATCGTTTCAATAATATTACCCTGCGTGATCAGGATACCGGTGTCTTCGCCTAACCCGATACCGATGTGGGTAGGATTGGCAGCAATTGCTTCTGTTAGGCGTGGTATGCGGCGGCGGTTTACGAAATGGGTATCAATGATGATCTGCTGTATCAGGCCCATACCTTCGCCTATTCGCACTGTGCCTTTTACCAAGGGGTTCAGCTCTTTTGCTCCCTCTATCATTATAGCAGACAGGGCCATCGCTCCGGCACTGGTACCAGATACCAGAAATTTTTCTTCGTACAGGTAACGGTTTTTAAGCAGGGTTAACGCTTCCGATCCCATAAAAGCATCAGCAATACGCTTTTGGTCTCCGCCTGTAAACATAACTGCATTTGCTTCCTGCAGCCTTTTCAGGTTCTCGTGGCGGTTGGCATCTGTGGCATTTTGAATATGCATTACGCCTACATTTTCACAGCCCAACAGCAAAAAAGCATCTACATAGGCTTTGCCCATTTCTTCAGGTATATGCGAAGCAGTCGTAATCACTTCAATGCGCGTGCCCAGGCCGTAAAGTTCGTCATGTATGCGTTTCAGGATTCCATGCTCGAAAAACCGGATGCTGGCCCGCAGGTTTTCATCTGCCGGCATGGGTACAGAGCCTTTGTCTTCGTGGCCGCCAATAGCTACTATTTTTCCTTTTGGTACTTGCATAAACCCAAGTGTTGGTATTCTTCCTTTAACGAAGTATAAAAAGTAAAGTGAAAGTATAATCACTATAGTGTGCATTATTTTAACATATTATAAATTGAAATAGTTATACTATAGTTTGGTTCATCCGTAAGAATTCTGAAAATACATATACTGTAGAGGTTGAGCTGATTAGAATATCTGAACCAGGTAAATATGTTATTACAAGAACAGGCCAAGGGAGATTTACCAACATGGTTATTACAGCCAGCCAACCAACTTGGGCTTTTGCTGCTACTTTGTATTCTGATCTTTTTCACGAACCTGCCGCTTGCCGATCCTAGTATAATGGAGGCGCGCAATTTTATTACTGCCCGTGAAATGGTGGAGAACGGGAACTGGCTTTTACCTACCATGAATGGGCAGCTTCGGCTGGCTAAACCACCGCTACCCACCTGGATCACGGCTCTGGCAGGAATCATGGCTGGCGATGTAGAGAATCTGTTTGCCCTTCGTTTTCCTGCTGCATGTATGGCCACGCTCATGGTAATGTTTCTGTATTTCCTGTCGAGGAATTTAACCACCGATAAACTGGCTCCTTTTCTGGTTGCTGCTGTTCTGGCTACATCGTTCTCAATGTTTCAGGTTGGCAGGCAGGCCAGCTGGGATATTTATTGCCACAGCTTTATGGTTGGCGCCATCTGGTTACTGGTAAAAGGATGGAAAGGAAAAAAAGGGCGCTTTGGTGTTTTCGTTCTGGCAGGTTTACTCCTCGGATTTTCATTTCTAAGTAAAGGGCCTGTAGCATTTTATGGGTTACTGCTGCCTTTTTTTTTAGCTTATGGGTACGGTATAGGCTGGCAGGAGCTTAAGGCACACCGGAAGGGTCTATTACTAGCGCTGGCAGTTTTTACAGCTGTAAGCCTGAGCTGGCCGCTTTATGTTTACCTGGCCGAGCCGGGGCATTTTGCAGGTACTGTTTCAGGGGAAAGCGATGCGTGGCTGAACCGGCATAATAAACCGTTTTGGTATTACTGGGGATTTGCAGGGCAGGCCGGGGGCTGGGCTCTCTTTGTGATCCCAGCTTTGGTGGTGCCTTATGCAAGCCGCAGGATAGGAAAGTATGGTAACTATAAGTTTTTGCTATGGTGGGCTGTTCTTGCCTTGCTGTTGCTTTCTGTTATTCCCGAAAAAAAAGAACGCTACCTGTTACCGGCTATGGTACCGCTGGCATTACTGGCAGGGCATTTAATGCGATACCTTATTTACTGCTTTTCTGGTAGAAACTTTAGCAAACCGGATTATTGCCTGGCGCTGGTAAACACGGTACTGGTAGTTATAGTTACTTTCCTTGTGCCTGTGCTGGCTGCCTATTATACTTATACTATAGGGCATTTAACAGGATCGCTGCTATTAAGTATAACTGTTTTTTCTTTCGCAGCTGGGTATGCTATACTTCAGGGTTTTCGGAAGTATAAATTATACCTGCAATTTTTAGCTATACTGTTGTTGCAGGTTGTAATAGCTTCTGTTGGTTACAGGCTTTACAGTGCTGTCCGATATCCTGCCACAAATTACCAGAGCCTTCGGGAGGTACGAAAAGTAAACGAAGTGCAGGGGCTGCGTTTTTATGCTGTAGATGGAATGACGCCGCAAGGCATATGGCAGGCGGGCCAGCCTGTTGATACAGTGCGTGTGCTTCAAGGCAAATTGCAGATGCCCGGAAACAAGCCAGTTACTTTGTTTTCACCATCCCCCTTAGCACAGGAATTAGTACCCGATGCGTGGCGCATAACGAAAGTATTAGGCATGTACAGGTATAGCAAAGAGAAACCTGAGAAAGTATACTATGCTTATGTGGTTTCGCCTGAACGCCTGGCCGAAGTACCCAACAGACAAGCCAGGCCTTCCCAGAATAAGTAATCAAATTTTATACTTTATTTACCGGAATGTGCTGAATGAGGGCATGTTTTTACTGCTTTGCATGTTAAACAAGTATGGAATTTTTTGTAGATAAAGGCTCGGTCGTGCGCGAAATCTGGGGCAAAGGCGATACGATACTTTTCATATTTGCAGGTGCTTCAGCTGAGTTTGCGCTGAACAAGGCCGTAGACTGGCTATACTTTACAGGCAGGCTGCCATCTGATCCGTTAGGGAGGTTATTCTCTACGGTAGGGTATGCGCGCCGTATTGTGTTTTCGAGCAAAGAGAAGGCGCATCGCGCTATTGATAGTATGGCTGTTATACATGCAGGCGTGGAGGCCAGCCGCGGCACAACTATACCCGACTGGGCTTACCGTGATGTACTTTATATGCTGATCGATTATTCCATTCGGTCTTATGAGTTGTTGGAGCGCAAACTTACCTTCGACGAAAAAAGAGAAGTATTTGAAGTGTTCCGGTGTGTTGGCAGCCGCATGGGCATTAAAGATTTACCGCTTACGCTGCAAGACTGGCAAAAAGAGCGCACCCAGCATCTAAACCAGAACCTCGAAAAAAGCCCCCTAACCGACGATCTTTTTAAACAATACAAAAAGCACCTGGGAAGTATACGATATTGGCTTTTGCTGCAGGCCCAGGAACTTGTGGTACCAGAGCGGGTAAAATCTTTACTGGGTTATGGCAATATGTCGTTGCTGAAGCCGGTGCTTGGGGTGTATAAAATCTTTCGTTTTCTTAACCTGGATTGGCTGCTCAAATCCTTGATTTTACCAAAAGCGTATCAATCCGAGATCAAGGCATTGGATAGTGCTCCTGCATAGCAAGCCAAAAAGTATATTGGCAGCAGACGTACACTTTCGTTTATCACCCTAACAGCCATAGTTATGCCACATGCAGCCAAATTCTTTTTTCATGGAAGGCTGAATGATTTTTTACCAAAATTAAGGAAGAACGAATGGCTTGCCTATAATTTTGATGGAGCGCCCGCAGTTAAAGATGCCATGGAAGCTATCGGTGTTCCGCACCCGGAAATAGGCAATATTCTGATAAACGGCGCTGCTGCCGGCTTTATGCATCCGTTGCAAACCGGTGTGGAGGTAGAGGTGTTTCCTGCTGTTTGTGCTACAACTTCTCCTGGAAAAATTCCCACTGATGCTGAGCTACTGGATCCGGTAAAGTTTATTCTGGATGTGCATTTGGGTAAGCTGGCAAAGTTGTTACGGATGGCTGGGTTTGATACTCTTTACGAAACCAGCTATGATGATAAAGTAATAGCGCAGATTGCCCGGGCTGATAACCGCATCGTACTTACCCGCGATGTAGGTTTGTTAAAGCATAAAGCAATTCAACAAGGTTACTGGCTGCGCTCGCAGCATGGCAACGAGCAGTTAACAGAAGTTATTAAGCGCTATGGTTTGCAGAAAGCAGTGCAGCCATTTAAAAGATGCCTGGTCTGTAATGGCCTTATCCGGCAGGTAGAAAAAGAGACTGTGCAGGAGCAATTACCGCCTAAAACCAAACTTTACTTTTCAGAATTTTACCAGTGCACCTGCTGTAACAAAGTTTACTGGAAAGGATCACATTATGAGCGCATGCAGCAGTTTTTACAACAGATCAATATAGAATAAAGGCGCATTGAGATTTTAAAAATAAAGCCACCCAAACTATAGTTCAGGCGGCTTTAAAAGTTTAGCTGAGTCAATTTTTAAAATGCTGTTCAGCTAAAGTATAAATTTATACTTACCAGATCTTGTTACGATCTTCCGGCTTCTTGTAAAGCTTGTCGCCAGGCTTCACGTTAAAGGCTTTGTACCAGGCATCCATGTTTACAGGGGCACCAATTGTACGGTACTCGCCCGGAGAGTGCGGATCTGTTACGATAAGCTGGGCAGTAGTTTCAGGCAATGTGTTACCTCTCCAAACCTGGGCCCATGACAGGAAGAAACGCTGATCAGGTGTAAAACCGTCGATCTTCTTCTTAGACTTGCCTTGCTTGGTCATTTTAAAGGCCTCGTAAGCAGCGTTCAAGCCACCTAAGTCACCAATGTTCTCGCCAAGTGTAAGTTTACCGTTTACATGAATGGTGTCAAGTACAGTATAAGCATCGTACTGCTCCTGTAGTGCTTTTGCTTTTTCTTTAAACTTAGCTAAGTCTTCAGCAGTCCACCAGTTGCGCAGGGTACCATCTTTGTCGTACTGGCTACCAGAATCATCGAAACCGTGAGAGATCTCGTGGCCGATTACCGCACCAATACCACCGTAGTTAACAGCATCGTCAGCATTCGGGTCGAAGAACGGGAACTGCAGGATACCTGCCGGGAACACGATCTCGTTCATTACAGGGCTGTAGTATGCGTTTACAGTAGGAGGTGTCATGCCCCAACGCTCGCGGTCTACTGGTTTGCCCAGCTGGCTCACCATTTTGTTGTAGCCCCACTCGCCAGAGTTGCGCACGTTTTCGAAGAAGGCGTTACGGCTGATGGCCAGACCCTGGTAAGTTTCCCATTTGTTCGGGTAACCAACTTTTGGTCTGAATGCGTGAAGTTTAGCAAGTGCTTTTTCTTTCGTTTCAGCGCTCATCCAGTCAAGGCCTTTGATACGGATCTCGTAAGCCTTAATCAGGTTAGCGATCATTTCATCCATACGGGCTTTTGCCTCTGGCTTAAAATGCTTCGCTACATAAAGCTGGCCAAGCAACTCGCCGATTGTGCCGTCTGTTAAAGACGACATACGCTGCCAGCGCGGAGTTTGTACTTTCTGGCCGCTTAGTACCTGAGAGTAAGCAAAGTTAGCGTTCACGAAATCAGAGCTCAGGTAAGGAGCAGCAGATTTAAGTACGTTCCACTGCAGGTATGTCTGCCAGTCAGCAACTGGGGTGCTTGTAAGCAGGCCGTTCAGCTCTGTAAAGAATTTAGGTGCACTTACCAGAATAGTATCCTGGCCGGTAACCTTCATCTTCGCCATCAACGATTTCCAGTCCATATTTGGAGTGGTTTTGCTGAAATCGGCAACAGAGAATTTGTTGTATGTTTTATATGGGTCGCGCATTTCTACGCGGCTCATTTGTGCAGCTGCTAGTTTCTTCTCTAGGTTAAAGATGGTCTCAGCGTTTTTCTTAGCTGTAGCCTCTGGTACACCTGTTAAAGTAAATAGTGTTGTGATGTACGTTTTATAAGCCTGCTGAATTTTGGTGCTGCGGGCATCATCTTTCAGATAATAATCGCGGTCAGGCAGGGTAGTACCACCCTGGCTAAGCTGGGGCACCATGTTGTTCACGTTCTTGCGGTCCTGGCCTACATAGAAGCCGAACATCGGAGAACCTGTACCTGTCGTTCTTAGAGTTGCTACTTCGTTAAGAATGGCGTTTACATCCTTTACAGAACCAACTCTAGCTAAGTCAGCTTTGATAGGCGTGTAACCTAACTTCTCGATAGCAGCGCTATCCATGGCAGAAGCGTAGAAATCGCCAACACGCTTTTCAACAGAACCGGCAGCAGCATTTTTGTTGTTTGCCGACTCGTTAAGTATGGTTTTAACCGCGTTGATGTTGAAATCGCGCAGCTGGTTAAAGCTACCCCAACGTGTTTCTTTTGCCGGAACCGGATTGGTTCTCAGCCACGCACCGTTAGCGTAAGTATAAAAATCATCGCCTGGCTTTACGCTCAGGTCCATGTTTGCCTTGTTAATAAAGGCTGTTTTCTTGGTTGATTTTGTACCATACTGAGCAGATGCCTCTATAGAGATAACGGCAGCGGCTCCGAACAAAACCAGTTTAAGAAATCGTGTACTTGTTGATTTCATTTTTAAGATGAATAGATTAGTTTATACTTCCTCCACCTTTGGGAAGGAAGCTGTTTAGGTTCCTAAAAATAACGGTTATACTTTAAAATGCTATAGTTTTTTATACTTACCGGCTGCGTTTTTTATAAACATATAACATAAGCTGCATTATCTGCAGCCAAGCCTTTGCTTAAGTATAAAATTTATGAGGTAAGCACAAATCTGTGCCTGTTGGGTAATCCAGGCTATAAGGTTTTAAGCGGTATCTGCTCCAGTGTTTTACAAAGTAGTTTCCAGAACATTTCTACTGTACTTATGGCTACTTTTTCGTCGGGGGAGTGGGCATTAAGTATGGTCGGGCCAAAGGAAACCATTTCCATGCCGGGATATTTGGCCCCTATTATACCGCACTCCAAACCCGCATGTATGGCCACTACCTGAGCGGGCTTATGAAACACCTGCCGGTAAACACTCTGCATCAGGGAAAGTATAGCTGAGTCGGGGCTCGGAGCCCAGCCTGGGTTTGGGCCATCAAGTATAACTTCTGCCCCTGCAGCTTCAAATGTTTGTCTTATACTATTTGCAAGCTCCATTTTTTCCTGATCGTGGGAGCTCCGTGCGAAATAATTTACCTCATAAACGCTACCCTCAACTTTTATACTTGCCAGGTTATTGGAGGTCTGTACAAGGGTTTCCATTTCAGGAGTTACGCTATAAACGCCGTTGAGGATGATGTTTATACTTTGCAAAAGCTTTTGCTGAATATCTGCCGGCAGCACCTTGCTTTCCTTATTACACGGAGTAACCGTGAATGTAAGATTAGGATCAGTAGCTTTAAACGTAATTGCCCATGTACTTGCTTGTTGATGCACAAAGTGCCGGAAAGCTTCCGTTTCATTTGTAGGGATAAATACAACCGCCGATGCCGCTCTGGGTATGGCATTCAGCAAACCGCCACCTGTTATACTTGCCATGCGAACGCCGAACTGCTTTGTTGCCTCTGAAAGGAATTGATTCAGAAGTATGATTGCGTTGCCGCGCCCCAGATGTATATCCAGTCCGGAGTGCCCGCCGGTAAGGTTTTCCAGTTTAAGTTGATATGTTTTGAAGCCGGAAGAAGGAATTTGTTCCGGATTATACTTGCCTGTTATGTAAATAGCTACCCTGCCTGCGCTGCCAATAGTTAGTGTATTAATATCTTCACTATCCAGGTTTAAAAGTATACTTGCTTGTAGTTTGCCGGGCTCCAGGCCCTTAGCGCCAGACATGCCATTTTCCTCATTCACGGTAAAGAGAGCTTCCAGCGGAGGGTGTGGCAGCTCTTTCGAAGCAAGTATAGCCATGATGGCAGCTACGCCAATGCCATTGTCAGCGCCTAGCGTAGTTCCGTTAGCTTTAACCCAATTGTTCTCCACATACATTTCTATTCCCTGCGTATCGAAATCGAAATTGGTACCGGCGTTTTTCTGGTGTACCATATCCAAGTGGCTTTGCAGGGCAACAGTTTGGCAGTTCTCCATGCCCGGGCTGGCCGGCTTCCGGATAATAAGATTACTGGCTTTGTCAAGTTCCGTTTCCAGGCCAAGCTGAGTTCCAAAATCCTGAATAAACTTAGTTACCTGTGCCTCTTTGTTTGATGCCCGGGGTACTGCGCTTATCACCTGAAAATATTGCCAGAGTAGTTGTGGCTCCAGGTCTTGCAGGGTAGTTTTCATAGTTTGCTGACAGTATCAGTAAGCATTGCATTGTTAGGAACACCGGTAACAGTGCTTCGCCTTTCTAAAAGTATGGTGTCGCGCCATACGCCGTGCAGCTCTGCTATTTTTTCGCGGTAGCCAATTTCCCGGAAACCATACTTTTTTTGCAGGTTTATACTTGCCGTGTTCTCCGGAAAAGTAGAGGAGTGGAGTGTCCAGATGCCGTTGGCCTCGCTCTTCTGTATCAGCGCCTGCATGAGTAAATTTCCAATACCTTTTCCGCGCGCCTGCGCGCCGATGTAAATACTGAACTCAGCCACACCACGGTAGCAATGCCTGGCCGAAACCGGCGAAAGCGCTACCCAACCCAATACCTTTCCGTTTTCGATGGCTACAAGACGGGAGTGCGCAAGATGCCCTTTATCCCAATCCTGCCAGGTTGGTACTTCGGTATTAAAAGTGGATTGCCCGGTTTGGAGGCCCTCTTCGTAAATATTCAGCACAGCCTCCGCATGCTCCGGAAGCATTGGTGTAATTTCAATCATCGTTTTATTTCCAGATCAGGATGAGAGTACCGGTAAGTATAGTTGCCATGCCAATCAAAAGCCTGGGGGTTAGTGGTTCTTTCAGCAGGAAATAGGAGAGAAGGATGGTAACCACAATGCCGGCCCTGTCTATAGTTGCCACTATACTTACATCGGCTGTTTTAATAGCTTTAAAGTATAAGATCCAGTACACGGCGGTGCAGGCACCCGCCAATACAAACCACAGCAGGGTTTTACTATCTATGGCCCTTACCATTTTCAGGCTGCCGGCATACCAGGCGTTGGCCACAACCATTGTAAACAAAACACCAGTGCGTATTACCAGCGCCACGTGCTCGTTGGCATTGCCCATTCCCATCTTCGCAAATACCATGGCCACACCGCCCGTAAGCATGGCAATTAAAGCGTAATTAAGCCACGGCTCCATCTTCGTATAATTTTATTTTTCCCATGCCACAATAGTACAGCAAGTTTTCTTTACGGCACCCAGATTTACAGAAAAATTTTGGTTGCCGCAGATAAGTGGTCGCAAACAGAAAAGTGAGTACGGTAATAGGTTGGTACAGGTACTGCAATGCATGACTATCCCATAGCAATGGCGCCTCCGAAATAGCTGCACAACAACACAAAGCCCAGACCTATTATTTTGGGGTACAGATAGAGAACAAGGTTGGGGAGCTCTATCGCACCAAACAAACGGCCAAATTCACCAATACCCAACATCTCAAATTTATGGGCAATGTGAAGTATAAACAAAGGCTTGGTAAGCGTGCTGAAATATAAAACCCATGGGTTACCGCTACAGTAACAATAACCCATGGGTTTTATATTTTTAGTTTCATAAAGTTTAATTCTGAGGCGATTATGTATTCTGACTCTTTACCCGGGCAAGCTCCGTTTTCATGGCTTCTAAGTCTGCTTGAAACTTTTTACTTTTCATGAGCTGCTCTATAAACTGCTGCGCAAATTCTTTTCCAGCCTCTGAGTCGCTTGGGTAATTCACGCCCCTGATTTCGCGAGAGAAAGCCATGTCGTAGGCATTGCCCATAAACTGCGTTTTATACTCCGGGAAAATATAACTGAGCAGGTAGGCATGCACGTGCGAAAAAGATGAGTGGTCGCTGGGATAAGAGGCATGGCCGGGAGCTTCCAGGTTTTTCAAGGCAGGCTCTAGTTGGTATGGCCGGGCGCGGTTATACTTTACTTTTAAAGTATAGAGGTAATAGGTAGCATCCTGAATCACGTTTTGCAGTACATAGCTGGTTATGGGCAACTTCTCCGGGGTAAACCATGGCCCCAGGTTGCGACCCACGTAGAACAGACTTTTCACGTTGCGGCGGTAGTCAGGGTCGGTCAGGTTTATGATAAAGGGGTCATGATACATGTTGGCCATCGTATCAGTGCGGGCAATATCCTTGGCTGTGCGTTTCTGCTGCAGCTCCAGCAGAAAATCAAGCTCGGCTCTGGTTTGGGCGGAGCTATTGGCAGGGTAGGGCTTTATTTTGAAGCTTTCTATAGGTACATCCAGATAAACGTTACGCAATTTCAGATAAACCCCTCTGCGGAAATCTTTTGTCGGAAAAACTACACCTTCCTTGTTACCACCTTTTGCTGCAGCATCTGTTGCGCCTATGGTTTTATAATGGTTTGTAGCCGGCGATATGCTTTTGTAAACCACGCTTGTTTCCTGGCTGGTCTGGGCCTGGGCTGCAAAACCGGTGAACAGGGAAAGTATAAGCAGGAGAATGGAAGCTGTTGCCAGGCCTTTCTGGGGTGCTTTAGCTTCGTGCTGGCCGGCGCAGTTTGCAGGTAAGTTAGTGTCGCAGGTTTTGCTGTTTACAGGGCATTCTGCCTGGTGCCATTGTTTTCCCTGGCTTGGAGTGGCGTAAATGTACATTGATTCTATGTTTTATACGTCAGGTGTTTTTAGTTCTTTTTACACCCTGATGACGGACCCGCAACCAGAAAGACGCAGCTATCCGACGAAATATCCTGCAAGCTATAAAAAGCATGAATACAAAAAAAGGAAGTAAAGGCTTTCTTACGATAAGCTAAGTATAAATTTATCTTCTTTTTATACTTCAGAAAAGGCATATAACATCTCGCGGCCAATCTGCAGGGCACGTTCTTTATACTTATTGGCCTTTTGGGGTGTATTGTCTGATGCCTTAGGGTCATCGTAAGTAATAGCAATGCGTTTTTCCACGCCTGGCACAAAAGGGCAATTCTCATCCGCATCCGAGCAGGTCATGACTGTGCAAAATCCAGACGTTGGATTTCCTGCATCGTCAAACCTTTTAGACCATACTTCAACCGGGGCTTCTTGCGGGCTATACTTTACTTTATACTTCGGATTTGCCTGAGCATCTCCTTTTTCGATCTCAAAACCAATTTCCTGTATAGCCTTTACCGCGGCCGGGTAAAATGCCGTAGCTTCTGTGCCTCCCGAAAAAGTATGAACGCCCTTTATACTATAATACGTAGCTGCGGCTTGTGCCCAGAGTTGGGCCATGTGGCTGCGGCGCGAGTTGTGTGTGCAAATAAATACCAGGTTTATACTTTGTGAGACATCCCGCTTCTCCCGGATATAAGCAGCTAGTTGCTTAAGAATTTCTTTCCGTTCAGCAGGAATTTCTTCAAAGGTGCGGGTTAATTCTGTAGTTGTTTTGGTAAGGGCTGGTAGTAAAGGCATGGGGGTAAGGTGATAGTTTATACTTCTAATTTATGAGCCGTATTTCAGGATCATCGCCAACTGCCCGGCATGGTAAGCTGTATGCGAGATGATTCTGCCGATAGCAGCAGCTTTGGTCTTTTCTCCGAATTCCTTTGTGGTTATACTTGTTTCCCAATCCTCGTCTTTTTGCTGCTGCAGAATTGATCTTAAGGTGTTTGCTGCCTGTTGCTGGTAGCTCAGTAGCTCTGCCAGGTTAACCCATTCGCCGGTATCATACTTCGAGATCACTGTTTTAGCCGTAACTTTTATATCAGACCCGCCAAACACATTTTTCGCAAAGAGCAGTTCTACATCACCTATATGGCGTATCAGAAAACCGGCGGTGTTTGGCGAAGTACCTGATTTCTTTTTAAGATCTTCTTCGCGGATATTGGTCAGCAAGCCTGTAAATCGGGTACGGGCTTCCTGCCATGTCTGTAAGTATAATTCTGTCTGGCTCATAGAAAAAGAATCAGATGGTGGTTTTTGCTATACGTTACTATAGTATAAATTATACTTCCTGAGCAGATAGGGCACCTTTTTTATTGTATAATTTACGGCGGAGCCAGAAAGCTACATTTACCAAGGTTATTAGGGCGGGTACTTCCACTAACGGGCCAACCACGCCTGCAAATGCCTCTCCGGAGTTTAGGCCAAATACAGCGATAGCTACTGCAATGGCCAGTTCAAAATTGTTGCCAGCTGCAGTAAATGCCACCGATGCATTCTCAGAGTAGCTGGCTCCGGCAGCCCTGCCAACTATAAAGCTTACCAGGAACATAATGGCAAAATAGATAACCAGCGGCACCGCAATGCGCAGCACATCAAACGGGATATTTACGATCAGTTCGCCTTTTAAACTGAACATGACCACAATAGTAAACAACAGCGCAATAAGTGTAATAGGAGAGATAGCAGGTATAAATTTGGTCTGGTACCATTCCTGTCCTTTCAGGGGCACAAGAATAACCCGGCTAAGCACGCCCGCCAGAAAAGGAATACCTAAATAAATAGCCACACTCTCGGCAATGGTTGCAATAGAGATATCTACAATGGCGCCTTCGAACCCAAACACCGGCGGAAGTATAGTGATGAACAACCAGGCATAAAAACTATACAGAAAAACCTGGAAAATGCTGTTCAATGCTACCAGCCCGGCTGCATATTCCCGACTTCCGTCGGCCAGGTCATTCCAAACCAGCACCATGGCAATACAGCGAGCCAGACCAATAAGTATAAGTCCGGTCATGTATTCGGGGTAGTCGCGTAAAAAAGTAATGGCAAGTATAAACATGAGTAAGGGTCCGATAACCCAGTTCATTACCAGCGACAACCCGATTACTTTTACATTCCCGAAAACTTTAGGCAGCAACCTGTAATTTACTTTAGCCAGTGGCGGGTACATCATCAGAATCAACCCGATAGCTATAGGTATGTTAGTGGTGCCGCTGGAAAGGGAATTGATATAGCCGGAGCTGTCAGGTATAAAATAACCCATTGCCACGCCAATCAGCATCGCCATGAAGATCCAAAGCGTGAGGTAGCGGTCTAAAAATCCGAGTTTTTTCCGGCTATGGGCAGGAGCACAGTGTTCCATGTATGGGTAGAGGTGGAGTGTTATAGAATATATGGCGCGAGCGTCTTCGCTCGTGTCGAACGATAGCTGGGCCACTGGCCTGTTGAGTTTTGAAATTGTAACCGCAAAAGTAAATCATCCACCTGCTCCCTTCAAAGTAGGACTCTTTCTCAAGTATAATCCGAGGGGCTAGGGGTGGGTTTAAAGCAAAGGCTTAATCTCCCTTTATCAAGTTCCTTTCAGGATGACAGGTGCTCCATAAATTCCCATTTGAAGGGGCAGGTGGATGATACGCTTGCAGGGAAAATATTAGCAGCAACCAGCGCCAGGTGTGCAGCAGGAAGCTTCAGCCGGTTTATCGCCGTACACGGTAATGCTGAAAATACCGGTGTTGCTTTCTCTGAACTGTTTGATACCGGCTTCATCCAGGTAATCACGCAGGATCTCGTCCGGCACCTGAATGGCTTTCTCTTTCTGAACCGTTACGTTTGTAAAACCAGCCTCACGAACGATCTGAAGGTAATCATCTTTCTGAATCGCCCCTGATACACAACCGGCATACATTTCGGCTGCGTTAACAAGCCCTGCCGGTAATTCGCCCTTCAAAACCACATCCGAAATACTGAAATGCCCGCCCGGCTTAAGTACACGGTATGTTTCGGCAAAGGCTTTTTTCTTGTCAGGCACCAGGTTAAGCACGCAGTTACTGATCACTACATCCACACGGTTGGCAGCAAGTGGCAAATCTTCTATCTCGCCCTGGCGAAACTCCACGTTGTTAAAGTTCAGTTTTTCGGCATTGTCGCGGGCTTTTGCGATCATGGCCTCGGTCATATCCACGCCAATTACTTTGCCGCTTTCGCCGGTAAGGGCACGGGCAACAAAACAGTCGTTGCCGGCTCCAGAACCTAAATCCAAAATGGTGTCGCCTTTCTTGATTTGGGCAAATTCGGTTGGTACGCCACAGCCCAGGCCAAGGTCTGCATCCGGGTTATAGCCTTCCAGCTCGGTGTAGTTATCTGCGAAAATGGCATAGTCTACAGTGCCGCAACCGGTAGCGCCGCAGCACGATGCTTCGTTCTGGCCTTTGCTCTGGTTGGCTATCTCGCTATACTTATCACGTACTATTTTCTTTAATTCTTCTGCGTTGTTCATAGTTCTTGTGTTTATATATTATCGGTGTTTTACGATTAATTATTTCAAATTTTTTTAGCAACAGTCTGAGTCGCAGGAAGTATAACTGGCAAACATTTGTAGCATTAACTGTTGTGCATGTTTCCATGCTTTTGCATCAATGCAATAACATACTTTCTTGCCATCAATATCGCCTTTTATCAGGCCTGCTTCTTTTAGTTCTTTCAGGTGCTGCGACACAGTAGACTGCGACAGCGGTAGTTCGTCCACAATATCGCCGCAGATGCATGAGTTGCGTTCCAGCAATATGCGAAGTATAGCCACGCGTGCCGGGTGTGCCAATGCCTTCGCATAGGTTGCCAGCGTAATGTCTGCTTCTGTAAATGCTTCTGTTTTAGTAATTCCCATTGGTTATTTTTATCATCGTAAAATTACGATGATAATTTAATGATTGCAAATAGTCTCATCATATTTTAAGGCAACAACCTGAAAGCAAGGGTGAATAGTATGCCAGGAAAGTATAAAGTTAAACTACCAGCATGTTTAGTCTTTAATTAATAAGGGCAAGTCAAAAGCTTTTAAACAGGAAGTCCGAAAAAGTGACAACGATCATTTTTTTAGCTGTCGTGTATCATCCATATTCGTGAATTGCCACCGTTACTTTGCAGAAGAGAAATAAGCTATACTTGGCCACTGTGAGCGGGTAAAAGCTGAATAATCGGCACCCAAAGTATAGTTAAAGGAGACGCAAAACCATGTATCCAGACAAAGAACAATTGATTCAGAAGTATAATGTTCCGGCACCACGCTACACCAGTTACCCGACCGTGCCATTCTGGGATAACGAAACTCCCGCTGAGCAAAAGTGGCTGGATGTGGTAACGCGTACGTTTGCAGAATCTAACAAGGAAAAAGGGATAAGTATATACATTCACTTACCGTTTTGCGAGGTGCTTTGTACCTATTGTGGCTGCAATACCCGCATCACCAAAAACCACTCGGTAGAGGAAGGGTATATTGCTTCTGTGCTGGCTGAGTGGCAGGTATACCTGAACCAGTTTCCGGAAAAACCAATCATCCGGGAGCTGCACCTGGGCGGCGGAACACCTACTTTCTTTAAACCTGAAAACCTGCGCAAGTTACTCGAGGGCCTTTACGAAGGAGCCATTATACATCCGCAGCAGGAATTTAGCTTTGAAGGCCACCCGAACAATACCACCTTTGCGCACATGCAAACCTTGTATGATCTGGGCTTTCGCCGTGTAAGCTTTGGTATCCAGGATTTCGATACAAAAGTACAACTGGCCATAAACCGCCTGCAGCCATACGAGAACGTAAAACGCGTTACCGAAGAAGCCCGCCAGATCGGGTATGATTCTGTGAACTTTGATTTGATCTACGGCCTGCCGTTCCAGACACTGGAAAGCGTGGGCAGCACCATTGATAAAGTGGCCGAGCTGATGCCCGACCGCATTGCTTTTTATAGTTACGCGCACGTGCCCTGGGTAAAACCGGGCCAGCGCAGTTACACCGAAAAGAACCTTCCTGATAATGCTGAGAAACGTGCCTTGTATGAGCTGGGCTTGGAGCGATTTAAAGAGCTTGGCTACAGCGATGTAGGCATGGACCACTTTGCGTTGCCTCACGACAGCCTGTACCATGCCATGCAGAACAAAACACTGCACCGCAACTTTATGGGCTATACCATCTGCCAGACAGACCTGATGATCGGGTTAGGTGTTTCGTCTATCAGCGATGCCAAGTATGCTTACCTGCAGAACGAGAAGAAAGTAGAAACTTATAAAGAAAGTATAGCTACCGGTTCTTTATCAATACTTAAAGGCCATTTTTTAACAGACGAAGACCTAGTAATTAAAGAAGCCATACTGGATGTTGCCTGCAAAGGCGAGCTGCAGTTTACCGATGAACTGATGAACCTGGTAGATGTTGATGCAAGGATTGAGCTACAGCAAATGCAGGAAGAAGGCCTGCTCCAACTAACGGATAACGGGTTGTTAGTAACGCCTGCCGGAATGCCTTTTGTGCGCAATATTTGCATGGTTTTCGACCGCAAATTCAGGCACAGAGAGAGCACCGGAGAACAGATATTTAGCAAAGCAATTTAAGTATAGCAGCAGGCTATACTACTGAAAGAAGTAGCGCACATTCAGGTGGGCTGAGAATCTACTCAAATGTAAGCGCTTTTCTTTCAGATACTTTACTGAGGAGTTGCAGCAGGTACATGCGCAAAGCAGGCTCCTGGGGCAGCAATTTCAAGATATCTTGTTTGTTGATGACATAAAGCTGCGACGGGTGCTGTACTCTGGCAGTGTAGCCATACTTCTCGTGCATCAGGTCGGGCAAACCGAGTAATGTATCCGGTTGCACCTGGTGTACGGCTGCAGCAGGTTTATCTGAAACAATACGTACGCTGCCATTGGTCAGGTAGAAAAGCTTATCTGCTTTATTGCCCGCCGAAAACAGCTCCTCTTCCGGCTGATATACTTTTTGTATAGCCGGAAGCCGATGACTTTCAATGAGTTGTTTGATTAACATAAGTTGAGCTGCTATTATAAGGTTAAAGATCGCGGATGCTATACTATCCTTGTTCTGATAGTACAAAATTAGCGAACAGCAGCCCTCAGGAAATGATGAATGTCAGCAGCGGGGCAAATTTTAATCACCGGCAGTGCCTTGTACCTAAGTGCATTAAGTAACATAACTATACATATTTTAGCCTTTAGCATATGAAATTTATTTCGCCAGACTGTAATAACTGTATCAGCAGGCAGAGCTCTTTGTTAGGCTGCTGCAAAGGTGCAGAGCTGGAGGAAGTTTCTTCCTCAAAATCATGTTTTACTTTTAAAAAAGGGCAGGTAATCTTTAATGAAGGTACAAAGCCTTCGGGTTTATACTGTGTCCATTCGGGTAAGGTAAAAGTTGCCAAAATGGGCAGCGATGGCAAAGAGCAGATCATCAGGCTGGCAAAACCCGGCGACATGATCGGGTACCGCGCCCTGATGGCAGATTCCAACTTTTCGGCCTCGGCAGTTGCCCTGGACGATGCCGTGATGTGTTTTATACCTAAGTCGCAGTTTATGGAGCTGATCTCACATAACATCGATTTCTCTAACGGGCTTATGAAGCTGCTCTCTAAAGCACTGGGTGAGGCGGAGGAACGTGTGGTGCAAATGGCCTATAAACCTGTGCGCGAACGACTGGCCGAAGCCCTGTTACTGTTGCAGAAAACTTACCAGAACAACACTGAGGTGGCAGACCAGTTTACAATCTCTATCTCCCGCGAGGACCTGGCATCTATAGTTGGTACGGCCAAGGAAACCACCATTCGCCTGCTTTCGGATTTTAAAGAGGAGCATATTATTACTACAAAAGGCAGCAGCATCACCATCCTTGATCCGGATAAGCTGTATACCATCTGCCACTTGTATGATTAAAGTATAGCAACACTGCAAAGGCTAAATAAAAAAGGCAGGCTACATAGTAGTCTGCCTTTTTGCGCTGCTCCACCTCTGGCGCAGCGCTAACACCATAAACTAAACCAAAAAACTTAATTCGTTCTGCATCTGTTGCCTTTCGGCAACCGAGTATATGCCTTTTGTGGTTTTTATACTTTCCAGCGCCGGGTTTATACTTGCAGGTAAACGCCTCTCTATGTGGCTGATTTACATTACAAATGTCTTGCATTTTTACACGCTGGGCACTGACAACAGTCATATCCAAAAATGATTTCGGTCATCCTTTCTCTTTAGGGCTGCGGCTAACTTTGTGTATAATTTTAAAGAGATTGAGATGGAAACCGCACTCCAAACCAATATTCAGACATGTTACCATTGCGGGGATTCCTGCAACGACCAACCTATAGTTGCCCACGAAAAAGTGTTCTGCTGCGATGGCTGCAAAACGGTATATGAGCTGCTGGAAGAAAATAACCTTTGCACTTATTACTCGCTGGAACAAAATCCTGGCATCACGGGCAAACAGCCGGTAGCCGAGTCGCGCTTTGCTTACCTCGACGATGCCGGCGTAGAAGCCCAACTCATCAGTTTCCGCAACGACTCGATCTGCAAGCTCACGTTCTATATTCCGCAGATGCACTGCAGTTCCTGTATCTGGCTACTCGAAAACCTGTTCAAGCTGAACCCGGGCGTAGCTGAAACTACCGTTAATTTTCTTCGCAAAGAAGTAGCTATTACATATTTTCACCAGCGCACAACTTTGCGCGAGGTGGTACAGTTGCTGGCCAGAATCGGTTATGAGCCTGCCATTACCTTAGCCGATACCGATGGCAAGAAAACCAAGACGCAGGACCGCAGCATTATCTATAAATTAGGTATAGCTGGCTTTTGTTTTGGTAACGTTATGCTGCTGGCCTTCCCGGATTACCTGGCCGTTACCGACAGCCTGCAGCGCAGCTTCGGAGCTTTCTTTGCTTACCTCAGCCTTATACTTTCCATACCTGTTTTCCTGTACAGTGCGCGCGGTTTCTTTACCTCGGCCATAGAAGGTATAAAGCAGCGTATGGTAAACATCGATTTGCCAATTGCGATGGGCTTGCTGGCGCTGTTCTGTGTGAGCTTGTACCAGATTTTTACTGCAACAGGCCCAGGCTACCTCGATTCCTTCACTGGCCTTGTATTCTTTATGCTGATCGGTAAATATTTTCAGCAGAAGACCTATGATACGCTTTCCTTCGACAGAGATTATACTTCATACTTTCCGGTATCGGTAACAGTGCTGAAAGAGAATGGCGAGGAAGAATCGGTGGCGGTGCGTAACCTGAAAGTGGGTGATAGAATACGCCTGAGAAACCAGGAACTTATTCCTGCCGATGCTATACTTCTGAGAGGTTCCGCCATGATCGATTACAGCTTTGTATCTGGTGAATCGGACCCGGTGGAAAAAGTTGTAGGTGAAGTAATTTACGCCGGTGGCCGCCAGGTAGGAGAGAGCGTGGAGCTGGAAGTAGTGAAAGAAGTATCGCAGGGTTACCTGACGCAGCTCTGGAATGACAGCGTGTTCTCTAAAAACGAGGAAAAATCGGTTGGTACATACGCCAATGTAGCAGGTAAATGGTTTATAATAGTTACGCTTATAGTTGCTGCCGGCGCGCTTGTTTACTGGGTACCGCGTGATATGGATATGGCCATGAAAGCCTTCACATCGGTGCTTATTATTGCCTGCCCCTGCGCTTTATCGCTGGCCACTCCGTTTGTGCACGGCCACACGTTGCGGGTATTCGGTAAAAATAAATTCTACCTTAAAAATACTGCTGTAGTAGAAACGCTGGCCAAAATAGACACCGTAGTTTTTGACAAGACCGGAACGCTAACTGAGCCAAGTGCTGCCGAAGTTTCTTATACTGGTAAAGCCTTAACGCCAGAGCAGGAGCGCACTATACTTTCGGTGTTGCGCCACTCCACGCACCCGCTTAGCCAGCGCATAAGCCAGGATCTGAAAGGTGAGCCACTGGAAGTGCATAATTTCCAGGAGTTTGCCGGTAAAGGTTTGTCGGGCGAAGTGAACGGCCAACTGGTTCGCGTTGGTTCTGCAGCATACCTGGGTGTGCCAGTCGAAAAAGCTAAAGATGCGCTCAAAACTACCGTGTATGTGTCGCTGGACGGCGTGGTGCTGGGCTATTATACTTTCTTTAACGTGTACCGCCATGGTCTGAAAGAAATACTGCACGACCTAAACGACAAGAAGATAGCTGTACTTTCAGGAGATAATAACCACGAAGAAGTGCGCCTGAAAGAGTTACTGGGTGAAGAGGCAGAGCTAAGCTTTAACCAGTCGCCGGTTCAGAAACTGGAGTATATCCAAAGCCTGAAAGAGCAACATCACCAGGTACTTATGGTTGGCGATGGCTTAAACGATGCCGGCGCCCTGAAGCAAAGCGATGCAGGTATAGCCCTTACCAACAGCATTACCAACTTCTCGCCGTCCTGCGATGCTATATTAGATGCCACCGCTTTCGACAAACTGAGCAAGTTCCTGAGCTTCTCTAGAAAGACCATGAACATCATACTTGCCACATTTGCCGTGTCGCTGGTTTATAATGTTATCGGGTTAACACTGGCTGTGCAGGGGCTTTTCTCTCCAATAGTGTCGGCTATACTTATGCCGATCAGTTCGCTTAGTGTTATCGTTTTCGCAACCCTTTCTGTTAAGATAGCTGCCAAACGCGCCGGCTTATAATTCCTGATTCTTAATTCCCAATTCTTAATTGATAAAGCCATGTTCATCATATTCTTACTTATAGGTATAAGCGTAACGGTAGCAGGCCTTTTCCTGGGCGCTTTTTTGTGGGCAGTTCGCTCCGGCCAGTACGACGACGACTACACACCCGCTGTGCGCATGCTATTCGAGAACGAAGGTACAGCTGTTAAAAGCAAGCCCGCACCCGACAAAGTATAAATTTATAAAGTATAATCCGGGCAGGTTTACCATAGCCTTGTTTTAAAGCTGGCTAAGGTAAACCTGTGCCTGTACCTGCTCCGGGTTTTAATGATCTGCAATTATTCTTACTAGTATAAAGCCTGGTTTATAGTTGATTACAACGCTCAGTCCACTGTTTTTTAGCTGTTTATACCTTTGGTTGTCATTCCGGCGGCGGGGTAAACTTCAACAAACAAAGCCACTCCGGCTGATTACAATCACTTCTTAAGATGACATTAATCATCTTTTCTAAGGCGCTTCTTTACCAATTTTGTACAGTCGAAAAAACACAAAAACATCACAATAATTAGAATATCTAAACCAATGGAGGACACCGCACATGTCAACTAATGTAGCTGAAGTCTTAGAAAATTCTCCGGAAAGCATTGCCCCGCCAAGAGGTAATAAGCAAGGAGTAACCGAGGCGTTCTTTTATGATAATAAGATCGTCCGCGATTTTGGTATAGCCACTGTTTTCTGGGGTATTGCCGGTATGCTGATCGGGGTAATAATTGCCTTCCAGCTGGCAAACCCGGATGTGAACATGGGCACACAGTATACAACATTTGGTCGCGTTAGGCCTTTGCATACCAACGCTGTAATTTTTGCTTTTGTGGGCAACGCCATCTTTATGGGCGTGTACTACTCGTTGCAGCGCCTTTGCAAAACCCGCATGTACTCAGACCTGCTTAGCAGGATTAATTTCTGGGGCTGGCAGCTGATCATCGTTTCTGCAGTTATCACGCTTCCGCTGGGTATGACAACTTCTAAAGAGTATGCTGAGCTGGAGTGGCCAATTGATATTGCTATTACGCTGGTATGGGTAGTGTTTGGTTGGAACATGTTTGGTACACTTGCCAGACGCCGCGAAAAGCACATGTATGTTGCCATCTGGTTCTATATTGCTACCTTCCTGACAGTTGCCGTGCTGCACATTGTAAACTCTTACGAAATGCCGGTTAACTTCTTCAAGAGCTACTCTGGTTATGCGGGTGTGCAGGATGCGCTGGTGCAGTGGTGGTATGGCCATAACGCGGTTGCGTTCTTCTTAACAACGCCTTTCCTGGGCCTGATGTACTACTTCCTGCCTAAGGCTGCTAACCGCCCGGTATACTCTTACCGCTTGTCTATCATTCACTTCTGGTCGCTGATCTTTATCTATATCTGGGCTGGTCCGCACCACTTGCTTTATACTTCTCTGCCTGACTGGGCACAGTCGCTGGGTGTTGCTTTCTCTGTTATGCTGATTGCTCCAAGCTGGGGTGGTATGATCAACGGTTTGCTTACACTGCGCGGAGCCTGGGATAGAGTACGCGAAGAGCCTATCCTGAAGTTTATGGTTGTTGCCATTACGGCTTACGGTATGGCAACTTTTGAAGGCCCGATGCTTTCTTTGAAAAATGTCAACGCTATTGCCCACTTTACTGACTGGATAGTAGCACACGTACACGTGGGTGCCCTTGGCTGGAACGGCTTCCTGACCTTTGCCATGCTGTACTGGTTGTTCCCACGCCTTTATAATACACAATTACACTCTAAAAAACTGGCCAATGCGCACTTCTGGTTAGGCACGTTGGGTATACTTTTCTATGCTATACCTATGTACTGGGCTGGTTTTACGCAAGGTTTGATGTGGAAACAGTTTACAGCAGAAGGTACACTCCAGTACTCTAACTTCCTGGAAACGGTACTACAGATCGTACCAATGTACTACATGCGTGGTATTGGTGGTGTGCTTTACCTGAGTGGTGTGTTCATCATGGTATTTAACCTGTACAAAACAGTTAAGTCTGGTACACTGGTTTCAAACGAAGCTGCTGTTGCTCCGGCTAAAGTAACCGAGCAAAGCCACAATGCCGGCCACTGGCACAGCTGGATTGAGAAGCGTCCTACGCAAATGGCCATTTTCGCTACAGTAGCTATACTTATAGGTGGTCTGGTAGAGTTTATACCTGCCTTCGTGATCAAGTCGAATGTGCCAACTATTGCCAGTGTAAAACCTTATACTTCACTTGAGCTGCAAGGTCGTGACCTGTACATAAAAGAAGGTTGCGTTAACTGCCACACACAAATGGTTCGCCCGTTCCGCTCTGAAACCGAACGCTATGGGGAATATTCTAAAGCAGGTGAGTTCGTGTACGATCACAACTTCCTGTGGGGCTCTAAACGAACTGGTCCGGATCTTCACAGAGTGGGAGGCAAGTATCCTAACTCATGGCACTACCACCACATGCTCGATCCTACTTCTATGTCGCCGGGTTCTATTATGCCATCTTACCCGTGGTTGTTTGAGCAGGAAATTGACCTGAACACTACTAAAGATAAACTGGAAGTACTGAAGAAGCTGGGTGTGCCTTACGAGGATGACTACATTGCCAATGCGAATGAGGAGCTGATGAAGCAGGCTAATACCATCACCGCTGATCTTGCAAAAGAAGGACTGGAGGTGAAACCGAACGCAGAAATTGTAGCCCTGATCGCCTACCTGCAACGCCTGGGTACTGACATTAAAGTGAAAACGGAAGAGTAAAATAGATTTTAGACGCTAGATTTTAGACAATAGACTTAAGTGCCTGCTGTAGAGAATCTAGCTTCTAATTACTAACATCTAAAATCTAATAAAATGTACAAGAACGTTTTGCAAGCCATAGACGGCATCGAAATATATCCGCTTATCTCGTTTTCTATCTTCTTCCTGTTTTTCCTGGGCCTGTTGGTTTATGTAGCCCTGATGGACAAGAAGTACGTGCAGGCCATGAGCAGCTTTGCCTGTACACCTGAAGACGAAACACACGCAATTGTAGGAGGTAACAAACAATGATCTCTCTAAGAAGTAAATTCAGAAATGGCGCGCTGGCCCTGGTAGCCGGTTTGCTGCTGACAGCCGGAAACCCGGCACAGGCGCAGGATGCCGTGGCAGGTAAAAAAGTTTTTGAAGGCAATTGCACCGCCTGCCATAGTATAGATGCCGATGTAGTTGGCCCAGCCCTGAAAGATGCGCACAAACGCCGTGGCGACGAATGGCTGGTGAAATTTATCAGCAACTCGCAGGCGCTGGTGCAGGCCGGCGACAAAGATGCGGTAGCGCTCTTCGAGAAATTTAACAAAGTGCCGATGCCGGCTTTTGAAGGTTCGCTTTCGAAAGATGACATCGCCAACGTAATCGCTTATATAAAAGAGCAAAGCGATAAGCCTGCCGAGGTAGCGGCTGCAGCACCTGCTACACCAGCATCTACCGACAAGGCCGCAACAGAAGCAGCGCCTGCAGAAGATGTAGCGTTTCTGGACCTGCCACCAGTGCTTCTGTTTACATTTGCTTTGGCAACAGCTATTATTCTGCTTACCATACTGGTACTTGTAATGCTGTTCCGCCTGTTTGTGCCCATGTTAGGAGATTCTATCCATGATGAAGATTTCCGCAACTCGTTTGCCGGCCGTGTGCTGTTTCTGATGCGTGGCGATACAACCCTGATGACAGGTAAAGCGAAAGATGTGATCCACTCTAACCATGATTTTGATGGCATACAGGAGTACGACAACGACCTGCCGCCCTGGTGGAAAACCATGTTCTATGTTAGCATCGTGTTTGCGATCGGTTATATGTTGCACTTCCACGTGTTTAAAACTGGTACGTTGCAAGCAGAGGAATATAACATGGAAGTTGAAGAGGCCGCTATACTTGCTTCTAAAACCGTTGACGATCCGAATGCTGTAACAGACTATAAAGCACTGACCGATGCCACTGCATTGGAAAATGGTAAAAAAACTTTTACGCAGAACTGTGCTGCCTGCCACGGCCAGAACGCGGAAGGTACAGTAGGCCCAAACTTAACGGATGAGTACTGGCTGCACGGCGGCGATGTGAACGAGATCTTCAAGACTGTGAAGTATGGTGTACCGGCCAAAGGTATGGTGCCTTGGCAGGGTAAACTAACCAAAGATCAGATACTTGAAGTATCTAGCTACATATTGTCTTTGCAGGGTTCTAAACCAGCTAATGGCAAAGCGCCACAAGGAGAGAAAAAGTAAAATTAAGATGTGGGTTTTTTGAAAGTTGTGGGTGCTTGTACGTAAGCGCCTGCAACTTTTTTTATTTACAGGTAATACTGGCCTGGCAAGTATAAAGTGCAGGGGCAAAACTGCCATGAGCTGTTATTACTGACTACAATCACTTCAGAATATGATTTTGGTCATCTTTTAGGAAAGGCCAATTTTGGAATTTTGTACTGGCAGATTTAATAATCGCTAAGTTCTCAAATTTTCAATTTTTAAATATCAGGCAGGAATAATATCCGCACAAATTACCACTGCCATGGCAACAAAAACAAAACCAACCGATGAATTTCGGGACCACATCTCTACGGTAGATGAACAGGGGAAACGCGTTTGGGTGTACCCGAAAAAACCGAAAGGCAAACTATACAATCACCGCAAATATGTTAGCTACTTACTGCTGACACTGTTATTTGCAGGACCCTTCATAAAAATAAACGGCTTACCCATACTTCTGCTTAATGTAGTAGAGCGCAAGTTCGTGATCTTTGGTGTGCTTTTCTGGCCACAGGACTTCTTTATACTTGTACTGGCTTTCCTGGCCATAGTAGTTTTTATCATACTTTTTACGGTAATCTACGGGCGCATCTTTTGTGGCTGGGTATGTCCGCAAACTATTTTCCTGGAGATGGTTTTCCGCAGGATAGAATATGCCATAGAAGGCGACTATACCAAGCAGAAAGCCCTGAATAAAATGCCCTGGAATACAGAGAAGATTTTGAAGAAAGGTACCAAAACAGCCATCTTCCTGCTTATCTCCTTTATAGTTTCCAATACCTTCCTGGCCTATGTAATTGGTATCGACGAGCTTCAGAAAGTTATAACTGAAGGACCCCTTAACCACTTGGCCGGCTTTGGTATGCTGCTTGCCTTTACAGGAACATTTTACTGGGTGTTTGCCTATTTCCGGGAGCAGGTTTGTACCATTGTTTGCCCTTACGGCCGCTTGCAGGGCGTAATGCAGGATAAGAAAACACTGGTAGTAGCCTACGATTATGGCCGTGGCGAACCGCGCGGTAAGCTCCGCAAAAACCAGGAGCGCACCGAAGGCGATTGTATTGACTGTAATCAGTGTGTGCAGGTTTGCCCTACAGGTATAGATATCCGAAACGGAGCGCAGCAGCTGGAGTGTATTAACTGCACCGCCTGCATAGATGCCTGCAACGATATTATGCGGATGATTGAGAAGCCGGAAGGCCTGATCCGCTACGAGTCTGAAGAGGCCATTGAAGCAGGGAAGAAGTGGACATTCTTTACGCCACGTGTACTAGGTTATACAGCTGTGCTGGTTATACTTCTGACTGCACTTTCTACCTTATTACTGATTCGTGACGAAGCAGAGGCAACTATACTGCGAACGCCGGGCCAGCTATACCAGAAAACAGAGCAGGGGCACATTAAAAACCTCTACAACATCTCTGTCATCAACAAAACTAACCACGACATGCCTCTTACCCTGAAACTGTTAAACAAGCAGGGAACTATAAAAGTGATTGGAAGCGAGTTGCTGTTACCGGCACAGGGCATTGTAGAGGGTGTGTTTTTTGCCGAGATACCAAAAGAACAACTGAAAGGTATGAATTCGGAAGTTGAGATCGGGGTATACTTTGGCGATGAACTGATCACGACGCAGGATACCAAATTCCTGGCCCCGGCAAAGTAAGTATAAGTTCTCCTCGCAAGGGAAAAGGAACATTAAACAGACATTCAAATGACAACTTCGGATAAAAATAAAAGTTTCACCTTATGGCCTTATGCAATTATAGGCGCTATGGTGCTCTTTATGGGATACATTGCCTTTTTCGTGTATAAAGCCATGAACCAGGATGTAGACCTTGTAAGCAAAAACTACTACGAACAGGAGATTAAGTACCAGGACCACATTAATACCCTGGACCGCACAAAAGCTGCTGGCGATGTGGCGATAAACTATAACCCTGAAAAGCAATCCATACTTATACAGTTGCCGGAATCCTTTGCTGGTCAAAGTGTAAACGGAACTGTTGATCTGTTTCGCCCATCTGATGATAAGCTGGACCAGAACATACCCCTGCAGCTTGGCCGCGACCAAAGCCAACTGATTGAAACTGATAAACTGGAGAAAGGTCTCTGGAAAGTTCGCATCAATTTCAGTGCAGGCAACGAGACATATTATTCCGAAAAAACCATACAGATAAAGTAACCGCATCATGATCTGGGCAGGATTTTTATTCGGTATTCTAGGCAGTTTCCATTGCGTGGGGATGTGCGGCCCCATAGCCATGGCCTTACCATTTGGCGGGAGCAGCGGCTGGCGTTACTACGTTGGCCGGCTCCTGTACAATGGGGGGAGAATTACAACTTACTCGCTATTAGGTGCACTTGCAGGCGCTTTCGGGCAGTCGCTTGAAATGGCAGGGCTGCAGCAAACAGTTTCTATAGTTTCCGGTGTGCTTATACTTCTGTTGCTGGTACTGCCGGCAGTGCTAAAAGGCAAAGCTGCGAGCTTAATGGGAACAGATAAATTAATGAGCTGGGTGCGTCATACATTGGGTTATTACTTCCAGAAAAACTCACTTGGCGCATTGTTTATGGTGGGGCTGCTGAACGGGCTGTTGCCTTGCGGCTTTGTATACATTGCACTGGCAGGCGCTATCAGTGCACCGGGCATAGGAGGAGCCATGCTTTACATGATGTTGTTCGGCTTCGGTACTTTTCCGCTCATGTTCCTGGTATCGCTTTCGGGCAAGCTTATCAGCCTAAAACTGCGCAGCACATTTAACCGGGTGGTGCCTTATGTAGGTATGACCTTAGCTATACTTTTCATCGTGCGCGGCCTTAGCCTCGGCATTCCATACTTGAGCCCTAAAGTGGTGGTAACTGCCCAGCATAAAACTGAAATGAGTTGCTGCAAAAAGCCGCAGTAATGTATAAATACTGAAATCTGGCAATTGTCAGGGTTTAAAATTATCAATAACACCAAACAATTATTAAAACTATGTGCAAGTCTGAGAACGTGAAGCGCGTGCTGGTACCAGTGCAGTTTAACAAGGAAAGTGAAGAACTGTTGCGTTATGCAGGGCAATTGGCAGGCACATTAGGTGCAGAGTTAGTGCTGCTGCTTGCTAGCCATACAAAAGAGTTGACCTTTACCCAGCAAAGCCGGAATATTCAATTACTACGAACCTTTGGCGAGCGCCTGCTGATGCAGCACAAAACAGCCAATGTGGCGTTTGAATGTGTGGTACGGCCTGGTAATCTCAGCGATTGCATTATTTCGGTTATACAGGATTATAGTGTGGATATGGTGTTGATGGAGACTTGTCCGCTGCACCAGGAAGAAGAACATGTCGACCCCGATCATGCTGCCGCTATTATGGAAAAAGTGGCATGCCCGGTAATGGTGGTGCCCTGCACAGCCAGATTCCAGAATCTCGATAACCTGGTATTTGCCACCGATTTTACTGACCAGGAGGAGCATGTGTTGTTTCAGATCGTATCGTTTGCAGAGCAGGTAGGGGCAAAACTTACACTGGTTCAAGTATACGGCCAGGCAGAGCGACAGCAATTGTCTAACTATAAAGCAGCCATGTTGCAGACAGAGAAGCTGTTACAAGGGCATAATGTTGCTTTTAAGTTACTTGAGGAAGAGGATGTGCTGGAAGGAATAAGTGATTTTGCTGAAGCTGCTACAGCCGATATGCTTATACTTGCCACCCAAGATAATTTCCTGATGAAGCGCTTATTCAGCAGCAATTACATTAAAACCATGGCTTACCATACCCAGTATCCGTTACTTACTTTCCGCCAGTTAAAGAAAAAGCCATGCTCCGGCTGCTGCGAGAATTGCGGTAAAAACAAAAGTATAGAGCAGGAGAGTAATCCGCAGATAATTGAGATAAGCTTGTAGTTTATACTTTATACTTTAGTAACAAAAGAAGCAATGCCTGCAGGCATTGCTTCTTTTGTTTTGGGGATGTGTTTATCTGGTATAAACGTCCTGTAAATAGAAAGCGAAATACCTTTCTTGAGATAATTTTAAAGAATGGAGAATGTAACAAAGTTTTATAAAATGAATCGATAAATGATGCCTTCCTGACCAAATTAGCGTGCCCGCTCGCCTCGGGCAAGTTCGAGGTATCAAGTGGCGGGATGTCACGTTTCACTCTAAGTTAAACTAATAAACTACAGCTGCCAGAGTCCGTCGATTAGCGCACACTTGCCCGAGGCGGGCGGGGGCAACGATGTTGCTGCTTAAGATAGGTAAATTAAAAGTAACGGGCGAATTGCTGCGCTAAAATTATATAAGCTGGTTTTGCTAATCAATAGCAGGTATAACGTATTCGCATTTACAATAGCTTACGCTTCGTTCGTCATCGATCGGGCAAGTATAAAATGAAGTATAAAGTATAAAATCACGCTAAATAAAAAGTGCCTGCCTCTACCAACATATTGCGGTAAAGGCAGGCTCTTTTTTAACTGTAAGGGAGCTTAACGAGCGCTCTCTTTTTCCAGCACTGTTGGGTAATCAGTTACAGATACATCCTCATCTTCTTCCAAAGACCACCCAGTTTTTAAACCGATCACAAACCAGGCCAGCGCCAGCACACCACCTGCAAAAATGGTATCGCCAACAACGCGCAGCCAGCGCAGAATTTCCATCGTATCGGTTTGCATGAACTCCATAGAGCGTGCATACCATAAACCATATTCCACGCTTGCCCAGGTTTGCAGCAGACCAATCGGCAGCACACTAATCAGCACCATCAGCAGCAGGCCAATGTTAATGGACCAGAAAGCAAAGCTTATCACACCGTCTTTCCAGCGTCTGCGGGCCGACAAGCCTTTCAGCACGAACAGCATCAAGCCGATACCCAACATACCGTATACCCCAAACAAAGCCGTATGACCGTGCACTGGCGTGGTATTAAGACCCTGCATGTAGTAGAGCGCAATTGGCGGGTTGATCACAAAACCAAATACACCGGCACCTACCAGGTTCCAGAAAGCAACCGCTATAAAACTATAGATCGGCCATTTGTAAGCTCTCATCCATAGGGTAGACCGGCTGATCTCGAGGTTATGGTACGCTTCAAAACCTATCAGTACTAGCGGTACAACCTCCAGCGCACTAAAGGTAGCACCCAGGGCCATTACCGAAGTTGGCGTTCCGCTAAAGTATAAATGGTGGAATGTACCGATAATGCCGCCAAACAGGAAGATGATGGTAGAGAATAAAACCGTAGCGGTAGCAAGCTTGGTATCCAACAGGCCCATGCGTACGAACAGGAAAGCAATAACCACGGTGGCAAATACTTCGAAGAAGCCTTCTACCCACAGGTGCACTACCCACCAGCGCCAGTACTCGGCAATAGCCAGGTTAGTATGTTGTCCCCACATCAGGCCGGAAGCATAGAAAATAGCAATAGCAGCCGAAGAGATCAGGAACATGCCCAGTAAATGGCGGCCTTCTGCATCATTTCTGAAAGCTGGTATAATGGCACGGATCATGAGTGTGAGCCACAGGAACAAGCCAACTAACAGGAATATCTGCCAGAAGCGTCCTAAATCTACATATTCATAACCCTGGTGCCCAAACCAGAAGTTTTCGCCGTAGCCTAGTTTCTGCATAACACCATACCACTGCCCGGCCAGCGAACCGGCGACTATAATAAGCAGACAGATGAACAGGAAATTAACACCCAAACGCTGGAACTTAGGCTCGTAGCCCGATACCGCAGGGGCGATGTATAAACCGGTAGCCAGCCACGAGGTTGCAATCCAGAAGATAGCTAACTGCACGTGCCAGGTACGGGTAATGGAGTAGGGCAGGTAATCTGAAAGCGGGAAACCATACAATGCCTGGCCCTCTACGCCATAGTGGGCAGTTACAACTCCCAGCGTTACCTGCACAAGTATAAGCGCTGTTACGATCCAGAAATACTTTAATGTAGCCTTCATGGATGGCGTTGCTTTCAGGCCAAGTAAAGGATCTTGCTTCGGTAATTTAGAAGTGTCTATACCTTCTTCTTTGTTGGAGGCATAATAAAAAGCAAGTAAGCCAACACCGGCAATAAGTATGATCACGCTGAAACCAGTCCAGATGATAAGGTCGCTGCTTGGGCGGTTGCCTACCAGTTTTTCAGCGGGCCAGTTGTTTGTATAGGTAATGCTCATGCCGGGGCGTTCGGTTACGCAAGCCCACGAAGTCCAGAAGAAGAAAGCGTTAAGTTTCCGCATACGCTCCGGATTCTTTACGGTATTGTCGGCCATAGCGTACGCATCTCTATACTTTGCCAGGGCTGGGTCATCCATAAAAAGACCTGTATAATGGCTGCTTACGCCGGCAATGGCCTCAGCGCGAAGGTCTGAAATGGTGAGCGTATTGGTGGCGGGGTCAAACGTGTTTGCCCGGATCTGTTTTTGCAGTCTTGCCTGCAGCAGCGCTTTTGTTTCTTCATCCAGGTCGTCATACTTGCTGCCTTTGGCTTCCTGGGCCCAGGTATCTAAAAAGTACATGGCCTCTTTGTGCAGCCAATCGGCGCTCCAGTCAGGAGCAACATAGGCACCATGGCCCCATACCGAACCAAGTTCCTGGCCGCCGGTAGATTGCCATACATTCTGACCGTCAAGTATATCCTGTCCTGTAAAGATCACTTTACCTGAGGTTGTTACCACCTTATCCGGTATGGGTGGGGCTTGTCTGTAAATCTCGGAACCGTAGTACCCGAGAACGGCAAAGGATCCTACCATCACGGCAATGAATCCCAGCCAGAGTTTTTTGTATTTCATGATAAATATAGTAGTTGATAAAAGTGAATGCTTTAAAGCAGGATCTAGTTGATTGCCTGTCAGGAGTGTAGTTTCACGGAGTGTTATTCTAAAACAGGTAGGTCAGGTTAACCATGGTTCTGCTATTGCCTTTTGTAACCTCATGGTCGTCGGTGGTGCTTAGCGGAAGCTGAACTGTAGCGCCCAGGCCAATTTTGCGGATGTACATGTTCAGGCCAAGGTTAGCATAGTATGAGTCTCCGCCCATTTGTGAGCCATGGTCGCTGCCGAGCTCATCTGCTTTGGCATGTTCAAAGTAAATACCAGCGTTTGGCAGCATGGTCATACTTTCGATATTCTGCCAGTAAAAAAGGTTTGAAGAGGCGCTTAGTCTGTCTCCGAATTTGTAGCCATCCGCATTCTCTGAGTTTATGCGATAGGTAACATCGTTGTTAAGGCCCAGTTTGCCGTAGCGCAAAGTATAAATACCGTTAAACATATAGTCGGTGCTGCCGGAGCCAGGCTGTAAACTCTGAGTATAATCTTCGTTATTGAGGTGGAGTTTATGCGTTCCGGTTGCCAGTTTTACACCGCCGCCCAATTGCAGGGTATGCTTAAATTTTGTGTTGATGCTATCTCCGGTATTCAGGATGGTATAGTTTGCCATTACCGTAACATCGCCCAGGCCATCATACTTCGTGTTGCCTCGGGTAGTGCTTTGTTCATTAAAAGTATAAGGCACAAACGCCATCAGCTGCACATTTTTCGCGGGCACGTAGCGGCCCCACATTTCCATCGTGCTATACTTTTCCTCAATAATATCGGTATGAGTCATGGGCATACCCTCGTGCATATGGGTGTGCGTGGTAGTTATAGTATAGCTGCGGTTAGTATAGCGCAGGCCGGCAAAGTTTTTATGAAACTGTGGCAGAATGCCAAAGTAACTGCCTCCCATGGTGCAGCCGCCGTCGCAGGCCTGGCTGGCAAAAGGTATAGATAGGATAGCTGCAATAAGTATAAATATTCTTTTCATGACTGAATCTCTTATGTATTGAAATTTTTTAATGGTGCCGGTGTGGCATTAAGCATTTAAGAACTAGGCCATGAAGTCTGGGGGGTGAAAGAAGTATGAAGCAGGGGTGAGGTATTTCTTAATAGTATAAGGTGCCTCTAACTGTTTCGGTACAGGCTGAAGGTATGGCCTGCGTAAACGGAAAGTTTCTTCTAAGCAGACGAGGTCCGGGCTTGTTCGCTTCTGAGTTGCCGGCGTTTTTTGCTCGCGTTCGGCTGCCTTTTTTAATTGTTTTTTGAGGTAGCATTTTCCCTGGCAGTCTGATAGAGGAAAATGCCGCTGCTCGCATAGTTGGCTGGCTATGTAAGCCCGGTTAGCCTGGAAAAGCAAATAAGTGCCTGTTTTGCTCAGTGGCTGAGCTATTGTACCTATTGCGAGTAATATCCAGATAAGCCGCTTCATGTCTTCATCTCTTCTGCTTTCGGCTCAAAGGTCCGGTAGCATTGTTCGGTAAAAAATGATTAATATCATCATTAAAAGAGATTAAGGTCTTTTATTTAACAGGCTATCACATATACTTTTGCTTCATAAACAATCACCAAAATTGAGTCAATACTTAAACATTAACTGTCATGAAAATTAAAAAGACGGGTATCAATCTAAGAGGTATGTTGGAAGGCCCGATGAAAATGAGTGCCATTGCATTATTATGTAGCGCTATGCTTTTCAGCTGCTCGTCAGGTGAAAACGAAAACGCCACCGAAGCCCAGCAAGAACCTGGACTGGCTCAACAGGAAGAAGCTCCTGCAACAGAAGCAGCTACTGAACAAACTGCTGCAGCTGACGAAGGTAAAGGCGTAGGCCCGGTAACTACAGTTGAAGTAGGCGAAAATATAGATGAAGCGCTGGCTGGTACCGGTAAAACTTTATTTGAAGGTAAATGCTCTGCCTGCCACCAGTTATCAGACCAGAAAGTAGTAGGCCCTGGCCTTGCCGGTGTTACAGAGCGTCGCAAACCGGAGTGGATCATGAACATGATCATTAACCCGGAAGAGATGACCAAGCAGGATCCAACTGCAAAGAAATTACTGGCTGAGCACTTAACACAGATGACCAACCAGAACGTGAACGAACAGGATGCAAGAGCTTTACTTGAATTCCTGAGAAAGAACGACAAAGCTAGCTAGGAAATCAAAAGCTAAATAATCCATATTATGGAAACTCTGATCAATAAATTAAGAACAGCAGCGCCAAAGGCCGCTATGCTGATGGCTATCGCAGCCGGCTCAGCGCTGCAAAGCTGCACTAAATCTGATGGTGGCAATGCCGGCGGCGCAACTGCTGAGGCTTTATCTTCGGATGCCGCCTCTAAAGTGTATGTAGCACCAGGCAAGCACGATGAGTTATACTCATTCCTGTCAGGTGGCTTTAACGGGCAGGTGTCTGTGTACGGTTTGCCTTCAGGCAGGCTGTTAAAGATCATCCCGGTGTTCTCGCAGCACGCTGAGAATGGTTATGGTTACAACGAGGAAACAAAAGCCATGCTGCAGACTTCGCACGGTTTTGTTCCTTGGGACGATTTGCACCACCCGAAACTGTCTCGTGCTAACGGCACAACAGACGGCCGCTGGTTATTTGTGAACGGTAACAACACCCCACGTGTAGCCCGCATCGACCTGAAAACGTTCGAGACCGTGGAGATCATGGAGATACCTAATTCAGCTGGTAACCACTGCTCGCCTTATCCAACTAACAACAATGAGTACGTAATTGCTGGTACCCGCTTCTCAGTTCCGCTGGATATGAAAGGCAGCACAGGCGACGTAGCACTCGATAAGTATGAAGAAGAATTCCGCGGTTCTATTTCCTTTATTAAAGTTGATAAAGAAAACGGTGACATGGACCTTGACTTCCAGGTATTGGTTCCGGGTTTCGACTACGACTTAGCTAACGGTGGTAAAGGTCCATCAGAAGACTGGGTGTTCTTTACAACCTACAACTCTGAAAAATCCGGTACTCTGAAAGAGATCGGTGCTTCTCAGAACGATAAAGATTACCTGGCTGCCATTAACTGGAAACTTGCTGCCAAGTATGCCAAAGAAGGTAAGTTGCATGAAATGCCTGCTAACTACTACCACAACAAGCTGGACAAAAATACGCACACTGCTAAATCTACTGTGAAGAAGAAAGTGCGCTACCTGCTTCCGGAAGAGTGCCCAGGTATGATGTATCTGTTGCCTGCTCCTAAATCACCACACGGTATCGACGTGGATCCAAGCGGTGAGTTCATGGTAGTTAGTGGTAAACTTGCTTCAGCTATTCCGGTATTCTCATTCGCTAAAATGCAGGATGCTATCAAGAACAAGAAGTTTGATGGCGAGAAGAACGGTATACCAGTACTGAAGTATGAATCTGTACTGAAAGGTGAAGTAAAAGAGCCGGGCTTAGGACCATTGCACACTGAATTTGACGGTAAAGGAAATGCTTATACTTCCATGTTCGTGTCTTCTGAAGTTGTGAAGTGGAAACTGAATGAATTGAAAGTTGTAGACAGAATTCCGGTTTACTACTCAGTTGGTCACTTAATGATACCTGGTGGCGATACAAAAGAGCCACATGGCAAGTACCTGGTAGCGATGAACAAAATTACGAAGGACCGTTACCTGCCTACTGGTCCTGAGTTAGCGCACTCTGCACAGCTGATTGATATCTCTGGAGAGAAAATGAAAATGCTACTTGACTTCCCGACCGTTGCCGAGCCTCACTATGCACAGGCTATTATTGCCAGCAAAGTTGCGCCTAACAGTGTTAAATTCCATAAACTCGATGAGAACAAGCACCCTGGAGCTGCTAAAAAGGAAAGCGAAGCAAACGTGACCCGTAAAGGCAATAAAGTTATCGTGAAAATGACCTCTATCCGAAGCCACTTTACACCAGATAACATTGAAGGTGTTCAGGTTGGAGATACTGTACTCTTCCATGTAACTAACCTGGAGCAGGACTGGGATGTACCTCACGGATTTGCAGTGATGGGAGCTAACACTTCTGAAACCCTGATCATGCCGGGAGCGACACAAACTCTGAAATGGGTACCTAAAAAAGCAGGTGTGTATCCAATGTACTGTACTGACTTCTGCTCTGCGCTGCACCAGGAGATGCAAGGTTACGTGAGGGTATCTCCTAAAGGTTCTAACGTTCCGATCAAATTCTCGACCGGTAAGAAAAAACAGAATATTCCAGGAGTAGCATCAACGAAATAATGCTTTAACTGGGCAAATCAGCGGAGGTTGCCCCGGTAGCCTCCGCTGATTTTTTTAAAAATTTTCACCTTAAACTATAAAAGGATGAAAGCGATACATAGAGTGCTGATGATTGTGGCAGCATTATCTCTTGGCTTGTTGTTCATGTTCCCGATGTGGAAGATCTACCTCAAAGCCCCGCAATACCCCGAAGGACTTGAAATGCATATCTGGGTGAACAAGATATCAGGCAGTTCAGAAAGTGTCCTTCAGAATTTCAATATCCTGAACCACTACATCGGCATGGAGCCGATCCACGCCGAGTCGTTTGCCGAGCTTAAGTTTATGCCTTACATTGTTATTGCTTTTATGATAACCGGTGTGCTGGTAGCATTGATAGGCAAACGGAACCTGGCCGGTATTTGGGCCGGTTTATTAATGGGAGCCGGAGCCGCCGGTATACTTGACTTTTACCTATGGCTGGTAAGATTCGGTACCAACCTGAGCCCTGAAGCACCTATAAAAGTACCAGGCATGACTTACATTCCGCCATTGCTGGGCCACAAAACATTGCTCAACTTCGAGGCATTATCATTACCGGCTTTAGGCAGTGCAGGTATTTTTCTAGCCATTGTGTTTAGTATACTTGCCTTTTACCTGAGCTACAGATCAGCCAAAAAGAAAACCATTGAAACGCCAGTACATTTAGCCGCATGAAATCTGTTTTAACTATAGTTGGTTTGTTGTTTATACTTTGTGTTGTAGTTAGCTGTGCACCAGAGCAAAAACCCATACCTTATGGTGCTGCCAACTGTGCGCACTGCAACATGACTGTAGCCGATAACCGCTATGGTGCAGAACTGGTAAATGATAAAGGCAAAGCCTTCTTTTTCGATTCGTCGGAATGTTTGATGGCGTATGTAAACGAACAAACAGAATTAGCTGAAAAAGCATCTTTTATACTTGTAAGCGATTTTACAAAGCCCGGCGAGCTGATTGATGCGCGAAATGCACATTACCTGCAGAGTAAAAATCTGCCAAGCCCGATGGGTTTATACTTAACAGCTATAGCCGATAAAGCTGCAGCTACAAAAATGCAACAGGAGCACGGCGGTCGCCTGCTGACCTGGAACGAAGCGGTAACAGCCGTGAAGAACAATGAAAAACCTGAGTAAAAATATTTTTCTTATAGTAAGCACTTCGGTGTTGCTGCTGTGGGCTAATGTTGCCTTCGGCAGTACGCTGAAAGTGTGTAAAACATGTACCTATACTTCGGTAAAACAGGCGGTAAAAAAAGCCAGACCCGGCGATACCGTGTTGCTGCAGGGAGGTGTGTACCAGGAACATGGAATTGTAATTGATAAGCCGCTGACAGTGCTTGGCCAGAACAAGCCGGTACTAGACGGAAACTATAAAGGCCAGATAATTACGGTTATAGCAGATAATGTAACCATAGAGGGTCTTACGCTTAAAAATATTGCCACCAGCTATCGCCAGGACGATGCCGCTATACGCGTGGTGGAACGCAGTAACATACGCATACTCAACAATACTATACTCAACACTTATTTCGGTATTTACCTGCAGAACTCCGATAACTGCGTGATTAAAGGGAATGTGGTGAGTGGTAAAGATGTAACCGGCTTAAACGAATCTGCGCTTGGCAACGCGATACACCTGTGGTACTGCAATAACGCCGACATCAGCAACAATAAAGTAACTGGCCACCGCGACGGTATTTACCTGGAGTTTGTAGAAGACAGTGAAATAAAGAATAATATCAGCCAGAACAACCTGCGTTACGGGCTTCACTTCATGTTCTCGGATGGTAACGTGTATACGCACAATATTTTCCGGAAAAACGGTGCCGGCGTGGCCGTTATGTATACCCACAACATACGCATGGAGCACAACACGTTTGAAGGTAACTGGGGAGCCGCAGCCTATGGTTTGCTTTTGAAAGAGATCACGAACAGTGTGATCAAGAGTAACACCTTCCGCAGAAACACCACCGGTATTTACATGGAAAGCTCCAGCAGACTGGATATACAGAAAAACGAATTTGACAAGAACGGCTGGGCCATCAGGCTCCTGAGCAGTTGCATAGACGATACCTTTAAGCTGAACAACTTTACCGGCAACTCTTTTGATGTGAGCACGAACGGTAATTCCAGCATGAACCACTTCGAGAACAACTACTGGGACAAGTACAGCGGCTACGACCTGAACAAAGACAGGGTAGGAGATGTGCCGTACCGCCCGGTAAGTTTATACTCGATGCTGGTGGAGAAAGTGCCGCCTTCGGTAATGTTTATGCGCAGCTTTATGGTTGATTTGCTGGATAACATAGAGAAAGTGCTGCCGAGCTTTATACCGGAAAACCTGATTGATGAACAGCCGATGATGAGGAAGATAAGTTATGATAACGATAGAAAGATTGCACAAGTCGTACGGTAAGCTGCAGGTGCTGAAAGACGTGAATGTCAGTTTTGAAGCCGGCAGGGTAATATCGGTTATTGGCCCGAATGGTTCCGGCAAAACAACCATGAGCAAAGCTATACTTGGCATGGTGCTGCCCGACAGCGGTGACATAAAAATTAACGGCGAAAGTATACTTGGTCAGCACGCGTACCGCAGCCAGATCGGGTATATGCCGCAGATTGGCCGCTACCCCGAAAACATGAAGATCCGCCAGGTGATCGATATGATCCGTGACATTCGCAAAGATGTAAAGCAGGTAGATGAAGAACTGATCGGACTGTACGGACTGAAGGATATGTACGAGAAGCGCATGGGCGCTTTATCGGGTGGTACCAAGCAGAAAGTTAGCGCCGCGCTGGCTTTTATGTTCAACCCGCAGGTACTTATACTTGACGAACCAACTGCAGGCCTTGACCCCATTTCTGCTGAAATCCTGAAGTGCAAAATCCTGAAGGAGAAGAAAAAAGGCAAGCTTATACTTATTACATCGCATATCATGAGCGAGGTGGAAGAAGTGGCCGACGAAGTGATCTGCCTGGTTGACGGGCAGGTGAAATTCCATGACACCATCTTTGATATTAAAGCGCAAACAAACGAAGACCGCCTGAGCCGTGCTATAGCCAAAATTATGAACGAGGAGGACTAAGCCATGAACAAGATCATTAAATACGTTTTCTACGACATCATCCGCAATAAAATAATACTGGCTTATACCTTGTTTTTGCTGCTGCTCTCTTTCGGGTTATTTAACCTGGGTGGCAGCCCCGACAAAGCCATACTTAGCCTGCTAAACCTGGTGCTGCTTACCGTGCCTTTGATAAGCATTGTTTTTGCCACCACGCACTTTTATAACTCCTATGAGTTTATGGAGCTATTGGTAGCGCAACCTATAAACCGCAAAAAGATATTTATGAGTGAGTACCTGGGTGTGGCCAGCTCTCTTTCAGGTGCATTTATAGTTGGGGCAGGTATACCTATGCTGCTTTTCGGGGCTGGCGTTACCGGTTTAAACTTGCTACTCACCGGTGTTTTCATCACGTTCATTTTTGTGGCCATGGCATTTCTTGCATCGGTTATTACCCGTGATAAGGCCAAAGGTATAGGCATAGCGCTGCTGCTGTGGTTCTACTTTGCCCTGATCTACGATGGTATTGTGCTGTTTATACTTTACTCTTTCAGTGATTACCCACTGGAGAATGCTACACTTGCTTTAACAGCCCTGAACCCGATAGACCTGGGCAGAATTATAGTTTTGCTGAACCTGGATGTGTCGGCGCTGATGGGCTATACCGGGGCACTATACAAAAGTTTGCTGGGTAATTTGTGGGGGATAGGTTTGGCTTTTGGATTGCTGCTGCTGTGGGTGATGCTGCCTTTATTCAGCTCCAGAAGAATTTTCTCGAAAAGAGATTTGTAGTAAAGTAAGTATAAATGTTTTGGTGTTTTTGAGAGCGCAGGGCTAATCCTCTGCGCTTTTTTTGCTTAATAGTAGCGCTTATATTCAAACTAAAGCAATCTTTTTATTTGAATAGTTAACTTTTATACTTTCAAAGTATATCTTTTATAGGGTGGATGTAGTATGTAGGAGTTGGTAGCCTATCCGCACAAAGTGCTGCTATATAATAAGTTGAGTATATTTTACATCACTTAATGAAGTCAGAGTATGGCCAGTACCGATTTTACCACCGAGGAGGTTCATCCCGTCCATGAGGAGCATGAACATCACCACGACCTCAATTTTTTCGAAAAGTATATTTTTAGCCAGGACCATAAGGTAATTGCCAAACAGTACCTGATAACGGGTATTTTCTGGGCCTTTGTCGGTGGTTTCCTGTCGGTGTTGTTCCGGTTGCAACTGGGCTGGCCGGAAGCTACGTTCACGTTCCTGGAGCCTATACTTGGTAAGTGGGTGGAAAACGGAAAAATAGACCCGGAATTTTACCTGGCCATGGTTACCATGCACGGCACAATCATGGTGTTTTTTGTGCTCACGGCCGGGCTTAGTGGTACCTTCAGCAACTTTTTAATACCCCTGCAGATAGGCGCGCGCGATATGGCATCGGGTTTTATGAACATGCTCTCGTATTGGTTTTTCTTTCTTTCCAGCGTTGTCATGTTCACCTCCCTGTTCATCGAAACCGGGCCTGCCGGAGGTGGCTGGACGGTGTACCCGCCACTTAGTGCACTGCCACAGGCTATATCCGGTTCGGGCTTGGGTATGTCGCTCTGGCTTGTAAGTATGGCACTCTTTATTGTGTCTACTTTGCTGGGAGGCATTAACTATATAACAACAGTTATAAACCTACGAACGCGGGGTATGTCCATGACAAAGCTGCCGCTTACCATCTGGGCCTTTTTGCTGACAGCTATAGTTGGGTTGTTGTCGTTTCCGGTGTTATTTGCGGCGGCCCTTTTGCTTATTTTCGACCGGAGCCTGGGCACCAGCTTTTACTTATCCGATATCTATATTGCCGGCGAAGCCATTTCACATTCAGGAGGTAGCCCTATACTTTTTCAGCACCTGTTCTGGTTTCTGGGCCACCCAGAAGTATACATCGTGATCATGCCGGCATTTGGTATTACATCCGAAGTTATTGCCACAAATGCACGTAAGCCCATTTTCGGGTACCGGGCCATGATTGGGTCGCTGATAGGTATCTCTGTTTTATCGATTGTGGTATGGGCTCACCACATGTTTGTTTCGGGCATGAACCCGTTCCTGGGCTCGGTATTTATGTTTCTTACCCTGATCATAGCAGTGCCTTCGGCAGTGAAAGTATTTAACTGGCTGGCAACGCTTTGGCGGGGAAATATCAGGTTTACCACTGCCATGCTCTTTGCCATCGGCTTTGTTTCGATCTTTATTTCGGGTGGTCTAACAGGTATAGTGCTGGGTAACTCATCGCTGGATATACACATACACGATACGTATTTTGTGGTAGCGCACTTTCATATGGTAATGGGAGCTGCTGCCATGTTTGGTATGTTTTGCGGGGTATACCACTGGTTCCCGAAGATGTTTGGGCGCATGCTGGATGAGAAACTGGGCTTTGCGCATTTCTGGCTTACCTTTCTTGCCGTATACCTGATCTTTTTGCCGATGCACTATATTGGTATTGCCGGATTTCCACGCAGGTATTACTCCTGGAGTGGGTTTGAGGCCTTCAACACCTTCACCGATTTGAATACCTTTATCAGTATGTCGGCTATACTTAGTTTTGTGGCGCAGTTTATTTTCCTGTTTAACTTTATCTACAGCATTTTCAAAGGGCGCAGATCAACGCAAAATCCATGGCACTCTAACACACTGGAGTGGACTGCTCCTGTAAATCCGGGACATGGCAACTGGTCGGGCGAATTGCCTATAGTTTACAGGTGGCCATACGATTACAGCAAACCTGGCGCTGCAGAAGATTATATTCCGCAGGATGTACCGTTTTCAAAAACCAGTTCCTCGAACCTTCCATACGAACGAAACTTAGAGTAAAAACCATCAAACTTTCTACAGGAAGTATAAAACAAAAAAGCAGAGCTTGTACAAGCTCTGCTTTTTTGTTTTCAGTTGATTTTATACTTTAAATGTTATCAGCAGCATACCATTCGGCAAAGGAATTTTGTGTTTCCCAAAGCTTCAGGCTATGCAGTTGTATACCTTCGGGCAGCCGGTGCATTAAGCGGGTTTTAAAATCAATGAGCATGTTTTCGCAGGTAGGCTGGTAAGGTACCGGCACCAGTTTATGGTTTAACTCGCGCAATGCATTCAGCAATTGAGGCGGGCTGTCGTTTCTTAACAAAAGGGCGTGGTCCATCTGGTCAAGTATAAGCTCCTGCACTAGTTTTTTCAGATCGCCAAAGTCCAGCACCATGCCGTTTTTCGGGTGCTCCTCATCTACAACAGGAGTACCGATTATAGTAACCTGCAGCTTGTAAGAGTGCCCGTGTATGTTTTTGCAGGGGCCGTTATAGTTTAGCAAGGCATGTGCCGCCTCAAACGTAAACAGCCGCGTCAGTCTTATTTTTGTCATGCTAAAACTACCTTGTTAATTTCCTGCTCCAGCAACAGTTGGTCCTCAGCCTCAAGTAACTCATTCAGCATGATTACCTGTTGCTCCAGTTTCTCTTTTACGTTAAACAGCACCGGTAGTAATTGCTTATAATACTGTATACCCTGTAACAGGTTCTGGCGGAAGCTTTGCAGGTATTTTTGCTGCTTGTCCGGTATAGGCTCCAGTTGTTCCGAAATCTGTTTCAGCCAGTAAGCCACATACATTTTAAGCTCGTTAATAAACATGTGCGGGCGGTAGGTATTGTTGAGCACGTTTACCCGGCCGTAAATATGATCTACCATTTCCTGTAAACTGAAAATGCCTGAAAAATACGCCAGATTTGGGCCCGGGCAAATAGCCACAGCTTTAGGAGATTGCTTTTTAGGGATGTCGAGTTGTATCAGGGCTGTATCGGCGAGGCCTTCGCAGAGACATTCTTTTGCCAGCACTTTCGCTTCTTCGGCTTTATACTTTTCAGCTGTCAGGTTCATACTTTGCAACTGCTCCAGTTTGCGGCGCTGGTACTTGCGCGATGCCGTACAAATCGGCTCAGTGGTAAATTCGGTGTTGGAAACGAGGTGCTTTTTAATGCAGGGACTACCCGGTTTTCCTTTATCGGCACGGGCTGTTTTAAGGGCTTCGCTGCTGGTGCCGCGCAGCGCATTAAATGGTACCCCCAACGGCGATATCGGGCTTAAGTATAAATCCTCAGAACCTGCTTTTACCAGTTGCTGTAAGGTGTTTTCATCTACGGTGCTGGCTTCCGGAACAAGCAGGAAAGGTGTTCCCCAACCGGTAGCATCCACACCGTAATGTTGTTGTAAAAATTGCTGCTCTTCGGAAGTGCCAATACCGCCCTGCACCGTAAGGCGCATAGCCGGAGCCTCGGCCGGAACAGCCATACCTTTGCTTTGCAAGGCGCTGCTGAAAATACCATATAGTTCTTCCTGTAAAGCTTTTCGGTTCTGTTTAAATTCCTCCATAATCGGGCCCAGTAAAAAACCATCGGTGGCAAAAGCGTGGCCGCCGCAGTTCAAGCCAGATTCAATGCGAAACTCTGATACCCATAGGCCTTTTTTTGCCAGGATCTTGCCCTGCACATAAGCCGAGCGATAATCACTTACTTTGATGATGATTTTTTTAGCCAGGTAACCTTTTACATCCGGGAAGAAATTAAGGAACTGCTCGATGTAACTGTAAAGGCGCATGTTTAAGCCAGCCGAGAAAACCACAGCCGCCTGCACAGTGCTTTTTGCAAAACCTCGCAACGCGGCAAGCGCATCCGAAAATTCGGTTGGTAGTGGTTCGCCTTTATCGTTGTAGTTTATTTTGTCCAGCTTCGTCATGATGTTTACATCAATGCTGCCGGCCTGTAATAAAGTGCGTAATTCCTGTTGTATTAGTGTTTTCTGCTCCGGATTTTGAGTTTGCAGCATTTGCTCATACTTAGCCCTGAGGGGTGAATTATCTGGCAGCAGCGTGAAGTATTTTGTAAGGCGGGTGCCATCTTCAAACGCTTCGTGGCGCATGCTTTCCAGTTGCTGCTTCACAATCCTGTCTACCAGGTCGAGATATGCGGTTACGCGGCGGGCACGGTAATCTTCTTCATCCGGGGTAATGGCAGTGTAAGGTTCGTTGTAAACCTGGCTATAATGCGCGCGCATCTGTTCCAGTAAAGTGTCATCGCTCAGCGACAGCACCGAATCTATACCATACTGCGCCACTTTCTGAGGCGAGTCTATGGAAAAGGCCAGACCCATAACGGGAATGTGAAAGTTGTGAATTAAATTCTGCATAAAGTATATAAACTCTAATTGATGTTTGGTATCGCCTGATTTTCTGGAAGATGCAAGGCCTTTATAAAGCATAAAAGCGTATAGTTTCTCAGAGTACTAAGGTAGCTGCAGTAGCGTACCCGATAAATGAGTTGCATCAGCCATGAAAGTGATAAAAGTCATTGCCGGCATGCAGCAAGAAAGTATGATGAAAGTATAGGCCGGAAAAAGTGTTTTATGACGAGCATCATTTTATAGGAAGTGCGGCGGGCTTATACTTGTAAAGTTTTTGAGAAGACAACTTATGCCAAACGCGATGAAAAAAATAGCCTTATTCTTAAGTATACTTTGCCTGTTGGCTTCCTGTGCAAGCGAAACAGATTCTATTCCGTTTGAAGTGCATGAGCAACTCCCCAAAGGTGAACTGGCCCTCAATGACGGCAAAAAATGGGCAGCCGACAGTGCCACGGCTATAAACATGGCAGGTATAGATATGCTCTTGCAAAGCTTTGCGCAACAGCCCGAAAATGAATCTCTGGAAGCTTATAATGACCTTGGTAAAACGTTGCAGGGCGAATTGCAGAACCTGTTTGCGGCATGCACAATGAAAGGGGCCGCACATGATATGTTGCATACTTTACTGTTGCCCATAGCTGAAGATGTGCAGTTGCTAAATGAGAGTAAAGATGACGTAGAAGCTGCCGCTGCCTACGAACGCATAAAAGAGAGAGTGGCACTGTACCCAAATTATTTTCAATAGTTACTGATGCAGCCTGTACAGGAAAATATTTACAAGTATAAAGCTACTGCTGCAAGCCTACGATGGGTGCAGGTAGCGCTCTTTAATTTTGTTCTGATAGGTGCTTTGGGCCTGATGCTGCGCTGGACTTTTGTAGCCCCGGTTGCGGGAGTAAACTATAAATTCCTGTTACACGCGCACTCGCATGTGGCGCTGCTTGGGTGGCTTTACCCGGCACTTTTTATTGCACTATTGCATGCGTACTTACCAGCAGATGTACAGAGCAAGAAAACATATACCTGGCAATTCTGGCTGTCGCAGGGGGCGGTGCTGGGCATGTTGCTGAGCTTTCCGGTGCAGGGCTATGGGGCAGTTTCCATTACTTTTTCTACGGCGCACATCCTGCTCACTTACTGGTTTATTTACCGTTTCCTGAAAGATGCCAAAGCTGCAAAAGTAAGTTCCGGTAACTATAGTTTGTCGTTCCGGTTTGTAAAGGCTGCTTTGTTTTTCCTGGCGCTGTCGTCGTTGGGGCCCTGGAGTATGGGGCCGATCATGGCGACAGGCAACAGCTTTACCGAATTATACTACAATGCCATTTATTTCTACCTGCATTTTCTGTACAACGGCTGGCTAACTTTTGCTGTGCTGGGTTTACTTTTCTGGTTACTCGAGAAGTATAAGATCAGCTTTAATGCAAAGTATAGTTTGCTGTTTTTCAGGTTGATGTTTTGGGCCTGTTTGCCTGCTTACCTGCTGTCTGTGCTATGGATAAAACCGGATGCTATCGTTTACTTTTTAGGTGGAGCCGCAGCGTTGACTCAGGTAATTTCTTTAGCTATTCTGGTGTTTATACTTTGGCCGATATGTAAGCAATTGCTGGGTTTATTTGGCAACTGGGCTCGGGCCATACTTATACTTGCAGCTACCGCTTTTATACTTAAAACCCTGATGCAGTTCGCTACCGCACTTCCGTACATGGCCGACCTGGCGTATCAATTGCGCAACTTCATAATCGGTTATCTGCACCTGGTGCTTATCGGGTTCGTCAGCTTTTTTATACTTGCTTTTTTCGTGCAGCAGGGTTGGCTCAGCTTTAAATCAACTATTAGTCGGTGGGGGATAGGACTGTTTATACTTGGCTTTTTCAGTAGTGAGGTGCTGCTCTTTTTGCAGGGCATTTTTTACTGGGCCGGACTAGGAGCAATACCAAACTATCACACATTATTATTTGCAGTAAGTATACTTTTACCAGTTGGTTTGATCCTGTTCTTTATCTCGCAGCTCAGCAGTAAGCATAGTATAGATCAGGAAGCTGTACAAGAATCAGAATTTGAGTTGAGGAAAGTATAAATTGCATGACTTCCGAGCGTTTTTGAACCTCGGAGCGTCTTACATGCTAAGTAGGAAGACGCTCGTAGTAGCAGAGACCTGTCCCGAAAGCTTTCGGGAATGCTGCAAGGTCTGTTACTTTTACTTACAAATTTCCAAACATCTTAATCCCAAAGCTAAATAGTAAAACTACCTTTACCAGCTCGGCCCCAATGTAATAGAAATGCAAGGCAGACTTAGGCAATTCTGCTCCAGAGATTACCAACTCCGCTCGCTTGTCCATAGCAGGCAGTAGCCAGATAGTCTGTAGTAGCAGGATTACAATCGGTATAAATAGTAAGAATGACGATGAATCACCCAAGCCATCACCAACGAAAAACAGCACCAATGAAGCCAGCCCAAAGAACCATTCCACTTTATTGAGCCCGCTAAAGATCAGCCGGCCTATACTTAAGCCGATGGGCAGAGTAACACCGGGCGCCCTGAATTTCAGCCAGGCTTCCATAAAGCTGATCGCACTTACAAAGCCCACCCATAAAAAGGCGAGCAGTATCAGGTAGTGTTCGGAGTTCATCTATAGTTGTATTTTACAGGATCGTTCGGCCTTTGTTCTGTTTATAATATTCTATTTTGCTGGCGAACATATCGGCCATTTTCTGAGCACGCCATTTGGCTTCTTCTACTTTCTCCCCGGTAAACAATTCGTCTATGGTTGTATAAAACAGCAGTATCCAGCGTTCAAAATGTGCTGCATCAACAGGCAGGGTTATGTGTTTTGAGCCCGGAGCCCCCTGGTAGGTAAGCTCGTCCAGCAGCACGGTTTGCCAGAAACGGTACATGATATCCAGGTGGCGTGCCCATCTGTCCTGTATGCGCTCGTCAAAGATCGGTCCCAGCAATTCATCGGCCCGTACTCGGGTATAAAAGGTATCCACCAGCAATTTTACATCCTCTAAACGCAGTATATCTTTCTTTTCAGTCATGTTGCAATTTACTTTAAAACAGCATAATTGTCATCTCGATGATAGGAGAGATCTGATACAGATTTCTCACTACCGTTCGAAATGACAAATTGATTATTAACTACTAACTACACCCTAAACTATTGCCGCAGTTCAAACATTTATAACAGGTGCCGGAGCGGATAGTGATATGCCCACACACATTGCAGATCGGGGCATCGCCCATCATGCTGGCCAGTACCTGTTGCGTTTGCTCCATCAATACCGTTCTGCTTTGGGTAACTACAGCGTAGCTTTTTCCATTGCTCTTGGTTGTGGATGTTTCTGTAACTATAGTTGCTGCTTTTTCAGGTAGTTTTCCAGTTGGTGTTTCATCCATAATTTCCGGTTCTTCGGGCTGCACGTGTACCAGGTCTTTTCTGTTCAGATATTCGTACCCCAGCATCCTGAAAATGTAGTCGAACACCGAGGTAGCTGATTTAATGTTTGGATGCTCTACGCGGCCGGCCGGTTCGAAGCGGGTAAAGGTAAAGCGGTTCACAAACTCTTCCAGCGGCACGCCATACTGTAAACCCAGCGACACCGAGATCGCAAAACAGTTAAGGATTGACCGGAACGAAGCCCCCTCTTTATACATATCAATGAACAACTCACCTAAAGAGCCATCGGCATACTCACCTGTTCTGATATAAACCGTATGTCCGTCTATTTTTGCCTTTTGGGTAAATCCGTTGCGTTTATCCGGTAGTTTGCGGCGCTCCACCATGCGGGTTAGCTGCTCCCTGAAACCGGCATTGCTGGCATCAGCAAGTATAGCTTTGGCTGCCTGCAACACTTGTTCGGCATTATACTTTTCGTTGGCTATACTTGTCTCGGTAGTAGGTTTTTCTTCGTTTTCAGAGCTGCTGCTTTTTGAAGTAAGTGGCTGAGAAAGTTTGCTGCCATCACGGTAAATAGAGCAGGCTTTCAGGCCCAGTTCCCACGACAGTTCGTAGCAGCGTGCTACTTCTTCCACAGTGGTTTCGTTGGGCAGGTTTATGGTTTTAGAGATCGCCCCGGAAATGAACGGTTGCACGGCGGCCATCATTTTAATGTGTCCTTCGGCATGTATAAAGCGTTTGCCTTTGTTGCCGCAGCGGTTGGCGCAATCAAAAACAGCGTAATATTCAGGCTTCAGGTATGGCGCGCCTTCTACGGTCATCGTGCCGCAAACGTATTCGTTCGCTTCTTCTATTTGTTTGGAAGTATAGCCTAAGGCATGTAGCAAATTAAACCCTGTGTTTTGGTACTCTGCTGAAGTATAACCTAAACGCTCTAGACATGCTTCGCCTAAAGTATAAACATTAAAAAGCGACGACAGATCATAAGCTTTTGGTAATACTGCTTCCAGGTTGGTAATCTCTTCTTCTGTTAAGCCTTTATGTAGCAAAGATTCCGGGTTGATGTGCGGTGCGCCGGTAAGTGTACTATGGCCTTTGGCATAATTAACTATAGCATCTATTTCTTCCGAACTATAACCTAATTTGTTAAGCGCGCCTGGTATAGATTGGTTGATGATCTTAAAATAACCACCGCCTGAAAGTTTTTTATACTTTACCAGCGCATAATCCGGCTCAACACCTGTGGTGTCGCAGTCCATCAGTAACCCTATAGTTCCGGTTGGGGCGATAACGGTAGCCTGTGCATTTCGGTAGCCATACATTTCGCCCTGTTGCAGTGCTTCGTCCCAGGCGTGTTGGGCAGCTTTTAACAGGTAATACGGGCAAAGCTGCTGATTCAGGCCGTGGGGTTTTATACTTAACTTATCATAGTTCTCCGGTTGATTATAGGTGGCAAAGCGGTGGTTGCGAATCACGCGCAGCATGGCATCGCGATTCTTGTCATACTTGGCAAAAGCACCTAAGCTGGCAGCCATTTCAGCAGAAGTTCGGTAAGCGGTACCTGTCATTAGTGAGGTGATACCTGCCGATAAAGCGCGGGCTTCGTCGCTGTCGTAGGGCAGGCCCTGTACCATAAGCAATGCGCCTAAGTTGGCATAACCCAAACCTATGGTTCTGTAATCGAAAGAGCGTTGCGCTACCACTTCAGAAGGAAACTGCGCCATCAGCACTGATATCTCCAAAACTACGGTCCACAGTCTGCAGGCATGTTCGAAAGCGGCTACATCAAACTGCTGTTTCTCTTCATCAAAAAAGCGGAGTAGGTTAAGCGATGCCAGGTTGCAGGCCGTATCGTCCAGGAACATGTATTCCGAGCACGGATTTGAGGCGTTAATTCTGCCTTCAGCCGGAGAGGTGTGCCACTCGTTTATAGTTGTATCGAATTGCACGCCCGGGTCGGCGCAGGCCCAGGCTGCTTCTGCTATCTGCTTCCACAAATTACGCGCAGGTATAGATTTCAGAACCTTACCGTCGGTTCGGGCAGTCAGGTGCCAGTCTCCGTTCTGGTGCAGTGCTTTAAAGAAGGTATTTGGTACCCGTACTGAGTTGTTGGAGTTCTGGCCAGATACGGTATTATATGCTTCACCTTCAAAATCTCCGGAGTAGCCGGCCGCAATAAGGGCTGCCACTTTTTTCTCTTCGTCCTTTTTCCAGTTAATGAACTCCTGAATCTCGGGGTGGTCCAGGTCCAGGCACACCATTTTAGCGGCGCGTCGCGTAGTGCCACCCGATTTTATAGCCCCGGCTGCGCGGTCGCTCACCCTTAAAAACGACATCAGCCCCGACGAAGTACCGCCACCCGAAAGCGCTTCATCCTTACCTCTTATACTTGAAAAGTTAGTACCAACACCTGAGCCATACTTAAACACACGCGCTTCCTGCACCAGCAGGTCCATTATACCGCCTTTCTGGCCCAGGTCGTCCTGCACCGAAAGTATAAAACAGGCATGTGGCTGTGGCCGCTCAAACGCAGAACCTGATTCCTTCATTTCACCTGTATCCGGGTCTACATAGTAGTGTCCTTGAGATTTACCCGTGATGCCATAGGAATTGTAAAGCCCAGTGTTAAACCATTGCGGTGAGTTAGGTGCTGCGTATTGGCCCAGCAGCATATACACCAGTTCATCATAAAACACCTGCGCATCCTTTTCAGAAGCAAAATAGCCATACTTACTGCCCCAATCCTGCCAGCATTTTACCAGGCGGTGCACCACTTGCTTTGCAGATTTCTCAGCGCCGGTTCTACCATCTGCCTGTGGTACACCTGCTTTTCGCAGGTATTTTTGAGCAAGAATATCTGTCGCGATCTGCGACCATTGTGCTGGTACTTCCACATCGTTCAACTCTGCCACCACATCGCCGGTCGGGTTGCGGATAGTGGAGGAACGGAGCTCATAACGGAACATGTCGTAGGCATTTTGCGCTGCGGTGGTAAAGTGCCGGGCGAAGGACAGGCCAGCTGGACGTTTACTTTTCTTCATAGGGGTAGCTCTATAAATTTTATAAGGGTTTCGGTAACAGGTGTTGCGCCTTTTGGGCAGCAGGTTTGTATTTGGTCAGCACAACGTGCGTTATAGTTCAGTCATTCCTAACTTCTAAAGCAGGCCGGAAAAACAACCGGCAACAGACCTATATAGCAGCTTACTATATTTTGAGTTCACCAAGCTATCAACTATAAATCTGAATCAGGATGAGCAAGGTCACTCTTATAAATGACTTCGGTCATTTTCGTCTTTTTACTATAATAGTATACTTGTAAAGCGGATTTAAGTCTTTGAAAATCAATTTTATAGTTGATGGTAAAGACGTGATCCGGGAAGCTGTTAAAGCTTAAATAAACTGTTGCTGAACCTGTTGTAAAGGTAAGAGATGAAATAAAATAATAAAATACCTTTTTATCTTTTATTTTAAAAATACGTCATATACCTTTACGCCGGTGATTGATTACAACAACAAAATTTAACCATTATGGAAACCACACAAAGCATAGAAAAAACACTGGACGTAACAGTTCTGGAGCCACGCATGAAGCACCCGACCATTTTTGAATGGTTCGATAACCTGAAAGGTGGCGAAGCTTTTATCATACACAACGACCACGATCCGAAACCACTTTATTACCAACTGTTGGGTGAGCGTGGCAATACATTTAAATGGGAGTACCTGGAGCAGGGCCCGGAAGTATGGGAAGTGCGTATCGGTAAACTTACCCCCGAAGAAGGCGAAACTGTAGGTGAGCTGGTAGCCAAAGATTACCGCAAAGCACAGGTATTTAAAAAATTCGGTATCGATTTCTGCTGCGGCGGTAAAAAATCGGTGGCACAGGTTTGCAAAGAAAAAGGCATTAGCCAAGATGAGCTGGAGCAGGAGCTGTTAGCGATGGACGAAGCCGAGCAGAACCGCCAGGCTGAGTACGACAAATGGGAGCCATCTTTCCTGGCAGATTATATCGTGAACATGCACCATAAATATGTGCGCGAAGCGATACCTGCGCTGTACGAATACACTACTAAAATTGCCCGCGTACACGGTCAGCGCCACCCGGAGCTTATAGAAGTTGTAAAGCACTTCACTAACGTAGCCAACGAGCTGGAATCGCATATGCCGAAAGAAGAGCGCGTACTGTTTCCTTACATTAAGCAGCTGGATGAAGCCAGGAAAAGCGGCGTGAAAATGGAGCCTGCTGCCTTCGGCTCTATCCAGAACCCGATCAATATGATGGAGATGGAGCACGAGCATGCCGGTACTGAACTGGAGAAAATCCGTGAGCTTACAAATGGCTATACTTTGCCAGCTGATGCCTGCGCTACCTACACTGTTGCTTTCAAGAAACTGAAAGAGTTTGAAGATGACCTGTTCCGTCACATCCACTTAGAGAACAACATCCTGTTCCCGAAAGCGCTGGAGATGGAAAAAGAAGTAGTTAAATAGAACTATAGTTTACGGGCTTGATGGATTGGCAGGATTGAGAACTATACTTTTCCTGCGATTAAAAAGATCCTGCTGATCCTGATGTCCTGTAAGTAGTAGTTTGGAAATTGCATAACGGGCGCTGCCCACCACTGCCATGAAAAAGGCAATAACTCCCCAAAAAAGAGATAAAAGTTTAGTGCCACTGTCTCGGGAACACCACTTTGGTTTACTGTTCTGCTGGAAGATCCGGCAAGGTTTGAAGAACGGTACCGATCTGATTTTGATGCGTGCGTACGTGCGCTATTTCTGGGATACTATTTTAAAAGAGCACTGCGAAGAAGAAGAGTGGGTGCTGAAAAGGCTGTTGAAAACAGATGATACTGTAAGAGGCCGCCTGGAAGAAGAGCACAGGTTACTGCACTCGCTGGTTGAGTTGATTGAAGACGGAAGCCCGATGAACAAAGAGCTGTTTAAAGTGCTGGAGCAGGACCTGACCGATCACATCCGTTGGGAAGAACGCGAGCTATTCCCGTACCTGCAGGCCGTAGCGCACTCTGATGAACTGGAGCTGGTTGGACAACTGCTAAGCCATAAGCATGATCCGCGCATGGACACTTTTACACCTGAGTTCTGGACAAAAAAAGCGCAAGCCGAATAGCCATGAACATTGCAGCCAACACCAAAATATCGGCGCTGATAAAGGAGAACCCTGCCGCTATAGATGCCATCGCAAGTATAAACAAGCACTTTGAGAAGCTTCGTAACCCGGTGCTGCGCAAGATACTGGCATCGCGGGTAACTATAGCTGATGCTGCCCGAATAGGCGGTTGCGATATAGAAATGTTTTATCAAAAGCTGGAGCCGCTTGGCTTTATAATTGGCAACACCGCAAACGCAGATACTTTAAACCCAAATACGATGCAAACACCTGAAACCACCACTGCCACACAGCCGGCTTACCTGGCGCAACTACCAGAGCAAAATATAATTACCCTGGATGTTTGTGAAGATATAGTCACCGGTAACGATCCGTTTCTGAAGATCATGAACGCAGTGGAGGAGATAGGAGAGAACAATGCTTTGCTGATTATCAACACTTTTGAGCCAACACCGCTTATCGCCATCCTGAAAAAGAAAGGCTATAGTTTCTGGACGGATGTGAAGAACGAGAACCTGGTTTATACTTACTTCTGGCTTGAAAACGAAACTGAGGCTACTGAACAGATAACTATAAAACCTGCGGAAAACAGCTTTGAAGATATGATGGCCCGCTTTGCCGGTAAGGTAAAACGCATTGATGTACGCGCTATGGAAATGCCCCAGCCTATGGTAACTATACTTGGTGAACTGGAAGTGTTGCCTACTGGTGAAGCCCTGTATGTGGTGCACAAACGGGTACCGCAGTTCCTGTTGCCTCAACTGGAGGAGCGAGGCTTTAACATTACTATACAAGAGGTTGGCCCTAACCAGGTTGACTTACTGATCTATAAATAACCAAAACGATGAGCACTGCTACTACATCTAATTCGCCGGGCAAATGGGTTGTGCTGCCGCATTACGCGTTCGCTGCCCTGGCTTTTGTAGCGCTCAGCATTCTGCTGCTCTTCTCTACCGATGCCTTCAGTGGCCATTATTTCCACCCAAAACTGCTGACCTTAACTCACGTGGCCGCACTGGGCTGGGCAACGATGCTTATTTTCGGGGCGCTGTACCAGTTATTGCCGGTGGTGCTGGAGTGTAAACTATACTCTGAGAAGCTGGCAACTATAGCCTTTGGGTTTTTAGGTGTAGGTACTATACTACTGGCCTGGTGCTTCTGGAATTTTGAATTGGGCCATGTCATGCACGTAGCTGCCTGTAGCCTGGTCATCTCGTTTATACTTCTGAACATCAACGTCATACAGACCGCGCGCCTGGCGCCCAAATGGACCATAGAATCTGATTTTATAGTTACTTCGGCTATTTGGTTGCTGGTTACGGGTATAGTTGGTTTGGTTATGGTGCTGAACTTTACGATGGCTTTTCTGCCGGTAGAGCACACGCATTACCTGAAACTGCACGCCCACATTGGTATGGCCGGCTGGTTTCTGCTACTGATAATAGGAGTAGGAGCGAAGCTGATCCCAATGTTTTTACTGGCACACGCCGAGAGCACTAAAAAGCTGAACTGGAGCTATAACCTGATCAATGCTGGCTTAGTGTTTTTCATTTTTGATCACCTGTTTATCCATACTTCGCTGTTGCCGGTTTATGCCGGGTTGGTGGTTGGTGGTGTGCTGCTGTTCCTTTTATTCATCTACGAGACAAGTAAAACACGCCAACGCCACGATGTGGACCTGGGTATGAAACAGACCTTTGTAGCACTTGGCTTACTGGTGTTACCGATTGTGCTGGTGTTTATAGTTAGCAGTAACGTCAATCTTCCGCAACAGCTTTTGTCGGCAGTTTATTTAGTGTATGGCATTTCGGTTTTCCTGGGTTTTATATCCGCCATTATACTTGGGCAGACTTTTAAAACACTGCCTTTTATCATCTGGATGCACGCTTATGAAGATTATGTGGGCCGTTTTAAAACGCCTTTGCCAAAAGACCTTTACAACCATACTATTCAGCGCTGGCAAAACATCAGTTACCTCCTCGGGTTTATACTTCTGATAACGGGTATACTGCTGCGCGACCAACAACTTATACTTGCCGGTGCTATCGGCTTTACTATCACATCGTTGCTATACACGGCCAATGTGTTTCAACTGCTCATGCATAAAGTTCAGGAACTAAAACCTTTTTCCTATGGAAACGCAAGTGTCTGAAGACTTCGGAAATGAAGTCTACGAAACCTTAAAATACATCATCGACCCCGAAGTGGGCATAAATATAGTTGACCTGGGTCTGATCTATAGCGTGAGCCTGGATGGCGAACTGCTGGAAATTGACCTGACCCTGACAACACCAGGCTGCCCCATGAGCGGCACCATCGTAAATGCAACAGAGCAGATCCTGTTAAAACGTTTTCCGAACCTGGATGTAAAAGTGAACCTGGTGTGGTCACCGCCGTGGTCTACGGAAATGATCACGGAAGAAGGGATGCGGCAGTTGGAAGGGAAATAGTACCTTTGCAGCCGTGTTAGTGTTAGAAGTATAAACAGATTCTCATGTTATCGAAAACAACGGAATATGCCCTGCGTGCCATTGTGTACATCGCTCTGAACGATGCACAGGGGCTTAAAGTAGGCATCAAGGAAATAGCCAAGGAGTTGGAATTGCCCGCGCATTTTATGGGCAAGATCCTCCAGGACCTGGTTCGTAAAGGTATAATTGCCTCTGTAAAAGGACCGGGCGGCGGGTTTTACCTGCACCGACAAGCCAGCGAGATCAGCCTGTTGGAGGTAGTGAAAACAATAGACGGACTGGAAGCTTTCCGGAAATGTGGCATGGGTATGAAGCAATGCTCCGATACGCATCCCTGCCCGTTGCACGACGAGATAAAAGCTTACCGTAACCAATTGTTACGGGTATTTGATACAAAAACAATACAGACGCTGGTAGATGGCATTAATTCAGGCGAGTATTTTATTACCAACCTGCACGACGAGCTGCCAAAAGAAAGTATTTCAGGGCCTGGATCAAAGGAATAATCTGTAATTCTGACAAAACAATAGTAGAATCTTAGTCTAACACAAACACACAACAACACACATGCTTACTACCCAAACCCGGGGCGCCTTCTCTGAAAAACTCAGAGCCATGGAACCTGTTGCCCTGCCCGCACAAGAAGAAGCCGCTTTACTGGATGCTGTAGAAGAAATTCGCGAACTGAAGAAAAAGCATAACGCGGTGGTGCTGTCGCATTTTTACATGCCGGCAGAGCTGCAGGTAAAACACGAAGATGGCGGTATTGCCGATTTTGTAGGTGACTCGCTGGGGCTGAGTGTGGCGGCCAAAACTGTGGAAGCGGATTACATTATTTTTTGTGGGGTTAAGTTTATGGCGGAGACGGCCAAGATTCTGAACCCAGCTAAACAAGTGTTGCTGCCCAGTTTTGATGCCGGCTGCTCCCTGGCCGAAAGTATAACCGGAGAAGATGTACGGTTATTAAAGAAATTATGGCCGGGCGTGCCGGTGGTAGCTTACATCAACACTTACGCCGAAACCAAAGCCGAAGCCGACATCTGCTGCACCTCACGCAATGCCATGGATATTGCCCGCTCGCTGGGTGGCGACAAGCTCATCTTTTTGCCAGACCTGTACATGGGCCGTAACCTGCAGACCAAAATAAAAGCCGAAACAGGCAAAGAACTTATACTTTGGGAAGGCAAATGCGAAGTGCACGAGCAATTTACGCCACAGCGCATAAACGGCCTTAAACTGATGTATCCCGAAGCGCAGGTGCTGGTGCATTGGGAAGTTCCGGACGATACTGTAACCGATGCCTTGAAAGGTGCAGGAGGTATCGTTGGAAGCACATCCGACATTATCCGGTTTGTAGGTGAGAGCGAGAGCCGTCAGTTTATACTTGGTTCGGAGTGTGATCTGGGAGCAACCTTGCGCGGCATGTATCCTGAAAAAGAATTTATAGTTCCGTGCATTAAGTGTCCGCACATGAAGCAGATAACTGTGCAAAGAACGCTGGAATCGCTTCGCTCGATTGGAACACCCCAGGAAAGATTTTTTGAAGTAACCTTGGAAGAAGAGATTATTAAACGAGCCCTTACACCAATAGAACGGATGCTGGCCTTTGCATAAATGGAATCGCTGAACTATGATTTTGTAGTATTAGGCAGCGGCATCGCAGGTTTAACATTTGCCCTGGAAGCTGCTGCACATGGTAAGGTGTTGGTTCTCTGTAAATCTGCATTATCGGAGACCAACACTGCCTATGCACAGGGAGGTATAGCTGCGGTTTTAAGCAATATAGATTCTTTTGAGCAGCACGTGCAGGATACGCTTACAGCCGGCGCTGGCTTGTGCGACGAAACTGCAGTCCGGTTTATGGTTGAGCGGGCTCCTGAAAGTATAAAATGGCTGCAGCAGCAAAGTGTGCAATTCGATACTGCTCCGGATGAAACTATAGCCTTAGGCCTGGAAGGCGGCCATTGCCAGCACCGCATCGCGCATGTAAAAGACCATACCGGTTTAAGTATACAACAGGCGCTAAGCAAATCAGCTTTTCAGAATCCCAATATCACCATTGCAGAATATCACCTGGGTATTGACCTGCTTACGCAAAGTATAAATCAGGAGAAGGTTTGTTACGGGGTGCAGGCGCTGGACCTGGTGAGCGGAAACTATAAAGCCATACTTGCCAAAGCTATAGTTTTAGCAACAGGTGCTTCGGGTCAGGTATACCAATACACCACCAATCCAACTATAGCTACCGGCGACGGACTGGCCATGGCACACAGGGCAGGGGCCACAATCCGGAATATGGAGTTTTTCCAGTTTCACCCGACAGCTCTTTACAATCCGACTTCTAAAGATACATTCCTGATAAGTGAGGCCTTACGTGGTGCTGGCGCAGAACTGGTTTTGCCGGATGGTACTGCCTTCATGCAACTATACCATCCGTTGGGCTCACTGGCGCCGCGCGATATAGTTGCTCGTGCTGTGTACGAACAAATGAACCTGCATCATTCACCCTGTTTATACTTAGATGCCACCCGTTTACCCGAAGGCAGGTTACAGAAGAGTTTCCCTTTCATCTACACCAAATGTAAAAGTATAGGCATCGATGCTACCCTGGAATTTATACCTGTAGTTCCGGCGGCACACTACCAGTGTGGTGGCTTAGAAACAGACCTGCACGGGCAAACATCAATATCCGGCTTATATGCCGTTGGCGAAGTGGCCTGCACCGGCGTACATGGGGCAAACAGGCTGGCCAGTAACTCGCTGCTGGAGGGAGTCGAATTCGGAAGAGCGGCGGCAACACATGCTTCCGAAAATGCGAAACAGCGTTTCTCCTGCTTTAAAAGTATAGTTTATAGTTTAGCTGATACCTGCAGCGATGCCTTGATAAGTGAAATAAAAGCCGACCTGCAGGCGTTGATGTGGGAACATGCCGGTATTGTACGTACCACCGAAGGCTTAACGATAGCCAAAGAAAAACTGGCCGAACTGAAGTATAAGCTGGAGCAATGCCATACCTTTTCGGTGGCCGTACAGGAGCTGCAAAACATGCTGACAACTGCCGAACTTATAGTACAGGCTTGCCTTGCCAGAACGCAAAGTATAGGCGGGCATTACCTGGCAAATGAGCCGACTAAAACAGAGATGCAGTTTCCTGAAAACATTGCCGCCGCTTGTTTGTAGTAAATAAGAGGAGCGCTTATAAGTTGCTTTTCAATTTATTAACTGCTTATTTTGCCTGACAAAAATTAACAACCGTGCTGCCATATAGTAGATATACACATACTTTACAACTGCCGCTAACTGGCTTTGTAGCAGCTTCTCATCACGTTTCCCTGAGCGATGAGCTGAACGGATATTGCCTGAACTTTTTCTCAGCACCCAAAGACTTTAACAAGTAAGCCGGAAAGTATCTCCGGCCTCAACCACACTTGCCTTTAGTGTACATCCTGCCTGCAACCTGTTTTGGTTTGCAGCCAGTTTGCACGAGTTATATTTCCATTTAGTTAAATTTCTTACTTCAGATATGTTAACCAAACTTAGCGTAAGGCAGCTTATGGCAGTTGCTTTTATTGCCGTTTATGCCGTCGTTTTATCCCTGAGCTATACAAACATTGCTTATTTGGCGCTGCTTATATTGGTACTGCCACTGCATGTTATCTATTTCCGCAACATACGGCAGCCACAGCACTCTATACTTCGCAATTACCCCTTGCTAGGTTATCTGCGCTACTTTTTTGAGAGTATCCGCCCGGAGCTGCGTCAGTATTTCTTCGAGTCTGACCTGGATGGAAAGCCATTTAGCCGACGCCAGCGCTCTATAGTTTACCAGCGGGCCAAAAACGTACGCCAGACCGTACCATTCGGGATGCAGGCCAATAGCCAGGAAAGCGGTTTTGAATGGATAGCCCACACCATGTTTCCGGTGCATGTAAAAGCCGAAGACCTGCGCGTAAAAGTAGGTGGTAACCGTTGTTCTCAGCCTTATAGTGCCAGCATCTACAATATTTCAGCTATGAGTTATGGCTCGCTTAGTAAAACGGCAGTAACTGCCTTAAGCGCAGGAGCTAAACTAGGAGGCTTTGCCCATAATACCGGCGAAGGTGGCGTTAGCCCGTTTCATATAGAAGGTGGCGGCGATTTGATCTGGCAGATAGGTACGGGGTACTTTGGCTGCCGCGACAGCAAAGGGGATTTGTCCGAAACACTTTTCGAAGAGCAGGTTGCGCATCCGCATATCAAAATGGTGGAAATTAAGTTATCTCAGGGAGCAAAACCAGGGCATGGCGGTATACTTCCAGCTGCAAAAAATACGCCTGAGATCGCTGCTATCCGTAAAGTTGAGCCTTTTACCACAGTTGCTTCGCCACCGGCACACTCCGCATTTAGTGATCAGTTTACCATGCTGTTATTCATTGAAAAGCTGCGCATATTATCAAAAGGTAAGCCGGTTGGTATTAAGCTTTGTATTGGTAACAAGCAGGAATTTGAACGCCTTTGCCAGGAAATGATGCACAACCAGATCTTCCCTGATTTTATAACCATAGATGGAGCAGAAGGTGGTACCGGCGCCGCGCCGCTGGAGTTTACCGATAGCCTGGGCATGCCGCTTTACGACGCGCTTTCTTTCGTGCAGGAAATGCTTATCAAGTATAAGTTGCGCGAGGAGATCAAAATAATTGCTGCCGGAAAGATCATTACCGGAGTTGATATTATAAAGGCAATCTCTTTGGGGGCTGATATTTGTTACAGTGCCCGTGGGATGATGTTCGCGCTAGGTTGCATACAAGCGCTACAATGCGACTCAGGCAGGTGCCCGGTTGGTATTGCGACACAGGATGAGAACCTGTATAAAGGTTTGGATGTAGCAGACAAGCGTGTGCGTGTGGCCAACTTCCACGGTAATACAATAAAATCAACGATAGAAGTGATGGAAGCCTGTGGTTTCGACAGCATCAACAGCATTACTCCAGATAAGATTTTTAGAAGAGTAGAATCTGGTAAAACGCTGAGCTTTAAAGATATATACTTTGCTGATGCTGATGCTGATGCCGGAACCATATTCTCTAAAGACCATCAATTTATACTTAACTGAACGTTTATGAATCCGATTTATCTGACCGAGAAAGATTACGAGCGCCTGCATAGTTTGGTGCAGGTGCAACGCCAGAACGGTGGCGCTGCTGCCGTTGATGGCTTATGCAAAGAACTGAAACGTGCAAAAGTGGTAGCCTCGGAAGAAGTTCCGGTAGATGTGGTGACCATGAATTCGTTTGTGCGGCTTAAAGATCTGAAGACCAAAAATGTGATGGAAATAACGGTAGTATACCCGAAAGATGCCGACCTTAGCGCACGAAAAGTATCTATACTTGCCCCGGTTGCCACGGCTATACTTGGCTGCAAAGTGGGCGACGAAGTAGAGTGGCCAGCTCCGCAGGGAATGGTTTCTTATAAAGTAGAAGAGATACTATACCAACCAGAAGCTGCCGGCGATTTTTATTTGTAAGTTGCTCGCGAATTATAAACTATAAAGCCAGTGCTACATTATGTTGTAGCACTGGCTTTATAGTTTATAAGTTGGTGGCCACCGGCTTTCTGGTGCAGCAAGCACCTTGTTGCGATAACTGATTTGTTTCCTGGCAAATGTTTTTCACGCAGTTGTTTTGTTTCGTGTTTTGCTGGTCCAGCTGCTCTTTTAACTGGTTAAGCTGTCTGCCGAAAGCGTAGATGTACATTGATTCCATGGTGCTGTATTTTTATCTGTTTAAGATCTGTTACACCATGATGACGGACAGATAGTACAAAAGACGCAGCTGGATCCCAGTTTTTATAGTTTGGCCAAAACTATAGTTTACTGTGGCCTTTTCTTGGTGCCGCGCGTCGGTACAGCTGCCAGTGGGTCGTCTGGCCAGTGATGTTTGGGGTAGCGGCCGCGAAGGTCTTTTCTAACATCAAAATAGCCGGTTGTCCAGAAACTGCGAAGGTCGCGGGTAACCTGTACAGGCCGCGAAGCAGGGGAAAGCAAATGAATCAGTAATGGTACTTTGCCTCCACCAATTCTGGGCGTATCCAGCATTCCGAAAACTTCTTGCAGACGTACGGCAAGTATAGGGGTAGACGGGTCAGTATAATCCAGGGCAATACGGGAACCACTGGGTACTTCCAGGTGCGAAGGTGCTAGCCGGTCCATTTCCTGCCGATGCTCCCAGCTCAGGTCCGCAAGTATAAGCTCATTAAAATCCAGCCTGGATAGCTGCTCTATACTTCGTAAGCCAACCAGGTGAGGCAACAGCCAGAGTTCGATCGTTTCCTGCAACGCTTCATCCGATACATCAGGCCATACTTGCGGTGAGAGCTGATGTAAGAATGCCAGACGCTGGCGGGTTTTTATAGCCTGGTCAGACCAAGGTAGTTTTTCAATTCCTTTCTCCTGGAGTGCCAGCAAAAGTATAGCTGCTACCTGCTCTGCATCAGGGTTTGGCTGGCTGGTTTCCTGAAGTATAAGCGCGCCAAGTCGGGTGATTTTTCTGGCTATAACCCTGCCAGTTGCCTCATCAAAACGAATTTCATCCAGTTCTTCCAGTTGCGCTGTAAAATGCTGCAGTAATTCTGCTTTGTTGAGGGGCGCTGCCAGCAATACCCTTGGCTGGTTTCCAATCTCAAGGTAGGCTATACTATAAAAATCTGCTTCACTGAAAAGCTCGGTTGGCAAAGCAGCCCTTTGACCGGTAACCAGCCTAACACGCCCCGATGACTCGCGTTGTGCCAGACGGTCGGGGTAGGCAAGTGCCGTTAAAATTCCGGCAGCATCGGGGTTTATACTTTGGTTAGTGGTGCGGGTGCGCTGCATCAGGTGTTGGGCTTGTTCGCGAACTCGTCGCAGGGCATTTTCATCCAGTACAAATCCGGGAATAGGGGGACGCTTTCCAGTTAGGATCTCCAGTCGCAGCGGCAGGTCTGGCAACACATTTCCGCGGCCGGTTTCCAGTTGTCTCAGGATGTCTTTTTCAGATAATAAAGCCGCCAGTGCGCAGGCGGTCGCGCCGAAACCAAACTCTTTGCCCCGGATAACCAAATGCCCTAACCTTGGAGAAAGACCAAGGGATGCCAGTGCTTTTCCGTGCGCGGTCGCGTTGCCGTTTAAATCTATTGCTTCCAGTCGTAATAACAGATCGCGGGAGAGAGCCATGGCAGCGGCAGGTGGAGTATCAAGCCAGTTTAAAGCAGCAGCATCTTTTACGCCCCACATAGCCAGTTCCAAAGCCAAACCGGTTAAGTCCGCTTCGCAAATTTCAGGGTTTTGCCTCTCAGCTAATTGCAGTTGGTCGGCATTGGACCAAAGCCTGTAACACACACCGGGGCCTAAACGACCGGCACGACCACGGCGCTGATCAGCAGCAGCTTTTGAGACCGTTATAGTTGCCAGGGTTGTAAGCCCGGTGCGGGGCACGAATTTCGGAACACGCGAGTAACCGCCATCAATTACAATTTTTACACCTTCTATAGTTAAACTGGTTTCGGCGATGCTGGTGGCCAGCACTATTTTGCGCCTGCCTTTGGGTGCGGGTTTTATAGCCGCCATTTGTCTGGAAAGCTGCAGGTCGCCGTGCAGGATGTGAAGATCTATACTTGCAGCCAGTTTACCTTCCAGTTGCGTAGCTACCCTGCGCATTTCGCCCATGCCCGGCAGGAACACCAATATATCGCCTTCAGTTTCATCGGCCAGCGCTTTTCGGATTGCTTTGGGTACCTGGTTACTTAAACGTTCTGCTGGACGGTTACCGGCTGCAGCTACTTCTGATGTGGGTAAATAATGTGTTTCTACCGGGTACTGACGGCCTTCACTGGTGATAACAGGTGCATCCAGCCACTTGCCTATAGTTACAGCATCCAGTGTAGCACTCATCACAAGAATACGCAGGTCAGGTCGCAGAACAGACTGTGCATCCAGCGCTAAAGCCAAACCCAGATCAGCCTGCAGATTGCGTTCATGGAATTCATCAAAAATAATGGCGGCTATACCTTCCAGTGCCGGGTCATCCTGAATGAGTCGGGTAAGTATACCTTCGGTTACAACTTCTACTCTGGTCTTATTCGAAACCACATGCTCCATGCGCACCCAATAACCTACCGTCTGGCCAAGGGGTTCGTTCAGCAGATCAGACATGCGTTGGGCGGCTCCGCGGGTAGCTAAACGACGCGGCTCCAATACCAGAATTTTGCCATCGTTTCGCCAACCGGCTTCCAGCAATGCCAATGGTACAAGCGTAGTTTTACCGGCACCGGGCGGCGCTTCCAGCACAACCCGGGTATTGTTTTCCAGGGCATGTAGCAGGCGAGGTAGCGCTTCCTTTACGGGTAAGTCTGGTAAATTGGGAAGTATAGCAGTTGATGACATTACCTGCAAAGGTCTGAATTCTTTGCGAGAAATTTAATTCAGGAAACCGTATGTCGATTTTCGGTTACAGTGTTGCAGGCAATAGGCTGTGAAAGTATAAAGTGATAAGTTAAGGAAAATAACGGCTATACTTTATGAGCCTGCAGGAGCTTCAGTGCTTCCTCGTTGCCAATTTTTTCTGCCATTCCCTGGGCTGTAAGGCCACGGCTATCACGTATACTTGTGTCTGCCCCGGATTCCAGCATAAGCTTAACCAACTCGTGGCGGCCAAACATAATGGCAAACATCAGGGCTGTTCCGCCACTTCCATTCTGTATATTTAGATCAGCCCCATGGTCTATCAGCATTTTAGCAATATCGGCATAACCGTTAAAACAAACGCCCATTAAGGCGGTGTTTCCTGCAAAATCCTGGGTGTTTACAGCAGCTTTTGCATCTAATAGCAGTTTAGTGGCTTCCGGGTGATTGTCGTAAGACGCGATGATTAAAGGTGTAAAGCCTCTCGGCCCCTGTGTATTTATATCAACACCTGCTGCAATTAACTCTTTTAGTAAAGCAACATCTCCTCTTCGGGCGGCATCGAATAGTAAATCTTCTGGTTTGGTAGAGTGAAAAGTCATGATCGGGGTCAGGTAAAATGATTGGGAAAAACGCTCTTGTACGGCATAATCGCCCCTACAGCAACATAAGCTAGCAGGTATAACGGACTGACGTTACAAGTTAACACTGCTTCTGTACTATTTTAAAGTATAAAGGTTAAATATAATTATAAGTGTAAAAACTATAAGCCGGAGTATACGGTAAAAGCTTTAGAAGTATAAATTGGTTTCAAGCCTCTTAAGGTTGTGGAGGATCAGGCCGCAAAGGCCCGGCAAATTGGCATGTGTTTATCAGAAAAGCTGTAAAGAAATAGAAAGTATAAACTATAAATCGGGTGGATTATGCAGAACAATAATAGTATAAGGCAAATGCTGGCAATTAGTTTACTGATATTTTCTGGTTTTAAGAGCCAGGCGCAACAAGCAACTATACCGCTAGCAGATATACAAATAAAAGCAGCTGTGCTGGCTGCCCCGGCCGAAAAACGCGCTGGTGTTACTGTATTAGGTTATAACCAGAAAGGTGAATTTGTGCAGCTGCGCAAAGGTACAAATGAGTTGATCTGTTTGGCAGATGACCCTAATCAGAAAGGTTTTTCTGCATCGTGCTACCACAAAGACCTGGAGCCATTTATGAAACGTGGCCGTGAGCTAAGGAAAGCCGGGAAAAACAGCCAGGAAATTTTTGATACCCGGGAGAAAGAGGCTAAAAGCGGAAAATTAATCATGCCTAAAAAATCAGCAGCACTTTATGTCTACACTGCATCGGATGAAAATTTTGATGCAGCTACCGGACAGGTAAAAGAAGGTTATTTGCGCTACGTAGTTTATGTGCCCTATGCTACCGCCGAAACCACAGGCCTGCCACTAAAACCAGACGCACCTTCTATGCCCTGGATCATGCATCCCGGCACGCATGGCGCCCATATCATGATAAATCCACCGCTGCCTGCAAAAACAAAAGAGTAGGCGCTGTAATTTTCAATCCTGAACATATTACAAGTACGATATTCATACTGTTGCCCATGTTTTCAACTATAAAATGTAGTCAGATGAGGGCGACTGCCGTACATGAGTATACCCTTTGTGCCAGCACGGTTTTTAGTGCACAGGGGCTGAAACTATACTTACATTTAAGATACTACTTATGGCAACCGGAACTTCAATAGATGCCCTGTTAAATACGAAGCAAAAGAAACTGGCTTTTTTTCAGAACCTCATTCTGGCCGCTATTTCAGATGGTGAGCTAGGTGAGCAGGAACGTGATTTTATGCTTATGGTTGGAGACCAGCTCGGTTTAACCGAAGAAGACACACGCCCTATAACCGATAATATTGGTATACTTTCTTTTATTATTCCGGAAGACGGTATGCAACGAACCATAGAACTGCAAACACTGGTGATGATGGTGGTGCAGGATGGCATAATTGAAGAGAAAGAATATACTATGTGCTTGGAATATGCCCATCGTATTGGTTATGGCAAAGAAATTCTGGACGACATGTTAAAACAGCTTGGGGCTAGCCAGAGTTGATCTGCCTGTAAAAAATTGAAAGCCGCTCCGGTTATACGGAGCGGCTTTTTTGTTGCTGTAAAGTATGTGTTTATACTTTGTAGCAGGAGTATCAGAGTTTAAACTGGTAAGCTTTTATACTTTAAAACAGTTCTTAGTTAGCACCACCTGCTCTGCTTTTTTCTTCTTCGGCGCCGCTGTTACGACGGCGTGAAGGTGCTACCTGCGACTGGCCGAATCTATAGTTAAAAGTTAAGGTTGCTACCTGCGAGTCGCGGCGCTGGTAAAAGTTTTCAGTATAGCTGTTAACTGCAGTGGTAGCTCTTGTTTTGTTTGTGTAGAAGGCATCCGTTAGGTTTAATTTCAAGCTGCCCTTTTTATCCCAGAACTGCTTTTGCACACCCACCGATGCAAACCAAAGCGGATTTATATTCATGAAAGCATAAACATCGCGGTGGCGATACACGCCATTCAGTTCGGCAGACCAGCCGTTTGTTAAGGTAAAAGTATTATTCGTGTTGATGTTAAAAGTAGGCATTCCGTTTCTAAGATTTGTATTGGCCAGGTTGCCACGGTATAAACCATAGTATAATGTGCCGTTATTTATGCTGTTAAACCAGTTGCCAACCGAAAACGGTACAGATAGCGACATACCATAGTAATCATACTTTGCCAGGTTCTGGAACGTTTGGGCTACGAGTTTATCCTGCGTAACATCCGGCGATAGCACTTGCACCATTACATCAGTGGTATGGCTGTAACTAAACTTGGTAACAAAGCGCTGGTTATAAGTATGCGTAAATTCAAATGCATAAGACAGTTCCGGTTTCAGGAACGGGTTGCCGGCAGAGTAAGTGCTTGGGTCCAGGAAGTTTTTAAACGGATTTAGCTGGTTGTAAGATGGCCTGTTTATACGGCGGCTCAGCGATAGGCCCAAGTCATGCATTTTGCTTAACGTATACCCCATAAAGGCGCTCGGAAACAATTGTGTATAGTTGCGGTCAAATTTACGCTCCTCTTCATCAACCAAGCTAGCCAGTTGCTCGCCTTTTGCTCTGGTGTTTTCTAAGCGAAGCCCCAGTTGCAGGCTGGCCTTTTCCCATTTTTTTGAGGCGTTCAGGTAAGCTGCGTTAATATTTTCGTCATACAGAAAGTGATTGCTCTTACCGGTATCAAACACATTGCCGCCGTTGCTGCGGTCGTAGAACTGAAGGTCGTTATCGGCGCTCACGAGGCTGCTTTTAAGCCCGGCTTCCAGTTTGCCGTTAATGGCCTTCCAGGGCTGTGTGTAATCTGCTTTGGCTGATTTTATGCTCAAGTTGCCATCTAAAGTGCCGTAGAGTAAATAAGGAGTGCGCATCAGTTCGCCGCCCGGAGTATAAAAGTTTGTTGTAAAGTCCTGTTTATCGGCATTCTGATAAGCTATGTAGTCCAGGTCGGCGGTAATTTCGCGGCCGGTGCTGTCTATGGTATGCTTAAAGTTAAAGTTGATGGCCTGGTTACCCCGGTTATGGCCTGCAATGGCATCTGTAATAAAGGTAGAATCTATCTGGCCCTGGTTGTTCAAGCCATCCGATCTATTGGAGTTTGTTCTGTTAAAATCAGATATAAAGCCGTTGGTAACCACACCAATTACTGTTTTAGGAGAGAGGTAATAATCTGCTCCCAGGCGAGCGCTGTGGGTATTTATCCTGAAATCGAACCTGTTTTTCTGGTCGTAAATTCCGGTAATGCTGTTTCCTTCTATAAACTTGCGGTAAATATCCAGTTTAGTGTATTCGTGGCGGTATACATAGTTATAGTTGCCAAACACATTCAGTTTTTTGGCTCGGTGATTCAGTTGTATACTTTGGTTTGATTTTGCGTAACGGCCATGCCCGAAAGAAGAAGTTAGGGTTCCGTTTGTGCCCAGGCTTTTATCGCGCTTCAGTTTAATATCAATTATGCCCGCATTTCCGGCTGCATCATACTTGGATGATGGGTTGGTGATGAGTTCAATCTTATCCACGGAATTGGCCGACATGCCCCTTAGTACGTTTGCCAGTTCGGCTCCGGTCATGGGTACCTGTTTTCCGTCAATCATCACAATAACGCCGGCACGGCCCCGCATACTGATGTTGTCATTCTGATCGACGATAACGCCCGGCGCTTTTTCCAGTACTTCTAAAGCGGTGTTGCCAGCGGCTACCAGGCTGTTGCCCACGTTCATAACGGTTTTATCCAGTTGCTGCTCAATCAGGGGTTTCTGGCCTTCAATTACAACTTCCTTCAGGTTAGTGGAGCTTTGCGAAAGCCTGAGCGGGGCCAGATTTATACTTTCCGTACCTGCTTGCAGAATGACTTCGCTGCTTCTTGCTTTGGTATAGCCTACCATAGTTGCCACCACTTTATACTTTCCGGCAGTAAGTCCTTCAAAAAAGTAAGCGCCACTCTCTTCCGAAAGCATACCTTTCACCAACGACGAGTCGGCGGATTTTAGTAACAACACATTGGCGTAAGCAACGGCTTTATTATTGCCGTCTATCACGGAGCCTTTTATACTTGCCTGTTGTGCGCTAAGGTTTGTAAATACCAGTAGCAGAATGGGTAGAAATAATTTTCTCATAGTTTGTGCTTTTATGTTAGATGTTGAGTTTCAGGTTGCTGCTTTATAATTTTTTTACTTTCGTTTGAGTGGGCATTACAACACTTGTGCCATTTGTTTAAAATATTGTTAATCAACGCTTTGTGGTTTTATTTTACAAAGTATAGTTTATAGGTGATGTATGATTTCGAACATTCACTGTCTGAAACTGGACACCACTTGCCATAAATAAATTGGGTGAATTATAGTTGATGAAGCAAATAAGTACGATTTGTTTCGTAGGTAAAAGAGAGGGTCAGTAAGTATGAGGTTGCACGGAGGCTGAAAAATATTTTATATGTGGGAGCTATACTTGTAAAAAGCAGCAGCTTATGCTTGATTAAAGCGGGGAGTAAGCAATTAAAAACTAAAGTATAAGTTGTTATTTCTGCCGGTTAGTAGATTTTGAAAAGATGATGGTCAGCCTTCATTCCAACTCTTTCAAAAGCCCTTGAACATCGAGTGGCTCTGTAAACATATTTAATGATCCATCTGCGACAACAGGCCATTGCTCTTTCGGGCGGTCCCAGTATAGTTCGAGGCCGTTGTTATCCGGGTCGTTCAGGTAAATGGCCTCTGATACACCGTGGTCTGAGGCACCGGTAATCGGGTAACCCAGATCCAGCAGGCGTTGCAGGATAGCAGCCAGGTCTTTGCGGGTTGGATAGAGGATGGCAGCATGGAAAAGGCCCGAACCTGTACGCGGTGCCGGTCCCATTCCCTGGCTATACCAGGTGTTCAGGCCAATATGATGATGATAACCACCCGCTGAAAGAAATGCAGCTTTATCACCATACATCTGCATAAGCTCGAAGCCAAGTATACCTGTATAAAATTCCAGCGCCCGCTTCAGGTCAGATACTTTTAAATGCACATGCCCGATACTTGTCTGCCCCGGTACTTTATAGTTGGTGTCCATCGTCTTATCTGTTATAAGTTGCTTAGCCTGTTGTTTTATACTATACTTTTAAAGTATAAAATAGATTAACCTGTTTGGGTAGCCTTACAGAGCAGAATTCTAAATCATGACTGGTCTTGGTTGTATACTTTCTGCTATGTAAGTATAAATAGGCATTGTTATTTTAATTTAATAAAAATTGAAGCATTATCTCAGGTAAATATTACACCTAGTGCTTTTGTTATGTTAAATATACACTTTGTGTGTAAGTATGATTGCAAGTATAAGCTGGTTAATAATTGATGGGTTAAGGGAATAAACACTAATCTTCTTAATTTTGTAATTAACGATGTTAAAGTTTAAGAAGATCATAGGGCATTACTTTAAGTACCCATTAATGTGGGTCATGCTGCTGTGGGCGCTTACCTTGCCTGGGCACGAAGTAATTGTGTATGACTATCTGATTCAAACAATCTCTGATACAACCCCTAATAATGCCAGCGGAACAACCGAAGCATTTAGTAAATCGAGAGAGTTAGCGCAGGAGGGGCAGGCTTTTATTGATGCGGCAACACCATCTTTTGTTGTTAAGAACCTGCAGCCGGCAAAGTTTATACCTGAGCTGTTGGCTTATACTTTCTGTTCTGCAAAAGCGCCTGTTCTATACTCCAGGTCAGCTGACCGGCCTTTCCTTTTTTTTAAGCGTTTTCTGGTTTCTATTCTTCCCAACGCTCCGTAACTTTTGTCAGCTAGTCATTACTAATACTTTAGCCAACCGCTTTTGTACCTATTTATTACTGTACAGCTCACGATGTTATACTTTATAAAGTATAATAATTCTGGTACAGGATTACTGCCTAGCTTAAAACCCGGCTACCTGAGCCAGTTTTTATATTTGGCTTTGGGGCAATCAAGTATTAGTGTTATAAATAATTTACGGGTTATGTGATTGAATTCTAATGTATTGCGTTCGAATTAATTTGCTTAATCTATTGCTACAACCTTTGCGCATACCTGCATTTATGGCGTAAACATAAGAATACGAAGCCTTTAAGGGCAACAGAATACACTAACCTATGACACATCTTCCGCATTTAATAACAGACTTAGGGCTTATACTTGGGGCCGCAGGTATAACTACCCTTATATTTAAGAAATTAAAACAACCGCTGGTATTAGGCTACATTATTGCCGGCTTATTGGTAGGCCCTAATGTAGCGTTATTCCCCACCATCATCGAGACAGAAAACATCCAGATTTGGGCCGAGATCGGGGTTATTTTTCTTTTATTCAGCCTGGGCCTCGAATTCAGTTTTAAGAAACTGGTAAAAGTAGGCGGTGCATCATCTATTATGGCGCTGGTAGAGGTAGTGGTGATGCTGCTGCTGGGCTACCTTACCGGTAAATTGCTTGGCTGGTCTACTATGGATAGTATTTTCCTGGGCGGTATACTTTCTATTTCATCCACTACCATAATTATCCGGGCTTTTGAAGAGCTGGGGGTTAAATCCCAAAAGTTTGCAGGCCTCGTTTTTGGTGTACTTATAGTTGAAGATCTGGTAGCTATTTTGTTGATGGTTTTACTGTCAACGGTTGCGGTAAGCCAGCAGTTTGCCGGGTCTGAGATGCTGGCAGCAGTGCTTAAACTGGGTTTTTTCCTGGTAGTATGGTTCCTGGCGGGCATATTCCTGATTCCTACATTCCTGCGAAAAGCCAGCAAACTGATGAACGACGAGACGCTCCTGATCGTGTCGCTAGCGCTGTGCCTGCTGATGGTGATACTGGCTGCACAGGTTGGTTTTTCTCCGGCACTGGGTGCTTTTATTATGGGTTCTATACTTGCCGAAACCACCAAGGCCGAAAAGATCGAACACCTTATCTCTTCAGTAAAAGACTTATTTGGCGCTATTTTCTTCGTGTCTGTCGGCATCCTGATCAATCCTGAAACCATACTTACCTATGCCGGGCCTATTGCTGTTATTACAGTAGTAACGTTGCTGGGTAAATTGCTAAGTATAACCAGTGGTGGGTTAATGGCCGGGCAGGGACTGAAAACTTCCGTTCAGTCGGGAATGAGCGTTTCGCAGATTGGGGAATTCTCTTTTATTATTGCTACCCTGGGCCTTACTTTAAAAGTAACGAGCGATTTTTTATATCCTGTGGCAGTGGCAGTTTCGGCAATTACCACGTTCACAACGCCATACATGATCCGGCTATCTACGCCCTTGTATAAATTCCTGGAGTCCATACTTCCTGACAAATGGAAAAGCTCGCTGAATGAGTATAGTTCCGGGGCACAAGCTATAACCACTACCAGCGACTGGAAACTGGTGCTGCGATCGTATGTGGTTAACCTGGTTGTTTATTCGGTTATCATTATTGCAATCGTGTTGCTGGCCGCCCGTTACCTGAATCCATTTATAACAGAAACGCTGATCAGTGGCCGTATCGGGGATATCATTACAACAGTTATTACGCTTATTTTTATGGCGCCTTTCCTTTGGGCGTTTGCGGTGTATCATCCTCAAAAGGAAGCATTGGGCAGGCTTTGGGCCAACCGTAATTACAGGAGCCTACTTATTGTTATCGAATTTGTTCGAATCGGGCTATCGGTGTTACTAATTGGTTTCCTGCTCAATCAGTTTTTCCCGGTACAGGTGTCTATCATGGTAGGCATTATCATTATCGCTTTACTGGCTGTATTTTCCAAGAAGATCCAGAATTTCTATATCCGAATCGAGCATCGTTTTATGTCGAATCTGAATGCGCGGGAAATTAAGGAGGCACGCAAAATGCATCACACATTAACTCCCTGGGATGTGCACCTTACCAGTTTTGATGTTTCTTATGAATCGGCAGTGGTGGGCAGGAGTTTGCTGGATTTGCAGGTGCGCGAGAAGTATGGCGTAAATATAGCAGTTATAGAGCGCGGAGACCGCACCATTATGGCCCCCACACGGCACGAGCGTATTTACCCCGGCGATAAGATTTATGTATTTGGTTCAGATGAGCAGATAGAGACATTCAGGCAGTTTATCCAGACAGAGACCGAGCTGCAGGGCGAAACCGATAGGGGAGAAGATGTAAAGCTTCAGAAGCTGGTTGTGTCCCAGAATTCCCCTTTACTGCATGTCTCTATCCGCGATTCGGGCATTAGGGAGCGCACCAAGGGCCTGATTGTTGGCATTGAACGGCAAGGGCAAAGAATACTGAATCCGGAATCAGATCTGGTATTTCAAATCAACGATATAATCTGGATTGTTGGAAGCCCGTGGCGTATTAAAGAACTGGAGGCAGTAAATGTGGTTTCCAATTATGACTAAAAGTAAATGGTGTGATTATTATGTTAATTAAATAAGCTTTTAAACTATAAATTTTATACCTGCATCTGCCATAACTATGGATGCAGGTATTTTTTTAAGCTTATATTTTAAGTGGTTATACTTTATACACGCTTCTACGCGCAAGCAGATTTACGATTTCTAATTAAGTTGGCAACAGCTGTAATCTCAACAAGATTGTTGTCTAAATATAAGCATGTGCCAAGTGTAGGTTTATTCATAAGGTTAACATGGTAAAGTTTCTTAATTTTAAATTCTTCGTTTAAGTATGATTTCAGAAATAGCGAAGTATAACATAATTCTTTACTGAAACATCAACGTATGATTTATACCCCTTCTCCGGAACGCTATGCAGCAATGGAGTATCGCCGATGCGGAAAAAGCGGACTTAAATTGCCCGCCCTTTCACTTGGTTTATGGCACAACTTCGGCCATGTAGATGTACTGGAAAACGCCCGCCAGATACTCAGGGATGCCTTTGATGCCGGTATTACCCATTTCGACCTTGCCAATAACTATGGACCACCTCCCGGATCAGCTGAGGAAAACTTCGGAAAAATTCTGCAAACTGATTTTCGTGGCTTTCGCGATGAACTGATCATTTCAACCAAAGCCGGTTATTCTATGTGGCAGGGCCCATACGGCGACTGGGGCTCAAAAAAATACTTGGTTTCCAGCCTGGACCAGAGCCTGAAACGCATGGGCCTCGATTATGTCGATATCTTTTACCACCATCGCCCTGACCCTGATACTCCACTGGAGGAAACTATGGCCGCCCTTGAACTGATAGTACGGCAGGGGAAAGCGCTTTACGTGGGTATATCCAATTACCAGCCTGCTGAGGCTGCCCGGGCAATAGAAATGTTGCGGCAAATGGGTACGCCTTGTCTCATACATCAGCCTAAATACTCTATGTTTGAGCGTTGGGTAGAAGAAGGGTTGCTGGATCTATTAGAGCAGGAAGGAGTAGGTTGTATTCCGTTTTCACCGTTGGCCCAAGGCTTGCTAACAAATAAATACCTGCATGGCATTCCGGAAACTTCGCGGGCGGCAAAATCGCATGGCAATTTGCAGAAAGAGCATATTACAGATGAAAAACTGGGTAAAATAAAGCAGTTAAATGAGTTAGCGCAGCAGCGGGGTCAGACATTAGCTCAGCTCGCGCTGGCCTGGTTGCTGAAAGACCCGCGCGTTACATCTGTTTTAATCGGGGTAAGTACGCCTGCTCAGCTTGCTGATTCGCTGCAAAGCCTGCAGAATACCCGCTTCAGTGCAGAGGAACTAGACGCGATTGAAGCTATTTTAAAGTAGGAATACATAACAAGTATAATTTTATACTTGTGCGCAGTAATGAAGTATAACTAAGAGTTTTTGAAAGTATAAGCAGCCTACCGATAGGTGTAAAATACAAACGGTCTTAAGGTTAATTACCTTAAGACCGTTTGTATTTTACCAAGTTATACTTCAGCAGGGATTCTAAAATTGGCTATTTATAGTTTGTACTTTATACTTCATAATCTTTCATCCGGCTTTTGGCTTCTATGCACCACAGGATTTCATCCAGAAATCGCTTTGCCCGTTTTTCTGTGCCGGTTTTGTCGCTTGGGTTGCCGTTCTCATCAAACGTTTCCTGCACTTTAGGAACAGGAAACATAGCTGGCACTACCCAAGCGCGTATCTTCCAAAGCGAAAACTGAAGCGATGTCATGACCTGCGTACCACCGAAAACCCCATCCGAAACAGTAGCAAGGCCAATAGGTTTGCGATGCCATTCTTCGTACAACAAATCTACTACATTTTTTAAGCTGGCAGGATAGCCACCATTATACTCCGGCGTTGCTATGATAACGCCGTCTGCTTTGTTTATTCTGTCAGCAAAATCCAATGTCTGCTCACTTGGTTCTTTCTGGTATTTCAACCGTTCATCAAAAACTGGGAAATTATACTTTTTTAGATCCAGAATTTCTACTGTAGCGAGCTGCTGTTTTTCAATGTATTTCTTTAAAAAAAGAGCGACACGATGCGTGTTACGTCCGGTACGCACGCTTGAAGAAATAATGGCAATATGCGGCATAGTAGTTTTATTTATTTAACGCTGAGGCAGAGTTTCTTTCAGGCTACAACTCTGTAAAACAGTTTTAGGTTACTCACTCATATTAAAAGCTTATCTCCCAAAATATCTGTATTAAACATTCATACCTACAATTAAATCGAGAAGTATAGATTAATATACTTTTGAAATTACAAACTATTAGTTACCAAATCATTACACAAATGAATTACTTCTAAAAGGGTATAAGTCAACTTTTGTGTTAAATGTTGTTTATTATTTTTTATTAAAAAATAATAAACTGTTTATATCTGAAGGAGATTTAATTACGTAAAATGGTACATATCTTTTATTTTATTTCACATTATGCGTGAATGCTGCTCAATCAGATTATGTAAATCACCCTGAAAATTATGAGAATTAGGTTACTTACTCTTTTTAGTTTAATGTTTTTATTCTCCTGCGGTAAAAAGAATCTGGCTTACTTCAGTGATCTGGGGGAGAAAAGAGAATATTCTGAAAATATCACAAACTTTTCAGAGCCTAAAATCCAGCCCGATGATCTTCTTAGCATTTCAGTCAGCAGCCTCAGTTCTGATGCTAATGTTCTCTTTAATAAAGGAGTAATAACGCCAGTCAATAGTACAAACTCATCTGTCAATAACCAAAGATATGGCGAGGAGGGTTATCTGGTTGATAAGAATGGATTTATTGAATTCCCGGTACTAGGCAAGGTAAAAATAGGTGGCCTTACAAAACAGGAGGCCAAAGATAAAATAGTAAGTGAATTACAGAATTACCTTAAGCGCCCTACTGCTACTATCAGGTTCATAAATTTCAGAGTTACTGTAGTAGGTGAAGTAAACAAGCCGGCAACATTTACGATTCCATCAGAAAAAATTAATATTCTGGAGGCTTTGGGTATGGCTGGTGATATGACCCAGTTTGGTAAACGGGACAATGTGATGATTATAAGAGAAGAAGGGGGAGTGAGAAAAATGGCCAGGCTGAATCTTAATACTACAGAAGCCATGAACTCGCCATACTTTTACTTACATCAGAATGATGTGATCTATGTAGAGCCAAATAAAGCAAGGGTTTCTCAATCCACGGTAGATACGCGCTTTATTTCGCTGGGCTTGGCTGCCATCTCTACTTTAACACTTATTGTTTGGAGATTTTTCTAGAATAGCCAGTTGTAATGGAAGAGAAAGATATATATATAATTGAGTCAGAACAGATAAACCTGAAGAAGATATTTACTAAATACCTGAGATTTTGGTATTTATTTATAGTTAGTATTCTTATCTGCTTAGGTGCTGCTTATCTCTATCTGTTGAGCGTAACACCCGAATATTATATCAGCAGTACATTATTAATTAAGGATAATAAGAAGCAAGGTAATGAGCCTCTAAGTACAGACTATGGCGATTCTGAACTATCAAATTATAGTCAGAATCTGAAAAATGAAATTGAGGTACTTAAGTCAAAGGGGTTAATGGAAAAAGTAATTAAAGACCTCTCTTTGTATACGTCTTATTTTGTAGAGGATGATTTTAAAGAGCGTGAGATATACGGAGAGGAGTTGCCACTTAAAGTTATTGTAAATAAATTAAGTGAAGCGGCATACGGTAAGGTTATTACAATAACTATAAAAAATAAGAACAGGTTTAAGTTGGATGATGGAATAAACCTGTCAATCTATGAATTTGGTAAAAAGATTAAAACCCCTTATGGTGTATTTACAGTAATTGCTGCTCCTGAGGACTCTTCCAATATGCATAGGAAGGTTATGGTAAAATTTCATGATACCTTGGATTTAGCGCTTTCTTATAGTAACATGCTTAGCATAACAACTATAGATAAAGATGCAAGTGTAATATCTGTTGGACTAACAAATCCAGTTCCGGAAAAAGGAAAAGACATAATTAACAAACTTGTTGAACTCTATAATTACGAAGCGATAAATGAAAAGAAAGCTATAGCGGCAAATAGTTTAGCTTTTTTAGATGGCCGATTGAAATACCTGATTAGAGAGCTGACTGATGTGGAGGAAAATGTGGAGCGTTATAAGCGCCAGTATGAAGTTATGGATGTTAATTCAGAGGCCCAGCTTTATTTGGAGAAATCAACTGATTATAATAGGCAACTTTCTACTTGGAATGCTCAGATTGATGTTTTGGAAACAATTGAGCAATACTTATCCAGGAGAGAGAACAAGAATGAATTAGTACCAAGTTCGCTTAATATTCAAGACCCTACATTACAGGTTTTAATTAAACAGTTTAACGAGCTACAGTTAGAGCGACAGAACTATTTGCGAACTATGCAAGCAAGTAACCCACTTGTGCAAGATGTAAATGAACAGCTTGCAAACCTGCAGGTTAACATACTTGAAAACCTGCGGAATATTAAAAAAGGACTGGTTATTAACCGGGATAACCTTCAGAGAAGCTATGCTAAAATAGAATCAAAAAAGCAGCAAGTCCCATCTATTGAGCGTGAATTGCTTGATATAAACCGAGAGCAGGGTACTAAAGAAGGGCTTTATTTATACTTATTAAAAAAGCGAGAGGAGTCGGCGTTATCCTTGGCAGCAAACTTTCATAATGCTAAGGTAATTGATGTAGCATTAGTCCATCCTGAGCCTGTTAGCCCGCGAAAAAAGCTCATTTACATAGTTGCATTTCTACTTGGTATAGGATTACCAGTTGCCTTCATAAATATCAAGGAGTTGGCAAACGATAAGGTGCAGTTTAAAAAAGATATTGAAGATTTAACAAATACACCAATTCTGGGAGAAATTTCTCATGATAATAAAGGAGATATTGTTGTTGTTACTAGCAAAAACAGGAGCCCGGTAGCAGAATTATTTCGTCTTATTCGCGCTAACCTGCAATTCGCTACTGTTGGCAGCGAAAATAAAGTAATACTTATAACATCCAGTATGGGTGGAGAAGGTAAAACTTTTTTTAGTATAAATCTGGCAGCAAGTTTAGTGCTAACAGGTAAAAAAGTGGTTGTAGTAGGGTTTGATTTACGAAAACCAGCCTTGGTACAAGGCTTTGGTATATCTAATGAGAATGGAATTACAAACTATCTTATTTCAAATGATTTACCGATTGATGATATTTTAATTCCTCTTGAACAAACGCCAGACCTTTACTTAATAGGCTCCGGACCTATACCGCCTAATCCATCGGAAATAATGTTGCACCCTAAAGTTGGTACAATGATAGATCAACTTAGAGGAGCATTTGATTATGTCATTATTGATACAGCCCCTGTTGGCCAGGTAGCTGATGCATTAGCATTATCACCTCATATAGACTCAAGTATATATATTGTAAGATATAATTATACGTCTAAAGAACAGGTTCAAATTATTGATGATATATATATAAATAAAAAACTCAAACATCCGATGATTGTGCTCAATGATGCTAAAAAGCAAAATGGTTACGGGTATGGCTATGGTTATGGCTACGGCAATATGCATGATCCAACTTGGAATACTAAATTCAGAAAGAAGACAAAGGTTTAAGTATTTATAAAATTTCTTAGTAATAATAAATACTTAAACTTATTATTCCTGCTGTGGAGAAACAGTAAATTTATTTTTATTTACAATTAAAAGTATCATCAGTATAATCCTAGTTTATAAAAAAAATCGATGGAAAATGCAAGCCTCAAGGATAAAGCTGCACAAGGGGTGTATTGGACTAGTTTACAATTGGTGGTTAACAAATTTTTGAGTTTTGGAATAAAACTTGTATTGGCTAAAGTACTTTATCCAGACCAGTTTGGCTTAGTTGGTATGGCTGCAGTAAGCATTTCCTTTATAACCATATTTAATGATTTAGGTATTGGTTCTGCGCTGGTACAGCGAAAAGAAGATAACATAAGGGATGAACATTACCATACCGCTTTTTGGACTGGTATAGTGTGGTCTATAGTCATTTATTTATTTATTTATTTTATAGCAGCGCCTTTTTTAGCGGCTTTCTATAAAGAACCTCTTCTAAATAAGATTATACCTGTTTTAAGTATTGGTGTTCTATCGTCGCCAGTGAACATGATTCATAAAATATTTCTTACAAAACAAATGAATTTTAAAAAATTAGCTTTCATTGATAATGTATCAAATATTTTGTCTGGAGTATTGGCGCTCACTCTTGCATATAGTGGAGCAGGAGTGTGGTCACTAGTATTTAATTCTGTTGCTTCTTTTGTTATAGCTATGCCGCTTTTCTTTAAAGCAACTTATTGGACACCGAAGTTTTTATGGAATAAGCAGGCATTTAAAGAAATATTTGGATTCGGCGTTTACACAACAGGTACACAAGTAATGAACATATTAATGCAAAATATCGATTATCTCTTAATTGGAAAACTTGTAAGTGCTGCTGCGTTAGGTAAATATACTTTAGCTTTTGTTCTCACTGATACCTTCAGGTATCAGATTACAGGAATGATTAATAAAGTGATGTTTCCAATTTATAGTAAAAAACAAAATAATCATGAGGTGGTAAAGAATATGTATTTTAAAGTCGTTAAATATAATAGCCTCTGTGTTTTTCCTTTTATGATTTTTTTTATCGTATTAGCAGAGCCAATTGTATTAAACTTTTTTGGTGAAAAGTGGCTAGGCTCGATTGAACCTCTGCGAATACTGGCATTATCAGTAATGATTCATGGTTTAGTAAACAGCCATGCTATTTTGTTCAGAAGTCTTGGTAAACCAAGGTTTGAAATGAAAGTACAACTTATCAAAGCTTTAGCTTATATTCCTATAATTGCTTTAGGGATTTATTGGTATGGTGTTGTTGGTGCAGCTTGGGCTTATGTTATTACTAAAATATTGGAAGTAATTATAGCCCAGTATTCATTAAAACAATTACTTAATATTACCTTCTTAGATATAGTTTTAGCTATAAAAGTAACATTATTGGCTAGTATTGCTGCATTTATATTTGCAAAGGTACTTTATAATTTAGGTTTACATTTCCTGATATGTACATCGGTGTTAGTGTTTGTTTATAGCACTATAGTTTGGTTTTTTATGAGTAAAGAATTGATAGGTTTTTATATGAGTATCAGAAAATCAAGTAATAAAGGTGCTGTTTTGGTTTGATAAATGCTCTTTGTTTGTTATAAATGTAGATTGATTATTTTGTCATTAAAGGAACTTAAGTCTTTCGTAGTTTATATTCTTTCAAAATATAGATCAAAATATTTTATAATATTGAGATTTAATATATGACTTTTTGAATGCATATCATAAAGAGGGAAATGGATGAGTTTATTCAAAGCACTCGAACCAAATTTATAATTCAGGGTAAAAACAAAATTATTGCGGTTTATTATAATAATATGCCCCCTTAATCCAGATCTGGAAATAATAATATCAGGTTACTATACTTATTTAAAATAGTATTATTTAATAAATTACAGTAAGATAATTATTTTAAAAAGTGATGATTTTTTATTATAAGTATGTTTTGATAAATGCGTATTAGTTATGAGAGAGTTTAAACTTTTAATTACTTAATATCTTAGATGCATTATAACCCTCTAGTATCAATTATTATTCCTACATATCATGATTGGGAAAGATTGTCTAAATGCATAAATGCATTAGAAAATCAAACTTATGGCTCTGATATGTATGAGGTTATTATTGTTAATAATGACTTAATGGATGCAGTTCCGGATAATTTTTACAATATAAATAATTTACAAATTATAACAGAACAAAAATCCGGTTCTTACGCTGCCAGAAATGCTGGACTTTCAATTGCTAATGGGGAAATAATAGGTTTTACAGATTCTGATTGCATTCCTGCCCTTAATTGGATTGAAGCGGCTGTCAATTTTTTTAGAGATAATCCTGATGTAGATAGAGTTGGTGGAAGGGTGGATCTCTTTATCGCTGGGGATAAACCTACTTTAGCAGAGGCATACGAAATAGTATATGCTTTTAAACAAGAAGATAATATAAAGTTAGGGGTATCAGTAACTGCAAATATGTTTGCTAAAAAGAGAGTATTTGACTCTATAGGGCTTTTCAATCCTGATGTATATTCGGGTGGAGACTTTGAGTGGGGACTTAGAGCTGCTTCTCACAATTTTAAAATTTGCTTCTCACAAAATGTGATTGTTAAGCATCCAGCGAGAGGGGACTTAAAACAGCTAATTGGAAAAATAAGGCGGGTCGCCGCGGGGAAGCTTCTTTTAGAACCTAAAAAGAGTAATTGGATTTTTAAGTTTTTATATTTTATATATGAGTTCAGACCTCCTGTAAATGAGTTTAAGCATATTCGCACCAGAGGGAAAAGCCTGAGTTTGGAATTTAAGTTCCAAGTTTTTTTGCTAAGGTATTGTATCCGCATACTCCGCGGGTATGAAGTTCTTAAATTGTATAATGGAGCTAAACCTTTTAAAGGTAATTAAATAAATCTATATAATGTCTAGATAAATATTATTTAATTAGTAATTAAACGCCGATTTAAATCTATAATTCCTATAGAAAAATAACCTTTAAAAGTATGTAATTGCGGTTTTTTAATAAATTATATTATTAAATTGTAATTGGTGATTTTGTGTGTTTATTAGTCTAATACCATTGGCATATGATTTTATTTTAAAATTTATCTTTTCTGATAGTTTACTTTAGAAAAGAAGATTTTAATAAATGAATTAAATACCACTACAGTAATTTTGAGAATTACTGATAGAAAAATGCTTCAAAGCTAGTTATTAAAATCTAAATAGGGTATGTAAATCATTTTACAAGTAGAAACTTTTAATACTAATTAAGTAACAAAAATAATTTCAGAGAGTTTGCAAAATAAACTGGTTTTAAAGTGCCGAAGTTATATTAGAAAGGAAAAGATATAAAAATATAAACTTTAGCCAGCTACCTTAACAGTATGTGATCCAGCCTACAATAGGAGATTCTTACAATTTAATCTTAAGAAGGACTCTTTTAATTATTTGGATAGACGTAATTACTCAAATTATGAGCGGACTTAAATATGAGTGATGCTTTAGCGCTAAATCCTCATTTAGAGTTCATGATTGAAGAATTTGTAAAACGGAAGATGGCAAGTACAAAATTCCAAAAGATTACAAGTTTTATACTTTCAATGGCGAGATAGCTAGAATAGAAGTAATTAATAGAATTGGGCCTAACGATGGATCTACTAGTTTGTATACATCAGAATGGCAGTAAGTAGAGAATTTAAATACAAAATATTCAAAAGCTTCTTATGAAGAGCCTCTAAAATGCCTTGACGAGTTAATATTTCTTGCAAAAAGAATTAGCAAGGCTTATGAAATCTTTGTAAGAATAGACTTCTATGCTACAGATAAAGGGGCGGTCTTTGGAGAGTTTACACCTATGCCTGCTTTAGGGAAAGTTTTTACTCCTCAAGCAGAAGATATGTTTGTCAAGTATTGGGACCAATATTGTAAAGACATGATTTGAGGAAATAAAAGCAGCTTTATTAAAAGAGGCAAACATAGCCTATTTAGTAGTAGAATTTTTTTATTTAAGTAAGTTTTAAGATTAATGTTAATGCTGGATAAACTTATGTTTTCTATTATTATACCGGTTCATAATAAATTACCTCATTTGGAAAGGTCAGTGAACTCTGTTCTTAACCAGACCTATACTTATTTCGAGCTTATATTGGTTAATGATGCTTCTACGGATGGCTCTGCTGAAAAAATTAAGAAGTTCCAGGATCCTAGGATAAAGATTTTAAACAGAGACACACCTGGAGCTGGGGGCTATGCAGCAAGAAACCTCGGAATAAAGCATGCGGCCTACGAATGGATTTGTTTTTTAGATGCGGACGATGAATGGGAGCTTACTTTGTTAGAAACTATAGCAGCTGTTATTAACATTAATTCAGATGTTGAAATAGTTAGCTGGGGGTGGTATAAAGTATGTGAAGGCAAGAAAGCAATTGATACCTATTCAACTTTGAACAAAAATTATTCTATAAAGAACTTTACACTAATAGACTTCCTGATAGGTCCTCAGCAGATTTGGACAGGTGCAGTTTGTATTAAAAAGGATCTGATAATAAAGGCTGGAGGCTTTCCTGAAAGTAAGTTTAAGAGAGGTGGGGATATGGATACTTGGACTAGGTGTTTATGGCATAGTAATCATAATTTGTGGATAAATAAGGCCATGTCTTTTTATCATATTGATTCTGTAAACATGGTTACTAAAAGTATTAAGAGGGATTCAGAATTTATATTTTCTCCTTTCTTAGAAGGGCTATTGAAAACAGTTGATGATAAACACTTAAAAAAAGCAATTAAGTATTATCAGAACAGGTATTTATATATTATGCTAAATGGGCGTGTTTATGAAGGTGAGAGCATTAATTATAATTTGCTCAGAAAAATGAATTTTAATAATCAAGCATTATGGTTGATTATTAAGCTACATCTTAATCGTATTAGACTTAAAGTTGCAGCTCTTTAATTAGCTATACTTATTCATAAATGAACTCCTTACTATATAGTGATTTAGTTGGTCATGGGATAAATAATTTTTAAGTTATTTATATAATTAAAAAAATATTTATGATAAAAGTTGCCTCTATCCGAAAACAAGCCCAAAACAAATGTAAAAATGCAAAGAGGCAGCATGAGTGGGGTTTCATTTTAACTATTCTAGCTATAGCTAGTGTTTTTTTAGGAAGTTCTGTAATTAGTATCGATTTTTCCTTTTTCTCATTATACCCATTAAGATTCTTGTGTTTTATTGGATTATTTTTCATGATGTCTAGAGAAAGGTGGAGAGACTCTTTCTTATTATTTAACTCAAGATTCATAGTTATTTTTTTGTTTCTCGGCTTGATTAGTATAATATGGGCTCCAGATACCACATTAGCTATAAAAGAATTTGGCATTCTGCAAACAGGTTTAACTCTTACCTGGCTAATCTCAAAATACATTTACTCAGAAGATAGATTAGAGGTAGTTTTTAAGATATGGATAGTAGGAGCTCTATGTATAAATTTAATAGGTATATGGGAAGTTTGGCATCAGGAATATCTTATAGTTACGGAAATTGGAACAAAAACCGCGAACTCTATTGAACGTAATGGTTTTTTAGCACCGAGAGCTATATTTGCTAATCAAAATAACTATGGTTTTTTTAATGCATTAACTTCTTTGGTCTTACTTGGTAGAGTGATTAACGCTTATAGTCCTAAAATTATATATAGACTTAATATTATTAGCCTCTTACTGAGCATTACTATATTATTTTTTTCATATTCAAGAGCTGCTATTTTCGGATTTATATTAGGTGTGATTGTATTCTGTTTAATTACAATATTTTCGAACAGAAACTATCAAGGTAAACTGGTTAGATTTACTATAATAGGAGCTGTTATTTTTGTGATAATTATTATATTAAATGAATCAGTTGTCGATTCAATAACTAGAATGTTAACCCTTGTAATCGAAAAGAATGATAAGAGTATTGAGAGTGGCGAAGAAGGAAGAAATGTTTTTTATTTAAAGTCGATCAGATATTTTGTTGATAATTTAGGTGTAGGAATGGGGCCTGGTTCTTCAATTTTCAACTTAAATGGAACACCTACACATAACTATCTATTACAAGTTCTTGTAGAATATGGTCCTATTATTTTATTGATCCAAATGTGGGTGGTTTATTGTGCTTATATGAGGTTTGCAAAATATTATACGATTATAAATAACCTTATGCCAATGATGCTAAGATCTACAATTATTGTCTTTCCTCTCTTATGTTTCGGGCCTAGTACAATTATGGTGGAGGGAATATTCTGGCTATGGTATGGATTAGTTATTTCCTACAGCTCAATTGTAATTCGTAAGTATTATGCTTACAAATTATCATAGTATAAAATTTTAATATGTAAACAATATTTAAGATATACTGATTTAGTTGTCCTATCAGTATATCTTAAATATCGTTTAATCATCTTAATGGTATGAAGATTTGTTTTTTTCCTGGAACTTTAGCACTTGGTGGAATCGGAAAGGTTTTTATTAATCTGATAGAAGAATATGCATCTAGAGGTATTCTAGTCGATGTCTTTTTGGTGAAAAGAGAGGGTGAGTTTCTTAATCAACTTCCATCCAATGTTCGTCTTTTTGAGGGTAATGGAAGAGCGTTAAATAGTATTTTCAAATTTATAAAATATATCAAAAAGGAAAAGCCTGACGCTGTCGTTTCAGCAAGGGAATATTTAAATATCATTAATATATTAGGTTGTACTTTGTCTTTTAGTAAAACGAAGGCAGTAGTTTCACTACACACTGACTTGACTGCTGAGAATAAGGAAACTGATGGTAAGACCCTTTATAAAAGTGATTTATTTATAACTTTAGCTAGGATTCTTTATAAATTACCTACTAAGGTTATTGCAGTATCAGAGAGAGTCGCGGATGATTTTTCCTGGCGGATGAATATAACAAGGAATAAAATTAAAGTTATATATAATCCTGTTTATAAGCCTACTTTTAGTGATTTTATACCTTCTAGTTTAAATCCTGCTGTTGTCAGTTGCCTAACTAAAAGATTTATTGTTGCGGTTGGGAGGCTTACTCAAGCAAAAGATTTTGCCAACTTAATCAATGCTTTCAAACTAGTAAGTCAAAATCAGGATGTTTCATTGTTAATATTAGGTGAAGGGCAATTACGTAAAGAATTAGAAGCTCTTATCAAAAGATTATCTTTGGAAAAGAGCGTTTTTTTACTGGGATATATTGAAAGCCCTTCTTATTTTATAAAAAGAGCTTCAGTTCTTGTTGTATCATCTAAATATGAAGGTTTTGGTAATGTAATTGTGGAAGCTCTAGGAGTAGGTACTCCTATTGTATCAACAAATTGTCCGGGAGGACCTAGTGAGATATTAGAAAATGGAAAATATGGCAAGCTTGTGCCAGTGGGAAATTCTGAGATGTTGTCTAGTGCTATTTTAGAAACACTAAATGCCAAACATGATGCTGACTTTCTAATTAATCGAGCAAAAGACTTCGCGGTTTCTAAAATAGCTGATCAATATTTATCATATATTTATGATTAATTTCACGTTTTTATATATTTCTTGTGAATTGTATAATTCCTTAATTTAACTTCTGATATTGTAGTTCTGTACTAAAAATTGTTCTTAAAGGGGCAACATCATTGTAGGTTGCATTTTCATTACCAATGCGAACCTCATCTACATAGAGGACGCGATTGGAATAATGGCTTTCCCAGCTATACTTGTACATGCCAAACTTGAAGTAAGGAACAGTCTTATCATTGTAGCTATTGGGACCTCTGTAGTCAACTACTTTCTTGCCATCTTTCCATACTTCCAGCACCCCGTCAGACTTATAGGAGAAATTGATGTGGTAGACAAAATCCAGCCATTTATCTTTTTCAACCGGGCCTAAGTCGAAAGTTTTGGTACCATCTACCGTCTCATTGGTGTGTATGGCAGAAGCTTCCCATCTTACTACCAATCTATAACGTCCATTTGAAACAGATAGAGAGATAGGAGGGGTGTGATTTGACTCGCCTGCATCAGGCTTTGACCAAAACTGGGTGATAATCTCCCAGTCTTTGGAGTCTGCCCAATTAGCACTAGGCTGGTACAAGCTAAGGCCATACCAGCGGTTTCTGCCGGTTGAAGTATAATTTTGGATGAATTCAGCACGACGGACATCTGTGTCAGCCTTTCTGATTTCTAGTCTGGCTGCTTTATTTCCGGTTCGCTTAAGCGAAGTGGCGGCGGCAAAACTATATGATTTATGGAATTCTCCTTTGAAGGAATCGTACCAGATAGGATACACTTGTCCTTCTCTGACTTCGGGCGCTGATTCAAAACCTTCTTCTGAAAGCAGATTCTTTCTAAATGAATCAACTGATGTAAGGGTTTGACTAAATTTTAAAGTCTTTAGGAGCTTAAGAGAAATTACAGGAGTTAGTCCTGTAATCACACAAATTATTAAAATTGTTTTAGATGGCATATGATTAAACGAATGTTTATATTTTAGTACGTTATGGATTTATTTTTGCATTTAACTAATTCAGTTTATTTGTGTATAATTTGTGCCAAACTATTGATTTATTGTTTTAATACTTCTAAAGAATTTAGGAAGAAAAAAAAAGGGTGCTGAAGGCACCCTTTTTATAATTATAAAGATGATAAAAATTTATTGTTTTATGACTTCAATACCAGAAACGATTGCGTTGTTTGTAACTGACATGAAATCTATTGTAAGAACTCCATCTGTAACAGCTATGTCTTTGAATGTCATGACTTTGGATTTTCCATAGCCATAAAGCTTGAAGATATCAAAGTTGCTTAAAACTCGATTTCCCTCCATGTTTACATAAAATACGCGAGCACCGGATTTTTTGAAATATGGTTCTGTGAACAAAAGGTTTACTGTATAATTACCTGATGTACTTACAGGTATTCTATAGCCAAACGTCTTGCCAGAAGAAGCATATCGATAGCTTTGATACAAAGCATCATCTGTTGTGCCATCGATTGCAATGGCTTTAGTGGCAGTTACTCCTCCAGAGAAGTTAACATCAGCTGCCCATGTTCTTGACTGACTATCTTTATAGCTTCCTGCTCCAGCATTAATTAATTTAACTGTAGTTGAGTTAGTTGTAGTACTTGTAGTAGGGTCTGTTGTGCTACCTGTAGAGGTAGTAGTAGCGCTAGCCGTACCACTTGGAGCAACATCTGTATACGTTGCATTTTCATTTCCAATGCGAACTTCATCTATATAGATTACGCGGTCTGTTAGATGGCTCTCCCAGCTATATTTGTACATGCCAAACTTGAAATAAGGAACAGTCTGGTCATTGTAGCTATTGGGACCTCTGTAGTCAACTACTTTCTTGCCATCTTTCCAAACTTCCAATACCCCGTCAGACTTATAGGAGAAATTGATGTGGTAGACAAAATCCAGCCATTTATCTTTTTCAACTGGTCCTAAGTCGAAAGTTTTGGTACCATCTACCGTCTCATTGGTGTGTATGGCAGAAGCTTCCCATCTTACTACCAATCTATAACGTCCATTTGAAACAGATAGAGAGATAGGAGGGGTGTGATTTGACTCGCCTGCATCAGGCTTTGACCAAAACTGGGTGATAATCTCCCAGTCTTTGGAGTCTGCCCAATTAGCACTAGGCTGGTACAAGCTAAGGCCATACCAGCGGTTTCTGCCGGTTGAAGTATAATTTTGGATGAATTCAGCACGACGGACATCTGTGTCAGCCTTTCTGATTTCTAGTCTGGCTGCTTTATTTCCGGTTCGCTTAAGCGAAGTGGCGGCGGCAAAACTATATGATTTATGGAATTCTCCTTTGAAGGAATCGTACCAGATAGGATACACTTGTCCTTCTCTGACTTCGGGCGCTGATTCAAAACCTTCTTCTGAAAGCAGATTCTTTCTAAATGAATCAATTGAAGTAAGGGCATTAGTAATTGATCCGCTAAATGAAGAATCTGGAGCTATAGTTTCTGTTATAGTGCCTGGATTTTCATTGTCTGGCTGAATTGAATCTTCTTTATTACAAGCAGTGAAAAGTAATGCTAATAAGGGGATGGCTAAAAATTTTTTACGTCTCATTTGGTTAAAGTTGATTTAAGTAAAACCTGTTTCTGAAATAGCTTTATATAATAACTACAATTGGCAGAACAGGCAATTAGAGATTAAAGGTGTAGATTAATGTGTTTAAAAAATATGATTTAACAGGAGAGTTTAATGTGGTTAATTACACTTGGTTTGAGGTGTGTAGAACATTAAAATATAACAAAACAAATTGCCGGCTATAGTTTGTTATTCCTGTTATTATGGTTGCAAACTTATATCAGAAATTTTTTGATGCAAATCTTTTTACTAAAAAATTGAAACCTTATATATTTTAATTGAAAAATTTATATAAAAATGCCGTTCTTTTTAATATATAAAGGGTTGGTATTTAATGTATTATCAATTTTTTATATAGTAAAAAAAAGATCTTTTTTGTTTGTTTGATGAAATGTTTTAAAAAAAATAGAGAGGATTGAGGTCGCTTGGATTGGTAAAATATAGTTATGTTTAGGTGGGGTGATTGTTTGTTACGAATGAGTTTGATTGTACTATGTTTATAAGGTTTGTGGTTTTTGTTTTGTGTTGATAACACTAACGGAATCTTCGATTAAATATTATGTACAATTATTGGGGTTGGCTAATTAAGCAAAAATTTCAAATAGATTGTGAGTGGTTATGAAAGGATATAGCTAGGCGCTGTTCAGGTGGATATAACCACGAACTGGTTTTTCATTTAATTATAATGCAGTTTCATCAAAACTTTGGAGGCATTATTAGAGGGAAGGGAGTATAAGTGAAGGATACAATATTTATGGCTTGATTATTATAAGACCAAGATTTGGAGGCAATAAATGAAAGGTGTGGGTGAGCAACTCTATTATGAGATAGTATGAGATAGGCAATTCAAGAGAGATTAAAATTATTAGAAGTAATAGGCTAACAACAACTAATCTCAGGTAAGCAAATACATCATTAAATAATGTATGAACTAAGGGAGTGTTCATGTAAGTTTCTTAATGCGACATTATCGAAACTTACATTTCCATGTTGTATCGCTTATTTGAATCTATTAAGCTGTTCTCAGTATTGAAGAAACTAATTAGTATACTTTAATTTAAAAATCAATTAATGGGCTAAGTATGGGCATGTATAGTTGAAAGGGAACTGCCAAATAAATAAACCCTTGAAGTAAAGCTATTAAAAGTTAATTCTTAAGTATAGCTAGAAGCAATTGATTAGATTTATACTTTTTAAAATTACTATCTCAGCTATTAATTACTTTGGTAAAAAGTGATGTTAAAACCTTGAGTTAATATTATCTATATATTGTTTGCCCAGATAATCCCACTCGAAAAGTGCGACTGTCTTTTTTGTATTTTGACATATTCTTTCATAGTTAGAAAACACTAAGTCAATTCTCGATTTTAGATCCTCTACAGACTGATGATCGCAAGAGTAACCTACTTCACCTTCATTAAAGTAACCATCTATTCCATCTCCTTTTGTATAAATTATTGGTAGCCCCTGTGTGAGAGCTTCAACATAAACAACACCAAATGTTTCAGAAGGAGAAAGCATAATAAATATGTCATTTTGCCTATATATTTTCAATAATTTGTTCATATCCCTGACTTCTCCTAAGTAATTAATGGTATTACCTTTTTTGATTGTCTGAGAAAGTGCGGCGAAGTCCCAGTTTAAATCATTTGAGCCCACAATATTTAAATTATAACGTCTATCATTATACATCCTGAGATACTTTAAAAGTATTTCCAGGTTTTTCTGTTTAGTTACACGACCAACAAAGAGAATATTTATTACCTCAAAATCTTTGTTGAAATCACTTTTCTCATGAATGTTTCTAATCCAGAAATCGTCTACCCCATTTGGAAGTAATAGAAACTTCTCTTTACTAATATTAGGATAAAGTGCTATCACTCTTTCGCGATATGCTGGAGAGACGAAAAAAACAATTTTAGCCTTTTTCAGGACAGTTTGAGCAATTGATCGTAAAATTTTGCTGTTTTTTATATGAGAGTGTACGTCAGCACCCCTTACAGTAACAACATATCCTTTTTGAATAAGCAAACTCAGTACAAAGGCAGGTACACCATCACTCACCAAGGTATGTGCATGTATATACTCAATATTACCTTCAAATTTTTTATTATAAAAGAGGTATAAAACTTTAACCACTTTAGTAAAGAATAGGGCTTTATCTAAACCAGAATAAATGTAATCTATATTTATTCCTTCGATGTGCTTTTCCTTGAAAGACTTATAAACTGGAATAATGAATTTGTCTTGCCGAAACTTGGCTAATGTATTATAAAAATTAAGATGGATTTTATTAGTCAGAAAATAGCTATTAATGTGTAAAGCGTTAAGGTTTTTCATTGCTGGATATGTTTAATAGCGCATGTTGAAGGCTAACTATATGGGTGCTGCATATGCAGAAAGCTTATTTTACTTATTGAATCCAAGAACTTTAAATGAACCGGTTAACTTGAATCAATATAGGAGCAAGTAAAATTAGTAAATACTTATTTGGATTTAATTACGTTTTTATTGTGAAAAAGTAATTAAAAGTTTTTCTGATTTTAGGTTATTTTTATTTAGATAATATAATAGCCTAACTACTATGTGCTTTTTATACTTTATCAGACTTAATTTCAGAGAAGTGAAATTCATAATATATTACTATATGTAATATTTTGATGATTACCATATTTAGATCGCTAATCATTTGCTATAATGCCAATTTAATAATCATATCTGAACGATATATAGAAATATTCTTAGTATTGGATAATGAATAATTTTAGTTAAAATAATTGAATTTTATAGTCTGAAATTTAAATTGGTCGTATCAATAACCAGTTAGTTTCACGTGTCAGACCTATACTGTCTTTTAATTTAGACATCCAATAATTGCTTATTCAGTAGCTTAAAGCTGGTGTTTTGCCGTTCTACTTTCTCTTTCAGGGATTTAAAGATTCACACAGCCCTTCTTTCCCCTGGCGACTTGTCTCAAAGTCAAGCATCCAATTATATTAATAAATTTTAATTTTAATCCTGTAAGTAGCAATGAGCAAGAATTTTACACCTTCTCTGGCGAAGTTGGTAGTGCAATCATTAATACTATTAGCGTTACCATTCTTAGTTTCCTTTTCGGTTATGGGGCAATGTCCTCCTGTGAGTACCTTAACGTGCGAGCAGGTGCAGGTAGCCTTGCCCTACAGCCTCTCCTTTGGCTCGGAGGTGGCAGGCACGCTGGCCGACAAGAGCGGGCTGGGCACAGGTTTCACGATGGTAGATGCCTACTCGGGCACGCGCCTGTCAGCTGACGGGGCGGTGAGTAACCCGGAGGTTCCGGGCTACGAGCCTTCCAAGCTCACCCTTGCAGGCGGTAGCCTGCAAGTGGTCACCAATAAAGGCATTGCCTCCACCACGAGCAATAATCAAATCAATAGCTTAGGAGTGAAAGTAGACTCGCGCAACCGCCTGCAGGCAGAGGTGACGC
>NZ_JAJVDH010000006.1 GCF_022758145.1 Pontibacter vulgaris
TCGTTTCAAGTACTTCAGTAATCGCAGCATCGAGCTCAGGCTTTATTTTATGATATTGACCCTGTAGGTCGACCATCTGGATTCTCATATAAGCTATTTTAGTCTAAAATTTCTATTAATTTATACACTAAATTTTCAATATCGAATTCAGATGAATCAAATTCTAAATTTTGCTTTAGAGATTTATTTTTCCAATCAGAATAGATTTCAATCAAGCCATTATAAACACCACCCTCTGTTAATGAGTATCCGAGATTATGTTCTTGAATAAAGTTACTCGTCCAACAGCGTTCAGAAAATAAAGCTAAGGTTTTCTGTTGAGAAATATATTCATGGAATTTCGTTATTAGAGCATAACCTAAGCCTTTTGTAAGAAATAGTATACATACATCAGAAGTAGAAATACTCTTATATACTTCATCTAAAGGAACAACTCCATGGTATACAATATTTTTATGATGTTTTGTAGCGTCTAAAAAATATTTAGGTACATCCCCATAAAAATCGAACCTAATTATATTATATATTTCTTTATTATAATCTCTTAAATGATCAAGTGCATCGACTAATTCTTTGAAAATATAATCGATTTTTTCAAAAAGTGTTCCAGCATGAATAAACCTTAGAGTCTCATGATTAGTTATAGATTGTTTTATTATAGCATAATCATCTTTGTCGTAGCCATTAGGTATAGTTATAAACTTATTTAGATTTAAACTATAATTATCTATAAAGTAAGTATTCATTTCTTTTGATACACTAATTATTATATCAAATGATCTAACAACTTTAGCTTCTAATTGTAATTCATAATTCATTCTACTTTTAGATAATTCAGCATACCCAAAGCTTTGCAAATTATTGCACCAAGGATCTCTAAAATCAACTATAAACTTAATGTGTGGAAATTCTTTTTTTAAATCTATAATATCAGTTAACCATGTAAAAGGTCCTCCAGTAACAATTACATTTTTAAATTTATTACTAGTTAGTGAATTTCTGATTTGATTTAAAAAATCTTCATTAACAAAAAGAGTTGGGTCATAAATATTACCCTTAAATTTTGCTTTCAAATACAGTAATGTTAACCTATAATAGATTTTATCAATAAAAGAATATTCATCTTTATTTATAACACTAGGATAAAATAGATCGAAATATTGTATTTTATCTTTATACTCAAATGTATCGTTCAACCATGGAGAAACTTTATTTGAATGATTTAAAAAGGGCCTTTGGCTGTAAACAGAAATCTCAATGTTATTCCTATATAGATATTTACTAAACTTAGCCCATCTCCTTCCTCCAATACTGGGGTGTGGTGGGAAAAAGTATGATAATATTAAAACACTCTTTCTTTCTGATAAAATATTATTTATTTTCATTAAATAATTAGTTGATAGGATAAATGAACTAAAAATTTGCAGGAAATTTTACATCTAATTACTTTTTTAGAACTAGAGTTGTAACTCTTAAATATTAGTTTTTAATTTCAACTTAATAGTATGTCTGAGATATACTTTTTGAAGTTTTTATCAGCTCTAAAACGCTGTTCCCAGAAATACCTGACGCCCTTCCTGAATTCTAATGTATTATATTTAGAATCAGAAAAATTGTTGATGAGATCAGCGATTAGGTTAGGATCAAAATCTTTTTGTATAAGTATTCCTGTTAAGGAATTTACAATCTCTGGGATTCCTCCTACATTAGTACCCATAGTTGGAATTCCAAAACTTATAGCTTCTTGTATTGAAACTGGACAACCACCTTCTGATTCTGTTGTTGTTATAAAAAGGTTAACTTGATTTTGTCTATAGTAATCTACTATTTCTTTATTTGCAATACTTCCTTTAAAATCCACAGAAATATTTTTGGGTAAGTCTTTAGCTAATTCTTTGATTTCATTCAGCTGTGGACCATCTCCAAAATGTACCCATTTTAAAGGTAATTTAACGTATGAAAGAATTTCTACTATGAGATTAACCCTTTTTAAAGGAATAACATTAGAGCACGATAATAAGGTAAAAGAGTTATTTTCATTGAAAGGGCCTATTCCATTATCTGATACGCCAAGCCGGTGCATAAAAATTTTCTTTTCAAGTAAAGGATAATTCTTTAGTAGATAATTATAACCGGCAATAGAAACGGCACTAATTTTACTAACATGCTTTAATTGTAGGTTTCTGAAAGGAATAAATCCGTAGTCTGATCTTTCTTCATAAAGATCAAATCCATGCACTCTGGAGTAAAAATTAGTAATTAATCCATTTTCTTTTAATAGAGCTAAAATAGTAGCCCATTCATCAGTCCAATAGCTATAAAAGATACTTGAAGTATTTATTTTGTTTATTTTTAACCAACTCTCTACAAGTTTTTCTCTTGCTAATAAATTTTTAGTATAGCTTATCAGATACCGTATTTGCTCAAAACTTATTTCATTTGATAATTTCTTTTTAACAAAATAAACTATTTCTTGAATAACACTTATAGTAGGAATAGCAGGCAAACATCTTGACTTACTTACTTCCAACTGCACTACCTCAGCATTATCTGGTAAAGTACGAGGCTGACCAAATGCTATTAAGGGGAAAATTAAAATTTTATCAAAGGCTTCAGAAAGGTGAGCAATTTCATTTTCAATGAACGTTTCCCCAGTACCATATGGATAAGAGGAAGTAAAAAACATGAGTTGCATTAGTATATGCTCTATTTAACTTTGCTTACTAAGTTTTTGGTCTTACATTTGATAGGCTTTATAATATTGTCTTTAAATAGAAGAGTAAATAAGTACGGGTTAATTTTATAAAGCTTTAGGTATAATTTAATCTTAGGTAAGTTCCAGGCTCTTAAACCATTATGGATTGCATACTTAAGGTAAACATCTGCTAAAACGTTTTTATCAATAAAATTTAAGTTTTTTAATATCCAATCAAACAATATTGTGTATTCTAAAACATATCTTAATCCACTAGCCAAATTTTTAGATGCATTTATAGAATGTTCTCTATAAAAATTTAACGTCTCATTTAAATAAGCTATTTTATAGTCTTTGCATATCCTTAGGTAGCAGTACCAATCGCCAATATATTTAAAATCTTTATCTAGAGGGAAAATTTTTAATAATGCTTTCTTACTAAAAAGGACAGCGCTGGCATTATTTACAGTGCAGCTTTGAATCAGATTTTCCTGAATTTCTTTAGTGCCCTCTAGTATATAACTTCTACTCCACTTGTCGGTATTATAGTTATGATTTCTTAAATTAGAAAATGTTAAAATGTTTTGAACATCATCTTCCATAATAATATTAGAATTACAGTATATTAAACCTATACTTGGATCTACTTGTAAGACAGTAGTCAATTTATCTAAGAAAGATAGATCTGCCCAATCATCGCTTTCAGCAATCCAAATATAATCACCCTTAGCTTGTAAAACTCCCTTCTCCCACTGTTTAAACACAGAACCACTATTTTTTTCATTATATATTACCTTACTTATTTTGGGATGATTCCGATAAGATTCTATAATCTCTCTACTGTTATCTGTTGAATTATCATCTAAAATAATAAGCTCAAAATCAGAAAAAGTTTGATTTAAAACCGAGTCAATTCTTTGATTTAAATATTTTGCATGATTATAATTTGGAATTATAACTGAAACCATTTGCTAATATTAAAATTATGTTTATGTGATATCAAGACTTTTTAAACCTTATGCATATTATACAGATTTATTACACATTTTATAATACATATATTTAAAAAAAGATCGTAAGGGCCTATCCCGATCATTTTTGTATATATTAGATATGTGATGCAAATCTTTATAATTTTTGAGGAGTAGTTGCGCATGTTTAGAATAAAAGTATTCTAATCTTTTTGTTGCTCTACTTGATTGTTTACCACTTACAATTACTGAATCATGTCGGATTCTGTAGTCGTACAAGATCTCGTTTTTATGGTAAAATTTCCAACCAGCAGCAGCAGTTCTTATCCAAAAATCCCAATCTTCAATACCTATAAGAAATTTCTCTTCATCAAAGCCTCCAATATCTGCCCATACTTTTTTTCTAACTATAGAACATACATCAATATAATTATCGATAAGAAGTGTTTTCAAATTAAATTCCTTTGGGATAAAACGAGGTTGTGTTGAGTCTCCAAAAAAATTAGGATTACCATATACAACTCCTATTTCAGGATTACTCTCTAAAATTTCAATACAATCATCAATACCATTAGCTTTAATTTTATTATCACTGTCTAAAAACAATAAATACTTTCCCTTAGAAAATTGTACTCCAGTATTTCTTGCTGAAGCTGGTCCATGATTTTCTTGACGGATAACTATATATCCTAATAATTTTATTTTTTCTAATACTTCTAATGTATTGCTATCAGTAGATCCATCATCAACTACTATAACTTCATGTGGATATTTATTTTTGTATAAACTAATACTTGCTATAGCCTCTGGTAGGTATAAACCAGAATTATAGCAAGGGATTATTACAGATAACATGGTATCTTTTTTCATATTTGATTAATAAAGAATTTTCAGATACCAAACATTAATTTGAAATGATTTGAATTCTTTTTAAGTAGTGGCCACATCCAAACCTTTAACCTTCTAAGGTTAGTAAGCGATTTTAGATTCAACTTGATATACCACTTCATCAATGAAAAATATTGTTGAATTTCTAATTGATAGATTACTTCATTAGGCCTATATCTATTCAATATTTTGAGAGGAACTATCCAGTAAGCAACATGTTGTTTAAGTGTAAATCTATGTATACGCATATACCAGAATTTCCAAAATTTTCTATGTATGGTAATTAAGTTAATATTATAACCTTTTTTAAATGAGTCAAATATTATAGCGTACAATAAGAAATGATATGTAACATAACCAAAAGTTTCAAAATTATTTTTTAACTTTTCTAACTCAACCCTATCTTTTGGCATGTAATGCTTGTACTTTAATCTATCAGAATAGTATATTTTTCTACCAAGCATTAATATTGCTATAGCAACTTCATTATCTTCTCCCGCAGCTTTACCTGGAATCTTACTAGTAAGAGTTGAAAATCCTAATGATCTAATATAGTACCAATCGCATGCTTTTATTATCATACCAGCACCCCATACCCAGCAATTGTTTTTATTAAAATAACCTGGTTCCTTTATTGGACTTCCAATTATGAAATATGAAAAGAAATTTTCAATCCAAATTGGTGGTTGGGTTTCAAATACCCCGGTACTGTGACCTTGTAAAATGCCTATCTCAGGGTCATTCTTAAAGATTGAATAAGCATTAACTAAATATTTGGGATCGAGCCAATTATCATCATCTGCAGTAAGGATAAATGAGTATTTGGCACTGTCATAACCAGTTTCAATTGCATAGCCTTTTCCTGGTCTACACTCATCTATTACTTTGAGCGTAAAAGGATTACCAAATTTCTCCCAACAAGACTTAACGAAAGAAATTGTATTATCTTTTGAGGCATTATTTACTACAATTAATTCAATAGATATATCTTCTGGAATTTCAAGTAAACTTATATGGAGAAGAGTAGCTTCTAATCTTGATTCTCCATTATAAGTACATATGACAATTGAAAATCCTTCTTTTACTTCAGCTAGCACTTCTTTATAATATTAGTTAGAATAAATTTATCACAACATTCTTTATAAAACATCTACAAACAATTCAATAAAAGATGTTTATTAAATATCGTTATTACCTTTCTTTTTAGCTTTTGCTTGAAACTTAATTGTACGTTATTGCTATTTCTTTTTGCTATTGCTTCTTCATGTTTTGTTTTATAATATGGAACTAATGACTTGAAAAAGATGCTCCCATTTTTTAGAAGAGCTTGTTGATAGTTTTCAAAAAGTGGGGCAATATCTGGTCTGTTGTTAAAGTTAAACCTATTATTATAGATACTTATCCTTTCTGGTTTATTAACATCAAAATGACTGAAGTGAAAGAAAATTAACTTAAAAAGGCTATTAATTTCCCATTCAGAATTATTATCCATTTTAAAATGCCTTTCATGTAGGTTCCAATTAGCTGCATTGTACCCTGGGTGCCTAATTATATAATATGATTCGTAGAAAGCCGGGATGTAATTTATCCATATCTGATCGTAGAACATACCTTGATCATCTCTACGATAACCATACTTAAGACACCTGTCGCCCCACCAATTAAGAAAACAATTTAATTCTTTATGCTCTGATAATGCTACAAAACCTAAATTGAATATTCCTGTACGAAGTATGTGGTAATCATTCGGACCAAAATTATCATCAACGGGTGTGAGCATGTGAGGAGTTAATGTAATCATTGCCTTTTCCAAGCCCAATAATACTTCTTCCATCGGTGAGAAAAGTTGTATATCTGGATCAAGATATACAACTTTATCCGCATTTAATATGTTAAAGAAATGAGAAAAAAAGAATGGCTTTACTGTTGTATTTAACTCTACTATATTAAATTTTTGACAAAGAGATTCTATATTTTCAGGTAAATAAATATCTTCAGCTAGAATTATATTACATTCAAGAGATTGATAATCTATTTGTTTATCAATCTTGTCTACTAATCCTATATAAATATGGAATTCAGGATGGTATATTTTTAAAGAGTCTATTAAAACTTTTGCTGCGCCTAAATAATTGTTTGAACAAAGTGTAAATGCTATAGTCATAAAGGATATATATTTACTTGTAGCTTAATAAATTATTTAACGGCTTATCTCTATAGCCAAAAATATTTAATTGAAGATCATAATATAAATTCCCATTTTTATCGAACGGATGTTTCATATTTTCCCACGCTTCTTTTATGTATACCCTAAAACCTGACTTTCTTAAAAAGAATAAAATTTCATCCAATTTTTGTTCATTTGAAGGGTTACTATGATATTCAACAAAAATTCTATCTACATTTGAGAGTGATTCATAGCATTCTTTTAAAACCTCGTATTCAGCTCCTTCTATATCAATTTTTAAAAAATCTACTCTTTTTTCCTCCTTTAAAATTGAAGATAGCTTAATAGATTTAATGTTAACTTGATTCTCTGTATTTATTCCTAATGTTGAAATTGTTCCACCGAGAGCTCCATCAACCGAAAAAGGTAAATCTGTTTCTTCATTCCAAATTGCAGTATTATAAATTTCTATATTTTCAAAAGCAAATTGTTTTAAGTTATTAGAAAGAAGCTTATATATATTGGGATCTGCTTCATATGCTATAATTCTGCTTTGTGGATATAATTTCTTAAAGTATAAAATGCTTAATCCCCAATTAGCTCCACAATCTATTACTAAAGGTGTTTTTATTGAAGTTTTAAATTTATAAACTTCTTCAATAAAGAGTTCATCTAAACTGTGTGTATACCAAAAAGGATGGGAGATAAGAATGGGTTTATCGAATATTTTTGTTTCTGTTATTACTGATTTGTTTATTGTTTTTAGATGATTATACTCCTTCAAAGAAATTCCAATATTGTTAAGTTTTAACTCTATTGGACTTTTAGATTTAAATATTCTGAACATTCTATCATATATTTTTTACTGGATAATCTATCCAAGCACCTTGCTTGAAAGAGTATTTTTTTAATATTTTTGCTGGAACTCCAGTTGCAATTGAATAATCTGGAATATCCTTTGTGACTACTGAATGTGCCCCTATTACACAATTTTTACCTATCGATACTCCAGGTAGTACCGATACTCTATAACCTATAAAACAGTTAGCACCAATATTAACTTCTCCCTTTGAATATAGATCCTGCTGAATAGGAGGAGTATTTATAGAAGGATCGAAACCATGTGTATGATCAGAAGCATAAAAGTACTCACTAATTAATGTGTTATCATTTATAATTATCTTCTTTATACCAGTTATGCAAGCATAATTACCTATACAAACATTATCCTTGATATCTATAATTGGATTTCGATTTGAATTTAGTGCCTGGAATACTCCCAACCATGAGTTTTTTCCTATATAAGAATTCTTTCCTATTCGTATATTAAAACCATTATCGATTCTAAATGGCTTTTCAAGCTTTGCTCCTTCAGAAAAATCTAAACAATAAGGATTATGATGTATATCATGGCATAATTCTCTTTCGTCAAGGACTTCTACAATGATGTTTCTTATGAAATTTCTAATTTTCTTTTTCATAATTAAAACTTGAGGCTTCACATATGATACCTTGCCATTTTCCACCTAGAACAGAGCTATAATTATTTAATACATTCAAAGGGGTATAAGATAGCCATTGATCAATAACAATATTATTGCTAACAAGTATAATATCAATACTATATTGGCCAGCCCTAATAGCTAGTCTAGTATTTATATCAAAAATATAATCACCTTTTTCAATTTTGAAGAAATTTCCACCATAATCTCTACTATTTGTTGAATATATAATATAATCACTTGTATCTCTGACAACTAAGCCTAATTCAACATTTTCTAAAGATGTATAAGAGGTAAAATGGAATGAAAAAGTCAACTGTTCACCAGTAAATATTGAAAAGTTATCAGATACATTATTTTCAGACACTTTTTTTATGATCCATTTTCTAAAATATCCTTTTCCAGTATCAGGAATAGTATGACGGACTCCATCATTTTCTTTTATTATGTTGGTAGTTTGATATTTTTCTAATATGTCTGGTATATTACCCTCAAAATTTAACTCTCCATTTTTTAAAAGGATTCCATAAGAACACAACTGTTTTATTGCAGCAAGATTATGACTTACAAATAGAATAGTCCTTCCTTCCTTTAAACTAACATCTTGCATTTTACCAAGCGCTTTTTTTTGAAACTCAGAATCACCAACAGCTAATACTTCGTCTACAATTAGAATCTCAGGTTCGAGATGTGCTGCTACAGCAAAGGCCAGTCTTACCCTCATTCCAGAAGAGTAACGTTTGACAGGAGTATCTATATAACGTTCAGTACCAGAGAAAGCTACAATCTCATCAAATTTGGCTCTAATCTCAGCCTTTGTCATCCCAAGGATGGCGCCATTTAAGAAAATATTTTCCCTACCAGTTAACTCTTCATGAAAACCCGTGCCAACTTCTAATAGTGATGCAATGCGCCCTTTTACTTTGATGGCACCAGTTGTTGGAGCAGTTACTCTTGAGAGAAGTTTAAGCAATGTAGATTTACCAGCTCCATTTTTACCTATAATACCTAATACTTCTCCTTGCTTGACTTCAAAGTTAATATTCCGAAGTGCCCATGCATATTCACTTGTAGCTTTAGCTGATCTATCGTTTACCTCGCCGATCTTTAGGTATGGATCTTCCTTGCCACGCACTTTATGCCACCAGCGGTTTAAGTCATGAGAGATAGTACCTGTTCCTAACTCTCCTAGCCTGTATTGCTTCGATAGGTTCTCTACTTTAATAACAGTACTCATAAGATTAAACCGTATCCATAAATGATTTCTCTACTTTATTAAACACTACAATACCAAGTGCTAGCACAACGAAAGCAAATAAAGTAGAATACCCTAAATAAGCCCATTCAAATGTCCCCTGACCCAGAAAACTATACCTGAAGGTTTCTATAATCCCAGACATTGGGTTGGCTAATATGTAAATTTTATACTTCTCAGGTAAAGTAGAAATTGGGTAGATAACCGGAGAAGCATACATGGCTAACTGTACACCAAATGTTACCAGGAACTTCAGGTCGCGGTATTTGGTAGTCATGGCAGATATAAGCATACCAAAACCTAAACCAAGAGCAGCCATCAACAGCACCAGGTATGGCACAAGTATTACTGCCCAATTAGGTTGCACATTAGCATCATCTAAAAGATAATACGATAACAGCACCAGGAATAGAATAAACTGTACGCCAAACTTTAGCAAATTAGAAACGATAATTGAAAGTGGCATGATCAGCCTCGGAAAGTATACTTTACCAAAGATGTTCGCATTTTGCGTAAAGGTATTGGATGTTGTATTAAGGCATTCGGCAAAATAATTCCAGCCCACAATACCTGCCATGTAGAACAAAAGTGGTGGCACGCCATCTGTAGAAATACCTGCTATATTACCGAATACTATTGTAAAGGTTATGGTTGTAAACAGCGGCTGCAGGAAAAACCATATTGGTCCCAGAATAGTCTGCTTATATACCGCTACAAAATCGCGCCGCACAAACATCTGCAACAGGTCGCGGTAACGCCATACCTCCTTTAACTGTAAATCAAAAAGACCGGAACTGGGTTTTATTACCAGCGACCAGTCTTCATCCTGTTCTTTCATCGAAAGCTGATTAATTCCAAAACGTAATAAAAATACCTCAAAAGGTGCTATAAATTTAGCGAATCCTTTTGAGGTATAAATGTGTTAAGCAGTGTTTTTTTTACTGGCTATTCAAGAAAAAAAGCTTATTCATGATAGTTTAGCACTCTATGCCCGCCTTCCATCAGGTAGGTATCGCGCTTGAAGAGCTCCAAGTCAGACTGCATCATATCTTTTACCAGTCCAGCCAGATCATACTTTGGTTTCCAGCCAAGTTTGGTGTTGGATTTAGTAGGATCACCTATAAGAAGCTCCACTTCTGTTGGACGGAAATAGTTAGGATCAACTGATACCACTTCACGACCAATTTCGATCTGGTATTCAGGGTTATTGCAGGCAGCAACATAGCCTTTTTCCTCCACGCCTTCGCCTCTGAACTCAATATCTATACCCACTTCAGCAAAAGACATTCTCACAAAGTCGCGTACTGTAGTTGTAACGCCTGTTGCAATAACAAAGTCTTCTGGTTTCTCCTGCTGTAGTATCAACCACATAGCTTCTACATAGTCTTTTGCATGTCCCCAATCGCGTTTTGCATCCAGGTTACCTAAGTATAATTTATCCTGCAGGTTAAGAGCAATGCGGGCTGCAGCGCGCGTTATCTTGCGTGTTACGAATGTTTCGCCACGTAGCGGCGATTCGTGGTTGAACAGAATACCGTTGCAGGCATACATGCCATAAGCTTCGCGATAGTTCACCGTAATCCAGTATGCATAAAGTTTAGCAACAGCATAAGGTGAACGCGGGTAGAAAGGAGTCGATTCAGATTGAGGAACAGCCTGTACTAAACCATAAAGCTCTGAAGTAGACGCTTGATATACACGAGTCTTCTCCGAAAGTCCAAGTATACGTAAGGCCTCCAGAATACGAAGTGTACCTATACCATCAGCGTTAGCTGTATATTCAGGTGTATCAAAACTTACCTTCACGTGGCTCATGGCAGCCAGGTTATAAATTTCGTCAGGCTGCGTTTCCTGTATTATTCTGATAATGTTGGTAGAGTCAGTCAGGTCGCCGTAATGAAGTTTAAAGTTAATATTCTTTTCGTGCGGATCCTGGTACAGATGATCGATACGATCTGTGTTAAATAATGAGCTACGACGCTTAAGACCATGTACTTTATAGCCTTTGCTTAGTAATAGTTCTGCCAGGTAGGCGCCGTCTTGTCCGGTAACACCAGTTATCAATGCTGTTTTCATTATATCGTCTATTTCTTGTAAGGGTTAAATTTAGGGAGGCTTATGATTCCCCTGGCCCCTCCTAAGAGGGACCTTTCTATTAAATGAACAATGTTAATTTTTAATTGTGGGCACCTTTAATTCAGGTGTATGTTTTTCAATATATACGTTGTGAATACGTAACCGGAAGGCTAGCTGAGAGCTGGAGCTGTATATTTCTCTTTGAAATCGGCATAAGCCAGGGAAATACCTTCGAGAAGTTCAGTTTTATGCTTATAACCCAAGCTATGTAGCTTTGATACGTCCATCAATTTACGTGGAGTTCCATCCGGCTTAGCGGTATCGAATACGAGCTCGCCTTCAAAACCAACTACTTCTTTTACCAGCAGGGCAAGTTCTTTGATAGTAACATCCTCTCCTGTTCCAATATTTACCAGTTCACGCCCGTCGTAGTTTTCCATCAGGTAAAGGCAGGCTTCTGCCAGGTCATCTGCAAATAAAAACTCGCGTCTCGGGCTGCCTGTACCCCATACGGTAACAGTGCTATTTCCGTTTTCCTTCGCTTCATGAAACTTACGGATCAGCGCAGGAAGTACGTGTGAGTTGTTGAGGTCATAATTGTCGTTGAAGCCATACAGGTTTGTAGGCATAACGCTTATAAAATTGCTGCCATACTGGTCACGGTAGGCTTCGCATAACTTTATACCGGCAATTTTAGCGATGGCATAAGGCTCATTTGTCTGTTCCAATGCACCTGTTAAAAGGTACTCTTCTTTAAGCGGCTGAGGTGCCAGTTTTGGATAGATGCAGGAAGAGCCCAGGAACATCAGTTTTTTTACACCCGTTTTGTAAGCAGCATGAATGATGTTTGCTTCCATCATGAGGTTATCATACAGGAACTCTGCCCGGTACGTATTGTTGGCATGAATACCCCCTACTTTTGCTGCCGCCAAAAAAACGTACTCTGGTTTGTTTTCTTCAAAAAAATCATGAACCGCTACCTGATTGCGTAAGTCAAGCTCAGAAGATGTTTGGGTAAGTATGTTATTAAAACCGGCTTCTTTTAATTTTCGGCAAATAGCAGAACCTACCATCCCCCGGTGACCGGCTACATAAATTAAAGCATTATTTTCCATAGCCTCTTTATACTTAAATTACGCTATATAGTTATGATATTATTTAAAGAACCAGTATTAAATTTTAAGAAGCTTCTTCCATTTTGATCGATGTTGCCCGTCTTCTGCATAATAGCCGTACCCGTAACCATAGCCATAACCGTACCCATAGGTAAGTTTATTATAGTTTACATCGTTAAACAGAATAGCTACTTTATCTACTTTACCAGTTTCATACTGCTGCTGTATATTGCTCAGGAAGTTTTTATAAGTATAGTTCTGGCGTACCATGTAAATTGTTGCATCAGCAATGCGCATCAGTTCCAGTCCATCAGATAAAATACCTACCGGAGGCGTATCAATTATGATGTTATCATATTGCTGCTTTAGTAGATCAATCAGATCAGCCATTTGTTTACTTAACAGCAGCTCCGATGGATTTGGCGGAATTTCACCGGATGGTATAATATGCAACCCTTCCTGGATTGTATGGTGTACGATATCATCAATAGAGGCATAGCCTGCCAGGTAATTGCTTAGACCAACTCCACTGCTTACGCCAAAATCTGTATTGTTGTTTGGCTTACGCATATCCGCGTTTATTAAAATAGTACGTTCACCGGAAATTGAGAAAATATAAGCCAGGTTTTTAGCAGAAAATGTTTTTCCTTCGCCACTGATGGAAGAGGTTATAACATACATTTTTCCTTGCGCTTGCTGTGCGTTTATCATAAAGCGCAGGTTAGAACGAACCGTTCTGAAAGCTTCAGCTAAGGCTGACTTTGGACTTTGATCGATCAGGATGCCTTTTTCTTTCGTGTTGTGCCCTATTAGGCCTAGTACTGGGATAGTGGTGTATTTAGAAAGGTCTTCCGTAGTAGAAATCTTGTTGTTTAACATCTCTTTTAAAATGATATAAGCTGTAGGAAGTAGTAAGCCAATAAATAGTGCGATCAGGTAATTCTGGTCAGGTTTAGGTGAAATGACAGCCTTTACAGCGGCACCATTTACTAACTTTGCATCTGGTACTGTAGCGGCGGTAGATATGCCGGCTTCGGCACGCTTTTGCATCAGGAACACGTAAAGGCCCTCGCTTAATTCATACATGCGCTGAAGGTTAATGAATTTGCGCTCAGCTGACGGCAATTGTTGCAGTGAACCCATCATGCGCCTGATACGGTTATTGATATCATTTATGGCTATCTGGTTTACTCGCTGTAGGTTTCGTACATTTTCAGACATGCCCGCTAGTAACTCTTTTATCCTGTTGCGGGTAGTCCGGATCTGAGTATTAATAAGGGGGTTTTGAGTTTTTTCTTCATTCAGTGTAGTAAGCTGCAACTGAGCTTCTATTAATTGCTGGGTTAGCTGATTTAGAACTGGATCGGAAACTCCGAACGAAGACGGTGCTATTACACGCTCTGTTATATTGCCGGTAGCTATATAATTTTTGAGGTAATCAAAATATTTTGCGTTTATAAGCAAGGCCGCTTTTTCGCGCTCTAGTTCCTGGACCTGTTCAGTAGTCTTAGCCCCTTCATCGCTCATAGTAAGGTCGGTATTAGCCTTTTTAAAGGATTCAAGTCTATCTTCTACTAAAAACAAAGAGTCGCTTATCTGCTGCAATTGTTCATCAATAAAATTAATGGTATTGACTGCTGTAACATTTTTCTCTTTGAGCCCTTGTGCAATATAGGTTTTGGCATGCTGGTTCAGGAAGTCTATTGCCTTTTGGGTATTATCGCTCGTTGTGCTTATTTCAAGTATAGAAGTTTCTTTAATAGGTGCAATAATTAAACTCCCACGGTAATGATTTACGAGATCTTCTTTCTTATTAAAGCTAAAAAATAAGTCAAAATCGAATGGCTCGTTAGGCTTATACCTAACTACAGTAAAACTAAAGCCATTGGTGCTTATTAGTTGACCTGAGCGGAAGGTTTTACCTTTGAAGGCGTTGTTTAATTCCTGGTTACTTTCTGTAGAAAGAGTGAATGTATTGCCTTCTTTTAGTTCACATTTAATGAGTACGCCATAAGGAACATGCGTAGAACTAGTATCAAGTGTTACTTTAATTGGGCTCCAACCATAAACTTCTGTAAATTTAATTTCCCCCTCTGCAAAATAAGAGACATCAAAATCCAGATTATCAATAGTTTCACGTACAAGCTCGTTCGATTTAAGTAACACAGACTCATTATTCAGGTTTTTATCAGCTCCAAGTAATTCTTTCCCATAGAGCAAGTTAACAGGTGCATTAGAGAGGTTATCCGGCTCGTTTATGAGGACAGTTGTACTTGCTTCATAGATCGGTGTAGTATATCTGTTAACTATGTATGCTGCCAGCAGTGCCAGCGGAACAGATAGCAGAAATAAATACCAGTATTGTCTTAACTTTTGCAGGATTAACTGTAAGTCAAAAAGAGTGTCCTGTTGTTGTATTGGTGCCGGATTCACGTGGTGGCTGATTTAAATTTGATACTATAGAAAACGGGAAACCAGTAAGCTGAGCGTGGTGATAAGGCTTAGCGCTAAGCTTACATTAGTAAGCATATTCTCTCTTATATTTTTTGCAGGCAACGGATCAACTACGATCATGTCGTTTGGTTGTAGGAAAAAATTAGCCTGGGCTATAGTCTGGTTATTCAAAAGGCTAAAAGTATAAAGTTTAGCCTGGCCATTATCGTATCGTATAAGTTTGATCTGGCCGCGATTGGCATACGAACTCATCCCTCCTGCCGAAGCGATTGCTTCCATCAGGTTAATATTATCCTGGTAGGTAGTAAACTGCCCTTGCCTTGTTACTTCCCCAAGTACGGTATACCTGAACGTAAGCAGGCGCAGATTAACGGTTGGGTCTGTTAAGAATGGTTTTAAGGCTTCGGTTACTTTTAATCGGGCATCCGGCATACTCAGGCCGTTCAGATTTACTTTACCTACAGCCGGTAACAAGATATTTCCTTCGGTATCCAAAGTATAACCATCCAGAACTGGGTCAGTTTGTCCAAAAGTGGTAGATCCGGCACTCAGGAAATTAAATTCGGTTGGGGTTGTGCTCTGTACTTTAAGCGAAAGCACATCGCCTGGCTTTAATAAATATGCTTTTTGCTGGAGAGCAAACGTTTTTAATAATTCGTCGGCTTTACCTTGCTCTTTAACCTGTGGTTTGTCCTGCAGCAGGATAAGTTTTTTTTGTGGTACACAGGAGCTAAACAAAATTACTCCTGTAAGTATCCAGAATGCTAAAAGGGTGTTACGCATGCGTTGTGGCTTTGTCGCTTAATGAGGCTTTATTTGATATTATGGCAAATTTTAAGCCTTACTGTAAGTGGTGAAATTAACAAATTATTGTGGCAGTAACACAATTTAAGAGCTAATTAATTATAGTTTTATACTTTCAGAACTGTACCTGTATGCCGTTAGATATGGCATATACGAATTTAGTTACCGGCACTATCGGTTCATCTTCAAAGGTACAGTTAAAGTTGGTACGGAAGGTCAGTGTTTTATTGAGCTTTACATTTAGAGTCAGGTCGTTGCTGATGCGGTTACGCCAATCGTCAATTTTGCCATCATAGCCGGTCTGGTAATAGACTATGCCTTCGGTATTTACGTGGTCGTTTAATTTTACTTTTGCACTGAAGTAATTGGTAGATTTTGGCAGATCAGATACGCGTAAACGTCCCTCTTGTTCCGGGTCCTGCCATTCTTCGTGTTCGTGCATCAGGCCTGTGCCAAAGTATAAACTGGTATTTTCTTTTCGGAGCAAGGCAAGTCGCAGGCCACCTCCTGCCAGTGTTCGCAATTCTAAACCTCGGGCTTTATCGGCTTGTAGTTGCGTGAAAAGCTCGTAAGAAAGTTTCCGGTTACGATGCAGGTTAATGCGAAAGTGGGAATAACCGTTGCTGGCTACCGTGTTTCGCTCTGTTTTAGAATCGTAATTAATAAGCAGGTAGTTCAGGTAATTCAAAAGGAGGTAACTGTGTTTGGCTGAAATGTACGCCAGATCGCCGTTGAAGGTTAATAACAGGAAGTTGTTTGGGTTGTTTTTACCAGCATTACGGTTGAACATTGAAAAGTTAAGCCCTCCCTTTCCGGTAAGGTAATTAACTGTATCTCTGTCAACACGGGAACGTTCTATATTAAGGATTTGAGATTGAGCAGGGCTGGCTACTGAAAGTATAAATAGTACTGGTAGAATAGATGTTAGGATAATGGTTTTTAAGCGCATCAATCGGGCAAGTATAGTAGACGAAGAACCAAATATAAACCTTTCTAAATAAATTGATTTACAAACCTATATATAACACAGGCGATTTTTGACAGTAATGAAACGGTTGCATTATAGTTTTTGCTGGCTTCTTTTGTAAACCTGGGGTGTTTTGAAGTTATGGTAGTTTGTTTTCTCTTTGTAGCTGCTTCTTAATGTAGTTTTTAGCTAAAAGCATTTCTTGATTTTAGTTTATACCTATCAAAGTATAAGTAGAATTTAATTGCTGCTTTAAAGTATAATCAGCAGTTTTGAGCTGTAAATTAATCTACTACGCAAAATGCACTCAGACGAAGAACTGATAAATTTAACGGCTGAATATGTAAAGAATTTGCTTTCGGGCGAAGGTTCAGGCCATGATTGGTGGCACATACAGCGTGTTTGGAACAATGCTAAAAGTATAGCTGCACATGAACAGGCTGATATTTTTATAGTTGAACTGGCCGCTTTGCTGCACGATATCGGAGACCATAAATTTCATAATGGAGATGAAACAGTTGGACCGCGTATGGCACGTGAATGGCTGGAAAAACATGAAGTTAAAAATGAAACTATAGACCTTGTTTGTGCTATAATCAGTGAGTTATCTTTTAAAGGTGCGGGCACAACTTCAGCCATGAGTAGTCTGGAAGGTTGTATTGTGCAGGATGCTGACCGACTGGATGCGATAGGCGCCATTGGGATTGCACGTACCTTCGCCTATGGCGGACACAAAGGCCGCGAAATGTACAACCCTAACATCCCTCCTGTGCTGCACGATTCGTTCGAAGCTTATAAAAACAGCGCCGGTCCTACATTAAATCATTTCTACGAAAAGCTACTATTGCTACAAGACCGTATGCATACTACTACGGCAAAGCGTATTGCTGCAGAGCGCCATCAATATATGGAAGAGTTTGTGAATCGTTTCTTGGCTGAATGGGATGGCAGGCTTTAATAGGTAGATGATATAGGTTTAAATATTTTCTTATTTATTACTCTCTGAAAATTGTTAGCATTCTGATAATCGATTATTTATACTTTAGTTTTTCAAAACCAACTTTCTATGGAAATACCATTACTGCCCGATATTGTAATCATACTTGGTCTGGCAGTGATCGTAATTCTGCTTTTCCAGCGATTCAGGTTGCCAACTATACTTGGGTTTCTGGCTACAGGCGTAATTACCGGGCCTCACGGGCTGGGCATCATCAAGGAAACGCACAACATTGAAATCCTGGCCGAGATCGGCGTTATCTTGTTGCTGTTTATTATTGGGATGGAGTTTTCTCTCAAGAGCCTTTCCATGATAAAGCGGACAGTTTTTATAGGAGGATTAACACAGGTTTTGCTAACCATTTTATTAGTAGCGCTTGTTCTCTGGCTTGCTGACCTCCCGCTTAACCAATCTGTTTTTATAGGATTTCTGTTCTCGCTAAGCAGCACGGCCATTGTTTTAAAACTGCTGCAGGACCGCGGTGAGATTAACAGTCCGCATGGCAAAATCGTTTTAGCCATCCTTATTTTCCAGGATATTGTAGTAGTGCCCATGATGCTGCTTACGCCGCTAATGGCTGGGGGCTCTCAAAATATTGGTTCTGAGCTAGCCTGGATGGCGTTGAAAGGCGTTTTTGTAATTGTATTTGTACTGATAAGTGCCCGCTATTTAGTACCACAGTTACTATACCTGGTAGCTAAAACCAAGAGTAAAGAGCTGTTTATACTTTCGGTTGTGGTTATATGCTTTGCCGTGGCCTGGTTGACCTCCAGTATCGGTTTATCGCTGGCGTTGGGGGCTTTTATGGCAGGGTTGATTATTTCAGAATCAGAGTATAGCCACCAGGCTACCAGCAATATCCTGCCCTTCCGTGAAATTTTTACAAGTTTCTTTTTTGTGTCGATAGGAATGCTACTCGACTTTTCTTTTTTAGTGGAGCATTTACTCTATATTTTAGCATTTACAATTCTTGCCTGTATCTTAAAAGGTTTGGTGGCCACATTTGCTGCCCGTATTCTGCAATACCCCTTGCGTACTTCATTACTGGTTGGATTAGCTGCTTTTCAGGTAGGTGAGTTTGCGTTTATACTTTCTAAAACTGGTATACTTAATGGTTTACTGAGTCAGGAGGCCTATCAGTATTTTCTGTCGGTATCTTTGCTGACAATGGCCATAACCCCTTTTGTAATACAGTATTACCAGCCCATTTCTTCAAGTATAAGTTCATGGTTTGTAAAAGGACCTCAGTTAACACAGCCTGAGCCTGCAGATTTACCGGATAACGATCCGCTACACAACCTAAGTGACCATATTGTTATTATAGGCTTCGGAATTAATGGCCGCAATGTGGCTAAAGCTGCCCGCCATGCCAATATTCCTTATGTAATTGTAGAATTGAATGCCGTTACGGTAAAACATGAGCGCAAAAACGGGGAGCCGATAGTTTATGGTGATGCTGTACATAGCTTCATTCTCACGCATGTTAACCTCCACCGGGCTCGTGTAGTAGTGGTGGCAATTTCTGATCCCGAAGCTACTAAGCGCATAATATCCAGTATCCGCCAGATTAGCGATAAAGTTCATGTTATAGTTAGAACACGTTTTCTTCAGGAAATGGAAGAGAATTTTTTACTTGGCGCTGATGAGGTTATTCCGGAAGAATTTGAAACCTCTATTGAGATATTTACCAGGGTACTTTCAAAATACCTGATGCCGCGCGATGAGATTGAAGCCTTTACAAACAGCATCAGGGCCGACAATTATGATATGCTACGCAGTATGGTGAATATTAAAGAACCTGCCAGAAAAATTGAGCTTGATTTGCCGGATATAGAGGTAGCCAGCCTGCGCATTTTTACAACAGATGATACAATTGTAGACCTGCCCCTGTATAAAACAGATATCCGCACCCGGTTTAATGTAATGGTGGTGGCCATAAAGCGCGAAGGGCAAACTATTCTTACCATAAATGCCCACACCAGATTACAACGAGGCGATATTGTGTATGTAGTAGGTAAACCAACAGATGTAAATAGATTCGGGAATTTTATTAGCAGATAACTCTTCAGGCAAAGTATAAATACCTTTCTAACTGAAATTTATACTTTGCCTGAAGAGCTTTATCCATGTTATTTTGTAGCCGCCGGAAATTTATTTAGTATGGTTTCTACTTCTTTATGTACGGTGCCGGCACTGGCTTTAAAGTTTTCAATTGCCCCTTCTGTCCAGCCTCTCCAAAGTAATTGCTTCGATTTTGTATCTACTACATCAAGTATAAGTGTGCCTTGTTTAAACAGATCTACGGCGCGGTAACCTGGTAAACCGGCATCGCCATACTTATAACGGTAACCTGCCATGTAGCCATAACTGTAGCCAAAACCAGGGGCAAAATTTTCAGGCTTATCTTTTTCTACTGGCACCGATACACTAACATCATAAGCCAGCAACATGTCTGCTTTGCCCGTAGCTTTCTGATAGCCCTTTTTGAGCAACTCCTGTTCTATTGCCAGCCTGATATTCTTATCCAAAGCTGCATTGTATCCTTTATCAAATACCGGTTCTGCAGCGGGTTTATCCTGGTACCAGGCAAAGGTTTTATACTTTGTGAGGTTTGTTTTAGGTGCCAGAATTGTATTGGTATGGCTTATGCCGGAAGTGGCTACGCAAGCACTAAACAAAGTAAGTATAAGCAAGAAGTAGCAGGCATTGAAATATCGTGGTGTCATAGTTTTGTTTGTATAAGTGCATTTGTACGGTTTTACCGCAAGTGTGTGACAAAAATCGTGATAGTATCGAAAAATGCAATACTTCTTTAAAAGAACTGAGAATTATCATTTGCAGCATGATCAACACCCTGTAGCTTGCACCCGCTTTTAAGTATAACATCAACCCTAAAATAAAAGTATAGCCTACATAAATCAGGAAATATGAATGATATAGCTCCAAAATATAAAACAGCCGAAGAAGCTTTAGCCATTGTGCAGTCCGGAGATCGGGTTTTCTTACATGGCAGTGCTGCCACCCCGCAATATCTTATTCATAAGCTGGCAGAACGTGCCCATGAACTTCGGGATGTAGAATTGGTAAGTATCAGTACGTTTGGTGAAATGCCTTGCGCCGATATCAAGTATAAAGACTCCTTTTTTATTAATTCCCTTTTTGTTTCGGCAAATGTCAGGGAGGCTGTAAATAGTGGCCGAGGCGATTATGTGCCTATTTTCCTGAGCGAGATTCCGCAGTTATTTCGGTTGGGGATCATGCCGCTGGATGTTGCTATTGTTCATGTCTCTCCTCCTGACAGGCATGGGTTTTGTTCGTTGGGTGTTTCAGTTGATATAGCCCGCGAAGCAGTAAAAAGAGCCAAGTATGTAATTGCGCAGGTAAATCCGCAAATGCCCCGCACCCATGGCGATGCCCTGATTCATAGCCGCCGTTTTCATGCTATGGTAGAAGTAAACGAAGCAATTCCGGAGGTTGATTATTCCACCAAGATAAGCAGCGTGGAAGAAACCATTGGCCGCCATGTTGCAGGCCTAGTAGAAGATAAAGCCACTTTGCAAATGGGCATTGGCGGTATACCTGATGCAGTATTGAAAAGCCTCACTAACCATAAAAGTCTGGGTATCCATACCGAAATGTTTTCTAACGGTATTATTCCGCTAATAGAAAAAGGGGTTATCACAAATGAGTACAAGAAAATACTGCCGGGTCGCATTGCCACCGCATTTATAGCCGGTAACCGTGCCCTGTATGATTTTGTAGATGATAACCCGCTGATAAGCATGCACAGTACCGACTTCGTAAATGATGTCTCTGTAATTAAAGAGAACCCAAAAGTAACTGCCATTAACAGCGCCATTGAAATAGATATTACCGGGCAGGTTGTATCAGATTCTATCGGCACATATCAATTCTCAGGCATTGGCGGCCAGATGGACTTTATACGGGGAGCTGCATTATCTAAAGGCGGCAAACCAATAATTGCGTTGCCATCTGTTACGGCTAAAGGTGTATCGCGTATTACCCCTTTTATTAACCAGGGAGCAGGTGTTGTAACTACACGTGCGCATGTGCATTACATAGTTACGGAATATGGCGTTGCCTACCTCTACGGCAAAAATTTACGCCAACGCGCCAAAGAACTGATACGCATTGCCCACCCCGATCATCGCGAACGCCTTGAAGAAGAAGCATTCAAACGTTTTAAGCAGATGTAGCATAAATAAGGCTACAACATTTGTATCATTTCTGCGTGTATGCAATCATATACAAAAGAACTATACTTATGAACATAGCATCCGTTGCATCGAATATTCCTTCTCCCCGACCTGAATGGATCGAGCGATTTGCCCGTTTTGGTTTAATAGCTAAAGGCGTAGTTTATTGCCTGGTAGGTATACTTGCCTTTATGGCAGCTTTTGAACTAGGGGGAAACCGCCAGAATGCAGGTAAAACCGGTGTATTCCAGTTTATACTTGAACAGCCTTTTGGTACCATACTGCTGGCATTGGTAGCAGCCGGTATGCTTTGTTATGCACTGTGGCGCTTTATACAAGCAATAAAAGATACTGAAGATAAAGGCACAGATACAAAGGGCATAGGTAAACGTATAGGATATGCTTTCAGTGGTTTTGTGTACGGAACACTTGCTTTTTATGCTTTTAAATTACTGATGGGTAACAGCAGCGGTAGTAACGGAGACTCACGTCAGAAGATGGCAAGTACCCTGCTTAGTCAACCTTTCGGGCAATGGCTGCTTGGCGCTGTAGCGCTTGGCACAATTGCAGTAGGTATACATCAGATTTACAGGGCTTTGTCTGGCAAGTATAAAAAGAATGTACAGGGTATGCACCTGAAGCCTGAAATAGAAAAAACATTAATAAAGGCTGGAAAAGTAGGTTATATTGCCCGTGGAGTTGTGTGGATGATTATTGGTTACCTGTTTTTGAAAGCAGCTACAGAAGCAAATTCATCAGAAGCCGGTGGTAGCAAGAGGGCATTTCAATTTCTTGAGGAAGCCTCATATGGTTCATACTTACTGGGTGCTGTAGCGCTTGGGTTAATATGCTATGGTATTTTTATGTTTGTAAGAGCAAAGTATCAGAATATTGGTACGCCGGCAAACTAGGAGATGCTTCTAAGTATAGAACGGCAAAGAAATTAAAACATGGCTCTGCTTAATTTAATTCTTTTTTTAATGCCTGCGCTTTATCCTGTATCTTTGAAAGTCTGCAATGACTTTGTATTTCAAATTTCATGAAAAACGCGCCCTTTAAAATCTTTATTCTGGACGATGATGTGTGGTATAGTGAGCTACTCGAATACCATTTATCTCTGAATCCGGATTACGAACTAAAAAAATTCCATTCCGCCAAAGATTGCCTTGCCAGCATGTACGAGCGGCCCAATGTTGTTACACTTGATTATTCCCTGCCTGATAAGAACGGCGACGAAGTACTAAAGAAGATAAAAGAACAAAACCCCGATACACAAGTAGTTGTAATCTCAGGGCAGGAAGATGTGGCTACTGCCGTAAACCTGCTTAAAAAAGGGGCATATGATTACATTGTAAAGGATGAGGAAACCCCGGAACGCCTTTGGAATACCATTACCAAGATCAGGGAGAACGTATCGTTGCGCGAGGAGATTAATCAGCTTAAAGAAGAAATTGGTCAAAAGTATGATTTCAGCAATGTAATAATTGGTAAAAGCGAGCCTATCAAACGTGTTTTCGCTATGATGGAAAAGGCTTCTAAAACAAATATTACAGTTTCTATAAACGGAGAAACAGGCACAGGTAAAGAGCTTGTTGCAAAGGCTATCCATTACAATGGCCCTAAAAAGAAAACACCATACGTAGCTGTTAACGTTGCCGCAATACCAAAAGAGCTAATTGAGAGTGAATTATTCGGCCACGAAAAGGGCGCTTTTACAGGAGCTCTCGCCCGCAGATTAGGTAAATTTGAAGAAGCAAATAAAGGCACTATATTCCTGGACGAGATCGGTGAGCTAGATATCAGTCTACAATCTAAATTGCTGCGCGTTTTACAGGAAAAAGAGATAACCCGGGTAGGCGGTAATACCGTTATACCTGTTGATGTGCGTATTATTGTAGCTACACATAAGAACCTGGCAGAAGAAGTTAAAAAAGGTACTTTCCGTGAAGACCTTTATTACCGCTTGCTGGGTCTGCCAATTAACCTTCCGCCGCTGCGTGAGCGAGGTGGCGATATACTCGTACTTGCAAAACATTTTATTGATGCTTTTGCAAAAGAGAATGGCATGGGGCGTAAAACATTGTCGGCTGAGGCTCAGCAAAAGTTGCTCTCCTACCCTTTCCCAGGAAACGTAAGGGAGCTTAAAGCCCTCGTAGAGCTCGCTGCTGTTTTGTGTGATGAAGCTGTTATTCAGGAAGAGGATATAAACTTTTCAGCAAACCATATTGTCAGGGATTTTCTGGATCAGGAGCGTACTTTAAAAGAATATACAACCGATATTATTCAACGCTTTCTCAATAAATATGATAATAACGTACTGTTAGTGGCAGACAAACTAAACATTGGCAAATCTACGATATACAGGATGATTCAAAATAAAGAGTTATCCGTGGAGTAATAGGTATAAGTATTCATACTTAGAGCGCCTGTGTACTTATTACACAGGCGCTTTATTTTTATAGCTCTATATACTTATCTTAAAGCTGGGCTTTCGTTTATAATTTCAAGAGACGCGGCAAGTATAAGTATAGATGATTTTATACTTTATGCCCATTTTTTATTCATTCGGGAATAACTGAATTTTATCGGGGCAACTATTGAATCTTTCATCATAAAATTGCCTTAACTTGTTGATTATTATTTTACCCGGATGAAAACCCCATATGATGTAGTCCTGTTGCAGCAGGAATTGGAACGAGAGCGTAGTGCAAGAATTGCAGCTGAACAACAGGCCCGGCTATTTGCTGAAGAGCTTAAAGCTATAAAAGCAACTCAGACAGCTACCTTGTACCAGAAATCTCAGAATGATAATGCATGTAGTTTGATTCCATCCTTGATGGCAAATTTGCCATATGCAGTATTAGGTACAGATGATTCAGGTATAATTGTATTTATAAACAGCCATTTCTGTTCACTTTTCGAAATCTCATCAGATCCGGAGGACTTAATCGGAACGCCTGTCAGGTTACTGGAGCAATCGCCACTGCTGCAAACAGTTGATGCCCACTATATAAAAAATACAGCTGAAGGTATAAGCTATTTTCAAGAGTTTAACCTGCTTAATGGCAAAGTTATTGAGCGCGAGTATTTACCATTGGCTCAGCACCTGGCAATTTGCGGCGCAGCCTGGATTTACAGAGATACTACAGCTCATCGTACAGTACAAAATAAGCTGGAACTCCATTCAGATCTGCAGGAAGAGTATCCGCACCCTGTTTTCAGAATTAGTTTTAACAGTGAGCTTCTCTTCGTAAATGCAGCTGGCCAGGAACTGCTGCGCCATTATTCCAAAAAGCGGGCAGCCGGTTTCGTAAAGCTGATATTAAATAAAGTACTCGATTCGGGTGCATATACGAAGTCTGAAAGTATAGAAACACGTGTTGATGGTAGATATTACCTCCTGTTTGCAGTTCCTTTCCAGGAGAAAGGCTATGTGAATTTATACCTGACAGATATTACTGAAAGAAGGTTAACAGAACTTGCCCTGCAAGAGAGCCAGAACTTTGTTCATAATATTACCCGCACCATACCCAACATTATTTATATCTATGATCTTGAAAAGGATCTTACCATATATGTAAATCCACACATACGCAATGTGCTTGGCTATGATGAACAAGATATTCAGGCTATGAACGGGCATGTGCTGATGACTCTCGTTTTGCAGGAAGATCTCGGGAAATTAGAAAAACACATAGAAACGATGATGCTTTCCGGTAACGGGCAGGTAGAAGAAATAGAATACCGGGTTCGTAGTAAGAATGGCGATGTCAAGTATTTGCATTGTCGTGAAAGCGTTTTTAAAAGAAAAGAAGATGGAAGCGTATGCCAGGTAATTGGCTCTGCCGAAGATGTTACCGCCCTACGTGAAAACAGTAAAGAGCTTGTTCGGCAGAAAGAATTTTACGAATCAATACTAAACCATATACCTTCTGATATAGCAGTATATAACAGCGATCTGCGTTACCTTTTCGTAAATCCTGCTGCTGTCAGCAATCCTGAGATTAGAGAATGGATCATTGGTAAAACGAATGAGGAATATTGTGCCTTTCGAAATGTGCCCCTGCATCGGATTAAAACCAGAGGTCATAATCTGAGGAAATTGCTGGAAGAAAAAAAGATGGTTGAATTTGAAGAGAAACTTGTAGATGCTTCAGGTAAATCATCATACTTTTTACGCCGGCTTAATCCTGTTTTGAACGAGAATGGCGATGTAAGCCTTATGATTGGCCATGGCCTTAACATTACGGAACTTAGGGAGGCTCAGGAAGAGATCTTACTTAGCGAAGCGAAAAACCGGGCAATTCTGGCCGCCATACCTGACTTGTTATTTATAATAGACAAGGATGGTACCTATCTTCACATGAAAAGTGCTGAAAAGGATAACCTGGCTGTTGATATAGACCAGATTATTGGCAATTCAATGCGCAATATTTTGCCAGCCCACCTACATGCTGAGGCACTTGGGCTGGTGCAGCAGGTTTTGCGAACCGGTAATTCAGAACGTCTTGAATATGAATTGGAGGTGCCAGAAGGCATTCGTCATTTTGAAGGGCGTATAATTAAGTATAGCGAAACTGAAGTATTAACCATTATCCGGGATACTACGGAAGAACGCACAGTAACGCTAGAAGTTAAGGAAAAGAATGAGCTTATTCGGCTTGTACTGGACTCTAGCCCAAGCATTATTTATGTAAGAGATGGCTCGGGCAAATTTGTATTGGTAAATCAGGAGCTTGCTGACCTGCTGGGCAAAACACAGAGCGATCTCATCGGAAAAAACTTGTATGAATTGGGTTTCTTGGAGTCTGATATTTCAAATTATTATAGTACCGACCGTCAGGTAATTCAGGAAAACCGCGAAATTAAGTTACAGGAGTGTTTCACAAATCCGAAAGGTGAAGAAGTATGGTTCAGTTCCATTAAAAGGCCCCTGGAAACAGCTGACGGTGAAATACATGTGCTTGCTATTTCTACTAATATTACCGAGCAAAGGCTGGCAAATAAGCGCTTAGAGCAAAGCGAAGAGCTTCACAGGTTGTTATCTGAGAACTCTAAAGACATTATTTGTTTGCATGACCACACAGGGAAGTATATTTATATTTCTAAAGGTATGGAGGAAATGCTGGGTTACGCTCCTGCTGAATTAATCGGAACAGATCCATACGAGCTGATACACCCCGATGACAGGATGCATGTGATGGAGGACGGCCATTTAGTAGCAACTATAAACCAACAGGGTGCGCTTATACAGCACCGCATGCGTCATAAAAACGGCCACTATATCTGGCTGGAAACAAATGTCAGGCCGCTTTTAAATCAGAATGCAGCTGAAGTCAGGATTCAAACATCTACAAGAGAAATTACACAACGCCGGAATGCAGAAGAAGCTCTTAAAAGGAGTGAAAAAAAATACCGTGATCTAATTAATTATAGTCAGGCTTATATCTGCACCCACGATATGCAAGGGCATGTTTTATCTGTTAACCCATACCTGTTGAACATGTTAGGTTATACAGAGGAAGAAATGCTGGGAAATGTAATTAGTCAGTATTTTCCGTTGCAACATCAGAAGAATTTTAAGTATTACCTGGAGCAAATTAAGCACAAGCAAGTGGTTGACGGAGTGCTTTGTATTTTGAATAAGAATAACGAAGAGCGTTACTTAAATTACAAGAATTATAAAGTTCAGGAGCCCGGGCAGGACCAATATATTATTTGCATTGCTCACGACATTACAGATCTGATGCAGGCAGAGCAGGACCTTAAACTAGCCAAAGAAGCAGCAGAAGAATCGGCACGCGTAAAAGAGAATTTTCTTGCCAATATGAGCCATGAAATTCGTACCCCAATGAACGGTATATTAGGTATGGCTGGTTTACTGGGTAAAACAAATCTTAATGAAACGCAGCATAATTATCTGAAAATCATAAATAAATCTGCAGATAACCTGTTGGTGGTGATTAATGATATTCTGGATATTGCTAAAATTGAAGCAGGTAAGCTGGATCTTGAGACTATACCTTTCAATATTACTGAAACCATAAACAGTGCATTTCAAAGTTTGAGTTATCGGGCTGAAGAAATGGACATCGCTTATACCTTGCTGCCTTTAGAGTTGAAACAACCCCATGTATTGGGTGACCCTTACCGCTTAAACCAGATTTTACTGAATTTACTTACCAATGCCCTCAAGTTTACGGAAGAAGGCAGCATTACGCTCAGCAGTAAAATACTGGAAGAAACAAAGCAAACTGTTACACTGGAAATTGCTGTTGCAGATACCGGTATAGGAATTTCGGAGAGCAAAAAAGACCTGATTTTTGAAGGCTTTATGCAGGCATACTCCAGCACCACGCGCAAATATGGCGGAACAGGGCTAGGGCTGAGTATTTGCAAGAATCTTGTAGAAATGCAGGGAGGCCGTATTTGGGTAGAAAGTACCGAAGGCCGGGGCAGCACATTTAAATTTATACTTACTTATACTAAGTGTAAAGAAAAGCAGAAGCCTAAAAAAGAGGAAGCCCAGGTTAATTTAAATACGCTGCATAATGTATACGTGCTGCTGGCAGAGGATAATGAAGTGAATATTTTCCTGGCGCAGTCTATTCTGGAAGGTTGGAATTTTAAAGTAGATGTGGCACGCAATGGGCGTGAAGCAGTGGAGTTGGTAGAACGCTTTAATTACGACATTATCTTAATGGATATTCAGATGCCTGAACTTAGTGGCTTGGATGCAACTAAAGCTATTCGCTCCCATTTTGATAAAGTAAAAGCCAACATTCCTATTATTGCACTAACTGCCAATGCCCTCAAGGGAGATGCTGAAAAGTACCTGCATGCTGGTATGAGCGATTATATTTCAAAGCCCTTTAACGAAGAAAGGCTATACATAAAAATGCAGAACCTGCTTCCACATAAAGTCTCAACTATTCAAAAACCAACCGAGCTCAATTCTTTAGCCAATGAAGCTGTTCATACTTCACCGTTGTATGATCTCTCGTTGCTGGAGAAAATGTCGAGAGGGAATATGGCGTTTATACTTCGTACAAAGCAAATCTTTATTGAGACCGTGCCAGTTACACTGAATGAATTGCAACAAAATGCGAAGCTAGGTGACTGGGTTGCAGTTAGTGCAGTTGCTCACAAACTCAAATCAACCATCGATACTATCCGGATAGAGCGTTTAAAAGATGTGATAAGAAACATCGAAACCAAAGCGAAATCTGGAGAGATCACATCACAAATTCATAAAAACATAGATTACGTGGTTGAAGTTATGCAGGAAGTTATTGCCCGGTTTAAATCGGAGTTAAACAACTAATTGTTTTATACTTATAAAAAGAGCTTAGCCAATAACTGGTTAAGCTCTTTTTAATTTGACGTATACTTGATTTATAGCATTTATACTTCCAACAAACTGCCACAATTGCTGCAGTAATGTGCATCTGGCGTGTGTCCTTCTTTATGGCAGTTAGGGCAAACCTGCGTAGTAAAAGATTCTTTTTCGCTTCTGGCAAGTTCTACGGATACAATTCCGGTTGGCACAGCAATTATGCCATACCCCATTATCATAACAAAGCTTGCCAGAATTTGCCCCAAAGGCGTAGCCGGTGCTATATCGCCATAACCCACTGTAGTCAGCGTAACTATGGCCCAATATATACTTTTAGGAATGCTGGTAAAGCCATACTTTGCACCTTCAATAAGATACATTAAAGAGCCCACTATTACTACAATTATAAGTACAGCTCCCAGAAATACAGTGATTTTGGTTAAGCTAGCTTTTAGCGCCCTTGACAGTACCTGCCCTTCGTTAATAAAATGAGTAAGTTTAAATATACGTGCAGCCCGCAATAGCCTTAGAACCCTGATAATTAACAAGTACTGGGCGCCAGGAAATAACAGGCTCAAATAGGTTGGTATAATTGCCAGAAAATCAACTAAACCAAAAAAGGAGAACATATAGCTTAACGGTTTGGGCGAACTATACACTCTCAGCAGGTATTCCAATGTGAAAAGTCCGGTAAAAATTAACTCCAGAAACCTGAAGGTATCGCCATACTTCCTATTAAGCTGGCTCATACTTTCCAGCGAAACAACTAATACACTAAGCAGAATAATAAAGAGAAGCAAAGCATCGAAAACCCGGCCCGAAGTAGTTTCTGCTTCGAATATTATTTTATAGATCCTACGACGTACTGAATCTGATGTATTTGTTTGCATAGCTTATTCAGTTCTTCTGCTTTATTATGTTGGGCCTTATACGCTACTTGATTGGTTTTATGATTTAGATGGGTGAATGCTTGTACTATACTTTAGGATGGAGTGCCGGTAATGAAAACGGCGCCATATCTTTGTAGACAGGGCGCCGTTTTTAGAGTTAGTACACAATGAGTTTGCCATGCATACGGCGCCAATGTCCGGGATAAGTACAGACATAATCGTAAGAGCCCTGCTTTGCTGGCGCAGTAAATTCTATTATAACAGACTGCCCTGGCTTTGCTAAAGGAGAAGCTGCAATAATTACCTCGCTAGCAGGTATATAATTACCGGTAGGGCCTATTTTAGCACCAGCAAGTGCTGTTAGTTTATACTTGCCCTCTTCGGTAATTACCACATTATGTACCATAGGTTGTTTTGTCCCTTCATTTATTAAGGTAAGTTTTACAAATGAATTTGCTTTTACCTTTAAAGTGTCGTGGTCGTACCGGATATCTGTAATTGTATCACCCAGGGCCTTTAAAGTTAATTCTTCAACTACCTGCAACGTGCTATCAGAAGCAACAGTTTGAGATACAGCTATACTATCTGGCAGTGATGCTGGCACAGTCTGCTCAGCAGTTTCCTGCTTACCCTGGTTGCCGCAAGCTGCCATACTTAGCGCAAGTATAAAACCCAGAAAATATGCAGTTACTTTTCTCATGGGGTTATGTTTCTAAAGCTTGTTTAATATTAGCTGAAGAATTCTTTCTTAAGTTTTTTATCATGCCCGTAAATGTCTTCACGGAAATGCACATCGCCGTTTTCATCTACCCAACTTGTAAAATACACCAGGTATACCTGAGTTTTCTTTGGCAATGTGATCCATTTCTCTTCATTATTGCTTATGGCGCTTTGTATACTGCTTTCATCCCATTCAGGCATATCTTTAAGCAGGTATTTAGCCAGTTCAACCGGTTTTTCAAGTCGCACACATCCATGGCTGAAACCACGCTGCGTCTGGTTAAATAAGCCATCTGCCGGGGTGTCGTGCAGGTATACAGAATATTCGTTCGGGAAAAGGAATTTAAGCGAACCTAATGAGTTCTTTGGTCCCGGGCGCTGACGCACCATGTATGGGAAGTTCTTCTCTGTAACGGATGCCCAATCAATAGAACTGGCCGAAATCGGCTTAGGGTCTTTTTCTTTGGTTACAATTTCCATGTCCTGTGTTTCGAGCCAGTAAGGATTGCTCAGCATATTTGGTTTAATCTCTTTCTCTACAATGCTGTTTGGCACATTCCAGTAGGGTGCAATTACAACGGATTCGAGTTTATCGCTGAAAATTGGCGTTGAATTCAACTCCTTCCCTACTACCACACGCATCGACATGACTTTTTTATACTTGCGTTCAGCATCCGGATTGTTGTCCGGGTCTTCATAAATGTAGAGCATGTACTCTGGTATGTTCACCCAAATGTATTTCTGGTCAAGGCTTTTAGGTACCATGCGTTTCGGTATCCATCTCCAACGCTCCATATTGATGATGATTTGCTCAATGCGGTCATCTATAGGAACATTCATCGTTTTCAGGGTATTGCCACCTACCAAGCCATCTGTATCAAGCCCATGGAGTTCCTGGAATTTCTTTACCTGCTGCACCAGCGCATCATCGTAAACGCGCATTTTAGGGTCATTCACGTTGATAGCTTTCCCGGGATTAAGTCGCTTACGGAGTGTAACTACAGCTTCAGCCGAATCTCCTTTCTTAAGGCTTTTTAGTTTACCAAGATCTACTTTTGGCCATCCGCCTTTTGCCTCTATCTCTCTGTATTTCTTTAAAGCATCGCGCAGGTTGGTGTATCCGGCGTGCAAGGCCTCAAACTCATAGTATGGATAGGTGCTTTCGCGCTCTTTCAGTATAGTCTGGAGCGCTTTATTCAGTTTTATTTTGTTATTTTTAACGTTCCAGTCTACCTGTTGCGCTTCGTTAGGATTAATTCTGCCCTTATAAAAGTCCGAAGCAAAGTTAAAGTATGAGGCAGTTAGGGCCACATCAATTTCCTGCTGCAGTTCAAGGCGCGCTGAATCAGATGAACTCATTTCCTGGTATCGCTTAATCAAGTTTTCAAAGTCCACGAGTTTATAGCGTTTCGGATCAAGTCCTTCTGCAGTAGATCCTTCAATAACACTGATGAATTTTTCTGATTGCGGTACTAATTTATTTTCTTTAAACCAGGCAAGTTTATAGTCTCGTTCGCCATAAAACTGATAAAGCAAATCATCGTTTTTCTTAAAAGCAGGTTTCTTGCTTATATAGTTTTTTATAAAAAGACTATCCGTTTTAGTTTGTGCCAGCTCTTTCGAAAATATCTCTTTTACTTTGTTCTTACCGTCGCCTGAATTTTTGTTACATCCTAGTAAAAACAATACAGCTAATAGAGCTGCAATATTTATGGTGGTTAGTATTAATTGTTTAGGGTACATGTCGGGGTTATGTTAGAGTTGTGTATAAGCTTCAGCAGTTTTATGCTTTTATTTTATTCTTCTATTTGATAAGTGCAAATTTTGGATTTAAAACAGGGGCTAAAGCTTATCAGGATTATGTACTTTAAATATGTATAAAATGTTATCTAAGAATTTAACAGTATAAATGGAGCTACTCAATTAAAATGGCTTGCTTAAATAGGTGCAATTTCCTGCCTAACAGCTTTTATTTAATTTATACTTTCCCGGTTAAGTTGATTACTAACAACAGCCTGTTTTCAGAATAACCGTAAATAGCATATCTTAGGCGTAAGACATTTAAACTTACCATGAAACATTATACCAAGTACCTGTTTGGCCTGGGCCTTGCCGGAAGCCTGCAACTGGTATCCTGCAGTACCCAACATACTAACGATAATACTATGACTACAACACAACAAGAAGTGGAGCGCACACCTGCTGATGTGCACAGCTACGCTAAACCATCTGAGGCCATAGCCAAGGACCTTGACCTGGATATAGCTGTTGATTTCGATAATAAAATCATAAGCGGGAAAGCTACTTACCAGATCGAAAACCTGACCAAAACTGATAAGATCGTATTTGACACCAGGGACCTGCAAATCGAAAAAGTATACCTGGGCGACAATCAGGAGCAAACAACTTTTAACCTGGGAGAGAAAAATAAATTCCTTGGTCAGCCGCTTACCATAACTATAAAACCGGAGACAAAATCTCTAACGATAGTTTATAAAACTTCGCCCCAGGCAGCTGCTTTACAATGGCTTAGCCCACAGCAAACGGCCGGTAAAAAATATCCTTTCCTGTTTACGCAATCGCAGGCTATACTTGCCCGAACCTGGATTCCGATTCAGGATAGCCCAGGTATCCGGATTACATTCAGTGCTAGAGTGAAGGTGCCAAAAGAGTTGATAGCAGTGATGAGTGCAGAAAACCCACAAGAGAAAAATAGTGCCGGAGAGTATAAATTTTATATGCGACAGCCTATTCCTTCTTACCTGATGGCGCTTTCTGTTGGCGACCTGAAATTTAAAGCAATTGGCGACCAAACTGGTATTTACGCGGAGCCCGCTACACTTGAAACTGCCGTTTACGAATTTGCCGAAATGGACAAAATGCTGGTGGCAGCAGAAAAAATCTATGGCAAGTATAGATGGGACCGTTACGATCTGCTGGTGCTTCCACCATCTTTCCCATTCGGGGGCATGGAAAACCCGAGACTCACTTTCGTTACCCCGACTGTTCTGGCTAAAGATCGATCACTTACCAGTCTTATAGCACATGAGCTGGCACATAGCTGGAGCGGTAATTTAGTTACCAATGCCACCTGGAATGATTTCTGGCTGAATGAAGGCTTTACCGTATACTTTGAGCGCCGCATTATGGAAGAGCTGTACGGTAAAGAATATGCCGATATGCTAAACGTGCTTGGTTACCAGGATCTGCAGGCAACTATAGAAGAACTTGGCAAAGATAGTGAAGGCACTCACCTGAAATTAGATCTGGAAGGCCGCGATCCGGATGATGGCTTAAATGATATAGCTTACGAAAAAGGCAATGCGTTTTTACAGAACATAGAACAAGCCGTTGGCCGTGAAAGATTTGATGAGTTTGTAAATAAATATTTTCAGACGTTTGCTTTCCAAAGCACTAATACCGAACGTTTTCTGGAGTTCTTGCGCACGGAGCTAATAAAAGGTGATGAACAGCTGGCAGAGAAAATAAACATAGAAGGCTGGGTATTTACAGCTGGTTTACCGGAAGAACATAAAAAGCCAACCTCTACCCGGTTTGCCCAGGTAGAGCAAACTTATACTTCCTGGAAAAATGGAACGCCTGCTGCCAAACTAAATACGAAGGACTGGTCGAGCCATGAATGGCTGCACTTTATAAGAATGTTGCCTGAAAAGATGAGTAAAGAGCAGATGAATGATCTTGATAAGGCTTTCAACTTTACTAACTCAGGTAATTCTGAGATACTAGCGGCCTGGTTTTTGCACGCTATTCATAACAATTATATTACCGCTGATAAAGCCCTGGAAACTTTCCTGACTAATGTTGGTCGTCGTAAATTCCTGTTGCCTATATACAAAGCGTTAATGGCTACACCAGAGGGTAAGAAAAGAGCGCTTGCTATTTACGCAAAAGCAAGACCAAATTACCATGCTGTATCTACTGTTACCTTAGATGAACTTGTAAAGTAAAGCGATTTGCTGATCTGTTAAATATAAAAAGGCCCGCCAAGTATGCGGGCCTTTTGCTTGTAAATGAAAAACTCTGTTACCTTCTGGCCAGCATGGGTGCTTGGGGAAAGTACAGAGTTTTTTTCATGTTATATGGTAAGTAATGCGTTACTTACCGTTGTGATCTATGCTCGGCTTTTATGTTTACTTTGCTCTCAGCAATAAATGTCAGTTTCTGGTCAGTGTTCTTCTCTTCATCAAGAGTCATTTGCAATAAATGCAAAGCATCTGTAGCGCCAAGCTGCTTGGCATAAGTACATAGGGTGCCATAACCTGCAATTTCATAATGCTCTACGCGCTGTGCACTGGCAATCAGAGCGGCATCCATAACATCCGGATCAGCGTTTTCGCTAAGTATATCCTCTGCCTCTCTTATTATACCTTCCATGGCTTTGCATTTCTCTCCGGTGGCTTTCTCTCCCAGCGACTGAAAAACTTTGTCCAGTCGCTCAATCTGCGTTTCAGTTTCCTGTAAATGCGTCTGGAAAGCGGTTCGCAGTTCGTTTGAATGGCACTTCTCCATCATTTTAGGAAGTGCTTTCATGATCTGATGTTCTGCGTTATAAATGTCTTTCAGCTCGTGGATGAAAAGGTCGTTTAAGTTGTTTAGTTTCATAGCTTGGAAAGGTTTGGTCTCAATTAATAATCTACAATTGCTTGTGGACTTACTATACGGCATGTACCTTTGTTGGTTAGATAAATATGGTTAAAACATGCTGAATGTGCCTGATTTAATTGTAAACGCGTTTAATATATAAATTTATATATAGTAAGCTTGTTTGGTTGATTTTAAATCTGATTCATTTCAGTTATTGCCTTAATCAGAAACAGGATTGGCGTAACGAATTATTCTAAAAAATGGTACAGTTTATGGAAGATTCGATATTGTCAGGCTTGTATTGGCAGAGATTTTGTATTATAAAATTGATTACGTTTAACTTAAAATATTAACTACCAAGTGGATAAACCTAAAGGAAAGCTGATAGCCATAGGTGGCAACGAAGACAAAGGCACTTACCCAAACCCAAGAAGCAAGAAGAAATATTATCTTGATTTTTTTGAGTTGGGTATACTTAGGCGCTTCCTGAAGGAGATTCCTGCTCAAAATCCTGTTATTGAAGTCATCACTACCGCATCCCTTATTCCTGAAGAAGTTGGCGTAAGATATGAAAGTGCCTTAAGCATTTTAGGTTGTGAGAATATTGGCATCATGCACATACGCCACGAAGAAGATGCCTTGAATCCGGAATATATCGAGCGAATCCGAAAAGCAGATGGTGTCATGTTCAGTGGTGGCGACCAATCCAGAATTACACGGATGTTCCTGAATACCGAAATACTGGCTATTTTAAAAGATCGCTACTGGAACGAGGAGTTTGTTCTAGCAGGTACGAGCGCCGGTGCAATGGCTATGTCTGAAATAATGATAAAAGGTGGCAGTGCAACAGAATCGCTGTTGCGGGGTGCTGTTAAAATATCGCATGGTCTTGGTTTTATAAGCGGCGTAATAATAGATACTCACTTTGTGATAAGAGGGCGTTTTGGTCGCTTAATGGAAGCTGTTGTAACACACCCTAAAACGATAGGCATAGGCTTAGGCGAAGATACTGGCGTTTTAATAACCGAAGGGCATAAAATTGAAACGATTGGCTCTAACCTGGTAGTTATTGTGGATGGGCATAACGTTGGTTATACAAACGTGCATAATGTAGAAAAAGGCCGGCCAGTAGCTATTGAGAACATGGTAATGCACGTGCTGGCCAAAGGAAATGTTTATAACATACTTACCCGTGAATTTAATAAAGACCATACAGCCGTAGCAAAGAGCGAGTTGCACGAACAGGAAAAATAGCATTGCTCTATAAACAGAAAATGGCTGGTAATTTAAGTTTACCAGCCATTTTCTGTTTATACTTTATACTTACTCTTTATAGATACCAATGTAAGCTTCGTTGTTATTTACTTTGCTTCCCCTGTACATACCTTCTGAGTTAAATGGCAATGCCACATTTCCGTGAGCATCTACTGCAACCAGCCCGCCTTCGCCACCAAACTTAACCAGCTTATCCAGTACTACTTTTTCACAGGCTTGCTGCAAAGTATAACCCTTATACTCTATCAGGCAAGAAATATCATAAGCCACAACCGCCCGGATAAAAAATTCGCCGTGGCCGGTGCAGGATATGGCGCAGGTAGCGTTGTTTGCATAAGTGCCTGACCCAATGATCGGTGTATCGCCGATACGGTTGTAATTTTTGTTTGTCATACCTCCTGTAGATGTTGCTGCTGCCAGGTTGCCTGCCTTATCAAGCGCTACCGCCCCTACTGTTCCGAATTTCTTTTCTACGGTGTGGTCAAGTATAAACAGGTCGGTATCGCGTACGTCGCGCCATTGTTTGTAGCGCTGGGCAGTATAGAAATATTCTTCCGGTTCAAAAGCAACTTTATACTTCCTCGCAAATTCCTCAGCGCCATATCCGCTCATAAACACATGGTCTGAGTGCTCAAGTATGGCTTTGGCCAGCACCACCGGGTTGCGTATACTCCGCACGCCTGCCACTGCTCCGGCTGCCAAAGTATCGCCACACATAATGGCGGCATCCATTTCATGTTTACCGTCCTTTGTAAAAACCGAACCTCTACCGGCATTAAATAAAGGGCTGTTTTCTAAAAGCAATACAGATTTCTCGACGGCATCCAGAGCAGAGCCGCCTTCATTTAAAATTCTGTGGCCAGCCTCCAGCGCATTGGCCAGATCGGTTTTGTAAGCGTGCTCCAGTTCTGGTGTCATAGATGCCGGGGTAATGGTGCCGGCACCTCCGTGAATGGCTATAGAAAAGTTAGTCATGGTTTAACGGTAATGTTGGTTTGTCTGCTGTACGCCTGTTGTGCTTAGGCTGTTATAAAAGTACTGGCTGCTTCAGAAATTTGTATCGAATATTAAGCGTTTTTTTAATGGCAAAAAAGGGCCGGAATTCTTATCTTTGTACTTATACTGATAAACTATTTAATAAAGTAATTATGTCGTTTGAGATCCAAGGAAAGCTATACGAGGTGTTTGAAGAGCAGCAAGTGAGTGACAAATTCAAGAAACGTGAGTTTGTGCTGGAGATACCAGATGGTTCTTATACCCAATACTGCAAGTTTCAGCTTACTCAAGACAAGTGCAACCTGCTTGACCAATACAAAACTGGCGATGAAGTAAAAGTTACTTTCAACCTGTCTGGTAAGCCATTTGTTAAAAACGGAACAACCATGTATTTTACAAACCTGCAGGCATGGCGTTTAGAAGGTGCATCTAATTCTTACGGAGCCCCGGCGGGAGCGCCATCACAGGCTTCAGCGCCAGCACCATCTTTCTATAGCAGCGATGCAGACAATGACCTGCCTTTCTAATTAATTAACTCATCATAATTAAAAGCGAGCCCGGTGCTCGCTTTTTTTATGCCTTCAAAGCTCATTGTATACTTAAACTTCTTCATAACACTTATAGCTTAAGTATAGTATAGCTGTTATCATTAATTTCAGGGATGAACTATAGCAAAGTATACTTGTTTTAATTTAAACCAGCCTCCTTTTTACTATCATGGATGATCTTCAGCGCCTGATACTGCAAGGCGAAAACGATACAGTAGATTTTAAGCAACGTGTAACCCAGCCAGAGAAAATTGCCCGCACGCTGGTATCGTTTGCAAATACACGCGGAGGCACCGTTCTGGTTGGGGTTAAAGATAATGGCACTATCTGTGGTATAGATCCGGAGGAAGAAAAACATTTGCTGCAACTCGCCGCCGAATTTTATTGTGACCCGCCGGTTGCCTTACACTATGAAGAGCTCGAAACTGATGGTGAGGTAGTGCTTAAAGTAATCATACCTGAAAGCACCCATAAACCGCACTTTGCCAAGGTTAAAGAAGATGATTGGCGCGGGTATGTACGGGTTAAAGACACGAGCGTACAAACCAGCAAAATGGTAAATAAAGTTTTACAGGCTGAAGAGCCGGAATTTGAGCAGCTGCCGCTTGACCGATTCGAACTTGCCATACTCGATTACCTCCATAAAAAGCCAAGTATAACTTTGAAGCAATTTTCCAGACTGGTTAATATTTCTGAGCGGCGGGCCTATCGTATACTTGTAAAGCTTGTTATACACGGATACCTGAGGCTACACGACAAGGAAAAAGAAGATTACTATACACTGAGTTAATTTTATACTTTAACTGAAGTATAAATCTCAGAGTTTACCTATTACCAGATTACCATTTTCATACAGTTCAGTGTGTGAGTATTCTCCTGCCGAATTGTATACCTGCCACTCTCCAAACCAGAAGTACTTTATAATATTACCACTTTCTATTCTTCTGGCCTGACCTGTTCTGGCTAGGTTGCCGTTTTCGTGGTAACGCGTTACTGGAATATAGTTAAGCTTGCGTTTATATTTTTCTTCCATAAACAGATTACCATTCATGTGGTAATAGCGCCACTTACCAACTTCTCTTCCGTGCCTAAACCGCCCGTTTCGGACCATTACATCGCCAATATATATTTTCCAGCGGCCATGGTTGCGTCCTTGCTTATCAAGCCTATTAGTACCGAACAGATTCAGGAAATGCTTTTTCCCCTTGTTTTCCGGCATACTACTACTCGAAGTTGGAAAGTTTAGCAGCACCAAAAATGTAAGACAGTACAGTATTTTCATAATCTAAAACTTTACAGGTTAAGAATCTGACAGGATTAAATATAAATATTTAGTAATAATTAATTAGCTAAACGCAGGATTAAAATTGTAAGTTTTTAACTGTCAACTTAATACGAAGTATATGTCTTTGATTTACATCTCAAGCGAAGCTGTATGTTACTTTCAAATATATACCTGCGCTAATTTTATCCGTAAAAAGCATAGAAACTTCCTGCTACTGGCACCTGGAAGATAAGTGTTTAGCGCCAGATACGAACTTCACCCTTAGCCCGCACTCCTATGCCAAACCCAATAAAAGCACCCAAAGCAAAATCAGATAAAGCAATCAACGGATCTGCTAAAACAGCAAGTATAAAAGTTACCAAAACTACAAAGTCTAAAGCTTCAGAACTTAACCTGAAGAAGATATTTGTGCTCGATACTTCCGTTATACTTTATGACCACAGTGCTATTCAGAATTTCCAGGAGCATGATGTAGCCATACCTATTACCGTGCTGGAAGAACTGGATAATTTTAAAAAGGGCAACGATATCAAGAATTTTGAAGCCCGCGAGTTTATTCGTTTTATAGATAAGAAATCATCTGAACATAAACTACAGGAATGGCTACCGCTAAACGGAAAAAATAAAGGCTGTTTCACGGTTCTTATGAGTGATGCATCCGGAAAGGTGGATGCCACCAAGATTTTCGGAGATAAAAATGACCACCGTATACTTAACTCTGCCTTACAGTTACAGGTTGATAAGCCTGATAAAAAAGTAGTGTTGGTTACAAAAGATATAAACCTGCGACTTAAAGCCCGTGCACTTAACTTACCTGCAGAAGATTATGAGACCGGTAAAATACAGGATGTAGCAGGCCTTTACACAGGCAATGATACGATAGAAGATGTGCCGGCTCAGGCAATAAACCAGTTATATGAGCAGGGCCAGTCAGAAATCGGCCAGGTGCTTTCAACTCCTCCTGCTGATAATCATTTCTACATCCTGAAAAGCTATAAAAATTCTGTTCTGGCCTACTATAATGCAGCCGAAAAGCAACTGGAGCGTGTAGATAAACAAAGTGCCTTTGGAATTAAGCCGCGCAACGCTGAACAGACTTTTGCCATGCATGCGCTGCTTAACCCAAGTATAAAACTTGTGTCGGTACAGGGTGTGGCGGGTACTGGTAAAACGCTGCTGGCGCTGGCAACAGCCCTGGAGCAACGCCGCGACTATAAGCAGATATACCTGGCCAGGCCAGTTGTGCCACTCAGCAACAAAGATATAGGTTACCTGCCCGGCGATATTAAATCAAAACTTAACCCCTATATGGAGCCGCTCTGGGATAACCTGAAATACATACAGAACCAGTTTGCAGAATCTAGTAAGGAGTACCAGAAAATCAGGGATATGCTTGACCTGGAAAAACTTGTGATTACGCCTTTGGCCTATATCAGAGGGCGCAGCCTTTCTAATATTTACTTTATAGTTGATGAAGCGCAGAACCTGACACCGCATGAGGTAAAAACTATTATTTCAAGAGCGGGCGAAAACACCAAGATCATCTTTACAGGCGATATTTACCAGATAGATACGCCCTACCTGGATTCGCAAAGTAATGGATTATCATACCTGATAGATAGGGCTAAGAACCACCCGCTTTATGCTCATATTACACTCTTACAAGGCGAGCGTTCAGAGTTGGCAAACCTTGCGAATGAGCTATTGTAGTAACTCATGCATTAATTTTACATCCTGATTTTAAGCAAACAGAATGGCCTGTAAGTATAAAGTATAAACTTACAGGCCATTCTGTTTGAATTATACATTAGTTTTACCTTGCTGCGCTCCTCCTGCTTTCCTGATCAAGTAATTCTTTTAATCCTTTTAGGCTTTCCATAAGCTCTTCTTCGGTTTTATACTTCTGCCAGATCGCATTTAGTTTAGCAATTGGTTTATCAGGTACGTTTGTTACCTGCTGCCAAGTAATTCGGGTGCCCTGGTTTAATTCTTCCAGGGTAAATGAGCCCCATACCTTAAGATCTATGCTTAAAGTCTGCTCATAAGTTAATGTGCTGGGTTTTATACTTTGGGTGAAGATAATCCGGCTCTCTCCCAGCATATCGCCGCTCCAGCTTTGTTGCGCACCCTCACCAGATAAAGGTCCCCCATACATTAGAATAAGCGTCGGATCTTTTTCTTTGGACCAAACTGTCCATCTAGGCCATTGAGTCGGGTTGTTGAGGTAAGAAAATACCTGCTCGGGCGTAGCATCTACCAGCTGCGTTTGCGTTACTTCATAGCGTGCCGGTAAAAAAAATGTACCTCCGTACAGGATAACGCCTGTAGCCATCAGAATTAAAAACACCTTCAGCAAGAGCTTCATAATAAGTATAGGTATAAAAGGCCTTTCGCTAAAACAGGTATAGGAATTATATGCCAACTTTAAGGCAGAAAAAGATATTTATCAAGAAGAAAGGTATAAATTTTTTATGATATTTCTGTAGCGTGCCATGCTCACACGCTATATTTATTTTGCTTTATCTATTTAAAAGTGCTGCACGTATAAAAGCCAACTTAAATTAAATGGAACATGCTACAAGATTTAATAAATAAAGGCCTTAAACTTTCTAAAACAGCCATTTTTCATCGCTTTGTTGGTAAGGCCGGTGGAGTTCTGGGCAAACCCGTAAAATTGGGATTGCTACTTTCAAATGCGTACGGCAAACTGATTGATACCAAAAGCAGCCAGAGTGGTTATGAACAGGTAAAAGATATAATGAAAACCTTTATAAGGTTAGTAAAAGCTTATGCTAACGGCAGTTACCGCGATGTTTCCCGGAAATCGCTGCTGATCGGGGTTGGTGTGCTTCTATACCTGGTTACTCCCCTGGATCTTGTTCCAGATTTTATTCCTGTGATAGGTCTTCTGGACGATATCAGTCTGATTGCCTGGTTTGTGGATGCTTTCCAAAGCGAGATCAGGAAATTCAGGGATTGGGAAGACGTTGGCAGCTTTCAGCCAACTCCCGGCACACTATAATTCTGAATCACTTATAAAGTATAAAGGCCGTTGCAGCAATGTAGCGGCCTTTATAGTTACAGAAAGCCATATTCTGTCGGTCAAAAAACAACCTTTCAGATTTTATTTCCCTAACTTGAGGCATTTATTGTTTCATCATTTATTTTATCCATGATCAGCAAACGCCTCGTTTCATTGTTCGCGGCTGCTTGTTTGAGTTTAGGTATAACGGTTGCACGCCCTGATGAGGGTATGTGGTTGCCTATGCTCCTGAAGCAACTGAACGAATCTGACATGCAGAAAAAGGGCATGAAGCTCACTGCAGACGACATTTACAGTGTAAACCAATCCAGCTTAAAAGATGCGATCGTATCTTTTGGAGGTTTCTGCACCGGCGAAATGATTTCTCCGGAAGGACTTTTACTAACAAACCACCACTGCGGCTACGGACAAATTCAGCAGCACAGCTCCGTTAAAAACGACTACCTGACGGATGGCTTCTGGGCCATGAACCGTGAGCAGGAACTTCCCAATCCGGGTCTAACGGCTACTTTCATCGTTCGAATGGAAGATGTGACCAAGCAGATTCTGGATGGTATTCCGGCTAATATTGCCGAGGCCGAGCGCGAAGCTATTATTCAGCGTAATATTGCCAAAGTGCGTAGCGCTTCTACAGCTGGCACACACTACGATGCAGTCATAAAGCCATACTTCTATGGTAACGAGTACTACATGTATATTACCGAAACTTTCCGTGATGTTCGATTGGTAGGCGCTCCGCCATCATCTATTGGTAAGTTTGGCGGCGATACAGATAACTGGATGTGGCCACGCCATACCGGCGACTTTTCTATTTTCCGTGTGTACGCAGGAGCAGATAATAAACCGGCTGACTATTCTCCTAACAATAAACCATACAAGCCTAAGCACCACCTTCCTATCTCGCTTAGTGGCGTTAAGGAAAAGGATTTTACAATGGTGTTTGGTTTCCCGGGACGTACCAACGAATACCTGACTTCGCAGGCTGTTGAGGAAATCTACTCAGTATCTAACCCAGCCAAGATCAAGATCCGCGATACTAAGCTGAACATCCTGGATAAGGATATGAAGGCTTCAGATGCTGTGCGTATACAATATGCTGCTAAGTATGCCAGTATAGCTAACTACTGGAAAAAATGGATTGGCGAGAACCGCGGTATCCGCAAGGCTAATGCTATTCAGAAAAAGCAGCAGTTAGAAAAGCAGTTTGCCCAGTGGGTAGCTGCTGATGCTAAGCGCCAGCAAAAGTATGGCAACCTGTTAGCCGATTTTGCTAAAAACTATAAAGCGCTAGAAGGCATTACCATTTCGCGTGATTATTACATGGAAGCTGCTAACGGCGTAGAACTGATTAAGTATGCTACTGAGTATGGTAAGCTTCAGGAAATGCTGGACGGCAAAGCTCCGCAAGCTGAAATCAATTCCCAGATAGAAAAACTTGAAAAAGGAATTGCCGCTTTCTATAAAGACTATAACGCCCCTACCGATATGAAAGTATTCGCAGCACTTATGGCCATGTACTACAACGACATCGACCAGAAACTGCATCCGGAGGCTTTCAAAACAGTTCGCCAGAAGTATAAAGGCGATTTCGCAAAGTATGCCGATGAAGTATACAGCAAGTCTTTCTTTACTTCAGAAACTGGTGTACGTAAAGCTTTAGCTGAAATTAAAAATGGTAAAACTGCTACCCTGAAAAATGACCCGGCTTTCCAGCTGGCAAACAGTATCAGCAGTTATTATAAGGCGAATGTATTGCCAACTTATAACACGGTAAACGATAACCTTAACCTGTTGTACCGGGCTTACATTGCCGGCCTGCGCGAAATGCAGCAGGACAAGAAGTTTTACCCGGATGCCAACTCTACCCTGCGTGTGGCTTATGGTGTAGTTGAGCCTTATGAGCCTGTTGATGGGGTTAACTATAAATACTATACTACACTGGAAGGTATAATTGAGAAAGCAGAAACAGGTGCCGCTGAAGACTACGCTATACCAGCCAGACTGAAGGAGCTGTATGTGAAGAAAGATTATGGCCAATATGGTGTGAACGGTGAATTACCGGTAGCTTTCATTGCTTCTAACCATACCACAGGTGGTAACTCGGGCTCTCCGGTTATTAATGCGAATGGCCAGCTTATAGGTACTAACTTCGACCGTAACTGGGAAGGTACAATGAGCGACATTACGTATAACCCTGACCAGGTTCGTAATATTGCCGTGGATGTGCGCTACATGCTTTTTGTAGTTGATAAATTTGCTGGCGCTGGCCATCTTGTAAAAGAGATGACGTTAGTAACGGATAATACTTCCGGTCTGCCCCAGGTTGATGAGCGCAGGAAAATTGAAACTGGCGAAACCAAGCTTTCTAAAAAAGAATTGAAGAAAGCCAGAAAGGCCAAGAAGAAAGCTGAAAAGGAAAAAGCTGTAGAAGTTAACTAAGCAGGCTACCCTATTGTAAGTATAAAGCCCCGACTAAATTATAGGCGGGGCTTTATTTTTTAATTATACAGGGAGTAAGTCATGTTAAGTATTGTGAAAATACCTGCCAATGCCGCGGCTTTATTTCCAGCCGCCACCCAATGCCTGGTACATGGCAACATATGCATTCATTTGCTGCATCTTGGTCTCGATAAGTTCAAACTTAGATTCCAATGCTTCGCGTTGGGTCAACAGTACCTCCATATAGTCTGCCCGTGCTGATTTGAACAGGTCATTTGAGATAGTGATGGATTGCGTAAGTGCCTGTACCTGCCGCATTTTCAGGTCGTAGCTTTTTTCCAGGTTATTGATGTTCGACAGTTGATTTACAACCTCGATGTACGCATTTAAAACGGTACGTTCGTAGTTATAAACGGCCTGTAGCTGCTTTGCATTCGCACTATAGTAAGTGGCCTTAATCGCATTCTTATTGATTAAGGGAGCAGTAAGATCGCCAGCCAAAGTATAAAGTATGGATTCAGGCGATTTCAGTAGAAAAGATGGATTGAATGCCTGAAACCCCACACCTGCGGTAATACCTAAGGACGGATAAAAATTGGCTTTAGCCACCTTCACATCCAGTTTGGCTGCCGCCAGATCCATTTCGGCTTGTTTTATATCTGGTCGGTTTTCTAAAAGCTGTGCAGGTATACCAGCCTGAATGTTTCCCGGCTTTAGATCACTAAATGCTTGTGAACTCCTTGTAATAGGTTGCGGGTATCTGCCTAACAGGAAGTTGATTTTATTCTCAGTTTCTGTTATCCTTTGCTGAATGCTGTATTGGAGGCTTTTAGTGTTGAGCACCTGGGCTTCAAATCTGCGCACCGCCAGCTCATTTACACGGGTAGCTTCTTTCTGTGCCTTTACTATTTCCAGGGCATTGGCCTGTATATCAATATTCTGTTTTACGATGTCCAGTTGATTATCAAGAGCAAGCAATTCATAGTATGAATTAGCAATCTCTGCAACCAGGTTAGTAACCATAAAATTCTTGCCTTCAACAGACGACAAATAACGGAGTACTGCTGCTTTTTTAGCGTTGCGCAATTTATGCCATATATCTACTTCCCATTTAGCATAAGCACCCACCATAAAATCCGGCAAAGGCTCAGGCATTTCTCTATCCCCTTCAATATTGGTAGTAGCCTCCATGGCTCCTATATTGGTATACCTGGCTACCTTGTCAAGGCCTGCACCTGATTTCAGCCCAACCGATGGCAAGTACTCTCCTTTTCTGGCTCTTACTTCACTTTGGGCAATCTGAATTTCCTGTAAAGTAATGTTCAGTTCCTGGTTGTTCTGCAGCGCAGTGTCTATCAGTGCGCTCAGGTGTGGATCGGTGAAATAAGCCTGCCATTTGGTGGTTGCCGTGTTGGCAGTGTCCTGCGAGTTATTATAACTCGCAGGTACCGACGTATTCACTGATTTTTCAACTAAAGCAGGAGTAGTACAAGCCGTAAAAGTGCACGACATGCCAGTTACTCCTATGCATATATATAATATTCTTTTAAGCATCGTACTCAACTTCTTCGGTTAAAAGTTTTAATTCTTTACTGTGCCCGAGTCCTTCTGTTAATGGGCTTTCATGCTCATCTTTTATCAGATGGCGGCCATCGGCCAGTTTGGCAAATATGTAATACAACCCAGGCACAATGATGACACCGAATATTGTTCCGAACAGCATCCCGCCAAGTGCAGAGGCACCAATTGTCTGGTTACCTATAGCACCAGCACCGGTAGCAATTATCAGCGGTATCAAGCCGGCAATAAAGGCGAACGAGGTCATCAATATTGGGCGGAAGCGCACTTTTGCACCTTCTATGGCTGCATCAAAAATTGTGGCGCCTTCCTGGCGCTTCTGAACAGCAAATTCCACTATCAGCACGGCATTTTTACCTAACAGACCAACCAGCATGATAAGACCTACCTGGGCATAGATGTTGTTCTCAAGCCCCATCAGCTTAAGTAATAAAAATGAACCGAATACCCCGACCGGCAGCGAGAGCACTACCGCCAACGGAATAATAAAGCTCTCGTACTGAGCAGCTAATACCAAGTACACAAACAAGACTACAACCAGGAACACATAAAGCGCCTCATTGCCTCTACCCGCTTCGTCGTAAGAAAGGCCTTCCCAGGCAATGTCGTACCCTTGTGGTAAGGTCTGGCTTGCCACTTCCTGCACCGCTTTTATCGCATCTGCAGTCGTATACCCCTTGGCCGGAAGCCCCTGGATGGATGCAGAATTGTACATATTGAAACGGGTAACTTCGTTAGGACCCTGCGTTTTCTTCATTTTCATAAACGCAGAGTAAGGCACCATTTCTCCATGATCATTTTTAACAAAAAGCTTTAAAACATCTGATGGAAGCCTTCTGAATTGAGGATCGGATTGAACGTATACTTTGAAAAACTGACCGAATTTGATAAAGCCTTGCTCGTAGGTACTGCCAATCAAAATGTTGAGGTTTTCCATTGCAGCTTCGATAGACACGCCTTTTTGCATGGCCAGTTTATTGTCTATCTCTAATTCATACTGCGGATAATTGGCTGCGAAAAAGGTAAACAAGCCTGTCAGCTCTTTACGCTTGCGCAGATTATCCATGAACTGCTGGTTAATTTTATCAAATTCATGGTAGTCGGTATCGGTGGTTTTATCAAGCAAACGCATCGAAAAACCGCCCGAAGACCCAAAGCCCGGAATTGCCGGTGGCTCAAAGAACTCAACTACAGCTCCTAGGCCTTTCGACTTCTCCTCTAACTCCTCCATGATCTCTTTAACAGTATGATCACGATCAGACCAGCTTTTCAGGTTGATAAGGCAAGTACCGGCGTTGGAGCCCCTACCTTCGGTCATGATCTCGTAACCTGCCAAAGATGAAACCGATTCTACACCTTCAACTTCTTCACAGATTTTCTGAAGTTTATGAGATACCTGGTTTGTTTTTTCAAGGGTTGAGCCCGGAGGAGTCTGGATAATGGCGTAGATAGTGCCCTGGTCTTCATTCGGAATAAAGCCTGCAGGCAGCACCTGATTTTCGTAGAATATGCCTGCACCAAAAGCTACTAATACACCGAAAGTAAGCCATCTTCTGCTCACAATTGATTTCAGCAATCCTACATACCTCCCGGTAAGTTTGTCGAACCCACGGTTAAAACCATCAAGCGATCTGGTCAGGATGTTGCTCTTCTTTTCATGACCATGATGATTTTTTAACAACATAGCGCATAGTACCGGAGTAAGTGTAAGTGCTACCAGAGCAGAAATTACAATAGAACTGGCCATTGTAATGGAGAATTGCCGGTAAAATGTACCTACCGGACCAGACATGAATGAAATAGGCAGGAATACCGAAACCATTACAGCTGTGATGGCGATAATGGCACCACTGATTTCACCAAGTACCTCCTGAACAGCCCTGTAAGGTGATAGTTGTGGCTTTTCCTCCATTTTGGCATGGACAGCCTCTACCACCACAATAGCATCATCTACCACAATGCCTATAGCCAGTACTAGCGCAAACAGCGTTACTAAGTTGATGGATAACCCAAAGAACTGAATTACAAAAAACGCCCCTACCAGCGATACCGGCACAGCCAGGATCGGGATCAGGGTAGAGCGCCAGTCGCCCAGGAAAATGAAAACTACGATGGCAACAAGTATAAATGCGTCCCGCAATGTATGGATCACCTGCTCTATGGAAGCGTCCAGGAACTGAGAAACATCATAGCTGATTTTGTAATCCATGCCCGGAGGAAAAGTGGCTTTCATTTCATCGAGCTTCGTTTTTACTTCTGCAATTACATCGCTGGCATTACTGCCATAGTTCTGCTTCAACACAATCGCCGCTGATGGATGTCCATCCAGGCTGGAATAAATATCGAAGAATTCACTTCCAAGTTCTACCGTAGCAATATCCTTCAGGTGTATACTTTCTCCTTCTGTATTGGCGCGGATAATAATTCCTTCATATTCCTCCGGCTTGTTATACCTGCCTTTGTATGTAAGCACATATTCAAGCGACTGGGAAGCTATACCTGAGCTTTGACCTATCCTGCCCGGGCGGCCGATTATACTTTGTTCTCCGAGGGCTTTCATTACCTCTTCTACCGAGATGTTATAAGCCCGCATGCGGTCAGGGTTTAGCCAAACGCGCATGGCATACCTGCGGCTACCCAGTATCTGTGCCCTTGCTACCCCTTTGGTCCGCTGTATTTCTGGGATCATTTTAACAGTAGCATAGTTGAAAAGGAATTTTTCGTCCATGCTCTTATTCTTCGAATATAGATTGACATACATCAGCATACTGGGCTGGATAGGCGTAATAACAACACCTTCGCGCTGAACCAATTCTGGCAGGAGCGGCATTACCTGGTCTACCCTCGTCTTCACTCTGACTACGGCATCATTGGGATCTGTACCCGGCTCAAAAATTATTCTAAGCGTTGCTTCGCCGGCACTGGTGGCATCAGTAGCTATATACCGCATCCCTTCCACGCCATTTATGGCCTGTTCAAGGGTAATAAGCGTGGAATTAACCAGTACATCAGCACTGGACCCTGGATATGCAATGAATATATTTACCGTGGTGGGCGCAATATCCGGGAATTGGGAAATAGGTAGCTTCTTGATAGCGAGCGTGCCTACAAAGACAATCATGACCGATATTACAATAGCGAATACAGGTCTGTGTATAAATTTATTAAACATTTCTTCTGCTTTTTAGGATGCCTAACTATTCTGCATATAAATCTAAATCAGACAGGACTGCAGTAGGCTCCAAAAATTTGTATTGAATTTTCTCCTTTTCGCGTACCAGTCGTAAGCCCTCTAAAAGGATCTTATCGTTTTCAGCTAATCCTTTCTGTACTACATAGATGTGAGGTATTTCTGCAGCTATACTTATCTCCCTTGACCTTAACACATTATTTTTATCTACCACATATACATACTTCTTATCGAGTACTTCGAAAGTGGCTTTTTGCGGAATCAGCAGTGCATTTGTCAGCGGAATACTCATGCGGATGTTACCTGTTTCGCCGTGTCTTAACAGCCCATCCGGATTAGGAAAAGTAGCCCTGAAAGCAATATTACCCGTCTCATTATTGAAATTGGCTTCAATTGTTTCAACCACACCCGTATGTTTAAATAGCTGATTATTGGCCATCAAAAGGTTTACTTTCACCGAATTATCCTTCTTTTCATTCGTTTGATAATCCAGGTATTCAGCTTCGGGTACGTTGTAATAAACCCACATTTTACTGTTATCAGATAGTTCGGTCAGTAGTTCTCCCTCATCTACAAGGCTACCTAGCCTTACATGGAAACGGTCGATTATACCATCAAAAGGAGCCCTGATTTCTGTGAACTGCAGGTGTACATTAGCCAAGGATACGTCAGCTTTTGCCTTGTCCAGTTTTGCTTTGGCCATCGCCAGTTCAGTTGGAGCAACAATGTTTCTATCAGCAAGTGATTTTGTGTTCTGGTATTCTATTTTAGCGAAATTGGCCTCAGCCTGCGCTTTTTGTAGTTCGGCCTGATATAAATTAGGCATGATCTGAAAAAGCAGCTGACCTTTTTTTACGAACTGCCCTTCATCTACAAATATTTTCTGTAAGTAGCCCCGCTCCTGCGCTCTTAGTTCAATGTGGCGTATGGAATTGACCTGGCTCACGTAATCTTTCGTAATGGTTGTGTCCATTTTTACCGGACTGCTTACCAAAAACGTGGTTTCGTGTTCCTTTTTCTCTTCTCCTTGTGATGATGTACAGCTTGTGTGGCACAACAAAGCACACATGCCCATAAGCATGAGAATTCTCTTCATGATAAATAAATTTATATAAGATTGGTTAATGACTTTATAAAGGGGATGTGTAAGGCATTACACCTTACTAAAGAAGTAAATAACATAATAGGCAGAATGTAAATCTTTCGGGGCAGGCAACAGGACGTTATTGACGTCAGCTATTTTATAAGGTAATAGCGCTTTTATGGCTACAGCTATACCTTAGCAAATAGTTATGCTTAGGTATAAAGACTTAGCGGTAACAGCAGATTACCCGTACCCGGAAATTAAAACTTTTGAATTTGGTGCTTAAGAAAGCGGGAAAATTTAGTTGCAGATAGCCTTGGTGCAGGCCTACAGAAGTATAAGCAACTTAAAAGAGGAAACTATAGTCTGAAATTTTGGTGCTGAATGTAGGCAGCAAGCTCTTTATCTTTTATGGATGTACCATAATGCAACAAAAAGTGTTTGTTAAATAATTTAAAGTCAGGGATATAGCTATACTCCGCAGGTGCTAAGAGCAAAGCAATATCAGGTAAAAGCAGCTTGTCTTCAGAATCTTCTTTGTTGAGCTGAATGGTTTGTAAATCGACTACTGCCTTCTTTACTATATGCTGCCCAGCATTAGGTAATGCTATAGGTAAGGTATTGGTATTTTGCTGCGCGAGTGCAGTTGCTGCAATAGAATAACCGCCTGCAAGATTTATGCAGGTTATAGTCATTAAAAGCAAAAACAATATTCTCTTCACAACTTAAATTTTGATGTCGCAAATGTAAAGCAAATTCAATTGTTGTAAAGCCCTTAAATTACATTTTTATCATTTTTCCATTTTCTGCCTTATTCATTCTTGAAAAGAAACTATTCATGTATTATTTAAGCATGCTCCCGTTATTACTTCTCCTTTAATTTTAATATCTGTGCTTGTATTTATTTTTTGCTATACTTTATACTTCAGCTTACTCTTTATTCTATTCTAAAAGTATAAATCGTTAACAAAAAAGCAGCAGATGTTATACATGCAAAGTATACAAGCAATTGTAACCGGAATCTAAATTCTTTATCAGGCCTGTAACACCTATTTATAAAAAGTACAGTACATAAAATCGATGGCAATTTATACTTGTAATCGTTAATGCTACAGATATTATCTTTCTTATGAAGCAAGCAAAAGACAACTTCTCTGTGCAGGCAACACAGTATGCCCGCTTCAGGCCACATTATCCGGATGCTTTATATGAATACCTGTTTAGTTTACCCTTGCAGTTTAATACCGCCTGGGATTGCGGCACCGGAAACGGGCAAGTGGCCGTAAAGCTGGCGGAGAAGTATAAACAGGTATATGCTACCGATATAAGCGAAGCACAGCTACAGCAGGCTTCTAAAAAAGACAACATAACCTACCTCCTGTCAAGAGCTGAAAACACGCCTTTGCCGGATACAAGTATAGATTTAATTACGGTTGCCACAGCCCTGCATTGGTTCGATATTGATGCTTTCTTTGAGGAGGTAAAACGTGTAGCCCGGCCCGGTGCCTATATTGCTGCATGGTCTTATAGCCTGGTCCGTATATCACCCGAAATAGATCCGGTTATCCTAAATTTTTACAGCAACACACTTGGCCCTTACTGGGACCCGGAGCGCAGACTGATGGATGAAGAGTATAAATCCATTTCTTTCCCATTCGAAGAAATACAGGCTCCGCCTTTCCGGATTACGGTTAACTGGTCGCTTAGCGATTTTCTGGGTTATTTAAGTTCCTGGTCCAGTATGCAACATTATATCCGGAAAGAACATACTACTCCGCTTGACCCACTTAAGCAAGAGCTTTTGCAGTATTGGCAGGATGATGAAGTAAAAGAACTGACTTTCCCGTTATTTATGCGGTTAGGAAAAGTATAACAGTTATAAAGACTCTAAAGTAAGAAATTAAAAAAGCCTCTCCCGATTCTTCAGGAAAGGCTTTATTTATATTTGGAATCAGATTCTTTTATAGTTTAAACTGTATTGAGAATTTCACTCCGAACTTTCTGGCACCCGGATTATCAAGGTATGTTAGGCGGTGATAAGCATCTACTCTAAGTACTTTAAAGATATTCTCGATACCATACCCTACTTCTACATAAGGTTTATCCGTGAAAGTATAAAAAGCTTCCTGCGGTGTTCCGTTAACTCCAACTGGCGAAAGCATAGCTTTATTCTGCTGGCTTAGGTTACCATAGAGTATGTTTGTACTGGCAAGTGTGCGCCATTTTAATTTTTTGATGAGGGGCAATCTGTTAAACAACAATCCTTCGAAATACTGTTCGTAGCGAAACGTGGCAAATGCATCGCTGGCAAACTCAAAGTAATTCATTAACTGGTAGGTTTGGTCGTAGTAGAAAGGCGTTTCGTTTCCTGCATGTACTTCGAGTAACGGATATGGCACTGCCGAAAATATTTTACCTGCTTCCAGTCTGTAGCGGGTTTTACCTAAGCGGCCCATCAAAAATTCCTGACTCATACCCACATCGGCACGCTGGTAGCTCAGTGTAGAGCCCAATGCATTGTTCAGGCCAAGCGTGTACTTAAATGTAAATACCGGCCAGCTGCCATTACCCAGGCTTATTCGCTCGTTATCGTTTTGTACAACTACTTCATTTTTAGCAACTCTTGCAAAGTAGCTTAGTTCGGTTGTTTTAAAATTACCTATAAGTTTTTGTGGTGCTTCGCCATGTGTATCCTGGTAAGCAAAATCATACTGAGGTCTGAACTGACGGTTATTTACACCAATGCGCTGGTTAATCCCTCTGAAAAGTTCACGCTGCAGATAGGCATTTGTTTCTGTTACAAGTATAGGTCTACGCAATTCACCAAACCTTGCAAAACCCATAAAGAATGGACTTGCCATCAGTTTTTCCGACATAAGGCCAACCTGTTGCAGGTCTTCTTTATGGGATACCCCAACTTCGCTCCAATGCTTCCGCGACAGGATGTACCGTGCATTTGCGCCATACTTTGCTTTCTTATCTTCGGTACCATAAGCGGCATAGCCACCAAATTCCCACTTATCGCTGAGACTGGCATTGGTTTTAAATCCTACCTGAAGGCGGTGGCCCTCCACGTTGTTATAGGCATACGTATAAGGGTACGGGCCAAGGCTAACTTTACCAACCTTCTTATAACCTGTAGCCAGCACGGTAGCAATTTTGGTAAAACGTGCTACTTTAGGCGATGCTTTTATGGAATCTATAGTTGCGAAAACCAATTGGTCGGCTACAGATAAAGTATCGTGGCGGTTTTGATCCCAGAATGTTTCGGTATTAGAATTTGCCTTTTGCGCCAGGGAAATCGGCTGGTCGAAGAAGTTGGATTTGAGTGGTTTGTTTACGACAAAATTTTTGGCAGATGTACTAACTTTTGCAAATACCCCCGGCCTTGATTCGCTCAGCTTCGCGATCTTCATTTTAACTTCCGTTTTCACAGGTAACCAGGACCCCTCTGCCGTAGGCAAAGATTCCTGGAACAATTTTATACTTTCCACAAAGTTAATATTGGCTGTTTTGCTTACCGCCACATCAATCTTTCGCAAAGCATAAGTATCTTCCGTTATCCAGATATGGCCATTAAATGCCAGGTCTTGTGGCCTTTTCTGGTCTATTTTAATTTTATAGCACCATTCTTCGCCAACATACATACTATCCAGTAACTCATACTCATAATAGCTCTTCCAGCCATCCGCAATGGGGCTTATGAAATCTTTCTGAAGCACGCTTACCCAGTTCTGGTAAAAATTATAATCCTGGTATGAAGTGCCAATAACCTGGGCAACCAGGTTACCATCCTGTATACCTATACCTGAAATCTTGGAAGCCTTTATTACCTCTTTTGTTTTCTTGGGGTCGCGGTTATAGTAGAAGTCTGAAAGAGATTCGGAAATAAAGAAAGGCAGCACTTTTTTGCCATCCTCCCCTTTAATGAACATAGAAGTATCTACAACAGAAGTGATAGCTGATTTTATACCTGGTCGGCGTTTTTTCTGAGTGAGGTTATCTACATCAAACTGCATTTTGGTATAAGCTTCATACTGGTAAGAGGTCAGTTTGCGCTTATCGTTTGCCTTTTTGTGCTCCATTACCCGGCGCATAATTTCCCAGGCTGGGTTCTCGCCTGGCCTGATTACCACTTCCTGTAATTTGTGTGAGGCTGTCTCGAGCTTAAATTGCAGATCTTGTACCGGCAGGCCAGCCTTAACAGCTTTGGAAAGCGTGAGGTATCCTACATAAGAAACAGTTAATGAATCGGGAGCTTTTGAAAGTTTAATGTTAAAGGATCCGTTTATATCGGAGGTAGTACCTATTGACGAATTCTTTATGTAAACGCTTACAAATGGCAAAGCTTCGCCGGTTTTCGCATCTGTTACCTTACCCGATATCCGGATTTGGGCATGTAGGGCCGGTATGCTGAAAAGAAAAATCAGGAAAAGTATATATTTTTTCAAAACACTCAAAATTTAAATTTGCTGGCGCAAAATTAAATTGAATAATCATCAAATACTATATAATGTACATACTTATATGTTGCAACATTAAGTATAAGATGGCTTAACTTTTATCCGCATAATTATAAACCCCATCCCCCCACTGTTCAATTTACCTTTTCTTGAATTGGCCTAATAAGGCATTCAGTGATATATGTCATAAACCAATATGACTACCATCATAAGAATAAAGCAGCCCATGGTATTTCTTTGTACCATACAAAATCACTAATCCTTTAACATTATGAAAATGTCTACACTGAGCAAAGTGGTACAGCTAACAGCTATAGGTATCTACAGCTTAGGATTATTGGCATCCTGCAGCTCACAGGCAACAACTGCTGATAATAAAGCGTCAACCGAAGAGGCACTTGCAAAAGAACTTCCAGTAATTCAGGCAGAGCTAACGGATGCACCTAAAGTTCCGGCCCCTATTACCCGAAAGCATGCTGCAAAAGTGGTTGTTAAACTGGAAGTATCGGAGGTTGTTAAAAAAATGGCTGACGGTGTAGACTATACTTTCTGGACATTTGGTGGTTCTGTACCGGGTAAGTTTATTCGTATCCGGCAGAACGACGAAGTGGAATTTCACTTAATGAACCACCCCGATAGCAAGAACCCGCACAACATTGACTTACACGCAGTAACAGGCCCAGGCGGTGGTGCTGCTTCTACTTTCACAGCTCCTGGCCACGAAACTATCTTTAACTTTAAAGCCCTTAACCCCGGCTTGTATGTTTACCACTGCGCTACTGCCCCGGTAGGTATGCACATTGCCAATGGTATGTATGGCTTAATACTGGTAGAGCCTGAAGAAGGACTTCCTAAAGTTGATAAAGAATACTACATAATGCAGGGCGATTTCTATACTAAAGGGGCATTCGGTGCACCTGGTTTACAGCCTTTCGATATGGAAAAAGCATTGGACGAAAACCCATCTTATGTCGTGTTTAACGGTTCTGTAGGTTCGCTTACCGGCGATAAAGCCCTTACAGCCAAAGTTGGTGAAACTGTACGCCTGTTTGTAGGTAATGGCGGCCCTAACCTGATCTCTTCCTTCCACGTCATAGGTGAAATTTTTGACAACGTTTATACAGAGGGTGGTACCAAAGTACACAGCAACGTGCAGACTACCCTGGTGCCGGCAGGTGGCTCAGCTATTACAGAATTTAAAGCCGATGTGCCTGGTAACTATGTGCTAGTAGATCACTCTATCTTCAGGGCATTTAATAAAGGAGCTTTGGGTATGATAAAAGTGGAAGGCGGCGAAAACAAGCGCCTGTACTCTGGCCAGATAGATGACAGGATATACCAGCCTGAAGGATCCACTGTGCAGGAAATGCCACAATCTGCTACACCTAAAGCGATGGTTGCATCAAACAAGAACATGCGCATAGAGCTTGGCAAAACATTGTATGCTCAAAATTGCCAGGCTTGCCACCAGGCTGAAGGCCAAGGTATGAAAGGCGCCTTCCCTCCGCTTGCTAAATCTGACTTCCTGAACAGCGATCTGAACAGAGCTATAGGTGTGGTAGCACACGGCCTGGAAGGTCAGATAAAAGTGAACGGAGAAGTTTATAACAGCACCATGCCTAAACTGAAGTTAACAGACGAGGAAATTGCGAATGTAATAACCTATGTAGTAAATAACTGGGGCAACAAAGGCGGCGAAGTAACCCTCGACCAGGTGAAAAAAGCGAAAGCCACTTACAAGCACTAATTCAAAGTATAAAGTATAGATTATGATCCGCAGACTTCTGACAGCTTTCCTGATTTTCGGAACTTGTGGTATGGCAATGGCACAAAAGAGCACTCCTGCAAACCTGGCCCAGGTAAAAGGAGGCACTTTTGTGCCGCTTTACGGCAGCAACGGCAAAGCTGTAAGCGTGCAGGGTTTCCGGATGGATAAGTACCCGGTTACAAATGCTGAGTACGCTGCTTTTGTGACTAAAAATCCTAAATGGAAGAAGCATGCGGTAAAAAAGCTCTTTGCTGATGCCAACTACTTACGCCACTGGACCTCAGATTCTAATGTTGGTAAAAATGCAGACAAACTGAGTAATAGTCCGGTTGTAAATGTATCATGGTTTGCAGCCAAAGCTTACTGCGAATGCCAGGGCAAACGCTTGCCAAGTATAAATGAATGGGAGTATGCTGCACTTGCCAGCGAAACCAAAGCCAATGCTTCTAAAGATGCTAAATTCTACCAACGAAGCCTTGACTGGTACAGCCAGCCAAACCCAAAGTATCTGCCCCCTGTTCAACAAAGCTTTAGAAATTACTATGGAATTTATGGCATGATCGGCTTGGTTTGGGAATGGACTTCTGACTTTAACTCCAACATGTTAATCGGTGAATCAAGGGCTAATTCCAGTCTTGACAGACAGCTGTTTTGCGGAGCCGGCGCTACCGGTGCGAGTGATGTTCAGAATTATGTTGCCTTTATGCGCTATGCCTTCCGCTCCAGCCTGAAAGCAAACTATACGGTAGGCAACTTAGGTTTCCGTTGTGTGCAGGATGTAAAGAATCAAGCTATTGCCAAAAAGTAAAAAGATGAATACGATGAGAAAATATACAACAGCTACCCTATTGCTATTAGCAATTGTGTTGGGTGCATGCCAGGGAGAGCAAAGTATAATTAAAGCGACAGAGTCAGCTACCCTTGCTCCGACCACAGGCTCTACAGAAATTTCTGAAATGTCACTTTATAATCTTGATTCGGACTGGCAGAATCAGAATAGCGAAACTTTAAAATTACAATACCTGCAAGGCAAAGTTCAGTTAGTGGCCATGATCTATACCAGCTGCGGTTACGCCTGCCCACGCATTGTAGCTGATCTAATACGTATTGAAGCATCGCTGAAAGAAGTTAAGCGTGAAGATGTTGGAATAGTACTGGTAACTATGGACCCAGCCTGGGATACGCCAGAAAAACTAAGTGCTTTTGCTAAAGAGAACAATCTTGACCCTGACCGTTACAAACTGCTGACCAGTAAGCAGGAAAATATTCAGGAGTTGGCTGCTTTGCTGAACATGAAGTATAAAATGTCTCCTGATGGTGAGATAGCGCACTCTAATATTATTTCTGTACTGAATGCAAAAGGTGAGATCATACATCAGCAGGAAGGTTTAGGTGCAGACCCTAATGAAACTGTGAATGCTATTAAAGGCCTGTTGCATAAAATTTAACCTTGTCAGAAAGTAAGCAAAAAGAGCTGTACTTCTCTAAGTATAGCTCTTTTTGCTTTTGGGTTTATTAGTTAATTATGTGAAATAACTCCGCTGTTCTTATAATATCAAATCTACTTAATAGTAGCATTTTTTAAGTCTCTTCTTAAATTAATTAATCTATATCTATTGTTATTAATATTGTAGCTGATTAAATTTGAATAATCAACTTAAAGCCAAATCCTTTGAAAAAACATCTACTATCATTCTTTTTAGTTCTGGGTAGCCTTACTTTTTTACAGGCTCAGGACCTGATCACTAAGCGTAACGGGGAAATATTGCAGGCAAAAGTACTGGAAGTCTCTTTAAACGACATCAAGTATAAAAGCTTTAGCAATTTAGAAGGCCCAACCTACGTGGTGCCTAAAGCAGAGGTAACCGTAATTCAGTATGCCAACAAAACTACCGAGGCTTTTGAATTGCCTGAAGCGGCAAGTGCTACGGCATCCAACCAACCTGCACCAGCAGTAAACGCTGTACAGCCCGTAACATCATCTGCTTCTTCAGTGGAACTCTTTAACAAAGGGCAATTAGATGCACTAAACCATTATGATGGTTACAAATCTGCTGGTACGGGAGTTCTGGTTGCAAGCCTTGTTTCTCCTTTAATCGGGCTTGTACCGGCAATTATTACATCCTCTACGCCTCCTAAAGTTAAGAACTTGGACTCTCCGACTCCTGATATGCTAAACCAACCGGATTATGCTTCTGGTTACCGAAAAAGTGCACGCAAGATAAAGTCAGGTAAAGTATGGAAAAACTGGGGTATTGCCTTTGGGGTTAACCTGGCATTGGTGCTTATGCTAAGCAGCGGTTCAAACTAGAAAGAATAAGCCCTATAAAAAACCTCTGCCTGAAACAGAGGTTTTTTTATACCCAATATCTTACTGCCCTTTACCACGCATCTGCTTTTCCATCGCATCCCACATTTCCTGCGGGATCTGATCGAAAGAGTTGAATTCGCCGGCGCCGTAAAGCCATTCTCCCCCATCTATAGTTACCACTTCCCCATTCACAAAAGAGGCGTAATCTGATACTAAATAGGCAGCCAGGTTGGCCAATTCCTGGTGCTCGCCAAAGCGGCCTACAGGTATACGCTTCACCGGATCCAGTTTATCGGCCAGTTGTTTCGGGAACAAGCGTGTCCAGGCACCTTCTGTTGGAAAAGGGCCTGGGGCAATGGCGTTTGAACGGATGCCATACTTTGCCCACTCCGATGCCAGAGAGCGTGTCATGGCCAGCACACCGGCTTTTGCGCAGGCTGATGGAACAACATAACCAGAGCCGGTCCAGGCATAGGTAGTAACAATATTAAGTATAGCTGCTTCCTGTTTCTGCTCTATCCAGTGTTTGCCCAGTGCCAGGGTACAGTTGTAGCTACCTTTCAGCACGATGTCAGTAATCACGTCAAAAGCTTTATGGCTCAGGCGCTCGGTTGGGCTAACGAAATTTCCAGCAGCATTATTTACCAGTATATCTACACGTCCAAACTTTTCCAGTGTAGCTTTTAGCATGGCTTCTATCTCGAAGTACTTGCGTACATCGCAGGCAATAGGTAAAACCTGGCCGCCTGTTTCCTGCATTAGTTCCTGTGCAGTTTGCTCCAACACTTCTAATTTGCGACTACAGATAACTACATTAGCACCCAGTTCCAGGAAATATTTAACCATAGACCGGCCCAGGCCTGTACCGCCGCCTGTTACAATTATTGTTTTGCCTTTCAGTGCGCCTTCTTTCAGCATCGGTTCAGCTTTTATCATAGTTTCTTTTGTTTAGTATGTGAAAATGCAGCTCCTGGTTAGGCTGCCTGCATAATAAAGATAACGATTGCTTTGTTTATACTTTTAAAAATGTCGTATTCTTTTGCATAACCTATACTGAACAGCATGGACAATGAAAGTATGAAAAGCGAACTGGTGCGGGCTGCAGATGGCCTGCTGATGCTAAGCGAAACCGATGCACCTCTGGAATATTATTTTCATGAAAAGCCAGAAGACGGATTTTTTGATGAAACCGTAGTTGTGCAATGGGCAGGAAAGCCAGCCGGCAAAAAAGTAGAAGTGCAGGAAGTGGATTATTTTTTCCGGAATATGATGAACACTTATCCTGATGATGTAGATAAAAGAAAACAAGATGCAGAGCGTTTCCGGCAATTGGTAGTAACATTAAAGAATCTGCTGCAGGATGTTAAAGTATACCGTATTCATGAAATTGGTATCGATGTATTTATACTGGGCCGTACGCCCGATGGTAACTATGCCGGCTACAAAACATTGGTTGTAGAAACCTGAGTATATAAAAAAATCCCCTGCCAGGTCTGACAGGGGATTTTTTTGAAGTATAAACCCGGCTTATTGCGTTGGGCCGTTATCTACTTTAGCTTCAATGGTGGTTTGCACTGTAGATGATACGTTTGATAAGATGTTATAACCAGTTTTGGCTTCTATAGCGTCTACGGTAGTACGGTAACCACCCCAGGAGCTGCTGACGGTATTTGAATTTGGAGTATCCACGGCGATAACGCGTGTGCTGGTGGTAACACGAGCAGCATCTCCGGTACCAACTGGCAATACAACAATTACTTTCCAGATGCGGTTTGGTACTGTAACCTTGCCGCCAGCTATTGTGGTTTTATAGCCAGCACTTCCATCGCCACCTGTTCCGTAACTTCCCATTATCACGTAAAGCTCGTTGCCCTGGTTTACAAGTGTACGGCAATAGTTTTCAAGATTACCCCAGGTTTGCTGGTTATTGTTAGGGGCCTGCGGAATCATGTTCGACATCAGGAAAGTAGCTGAGTTGTCGGTAACAGTAAGGGTGCGGTCTGCTGACGGGCAATTATGTCCACGATCGAAGCCGCTGCCAGTGTAGTCAGTGGACTGTACTTTATAAAAACTAGAAGGTAGTGAGTTGTCGGCACGGAAATCGTCCTGCCGAGGCGTGCTACCTAACCACGCACTGCTCAGATGCCAGCTAACCCAGTTTGGCGTACCACGGTAGCTGTTATACGACATAGCGTACTGACTCTTTGTAACCAGGTAATTGGAGTAACTGGTTCCGGCGCCGCTCGGGTTGCCCATGGCCATGTTATTGTCCTGGGTTGCATTTGCCACAGAATCTACGGTTCCGATTTGCTGCTTGGTAGCATCCGGATTCATTTCCTCCTTAGAGCAGGAAACAAGCATCCATCCTATTGCAGACAGATACAAAAAGCTTTTAAAGTTTCTTAACATAGGTATATATAGGGATTAAACAATACTCCAAAGATGCAGTTTAATTTTAAATCTGCTATTACCTGCATGTTAAACTTTGTCTGATTTTATAAATTATTTAAACTACTATAAATTAGGTTGTTAAAGTGATATGAACTGGTGTTCTAACATTATACTTTAAAGTATAAATTATCAGTTGAGACAGTACTTGCCAGTTAGATTTTTGAGCAGACTTTCTTACAATTTAATAATGATCCTGAAGTAATTTATGCGCAGCTATGATGCCACTCAGGCAAGTGCCCGGTATGCCTTGACCGGGATAAACGGTATCGCCACAGAGGTAAGCGCCTTTATGGTCTAAGCGGGCATCTTTCATTTGCCAGAGTTTTAGATGCTGATATTGCGGATAACCACCCACCATACCATAAGCCCTGCCCGTCCATTGGAGCCAGGAGCCAGGTGTAGCCGATTGCAAGTATAAAATGTTTTCTTTGCGAACTAAGCCTCTCTCCTGCAGCACCTTTATAATTGCATCTTCAGCAATCGCTTTATGTTCGATATAATTATTTTCTGGATCCTGAATGTGTGTACTTACAGAAGCTATAGTTTCTCCCTTTGCGGCTCTTAACGTGTCTTCGGGGTGGCTCAGGCTCAGAAATATACTTTTACTTTTGATGATGGGAAGGCCTTCCGGCACATGCACTTGATGATGTATCGTTTTAAGTGCCGGCGTGTTTTTAAGCACCATGCTTATGGAGAAAGCACTATTCAGTTTTGGTGAAGGCAATATGTATTTGCGCAATGACTCCTGCACTTTCTCATCTTTTATCAGAGAGGCAGTATTATTAAGCGGAACCCCGCTTATGACAAACCTGCTGGTAAGTATACCTTTAGAAGTATGAATTTTATATCCTTTTTCAGGTAGCGGAATGATAGCATCAACTTTATGCCTGTAAAGTATGGATGATCCGTTGGAGGTAATATAATCCGTTATGGGATTGATCAGGTTAATCAGGCCTCCATCTACATAAAAGTTACCGTACAAAGTATAACATAGTGCGGTAGCCCCAAAAAGTTCGTTGACTTCGGGTAAATAATTCTGTGCTGTTATGAGCAACTGTTCGTTTACAAATTCAACGAATAACTTATTCTGCAGAAGATCATACTTCCTAAGCACATCTTCCATTGTTCGGAAAGCACCCGGAATAAGCCTAAGCTGGGAAGGCCGTGCACGAAGTATACTTTGCCAAAGATCCTTATAATTTGATATCGGGAAACTCAGCTGTGTTAAAGAAGTTTGCCATACTTGTTGGCTTATACTATACAGATGCTTCCAAAAGGTACGTTGATTCTTCTTACCAAAAACACGCTCAGCTTCGCTTATCCAATCCTCCAGATCAGGATATCGGTTTATAACCTGCCCGTCAGGTGGGTGTACCTGCATAGGCAATTCCAGTTTGCGAAGGTTTACATTTATCCCGGTTTCATCAATCAAGTATCGAAGCGGCATGTGCTCATCAAGTCCGACCAAGGTAGTAGCGCCTGTTTCAAACCAATAGCCCTTGCGTTTGTAGGTGGTAGAGCAACCGCCTGCATATTTGTTCTGTTCCAGTACACCAACCTTAAGCCCGCGCTTTGTAAGCAGTGCAGCCGCCGTAAGGGCACCAAAACCAGAACCAACTATAAGCACATCGTACGCCATTTATTTTGTTACTTTACCTGAGGTTTCTATTCCTATTGGTTAATACGCTTTGGTAGCAGTAACAAGGAGTCCGAAAAATTGTTGAGTCTAAGTATAAGTAAAGTATAAATGGCAGCAACTGCAGATATAAGTATAATGGGGTGCGGATGGCTTGGTATGCCACTGGCCGACCGATTTGTGAAACTTGGCTATCGTGTTAAAGGCTCTACAACAAGTACAAACAAAGTAAATTTGTTAAGCGAAAAGCAGATACAACCATACCTGCTAAACCTGCAGGATGAGACACTTGACCAGAAGCTGCTTGAGGATTTCCTGGATACACGTATACTTATACTTAACATTCCGCCGCGCCTGCGATCCGATAGCGGCGCTTCTTATCTGAAACAACTGGAGCTATTACTTCATGCTTTGCAAAATTCACAGGTCAGTCGGGTTTTATTTGTAAGCTCCACCTCCGTTTACCCAGATTTTAATAGGACGGTAACAGAAGACGACATCAGTTATACCGATATACTTGAACCTAGAAATATGCTGTTACAGGCAGAACGAATGTTCCAGGACCGTGAAGACTGGGTAACTACTATTGTTCGGTTTGGAGGACTTGTTGGCGGCGACCGCCAGCTAGGCCGGTTCATGGCAGGCAAGCAACATATGCCCAATGGCGATGCACCCGTAAACCTAATCCATTTAGAAGATTGCCTGAATATTCTGGTAAGTATAGTACAGCAAGAAAAGTGGAATCAGGTATACAATGCCTGCGCAGACGAACATCCCCTGCGTAAAGAGTTTTATCCTGCGGCTGCACTTGCTTTAGGGCTAGAACCTCCTCTATTTGATGATATGCAGGAAACCCATTTCAAACTCATCAGCAGCCAGAAATTGAAGAATGATCTGAGCTATATTTTTGCTTACCCCGACCCTATGGCTTTCTTTTAGTATTTTTGTTTTCTTAAATGGAGATCGATCTACAGGTTTTCCATTTTAAGGCAAAGTATAAATAGTTGATAAGATAATAAATGAAAGTAGCAGTAATAGGCGGCGGTGCGGCGGGTTTTTTTGCGGCCATTACATGTGCAGAGGCAAATCCAAGCAGTCAGGTAGTATTATTGGAGAAAACAAACAAGCTGCTCTCCAAAGTGCGTGTATCAGGTGGTGGCCGTTGTAATGTTACGCATCATTGCTTTGTGCCTTCTATATTCTCTCAAAATTACCCACGTGGTGCCAAGCAGCTGAAAGACGCTTTTAAAACGTTTGGAGCTACTGAAACAATAGCCTGGTTCGAAAAACGCGGAGTAGCTCTGAAAGCTGAAGCTGATGGACGTATGTTCCCGGTTACCAATACTTCAGAAACTATAGTTGATTGCTTAATGCAGGCAGCCAGAAAAGCCGGCGTAAGTATAAGAACCGGTGTTGGTGTTGAAAGTATAGAACCGGTAGCTTCACTTGATGGTCATACTTCCTTCATACTTCATCTGCAAAACGGTTCATCCATAACTGCTGATAAAGTACTTGTAAGTACAGGTGGTAATCCCAAATCTCAAAGCTATGAATGGCTTCGCAAACTGGGGCATACCATACTGGAGCCCGTGCCTTCGCTGTTTACATTTAATGTGCCGGATTCTCCTTTAAAAGAGTTGCAGGGTGTTTCGGTGCCAAATGCCAGAGTAAGAATAGCCGGACAAAAACTGGAATACGAAGGGCCATTGCTCATCACCCATTGGGGGTATAGCGGACCGGCTGTGTTAAAGCTTTCTGCCTGGGGAGCCCGTGTCTTCCACGATCAGCAGTATACTTTTACTGCTCTCATTAACTGGATACCTGAACATACAGAAGAAAGCTTGCGGGCACATTTGCAGCAATACCGGCAGGCGCATCCGAAAAAAGTGGTAAACACAAACGCGCTTTTTGGTTTACCACAACGTCTCTGGAAAGCCCTTTGTGAGCTTGCCGAAATACCTGCTGAAACTCGTTGGCTGGAGTTGCCCGCAAAAAATACGAATAAACTGGTTGAAGCCTTGTTGCGGGCACCGTTTGATGTTAAAGGGAAAACTACTTTTAAAGAAGAATTCGTAACCTGCGGCGGAGTTGATTTAAGTGAAGTAAACATGAAAACCATGGAAAGCAAAATACAACCGGGTTTATACTTTGCAGGAGAAGTGCTTGATATGGATGGTATTACTGGGGGGTTTAACTTTCAGGCAGCCTGGACTACAGGGTACCTGGCAGGTCGTTCGATGGCAGCAAAAGTAAATTAACTGGCTTCCTGATTGCCTCATTATATTCGTAAGAAACAAAAAAGTCTTCAAATCAGTACATGTGCATACTGAAACAAAGTAAATAAAACTATGGAGACCAATAAGGAAGTATTCGCCACAGTGCACCACCTGATAGAAAGATGTAAAGATGGCGCAAAAGGCTATGAAACAGCCGCAGAAGATGTAGAAGATAAGGACTTAAAAGACCTGTTCAGAAAATATGCCGTTCAGCGCGACAGCATGATAACAGAGTTGCAGGACCAGTTGCATAAAATGGGCAAAATGGATGATGAATCCAGTTCTATTGAAGGTACATTACACCGTGCCTGGATAGACCTGAAATCTGCCTTAACTTCTAAAGACCGTAAGCGAATTCTGGAAGAGTGCGAGCGTGGCGAAGATTACGCTGTAAAAGCTTACCAGGATGCTCTTAAACATGATCTGCCGGGTACGCTTAAACAAGTTGTTGAGCAACAGTATCAGGATGTTAAGCATGCGCACGACCATATCCGTACATTGCGCGATACAGCCCGCGAAGCATAAAATCCAGCATATAAAACTTAAAGAGAGGAGCTTCGGCTCCTCTCTTTATTTGCAAAAAGTGACTTTTGATAACTGCCGGAAGTATAAAAAACAAGAAGGGTGATATCCGTCTGATATCACCCTTCTTTATAACTGTTCTTTTTTAAGGAGCAGTTAAATCTTCCAACCTTTTTATGATAGTATCTTATACGCCGGTATGATGGACTGGTTACATTCTTTCTGAAAAAAGATAAAACAAAAAGGCCAACGTTTCAAGTTGGCCTTTTCTAACAATCTATGAAGCTTTTGACACCTCATACTTTGTATAGTTAATTATACGGAAGTATAAATGACTGGTTACCGGATTAGAATCTTTTTTTTCTGAAACCACGGCTATCACCACCACGGTCTCCGCCTCTGCGATCGCCATCACGGTCGCCACGGCCACCGAAACGACTGCCGCCTCCGCCGTAACCACCTTCACGACGGCCACCGCCGTATCCGCCTTCGCGTCCACCACGGTCACCACCAAAGCCACCTCTACGGCCACCACCATCTCTGTCTCTTCCACCGCCGAAGCCGCCTCTGTCCTCTTTAGAGCCAGAACCTTTCTTCTCAGATTTCTCAACAACAACCATACGGCCATCCACTTCTATACGGCCAACTTTTTCAAGTATCTGGGCTGTGTATTCAGAAGGTACTTCAACAAAGCTGAACTTATCGTAAAGATCAATATCGCCAACTTTAGAAGCTGGTATATCAGAATTCTGGCTTAACAGGTCGATAAGGTCTTTTGGATGTACGCGGTCTTTTTTACCGATAGTAATGAACAGACGGTCAAAACCTTCTTTAGCAAGGCCCAGACCTTTTTCAGCTTCCTGACCAGCTTCCTTCGCTTTTGCTTCTTTCAGGCTCATTTTAAGAAGCGCTGCAGCAATTTCAAGCGAAGTATAATCTTCATTAACAAGTGTTTCTATTTTAGCAATGTGCTTTGTAAGGTTGCCTTTCTCAAGTACCTCACGCACTTTGCTCAGGAACATGCTGGTTCTTAGCTCGTTTACGTCTTCGTAAGTTGGTATCTGCTGCATAACAATATTCGCTTTTGTATAGCGCATAATGTCTTTCAGCTTATACATATCAGAGCGGCCTGCTACAAAAGAAAAGGCTTTACCTGATTTACCGGCACGGCCAGTACGGCCAATACGGTGCACGTAAGCTTCTTCGTCCTGTGGCAGGTCGTAGTTAAATACGGCCTCTACGTTGTCTACATCCAGACCACGAGCTGCAACGTCAGTAGCTACCAATATTTCCAGCTGCCCGTTACGGAATTTACCCATCACGTTAGAGCGCTGATTCTGGTTCAGGTCACCGTGCAGTGCATCGGCAAAATAGCCACGTGCCTGCAGGCTGCTTACCAGCTCATCAACCATACGCTTTGTATTACAGAAGATGATAACAGACTTCATGTTGTGCATGTCCAGTACTCTGGATAACACTTCACCCTTCATGCTGTTACGCACTTCAAAGTATGTCTGGTCAATGTTTGTAACCGTAAGCTCTTTGTGAACCACTTTTACAATAACAGGGTCAGTCTGGTAACGCTTTGTAAGCTCCATGATCGGCTTGGACATGGTAGCTGAGAAGAAAATTGTCTGACGCTCTTCCGGCATCTGGCTAAGTACAAACTCAATGTCTTCACGGAAACCCATGTCTAACATTTCGTCAGCTTCATCCAGGATAATTTTCTTTACTTTATCTAAAACTAATGTACCACGCTCGATATGGTCCATTACACGACCTGGCGTACCAATTACGATCTGAACACCTTGCTTAAGAGCACGCAGCTGGCGCTCGTAAGGCTGTCCGCCGTAAATAGGAACTACACTAATGCCTGTTTTATACTTGGCAAGTTTCTGAATCTCACCTGATACCTGGATAGCAAGTTCACGTGTAGGGCAAAGGATAAGAGCTTGTACACTACGGTCACGCTCGTCTATACTTTCAATGGTAGGGATGCCGAAAGCGGCAGTTTTACCGGTACCTGTCTGGGCCTGACCAATAATGTCACGACCTTCTAAAACAACCGGGATAGCTTCTGTTTGAATGGGAGAAGCTTCTTCGAAACCCATGTCAGCGATAGCACGCTGTACTTCCGGCGAAAGCGGAAGCTCATCAAATCTGATTTTGTTCATCTAAATACTTAATAACTAATTATGACACATCTGGAGGCAGCCTGTTTCCAATCTCGTCTCTTTTACGTTAAAGAGGACTCTTTACGACAAAGAGTGTAACTAAAAAAACTAGGATAAGCCAACGACAGATGGTGTAGCCAGTTATAAAAGTGATCAGACTGATTCCAAATCGGCTGCAAAGGTACGGATTTTTTATTTACTAACCTATTTTACTCCGGACCTGCATTGTGACATGGCGAAACCAGGCAAACGAAGTACTGAAAGTTACACTTTTGATTACAGGAAAATATTATAAGTTTTTCTTTAACTTTTGATATTTATTTATTTAAATTACATAATAAATTACAAATAAATATTAGAATAGGTAACAATAAAATTGCTTCACACGTAAAAATATCACGTTCACCCTTAATAAATAAACATTCACTTGTAAATATGTTAAATGGCTAAAACTTTATAACGAAAACGCGTACAATTCAGAACTTCAGTTTCTGTAGCATCTCTTAAACCTTTTAATAACTGGCCAATATGAAAAGTATGAGTAGCTTAAGAGCTAGAGTTCCCCGCCTCCCATAAATCCGTGTGACAATTTAAACTAAGCTGATGAAAGACAGAAAGGGCTTACATCAATTTATTAAGCTATTGCCTGTTTTTATTAAACGTTAAACAATTCCTTAACCCCTTAGATCCTCTACTATGTTACACTTTTCCAAAATTTCTACCCAGGGCAAAGATTTCAATTTAATCGCCTCAGGTGCATTAGCTTTCAAAATTCACAACAAAATACTGAAAGACGAAGACTTTCAGCATGGCACACGCGTTAGCCGCAGTATGTTGCTAGGTAGCGTTGGGGCTCCAACCCAACTTACAAACCCGGACCAGAAAAAAGTATACTTTGTTATTATCTCCGACCTGGACAAAACCAATGTAGACTCGCTTTGTAAAATGATTGCAAAAGAGCGTGCTAATGGCAGTTATGCCGTTTGTGAAGTAATTCCTGCCTTCTACAACGAGCCTTCTTTTAAAGCCCTTAAAATGCTTCGTCAGAACTTTGATGAGGTAATCGAGCTTAGCAAATTCAATCTAGGTAACAGTAAAGCGCTTGTTAGCTCAGAGCAGCAGCATTGTATTGTTACAGATTACTCCCTGTCAATGGCGCGAATCATGTACCATGTATGTGTAAACGATTTCGCATCAAAGCAATCCGCTGAAAAATCAAAATCCCAACCGGTTTACGCCTGATATATCTTTTATCATAAACGCATAAGCCCCTTCTGTTGCCACGTTACAGAGGGGCTTATGCGTTTAAAGCCTTTGTAAATCTATTACTTATAAAAGAATCGAAAATAGATATGGCAATGGCAGGCCACATCTTGTATCTTTATGTGTTCTGATAACACAGGATTTACAACTATGCCATCAACTTTCAAGATATACTCTTCCTCTGCGGGCTCCGGTAAAACATACCACCTTACCAAGGAGTACCTGAAGCTTGCATTGCATACACCTGATCCGGATTATTACAGATCTATTCTTGCCATTACTTTTACCAACGACGCTGCCGCAGAAATGAAGGAGCGTATACTTGGTGCATTACGCGGTTTTAATGATCCGAACCAGTCTGAAAAGGCAAAAAGCAAAAGTGAGGACTTATTACAAAGTATAACTGAGGACTTACAAGCAGAATATCCGGAAGAAGGCCTAAGTATAAATGTAGTGAGGCAACGAGCGCAGATACTTTTCACCCAGATACTTTATAACTACAGCGACTTTTCGGTAAGTACTATTGACAGTTTTGTAAACAAGATTGTACAGGCTTTTACGCGCGAGCTTAACATACCTTATAATTTCGAAGTGGATCTTGATTCACAGACACTGGTAAACACGGCCGTGCAGCTTTTATTGGATAAAGTAACCAACTCAAAGGATGATCTGCTATCAGAAACCCTGGAACATTATGCCCTGGAAAAAGCCCGTGAAGGCCGCAGCTGGAATACCCTGCCCGATGACCTGGCTGATTTTGCCAAAAACCTGCTGAATGAACAAGTATACGAAGCAGTTACAGACATCCAGAGCCTTACCCTGGAGGATTTTAAAAGTATAAGAGCACAGCTGAAAGCACTACAGGAAGGAATAAACGCTGCCGTGCAGGAAGATGCCAATAGAGCATTAACCGCTATAGAAAATGCCGGTCTCTCCCCTGCCGATTTTTTCCAGGGCAACCGCGGTATCTGTGGGTACTTCATTAAATTCTCGAGAGAAGCTGACCTGAATTATGGCAACAACTACGCCCGCCAAAGTATAGAAGATAACAAGTGGTATGCCGGTAAAGCAAGCACTTTTACCAAGAGCCAGATCGACAGCATTAGTGCGCAGCTTACGGAGCTTTATTACCAGATCGAAAATATAAAAGAAGAGTACGCAGCCACCTTTACGCTCATTAATGCCATAGTTCCGCATTTGTACAAAGTATCGGTGCTGAATGAGTTGGAGAAATGCCTGCAGGAAATAAAGCGCGATAAGAATACGGTTCATATTTCGGAGTTCAACAAGCGCATAATCGATATTGTGTTGCAGGAACCTGTGCCTTTTATTTATGAGCGACTCGGCGAAAAGTATAACCACATCCTCATCGACGAGTTCCAGGATACCTCGGTGCTTCAATGGAACAACCTGCTGCCGTTAGTAGATAATGCCTTGGCTTCCGGTCATTTCAGTATGGTGGTAGGCGATGCTAAACAGGCTATATACCGTTGGCGTGGCGGCGAAATGGAGCAGATCCTTCATCTTTACAAACGCAACACTGAGAGGCTATACCAGAACAAACGCCATGGAAGTATGATCCGGGAGCGCTATGAATCGGTTGATCATGCCCTTGCCCCCGACGACCTGAATACCAATTTCCGGAGCCGCGCTGAGATCATTGATTTTAATAACGAGCTTTTTACCTACATCAGCAAAGAACACGAAGTATACTCCATGTTCGCCTCCATTTACGATGAGAAATTCGTGCAGAAAGTTCCGGAAGGCGATAAAAGTGGCGGGCATATCCAGGTCATGTTTACGCACCCGGAGGATACCAACTATAAGTATGACCTGAACAATTGCGCCCGCACCGAGGAACTTTACGATGACTATAAGCACCCCGAAATTCTGAGCTACGATGAGAGTATGCTGAACATGGTGCTGCAACTGATAAAGCAGGGTCAGGATGATGGCTACGAACTGAAGGACATGGCTATACTTTGCCGGACCAATGTTAAAAGTAAGCTGATTGCCAATTTCCTGAAAGAACGCAAGTATGACATCATTTCCCAAGATTCGCTCTCGCTGCAGTTTGCCGAAGTCATTAATCTTATCATCGCTTTATTCCGGGTTTTCAACCGCCAGCAGGATACCCTGTCAAAATCGGAGGCTTTATACCTGGTATGTGCCGTGGCCATGGAAACCATTCCGGATACTGAAATGACCCAAACGATTGCCCGTATCGCAAACGAAAAAGATTCTGCCGCATTTTTTGATCAGTTGCGGGTATTTGGATTTGACGTAAAGGAGCGCGAAACTGGCAACCTGTCTATTTATGAACTGACTGAGCAACTCATTCGCATTTTTGATCTGCTGGGCCATAACAACGAGTGCGAATATCTTTTCCGCTTCCTGGATCTGGTGCTGGAGTATAGCTTAAAGAACAGCAACAACCTGAATAACTTCCTGGCTTACTGGGATGTGCAGAAAGAACGTTTAAGTATAAATACGCCAAAGGATCGGAACGCCATTACCATTACTAGTATCCATAAATCAAAAGGGCTGGCCTACCCTATTGTTATCATTCCTTTTGCCGACTGGAGCACAGAACCGCAAACAAAAGCATTGATGTGGAGCCAATTGCCGCACGAAGTAAGTGTAACAGGTAAACTGCGCAGTGTGGCAGTAACGATAAGCTCTAAATTAGAGAACACCGTTTTAGGGCAGCAGTACAGTACCGAGATAGAAAAAACGTTTATCGAAAACCTGAACATGCTGTACGTGGCCCTCACGCGGCCCATCGACAGGCTATACCTTATTGGTAACAGCAAAGACCTTCTGGATGATAAAAAAGCTGCAAGGGCTTTGGAAGGTACAGCTAAAAACGTAAGCCATTTGTTATACCGTTACCTTGTACATAAAAACATCTGGCAAGCGGGGCAGTTCTGCTATCAGTTACATAAAGGCAACCAAAGGCAGCATCATACTACTATAGACACCGGGCATACTTATTTTTTAGATCACCTGGTATCAACTGACTGGGCTCAACGGCTGCAGCTTAAGCAACATGCTAACAACGTATTCGACTTTGAAACGCAGACAAAGCAGCGCACTCTGAACAAGAAATTACATTATGCTTTGTCGCGTATTATAACCACGCCACAGTTAGATACTATCCTGCGCCAGATGGTTTACGAAGGCATCATCAGCGAGCGCGAGAAACCAGCCTTGCGGGATCGTTTACAGGAAGTTATTAAGCATCCGAAACTACAGCATTATTTTTCTGATAAGGTTGTTGTGGAACATGAAAAAGAACTCCTGGATGCCCGCGCTTACCTGTATAAACCCGACCGCGTTGTGTTTGATGGAGAGCAGGTTGTGCTGATAGAATTTAAGCTTCCGCCCCCGCAACCCGAGCACCGCAACAAACTCGACCATTATACTGTGCGCTTTAAGCAACTGGGTTACGAGAAAGTAAAATGCCTGCTTTATTATTTCGATACAGAAGAAATTCTGGAGTGGGGCTACGGTGGAAAAAATATGCAAATAGGGCTCGCGTTGTAAAAGCAGCACAGAAAAACAAAAAGAAATTTACAAACCAGTATATGGATCAACGAATAACGCTTATCACGCTTGGTGTTAAAAACCTGCAACGGTCTAAAGATTTTTACCAGAACATACTTGGCTGGCAACCGCTCGAAAGCAGCAACGAGAGCATCGTATTTTTCCAGCTAAATGGCATACAACTAGCGCTTTTTCCGCAGGAATCACTGGCCGATGATGCTGGCGTAGAGGCTGATGGCAAAGGCTTCCGGGGCTTCTCGCTGGCCCATAATGTACGTTCCGAGAAAGAAGTAGATGAACTTGTGGCAGCTTTAGAGGCAAAAGGTGCGAAGGTTTTGAAGCAGCCTGAAAAAGTATTCTGGGGAGGCTACAGCAGTTATATTGCTGATCCGGATGATAACCTCTGGGAGATCGCCTATAACCCTTTTCTGCCGTTGGATGAAAAAGGGAATACTCAAAGTATACATTAGTATAATAGATACTCTCTTATGTGTACTTCATAGTTTAAAAAGTTACCATTTCAGCCATAACCTAATACAAAATTAACTCCGTGCAAACTTTCCTGGAGCTTACTGCCAAGTATATTTACGAGAAGTATAAAGAGAACATCAGCGACCTATGCATTATCCTGCCCTCACGTCGTGCAAGTTTCTTTTTCAAGAATGCCTTAGCACAGGCCGCAACTGAGCCTATCTGGTCGCCGGAGGTATCGGGTATGGAGGATTTTATTACCCGGCTTGCGAAAACCGATGTACTGGAGCCCATTAATTTACAGTTGGAGCTTTACGACCTGATGCGCGAACAGGACCCGGCCCTGGATTTCGACCAGTTCGTTACCTGGGGCGGCACATTGCTCGATGATTTCAGCCACATCGACCAGAACATGGTAGATACCGGCAAACTGTTTGAATACCTGACAGAAGCAAAAGCGCTGGAACGCTGGGACCCGAAGTATCTTGGAAAGGAACTTTCTCCTACCATGAAGAAGTACTTCAGCCTCTGGGATAACATCGAAAAAACGTACCACAACCTGAAAAAGCGCCTGTTGCAAAACAAGAAGGCCTACACAGGTATGGCTTTCCGGAAAGTAGCTGATTCTATTGAAAGTATAGCCAAAGACCCGGGATGTGCACAGTACATTTTTATAGGCCTCAATGCTCTTACCAGCTCCGAAGAAAAGATCATCAAAACATTACTAAAGCATAACAGGGCCGAAGTATTATTTGACTCAGATGATTTCTATATGGAGGAAGGCACACCCAACCGGGCAGGCAGTTTCCTTAGGAAGTATAAAAGCACCTGGAAACTACCCGAATGGCGCTGGCAACAGAATCTGCTTCTCACAGATGAGAAAGAAATAAACGTGATTGGAGTGGCCAATGCCAGTATGCAGGGTAAAGTGGCAGGGCAGTTATTACAGGAAATCCGGCAGCAGGACAAACACGCGCAGGTGGCCATTATTATGCCTGACGAAACCCTGCTGCTACCGGTGCTACACTCCATACCTGACGAGGTGCCCAACTATAACGTAACTATGGGCTTGAGCTTTAAGGGCACTCCCCTGTTCAACCTGATAGATCTACTGTTTGATGTGCACCTGACTGGCGTAACACAATTGCAGGAATCAGGCTACAAAGTATACCAGTACCACCATTTATCAGTCACAAAGCTGCTCACGCATCCTTTTATCCGGAGGTATGATTTATACTTGAGCGAACAGCCTGAACAGGCTAAATACCATGGCTTTATACAGAAGGTATTGGACCAGATAGTTCAGGATAACCGCGTACTTATCACAGCAAATGATCTTCTGAAAATGGGCGATCACCAGCCGCTTTTTGAAACGCTTTTCAAAAGCTGGCGGGACTGCGATGATATTATTGCGGCGCTCTACAGCCTGATCGACATGCTACGTGAAGTATACAGCCACCAACCCAATACGATTGAAACCGAATACCTCTACATTTTTTATACGATCGTAAAACGCCTCGATACGATTTTTGATTGCCGCGAGCAAAAGATCTCGGTGCGTAGTTTCCGCAAGTTCCTGAACGAGCTTATCGCTTCTACCCGACTCCCTTTTAGCGGCGAGCCTATCTCGGATGTGCAGATAATGGGTATGCTCGAAACGCGTGCGCTGGATTTTGAGAATGTGATTATACTTTCGGTAAATGAAAACACCTTGCCGGCTCCCAAACGCCACGAATCCCTGATGCCGTATGATGTGCTGAAGCAATTCGGGCTGCCGACCTACTCCGAAACCGAGGGCGCCATGGCGTATAATTTTTACCGCCTGTTGCAAAGAGCCAGGCGTGTAAACCTGCTCTACGTGTTGCCTTCCGACACTTATGGCTCCGGAGAGAAAAGCCGGTTTATACTTCAGTTAGAAAACGACCTGGCACTACGCAACCCCCGCATTAAATTCCGAGACCTTACTGCTGCCGTAGACCAGAAGCAAAGCAAGAAGTATGACGAGGACATCGTAATTCAAAAAGATGAGCAAACGCTGGAGCAACTTAAAAATGAGTTAAAACGCGGCCTCTACCCTTCGCACCTGAACATGTACATCAACTGCTCGCTGCAGTATTACTTTAGCCGCATCGCTAAAATAAAGGAAATGGATGAGGTGGAAGAACAACTGGGCACCGATCAGTTTGGTACCATTGTGCACCAGGTGCTCGAGGATTTTTTCCGGCCATTTGAGCAAAGCGGCAAGCCCATTGAAAAGCAGCATGTTGAGGACATGATTTTGCAGCTTCCCAAACAGGTTGAAATTGAGTTCAAGAAAACCACCCGTGGTGCTACACCGGAGCGTGGCATGAATTATCTCCTGTTTAAAGTGGCCGTGCAGGTGCTCGAAAAATATCTTGATAAACTTAAAGACTCCAGCGAACTGCCACTTTATGTGCTGCGCCTTGAAGAGCAACTGGAAGCTATACTTCCGGTGCAGGTTGGCGATGAAGTAATACCGGTTAAAGTAGCTGGCAAAGCCGACCGTATTGACCTTACGGGTAACGAACTCCGGGTTATAGACTATAAAACAGGAAAAGTGGAGCAAACGCAGCTTCGCGTTAAGCCCGAGGAAGTAGAACTGCATTTTACCACTGATCCAAAGTATGATAAAGCCCGCCAGTTATGGCTATATGAATATATTTTGCACCGTACGTTAAAGCAGCACCCGGAAACTATACTCCGAAACGGGCACCATGTGGCAGTACAAAGTATAATTCCGAAGTCGGGTATTTTGTCGTTCCGTAACCTGGATGCAGGTGTTTTGTCTTCGGAGTTTAACTTTATGGAAGCCGACGCAGCAACGCCTAAAGATTTTGTAGCTGCTTCTGAAGAACTACTCGGCCAGTTTGTAAAGCGGATGCTGGATACTGAAGAACCGATCCGGAAAACAAAAGACCTCGATGTGTGCCAGTACTGCCCATACCGCGGTATTTGTGCACGGTAAGTATAGATCATTTTATAAATCCGTTTGTCGATTAAATAGCAAGATTACATCATAAAAATCAAAAATTAATAGCAAGAATAACCAGCAACTTAACGCCTGTTACTTTTGGTGAAACTATAAATAGGATTTAAAATTTGATTAAAAGTATAGAATATCTGGCCCGGTTCGGACTTACACTTCAGATTCTGAAAACAGCACTGTCAGCTGCTATATCCTGGTTTGTAGCTACCAATCTGCTTCATGCTGAGTATCCATACTTTGCTGCCATTGCAGCCATACTTACAGTGCAGGTTACCGTTGCCGACTCCGTAGACAAAGCCACACAACGCATAATTGGCATTATCGGCGGCGTACTCTTAAGTATGCTGATCGGGCATTGGTTTAAAGTTGGTGCGCTTTCCATTTTCTTTGTGATACTCATCGGCATGGGGATTTCGAAAGCGCTGCGCATGAACCCCCAGATCATTTCACAGGTTGCTATTAGTTCGCTCCTTGTGCTTGCTTTTGGCCAGTTTAAGGAAGGCTATGCTTTTGACCGTATCACCGAAACCATTATCGGCTCTGCCATTGCTGTTCTGATCAACGCAGTTATCATACCTCAGAATGCCATACCAGATGTAGAAAGTTGCATTCTGAACCTGAGTAAAACCTGTGCTCAGACACTGGTAAGTTTGAAAGCACTCCTGGACACCACCACAAGAAAAACAGGCCGTTCCGAAGTAAATGCGCTTAAAAAAGAATACCAGAAATGCCAGGACACGTTGAAGCTTGCGGAGCAAAGTTTAAAGTATAACCTCTTCCTGACACGCAAGCGAACCAGGCTTAGCAGGTTAGCAGTAAGTATAAATAAACTCGACCATATTACGGTGCAGGTACGCGGCATACGCAGAGGGCTTGCCGATCTGCAGCAAAACAAGGCTTTTGGAATAGAATTAGCCTTTTCAGAACAATTGGAGCGTGCTATGGAAGCTACAGCAACCTGCATCGAGCTTTTTGGTAAAACCATTGTAAATGCATCCGCAGAAAACCTAATGGCCTTAAGTACAGCCAATGAAGTAGCAAGAGCAGAACAGGCTCTCTGCCTTCGGGAGCTTAAAAACATATTCTCCCTGGAAACGCTTCGTGATGTTGGCAGCATTCTCACAGACCTGAGCCGCATTGTTACTGAAACTGAGAGGCAAAACTCAGCAATTATTGCAAACAGTTGATTCATACTTAATTCTGTAATCACTCTCTCATGCCAGAAGCGCCATTACCCATCTTCCAGATACAGGATTTTAACACCCGGTTGCAGCAGGAACGCTATTTCTATTTAAAGCCTTTTTCGCAGCACCTGCAGGAGCATGATTTTATACAGAAGCCGCACAAGCACGATTTCTACATTTTACTCTTTATTACCCGCGGCACCGGCACGCATACCATCGATTTCGAAACATATCCTGTAAAACCGAACACAGTATTTTTCCTGACGCCGGGGCAGGTGCACAACTGGCAATTAACTCCTGATACTGAGGGTTATATCTTGTTTTTTAACCCGGCTTATTACCTGCTCGACTTCCCCCACCATAAACTTCAGAATTTTCCTTTTTTTCAGAACCTATTACACAAACCCTTTCTCATACTTTCAGATGCTGACCTGTTAAAACTGGAAAGTATAATTAAAAGTATGGAGCAGGAACTCCGGCAGCAGCAAGCCTACACAAATGCAATCATCCGGAATTACCTCGATATTTTATTGCTACAGCTAACGCGTTTGTACCAGACTGAAAAACAGGAGAAACAATTGCCGGCAGGTATGCATTCGCAATTGGAGCAGCTTGAAAACTTGATTGATGCACATTATAAAGAACACCTGCCGGTAAGTTATTACGCTCAGCAACTTAATGTATCAGCCAAGCAACTGAATGAAATCTGCAAACGAGCCATAGGCCAGACGACTACCGAACTGATACAAAACCGCATCATACTGGAAGCGCAACGGTTGCTGGCTTACGCAGATCTTACGGTAACGCAGGTAGCTGCAGAACTTGGGTATTTTGATGCTACATACTTTTTCCGCTTCTTTAAAAAGAAGGTAGGCCAGACACCCGAGCAGTTTAAAAACTCACAGTTATACTTGAGTTAACAACTATATTTTGCCGAGGAAAATTGTACAGTATTTCAGGTAATAAGTGCAGTTAACGAAGCGCTTAACTTTCGTATTTTTGTACCGGTAAAAGCCCATATTATGAGTTGGAAAGACACAACGCTTTATAGCATACTAAATACAAAATGCCCTCGTTGCCACACAGGCGATATGTTCCCGAAAGGTACGCTTTACAATTTCCGTAAATTTGCCGCCATGCACGAAAAGTGCTCCTGTTGCGGACAGGCTTTTGAACCGGAACCCGGCTATTACTATGGAGCCATGTTTGTGAGCTACGCCTTTAGTACAGCCATTTTTATTGCTGTCTGGATCGGGTTAAGCTTTTTTGTGGAAGAAGTTACACTAACGATGATGATCATCGCGCTGATCATTTCTGTAGTAGCTTTGTTACCTATAAATTTCAGGCTCTCGCGCAGTATCTGGATTAACATCTTTATCCGGTACAAAGGCCCCTGCCAGCATCAGGAAGTATAACTCAGAAAAGTAGTACCAGATCAGAACAGGCAACGGCGCAAGTCGTTGCCTGTTTTTTTGTATTGTTTTAAAGAGATTCCAGCCACCAATTCTCACCTAAACTTTTACAGGCACGTACTTATCCTCACACTTAGGTAACCTATAGGTACCTAAAGTATAAACTTATACTATACATTTTTATGCCTGAACATACTCATGGTCCTCTACGGTTGCAGTTTGTAGGTGCAGCCGGTGTTGTAACCGGTTCACAGACTTTGTTGCAAACCGGCAAGTATAATATACTTATTGATTGCGGCCTTTTCCAGGGCACAAAAAAAGAACGGAAATTAAACCGGGTTAACAGATTGCCTTATAAGCCTTCCGAACTGGATGCGATTATACTTACACACGGCCACCTCGACCACAGTGGCTACCTGCCTGTTCTGGTTAAAAAAGGATATACCGGCCCGATCTACGCCACTGCTCCTACCCGCGATATTACCGAAATCATACTTTGCGACAGCGCCAAAATACAGGAAGCCGATACCCGGGACTATAACCAGTATCGCGATCCTACTAAAAGGCCTCTGAAACCATTGTACCGCGAAAAACACGTAAACATGACCATGAAGCTTTTTAAAGCCCATGAAGACGACGAATGGGTAAGTATAGCCGATGATCTGAAGTTCCGCTTCCAGAAAAGCGGTCATATACTGGGCTCAGCTACAGTAGAACTCGAATGTCAGGGCCGCCGGTTTGTTTTTTCAGGTGATGTGGGCCAACGCGACCCGCTTATACTTGACCCGCCTGCCCGCATTAAAGAAGCCGATTATATTATCATGGAATCTACCTATGGCGATAAACTCCATAACAACGATACCTCGCCGTACCAGGCATTGCAGGATGTGGTGAACAAAACGTTTGAGAAAGGCGGATCGCTGGTAATTCCGAGCTTTGCCGTAGAGCGTGCCCAGGAAATAATTATGCTGCTGAATAATCTCATGGACGAGAAAAGTATACCTAAACTGCCGATTTACTTCGATTCGCCGATGGGTATTGGAATTACAAAGCTCTTCCAGGAGCATAACAATTGGCACAACATGACCGATTCCGAAACAAACAAGCTTACCGACAATGTGCACATCATTGAAAGCTTTGAGGAAACCCTTACCGTGCTTGATGACAATGGCCCGAAATCGAAAATAATTATTGCCGGCAGTGGCATGGCAACCGGTGGCCGGGTACTTCACTACCTGAAAGAAATGCTTTACGATGCAAAAAATACGGTGCTGCTTGTTGGCCATCAATCTAAAGGAACGCGCGGTTACCAGCTTCTGCATAATGCCGAGGCAATCGGAATAGAGGGAAAAAATTATAGGGTAAATGCGGAAATTTGCCAGATCGGCTCGCTGTCAGCGCACGGCGACCAGGCCGATCTTTTGTGGTGGCTTGGGCGCTTTAAAGAAAATCCGAAACAAATATTCCTGAACCATGGCGAAGGCGATGCTGCTCACAAGTTAAAAGATAAAATTGAAGAAAAGTATAGCTGGCCTGTAACTGTTGCTGAACTAAACAAAGTATATGGTTTGTAAAACTGCAAGCTCAGTTTGTATGGGAATAAAGATAACTTGAAAAGTAAATTTTTTAGTAAAGCATAAATAGTCAATAACTATTAGTAGGCTCATATACTGCCACATCATATTTTTTGACTATTACACTACATTAACTTTTTGTCCCTCAATACCTTGAACAATAACATTTAGCCAGCGTTATTACTATATTAAGGTAAAATGTATTGTTTAACACTATTTAGGATGAGGACGATGGATTATGAAAACTTTATTTTTACTCTTCTTACTATCTACGGTAACCATTAATGCAATCGCACAAGAGCAGATAGAACCACCTGCAGTATCAGCACCCGGCGAGGCAGATGCATCCATTAGTAAAGGAAACTGGCTGGTAGGTGCTAATATCGCCTCTACCGGATACAATTTCAGCAACGATACATATAACCTGTTCATCAACCCCAAAGCAGGTTACTTTATCGGCGAGAACATTGCCGTAGGTTCCGAAGTGGTTTTGGGCTTAGAGGCTTTCGATGGTGGCACTAACTTTCGATACGGCATCACACCATTTTTGCGCTACTATTTCACCCAGGGCGGTGGTCCATCAGGCCGAATTTTTCAGGAAGCTCTAGTAGGTATTGCCGGTAGCTCTTTAGAAGACAATGAAGAAGATGAACCCGTTTCTTTTATAATCGGTATACGGTTTGGTTACGCTCACTTCATTGCTAGAAATATTGCCATAGAGCCAATTTTAGGTTATACTTACACAAAAGCAGACTTAGGTAGCAGCAGTTCCGGAGGAGGTGGCTTAGCCTTAGCACTTGGTTTCCAAATATACCTGCCTGGCAGAGGCGCCGGCGGTGAATAAGCAGGCTGTAAGTAAAACGCCGCTTCAGAATTCTGAAGCGGCGTTTTGTTTTTCATAAGCTATACTATTACTCCTTGCTGCCAGTTGTCATCAGCAAGCAGATGTGCTTCGAAGTAAAAATTGTTGGTGAGAACACCAACAATGGCAATAGCGTTTTTCAGAAGCTACAGCCTTAGCCCCTGCTGCGTATTCTCACCAATAAGTTTGATACGGGGTGCTTAATGGCTATAGTTTAACCAGTGACGAACTATCTAAACAGCCTCTTACTTCAAAACCTTTTTCGACAGCTTCTTCTTGCCATCAATTTTGTGCGTGTACTCCAGGCCAAGCAGCTCAGCTACAAGCGGGTATACATGGATGTTTTTGAATGAGCTTATCTTCTGCCCTGCCTTAAAAGCCGGACCCCAGGCATAAAAAGTAGCATGCATCTCTTTTACTTTATCCGGGTCGTAGCCGTGTGCTCCCGGCGATGGTTTGCGGCTGGAGAAATGGAATACTTTAGGAGCATCAGTCAGTAGTAGAATATCGCCTACGCGTTTATAGGTATCGTCTTTTGTGCCATAGTGCAGGCGGCGCGGCAGGTTGTTGCGGGTGTATACTTTATACTTGCCGTCAGCTTCTGCTTTCAGTTTTTTATAAGTGCTTTTTATAGCTGTTTTATCCTTGGCATGCAGCTCTACCACCATACCACCACCAGATACCAGGAACTTAGCTGTATCTACTGCAGCAGGCAAAGGCAGAGTGTTTTCCTGGTTTATCTTGATCATGCCATGATCTGAAACAAAGATGAAGTTTACAGGCAGGCCGGTGGTTGCTACTGCATCCGTCAGTTTCTTAATGTTCTCGTCCAGCTCTTTAACAGCTTTTTCGGTTTCAGGAGCATCGGGTCCAAAACGGTGGCCGGCATGGTCTACTTCAGGTAGGTAAAACGTGATCAGGTGCGGGCGTTGCTCTTCAGGCAGGTTCAGCCAGTCTACTACGGTTTTTATGCGGCTTTCCATAGGTACAACCTCGCTGTACCTGTAATAGTAAGTTGGGCGAATACCCTGAATCGGTGCTTCGGAACCTACCCAGAAATAACTTGCAGAAACCATTTGCTGCTTTTCGGCCAATACCCAAAGTGGCGTGCCACCATACCAGCTGCCATCCTCTACCTTGCTCCTGTCGCCGATGGAGTAACTTTGCTTGCGTTGCGGGTCATAGAATACATTGTTGATCAGTCCATGCGTGGCCGGGTACATACCCGTTACGATGGTATAATGATTGGGGAAGGTTTTGGACGGAAAAGATGGCGCCATAGAGGCGGCTTCTACGCCCTGAGCCCGTAAAGCTTTCAGATTGGTAGCATTATACTTGTCGGCATAATCATAGCGGAAACCATCAGCCGAGATAAGTATAACATAAGGTTTTTTCTGCTGCTCAGGGCTGTTTCTGCGGCCGGAAGCCACACGTTGGGTAGTATCGGCCTGGGCAAAAGCTGCCGAAGACAATACCACAAAGTATAAAAAGAGTAAGTAACGTTTCATGGTCGCGAAGTTACGCCACTCCTGTTTAAGAATTGCACAGAAATTATTAAGATTAGATTATCTCGTCTCCTTTTCCGGGAGCGCAACCACAATGTATAGTTCACATAATTCATAAGCCATGCAAAACGATGAGCCCGCTTGATATGCAGTAGAAATGAGCTATATTAGTGTTGTGCTATATAAGTTGTTGATGTGAGTGGCATCTATGGTAAGTATACTTTTGTAAGTTTGCTATCTATTCAATACATAGTGAAGATTGTATGAATTGATTCTTCATTAGAAATTTGTGTGGTGATTTAAGTTTACTTTAATTATTGATAAAACCTTTGTTTATGGAATATTTAGAGAACGATAGCTTAATAATTTTTAGAAGTCCCTTTACCAAAAAGATAATATCATCTACCCCCTTGATGGTGGCTTATTTGAAATTGACTGAAGAACATGGCATTAAAGTGAAGGAAACAGAGTTAACTATAGAGCTTGTTGTTAAAGCATTTGAAAAGCCCGGTGGATATAAGGTTGAATATTATGAAGTAGTAGGTGATTTAATTAACCTGTATGTATCTACGCATAGTGAAAGACTTTTTGGACCAGAAAAAACTAAGTTTTAGAAATATGAGCCATACATTATTTATATATAAGAATAAAAATATATAAACTGCTAATCACAGCTAAACATCATTTACACTTCTGTTTAGTAGGGCCATTACCACAAACACTACCAAAACCCAAATATCTTGAACATTAAAACTATACTTATTGCTTCGTTACTGCTTGCAAGTAGTGCGGCCTTTGCGCAAGAGCAGTTGCAGATGCCGCGCAACATTCAGCAAGCTTATGAAAAAGGTACCCGCTCTACGGATGGTACTCCCGGCAAAAACTACTGGCAAAACGCCGCCGACTACGACATCAAGATCAACTTCGATCCGCATACGCGTAAGCTTTCGGGCACGGTGAACATCCAGTACATCAACAACAGCCCTGATACGCTGAAGCAGATCCTGTTTAAGCTTTACCCAAACCTCTACAAAAAGGGTGCTGCCCGCGCCAATAACATAGATGCAAAAGATGTATCGGATGGCGTGCAGATCCAGAAGCTAAGTATAAACCAGCAGTCCGAAGATGTGAGCAAGCTCCGCATTAACGGTACCGATATGCAGGTGCGTGTAAAGCCTATCGCTCCTAAGTCTAAGGCTACTATTGCCATTACTTACAGCTATACTTTAAATGAAGGATCGCATACCCGTACAGGCCAGATAGATGAAGGCTCTCATTTTGTTGCTTACTTCTTCCCGCGCGTAGCTGTTTACGATGATATTGATGGCTGGAACCGAAATCCATACCTGGGCTCACAGGAGTTCTACAACGATTTCTGCAACTTCAATTTCGAAGTAACTGTGCCTAAAAACTTTGTGGTTTGGGCTACCGGCGACCTGAAAAACACGAAGGAAGTGCTGCAGAAAAAGTATGCAAAACGACTGGAGCAGGCCGAGAAGAAAGATAAGATCATCACGATCATCGATAGCACCGAAATAAAGAAGTATGACATTACAGCCCAGAACCCGACCAACACCTGGAAGTTTGAAGCTAAAAATGTAATTGACTTTGCCTTTGCTACCAGCGACCATTATATGTGGCAAGCTACCAGCCTGGTGGTAGACCCTAAGACCAAACGCCGCACACGCGTAGACACAGCCTTCAACCCGAAGCACAAAGATTTCCTGGAGGTTACTTCTTTCGGTCGCAAAACGGTAGAAGCTATGAGTTATACTTTCCCGAAGTGGCCCTTCCCCTACTCGCACATCACGGTTTTTAATGGCCTGGACCAGATGGAATACCCGATGATGGTGAACGATAACCCGCTGGAGGACCGTGCCGATGTGATCATGCTCACCGACCATGAGATCTTCCATACGATGTTCCCGTTTTATATGGGCACCAATGAAACCAAGTATGGATGGATGGACGAAGGCTGGGCAACTTTAGGCGAATGGCTCATCACCCCGATCATCGACCCAAGTATAAATGATGATTATGGCGTGGCCCCTTACGGCGCTATGGCCGGCACCGAAATAGATTTGCCCATCACTACACTTACCACGCAGCAAAGCGGTACTTCTATGTTCCTGAACTCCTACCCTAAACCTGCGCTGGGTTACCTGTATGTGAAAGACATGCTGGGCGATGAACTATTCCTGAAAGCGCTTCACCACTACATCGGGCTATGGAATGGTAAACACCCTCAGCCTTACGATTTCTTTAATGCCATGAATGCCGGTTCCGGCCGTAACATGAACTGGTTCTGGCAGCGCTGGTTCTTCGATGGCGGCTACCCAGACCTTGGCATAGCCAAGGTACAGCAGCAGAACGGAACGTATACTATAACTGTAGAGTCTGTTGGCAGCAAGCCTTTGCCAGTAGACCTAGTTGTTACCTACGCTGATAATACCAGCACTACCATCCACAAAGATGTATCGGTATGGGAGAAAGGCAACAAAACTACCGAGCTAAGCTTTAAGCCCGCCAAAGCCGTGAAGAAGCTTGAACTAAAGCATTCGCACACACCTGACAGCAACAGGAAAAACAATCTATACGAAGTGAAACAGAGCAGTTAAGCATCCTGATATTTAGAATGTTACTTTACCAGTCAAAAGCAGCCCGCACAGGCTGCTTTTTTCGTATGCTATACTTCAGGATTACAAAGTGAGATAGTGAGGCCTGATGTAATTCCGGAAAGCAGGTATAACCTTCAATTAGAGACTATGGAAAATACGCTTTCTACAGTGCAGCTACAGTTTTTAGGTGGCGCGGGCACTGTAACCGGTTCCAAAATTCTTCTTAAAACAGATAACCACCAGGTCTTAATTGATTGCGGACTTTTCCAGGGGTTAAAACAATTACGCTTGCTAAACTGGGAAGAATTGCCACTCGAGCTGCAGAAACTTGATGCGGTTATACTTACACACGGCCACCTGGACCATTGCGGTTACCTGCCTGTGCTGGTTAAAAATGGTTATGCCGGGCCTATACATGTTACTACCCCAACCCGCGACGTAACCGAAATTATACTTCGCGACAGTGCCAAAATTCAGGAAGAAGATGCAGCCGAGGCAAACTTAAAAGGGTACTCCAAACACCACCCTGCTATGCCTTTGTATACAGAAGAAGATGTAGACAATACCATGCCCCTGTTTATAGCGCACAACGATAACGAGTGGGTAATCCTTAACGAAGATTTTAAATTCTGCTTCCGTAAGAGCGGGCATATACTTGGTTCTGCATTTGTAGAGCTACATTGCCGTGGCCGTAAGTTTTTATTCTCCGGGGATATTGGCCGACGTACTCCTTTGCTGCTGGAGCCTCCCGTTTTTGTGCAGGAAGCAGACTATCTTATACTTGAATCTACTTACGGCGACAGGCTGCATGAGCAAATTTCGCCTTACGAAGAATTACAGGAGGTAGTAACGCATACTTTTAATAAAGGCGGTGTGTTGGTTATACCTTCTTTTGCTGTTGAACGGGCACAGGAGTTACTTCTTATCCTGAACACCTTGCGCGAAGAAAATAGTATACCAGCTATTCCTATTTACCTTGATACCCCCATGGGGATTGATGTTACTTCACTTTATCTTAAATACCCCAACTGGCACAGCCTCTCACCTGCCGAGTGCCGTACCATGATGCATAATGTACACCTGGTGCGCGAATTTGAACAGACCCTGCGTGTGCTGGATAAGTATGGCCCTAAAATAGTTATTGCTGGAAGCGGAATGGTGACAGGCGGTCGGGTACTTTATTACCTTGCCCGTTTAATAGGTGATAGTAAAAACACGGTGCTGCTTGTTGGTTACCAGGCGCCGGGCACACGCGGAAACCTGCTTCGTAGCGGAGCTTCTGAGCTAAAAATGCAGGGTAACTACTATGCTGTGCATGCCGAGATCAGGACTATTTCCAGCCTTTCAGCCCACGGCGATCAGGCTGATCTGCTTTGGTGGCTGGGTCATTTTAAGAAAGCGCCAAAGCAGGTTTTCCTCAATCACGGTGAGGCACAGGCTTCTGAGGCATTGCGCCTTAAAATATCAGACACGTTGAGTTGGCCGGTAACTATTGCTGAAACTGAGAAAGTATACGAAGTATAGTTATCTACATGAATTTATACTTCCACTTTATACTTGTAAGTGTTTGTATAGCAGGCTTATACTAGGGTTTTACAAACAGTCTTTTGTCAAATTCAAAAAGCTCTGTTGACGTGACGGAGATCAAGTTAAAATCTTTGTGGCGGGGATTAATCAGGTAATTAAACGTGCCCTGCACAGCCGAAGAAGGCACTTTTAATACAAGGTGTTCTGAATCGAAAGCAAACTGATCGCCGATATCCTGGGTGGCATTCGGGTGCGGAAACGATTTCCAGTCTGGTGGTAGTTCTTCTTCTGTAAGTTCTTTTATGGTAATATCATCAGGAATATTGATGCGCACCAGATGATAATCCAGCGGCACTATACCAAGCGGCATGTGCACAGCCACTTCTACCGTACACAAAGCAATGGATTCACTGGTATAAAGCATGGCTACACCTTTGCTGTTCCAGCGGCCTCCGGCCAGTTCAGCACCTCTACCTGATAAGTCTTTGGCAAAGCGGCCTTTGCTCAGGCGGTATACGATCATGCCAGAACGCCGTGCTCAATTCTCGTTAGTTCATCTTTCAGCAGGCCAATGCCAAAGGTGTTATCCAGCAACTCTTTAGGCTTAATGCCCCCTAGGGCAACATTTTTTGCTTCAAGCCACGCATCAAAATTCGGTTTATCGCCAAACACTTCAATGCCTTTATTATAAACCAGCGTAATCTCCAGTATTTTCTCTGAATGGATGGGATCAAACGTGCGTCTTTCTTTTTTATAACGCTGGAAAGTGCGCTCTGATAAGTGCAGGTAAGCCGACCATTCGGCAGTGCTGAAGGGGCTTTTATCAGCAATAGACTTAAACATGGCATACTTTATACCTTCGCGCGCAGTGCTCATCAGCATAAATACGTCACGATCATCCAGTAACCTGTAGCTTAATGTTTCCGCTTTTTCTAATGCTCTTCCCATAATTCTGGTTGTTATCTTTTCAAAGATACGAAACTTGTCTTTAAATAAACGACAATTGTCGTGATTAGTTCAGCAATATTTTTACACTAACCCGGCAGATTGACCGTTGTAGGTGCAGAATTAAAATTAAAAGCATGCAAAAGTGGATTCTGGTGCTCTGCCTGATAAGTATAAGTTTGGGCGCCTGTAATATATTACCCTCAGCTACCCATACATCAGCAAATAAAAGCAAGACAAAAACAATTGCTGCTGTAGTGCCGGTAAAGAAGCCCCGCACAAAAACAGAAAAACAGCAACAGGATAGATTTATAAAAACCAGCACCAAACGCTTTAAATCGAGGCAGAAAGCCGGGGCTTATTATGTAGCCAAGGCTAAACGAAACTATAACCAGGAAAAAATAGATTCGGCAAAGTACCTGTTTGGCCGTGCCTGGATACTGGACAGCACCAATGCCGATATTTACTGGGGTTACGGCAAAGTATACGGTGAGCAAAAACAGTATGATAAAGCTTTGGCCATGTTGAACAAAGCACTCAAGAACGATAAAAATAACCCGCGCCTGTTAACAGATATTGCCACCTCCCACCTGGGCAGATACTACCAGACCAGCAACCCGGAAGACTTACAGAAAAGTAAAAAACTCCTGGAAAAAGCCGTAAAACTGGACCCCACAAAAGCGGAAGCTCACTACAAACTCGCCATCAGTAGTTATTACCTACGCGAATACAATAAAGCCTGGGATAACCTTCATAAAAGTGTGAAACAGGATAAAAGTGTAGCAGATGCTCGGTTTATTACGGCGCTGTTACACAAACAGCAGGACCCGAAAGGAATATATAAGAAGCAGCGCAGGAAGTAGCTGTTGCATTATGGTTAGAGAAGTGTTATTTTAGCTGCAAGTGCAACAGCACTTAAACCAGATCTACTAACCTTATCCAATGAAGAGATTATTATTTGTAGCTGTGGCACTTTTAGTTACCGCCACGCTAAGCTTTGCTCAGGAACAGAAAGACCCCAAAGTGCTGCCTATGTTCGGCAACCAGGCAAAAACAGAAGCTCAGCAACTGAAAGATCAGAAATTCCTATCGAGCTGCGATGCCAGTTTTAAAACCCGCCAGGAAGCCAGTAATTTCTTTATGGAACGTGGCTGGGAATACTTCAGTGAAGGACAGGTAGATACTGCCGTTTATCGCTTTAACCTGGCCTGGCTCCTGAACCCCGATAACAGCAACACTTACTGGGCTTTTGGATTGGTTACTTCAGGTAAAGGTAATAACGCAGAGGCTATAACATATTATGAAAAGGCCCTGGCATATCAGCCTAAAAACTCGATGCTGCTTACAGATCTTGCCTCAGCATATATAAACATCTACAAAACACAGCCAAAGAAAAAGAACCTGAAAAAAGCATCTGTTTACTCAGAGCAGGCTATCGCAAACGACTCAACAAACAGTTATGCTTATTATACTCTCTCGCAGGTAAAGTACCATGAAAAGAAGTATGCCGATGCATGGGCGTATGTTCACAAGAGCCGCGGCATAAACCTGGCACAGATAGACTATGATTTTGTGACAGAACTACTGGCTAAAATGCCGGACCCGCAGGGCTTCTTTAAAGCAGACTAATTTCAGTTATACTATAAAATTAAAAGGCGTTTCTTACCGGGGCGCCTTTCTTTTTATAGCATAGTATCTTTCAAAAAAGTACAGTTTCCTGTTCCTCACTACCTCCATATTGCTATATTTGTATAGTAACCCTGAACCACCAATGTTATCTTAGTAATATGAAAAAAAATCTTTACAGAGCATCTGTTTACTTATTGGCAGGTACTATGGCCCTATCGTCCTGCGTTGTTTCTAAGAAAAAATATGATGATCTGCTTGCACGTAAAAATGCGCTGGAGGTAGATAAAGCCGGCCTGGAAACGCAGAAAACCACCCTGGAGCAGCAAAAAGCTCTGCTGGAAGAAGAGAAAGCCAATCTTGAAAAAGAAAGAGCACAACTGGAAGAGCAGAAAGCAGAATACCAGAAAAGCTTGCAGCAGGCTCTGAAAGAAGGCAAAACACTGGGCGATAACCTGAACATGAGCAAATCGCAGATCGATAAGCTGAACGCAGACCTGAAAGCCCGCGAGCAACGCCTTGCCGAATTGCAGCGCATACTTGATGAAAAAGATAAAGCTGTAAAGAACCTTCGTTCTAAAGTAAGCAATGCCCTGCTTGGCTTCAACGATAAAGACCTGACTGTGAATGTGCGTAACGGCAAAGTATACGTGTCGTTGGCAGAACAGCTGTTATTTAACTCCGGCTCTACCAAAGTAGACCCTAAAGGTGTTGATGCCCTGAAAAAATTAGCGACTGTTTTAAAAGACCAACAGGATGTAAATGTGGTAGTTGAGGGCCATACCGATGATGTGCCGGTTGCAAAAGGTACAGTAGGTATGCAAGATAACTGGGACTTGAGCGTTCTACGTGCAACAGAGATCACACGCATCATTACAGATGCAGGTGTAGCAGCTGAAAGAGTAACACCTTCAGGCCGTTCCAAGTATGTACCACTCGATGTAGCTAAGACAAAAGAGGCGCGCCAGAAGAACCGCCGCACCGAAATTATACTTACACCAAAACTTGACGAGCTATTCCAGATACTGGAAACTACATAATCTACACTTTTAGCCAACCAAAAAAGCCAGCCTGTATTTCGGGCTGGCTTTTTTATTTTAAAGTATAGTTTAATCGGTTACTTTTTACTCTTCAGGTACGCATACAAGGCTTTTATTTCTGTATCGTTGTAGCCTTTGGTCATTTGCCAGGGCATTTCGCTGCTCAGTTTAACACCATTTGGCCTTACTCCTGTTCGTAGTGTATTTACAAACTGCGACTCTGACCATTTTCCAACAGCACCGCTTGCCGTTATATCAGGAACCGATTTACCGCCCGGCACTGGCGACTCCCCTCCTTTTAAATTTTCGTGATGACAGCCCGTGCAGGCAACAGCCAGATATTCTCCATAAGCCGGAGAAATTTCCGGAAGCATCTCGGCAGGAGCTTTATAGTTATGGTCGATCATTTCGGCGGAAAGCATCGGTATCTTGTCCAGAGCGGTCAGCACTTTGCCAACCGGTCGTATCTCAATATCCGGCAAATCGCGGTCTACAGGCTTCTGGCTGCGACAGTAAGCTATAATAGCAGCCATGTCATTATCAGATAATTTATAGATATCGTGCGATGGCATTACAAGCAATGGTTTGCTGTCTTGCCCGATTCCATGCCGCAGCGCACGCACCCAGTCCTTTACTTCATAATTAGCTGGAAGCCCGCCCTTACCTGAGGTCAGGTTTGCAGAAGTGATCCTACCAACAGCAGGGTCATCAAAAACAACTTTGCCTCCCAGGTCAGCGCCGTGGCAATCTGCACACCCTTTTATAGTATAGAGCCGTTTTCCATTTCCCAGAATGGTCTTGTCTTTAGGCAGGTCTAAAGTAGCTGCATTTACAGCATATACTTTGTTCATGCGCGAACTAACATTAATTGAAATGTAAGCATACGCAAGTGCCACTGCAAGTACCAGCAGCCCTACTACTTTTAAAGTTACTTTAAGTATCTTTTTCAGCATACCATTATGTTTAAGATTAAGAACTTAAGAGCAATATGTTTTGCCTTTAGCAAACAGAAGCCACAATAGCAGAAGATGTGTTGTAATTAAATCTAAATTAAAGTTGTAATAATATAAATAATTTAAGAGTAAAATTATCTTGTGGCGGTAATATTTGTGAATGAAGTTATTTGAGGGGTGAAATGAAGATTAGGTAAAGGAAGTATCACGTTATTAGTAATATATAACAGGCTGCAGTTCTTATACCAGAACTAGTAAAGGCAAATTAGGTTATAGAGCCTCTACCTTCTTAGGGAGTACTTTATGGAAGAGCGGTAATAGCAGGAAGTATAGTATAACCCCTGATGGTATAGAAAGTATAGCCCACGCAGAAACACCTGCCAGGTTAGCTACCCAGAGTGTATTCAGCGCCTCCAGCCAGTCGGTTTTAAACATTGAAAGCATTTCGTCTACAGTTAGTTTTATTTCAGATAAACCAAACATGAAAATGCCAGCCTTTATAAAGGGAATGATAAATAACAACTGGAGCGGTTGTGCGAGGTAACTTACCAGAATGGTAGCCGCTATATTTAACCTGAAACGGGCAGCAATGGCTGTAACAAATATAGTTACCACGCCAAAAGCAGGAATAATTCCAACTATAGTTCCTACGGCTACCGTTGCCGAAAGCTTCTGAGGCGTCATGCCCTGCTTCAGAAGATTCGCCATAGGCCCTATCAGCCTTTTCCTGAAAAATGCGGTAACTGTAGCTAAGATCAAAATAAAATGTGTGTGCGGTTGGGAGTACTTCTATAATCAAGACACCTTATGCAGCCTAAAGGTTGCGTGCCTGCAAATTAAAATCACTATACTTTTATTAATTAATACCTGACCGGCAGTAAAGTAACCTGAAATTGTAAGTAATGTTCATACATTGTTTTAGCAGCTGTATAATCCCGTTAATGCAGTAAGTATAAAAGGTACTTTTGACTCCAACACCTTAAGTAGGCACTAAACGCTATTATGCTTTAAAGAGTATCAGGGATAGCTGTTTTAAGTTTGCTATTAAAAATCTGTAAGATTAAATTCGTACAATGCTCAAATTTCAGTCTTCTAGTTTTTTATATTTTTATGTATGGCAACATCAAACTAAATATCTGTGTACTCATTCAAGCTAAGTGTTGGGCTAGCGTATTAAGTATAACAGCTATGGTTTAAGAAGAAACAATCTAAAGCGGTGTTATGGTTACTTATGATTTTAAGGAAAAGGTAGTGCTTGTAACAGGTGGTAGTTCCGGGTTAGGAAGAGCAACTGCCCAGAGCTTTGCTGAGTCTGGCGCAATAGTTATCATTGCGTCGCGAGATCCGGGAAAAGCCCAGGAAACGATGGCAAGTATAAAAGGTGAAGTAGAATACATCCAGACTGATCTTTCGAAAATGGATCAGGTAGATTCCCTGATGTCGCAGATAAGGACACAATTTGGCAGACTGGACATTGTGATAAACTGTGCTGCAGGGGATTCTGGTATCGGGAAGACATTAGAGGAATTTGCAATGGAGGAATTTGACAGCACCATTAACATAAACCTGAAAAGTATGTGGCTGGTGATGAAGCATGCTATCGCCCTGATGAAAACCAAGAGTCCGGCTGCGGGTCATATTGTAAATGTTTCTTCGGTAAACGGGTTAGGCGGTATCGAATATGGTTCGTTATATGCCGCAACCAAAGCTGCTGTAATCTCTTTATCAAAATCAGCAGCACTGGAACTGGCAAACACAAACATAGAAGTTGATGTAATCTCGCCTGGTGCATTCGATACGCCGCTGCTCCGAAAGGCTATGGAAATGCAAACCGACGGAGACCCGGCTAAACTTCAGCAGGTAAGGGAGAAATACATGCAAAGCATACCTGCTGGACGTATAGGTACTCCGGAAGAGTTTGCCAGAACCGTACTTTGGATATGTTCGGAAAAGCCATCCTACTTATTCGGAAACACCTTTATTATCGATGGCGGCATGACCAGCAGGATGAGGTAAGACAAGAACAAAGTAATCAAATAAGATCTACCAGGAGCGTAAGTATAGCATTAAGCTTTGTGCTTTATCTTATTCGTACTGAATTGCTTATTTTGTGATGGCATTCCGTAAAGTATAAGTCCGCTCATAATAATCGCAATACCGGAATACCCCATCCAGTTAGGCCAGGCGATACCCAATAAAAGCACCTCGCCTATGACTGTAGTTACAATTTCTACTGACTGTGTGGCCTCTACAGCTGCCAGCGCAGCACCATCGTTGCGGGCTATGTGCATGGCCTTAAAGAAAAGGATGCAACCTATAACCCCCGAACTAAGCGCAATTACCAGCACCGCTAACAGTTGCTGCTGACCGGGCCAGCCTGCTTCGTTGTACCCAAAAAAGAAAAGTATAAGCTGTGCCGGAAAACTGCCAATAGCAATACCCGCCACACGCTGAAAAGAGTTAAGCTTTATACCTTTTGCCTCCTGGTGCAGCATGAGCTTTCGGTTAGCTAAGGGCCACAGGAAAGCAGCCGCAAGTGTTAGGACTACACAAATCCATAGTTGCTGCGACGTGTATACCCCGTTCTTCTGGCTCCACTGCATTAGGGCAATGCCCGCTAAAATAAGTATGGATAACAACAGTGCCCGTACCGGAATTTTAGCCCGATGATCTTTATATATAAGCGGTGAGATAAGTATACCTGCTACTATTGTAAACTGGAAGACGCCTGCAATTAGCCAGCCCGGCCCCAGCGAAGCAGCATACGTGAGCAAAACATATACAATACCAAAGGCGGTGCTTCCCCAGGCCATCCAAGGCAAGGGTTGTTGTTTTAATACTTGTAAAAGCTGCTTCAGTTGGCCCTGTACCTGCAACAATAGCATGAGTAGCAAAGCCAGAAAAAACGAGCGCAATCCTACCGTCCAGGCCCAGTGGCCACCATTAACAGATAAAAAGCTATTGACCACGTAGGTAGAACAAAAGAAAACTCCTGCAACAGACCCAATGGCAACAGCTTTTAAATTGTCAGATACCTGCATAGTAATTGTAAAGGAATAAACCGCCTGCAGCGCCTATTACTGTTTGGTAACTTGTGCTGCTGTATGGCAATAAGCGTTAAAAGTAAATTGAATTGAACCAGCGTTCAGGTTATGCTTACTACAAGATAGTCAGCTTTGTATGAATGTCTGATTTATTAAACCCATTTCCTAAAATAATGACTGGTATAAGCATGGCTGTCATTTATTTTTATTTCACTTTTATGAACGAAGTGTTTGGAGTACAAAATTTAACATACTTTATAATCAAGCATTTATAATTAAACATTGAAGTAGTGGTTTAATTACTACAGGATAATGATCTCTGTTTATCCACGAGCAAATGGCGAGTAAATAATACGTACCTTTGTAGCTTATATTATAGTTCATGCCTTCATTTAACGATCTTAAGCTGAGTCCGGCCTTGTTGCAAGTCTTACAGGAACTCAGTTTCAAAACACCCACTCCAATACAGGTTGCTGCCATACCGCTGCTTTTACAGGGGAAAGATGTAGCCGGCCAGGCCGAAACCGGTAGCGGAAAAACAGCGGCATTTGGTTTATCGCTTTTACAGCAAATCAATCCGGAACTGCAGCAGGTACAGGCACTTATTATTGTGCCAACGCGCGAACTTGCCCTGCAGGTGCGCCATGAGCTGAAACAATTTGCACGTCAGCTGCCTCAGTTAAAGATAAGCGCTTTTTACGGAGGCCACTCCTTCTCTCAGGAACGGGCTTCGCTGGCGCATCCTCCACAAGTACTTGTAGGTACGCCCGGTCGCTTAACCGATCACTTATTCCGGAAGACATTAGATCTTAGTAGCGCCAGGCAACTGGTACTGGATGAGGCCGATAAACTTCTGGAAATGGGTTTTGAAGAAGAGATTGACAAGATCATGCAAAATCTTCCGCGTGAGCGACAGACAATTCTATTCTCTGCCACAATACCCGATGATGTGAAAGCATTAATTGCCAACTCCCTGAAAAATCCTGAATTTGTAAAAGCATCAGCTAACTCTATACCAGATAAAGTAAAGCTGGTAGGTATAAAAGTTGAGCATAACGAACGGCAGGAAGCTATTAATAAACTACTGCAAGGTATAAATTATAACGGCACTGTTATTTTCTGCAATACCCGCGCTGCTTCTGATAGCCTTGCTTCACATTTACAGGCACTTGGAATGGCGGTAAAAACGCTGCATGGCGGTATGGAACAAGCAGATCGTGACAAGACCATGACCCTTTTCCGGAATGGCACTACACAAGTGCTGGTTGCCACCGACCTGGCTGCTCGCGGACTAGATATTGCAGCGCTTAAAACCATCATTCATTATGAGTTGCCAGATGATGTGGCTGCTTACATGCACCGAAGCGGCCGAACGGGCAGAGCAGGTAAAAGCGGCATTGTGTATACTTTGCTTAGCCAGCGCGACGAAAGCAAAATACGTGAATGGCAAGAAGTACAAATGGATGAATGGCTGTCCCTAGCGGGTTTAAACAAACCGGGTATAAAAGCTAAAACGGAGCAAACGGCTGATTTCGCAACGCTGCATATTAACGGCGGGAGAAAAGACAAGATCAGCCCGCGCGACATTGTAGGTGCACTAATTGCTGAAGCAAGTATAAAAGCAGATCAGATAGGCAAAATTGAAGTACAGGACCGTAGTAGTTTTGTGGCCGTTCCCGCTGCCCTGAGCGCCACTATACTTTCTAAACTTAGTGAAGGAAAAATAAAAGGCCGGAAGTATAAAATACATCTGGTTAAGTAAGCTATACTTCAAACATGATTTACTAAGCGGATAATTAGATGTATAGGTTTATACTTTGTATAGGTTAGTATAATACGCTCTTTAAAAACGAATTTTTTTGTTCGGCTATACTTGTAAGCAGGTATAGCCGTTTTTCTTTTAAAGTTTAAACTCATCTTTAAACAAAGGATTACTAAAAGTATTGCCTAACTACCAATCTAAAAACTAATTCTCTTAGCATTAAGTAAAGAATACTAAAATCCTTTACCTTTACCTTTATGGAAATAGTAGTAGGCATAGCGGCATTTTTAGGAGGACTGTTAGTTGCTTTTCTGGCTCTGAAGGGAAAGCAAGCAGCCTTGCAACAGGCCCTTAATCAGGCGCAGGTAACACAGGGTGTTCTGGAGGGGCAAGCCCGGATGAAAGCAGAAGAAGCTGAAAAGTTACAGCTGCATTTGCGGGAAGCACAAACAGAAACACTGGAGCTAACGAACGCTTTAACTAAAGTAGAAACCGACTACGACCACCTGCAGCTACGCATGAAAGAGCAAGCGCAAGAGCTGGAGCAACTACGTGAAAAATTCCTGCAGCAGTTCCAAAGCATCTCTAACCAAGTATTGATGACCAATGCCGAGCACTTTAAAAAAGCCTCTTCCGATAACCTCGAACAGATACTGGCTCCGCTGAAAGAACGCATAAAGGAGTTTGAAGCAAAGGTTGATGCAACGTATGAGAAAACACTGAAAGAGAGCGTTTCATTAAAAGAGCAGATAACCCAACTCGCCTCTCTTAACCAGCAAATGAGCCAGGATGCACTTAACCTGACTAAAGCACTGAAAGGAGAAAGTAAAACACAAGGTAACTGGGGCGAATACCTGCTGGAAAGTCTTTTAGAAAAATCCGGGTTGCGCAAAGGCGTGCATTATGAGCGCGAGGAAGTACGGCAAAATGATGACAGCAAAGTATACCGCCCTGACGTTATTATCAGATTGCCAGACAGTAAACACCTTATCATCGATTCTAAAATGTCGTTGGTCGCTTACGAGGCTTACTGTAGCTGCGAAGATGAAACCCAACTGGAGTTATACTTGCGAAGCCACATCAATTCCATCCGAACGCACTTTACAGACCTGGGCCGTAAAAGCTATCACCGATTAAATGGCATCAACTCCCCGGATTTTGTATTAATGTATATTCCGATTGAGCCAGCTTTTAACCTTGCACTGCAGCACGACCAGGATATATTTACCGATGCTTTTGACAGGAATATTGTTTTAGTAACTACCTCTACCCTTTTGGCCACCTTACGAACCGTGGCCGGTGTATGGCGTCAGGAAGACCAGAAACGTAACGTGCTTAAAATTGCAGAAGAGAGCGGCAAGCTATACGATAAATTTGTTGGTTTTGTAGATGATCTTAAAACGATTGGCAAGCACCTCGAAAGCAGCCAAAGTTCTTACAATGCTGCTATGAACAAACTTACCGAAGGCAAAGGAAACCTCATCAGGCGTGTTGAAATTCTGAAAGAATTAGGAGCTAAAACAAGCAAACATATTGATGATAACCTCCTCCAGGAAGCACAATTAACAGAGAAGCCGGAAGAATCGGAAGTTTAAATTTTAAGCCGTTGTTGTAGCCAATACAGCAACGGCTTTTTATATTACGGCAAAGTATAAATTATCACACTCAGAACATATTAAACCTGTTCCGTTAAAGTAACATAAATAAGCAATACAGAATACCTTAGGCATATTGCCATACATGTTCCACCTAAACGTTTTTTATGAAACGCATCTTTCTTTCAGGCTTAACAGCAGCGTTTATGCTGTCCTGCACGAGCCAGCAAACTCCTACTGCAACAACAGAAACTACCACAGAAACTGCAACACCAACGCAAAGTTCGCAACAGGAAGCGCAGACATTTATCGACAATTATTCAAAGCAGTACCAGCAACTTTATACTGCTTCTGCCGAAGCGGAGTGGCGCTCTAATACACACATTGTTGAAGGCGATACGACAAATGCAGCAGCTACACAACGTGCTAACGAGGCATTTGCCGCTTTTACGGGCAGTATTGATAATATTGAAAAGGCCCGTGGTTTCATGAAGAAAAAAGGTGAGCTGACAGACCTGCAGGTTAAGCAACTGGAAGCTATACTTTATGCTGCAGCCAATAACCCGCAGACCGTGCCAGATGTTGTAAAAGCACGCATTAAAGCCGAGACAGAGCAAACGGAAAAGCTGTATGGCTTTGACTATAAGTTGAATGGGAAATCGGTAACCACCAATGATATCGATAACATTCTTAAAACTGAGAAAAGCGTTAGCAAGCGCCTGGCTGCCTGGAATACAAGCAAGGAAGTAGGCAAAGGCCTCAGAACCGGTTTACTGAACCTACGTGAATTACGTAACAAAACGGTACAAAGCCTTGGCTACGACGATTACTTCAGTTACCAGGCTTCTGACTACGACATGTCGCGTGAAGAAATGATGCAGTTAATGGAGAAACTAAACCAGGAGTTGCGCCCGCTGTACCGCGAATTGCATACTTACGCACGCTACGAACTGGCTAAAAAGTATGGCATGAAACAAGTTCCGGACTACCTGCCGGCTCATTGGCTACCTAACCGCTGGGGCCAGGACTGGAGCCCAATGGTAGAAGTAAAAGGTTTGGATCTGGATGCGGCTTTAAAAGCAAAAGGGGCTGAGTGGCAGATAAAACAGGCAGAGCGTTTTTATGTGAGTTTAGGTTTCCCGAATCTGCCGCAGTCTTTTTACGAGAAATCGAGCCTTTACCCATTGCCGGAAAATGCCAAGTATAAAAAGAACAACCACGCCTCTGCCTGGCACATGAACCTGGAAAACGACGTGCGCAGCCTGATGAGTGTGGAGCCCAATGCCGAATGGTATGAAACAACACACCATGAACTTGGCCACATTTATTACTACATGAGCTATACGAACCCTGATGTACCGGTGCTGCTACGTGGCGGGGCAAACAGGGCGTACCACGAAGGTATTGGAAGCTTAATGGGATTAGCAGCTATGCAGAAGCCTTTTATGGCAAGCTTAAACCTGGTAGACCCAAATGTTAAGACTGATGAAGTACAAACTCTTCTGAAGGAAGCATTAAGTTACGTTACATTTATACCTTTCGCCGCAGGTACCATGAGCGAGTGGGAACATGATTTTTATGCCAAAAATCTGCCTAAAGAAGAGCTTAATAAGCGTTGGTGGGAATTGACAAAGAAATATCAAGGTATAGTACCGCCTGCAGAACGTGGCGAGCAGTTTACCGACGCAGCTACTAAAACGCACATCAACGACGATCCGGCCCAATACTACGACTATGCCTTGTCTTATGTGATATTGTTCCAGTTGCATGATCATATTGCTAAAAACATATTGAAGCAGGACCCACACGCTACTAATTATTATGGGAATAAAGAAGTTGGTAAGTTCCTGTACGAAATTATGTACCCTGGTGCTTCCGCTGACTGGCGTAAAATGCTGAAAGATAAAACCGGCGAGGAATTAAGTGCACGCGCTATGGTAGCATACTTCCAGCCGCTAATGGATTATCTGAAGCAACAGAATAAAGGCAGAAAGTATACACTATAGATTTCTGCAGATTTCAGCAGTTATTAAAAAAGAAGCGGCGATGAAATTATCATCGCCGCTTCTTTTTTAGAAATCTTATACTTTTAGTTAACCAAGATGCTTTAAATTTATACTTATTTTAATAATTAGCCTCTACAGCCGGCACATCAACAAGTATAAATGAAGAAGCAGATGTAGCATGTATAGTTATAACATCCTGATCTTCCATCCTTACCTGGTCATTTTTATCAGCTTCTACTCCATTCACGATCAGGCTGCCTTCCAGTATATAAATTAAAACCTTTCTGATCTTAAATGTTTTAAAAGCAATATCTTCTCCCTGGCCCAGATTCGCATGATAAATAGTCGAGTTAGAGTTAATGAATACTACATCTTCCAAAACCTTTTGGCCTGTAACCAAAGGCACCAGCTTATTCTTGGAATTCAGAAAATCAACCCTCAATTGTTCGTAAGAAGGTGCTAAACCACGTTTGTTTGGCAGAAACCACAGCTGAACCAGATGTGCCTCCTTATCAGATTCGTTAGCTTCAGAATGTGTAATGCCTGTTCCGGAGGTCATACGCTGCACATTACCGGGACTTAATTTGGTAGTATTGCCAAGGCTGTCAGTATGCGTTATCTCGCCATCTAATACAAGCGTAACAATTTCCATGTCGGTATGCGGATGCGTAGGAAAGCCAGAGTTTGGAGAAACCAGATCATCATTAAAAACACGTAAAGGCCCAAACTGCATATTAGAAGGATCATAGTGATCTGCAAAAGAAAAAAGATAGTTAGACGTAAGCCAGTCTCCTACTTTAGCTTCGTGGCGTTCTGCAGCGGTTATAAGCTTTACCATAGCACATTGTGGTGTATAAATTCTGTATAATTACTCTCCTTGATAATACTACTGTATGCCTTTACGAATATACCAACATCTTGTTAAAAAAGATACCCTTCGCAAATAGTGTCAATCTATTTGCGAAGGGTATGCATGCGTAAAAGCTTCGTAATATTGAAGCCGAATTTATTCTGCTTTTTTAAGTTTTTGAACCTCTTTCTGAAGATCAAGTACGATAGAAGATAACTTATCTAACGAAATATCAGCAATCGGGAAGGTTGAACTGATGTAAGCCTTTGCTTCCCAGATCTCGAGTATATCCCCCATATGAAGTTCATATGGCGCATATACAGGATTGTCAGAATGCAGTCGGAGTACAGTACTATCAGGAGCCTTATTATAAATACGCTTAAAGACAACACCTTCTTTCTGGCTTACAATTATACATGGCGTGCCATCCTTTATTGAACTCCACTCATCTATAAAACGCCCCACTATAACAGTACCGGAAGCTATCGGCAACATGGAATCGCCACTGATTTCGAAAGCCCGGTAAGTACCGCCTGCACCAAGCATAGGCAACTTAAAACGTGGTAAGTCTTCAATAAATTCAGGATCGGCATAGCCATTAAGATAACCCGCACTAGCCTTATAAGGCACAAGTTCGATGTTCTCTTTTTCCTCCTTATCCACGGTAATAGCTAAAACACGCAGCTTTCCGCCCGACTCGTTCCCAACTTGTTTAACTCCTGTGCTTTCAGCCAGATTTAGTGTTATCAGCTCATCAAGCGTAATATTGAAGAGTTGAGCAATATTAACCAGTGTACTTAATTTTGGTTCTGCCCTCCCCTCTTCATAAGCACCCACCAGCGAGCGCTTAATATCTAGTTTCTCAGCAAGTTGTGCCTGCGTATAACCATTCTTTTTGCGCAGATATCTGATATTAGAAGTTACTTTTTCCACGGTATATGCCAATAATCTTAGTTCAAAATAAATAATCCGGTTATATTATAACCAGAACTTTGTAAATATACGCAGATTAACTAAAATATCATACATTTCATACTAAATAAATTAGCAACTTATACCTTAGTATTTATCATTAACTTATATTTCTGAAAGTTTAATTTTTCATATAATCAGATTTCCAGTTTGTCAGAATGGCTTTTACAATATTGTCTTAGTTATACTTTATAAAGTATAAATTTAAATATTGATTAGATTTGTCCAGGCTTTTCAATTAACTGAATAGATAAGCTTATTCGCATTAAATTTCTTGCCTTATGGGCTGCATTTTATATGCATTCACCATTCTTAAGCCCGTCATACTTCATATTATTATATTTTTTCAAAACATCATCAAACTTAAAAAAATTAAATTCTAATTTCTTCTAAGTTTCTGATTTTTACTGAACTTATGTGAAAATCGCGTGGTTACGGATACTATAATTTTAAGTTACAGTTAAAGCTTAATTTATTTTTAATCCTAACCTTCAGATTATGATGCCAAGTATGTTTACCAGATCAGTGTATTGTGTTGCACTAGCAGGCCTAACCTCGCTTGCGGGCTGTCAGCAGGAAGATTTAATGGAAGATCAATTCAAATCTACTGAGAGTTCAGTTTCAGAAAACGTGCAGACTATACCCGGGCAATATATTGTGGTGTTAAAAGATGGATCTAATAATCTGCAGACTACCGGCATTTCGAATGCTGTTTCTGAAAACCGTGCCTCTATAAATGGTGTTCGGGAAAGTGTTTTAGAAGCTGTTGCACTGGACCGGCATGAGGTAAGAGAAACGTATGAGGGTGCGGTTAATGGTTTTACAGCCCGACTGTCTAATGAACAGGTTGAGAAACTACGTAATAACCCTGAGGTAGCTTATGTGGAGCAAGACAAGGTTATAGCACTCGGAAAATTAAATATGAAGAGCTTGTTCCGTAAAATATACGGAAATGCTCCAACTCCTGCGCCAGCACCAGTTGACACCGTAACACAGCCGGTAAGTACTTCACCAGCACCTACCTTAACCACATCAACTTCAGGTTTAGCTTATACTACAATTACCCCACTTGCCGGCGACTTAGTACCCTGGAACATTGCAAAAGTTGGTTATGGAAATGGTACAGGCAAAACGGTTTGGGTAATAGATTCAGGCGTTGATACAGACCACCCTGACCTAAACATAAACCTCACCAGAAGTAAATCATTCATCTATGGAGAGACCTCAATTGAGGATGGCTATGGCCATGGTACAACTGTGGCAGGCATAATTGCGGCAAAAAATAATGGCACAGGTATGATTGGCGTAGCATCTAATGCTACAATTATTGCCTTGCGAGTATTTGATAATGCAGGTAGCGGTACAGTATCCAGGGCAATTTCTGCGGTTAACTATGTAATTCAGAATGCAAAGGCTGGAGAGGTTGTAAATCTGAGTTTAGGTGCCGGCATTTCAACAACATTAGATAACGCAGTTAAAACAGCAGCTGGTAAAGGTATATTATTTGCTATAGCGGCCGGTAACAGCGCAGTAGATTGTTCTGGTTTATCTCCTGCACGTGTTAATGCTACTAATGTTTATACAATTTCAGCGATTGATAATTATAACCGCCTTTGGGATAAATCAAACTATGGGTTGGGAGTTGATTTTGCAGCACCCGGTGTTAATGTAACCGGAACTACAAAAGGTGGTGGTTTAGGATACGCTGGTAACGGCACATCTTATGCTGCTCCTCATGTGGCGGGTTTATTGTTGCTTCGTGGTACTGTCTATTCACAAGGTACCATTACCGGTGATAAAGATTCAAAGCCGGATCCGATCGCATCAATCAAATAACCAGAAGAGTTAAAAAAAGAGGCTGCAAGATATTGCAGCCTCTTTTTTTCTATCCTGTAGCATGTTCTTTTTTATAAACCGCCAGCGACAGCCTTATTTTATAGTATTCGTACCCTTCGCCCAGTTCTTCAAAAAGATCTTTAAGTTTAGCATCTGCGCCGAGTTTTTCTATTGATCTGGCAATTGTTTTATATTCAGTTCTGGTTACAAAATCTTCGATACGAATGGCATAGCCTTGCTCATAAAGCGTTGCCAGATGAGAGTATACAGTAACCGGGTTTAAGTTGCGTTGAATTGCGATTTCCTCTGGCATCAGGCCTTTCTGATATGCTTCAAAAGTAACCAGATGCGTAGCACCTTTTAATTTATTTCCCCGGGACTGCTCCTCTGTCATGAAATTGATGATATCGTTAACAAAGTCATGGCCATAGCGTTCAAATTTCTGAGCACCAACACCTGAAATAGCCAGCATAGCAATTCGGTTTGCTGGTTTTTCCGCAGCCATTTCCTGTAGGGTACTATCGGTAAACACTACATAAGGAGGCACATTATGCTCATCAGCCAAACGTTTTCGCAGGCCTCGCAATCGCTCAAACAACGCATCCTGTACAATCTCACGTTTTGGCCTGGCTTTTACTGTAGCTGCTTCTTCTTTCTGTTTGGTTTCATCAAACTTAACAAGCTGCACTGGCTTTCCTTCAAAAAGAACTTTCTTGCTTTGCTCCGTTAATTTTAAAGTATAACCTTGGTCATAAGCTAACTCTACCAGGCCGGCATTTAATAACTGGTGGAGGTATCTTTGCCAGTCTATAGAATTGATATCCCGGCCTGCACCGTAGGTTTTAATTCTGTCAAAACCATGTTGCATGACCTGGCTGTTTCTCGAACCACGCAGTACATCAATCAGCAAACTCATGTTTGCTTTTTCCTGGGTACGAGCGATGGCAGACAAAGCTTTTTGTGCAATAGTGGTACCATCAAACGTAACAGGCGGGTTTCTACATATATCGCAATTCCCGCAATCCTTCTCCATTGTTTCGCCAAAATATTGCAGCAGAATACGCCTACGGCAAATAGCAGCTTCTGCAAACTGTTGCATGCGCTCTAATTTTACCATTTGTAATTCTGTCTGAGTTTTTACTCCTTCCGACAGCATGCTGCGCAGGTTCATAACATCTGCAAAACTATAAAACAACAATGCATCAGACGAAGCCCCATCTCTACCTGCCCTGCCTATCTCCTGGTAATAACTTTCTATATTCTTCGGTAGGTTATAATGGATCACCCATCTTACATTAGATTTATCAATACCCATACCGAAGGCTATGGTTGCGCAAACGATCTGCACATCATCCCGGAGAAAATCTTCCTGCGCTTTTGCTCTTTGCTGCGGCGACATGCCGGCATGATAAAAGGTAGCTTTGTACCCGTTTGCTTTCAATTTACCGGCGATCGTTTCGGTAGCATTACGGCTAAGGCAATATACTATACCCGGTTGCCCCCGATGCCTATCCAGGAAAGCTAACATCTGGTTCAGGCGGTCGCGGCCAGGTTTAACCGTTAAGTTGATATTAGGCCTGTCGAAAGAAGATATAAACACCTGCGGATTCAGCAGATTTAACTGCTCTTGTATATCTTTTTTGGTAAGTTTATCGGCGGTTGCAGTTAACGCCACCACCGGTACTTGCGGAAACTGCTGCTTAAGGGCTTTTAATTGTGTGTACTCCGGCCTGAAGTCGTGCCCCCATGCCGAGATACAATGTGCCTCATCAATGGCAAATAATGCGATCTGAAGGCGTTTAAGAAAAGAAAAGAAACCAGGCGAGAGTAGTTTTTCCGGCGATACATATAGTAGTTTAAGCTTGCCTTCCAGACACTGGTTCTCGATGTTATACTGATCTTCTGCGTTTTGGGAGCTATTAAGATAAGCAGCAGGTATACCATTTTCGAGCAGGGCCTCTACCTGATCTTTCATCAGCGCTATTAATGGCGAAACAACCAAAGTAATTCCTTTCATAACCACAGCAGGAACCTGGTAGCAAACAGATTTACCGCCACCGGTAGGCATTAGCACCACCACATCTTTCTTTTGCAGAATACAAGCTATAATCTGCTCCTGCATGGGGCGGAAATGTTCGTAACCAAAGTATAACTTAAGTGCTTCGCGCGCCTCTCTAATATCCATTACTGCTGCTTGTTAGTGTCTTTGGCAATGATAATAAACTGCCTGCTTCGAACTCCAAAGATAACCATAATTACGGGTTAGTGGGACCTATAACCTGAGCAAAATAACAAACCCAATAGATGCCCCGTACCTTTAAAGCATTAAACCAATAACAAAAAACTATGAAATCTGAGAGAACGAACGAGCTTGAGCACATACTTATAAAGTGTGTTACAGCATGCGAAACCTGTGCTACTTTGTGTTTGCAGGAAGAAGATGTTAAAATGATGGTGCGCTGTATTATGCTGGACCGTGACTGTGCTGATATCTGTGCCCTTACATCGCGGTTTGTAGCCCGCGACTCAGCACATGCAAAACATGTTATGAAGGAGTGTATTGAAATTTGCAGACAGTGTGAGCAGGAGTGCCGTAAACATAAACACGACCATTGCCAAAAATGCGCAGACGCCTGCCAGGAATGTGCCGAGGCTTGCGAACATTGGATGGCTGGAAAGTAAAATTTATAAATAAGTATAAAAAAAGCGGTGGCGGAAATTACTTTCTGCCACCGCTTTTTTTATAAGAACTATACTATTAAAATATCAGGTTTAGTATCCAGGTAAGTATGGCAATTGCAATACCAAATATCAAAGCAGTAAAAAAGCCTGCGATATCAATACCATCCACTAAATAATCAGCAAGTAACACCATTCCAACGTTTATCACAATCAGGAACAAGCCAAGTGTCATGATAGTAATGGGTACTGTCAGGAAGGTCAGCACTGGTTTTACAAATGTATTGAGCAAAGCCAACACAAACGCAAATACAAAAGCAGTTAAAAAACTGTCAGTTATAGTTACGCCAGGAATAATGTAAGTGGCAATGATAACAGCTATACCTGTTATAAGTACTTTAATAAAAAATCCGGTCATAAAGTATGGTTATAGGTGAAGTATAATTATGTTGTTCTAATCTGGTTTATACTTCAAGTCGCTTCTGCGACACTGCCATCCAGTTGCATAATTTATACAACATGCGGGCTCCTACATTTCCATTCCACTCACTCTCGCCCGGGCCAACTTCGCAAAGATCAAAGCCTATGATCTCACGACCAGATTTAACCAGCTGCTTGATAAGGTACACTGCCTGCTCAAATTCTAAACCGCCTGGAACTGGTGTACCTGTACCCGGGCAAAGTTTAGGGTCAAGTCCATCAATATCAAAGCTGATGTATACTTTCTGAGGTAACTGAGCTATAATTTTTTTACAGTCTTTTTTCCAGCTATCGCCATCATATTGGTTCTCCTTAAGAATTGAATCATAGAACACAATAATCCGGCCGTTTGACTGCTCAGCCAGTTCGGCTTCAGACTGCGCCTGATCTCGAATACCAACCTGAACTAGTTTCTTAACCTGTGGCAGCTTTAGCGCATTAAACATGATAGAAGCATGCGAATAAGTAAAGCCTTCATAAGCATCGCGCAAATCCATGTGCGCATCTACCTGAAGTATACCAAATTCTTCATGCCTTTCGGCAAGCGCATGCATTAAGCCAAGCGGTGTGCTGTGGTCGCCGCCTAAAACACCAACCAGTTTGCCTTCATCCAGATGAGCGGTAGCTTTTGCTTTTAACCACTGCAGCAACTCTTCTCCTTTTTGGGTTATCTGCTTAGGTAAATTTTCAAAAGCTGAACGGCCTTCTTCCGGGCTTCCATCTTCTAACCAACCGATATATTCTTCTGCTTTGGAGCGTAACTCTTCGCTGGCAGCTTCCCAGTCAGCCGGAATTTCTTCCATGGCTATACCTAATTTCCAGGCATCTTTAATAGCTGGATCGTAAAGGTCAAGTTGTGGCGAAGCATCTTTAACCGCTTTTGGACCCTGCGCTGTACCAGCACTATATGAAACTGTTACTTCCCAAGGCACAGGTATAATTACAACTTCAGATTCCTCCACTGTATAAGGCAAACCAAAAAGGCCGCCGCTTACATCGCCAACGCCATTCGGGTCGAAGCCTGCTATACGTTGTTCTCTACTTTCTTTTCTTTTTTCTGAGCTGTTCATACTACTTGTTTGCTGTTGTATTTAAAAGCTCTTTTACAAAGTTTGGAAGTGCAAAGGCAGCTGTATGAATATCTTCGTTATAATATTTCAAGCCTTGCTCTTTCGAGAATCTGGCAGCTGCTTCACGGTCGAATTTCATTGGGTGAGACTCGCCTTTAGATGAGTATGAGAAGCTCCATGTTCCTGTTGGGTAAGTAGGTATAGCAGCCAGGTAGCAATGCACTTTATCCTGACCAAATATCTGCTTATAGGTATCGTAGATCTCAACAAAAACACCACTGTTAAAGCGAGGCGATTCAGATTGCGTAATCATAACACCATCCGGCGTAAGGCAACGGTATACTTCCTCGTAAAACGCAGCGGTAAACAAACCTTCACCTGGGCCAACCGGATCTGCAGAATCAATTATAATAAGGTCATACTTCCCGTCAGCGCACTCTTTAATATACTTTATACCGTCGTCAACAAGCAAGTTAAGGCGTGGGTTATCAAAAGCTACAGCCGTTTCAGGCAGGTGTAGTTTACAAGCTTCAATTACAAGCTCATCTATCTCCACTAAAGTAACTTCCTCTAACTGCTCATAGCGTAATAATTCACGCACTGTGCCTCCATCTCCACCACCAATTACAAGCGCACGTTTAGCTTTTGTATGGCTGAACATAGGCACGTGTGTAATCATTTCGTGGTATACGTACTCATCTTTTTGCGTGCACATTACCATGCCGTCTAACGTGAGCATATTGCCATACGCCAGGGTTTCGAACATTTCTACACGCTGGTAAGGCGAATCTTTTTTGTAAAGCTGGTTACCTGAGTGCTTTAAAGACAAAGCTATATTTTCATCGCGCTCTGTAAACCATACATCACGTGTAATTGTACCTAATTTTTCCTGAGGCTGGGCTGATACATCACGCAATGACTCCAGGTTAAAATCCATGCGCTTAAGCAGGTCCAGCTGACCGCGACGGCACTCCATAGCAGAACCATGGCTGGCTTCAAATGCATCTTTCAAATACCTGTAAGATACCCATGGGTCAACAGAATCTCCGCAGGTGAATAAGTCAACCGCTGCATAGCCATATTCAGGCCAAGTATGAATAGCCAAATGACTTTCCTGAATTACCACAACCCCGGAAACTCCGTACGGCGAAAAGTGGTGAAAAGTACTGTTGATTACAGTTGCACCAGCAGTTTCGGCAGCTGCAACCATGCTGTTTTCGATGTGTACTACATCGTTCATCAGCTCAGGAGAGCAATTGTAAAATTCAACTAAAATGTGTCTTCCTAAGGCGTTCATTAATCAGGTATGAAGATTATAAAAGTATTTAAGAGGGCAAAAGAAACAAATCTATAGCTATTATCAAAGATAGATAAACGACTATAAAAGCCAACAGGTTATACTTTAGCCATTTAGGCCCTGAATGAAAAGTATAAATACTAAAAGGTACTTTAAATTGAAGGAGGGAATTGCAATAGACAGGAAACTATTATATTTCCAATCGGGAATGGAAATGTAAAATAGAAATTAAAAAAACAGCAAGATTTTAAGATTGGGAGTCTTAAAATTGCGGATTAACAGGTATAACACCTTAAAGTAATTACTAGTGTAACAGCAAAGTATAATATACTTCATTTTTTAAAATACAACCCAAAACATAGTATACGGATGAGCTATACTTTATTGGTATACATACTTCTAAGCTGAAAGATAAAGTATACTGGATTTATTCAGTGTCCAGTATGTTGTTCTTATCTACGCTGAAGGTTCTGATAATTTCTAGAATCTTTAAAAGTGTATTTGTATCAAAAAACAGTAAGAGTGGTAATTCTACTTTTTTAAAGTTGTGCGTAAACTGCGTAATTACTGTAAATACTAATGGCTGAAATAAAGGATGCTGCACCAGTATGTCCTTTAATGAATCGGCAATATGGCTTTTAGGGGCCTTTGGCGGAGAACCGTAAATATTTGCCTTCAGGATATTTGCCAGTTGTGTTACCAATGCGCCGGTAATAATATTACTGATTTCCAGTAATAGTGATTCCTGCATTACATTAAGCTCACCTTTTTGTACGTCCAACAGACCCAGGCAAACTTCAGATAAGCGCGCAATATGATCATCGGAGAATAACATGAGCGTTGCGCCATTAAAATCGCCTTTTATATCCGATTGTATGATAGAGTGCGTGGTTTCATACTTGGCAACCAGTTGCAAAAGGTCCTTCACCTCGATAAGTTGGATATCGGGCACTTTTAAAAGAACTTTATCTTTGGCAATGGCAGCAAATGAATCAGCAGCACGTGCGAGGCCAATGTTCAGTATCTCTTTAATTATATCACGCTCCAGCTCCGATACATGAGGCTCTATCATAGTAGTCGTATTTGTAGGTTTCTTCTCCATCCCTTCTTTCTATCTGCGATGAATAAAATATCGTGTTATTGCCGGTACATCCAGTACCAAGCAGACTTTACCTGTACCCAACAGCGTAACCCCTCCATAAAGGTCAATAGTATCAAGTGGCTTGCTCAACGGCTTTACCACTATATCCTGCTGTCGGTACATCTTATCAACTATCAATCCAAGCTTCCTGTTGTTGTAAGATACAATAATAATATTCTGTATCAGGCCGCTTAGTTTGGTTTTATCTCCGAGTCTCATTGTTTCTTCAGGAGCGTTCAAAAGTTCATTCAGGTAAACAACGGTAATAGTCTCCCCTTTTACGTCTGCCAGCAGTACATCGCCAACTTCGTGAAGCTCGTCTGTTTCCATTGCTACTACAGACTCAGTGTGTATCAGAGGAATAGCGTAAAAAATATCCGCTACTTCGAAAAGCAGCGCTCCTTTAACGGCTATTGAGGTAGGTAATTGCATTGTAAAACTGGTGCCCTTACCTTTTTCAGAATCTATATTGATACGCCCGCCAATAGAATCGATTGCGTTTTTAACAACATCCAGGCCAACTCCTCTACCCGAGAACTCGGTTACTTCTTTAGCTAGTGAAAACCCAGGTTCAAAAAGAAAACCTAAAAGATCAGAGTTGCTCAGGCCTGCGGCAACATCAGAGGCAACTAACTTCTGCTCTACTGCTGCCTTACGAACCTGCTTGAAATCAATGCCTTTACCGTCGTCAGATAGTTTAATCACAACATTGTCCCGGTCGTTACGAGCCACAAGCGATACATGCCCTTCCCTGGATTTACCTTTTTTCTCTCGTTCTTCCGGACGCTCTATACCATGGGTAATGGCATTTCTAACAAGGTGGAGAAGCGAGTCCGTAATAATCTGAAGTATGTTACGGTCAATCTGAATTTCCTGTCCGATAAGACTCAGGTTTATAGTTTTACCTTCTGCCGTGGCTATATCCCGGATAATTCTGGGGAACTTGTTAAACAAAGAACCTATACTTACGAGGCGGGCATCCATTACACTGTACTGCAGTTCCTCCGTAATACGGTACAGGTGCGAGCTTACGCTTTTCAGTTCATCATTATCAAGTTCACGACTTATCGACAAAACACGGTCACGATCTATCATCAGCTCCCCAACCAGATTCAGCATGTGGTCAAGTTTCTTGATCTGAATGTAGATGAGATCGGAAAGCGAAAGATTTTTAGAAGTATTATAACGTTGTACCTTCGCCAGCTCGATGGTGCTGCCAGATAAATTATCAACGATGATATCGAGGTTACGGAGCAATACCGGGTCGGGCTCGCCGTAGCTATCGTTATCAATGTTAGTGATAAGATCACCAAGCAGGTCTATACCATCAAAAAGAACGGCAACTACTTCATCACTGAAACTAAGTTCTTTGTTCCTGATAAGGCTAAAGGCAGTTTCCAGTTTATGCGAAAGGTCAGAAATATGCAGGTAACCAATAGCTTTAGCATTTGCTTTCAGGTTATGGAGCAAACGGAATATCTCCGCCAGAACCTGATCGTCCTGCGGTCTCTTTTCCAGATCGCTTATATGCCTGTTAAGAGCATCATAATACTCCAGCGCCTCGGCTATAAATATTTCTTTATATTCCTGTTCTCTCGATTTCATGCATTACTGTCAGTAGAACTGACCTTGTGCTGCCGCAACACATACTTATTCAGGAAGTATGAAATCTGCGACAATGGCAGTACCTTATTTATATAGCCGCTATCTATAGCTGACTTGGCCATCCCGAAAATAGCCGATGATTCTTCGTCCTGAGCGATCAGCACGCCTCCTCTTTCTTTAATATAACTGGCACCAACTGTACCATCCTTACCCATACCGGTAAGTATAACTCCCACCACGTTTTTAACTCCACTAACTGCTACCGATTTCATCAGCAGGTCAATCGACGGATATTCATCAGAAGTATTGTTGTCTTCAGTAAAACCAATACGTAAGTTAGCAGCATTACCCATAATTGAGTTGGCAACCATATTACGGCCACCTGGAGCAACAATAACTTTTCCCGGTTTTAGCATAAGTCCGGTTTTACCTTCAACCACATTTAAAGGTGTAATTTCCTTTAGCCTTTTGGTAAAAGTGGTACTAAAACCAGCCGGCATATGCACTGCCACTAAAACAGAAGCATTAATGTCAGGTGCCAGCTGCTTGATTATACTTTCCACAGCCAGTGTTCCGCCCGTTGATGCCCCAATCACTATTATGGTATCAGCGGTAACATTTTGCTTACTAACAGCATGTTTCTGTTGTTGAATTGAAACTTCAGGAACCTGATTAACCAGCCGTTTAGCATCACGCAATTCTGATTGCAGCACTGCCCGTACTTTAAATAATAGTTCATCTTTCAGAACACGGTAGTTCGGGAAATTCTTCTGCCCTTCCGGCTTAAAGACAACAGCATAAACTCCAATTTCAGTGGTTTCTTTTATTAAGTCCAATGTATGTTCCTCCTGATGAAGCAACAAAACGATCGGGGTAGCCAACTCACTAAAAATGCGTTTAAGTGTGAACAGGTTGTCATGCTTTAGCAAACCAAGGTCTGCCACAATAACATCTGGCTTTGTTTCCTTCAGTTGTTCTAAAAGTTTATCACTATCCGGCACTACACCAACTATAGTAATATCCTTTTCACTGTTGAGTATATCCTCCAGCACTAACCTTGTATAGCTCGACTTATCAGCAATCAGTACTCTTACTTTATTCTTAAGATCCTGCACTACTTACTAGCTCTACTATTAAAACTCACTAAAATTTACTCATTAAATGGAAATGAGCTATGCACTTAATGCTTTGCTTACTACCTCAAGTACCTTTTCTTCTGAAAAAGGCTTTACTATGTAAGCAAGTGCACCATGATCAAGCGCTTCGTTAACGATTACTTCCTGGCCTACAGCACTTACAATGACAATCTTCATATCAGGCTGCTCACTTTTTATACCCTTAAGTACATCAAGTCCGGTGTTATCAGGCAAAATCACGTCAAGTGTGATCAGGTCCGGTTTAGTCTCTTTTGCCAGCTCTAATGCAGTTTGCCCGTTAGGGGCCTCACCAACTACTTCGTAGCCTGCGTCAGTAAGCATGTTCTTCAGCATGGTGCGCATGTAGAAGGAATCGTCAACAATAAGAATTCTATTCATAATTTCTTTTGCGTTTCTACAGTTAAATCTGTTTTTGGGAGTTATTCAGTTAATTCCGAAATTTCATCGTGGGTCAGGATCTTAAACATATCCAGCACAATGATCAAACGGTTATCAACTTTGGCGATGCCTTCAATATAGTTTTCATGGATATTGATATCCTGAAGGAAAGCCGGGGTTTTATCTATTTTAGAAACAGATAAATTTAATGACTGTGGTACTTCGCGAACAACAACGCCTATACTATAATCTTTTGCTTCGATAACAAGTGTATAGGTTAGTAGCGAACTGTTCGCATCTATTACAGGCCTGATTCCAAATCGTTCCTCCAGATCCATAATTGCGATAATATCACCACGGATATTGGCTACTCCCTTCACAAAATCAGGTGTGCGGGGCATTCGGGTAACATTCGGAGTAACTGTTACCTCTTTTACTTGTTCAATCCTAATGGCATAATCTTCGGCCCCAAGTTTAAAAACTATAAGATGGACAGTCTCTTCTGGTAAATGTGGATTAGGAGTTGTTTCTGAAGGTCCTGCTTCGTGTAAATCAGAAGAAGTGGGAGCCGAATCAACCGGCTCCGCTAATCCTTCATTATCTATACTTTTATTCTTATCTCTCTTCATTTTCAACGCTTCTAATTATTTTCTGCCTTCTCCTGATCTGCTTGTAATAGCAGAATTTCCGGTTGCTGGTCTGTTATTGCCAGCTGGCTGCTTTTGTAGCTTGCGTTGTACCGGAACAGATGCCAGTCGACGATTTTTAGCGTTATTATCGAAGAAAAGATTACCATCAACAAGTTTGAAGGCTGAAATACTGATCTGCAGATCGGCTGCAATATCGTTCAGGTTCTGCGAAGATGAGGTCAGTTCCTGCATCGAAGCTGAAAGTTGCTTGGCAGTGCTTGCCACTTGCTGCGTACCAGAAGCTGTCTGTTCCGCAATGGCTACCACTTCCTCCACATACTTCACAACGTCGCCGATTGATGATTTCTGAACTTCTGTTGCAGTTAAGATATCCTGTGCAGTACGAAGCGTTTCGCCACTGGAAGCTGCAATGTTCTTAAAGGCGCCTGATGCTTCGAATGTTGCATTTTTACCTTTTAATACACGGCCTTCCATGGTTGAGATAGCTGTTGCTGCAGAAGCTGTATCTTTCTTCACATCCTCTACCAGCGTAGCAATTTCACTGGCTGATTTACGAGAACCTTCGGCAAGCTTTCTGATCTCTTCGGCTACCACCGCAAAACCTCTACCTGCCTCTCCTGCTCTGGCCGCCTCAATGGCAGCATTAAGAGCAAGTAAGTTGGTTTGAGCCGCGATATCTGTGATTACACCTAGTGATTTCGATATCTCCTGAGAACGCGTACTTAATACTTCAATCGTCTTAGCAGTAAGAGCAGCTGAACTGGAAATTTCTTCCATGTTCTTTACCACTTCTGCTACAGTTTTAAGACCAAGCTGGGAAGTTTCCTCACCTAGTAATGCCGATTTGTTCACTACTTCAGCACGATTAGCGGTTTCCTTCGTCGCCTTCATGATCTCTTCGATCAGTTTAAATGCCTGGTCAGTCTTGAGGGCCTGGTTCTGAGCACCTTCTGCCATCTGCTGCATTGCAAGCGCAACATCCAGCGTAACGCGGTTCATTTCTAAACCTTTACCAGCCATTTCTTCAGAAGAAGTACCTACTACAAGTGAAGAATCGTTGATTTCGCCAAGTAGTGAGTTCAGGTTGTCTACCGCAAGGTTAAGGGCCATTGCCATATCAAGTATATCACCTGCTGTTGGAGCCTCTACTTTTTGGGTAAGATCACCTTCAGAGATGGCACGTACCACACGTGATACATCCAGCATCGGAGCAACTATAGACTCAAGCAGATCATTCAAGGTATCTACCAGTTCTTTCCAGCTACCACCAACACCCTGCAAAGTCGCACGCTCGGTCAGTTTACCTTCCACACCGGCTACTCTTGCCACACGGCTAACCTCACCGGCAAGTCTGTTCAGGTCATCCACCATCGAGTTGATAGTTTCAGCCAGATCAGCAACCTCGCCACGAGCTTCAAGTCTCAGTTTCTGCGTTAAGTCTCCTTTAGATACTGCAGTTACTACTTTTACTATACCTCGTACCTGAGTTGTCAGGTTCGAAGCCATTGTATTTACATTATCAGTAAGGTCTTTCCAAACACCGGCAACATTCGGCACATTCGCCTGTCCGCCTAGTTTACCTTCTGTACCCACTTCAAGCGCCACACGGGTTACCTCACCTGCAAATATGTTTAGTGAATCCACCATTCGGTTGATGTTTTCCTTCAACTCGCCTAATTCACCTTTCACATCCACCGATACTTTCTGTGTTAAGTCACCTTTCGCAACAGCGGTAGCAACTTTAGCGATGTTACGCACCTGAGAGGTCAGGTTGCTCGCCATGGTGTTTACATTGTCGGTAAGCTCTTTCCAGGTACCACGTACTTTCGGTACGTTGGCTTGTCCACCCAACTTACCTTCCGTTCCCACTTCACGAGCTACACGGGTTACCTCGTCAGCGAAGATGTTAAGTGAGTCCACCATCTGGTTTAAGTTCTCCTTCAGGTCCAGGATCTCACCGCGGGCTTCCACTGTGATTTTCTGGCTCAGGTCACCTTTCGCAACAGCGGTAGCAACTTTAGCAATATCACGCACCTGAGAAGTCAGGTTAGAAGCCATATAGTTTACGTTGTCAGTCAGGTCTTTCCAGGTTCCACCAACGTTCGGCACGTTTGCCTGTCCGCCCAGTTTACCTTCAGTACCTACCTCGCGCGCCACTCTGGTTACTTCATCACCAAATATATTAAGTGAGTCCACCATCTGGTTTAAGTTCTCCTTCAGGTCCAGGATCTCACCACGGGCTTCCACTGTGATTTTCTGGCTCAGGTCACCTTTCGCAACAGCTGTGGCTACTTTAGCAATGTCTCTTACCTGTGAGGTAAGGTTAGATGCCATGTAGTTTACATTATCGGTCAGGTCTTTCCAAACGCCACCTACATTAGGAACTGCAGCTTGTCCGCCCAGTTTACCTTCCGTACCTACTTCAAGCGCCACACGAGTTACCTCATCAGCAAAAATGTTAAGCGAGTCCACCATCTGGTTAATGTTAACCTTCAGTTCGGCCATCTCTCCTTTTACATCCACCGATACTTTCTGGCGAAGGTCGCCCATTGCCACCGCAGTTGCTACGTTGGCGATGTCACGCACCTGTGAGGTTAAGTTTGCCGCCATCGTGTTCACGTTGTCGGTCAGGTCTTTCCAAACACCACCTACATTAGGTACAGATGCCTGGCCACCCAGCTTACCTTCAGTTCCCACTTCACGTGCCACACGGGTTACCTCGTCAGCGAAGATGTTCAGCGAGTCCACCATCTGGTTGATGTTCTCTTTCAGCTCGGCTAATTCGCCGCGTACATTTACTGTGATTTTTTGTGTTAAGTCGCCTTTCGCAACGGCAGTTGCTACGTTGGCAATGTCACGCACCTGAGAAGTCAGGTTCGAAGCCATGTAGTTTACGTTGTCAGTCAGGTCTTTCCATACACCGGCAACATTCGGCACGTTGGCCTGGCCACCTAATATACCCTCAGTACCTACCTCACGTGCCACGCGGCTTACTTCCGCGCCAAACACATTCAGTCGGTCCACCATTTCATTCAGAATGTCTTTCAGTTCACCCAGCTCGCCTTTCACATCAACAGATACTTTCTGTGCCAGGTCGCCTTTCGCCACCGCAGTTGCTACATTGGCAATATCTCGCACTTGAGAGGTCAGGTTACTGGTCATCAGGTTCACATTGTCTGTGAGTTCCTTCCAGGTACCTTCTACTCTTGGTACATTAGCTTGTCCGCCCAGTTTACCTTCTGTTCCTACCTCTCTGGCAACACGGGTTACCTCACCAGCAAATACATTAAGAGAATCCACCATCTGGTTGATGTTCTCTTTCAGCTCGGCTAATTCGCCGCGTACATTTACTGTGATTTTTTGTGTTAAGTCGCCTTTCGCAACGGCAGTTGCTACGTTGGCAATGTCACGCACCTGAGAAGTCAGGTTCGAAGCCATGTAGTTTACGTTGTCAGTCAGGTCTTTCCATACACCGGCAACATTCGGCACATTGGCCTGGCCACCCAGCTTACCCTCTGTACCTACTTCACGTGCCACGCGGGTTACCTCGTCAGCGAAGATGTTCAGCGAGTCCACCATTTGGTTGATGTTCTCTTTCAGCTCCGCTAATTCGCCGCGTACATTTACTGTGATCTTCTGAGTCAGATTACCTTTTGCTACCGCAGTTGCTACGTTGGCAATGTCACGCACCTGAGAGGTCAGGTTCGAGGCCATGTAGTTTACGTTGTCGGTCAGGTCTTTCCATACACCGGCAACGTTTGGCACTGATGCCTGGCCACCCAGTTTACCTTCCGTACCCACTTCAAGTGCCACACGGGTTACCTCACCTGCAAAAAGGTTAAGGTTATCAATCGTACGGTTGATAGTTTCCGCCATGATCTTAAAGTCACCGGAAACAGGGATCTGGAATGTTTCGTCCAGGTTACCACGCGATATATTCTTAAGTACTTTGCCTACCTCTAGTACCGGAACTGCGATAGAATCAACAAGACCATTGATATTGTTGATCATGTCTTTCCAGAAACCGGATGCATTCTCAGCCGAAGCACGGGCTTTCAGGTTACCCTCAACTCCCGCTACTTTCGAAATTCTCGATACCTCACCACCTACACCACCGATCATTTCCACCATCGAGTTATAGGCTTCCGCTATCTCCGCAAAAATATCGTTGTTCTGCTTTGTCAGTCGAACAGAAATATCACCCTTTTTAAAAGCATCGAGGGCATACAACACTTTGTTCAACTGTTCGCTGATGTATTCCGGCTCCTGTGGCAATACCTGGCTTTTAGTAGCCTTGCCATTTTTGCCGGGTGCAACTGTAGTTGTTACAGAGCTTTGAGCTACTGGTTTTTCCGAAGCAGCTTTTTTACGCGATGTAGCTGCCATAGCATCTGCAGATACTTCACCAATGGATGCAGTAGCAGCCGGGGTTTCTTGCTTAGCATTAGGGGCAGGTGTACTTTCGGATTTGGCTTCCACGTCACTGATGAGCTTGTCTTTGCTCAACTTCAAATTTTTACCTAAGGCCATATTGAGTTTAGTTGCGTTGGGTATCGTAAATGCACTAAAATAAACTAGAGGTTAAATATAAGTCTTTATATATATACTCAGCTACCTCAGCCATTAATTCTTATGCAAATTAGTTAAATTATTTATAGTACTTCTGAAAGGCACTTTTATGCTTTTAAAAATTCTTCCGCAAGTGCTTTGTAGTCTTTAGCACCGTTAGATGAACTATCATAATCAAGTATACTTCTTCCGAATGATGGTGCCTCGGCCAACTTTACATTAAGCCGTATCTGGCTGTCAAAAATTTTCTCCTTCACATTTTCACGTAGGTACTCCAAAACTTCCTGGCTTAATTTACGCCTGATATCAAACATCACGACTACGATGCCTTTTATTTTAAGTTTCGGATTGAAGGCTTTTTTTACCTTATTCACGGTATTCATGATCTGGTCCAGACCTTGTAAGGTCAGCACTTCCATTTGCAAAGGTATAAGTACTTCCTGAGCTGCCGTAAGTGCATTTAGTGTCAAAACAGATAAAGACGGAGGACAATCAATCAGCACATAATCAAAACCTTTCAGTTGAGACAGGAGCGATTTGAGAAATTTTTCACGCTCCGGCTGAGATACTAACGATATCTCTACATCAACAAGTTCATTAGAGCCGGGAGCAATGTATAACCCATCTTTCTCAACTATAATATCAGCTATTGACTTAGTGCCTAATAAGGCTTCTGCCAGGGTGGCATCAGGGCTGGCAACATCCAATGAATAAGATAAATTACTCTGAGGGTCAAGATCTACAAGGAGAACTTTTTTACCTAATTTACTGAGTGAGCTACCCAAGTTTATAGTTGTAGTGGTTTTGCCAGTGCCGCCTTTCTGGTTAATTACGGCCACAACAGTTGTCTTCATAAAGGTATAGCGGTTCTTACTTTTAACAGCCTAGTTTGCTGGTAAGTTGGCTAAAGCTATTAAAAATATAGTAAACCCGAAAGTATAAATTTTGCTTTTACAGGTTTGTTTAATGTATCTGCTTTGTATTCAGGCTATGAATTATACCTGTAGTATAGTTTATTTCCTCCCATTTTTCGAGATCGAGTTCAATGGCTAATACCTGTGCGGGCTCTAAATAAGCGATGTGTTTAGCTGTGAGGGAGCGGGCCAGTTGGGTAACACCAGGATTGTGACCAACAAGCAGCACAGTTTTGATATTATCAGCCAATTTACTTAATTGTTGAACCAGTTGGGTCTCCCGTGCATTATATAACTCCGGTTCAAAAGCAATTTCATCTTCGCTAAAGTATAACTTATTAGCCATAATGGTGGCAGTAGTACTGGTTCTGCGTGCCGGACTTGCAATAAGCGCATCTACTTTATGAAAATGGTCGCGTAGCCATTGAGCCGTGTTCCGGGCATTTTGTATTCCCTCTTTTGTAAGCTCTCGCTCAAAGTCTGGTTGCAGCGGAAATGGTTCAATAGCATCGGCGTGTCGGCAAATGAGTATAAGTCTTTGCATATAATTAGCAGATGTGTTCGTATAGAAGCATGAAGTTTTATTGTATAACTGAGTAGCAGGCGTTTACCCCTTATTAAACCGATGTTATACGTAAGAGATTATAATTGTTAAAAAAAATATTTGAACTTTGGGCAAATTTGAGCCTTGCTCGCCTGTAAATATAAAGGATGATAAAAAATTTAGTTATAGTTGAGTCGCCTGCCAAGGCCAAAACAATCGAAGGGTACCTAGGCAAAGATTTTATTGTAAAATCAAGCTTCGGGCACGTACGCGATCTTCCGAAAGATAATAATGCTATAGATATTGCACACGGTTTTAAGCCAACCTATGTTATCAGCAACGATAAAAAGGATGTGGTAGCCCAGTTGCGCAAACTTGCAAAAGAAGCAGAAGTAGTTTGGCTGGCATCAGACGACGACCGTGAAGGAGAAGCTATTTCGTGGCACCTGACTGAGGCACTTAACCTGAACGATAGCAAAACGCGCCGAATTGTTTTCCGTGAGATAACCAAGAACGCTATACTTAATGCCATTAACACGCCACGAAGTATAGACATGGACCTGGTGAATGCACAACAGGCACGCCGCGTACTCGACCGTCTAGTAGGCTTTGAGCTTTCTCCTGTTCTCTGGAAGAAGATTAAAGCAGGGCTTTCTGCCGGACGGGTACAATCTGTAGCAGTGCGCCTGGTAGTAGAGCGTGAGCGTGAAATAGAGCGTTTTAAATCAGAGGCATCTTTTAGAATTACAGCTGTTTTTGATGTGCAGGGTAAAACACTGGAAGCTGAATTACCTACCAAGTATAAAACCGAAGAAGAAGCACATGCTTTTTTACAGCGCTGCCTCGGAGCTAATTATACTATAGAGAACCTGGAGACAAAGCCATTAAAACGTAGCCCCGCCCCTCCATTTACAACTTCTACACTACAGCAGGAAGCCAGTCGCAAGTTATACTTCTCGGTTGCTCAAACTATGAGCATTGCCCAGAAGTTATATGAAGCCGGTAAGATTTCTTACATGCGTACCGACTCGCTTAATTTATCGGAAGAAGCGATCCAGGGTGCATCAACAGCTATAGAAAAGTCTTTTGGTGAACGTTTTGTAAAAACCCGCCGCTTTAAAACAAAATCGCAAGGTGCGCAGGAAGCTCACGAAGCCATTCGCCCAACTGATTTTGGCGCTTTAACAGCAAGCTCAGACCGTAACGAACAACGCCTTTACGAACTGATCTGGAAACGTGCCATTGCCTCACAGATGGCTGATGCTGAGATTGAGAAAACAACAGCTACTATCGGCATTTCATCTCAGCCAGAGAAATTAATAGCTACCGGCGAAGTAATTAAATTCGAGGGTTTCCTGAAAGTATACATCGAATCTAAAGATGACGAGGAAGGAAGCGACGAAGATGTAAAAGGAATGTTGCCGCCATTAAGTATAGGTCAGCAGCTTATCCTGCGCCAGATGTTGGCAACACAGCGTTACTCCCGCCCTGCCCCACGCTACACGGAAGCCAGCCTTGTTAAAAAACTGGAAGAAATGGGCATTGGCCGACCATCTACTTACGCTCCTACTATCTCTACCATACAGAAACGTGGTTATGTAGAGAAAGATAGCCGCGAAGGTAAGGAGCGCCCATACCAGGTGCTTACGCTGATGAACAATGAGATCACAAAACAGACCAAAACAGAACTGACCGGTGCCGAGAAGGCTAAGCTCTTCCCTACTGACATGGCTATGGTTGTGAACGATTTTCTGGTAGAGCACTTCCCTAATGTAATCGACTATTCTTTTACAGCACGTGTGGAGGCTGAATTTGATGAAATTGCACAAGGCCAGAAAGAGTGGGAAAATATGCTGGAGAATTTCTACAAGAAGTTTCACCAGAATATCGAATCAAGCGAAAGCATAAACCGCGCTGACGTATCAGGTGCGCGTGAAATTGGCACTGACCCCGCTACAGGTAAAAAAGTAATCGCAAAGCTTGGCCGCTTTGGCCCATATGTGCAGTTAGGCGAAGAAAACGAAGAAACAGGCGAAAAGCCAGTTTATGCAAGTCTGCGCAAAGGTCAGTTTCTGGAGAGCCTGGCAATAGAAGATGCGCTGGAGCTCTTTAAACTGCCTCGCATAGTTGGTATGTATGAAGACAAGGAAATGAAAGCTGCTATAGGCAGGTTCGGTCCTTATATCAGCCACAACAGCAAATTTTACTCGTTGCCAAAAACCATAGACCCGCACACAATAACTGCTGAAGAAGCTATAACACTTATCGAAGCGAAGCGTAAAGCCGATGCCGAAAAGTTAATCAAGTCTTTCCCTGAGAATCCTGATATACAGGTGCTGAATGGCCGTTTCGGACCTTACATTGTTGCAGGTAAAAAGAACGTTAAAATCCCGAAAGGAAAAGAGCCTGCAGAGCTTACCCTGCAAGAGTGCCTTGACCTGGCAGAAGCAACTCCAGAGAAAAAAGGACGGGGTGGCTTTAAGAAGAAAGCGGAGCCTACTGCAGAAAAGAAACCAACTGCTAAAAAAGCGGCAGCAACTAAAAAACCAGCTGCTAAAAAAACCGCAACAGGTACTGCGAAGAAGCCTGGCGCAGCAAAGAAGAAATAAAACAATAAAAAAAAACCGCTCTGATAAGGGCGGTTTTTTTATGGCATAAACTGCTGTTTATACTTTAAACTTTAAGCCCACGTACATTTACTTGCTATTTATACTTTCATTTTTACTTCAGTTTTTAACAGGAAAGCTGCTATGGTTCAAAAGAAAAAGCTGGTAGTATTAACAGGAGCCGGCATCAGCGCAGAAAGTGGAATTGCTACATTTCGAGATGCGGATGGGCTCTGGGAAGGACACGATGTGATGGAAGTGGCTTCGCCGCAGGGTTGGCGCAAAAATCCGGAACTGGTGCTCGACTTTTACAACCAGCGCCGCAAAAATGCGATGGAAGCAAAGCCAAATCAAGGGCATTTTATACTTGCAGAACTGGAGCAGGATTTTGATGTTCGGATTATTACGCAGAATGTAGATAATTTGCATGAGCGGGCCGGCTCAACCAATGTGCTGCATCTGCATGGTAAATTATTCGAAAGCCGCAGCACATTAGATCCTTCCTTAATTTATGAAATGAAGAGCTGGGAGCTTAACTTAGGTGATAAGTGTGCACGAGGCTCTCAGCTTAGGCCAAATATTGTCTGGTTTGGCGAACCAGTTCCAATGATGGAAAAAGCAGTAGAAGAAGCTATACGGGCTGATATTTTCCTGGTAGTAGGTACATCGCTTGTGGTTTACCCTGCTGCAAGTTTACTTGATTTCATTTCTGAAGAATCGGCGCTGCTGGTGGTTGATCCTAAATTACCTGCTATTCGCAAGCGGCCAAACCTGCACTTGTTTGAAGAGAAAGCCAGTACCGGCATGAAAAAAGTAGCAGAGTTGCTGCTTAGTAAGTATAAATAGCGCTTTTTATACTTATACTTCCCTTTCCTAAAACCTCTTTATATTTTTTGGTAATATCTTTTTTGCCAAAACAGGCCATTCTACTTCCCCAAAATTTAAAAGTTTACACTTCAGCAAATCTTAATCTATAAAATCTGGCCTTTTATAGACAATCTGCTATACTTGGTAGAGTAAATTTTAATTGCCATTAAACCTTCTGTTATAACTTTGTTCTAAGCATTCAGAAACGCAAAATCTATCTTTTACCTTTGCATTTCTCTTGGTCCAGTTATATACACCAAGCTATTTTAAATCCTAATCTACTATACTATTACCCATTCATGAAAAAACTATTACTATTGCTGACTTTTCTGGTTGGCTTTAATTATGCTTATGCGCAAAGTATAGCAGTATTTGGTACAGTGCAAAGCAGTACAGATAATAGTGGCCTGCCAGGTGCCAGCGTTATTTTAAAACGTACTCCCAGCGGAGCTATGCTTACAACTGTTACTGACGGCGAAGGCAAATTCCGTTTCGAGCGTGTGCAGGCAGGTGCCTATACATTAGAGGCCAGGTTTCTTGGTTTTAGCGTGCTTACCAAAACTGTTCAGGTAGGACAGGCTTCTTTAAATCTGGGTGTAATAGCGCTTCAGGAAGAGAACAACAAGTTAAGTGAAGTACAGGTAGTTGGCCGTGCGCCACTAGGCGAACAAAAAGGCGATACAACCCAACTTAATGCAAAAGCTTTTAAAACAGCTCCTGATGCCAGTGCCGAAGATCTGGTAACTAAAATGCCAGGTATAACTGTAAACAACGGCACAATTCAGGCGCAGGGCGAGGATGTGAAGCAGGTAATGATAGATGGAAAGCGTTATACAGGCGAAGATGTAAATTCAGCAATGCGTAATCTTTCTTCTGATATGATCGAGAACGTGCAGGTTTTTGACGGCCAGAGCGATCAGGCTGCTTTCAGCGGATTTGAAGATGGCAACCGCGTTAAAACGATCAATTTCATAACCAAGAAAGAGCGCCGCCAGGGATATGTAGGTAAAGCATCTGCCGGTTACGGCACTGACGATCGTTACATGGTTGGAGCAAGCCTTAACTATTTCAATAACAGCAGAAGAATAACAGTTACCGGCCTTACAAATAACATAAACATGTTTGATTTTTCAGTTGGCGAGACTCCGGGTGGCGGCATGCGTGGCCGCAGAATGTGGGGTGGTGGCTCTCCTAACGGCATCATTAACACAAACACTTTCGGCCTTAACTATAATGATATGTGGGGCAAGAAAATGGAAGTTAGCGCCAACTATAACTATACAAACCGTGATATTGTAAACAACCAGTTTCGTTACCGCGAGAATATTTCAGGTGTAAATGAAGGGCAGGAATACAACGAGAACAGCCTAAACGAAAACAACGAAGACAGCCACCGTTTCAATTTCCGGTTGCAGTACAACATCAATTCGAACAACCGCTTACTCATCACGCCTAATATCTCGTTCCAGCAAAACAACAATTTAATAAACCGTACGGCCAATACAATTGCAGGAAATGGCGATGCGTTAAGTCAGTCGTTGAGTAAAATTAACAGCGATAATATCAACCTGAATTTTAACAACACTATCCTGTATTCGCACCGTTTCGGAAGTTCAGGGCGTATTTTAACAGCTAACTTTAATACCAACTACAGTAATACCGATGGCGATAACTATCAGTTGGAAGACGTTGTTAACTATAGCGATGAAACCAGGAACTTCTACCGTAACCAATACAGCAGCATAGACCGTTCGTTTTTATCCTGGAATGGTAATGCCAATTACTCACAGAAGCTGGGACAGAATTCACGCCTTCAACTGGAGTATAGTATAGGCAACCAAAAGAACGACTCCGACAGACGCACTTTTGATTTTGTAGAAACGGATGGAGCATATTCGAGCTTTAACACTCCGCTGAGCAGCACGTTTAAAAGCGATTACCTGTCTCAGAGCTTCGGGCCAAGTTACCAATACCGTACTGAAAAAGTACGCTTCCAGGCAAATGCCCGCTACCAGTATGCAACTTTGGAAAGTAAAAGAGTATATCCAACGGTATATCCTCTTAACCGCGACTTCACCAACATATTGCCATCGGCAGAGTATGAGTATAAATTCTCTAACTCCCGTAACCTGAACATTAATTACCGCAGCAGCACCAATGTGCCATCTGTAGAGCAGCTTCAGGATGTTCTGGACATTTCGAACTCACTGCAGTTGAGAAGAGGAAATGCTGCACTTGAACAGGATTTCCAGAACAGAATAAATGTTCGTTACCGTGACTTTAACCCGGAAACTAACCGTGTTTTCTTCATTGGTATGTTCGCTACCAAAACAGATAATTATATAGCCAATAGCGTTTATACTCAGAATATCCCGGCAGAATTTACAGAAGGATATGAGGCACAGCCGGGCGCACGCTTTTCGCGCCCTGTAAACATGGATGGTTACTGGAACGTGCGCTCATTCTTTAACTATGGCCAGCCGGTAAACTTTATCAGTTCTAACTTTAACCTGAACGGTTGGTTGGGTTATACTAAAACACCGGGTATGATAGATGGAAATATCAACTTCTCTAAAACATCGAATTTTGGCCTAGGCATTAACCTAAGCAGCAATATCAGCGAGAAAATTGATTTCAACGTTTCTACCAACTCTACTTACAACATTGTAAAGAATACGTTCAACACACGCCAGAACAATAACTACTTTAACCAGAGCTCCAGCCTGCGTTATAACTGGATCTTATGGAAAGACCTAGTATACCGTACCGAATTGAACCACCAGTATAACTCAGGGCTTTCGGCAGGTGTAGATAAGAGCTACCTGCTTTGGAACATGAGCCTGGGCAAGAAAGTGTTTAAAAACAAGCAAGGGGAAGTAAGCCTTAGCGTAAATGACTTACTAAAGCAAAACGTAAGTATACAGCGTAATGTGCAGCCAGATTATGTAGAAGATGTACAGTCGACTGTATTGCAGCGCTTCTTTATGCTTACATTTAGTTATAACATCCGCAGTTTTGGTGCTCCAAATCCGGACAGCAACCAGAATATGCGCCAGGGCCCTCCGGGCATGCGCGGTGGCGGTTTCCAACATTAATAAAACAAAAAGGCCTGCAGTTTTGCAGGCCTTTTTGTTTATCAACTCATTTTATACTTAGCCTCAACAGAGAGGGAATCTCTTTAAGCGGAGCATTATACTTTCTGGGTTAATACGCTTGCCTAACAGGAATCGCTAATTTATACTTCCCCAATCCATTTGCTTACTGTACCAAAGTTTCCCCTTTTCAATCAGTAACGGCGATGGAATATTGTTGTGGTATAGCTGCCCGGTACCCAAGCCTTGCGGCATCGTGATAGTATAGTTTGAGGTAAATTGGCTGATGGCATTCAACCCGATGTTTGATTCGAGCGCTGAAGTCATCCACCAACCAATATTTCGTTCTTCTGCCAATTTTATCCATTCGGCGCTGGCAGCCATACCACCTACCAGCGTTGGCTTCAGTATGATATAATGAGGCATGATTTTTTCGAGTATGTCTGTTTTTGCAGTAGTTCCCAGAACTCCGATCAATTCTTCGTCTAAGGCAATTGGAATTGGCGAAAAATTGCAAAGTTGGGCCATTTCCTGAACCTGCCCTTGCCGGATGGGCTGCTCTATCGAATGGATGCCATAATGTGCCAGGCGCTCCAATTTACGAAAGGCCTCTTCGGATTTGAAGGCTCCGTTTGCATCAACGCGTATAGTTAACTCATCAGGCCCAGCTGCTTCGCGTACACTTTGTAATATCTCAAGTTCAGAGGCAAAATCCAGACCTCCAATCTTCAGCTTAAGGCAATTGTAGCCTTCAGCAAGTTTCTTACGGATCTGATCCTGCATAAAGTCGGGCTCTCCCATCCAGATAAGTCCGTTTATAGGTATACCTGCTTCGCCACGGCTAAAACCATTATCAAACAGCTGTTTGGCACCGCCACTTTTCAGATCAAGTATGGCAGTTTCAAGAGCAAAAAGTATAGCAGGCCAATCTGTAAGTGCCAGTTCCTCCTTCCATACTTCCAGCGGATTTTCTAACCAATCAATGTTATAGGAACTTACTTGCCGGCATACATCACGCAATTTAGCTTCCAGGTCTGGGCGGTAATCTACACTTAAGCCAGCCAGTGGCGCACATTCCCCCACCCCAGTAATTTCAGGCTCATTTTCTTTACAAAGCTGCAGGTAAAAGACTTTATGCTCAGAAATGGATCCCCGCGAGGTGCGGGCATCAAATTTAAAATGCAGCGTATGCGGTACATAGTTGAGTTTCAGTTTCATCTTGACAGTGTCTGATAACAGGGCAATTTACGGAGTAGAGGCCTAAATAAGATAAGAAGTTTGAGTAAAAACAATAAAGCCATTTCTATAGTACATACTCCACACGTATAAGTATAAACCGTTTCATCACCCAAAACCGAACTCTATTACACCGGATGGTCTACTTTAAGCTTTTGCCAACCCCAATTACCTCTTTATGAGTACCCTCACCGCCACTATAAATGCAACGTTTTTACAGCGTTTTGAAAAAATAAGGAATCAGACTGAATACATCTGTGCGCCTTTGGAGCCTGAAGATACCGTAGTGCAACCCATGATAGATGTGAGTCCGCCGAAGTGGCACATGGCGCATACTACGTGGTTTTTTGAAGAATTTGTGCTTAAACCATACTTAACCGGCTATAAGGTATTTCACCCGGACTACAGCTTTTTATTTAACTCCTACTATAACAGCGTTGGCAACCGGGTGCAGCGGGCACAACGCAGCACCCTTACAAGGCCACCTTTGCGCGATATTTATACTTACCGCCAACACGTGAACGAACATATTCAGAAGCTGCTGCAAAGTATAAATGAAGCTCAGGCAAGCGAAATACTACCTGTGCTGGAACTAGGCCTGCAGCACGAACAACAGCACCAGGAACTCCTGATAACCGACATAAAGTATATCCTGAGCACCAATCCATTACTCCCCAAGTATAAACAGGCTAAACTTTCTGAAACATCAGCTACTACTGTTCCAGCCGAATTTCTGGAAGTGCCAGGCGGAATTTATACTATTGGCTACAAGGGAGAAGACTTTTGCTTTGACAATGAACTGGGTGTGCACCAGGTTTTACTGCCTGATTTTACAGTAATGAACCGGCTTGTAACAAATGGCGAGTACCTTGATTTTATGCAGGCTGGAGGCTATAAAGATTTTCGCTTTTGGCTGGATGAAGGTTTAACATTCATAAAAACAAACGACCTGAAAGCCCCGCTTTACTGGTTAGAGCAGGATGGCGAGTGGCACCGATTTACGATGCATGGCTTGCAGAAATTGAACATGCAGGAGCCAGTTACGCACATTAGTTTTTACGAGGCCGATGCCTTTGCCAACTGGGCCGGTAAACGATTGCTCACCGAGTTTGAATGGGAAGCCGCTTCACAGGTATATCAGCCATCTATCGGAAACTTTGTAGAATCTGAAATACTGGAGCCAACTGCAGCCCAAGCAGGTATAAAAGGCATGCAACAGCTTTATGGCGATACCTGGGAATGGACCTATAGTGCCTACCACCCTTACCCGGGTTTCTCAAAAGCGCCTGGAGCATTAGGCGAGTATAACGGCAAATTCATGATCAACCAGATGGTGCTTCGTGGTGGCTCATGCGCTACGCCACAAAACCATATCCGTACCACATACCGTAATTTTTTCCATCCTGATAAGCGCTGGCAGTATACTGGCATCAGGTTAGCAAATTAAACTATGCAATTAAACCATACTTTACATCCATTAACTATAGTAAGCCAGCAATCAGATGCTGCTACTACTTATGCTGATTTTGCAAAAGATATAACAAACGGGCTGAACCAGACACCAAAAAAATTATCGTCGCGCTGGTTTTACGATGCCAAAGGCAGCAAGCTTTTTCAGCAGATAATGGATATGCCCGAATACTACCTGACACGCTGTGAATTTGACCTGCTAAACGAGCATAAACAGGCAATGGCGAGCCAGTTTGGTAAGGAAGGATTCTTCCATCTTATTGACCTGGGCGCAGGCGATGCCATGAAAACCAAAGTGCTGATTCGGGAACTTACTGCCACAGGGCAGAACTTCGAATATGTACCAGTAGATATTTCAGTAGATGCCATGCAGGAACTGACTGAAGACCTGCACGAAGAAATGCCAGCTGTACTTGCGCAAGCCGTGGTGGGCGAATATTTTGATGCGCTGAAATGGCTCCAGGAAAATAAATCCGCACGGAAAGTAGTCTTGTTTCTGGGTTCTAACGTCGGCAATTTTGAAACACAGGAAAGTATAAACTTCCTGAAAAGTATAAGAAGCTACCTGCAACCCGGCGATAAACTGCTCTTAGGGGCCGATTTGCGTAAAGATCCCGAAACTATAATTGATGCCTACAACGATGCTGCAGGTATAACAGCCGAATTTAACCTGAATCTGCTGGAGCGAATGAATCGAGAGCTTGGAGCCAATTTTAATTTGCAGGCCTTCCAGCATTATGCACTCTACGACCCGCAGGAAGGCGTTATGAAAAGCTACCTGGTAAGCCGCACCGACCAGCAGGTAGACATACACGCTACCGGGCAAAGCTATACTTTTAAGGCATGGGAAGCTATACATACTGAAAGCTCACATAAATATACTTTGCAGCAAATACAGGAACTTGGGAAAGTATGTGGTTTTAATACCGAAACTGTGTTTATGGAAAAGAATCAGTATTTTGCCGATGTCTTATTCACGGTAGATTGATACATGGATTATATAAAACTTGCTTCGGGTGCCAGCTATTTCCAAAGCCCTGAACCTGCAATTGAAGCTGCTATAAAGGCACTCCGTAATGGCGCTACCTCGTATGGCCCTACAGAAGGAATTCCGGAACTACGCCAGGCCATCGCTGAACGGTACCAGGAGGAAAATATAGCGCTAACGCCTGAGCAGGTACTGGTAACGCCAGGCAGCAAACAGGCGCTTTTTAATGTACTTTCTGTGCTGCTGAATGAGGGGGATGAAGTAATTGTGCCTGTACCTGCCTGGTTCGGATTTCATGAGTTGCTGAAGTATAGTAAAGGTGTTGGGGTTGCTTTAAATACCTCGCCTGAGGATAATTACACCATTACTCCTGAAGCTCTGAAACAAGTACTGAACGAGCGAAGCCGCTTGCTTATACTTACAAATCCCGGCAACCCGATGGGGCGTTTATACAGTAAAAAAGAACTGGAGGCTATACTTAAAGTTACAGCTGCCTACCCAGATTTATATGTGCTTAACGATGAAATTTACGACTGTATTACTTACGATAGGCCTTTTACTTCTATCCTTTCCTGCGAAGGGGCAAACGAAAAAACGATTGTCATAAACGGTTTTTCAAAATCGTTTGCCATGTCGGGCTGGCGCATTGGCTACATTGCCGGAGCTACTGACCTGATTAAAAAATGTATCGCATTTCAGGCAAGTACTATGTCAGGAATCAGTTTGTTTTCACAGCAGGCCGCAGTTGCTACGCTGCTGAACAGGCAGTCTGCCCTCGCTCCTATTCTCAAAATTCTGAAGGAAAACCGTGCGCTTATGCAGCAGGCACTCGAAGAGCTACCTCATGTAAATTATACTTTGCCAGAAGGTGCCTATTACTTTTTCCCTGACTTTACATATTATATCAACTCTAAAACCCCGGCAGGCCAAAGTATAAAAAACGGTATAGCGCTGTGTAACTACTTCCGCGATTACTACAGCCTCGAGTTAGCTCCCGGAGATAATTTCGGCGCTGTGGGTTTTGCCCGCATGTCTTTTGCCGTTGAAAAAGATAAATTGAAAGAAGCTTCGAAACGTTTAAAACTGGCCTTGAGTACACTTCAACACTAAACTTATACTTCATAGCTTCAGGTTTATTTAAAGGCGGGCTGTCTCTTACCATTAAAAATAGCTAATTTTGCAGCATTTTCTTTAAAGACAGCCTCCCGCATGAATACTTCAGAATATAAAGAACACTTTTCCAAGAACTTCTCGCTGGCTTACCCGGTTGTGCTGAGCCAGTTAGGGCATATCCTGGTTAGTGTTTTCGATAGTCTGATGGTAGGCCAGATTGGTACGCTGCCACTAGCAGCCGCATCATTAGGCAATAGTATCTTCATGATCGTGATGGTATTCGGACTGGGTGTGTCGTTCAGTATAACGCCGCTGATAGCTGCAGCCGAAGGCCGTCGCAACTATACCCGTATTTCATTGCTATTGCTGAACGGGTTGTTCTCTAATTTTATTTTAGGGATTTTGCTCTTTCTGGCCGGATACTTTTTCTCTCCTTTTATTACGCACCTCAATCAGCCAGCCGATGTGGTAAAACTGGCTATACCTTATGTAAATGTGCTTTTCCTTTCCATGGTGCCGCTTATGATATTCCAGGCTTTCAAGCAGTTTGCCGAAGGGCTTTCGTTCACCAAGCAATCCATGTACATCACCATTTTCGCAAACACACTAAATATAATACTTAACTATCTCCTGATCTGGGGTAAGCTGGGATTTCCGGCACTGGGTATGGTGGGTGCAGCCTGGGCTACCCTTATATCCCGCATTATAATGGCGCTAATGATGGGTGCATTTGTATTATACACCAAACGCTTCGAAATTTTCAGGCGTTTTATGACCTACAGGCATCTCTCCTTCATCCACATGTACCGCATCTTTAAACTGGGCTTGCCAATTTCCGGCCAAATGCTGTTTGAGATGGGCGCTTTTAGTTTTTCGGCTATCATGATTGGCTGGCTTGGCGCAAAAGAATTGGCAGCACACCAGATAGCCATAAACGTAGCATCGGTTACCTATATGATGGCAAGCGGTATTGCGGCGGCGGCAACTATACGGGTGGGTAACCAAAAGGGACTTGGCAACTATAGAGCAATGCGCATTGCGGGTTTAAGCAGCTTTGCCATGGGCGCTATCTTTATGACAGCCAGCGGCTTACTCATGGTTTTATTCAATAAAGTTATACCTGGTCTTTACATCGATGATCCGGAGGTAATGCAAATTGCATCGGTTCTACTTATAATAGCTGCCTTGTTCCAGATATCGGATGGCGTTCAGGTGGTTGGGCTTGGTGCCCTGCGCGGACTGGAAGATGTGCGCATTCCGGGCATTATCTCGCTAATAGCGTACTGGGTTATTGGTTTGCCGGTGGGCTACCTGCTTTGCTTTAAGTTGGGCTTTGGTGTAAATGGCATCTGGACAGGCCTTTTGGTTGGCTTATCTGTGGCTGCTGTGCTTTTATTTATGCGCTTCAAAATGTTGAGCTTACGCTTTAGCCAAAAGTAAAAAGTACAAATACGGCACTAAATTTATTTTACCTGCGTTCGGGGATTACGAATATATTTTACCTTTTAGCCAATGGTAATTTTTACCTTACTTTTCACGTTGTTAACAGGCATTTTTGCGCCTGCACCAACCACAGTTCTTTTACCTGCAAAAGCAGCGAAAGACAATAACAGCCATAAAGTTGGTCACAAGAATAACGGAACACTGGCCTGGTCGCCATCGCGCAGACTTAGCTGGGAAGATTTTAAAGGAAACCCCGACGATGGGAATCCGCACCATGCGTTAACGGCTGCTAACCTGGCTGTAGATGCTAAATGCAAAAACGACCGTTTCGAATATAATGTAACCTGCGTTTTCCTGCCAACTGAATCCTGGTCGAAGAACAAAAAATCAGATAAATTACTGTTCCACGAGCAGTTGCATTTTGATTTGACTGAAGTACACGCCCGCCTGCTGCGTAAGAAACTACAGAAAATAGGAAGCAGTTGCAGCAACGTAAAAACCACGATGACCCCGGCTGTAAACCAGGTTTTTAAAGAATGGAAAGCCGAGCAGGATCTGTTTGATAAAAAATCTAATCACGGCCTGAATAGCGATGTACAGCAGGAATGGGCTGCCAATATCGAAAAAAGACTGCAGGAGCTCGAAGCCTATAAATAAAGTAAAAAGCGCTGGCCATACTTTGCAAAGTATGGCCAGCGCTTTTTACATAACCTGAAGTATAAATTACTCAGCCGGGCCGAGGTTTTTTAATGCAGGGCCATTGATTACGTTGCCAAAAGGATCGAAGCGTGACCCATGGCATGGGCAATCCCAGGAGCTTTCTACGTTATTCCAGCTAACCACGCAGCCTAAGTGCGGGCAAATGGCAGAACATTCGTGGCGTTTTCCATCCTGGTCGCAATACACAGCTACTTTGGTCATTCCTTTTCGCATAATGGCGCCAGTGCCTGGCATTACCTGCATTGGGTCATCAACATCACCACCTGTAACGTAATCTTTAAACTGAGCTGCCACATTCAGGTTCTCTTTCATGAACTCGCCCGAAGACTTAAGGCTTACCCGCCCCGGATCGTAAAGTTTTTCGTATAAATTGGGCCTTCCCATTATAAGATCTGTAATCAGCATACCTGCAATGGTGCCGTGTGTCATGCCATGCCCCGAATCACCTGTGGCAATGTATACTTCAGCATCTCCCGGGTTTCGGCCTATAAATGCCAGCGCATCAACCGGCTCATATACCTGCCCCGACCAACGGTAAGTCACCTCCCCTGCCATCGGGAGTTTCAGGCGCATCCAACGCTCTAATTCTGCAAAATGTTTTTCCGGGTGATGGTCCTGGCCAGTTTTATGATCTCCACCACCAACTATAAGCAAATCCGATCCTGCATGTTCTGTGTTTACTCCTTCTGCTTTTCCTTTCAGTAAGCGGATGTAATGGTACGAGTCGTCCATATCCCAATACAGGGCATCGGGCACTTCGCCGGCATTCACTTTGGCTGCTATAGCATAGGTTCTGTAGGGAGCTTGTTTTGTATGGATTGTAACCCAATCGTTTACCGGTGTGTTAGTTGCCACTACCAAATGGTTTGCAGAAACTGCATGCCCATCTGTACAGATAACAGTATTTATAGCGCCGGTCTCAAATCGCTCGGCACGGGTTTCTGTATAAATTCTGCCGCCTTTATCTATAATGGCCCGGCTAACCGCCTCCAGGTATTTAAGCACATGGAAGTGTGCCTGGTTCGGAAACTGCAGACAGGATAAGCCAGTAAGGGTTGGCACCGGGCATTCTTTGCGTAACACCACATCGCGCCAGCCAATCTGTTGCACTGCCTCCAGTTCCTTCATTAAGTCTTCGCCTTGCTCGCGGTTATTGGCAAAAAGGTAACCATCTACACGAACAAAGTCGCAGTCTATTTTAAGGTCCTTGATGATCTCTTCTATTTTATCGATTGCATCGCCATGGCTTTGCGCTGCTTTTCGGGCACCTTCAATACCAAAAAGCTTGATGAGTTCTGTAAAACGATCATCGAGGGCATTGGCAAGATGTGCTGTTGTGCGGCCGGTTTCGCCTCCTCCTATATGCTTCGCCTCCAGCACAATTACCCGTTTTCCTTCTTTGGCAAGCAGGTAGGCTGTAGTAATGCCAGCAATACCGGCACCGACAACACATACATCGCAGGTCAGGTTTTCAGAAAGCTTTTGGGTGGCAGGCATCACCACATCGTCCATCCAGGCAGAGCGGCTTGCTCCGGATTCTCTTTTCATAGTTTCTAGTTTTATGGCAGGTATAAAGGCAAGTATGATCTTGTTAAAGTATACTAAACCAATTGCATAGGATTACGATGTGCGGTGCCTTATGTTGCTGTAAGGCTTTCAGGAAGGAAATTGAAGTATAATTTATACTTGCTATACTTTTAGTATAATGATTTAACTATATTTATACTTTAAGCTAAAACTTGAAAGAGAGTTGTAATTGCTGCTACTGCAGTTATAGTGCAGATAAGCGTATGTTGTCGTATATCCAATAGTTAGTGGGTATATTAATTTATAAAAGAAAAAATGGTAAAGCTTCTGACCTTACTACTTCTGATACCATTCCTCACAGTGGGGCAGAGCATTAATTCTACAGAAGTAAAAGGGCAGAGCAACATCTATAATAATGCTCTGATTCAGTATATCAAGCATCTTGAGAAGAGTACTATAAAGTATGATACACTGTACTTGAGCAATCAACCTGAAGTAATTACTGATAGTCTGATGACAAAAGTGGGGAATACGGTTATCAAAGTAGTCAAAGAAAGCGAAGGTGAGCTTAGCGAAATTCTCGATAGAAAAGAAGAAATTACTTACCATTACCTTTTCCCTCTAAGATTTAATAACGGTCAGTTTGATGTTTCAATCTTGCCTTTAGGTGCTAAAAAAGAGAAAGGAGAAATACGCTTGTTAAATTCTGGTGTTGGTCGAGCAGTCTATTCTTTTGACCAGCAGAAAAAACAGTTTAAGTTTATCAGGTATGAAAGTCGGGGTATTTAAGAATAACATCCACTAACCCGGCACATAAGCCAAGCTTGGCTGCGCCTCGCTCGCTTTATGTACCAACCGTTATAGGTAACCTTCAGTATAGACAGATGGGAAGATGATGAACTTATTTATAAAGGCGATATTAGCTCTGTTGACGCTTGGACTAGCTCTCGTAATTGGTGTTTTTATTCTTTTTGGTATTGCCTTTGGCTCTTTTGACAAAGATTATTCATTAGATGACCTGAAGCAAAACTTTGACTTGAAGAGAAATGAAATTTACCAAGCGAAAACCTACTTTAATTCCATTTTACCACCTGACACCAAAGTTGACATTGAATTTGAAAACGATAATGAGCTATTCTATTTTAACATAGTTAAGGGTAACGCTTATTATACCCTTACAGACAGAAATATTGAATCAAAACAGGTTGACAGCCTACTAAATATACTAGGTTGGACTAAAAACAATCTAGTTGAGTTAAAGAATAAGCTTGACAAAGCAAATTGTATTTCATTTGATAAAAGGGATGACTTCAAAATTGGTTTTCAGCGGAGTGGAATGGGGAAATACTACTTTCGCCTGTTAGATAAACCTAAGAATGACTCAGTACGGTTAGCGATTAATCAAGAGTGTGTTTACATTCACAATGACAGTGTAATATTTGAATATGGTGGCGGTGCGATAGGAGAAGATTGCTTATACAATCGTTAATTAAAAACAGTAATTAAAAGAAAGGCTACCTATGACACAATGTATACAAAACCCTTGCTTCGCTACAGGCTTTGCATACACGCGGCCCGTTAGGTGTCTATTAAAATGAAAATATCAAATTAGTAATTCTTGTTACAGCACTTCTTTTAATATCCAGCTTTGAGAGCGGGATGCTTTTTAGTTGCGTACAAAGCTAATTGTCATAAAAAGTATACATTCAAACCCAGTCTGTTCTCAACTAAAATCAGACGCTGTTTCAGGACCTCGTTATTCTATAAAATAAACCAAGCATGATAAGACCTTATTCTAAAGAAGACAAAAATGCGTTGGTGGCTTTACTGAGGCTTAACACTCCTCTCTATTTCGACGAATCGGAAGAGAATGACTTTTTAGCGTACCTAGACAATCATTTGGATAACTATTTTATAGTTGAGGAAAATGGGGAAATTATAGGTTCGGGGGGAATCAATTACTTTCCGGAAGAGAAGCTGGCGCGTATTTCCTGGGATATCATTCACCCGGATTACCAGGGAAAAGGCATTGGCACAAAACTGACAAAGTATAGAATTGATGAGATCAGGAAAAATCAAAGTATAAATTCTATACTTGTAAGAACAACGCAGCTAGTGTATAAATTTTACCAAAAGCTTGGGTTTAAATTAGAGAAAACTGAAAAGGATTTCTGGGCTAAAGGCTTTGACCTTTACCAGATGAGATTAGAATTAGAACTAGACCAAACAAGCTTTGATTAACATACTTTTGAAACACCAATTAACTCTTCATGATAACAGACACCATTACTTGGCAGCACTTTGAGCAAACCGATATCAGAGTTGGAACTATAATTGAAGCTTTTGATTTTCCGGAAGCACGTAAGCCGGCTTATAAACTTACCGTTGATCTTGGCCCGTTGGGTATAAAAAAGTCAAGCGCCCAGATCACAAAGCTATACTCTAAGGAAGAGTTAATAGGCAAGCAGGTGCTCTGTGTAACCAACTTAGGCAAAAAACAAATAGGCAAATATATTTCGGAGGTGCTGGTAACAGGCTTTGAAGATGAGGATAAAAATATTGTGCTGGCGCAACCAGCCGCTAAGGTACCTAACGGCAGCAAACTGATCTGACAAAAAAAGGCATCGCTTTTTCAGCCATGCCTTTAACTATAAATCTATACTATCGTCCTTATCAGCCAAACTAATAATTTACAATGCTCTATAAGGAGCTGGCTGCTGCGCATCACCTTCTGCCTCAGGCGCTTGCCCTTCTTTAATTTTGGCTTTAGACTCACGCACACTCAAAGTATCAATTATAATTTCATAAAGCTTATCCATTTCAACAAGGTGCTCCAGGTAGTAGTCATACGTATCCCGAAACTTCTTCTCTGACACGCCATGTTTCTTTAGTATCAGTTTCTGCGCATGGTTAAAAGTCATCATGGCAGTATCGGGGTAATTCATCTTACTTTCAATGCGCGCCTCAGCCTCATGTACATCAGCCAGTATTTGCACCATCTTTTCCTTAGTAACCAGGTTTTCAGGTGGCTTGGGGGTTTGTTTCTGGCAACCTAGCAGGCTGAAACAAAAAAGTATGCAGAAAAGTCTTTTCACGGATGTAAATTACGGGAATATGTCCTAATTTTAAAATCTGACGCTACAGCCCAAAGTATGAAAGAGCTTGTTCAAAAGCTACGAAAGTACGAGATCCGCATCAGAAAGGCAATAACCACCCAGATGCAAGGCGATTTCCACTCGGTATTTAAAGGTACCGGGCTGGAGTTTGACGACGTGCGCGCCTACCAGTACGGAGATGATGTGCGCTCGATTGACTGGAACGTGTCGGCAAAAGGACATGGCACTTTTGTAAAAACCTACCGCGAAGAGAAAGAGCAATCGGTGTTCCTGATGCTGGATGTGAGCGCTTCGCAAACCATTGGCACCGGAAAGCAGCATAAGCTTGATATTGGCAAAGAGATTTGCGGCGTACTGGCGCTTTCGGCAGCGCAGCAGCAAAGCCAGATCGGCATTGTGTGCATCAGCGATCAGAAAGAAAAGTATATTAAACCGGCCAAAGGCATTGAGCAGGCTTATACTATCATTAAGGCGCTATCGGAGCTAAAACCAAAATCAGCTAAAACTAACCTGGCAGCAGGTATAAAATTAACGCTGGATATCATAAAGCGCCGGAGCATTATCCTGCTCATCTCTGATTTTATAGATACCAATTACGAGCGCGAACTGGCTATGCTGGCAAAACGCCACGACCTGATCGTGCTGCAACTACAGGACCTTCGCGAGCAAAAAGTACCTGGTCTGGGCATTGTACCTGTTTTGGATAAGGAAAGCGGCAAAACGATCTGGCTTAATACATCAGGCGATGAATTTCAGCAACATTATTTATCTCAATATAAGCAGAACCGGGAGAAAGTAGCGCGCATCTGTCAGAAGTACCAGGCAAATTATTTAGCTATACAAACAAACGAGGACTATGTACCGCAACTCGTTAATCTGTTCAGGCTCAGAAATAAGTCTACCAAGAAAAGTGCGTAAATTACCTTTATTTATACTTTTATACTTACTGCAGGCAGTTGCATGGGGCCAGCAGGTTCCGCTGCCAGAAGGCCGCTTTAACCGCGACTTTGCACAGTTAGGCGAGCTGCTGCAATACACGCTGGTACACAGGCACCCGGCAACGCAGGAAGTTATACTTCCGGACTCCAGCCAAAGCTTTGCCCCTTTTGAATTTGTGAGCAAACGCTACTACCCTACTTATACTAGAGGCGGGATCAGCACGGACAGCGCTGTTTATACTTTGCGTACCTTCGAAATATACCCGGTACAGGAGCTGGCGCTTCCGGTGCTTGTTTTGCAGGGCCAGGACACGATACAGGTAAAAGCCCAGGCAGATACGTTACAGCTAAAGCAATTGGTAAGTAAAGTGATCGAGCCTTTGCAGTTTAAAACAGATACTGCTTTGGTACCGGTAGAAGAGCGTTTTAACTGGCCAATTGTAGTGGTATGGATGGCGGCTGCTTTCGTTTTTTTCAGTCTAGTGTGGCTTACGTTTGGTCAGACTATAAAAACAAAGTATAAACTTTACCGCCTCCGTAAAGACCATGTATACTTTGCTTCGCGCTATACTTCGCACGTAGACAGGTTTGTAAAATCAGGATCTTCTCAAAGTATGGAGAAGGCTGTTTCACTTTGGAAAAACTATCTCACCAAACTCGAAAAAAGCGCAATCAACTCTTTTACCACCAAAGAAATCGTGCGCTTTTACCACGACAACGAAGATGTAAACACCGCCTTGCGCCTTTGCGATAAAGCCATATATGGTAACCTGTTAACCGAAGCCGATAAAGAAACGCAGGACGCGTTGGTGCAGCTTCGCACTTTTGCCAGAAGCCGTTATAAAACACAACGAGAGGTAACTAACAATGCTAGGAATAAGCGATGAGCAACTGGACTGGCTGAACCTGGAATGGTTTAGTTACAGTACCCTCCGTTCTTTCGATTGGGTTTACCCAGTGGTGCTCTATGCATTACCGGCCGTGCCATTGCTGTTTATGTTTAAATGGTTACTTACACTTAAAACACGTAACAAGCTGGATATGGCCATGTTTAACAGCAAGACCAAATTCCAGTTCACAAGCTTATTACGTTTTCTGCCGGACCTTATATTTATACTTTTCATGATGCTGGTGCTGGTTGCCATAGCAAGGCCTCAGCGCGTTAACGAACAGATAGAGCAGAGCGCAGAAGGAATTGACATTGTGCTGGCACTGGATGTTTCAGGTTCGATGGAGCTGACAGACATTACACCAAACAGGTTGGATGCTGCCAAAGATGTAGCACTTGATTTTATAAATGGACGAGTGCAGGACCGCATCGGCCTGGTTGTTTTTGCAGGCGACGCCTACTCCCTTGCCCCTCTTACCACAGATTATCAGTTGCTACGGGAAAGTATAAATTCCATAGGCTTTAAAATGATACCGAACGATGGTACCGCTATTGGTAGTGCCCTGGCTATAGCTGTAAACAGAATGCGCGACTCTAATGCCAAAAGTAAAGTCGTTATACTTATAAGCGATGGCGAAAACACTGCCGGCAGCCTGGACCCCGAAATGGCGGCACGGCTGGCCTTTGCGCACAACATAAAACTTTATACGATTGGTATAGGTAAAGACGGGCAGGCAACTTATGCATCTGATAACTCGGGAAAAAAAGTACTGGTAGAAACGCAGCTCGATGAAAGCAGTTTGCGACAAATAGCACAACTTGGCGAAGGACTTTTCTTCAGAGCCGATTCCAAAGATGCGCTGCAGGAAATTTTCCGGAACATCAACAAATATGAAAAAACCGAAGTAACGGAAAAACGATTCCGCGATACCCGCGATTATTACCAGGTATACTTAAAATGGGCACTGCTCCTATTGCTGTTATGGATGCTTTTAAAGAATACATTCATAACAAACGTACTTGAAGACTAACAAAACCAGCTACTTACAAGCCAGATATAACATAAAACTATGCCGATAGCCGAAAATCTTCATTATTTTAACCAGCAATTACAGGGCACAGGCTGCCGTATAGTGGCCGTATCTAAAACCCATACAGCAGCTACTATAAAAGAGGCGTATGATGCCGGTCAGCGTATTTTCGGGGAGAACAAAGTACAGGAACTGGAAGAGAAATACCACCAGCTTCCCCACGATATTGAATGGCACCTGATCGGTCACCTTCAAACAAACAAAGTGAAGTATATCGCAAATTTTGTTGACACCATTCAGTCGGTAGATAGCCTGAAATTGTTGCAGGAAATTAACAAACGTGCCGAGCAGCGTAACCGTACAACTCCCATTAATTGCATGCTTCAGATTTCTATAGCAGATGAAGAAACAAAGTATGGCATGAACTACGAAGAGGCTGTAGCACTATTACAATCAGATGAGTATCGCCAGATGCACTACATCCGCATAACTGGTGTAATGGGAATAGCCACCAATACTGATGATGAGACTAAACTTCGACAGGAATTCCGTTACCTGAAAGAATGTTTCACTAAAATTAAGGACACCTTCTTCTTTGCTAATGAAGACTTTAAAGAGATATCTATGGGCATGACATCTGACTGGAAACTGGCTATTGAAGAAGGTAGCACTATGATTCGGGTAGGAAGTGGTATATTTGGTGCAAGAGATTATAGTAAGAAGTAAGTATAAAAGAAATATAAACCATAACATCACAAGAAACCATGCAACAGAACGGAGAGTCAAATGAAGCCACTTACAAAAAGTTTATAGAACGTGTTGTAGCATCTGATGCTGTTTGGGGACTTTCGGAAGGCGATATATGGGCCACTTCGAGCTCAAATGAATTTGATGATACAGAGGTTATCCTGTTCTGGTCGAGTGAAGCAGGCGCTATGGCATGTGCCGAAGATGAGTGGGATGGTTATAAGGCCGAGCAAGTTCCGTTAGTAGAGTTTTTAGAAAATTGGTGCGTGGGCATGTATGGCGACCATTTGCTGGCTGGTCTGGATTGGGATGCCGCATTATCTGGTAAAGAAACAGAGCCCCTGGAAGCTGCACTGGATGTTATAAACGAACTGAAAGCACAAAAGAAACTGGTTTTGTTCACGAACTACGACAGCCTGGAAGATTACGAAAGCCAGATTATTGAGGCCCTGAACAGCGACGAAGAAGAGGAAGAAGCTTAAGCATGACACAAAAAGCCATACTTTTAATAGCAAGTGCCCTTGGTGCTTTAACCGTTATGATAGGCGCTTTTGGTGCACATGCATTAGGCCCGATGCTGGAGGCAACCAACCGCACTGCTACTTTTGAAACAGCCGTTAAATACCAGATGTACCACACGCTGGCTCTGCTTGCTGTAGGTCTATTGTTATTCAGGGTACAGGAGCCAACACTTCAGATAGCAGCCTGGTGTTTTTTTATAGGTATCCTGATCTTCTCGGGGTCTTTGTATGTATTGTGCCTTACAGGTGTAACTTGGTTAGGTGCCATAACACCAATTGGCGGCACTACCCTTATTGCCGGGTGGGGTTTCCTTTTCTATGCTATCAGCAAGGCTTTGTAAAGTATAAATACTATTAATAAAAAAAGCCCGCACCTTTATGGATGCGGGCTTTTTTTATGCTTTATACTAGAGTAAGCTTAGTTAACTTTTGCGCTACCAGCTGCTTTCTCCTTAATATTTGTTACGATATACACATTTGTGCTCTGCTCTGTAGCATTAGAATGAATCGTGATGGCTTTCTTTTGCTGACCTAATTTGCCTGCGCTGTTAAATTTAGCTGTTACCGTGCCAACTTTACCCGGCATTACAGGCTCTTTAGTCCAGTCGGGAGTAGTGCAACCGCAGGTAACATCTACGCGGCTGATAACTAATGGCTGCGTACCCGTATTCTTAAACTTGAAAACGTGCTCCACTACATCACCCTGCGCTATATCACCGAAGTTATACTCCGATTCTTCGAAGGTAATAGCCGGGCCAGCTTTGGCTTGCACCTGAGGCGCAGTTGGAGTTGTTTTTGTTTGTTGTGCCATAGCACCACCAGCAGCAAGTGCTGCAATAGCTAAAGAAAGGATTACTTTTTTCATGATGTATAAGGGATTAGATTATGTAGCAATTGTAGTATACTATTTTTATATAAAAACGATTCAAGATTTATTTTCTTTTGTCAGCTAACCAATAAATGCTGGTTAAAGTTCAGTAGAAAAAGCTCTTCTGATGATCGTGTTAAAGCAGTATAAAGCCAGCGGGCAAACTCTTCATTTACCATGTCATCTTTCAGGAAACCCTGGTCTACGAAAACGGCTTTCCATTGCCCGCCCTGCGCTTTGTGGCAGGTTAGTGCATACGCAAATTTAACCTGAAGCGCATTTAAGTATGGGTTCTTTTTAAGCTCCTTGCTCCGCTCCCGCTTGGTAGTAATATCCATGTAATCCTTCAGCACTTCTTCGTATAGCTTCTTGTTCTGGTCGGCTGGCAAAGCGGGCGCATCAGTATACAGCGTATCGAGCATAATCTTTACTTCCAGTTCCTCAGCGTCGGGGTAATCTACAAAACGTACCCGCACATCTGCAAATCTGAAGCCATAAAGATCTTCATAGCGAATAATTTTTGTTATTTCTACAAAATCGCCGTTTGCCATAAAGCCTATATCAGAATCTTTGGGCAACCAGAAATAATTATTGCGCACGATCATCAGGTAATCGCCTACACCTATTTCATCTTCAGAAAAAAATATCTGACGGCGAATATGCTGATTGTAAAGGTTGGCAGTTTTGTTAGACCGGCAAATAACGATGCTATTCTCGATGCCAAATTTATCATAAGCATAGCGTAAGCCATCTTCAAGCTTTTCGCCGGTCATTTTATAGATATCCCGCCAGCCTTTGGTATTCAGTTTTATCTCTGGCTTTTCGTTTTTCAGCTGGTCGCGCAGGTTGGTGGCATTCATCAGAATGCCTGATTGCTCGGCCTGGCGCATTACCTGCTTTAGCTCTAACTCCTGCACATGGCAACGGAAATTATGTTTCAGGTAACTGGCATCCAACGAGGGACTAATGGTCTGGTTTACAGGAGGCAGCTGCGCAGTATCGCCAATCAGCAGTAATTTGTTGTTCTTTTTGTCGAAAATGTAATTCAGAAGATCCTGTAGTAATCCGTTCTCACCAAAGCCACTTTCATCCGAAATCATCGAGGCCTCATCCACGATGTAGAACATGTTATCAGATTTATTGGGCTGGCGCGTAAACGACAAACCTTCTGAGTATGGATTAGCTGTTTGGCGGTAGATCTTTTTATGGATAGTATAAGCTGGAATGCCGCTATAGGAAGCCATTACTTTTGCAGCACGACCGGTTGGTGCCAGCAGCATATACTTGTAGCCAAACTTATTCAGGATTTTAACCAGCGAGGTAACTACAGTGGTTTTACCCGTACCTGCATACCCTTTCAGCAGAAAAACCTGGCGATCTTCATCCTTCTTAAGTATAAACTCATCCAATTTACTAAAGAGCTTTGCCTGGTCGGCTGTAGGCTCAAATGGGAAATTGGTTTTTAATGCTTCTAATGGACGCACGCGTTTTATGTATAAATTTTAAATTCCGAACTATAAATTCGAATACGTATCTGGTATTATTCAGGAATCTGAACTAGTTACTCTTCTGGCAATATCTTCCGGCGTAATGGTTGCCATTGTTGTTGTAGCTTTGGCTATCAGCAGCGGTTGCTCCTCTCCTTTTACCACGTATACTTCGGCTTCGCAAAAGTTGAGCTTACGCCCCTGTTTCAGTACCCAACCTTTGGCAAGTAATTTATCTCCAACTCCCGGATGAAAGTATGAAACCTTCAGTTCTGCTGTTACCACATGATGGTCTTTCGGAACTAAGCTTACAGCTGCAAAACCGGCCACTATATCGGCTAAAGTAGCAATAACGCCACCATGCGTAAAGCCTTTATGTTGTTTATGCTTTTGTTCAAGTAATAGTTCGCCTTCAAACCTGCCTTCTTCTATCTTTGTAACTTCAAAACCCATGAGCTTCATGAATTCCTGCCGCTCAAGTTTTTCGCGTATATCTGACTCAAAATCCGGATTGTACGTTTTAATCATACTGTAAAGCTACCACCAATACACTTGGTTCGCAATAAATGACTACTATAAACCCAAACACATTACCATTTGCAGATAAGCTTCGTGCGCGTGTCTGCGGCATTTGCATACAGGATAATAAGTTACTGCTTGTCCGGCACCAGGCAACTATAAACAACCAGGCTTTCTGGGCTCCTCCAGGTGGCGGCGTACAATATGGCGAAACCCTGCACGATTGTTTAAAGCGCGAAATACTGGAAGAAACTGGGTTACAGGTTACAATTAAGCGCTTCCTTTGCGTAAATGAATTTCTGCAAAAACCCTTACATGCTGTTGAACTGTTTTTTGAAGTAAGTATAGATAGCGGAAATTTGAGAACCGGCTCAGACCCGGAATCAGCTCCTGATAAACAATTAATAGAACAGGTGCAGTTCCTGAGCGTGCAGGAGATTAAGAATATTCCGAATGCCGATAAGCATAGCCTGCTTCACCACCTGATTTCTCTGGACGATTTACTTGGAATGGAGCATCACTTTTTGCAATAGTAGCCTTTGGGCAACAGCATGTGCCATATTTTTTTTATACTTGCAGCATACTAAGCAGTAGCACCTGGCATCTGTTGCAAACATCAGCAAATTTATACTTTGAGCACAACCAGCACCCACTTCCGGCTTTCGCACAAAATACTTGATGAGGGCTTCGCGCTTTCGCAGGCGCCCCAGTGTAATTTATACTTGTCGGTTAGTTCGCGGCATATCCGTATTGCCGTTGCCGATGTGGAGCGAAATAAATTTGTAGTGCTGGAGGATTACGAGCTGATAACCATATTTACGCCGCTTCAGGTGGCAGAACAATTGCGCCTGATTGCTGATGAAAACGCATTGCTGCAGGAACAACGCTGGCTGGAAGTGCGTGTGGCAATCAGTAACCCGCATTTTACCTTAGTGCCGGAAACGCTTTTCGATCCTGATCACCAGGCGAACTACCTGCAACTGCACAGCGACCTTAACCCACAGGAGGATGTAATCATGCATTACAGGCACACCAACCTGGAGGCTGTAAACATTTTTGCCGTGCCGGGTGTGGTATACCGTATGGTGCAAAGCCTGTTTCCGGAACGCAGTGTGCAGTTTGTACATCAGACCAGTTCGCTTATAAAGAGTGTGATGCACCAGGCAGGCCGCAGAAACGGAGCAGGTTTATACTTGTTTATTGAGCGCAACTATGTAACTATACTTGTAGTAAACGAGGCTGGCCTGCAGTTCTGCAATGTGTTCCATTACCTCAGCCCCGAAGATTTTATTTACTACATCGTGTTTGTAATGCAGGAGCAAAAGCTGAACCCGGAGCAGGAAACCATTACGATCTGGGGCGACATTACGCACGACTCCTCGCTATTTAACATACTTCAGAAGTATATCCGCCATGTTCGGTTCGGTAAGAAGCCGGTAGATATCGCTTATAGCTATCGCTTCGATGATATTTTTGAGCACCGCTATTTTGAAATGTATAGCCTGCACCTTTGCGAGTAAGTATAATTTTTGAATAACTGAATACTTATAGGCTAATTGCCAACAATTGAAATCAAATTCAGGTATTCATACTTCATAGTTCGAAATTAATCCATGAAAAAAATCGCGTTATTTCCCGGTTCATTTGACCCTTTTACAAACGGGCATTTAGATGTAGTACTGCGTGGGGCGCGGTTATTTGATGAGGTAATTATTGCTATAGGTAACAACAGCAGCAAGCAACGCTACATACCTGTCGATACGATGGTAGATGTGATAAGCCGCCTTTTTGAAGGACAACCCAATATTAAAGTACAGTCTTATAAAGGGCTTACTGCAGAATTTGCAAGAGAAGTGGATGCAAAGTTTTTGCTACGTGGTCTGCGCAATACCACAGATTTTGAATATGAGAATACCATTGCACAGGCAAACCGGCATGTGAATACCGACCTGGAAACAGTATTCCTGATCACTTCACCCCCACTTGCCGCCATCAGTTCCTCTATCATAAGAGAGATTCACCGGTTTGGCGGCAACGTGGATGATTTTATACCTTTCCGGATTTCTGAGATTGCAGATAGTGCCGCACGATAAAAGCTATTGAAGCATAGGCCTTAGGCAGCACTTCCAGCACTTCTTCCGGCGTCATCCAGCGTACCTCTTCAATAAATTCCTCGGCCTGCGGTTTCATCAGACTATCATCAGTGCAGTTCATGACATACCAGGTAGTCTTTTTCAGGATCTTATTTCCTTTGTAGGCATAAGAATGCCAGGTTTTAGGTAGCTTATCAATTATTTCTACCTTGATATTGCACTCTTCCTCCACCTCGCGCAAAGCGCCGTCTTCTACTACTTCTTTTTTGTTAAGCTTACCTTTAGGCAGGTCCCAGGTTCCCAGACGATACATCATCAGAATCTTATCGTCTTTCACCACAAGTCCGCCTGCTGCCTTCACTATTTTAAACTGATCTTTCAGGTGATCGATCAATTTCTTTTTCTTTGAAGTAACGAGCGTCAGCGAATTCAGCTTTTTTAGTTTCTTCACCTCCATCAGGCGCACAATGCGGTCAATCAGATCGCTGTTTACGCCTTTTATCAGCACATCACCCACCAGGTCTTTAGAAGTAAAGTGATCATCAGACTCCAGTACCAGGTCATAATGATGCCTGTATACTTTTTCATTCGACTTCTTAAGTATCAGCGGTATATCGTTTATAAAAACGTTCATGTGGTTTGGTGCCTTATTAGGCTTGAAATTTACACAAATCAATACATAAATCTACGGAAAGTAAACACGGTGGCTTAAAAAGGAAGAATATTTATGTAATTTCGTACATGGATTCTACAACTACAGCACATAAAGTTGCCTCTTTCCTGCTGGAAACGGAGGCTGTTAAATTACGCCCTGAACAGCCATTTAAGTGGAGCTCGGGCTGGAATTCGCCTATTTACTGCGATAACCGCGTTACACTTTCTTACCCCTACATACGCAGTTATATAAAACAGGCTTTAGCTGAACTCATAAAAAACAATTTCCCGGATGCTGAAGCTATTGCAGGCGTTGCCACCGCAGGTATTGCCCAGGGTGCTTTAGTAGCAGATCTATTGGAAATGCCTTTCCTGTATGTTAGGCCTCAGCCTAAAAGCCACGGTATGGGTAACCAGATAGAAGGAAAACTACTGGCAGGCCAGAAAGTTGTATTGGTAGAAGACCTGATCTCTACTGGTGGTAGTTCCTTAAAAGCAGCTGAGGCTGTAATAGCTGCCGGCGGCAAAGTGGTAGGTATGGCTGCCATCTTTACCTATGGTTTTCCTTTAGCCGAAGAAAATTTCAAGAATGCCGGCATACCGCTATTCTGCCTTAGCAACTACAGCGCGCTTACAGAAGCAGCTTTAGAGCAAGGTGTAATTTCTGAAAACTCCATGGAAGCGCTCGCTCAGTGGCGAAAATCGCCGGAAACCTGGGGAGTTTGAGATAATGAAAAATTCTGAATGAATAATGAAGGAGACAAGGTTCAAGCTTTGTCTCCTTTTGCTTTCAAACTAATCAGGAGTTTGAGTATTAGACAAACAAAAACTGCGCACATTGCCAGAACTTGATTCTGGACCAGCTACTCAACTATTGCTTTAAAACCCAAAATAGAAGTATAAACTCAACTATACTTTCCTGAAATTGTCCGTAGAAACTTTATTTCACAAAAAATTAAAACAACTATGAAAATAGGCCTCCTTTCTGATACCCACTCCTACCTCGATGAACAGATCATCCGGCTGCTGACAGGTTGCGATGAGATATGGCATGCAGGCGACTTTGGAAGTATAGATGTATCGGACAGGCTAAGCCAAATTGCGCCATTACGGGGAGTTTATGGCAATATTGATGACGCTACAATCCGGCAGGTGCACCCGAAAGTAAACAGGTTTATGGTGGAAGGGCTGGATGTTATGATGACACATATTGGAGGCTACCCAGGCAAATACCACCCTGACGTACGAAATGAAATAAAAACCAACCCACCGCAATTATACATCACAGGGCATTCGCACATACTTAAAATTATGACCGATAAAAGCCTGAACAACTTGCTGCACATTAACCCGGGCGCTGCAGGTAAACATGGCTTTCATAAAGTCAGGACAATGGTGCGTTTCTCGATTGTGAACGGGCAGGTACGCGATCTGCAGGTAATTGAGCTAGGCAAAAGGGCATAAAAAAAGTGTGCAGTAACTGCACACTTCTTGAGTTCTTCCAGTAAGCCGCCGCCATTTGCTGAAATAGCAGCGGCAGGCAGATGGACTTACTTAACCGTAAAAGAATTACTCAGCAGAAGCTTCTTCTTTCTTGTTTTTAGGAGCCTCACCAAACTGAGCACGCAGCTCGTCCATATCAACATTCTTGATAACTGGTGTCAGCAACAGTTGCTTAATTTTAGCTACTTTGTTGTTTGCTCTTGCTTTATTCTTACGGTCTTTTCTTTTTAATCTAGTAACTCCCATCGTTGCAATATTTAATTTGAACGGCAAAACTAAGTTATTATTTTTACAAAGTAAAGTATTTCCAGAACAGAATTCAATATGAAGATAACAGATTTACGCAGCGACACCGTTACTAAACCTACTCCCGAGATGCTGGCCTGTATGTTTGGTGCCGAAGTAGGCGACGATGTATACAGGGAAGACCCAACTATAAATGCACTGGAAACCAAGGCGTCAGCTATGTTTGGAATGGAAGCAGGCCTCTTCTGCCCTTCCGGCACCATGACAAACCAGATCGCTATTAAAGCACATACAGGGCCGCTCACAGAAGTTATCTGCGACCAGACCGCGCACATTTATTTATATGAAGGTGGTGGAATTGCGGCAAATTCGGGGGCATCAGTAGCCCTGGTGCCGGGTTTACGAGGTAAAATGACACCTGCCCAGGTAGAAGCAAGTATACGCCCTCTGGATAATGTACATTACCCGGAGACAAAACTGGTAGCGCTGGAAAACACGTGCAATAAAGGCGGAGGATCTTTTTATACTCTGGATGAGATAGCTGCCATTTCGGAAGTATGCAAGCGCCACAACCTGCCCCTTCACCTCGATGGCGCCCGCGTATTTAATGCATTGGTAGCTGCTAATGAAAACCCCGCAAACTATGGCCACTATTTCGATAGTATTTCGGTATGCTTATCAAAAGGACTTGGTGCTCCGGTGGGTTCTGTATTGCTTGGCTCAAAGGAATTTATTAAAAAAGCCCGCAGAATCAGGAAAGCATTTGGCGGCGGTATGCGACAAGCCGGCTACCTGGCTGCTGCCTGCATTTACGCACTCGATAACCATATTGAGCGCCTTCAGGAAGATCACAGGAAAGCCAAAGCTATTGGTGAAACACTGCAGCAACTGGACTATATCGAAAGTATACTTCCTGTAGAAACGAACATTGTTATTTTTAAGCTAAATAACAAGTATACGGATACCGCTTTTATTAATGCCCTGGCTGATCAAAATATTCGCGCTTCTGCTTTTGGCCCACAAATGATCCGGTTTGTAACGCACCTTGATGTTACGGATGAAATGCTGAACCATACTTTGGAGGTTTTAAAATCATTGAGTAAAAAGCAAGTGGAAGTATAAACCTAGCAATTAAAGTATTCTATATCCGTCATTCCGGTAAGGGTGCAACAACTCCCTTTAGCCGGAATGGCAGATATAGAATATCTAACCCGATTTACTTCGTTTCTAAAACTATGAGTATTTCTTTTCCTGATTTTCCCTCTTCAGAAGTAATGGCTGTTCTGGCCAAAGACCCTATTATCGCAGGTATAATTGGCAAAGGTCGGCCACTTCAGTCATCCAAATCCGAAGATTTATACTTTAAACTGCTTGGATCTATAGTTTCCCAGCAGCTGAGTACTAAAGTAGCAGCAACCATTTTCAGGAGATTTACAGAATTATACCCTGAGAATTACCCGCTACCAGAATTGGTACTCTCAACACCAGACGAAACACTTCGTGGAGCCGGTTTATCCTTCCAAAAAATTGGCTATATCCGGAATGTAGCCAGCTTTGCAGCAGCAGGCAACCTGGATCATGCAACCATTGATGCCATGGAAGACGATGAGCTTATTAAACATCTGACGCAGATTAAAGGTGTTGGCCGCTGGACTGTAGAAATGCTGCTTATGTTTGCCCTCGAGCGCCCGGATGTACTGCCGCTGGATGACCTTGGAATACAAAACGCCATGAAGCGCCACTATAAATTAGAAGAAACAGGCAAAGCTCTGAAGGTACGAATGCAGGAAATAGCCGAAAACTGGCGCCCATACCGCACCATTGCCAGCAAATATCTTTGGCAATCGCTGGATAATATGCCGAAGTAATATAATTCGTTGTGTGAGCACTATATGATAAAATACTACGCTTATAATGCAGATAAGCGTAAGTTTACTGTTATCCGGTAGTTAGCAATAGTTTAAAATATGACAGAAGAACAATTTTATCAAACATTTTGGCATTGGTCGCCAGAAAAGAATTGGCCCCCTAATTCGACAACGCATATAAAAGATATTAAGCCATCAGATAAACTCAACCTTACAATTACCCAAACATCCTTTCCCGCAAGTCTACAGAAGGAACTTGTAAGTGTGTGGTGTGAAAAGCTTCCTCAATTACAAGAGGTGAAATATCTGTGGTTTACCTCAAGAGTAAACCAGGAGATGTTCGACGCGGCCTGTGAGATGCAAAGTCTTGAGGGACTTTATATAAAATGGAGCGTGATAAAAGATATTGGTAAAATCGCAAATTTAAAAAACATCAAAAGACTCCATATTGGAAGCTCAACAAAAATAGAAGACGTAAATCCTCTCGCCGACTTAGTAAACCTTCAAGTTTTAGAGCTTATCAATCTCCAAAGGATTCAGGATTACTCAGTAATAGGGAATTTAACGGAGTTAAGAGAACTGGCAATCACAGGAGATGTATGGGCCCCAAAACACTTAAAATTGAATCTCTACGACCGCTTGGAGCTTTGAGGAAACTGCGACATTTAGACTTAGATTGTACTAGAATAATGGATGACTCATATGAGTATCTCTTTGAATTAAGCGAACTAGAAAGTCTCAGGATTTCCAGAAAAATTAAAGGTGACTTCAAATCAGAATTGAACAAGAGGTTAACACGTCTAATAAAAGAAATCTAGAAAAACTTTTGCAAACATTGTGCATAAGTCATGCTACGGCCGACGGCCTTGCACGCCTCATGCACTAGACGTTACCCACAATAAAAACTATAAAAGGTAAAAAGCTTTAGCAAATCATTATAATCTAGCAAATGAATACTATCTATTTAAATCGAATAGCTGTTGCCGGTTTACTTTTCATTTTGTCACTTTTTGTGCTTTTCCATTTAGCTGTAATGCTAAGTATAATTCCTTTGAATATGGTTTGGGGCGGGGAATTGAAAACTAAGGCTCAGATGCTGCCTCTAGAAACTATAGCCATCGTTATAAATTTAATAATGCTGGCAGTGGTAAGTATAAAAGCTGGAATTTTGAAGTTGAGAGTTAATGAAACGATAATAAGAGCAGCGCTTTGGATAATGTTTGTGCTGTTCCTTTTTAATACTGCAGGCAATGCACTTTCAGTTAACAAAATGGAGAAGCTGCTATTCACTCCTTTAACATTCCTGCTATCAATATTTAGCTTAATTTTAGCTTTAAACAAAAGAGCGCTTCTTCAAATCAAATAGAACAGGTAATTACCGCACCTTCGCCCGCTTTACCAGGTAACTATACAGCACCTTATCAAAAGGTTCGCTGATATCTACAGGTACAAAATCAATTTTATACTGCCCGCATTTGAGCTCCAGTTCTCGTTTAAAATTCTCTACGGCTGCCCGGTACTGTTCTCTAACTTGCGATGGCTGTAATTTAAGCTGCTGCCCTGTTTCTACATCTACAAAAACATAAGGACGTTCTGCAAAATCAAACTCCTCTTCTGTCTTGCGGTCCATCACATGGAAAATAAGCACCTCATGTTTCTGGTGTTTCAGGTGCTGAAGTGCAGCAAAAATAGCTTCGCTGTCATCATAACGGCTTAGCATATCGCTAAAGATAATTACTAAAGAGCGTTTTGGTATTTGCTGCGCTATCAGGTGAATTACCTCCGAAACTTTGGTGTCTTTTGAATGCGGTTTTTCCTCCAGCTGCTTTTGAAGCAACAGCAGCAAAGTATGAAGATGAGATGCGGTGGATCTTACCTGTGTCTGAAGCTCAATTTTATCAGAAAAAGTTACCAGCCCCACGGCGTCGCGCTGTTTCCGAAGAAGCGTAGCAATAGCAGCAGCGCAAAGTGCCGAAAAGGTAATTTTGCCGTTGTTCTCGGTGGGGTAATACATCGAGGGCGACACATCCATCAGAATATGGCAACGCAGGTTGGTCTCTTCCTCAAATCGCTTTACAAAAAGCTTATCGGTGCGGGCGTATACTTTCCAGTCTATATGGCGGGTACTTTCGCCGCTATTATACAGGCGGTGCTCCGAAAACTCAACAGAAAAACCATGGTATGGCGACTGATGTAATCCCGTAATAAAGCCTTCTACCAGTTGCTTTGCCAGAAACTCCATGTTTTCGAACTTCTGAACATCGGCAAGGGTTAGCGGCTTTTTCATATCTGGGCTTGTTATTTTGGGGAAGTAGCTGCAGTTTCTGAAACGGCTAAAGGCTTGTCTTGTTGCTCCGCCTCTTCTTTTTTAACTTCTTTTAGCCTTACTCTTCCATAACCTGCCCTTATAATATCAAGCTCTTTAGCTGCGGCCTTGGAAAGATCTATCAAAGTATGGCTTCGGCGCGACATGCGGTCGTTGATTTTTACGATGACACTTTTACCATTGTTAAGATTGGTAACACGCACTTTGGTATTTAAAGGAAGTGTAGCGTGTGCCGCCGTGAGTTTTGTTTTGTCGTAACGCTCGCCACTGGAGGTGCGCTGGCCGTGCATCCGGTCTGAGTAATAAGAAGCCTTACCATCAGCGGTATACGTTGCCGGAGCGTTGTAAAACGAGAAAAGAAAAACTAGTATAAGTGAACAAATATTCATGCTATACTATTTTGGTCCGGGGCAAATATAAGTGTAAATCGTTAAAAATTTTAAATTCAAATACTTTTATATATGAAAACTATATGTTAGCTTTAAGTTCACAATTTGAATTTAACGTCTATTTAAACGGTGGAAGAGAACAACGAAAAAGCAGAAATTTATTCCCAAAGGGTAAGAGCCGGGAAAAGAACGTATTTCTTTGATGTGAAGTCAACTCGCTCGAACGATTTTTACGTGACCATTACGGAAAGTAAAAGAAAGTTCAAGGATGACGCCTTCTCTTATGAGAAACACAAGATCTTTCTTTACAAAGAAGATTTTGCAAAGTTCATGGAAGCACTGCAGGGAACGATCGATCACGTTAAGTCAGAACTTTTAACAGAAGAAGCGCTTGCCGCCCTGGAAAACCCGGTAGTTGCGGAAACAGAAGCAAACTTTGATGAAGAGCTTAAGTGGGAATAGTTTTCTCCCCTGTTTATAAAGTATAAAAAGAGCCTGTAGCAAACGTTACAGGCTCTTTTGTTTTTACTCCCTGCCGGCAACAAAAAGTGTTCTGTCTGAATCAGGATTTACAGAATTGATTTGAATTTGCAGGATTTTTACTCCGTGAAGCGTTCCCGAAAGCTTCCAAGACACATCTCCACTTCTGCGAGTCTAATAATATATACCGCTATATTATACCGCATTGTGGAGGGAAACTTTTATACATTCCCATGTCATCCCGTGTGTTAGCCGAGGGATCTTTTACAGCCAACGTATAAACCTGTCCCTTGCCTCTACCTCACCCCAACCCTCTCCTAAAAACAGGAGAGGGAGTTTTTCTACTGCAATAGTTGAAAGTATAGTTTCATAGTTGCCGTTTGTCCAACCACCCCCAACCCGTCCTTTTATAAGGCGGGGAGCTAGTACAGTCTTTACTTTCGTTGTAATTATAGTTTCATAGTTACAGCCTACAAGCGGACAGGTCGCGACCTGTCCCTACTGAATTACAGCCACGATAAATCTCGAAGCCTATCGCTTCAAAGTATAAATTAACAGTAGCTATGAGAAATGTATCAGTCCTTGGGTTGAGCGCCTTGTGAGATTCTGGTGCCGTAAGGCATTGCGACGTTAGGAGCAAAGGAAGGGAACACAGCGCGATACCAAAGGACGAGGCCGCCCGGCCTGGGAGGGCACCAAAGCAAAATATGTCTCGATATGCAAGTAGAGTTCCCAGGAAAACAGGTAATTATGATTTTAATGCTCGGTACCAGTTACAGAAGGCTTAAACTATAAAACTATAGCTAGAAGGTTTAAATCAGCAATACTAGCTTCTTTCACCTCCAGCGTACTCATAATAACACTTAAAAAACCAACTATAAACCTATCAACAAAAAACCTTATCTTTGCAGCCTGAAATTAACAACTAAAGATACATGGGACTAAGATGCGGCATTGTAGGCTTGCCAAACGTAGGTAAGTCAACTTTATTTAACGCTATTTCTAACGCCAAGGCAGAATCTGCCAACTATCCGTTTTGTACCATAGAGCCGAACGTAGGTGTGATTACCGTACCTGACGAGCGCCTGCAAATATTGGAAGAACTGGTGCACCCGGAGCGTGTGCTGCCAACTGTTATTGAGTTTGTAGACATTGCCGGCCTTGTAAAAGGCGCAAGCAAAGGCGAAGGTCTGGGCAATAAATTCCTGGCCAACATACGTGAGGTAGACGCCATTATACACGTTGTACGTTGCTTCGAAGACCCCAATATTGTACACGTAGCCGGCAAAGTAGACCCCATTTCTGATAAGGAGATCATCGATACAGAACTTCAGCTGAAAGACCTTGAGTCAATCGAGAAAATGATGCTGAAAGTACAGCGCTCAGCAAAGGCTGGCGATGCGAAAGCAAAGAAAGAACAGGCTACGCTGGAAAAGTATAAAGCACACCTGGAGCAAGGTTTAAATGCCAGAAGCCTGGAAGTAACTGAGGAAGACAAAGAGATTGTTCGTGACCTGAACCTGCTTACAGATAAGCCTGTAATTTATGCAGCAAACGTAGACGAAAACTCTATGAACTCAGGTAATGAGTTTTCTAAGGCACTGGAAGAGCATGTAAAAAGCGAGAACGCACAGGTTGTTCTAATTTCTGCCTCTATCGAAGCGCAGATTGCCGAACTAACTGACCCTGAAGAAAAAGAAATGTTCCTGGCTGAGTATGGCTTAACAGAATCTGGCCTGAACAAGCTGATCCGAGCCTCTTACAAACTACTTAACCTGATAACATACTTTACTGCCGGCGTAAAAGAAGTACGCGCCTGGACGATTGGTAAAGGCTGGAAAGCACCTCAGGCTGCAGGAGTTATACATACAGATTTCGAGAAAGGCTTTATCCGTGCAGAGGTTATTAAACTTCCGGATTACCAAGAATACAAGACCGAAGCCAAGATTAAGGAAGCCGGTAAAATGGCCGTTGAAGGTAAAGAATATGTTGTTCAGGATGGTGATATCATGCACTTCCGTTTCAACGTTTAATTTATACTTTTGAGAATTAGAAAAGGGCAGCTTAACGGCTGCCCTTTATGTTTTACATCTGCTTGATAAGCAAACTTATTTTTGATTTATACTTTACTCCCCAACTATTTCCTGTTAAACAAGATCTCCTCATACCCGATCAGCAGATCGGCGCGTGAGCCGGGTGGGCGGTAATAAATAAGTATATCATAGGTGTTGCCGGTGCCAAAATGGCTGCCTTCAAAATAACTGGCATCTGCAGCAGAGTTCCCGCTTCGTTTTAAAGCATAATAGTAATTATAGTACCCCTGCTTCAGTAACAATTTACCAGCATATGCCTGTCGTTCTGTATTGTAATTAAGTTTAAACTCCGGTGCAAGTTTCCAGTCGGTAAAAGCACCTTGCAAGTATACTTCGGCGTTAGCTTCTTCGGAGGCTTTCAATTCAAAATCTACCCAGGTATAATCTGCATTTACAATGCTGTTGCCATACTCTTTATTGCCGAAAAGCTGCTTGCCATCTATATCCGGGTCCTGGCTGTACACATTGCCCTGCTTTGATTTATCTGTTTGCAGGTATACTTCAGCAGGCGATTTCTGAAGATCGATCCGGTCTACGCCTATGCCATTAAAACGGATACTTCGGGTATCGAATGGCCTGAATTCGCTTAAGCCCAGGAAATGCTCCTTTGGCTCAAAAAATACATACTCCAGCTTACGGATATCTTCACGGATAAAGGCAGGGCGAGCGTAGGTTTTAGCATTATCCCAACGGTGGTTCTGGCGCATAACAGCTTTTACTTCCTGTGCAGGGTTAACCAGCGCATAATCTTTGTAAAACACGTTAAACTCTACCGGCTGCCTGGCTTCGCGACCTTCCGGGCCTGTAGGAGGCCCTAATTTAGCCACAACTGTTACCGTATTCTGATATACTAAAAGTCTGCGGGTAAGTAACAGGTTGCCGCCTTCTTCCTGAACCTGCAAAATATAATTACCACTTAATTTAACTCTTGGTACTCTGAACCTATAATGGACATAGGGCACGCGGGTGTTTACAGAATTCTGCACATCGGTTATAAAGAACTCGTTAAAATCATTCAGAAACTGAGAATCTGTAAGTGCGGAAGGTGTCCAGTTGGCATTACAATGCTGTAGTTTAGCTACTAAGCGTTGCGGACCGGCATTCAAGCGGTCAAATTCGAGTATAATGGGCTGCTCCTGGTCAAGGGCTAAAACAGCTGGCTGCAGCACTTCATCAGGCAAGCCTGTTGCCACATAAAACTGCACCGATTTTATACTCTGGTCGTAGATAAAATCATCGTAGCGAAGTGCAGTTTGGGCAGTGCCACTTGTGCTACTTTGCCCCTGCTCTTCCAGCGGAACACAGGCAACCATTCCTGTTGCTAAAAAAGCGGCAAAGCAGTAAGTATAAATTAATTTTTTCAGCATGGGTGTATTAACCGGTAAACCAGGTATAAACGATGGTTTTGCCGGACAGTGATGAACACGAAAATAAGGAAAAGTACAGAAGCTGCAAGTATAAATTATACCTGCTCAATTAAAACGGTTTTCACGATCAGGCCTGCCTGCAATGTTTTCTGAACCGGGCACTTGCCAGAAATTTCATGCAAGCGTAGTTTTTGCTCTGGTGTAAGGTCACCAATAAGGCGTAATTTTTTAGTTATCTGGCTAAGTTTAGCCTCATTTTCATCGCTATGGTCACAGTCAACGGTGTGCACGCGCTCATGGCTCAGGTCTACCTCTACTCTTTCCAGTGGCCACTCTTTGCGTTTGGCATACATGTGCAGCGTTATAGCAGTACAGGCGCCAAGCGCGCTTAATATATAATCATAAGCATCGGGGCCGCTATCCGCAACAGATTCATCTATTTTAGACTCCTGACCACCCATTTTAATATTTGCCACCAGGCTCGTGCTGCTATCGGCACTTACGGTAACTTCCCTGGCAGTTTTTACATCTTTTACAGTTTCCATAGTTAGCAGTTGGTATAAGTTTATAGTATACCAGAACTATACGGGCTGCAGGCAAAACCGACAAAGTATAAAATTGCCCAAAGTATGCGCTTTCATTTAAAACCGAAGTATAAAGGTAGTGCCTTTACCTAATTCAGATTGCACGGAAATGGTACCTTTATGCAAACGCATGATCTGGCGAGATAAGCTAAGGCCAATACCCGAACCTGTTTTCTTGGTTGTAAAAAATGGAATAAATATTTTGGCTGCGGCTTCCTGTGTCATGCCCTGGCCGTTATCAGAAATCTCAATGCTGATCCTGCTCCGGTCGTCAAGGTAAGCCCGAAGTATGATCTTCTTTTCGGCTTGTTCGTGCACTGCCTCTATAGCATTTTTTAGCAGGTTAATCAGTACTTGCTCAATCATACTTCTATCGGCAGCCAGCAGCAAATGAGGCGATTGCACGTCAAGTATAAACTGAACGTGTTGCACTGCCAACTGCTCACGCATCAATAGCTTAATATCCTGCAGGAGTTCACTTACATCAAACTTAGTTATGTTGGGTGGAGAAATAGTAGTCAGGTTTCTGAAATCGCTTACAAACTTGATCAGGCCATCGCTCCTACGGCTTATAGTCTGAAGGCATTGCCCGATATCTTCCAGTTCTTCTTTAAGCACGGTAACTTCCTCGGCAGGAGAATCTGTATAACTTTGGATTTCTTCGCGCGCGCTGGCAGAGAGCGAAGCAATGGGCGTTACCGAGTTCATGATCTCATGGGTAAGCACCTTAATTAAATTGTGCCAGGCCTCCATTTCTTTTTCTTCGAGTTCGCGCTGTATATTTTGCAGAGAAGCCACGCGCACCTGGTCGCCTAATAGTGCCAACTCTATTACATGTACCGATACGTTAACCAGCTCGCCGCCCTGCCTGAATTGCACGAGGGTTTTCTCGCCATGCTCCAATTGCTGCATATTTACAGCCAGTGCCGGGTTTACTGTTTCCAGCTCATGCATGTGGTTGGCATGCGCAATTTTCAGTAATTTCTTGGCGGCGTTGTTTAGTAACAGGATGGTGCCATCGGGTTTATAGGTTATGATGCCTATGCCGATATGCTGTACAATTACCTCAAAGTAATGCAGGTGCGCTTCTTTTTCGGCACGCACTTCCCTGAACTTGGCCATCACTTCGTTTAACTTAAGCCCCAGTTCATGCTGGATTCTGCCTTCGCCACTTACCCGGAAAAGTTCTGTAAAATCATCATATTTAATGGAGTTCAGGAAACGGAGAAACTGTTTGTTAGTATGTTCATGAAAGCGAATAAGCAGAAACACTTGCAGCAGTATAAAAAGTATAAGCCCAATGTAGGTGCCGCGATAGTCGGGGTTAAAGTTTATACTTGCAAGGGCATAGATAGAGATAACCAGCAATGCAACCCGCAGCAGCAACTGCAGCCTGTAGTTTCTAAAGCGCATACTTTTCTAGCCTTCTGTACAAAGCCCCTCTCGAAAGCCCCAATTCTTTTGCTGCTTTTGAGATGTTGCCATCATATTTCTGCAATACGCGCTGCACTGCATCGCGCTCCAGGTCGTCCAGTTTCTGAGAATCTACCTGTGCAGGCTTTGCCTCAGGTTGCGTTTCTGATATGAAAAAGAAGTCGTCGGCTTGTAGTTCGCTGTTGTCGCTCATAATGCTGGCCCGCTCCAGCACGTGTTGCAGTTCGCGCACGTTACCAGGCCAGTTGTAGCGTTTCAACTTTTGTAACGCATTATCAGATAAGACTTTCAGAGGCTGTTTATACTTTTGAGAATAGGATTCCAGGAAATGTTCTGCAAACAATGGAATATCGTCAAGGCGTTCGCGCAAAGGTGGCAGGTTCAGCTCAACGGTGTTAATGCGGTAAAGTAAATCCTGGCGAAACTCGTGGCGCTGCACCATCTCTTTTAAGAGCATGTTGGTTGCACTGATCAGGCGTATGTTTACAGGTATAGGTTTATTAGTGCCAACCCGAATCACTTCACGACGTTGTAGCACTGTCAGTAACTTTGCCTGCATAGCCAGCGATAAATTCCCGATTTCATCGAGGAACAAGGTGCCCCCGTTTGCCGCTTCTATTCTGCCTATTCTGTCTTCTTTAGCATCTGTGAAGGCACCTTTTTTATGCCCGAAAAGTTCGCTTTCAAACAACGATTCGGTAACAGCCCCCATATCAACGGTAACAAAAACTTTATCGGCGCGTGATGATCGCTGGTGTATGGTTCTGGCAATTACTTCTTTACCTGTTCCGTTCTCCCCCAGGAGTAAAATATCGGCATCGGTTTTAGCTACTTTATCTATAATTGAAAACAGGTTGCGCATGGCTGGGCTTTGGCCGGTAATTATACTTTGCGGGGCATTCAATTCCGCGCAAAGCGATTTGTTTACTTCTTTAAGCTGGTGCACTTCTTTATAGGAGTTGCGTAGCTTAGAAGCCGATGAAAGTGTGGCTAACAGCTTTTCATTTTGCCAGGGCTTGAGCACAAAATCGGTAGCACCTTCTTTAAGCGCCCGAACTGCCATTTCCACATCACCGAAAGCCGTTATCATCACTACTACTGCAGACGGATCATACTTCAAAATTTCCTTCAGCCAGTAAAAGCCTTCCTGCCCGCTTGTAATGTCTTGCGTGAAGTTCATGTCGAGCAGAATGATATCAAAATCGCCATTGGAAACCAGGAAAGGAATCTTCTTCGGATTCTTTTCCATGATAACTTCTGAGGCATGTTTTTTCAGCAACATTTTAGCCGAAAACAACACATCTTCGTTGTCATCAATCACCAATATTTTTCCGAGATTCTGATCCATAGTTAGGGAGCTTATAGTTACTTATACTAGTGCAAGTATAAAATATTGTGCCAGGCTAATTATACCCTAATTTACACTATTTTATACTTAAATCACATTACTTACTGTCCATGCCCGGACATTTACTGTCCAGGTATGGACACTGATGTGTGCCATGCCATTCGTTTTCAGGCTGTATTGCAGCATTTGTGAACTGGCACAGGTCTTGGGTTTATACTTTCAAAACATATTTTAACCTGAAGATTAATCTGCTTACACTAACCAGAATAAAACCATGAAAAACCTGATCATTGAAGCCAGGCAACTGGAAAAAAAATACCTGACTGATACCATAGAAACTACTGCACTAGCCGGTGTGGATGTAAGTATAGCCGCCGGTGAATTTGTGGCCGTAATGGGCCCATCCGGTTGCGGCAAAAGTACCTTGCTAAATATTATGGGCATGCTGGATGCTCCTTCAGGTGGCAACCTGCTGTTTATGGGTAATGAAATTGGTCGGGCAACTGAGCGGCAGCGTGCGCAATTACGCAAACAAAACCTGGGCTTTATCTTCCAGAGCTTTAACCTGATCGATGAACTTACAGTGGAGGAGAATGTAACACTCCCTTTGGTATACCAGGGAGTACCACAGGCAGAAATCAAAACGCGGGTATCAGAGGCTTTGGAACGTGTAGGCATTGCACATCGCCGCAATCATTTTCCGCAACAGCTTTCAGGTGGCCAGCAGCAACGGGTGGCCATTGCACGTGCCGTAATTGGCAAGCCCAAACTTATACTTGCCGATGAACCAACCGGTAACCTGGACTCGGTACATGGCCGGGAGGTAATGCAATTATTATCGGAGTTAAATGAAGCAGGCGCAACTATCGTTATGGTTACACACTCCCCTTCCGATGCTGAGTATGCACACCGCATTATTAACCTCTTTGATGGCCAGGTTATCACAGAACGTTCTGCTGTAGCTGTCGCTAATTTCTAAGTATAAATCTGAAGATCATGTTAAAAATATACTTCCTCACTGCCCTCAGATCACTGCTCCGCAACAAAAGTTATAGTGTGCTCAATATTATGGGCCTGGCATTAGGTATAACCTGCAGTATTTTGCTTTTCCTGGTAATTAAGTATGAGCTTAGCTATGATGCTTTCCATACGAAGGCAGACCGCATTTACCGCCTGAACGTGGATTCGAACTACGAAGATGGAGTATTTAAAACAACTTCCATTCACTTCCCAGCCGTTGGCATACTGCGCAGCAACAATCCGGGTTTTGAAAAAATTACCCAGTTATATGGCGAAGAAGGTGGCCAGATCACAGTACCCGGCAACGGCAAGGTAGCACCGCGATTTTTCCGTGAAGAAGCAGGTGTTGGCTTTGTAGAACCTGAGTATATGGATCTTTTTGATTTTGATACAGGCGGACAGGATATCAGGCCTTTGCTGCGTGAGCCAAATACGATCATACTAACGCAATCAAAAGCAGATTTATACTTCCCGGGAGAAGAAGCCGTAGGCAAAACGGTAAAATTCAACAATACGCTCACCCTGAAAGTAGCGGCCGTTATACCTGATTTCCCAACCAATACAGACTTTCCTTTTGCCTACCTGATTTCTTATGCTTCACTTAAGAACTATTCGCCCTATGACCTTACGTCCTGGAACTCATTGGTGAGCAATCACACCGCTTTTGCGCTGTTGCCTGAGCATTCGGATGTAAAAGCGATGGAGAAGAACATCAATACAACCCTTAGGAAACATATGCCGGAAAAACGTAAAGCTAACGAGGTAATTACCCTTCAACCGCTTGATGACATTCATTTTAATGCGGATTATGGTACTTATTCTCAGCGAACTATTTCAAAAGAAGTCATCTGGTCGATGGCATTGGTTGGTTTGTTTCTGGTGATTACAGCTTGCATAAACTTTATTAACCTTGCCACTGCCCAGGCTATTAAAAGGGCCAAAGAAGTAGGCATTCGCAAAGTAATGGGAAGCAACCAATGGCAACTCATGTTACAGTTCCTGGGCGAAACTTTTATTATAACGCTGATGGCTACCTTGATCTCTGTTATACTTACCGAGCTTGCCCTGCCATACCTGAACCAGTTACTGGAACTTAAGATTACATTCGGCATCTGGAATAACCCGGCACTGCAGCTCTTTCTGGCTTTGCAGATTATACTTGTAACCCTTTTTGCAGGGCTTTACCCGGCATTTGTGCTTTCCCGCTTTCAACCAATTACTGCACTGCGAAGCCGTATATCGGTGCAGCAGGTTGCGGGTATATCATTACGACGAGCCCTGGTTGTAGTACAGTTCACGATTTGCCAGGTGCTCATCATCTGCACTTTTATTGTAAATGAGCAAATGCTTTATTTCAGGAACAAAGATCTCGGCTTTAATAAAGATGCGGTGGTTACCTCCTTTCTGCCGCAGGGCCAGGCCATTAAACTCAAAGCCTTGCGCCACGAACTCCTTAGCAATCCAGCTGTAGAAAATGTAACTTTTGGTATAGCGCCCCCCGCAGGAAATATTACCAGCCTGACAAACTTCGGATTTAATAACTCCAGGGAAGATTTACCTTTTCAGGCCAACCTAAAATTTGTTGATGAAAATTACCTGGATGTCTTTGGCCTTAAACTTATAGCCGGTCGAAAATTCAAGGATAGCGAAAATGCTGATGCTAATGATTCTACGTTGCGGGTGCTTATTAACGAAACCATGCGACGTAAACTTCAGCTAAAATCACCTGAGGATGCCCTTGGTAAAAGTATAACTTTATCCGGAGGCAGAACTAAAGGAATCATACTTGGAGTGGTAGAAGATTTTCATCAGGCTTCCTTGCATGATCCGATCGACCCTATTTTTCTTGTTGCACAACCACAAAGCTATCTGTACATGATGGCAAAAATTAATGTTCGGCATAACAAAGAAGCTCTAAAGCACCTGGAGCAAGTATGGTATAAAGCCTACCCTGATGATGTTTTCAACTATGAATTTCTGGACGAGAGTATCGCCCGCTTTTACCAGGACGAGCAACGCCAAAGCACTTTATTTAAAGTATTTTCTTTTATCGCCATTTTTATTGGCTGCCTGGGCTTGTATGGGTTAATATCTTTTATGGCTGCACAACGCACCAAGGAAATAGGAATTCGCAAAGTAATGGGTGCTTCCATTCTGAATATTACCATTTTATTTTCAAAAGAATTTGTGAAGCTTGTTCTGATCGCATTCCTGGTTGCAGCACCTATAGCTTACTACCTGATGCAACTATGGCTACAGGATTTTACATACCGCATCAGCATAGGTTATTGGGCTTTTATACTTGCCGGCATCGCAACGCTGGTAATTGCTTTGGTTACGATAAGCTTCCAGGCAATAAAAGCAGCATTGAGAAACCCTATTTATTCTCTGAAAACAGAATAACTAAACTTTCTTAGCGAAATATTGCACTTAAAATGAGCCTGTTACATAGTCAGGCTCATTTTCTTTAAGAAAAGCTCAAAAAAGAGTTTGCAGAAATAAAATCACCCCTTATATTTGCATCGCAATACAGCAATTGCACGGTCCGTTCGTCTAGGGGTTAGGACTTCAGATTTTCATTCTGGCAACAGGGGTTCGATTCCCCTACGGACTACTAAAAAGCCTATTAGAGTAATCTAATAGGCTTTTTTAATTTACTTCGGACACTATTCGGACACCAGTAGCGTAAAATATCCTCTTCGATTCAGAAACCTGAACTAACCCATGGCAAAAGTCATTAGTGCACAAGCCTTCATTTCACTATTGAATGACCCTAAAAGAATAGGCAAAATAGTAGAAATAACCGATGTGTTTGTAGATGAAGAAGTTGAATTAAACAATTATAATTACACTTGTTCTTATGCAATTGTTAAGAATGTTGAGTTTAGTAAAAATGTTATTTTTAATTCAGTAAATCTAGAGTACGGTATAAGGTTTTTAAATTGTCGTTTTGACAAAGTTTTAGCTTTAAATAAAAGTGTTGCTAATGGCTATGATCCTGAATTAGATAAAGACCATAATTTCAACAGCCTAATAATCGATAATTGCGAAGTTAATAGGGTTCAAATCTATAATAAAAGTGAATTTGGCAGAGGGGTATCTATCCGAAATTCCAGTTCTATAAAAGATTTGATTGTAGAACAAGTTTTGGTGAGAGAAGGAGGGCTAGAAATTGATTCATCTCAACTTAATGGTAAGTTTTCAATAAGGTCCATGGTTCTTAATGGTCTTGGGCAAATCAGAATTAATAATTCAGAAATAGACTCACATGTTATTTGTGAAGCACTAGATGTGGGAAGCTTTTCACTAATTGGTAATACATTTAAGGATCACGTACAGCTTTGGAAAATTAACAGCAGGTCAGGTCTAACATTCAATAATGGAATTTTCAATGATGATGTATTAATTAGAGGTTGTACAATTAAAGATACATTAACTATAGTTGGGGACCAATTTAAGAAAAGTATAAAAATTGATATTGAAGATACAACAAATCAACTAGTAGGCCAGGTTAATGATATTTATATATCTGCTGGTAAATTTGGTACTAGCTTCATTTTTAATGGTAGTGACAAAGAAGTAAAAAAACTACATGTTGATGCTTCGCAAAATTTAGAGGGAACTATCCAGTTTAATCAAGTTAGCTTTCAAACAGTCTTATTTAAGTCAGATAATCATAAAGGTAATTTTGTGTTTAGTAGATGTTCATTTTCAAATCTTACTTTCGAGAGCTTCACTAATTATGGAAACTTAATAATATCTTCTTGTAAGTCTAATACAAATCACGAAACAATTTTTAAAATTGAAAACTCTAATTTAGGTAAAGCACAGTTTTTCAATTTTTCCTTAAACTCTTTTAAAGAGATCAATATCGTTGATTCATACCTTAGTGATATTGTTACTTCAGATGTAACCTGGTTTTCTGATACACAATTGGTAACAGGTTCAGATGACACACAGATCAATAAAAAGAAAAGAGAGATATATCGTCAATTCAAACAAGCCCTCGAAAAACAAGGAGATAAGTTGAATGCTCTTGAATTTCAAGCATTAGAATTAATTGCCTTTAAAAAACAGATAGCATCTGATAAGCAATCAAAAATTAGAGATAGGTTTATATTGTGGCTTAGCCAATCTAATGATTTCGGTTTGAATTGGACGAAGCCAGTATGTATAATTACAGCTATTACTTTCCTTTTTTATCTAATAATTGCAATTGATACAACAGAAGAATTAAGATGGCTGCCTTCCTTAAATAAGGAAGATATTCTTTTTACTGTCAACACTTTATATAATAAGCTATATTTATTTCCCCAACTCTTTAATCCAGCAAGAGGAATTAATAAAATTTTTCATGAGGGAATAAATTTGAGTACAACCATTTACTTCTTAGATGCCATACATAGGATTATCCTAGCTTTTTTCATTGTTCAGACAGTATCAGCCTTTAGAAAATTTATTAAGTAGAAATATTATAGTAATTAGTTAAGAAGCTTAATCTGAGAATGAATCAAAGATAAATCTAAAGCGAGGGGAAAAAGTGCTATTATCTTCTCCATTACTTACAGAATCTGTGAAGTCTTGCATAACAAGATTACTGCTATTCTGTACTTGACTAAATTGTGTTAAGTATTGCCAATCTTTATTGCTTAGCAGTTCATCCTTTGAATACGCCTTTATTATAATCTCACTTTCTTTAGTACGCATCTTATAACCAGGCACTAGTTTCTCTGGTTCATAAAACAACAAATGCCAAGGAAACGATGCTTGGTCTTCTAGTAGGCTAAAGAATGTAGGTATTTTCCAGATCTTCTTACGCTTCCTTTTAAGCTTGTTAGCGTATCTAGCCTCAATATGCTCAGCTGCAACTAATGTACAGCCATAATGATCAGCTACAAGTTCCTTACCACATAAATACTTAGGATATTCAAAGTCTTTAGCTACGTAGTTGTAAAGTAAGTATAAAGGAACACCACCTACTTCCTTAGCATAGTTCATTAACCCCTTCAGTTGACCTTTGTGGCTTATACGCGGGTAGCGTTGCTTTGCGTATAATCTTTTTGCCTGAATAGGGAAAATTAAAAATTCGTCTTTTCTTACAGCTATTGCAAACTCTAAGTCGTTACCATTACGCTTTTCATTTTTTGCATGTTCCAGCATAAACAATGAGCCATCTCCTGAGAAAAGTTTTGATATTTGGAAAACGAGATCATCAGTAATAGTAGTTTCCTGAAGTTTTGCTTGTTCATTATGATATACAAAGCCTAACCGGTCCCAGGTATATTTTGCAAAACTCTCAGACCACTCTTTTATGTCATTCATATAGATTAATATCAAGAAGGAGATTATTTTAATACTAAGTAAAACTATATTGTATATGGCTATTAGAGTTATTAATAGCATCTCTTCCTATTAATTTAATGCCTAATACTACAGTCTTTTCAAAAGTAATTGATTTGAGCTTTATCTGTGTAACAATACTCTATATAGCTGCTCTTATGTCTGTGTTACTTTGTTAGGGCAAGGCCTTCTCCCCTAGTCACATTAAATAATTGTCTTGATAAGCCTTCGATAATGTAGACTATTCTATTGCCTCTTTACCTGCAATAGCAAGTTCCAGCAATGTTTTGCCCGGTGCGATTTTATAAGTGGCAGCAATCAGGTCATACAGGATGATAGCTTCTGAAGAGTCTATGTCTTCAAATCTGTTGCTCATATATGCTATTTACAGTTAAACTTAGGAAATTAATGGTGTTGAAAAAATTATTATTTGTCCTCTTATAACCTACAAATACATATTATCAATGGAACAGATAACCATCACTCGTCAGGAGCTCTATGACATGATATGGAAAGAGCCCATGACTACAATAGCCAAGAAATACAATATCTCTGATAATGGATTAAGGAAAATCTGTATTAAGCTGCAGATCCCGCTTCCGAAGGCTGGCCATTGGATGAAGCTCAGAGCAGGAAAGAAAGTCAAGGTAATACCTTTGCCAACTTCTTATAAAGGAGAACAAGAAGTTAAGCTAACAGTTAGAAAAGACGGTGAAGTGTATGACCCTACAGGCCTTTCAGCATTGGCAAATTTAATACGAGAACTGGAAGATAATCATAAGGATCTAATCACTGTCCCTGATAAGCTTAAGAACCCTGATAAACTGATTGTAGCCGCTAAAGAAGTCTATGATCGTGAGCGTAAAGAAAAGTCCTACGATGGGCTGTATGACTGTGGTAGGAAGCTCAGTATTTATGTTTCTCCTGCATCTTCAGCAAGAGCATTCAGATTTATGGATACGCTTATTAAAACCTTAAAAGCTCTGGGGCATGAAGTAGTTGTAGAGAACCAAAATACATACGCTGTTATTCTTGGGGAGCAATTTGAAATATCCCTTCGGGAGAAGCTCACAGAAGACCTATCTAAGCAGAGCTCATGGGGCTATAAAAAGTACAAACCATCTGGCATGCTAGCCTTTTGGTACAAGAACTTTGGATCCAGGGAGTGGGCAGATGATAAAAAACCTTTGGAAGAAAGAATTCCAAGAATTATAGCCACCCTAATATTGAAAGGTCACAAGGAACATGCTGAGAGACTGGAGCGGGAAAGAATACAGGCTGAGCGTAAAGAAAGGGAAAGAATATACCGGGAGATGGAAGCCAGGCAAGAGCAAGAGTTGAATAACCTTAAAAATATACTAGTTGAAGCTGAACGCTGGCGGCAAGCACAAGTTATGCGAAACTACGCCAGTGATGTAGAAAAGAATGCTCGTGAAAACAACACCTATACTGATAAGCTGGGCGAATGGGCAGAGTGGGTACGGAAAAAGGCAGATTGGCATGATCCTCAAGTGAAAGCTTATGACGAACATCTGACAGAAATAGACTGGAAAACACTTACTCTAAATAAGAAATCATCCTATTTTTTTTGGTAAACATATTAAATATACTGTATCAAAACCTTAAGGTTTTTACCAGCTAGGCTATCTAAAGTAAGGAACCAATTTTATGTAGACAGTTTGCAGTTAGGACTCAAGTATTACACATTACAAAAATTTGACCCTGCTGGTGTACTGATTTTAATCAGTACACCAGCAGGGTCAGTAATGTAAAATATGGAAATGATACAGTTTAAATTACACTCCCTATTTAAAACAACGGCAATATAGATTCCTGATTTTGTTTCTTTGTTATTGTCTCTTTTATTCTATCATTACAAACTTTTATATAATCAGTTGCTTTAACTTTATGTAACATTACATCTTCATTCTTCTCAATACCAATAAATCTTCTATCCTCCAATATGGCTGATAGTAGAAAGCTTCCACTCCCACAAGCATTATCAAGTATAATATCACCTGGATTGCTAAATGTTTTTATTAGGTAACGACCTAACTCTATTGGCTTTTGCGTTGGATGTACAACTGGACCTTCTGATTCTGCTGTTTTTACATAAACGTAATCGTCATCGTGACTATCCTCATAGAACAATATGTCATTAGGATATCTATCACCATCGCTCTTTACATGTCTTGGTTTAAAATCTCCATAACTGCCTGTGTGTTGGTCCTTCCTTATACCTTTATCATAAGGTTCTCCTTTTGTCATTTGAGGATTGTAAACAGGTTGCTTTTTGTAAAACACACAAATATCTTCATGCTTTCTTAATGGCTGCTTTTTTGCATTTAAAAAGTTAGTCGGTTTAGATTTGATCCAGACAATCTTATATTTAAAAAGCTTTTCTTTACTCATAATAAGTTTTGCAGTAAAAACGCCTTGTGAAGTAAGTACTATTGCACCATTCTCCTTTATTACACGCTCATATTGTGCCCATAATTCATCAAGATTTATTACTGAATCCCACTTATTTTGTGTGGTACCATATGGCAAATCACATAAAATCATATCAATACTTTTGTCAGGAAAGCTATTCATAACTTCCAAGCAGTCTCCCTGTATCACTTTATTTAAAAAAGGTACTAATCCGTCTTCTTTCATCTATTTAAAATTAATATTGCCCTGTATTGATTTTCTCTCTTTTATATGCTTTATTTTATCTTCCACTAAATCTAATACCTCTCGGTGATTGTCACTTAAGTAAATCATTTCGGCTATTTTTTCACTGTAATATTCTTTTAAAAGTGACTGGATATTAAGATTAAAAATAGATGCTATTTTAGGTATTAAACATTCGGGTACACTTCTTCTATTATTTTCAATTTTAGATAAAGTAGACTGATCTATATCTAAAGCAGCCGCTAGCTTAGTTAAAGTTAGAGAATGTCTTATTCTTAATGCATGAATGAACTCACCAAATGTTTCTTTCATTATCTTGAAAATAAATTCTTGACAATATTGTCAAAAAAAAAGAATTCAACAATTAGTTATCTAACAATTGTTGAATTCTTTTTTCTAAATCATTTTAGTACTGTACTAAATTGATTTACCCTTCTCTGATTCTGTAAATTTCTTTCTAAAATAAGCTAAATCTCTATAAACACCATTTTCAAGTATTCTCCAAAATATCCACCCATTAACACTCGTATTAGTGACAGCCCTTGCTGCCCCACTAGGAAATGGATATCTTTTACGCTCATCATCTATGACTAGAGTTATAGAACCATTCTTATTTAGTGTCCCTCTAATTTCATCATCTATTGCAGCAACAACTTCAGATCCTGCTTCAATAATTCCTTTCTCAATAAGCATACTTAATGTGATGCTGGGTATTTCGTTATAGCTCATTTGTAAGAATTGTAGCTTATGTCAACAAAGAATTTAAGACAAAAACTTAGTTTTATTTTATAACCTTAAAAAGATTTCGGATTAATTTTTGTTAAAGTCTCTATAGAGTAAAGATCTTTATTTTCAACTTCATAATTATCTTGCCGAAAATTAAAGAAACTGCCATCTGTTCTTAGGCGCTTAGTACCAGCCGCATAAAAAATACCACGCTTTGATAATTCATTTTTAGGAATCCATCCGCAAACTTCTAAAACATTATCCGTAGAGTGGTAACTGCAAAAAACAATGATATCCGCATCATGCTCCTCCTGTAGAATATAAAAGTTATTAACGTAATTTGGTCTTACATAGCTTTTACGCTCCATTGTTTTTACATCAATTTTGTAACCCTTATATAAAATATCGTATCCGCCATCAAAACCATCTAACTTTTCATTCAAGTCTGTAATTCTTCCATGCAAAAGTTCCTGTGTTAGCAATTCACCTATTAATCCAACTAGTTGTTTTCTTTTGCTACCATCTTCTACTCCTCTATTACCTAAATTATGCGATTTCAGATAAGTTTCTATTGTACTAATTAAGTCAGCTTTTACGGGTATACGTTTAATCATTATTTCAATTTTTTAGATTATATAAAATAGCGTTCTGTAAATAGGCTATAATCTCACTTGTCTCTTCTTTCGTCCTATTTAATGGAAGTTTGAATACGCCTGAAGCTTTTGCAGATAAGTTTCCCACAGAGCCTTTTAATAATTCAAGCTTACCAGTAATGAATTTGGGGTTAGTTGGATAGTATATAACTATAATAGGAATGTCATGACCCTTTATATTTGATAAATATTCCTTTAAAATTGCTAATCTATTATACTTCCTAGCATCTGGATTAGGATAATATTTAGCAATGTTTTGATCACTTATTGGGGAATCTAATGTATGCTTTTTGTATTCTAATAATGCGACAGGCTCATTAGAGTCATCAAGTATAATAGAATCAACATCACCAGGATATAAACTATCAGTACTAGATAAGTAACACTCTAATTTAGATGTTCCATAAATTAATCCCTTAGCTCCAATTTGTACTGCTCCACCAGAATAAACTTTTATGCGATCCTTTAATTGCTTAATGTTTATTAAGGAATGATGCAGAACTATTTGCCCACCTTTATTTTTGGAAGGGTAAACAACTAAAATTTTACTTAATTCATCACTCCAGTCAGAATCATCCCTATAAATAAGAATCTGAGCATCAAGATGGTTCGATTGAGCGAATGAAATAACTCTTTCTAAATAATTCTGCCCAAATTCATTTATTAATTGTACCTCTAAATCTTCAATCAATTGACTATATGTATAATCTTGATTTAAAATTCTTTTAATCCAGATACTAGGAGTTATTCTATTAGGAGTTGTATTCCAATCAACAAAAAAATCAAATGTTATACCAAATAATTTGTTCTGTAAAAGCAGGTTATTATCGAACCAATCATCAGGGGATCCTCCTGTTGGATGTTCTTTAGGTAAAGATGTTCTATCTCCACACTTAGCTAAGAAAGGTTTAATAAGCATCTTTATACATTTATTTACTTACACACATTCTAATGTTATGGAGATCTAATAGGGATTCCTTAATCTTATCCCATTCTTTCTCAAGACCGTATGCTTTAGCTACAGTTTGTTCAAAATGTTTTCTATCATTTAACTCAACTTCAGCTGGTACTTTATTGATTTCCCTAGAGCACAGTGCCGCAAATGCAGTTTTAATGTCTATCTTTTCTTGCGAAGTTAAATTTTCAGCATTTAATAAGTACAAATTATCTCTAACTTTAGTGCTACTTAGATCTAATGCTCCCATACCTCTTCCAAAACCTAAGGCTTCAATGTAAAAGATACCAATATAACTATTCATCAAAGCATGTATTAGATCTATGTCTAAATCATTTTTAGTTGAAGTAAACCTTATTAGTCTCTGATTAACAAAGGACCGCTGCTCCATCTTTGCAATGAATAGTGTTTCACCATAATTGATAGTACCTACTAAGTCAGCAACTGTATTATCCTTCATTTCGTACCAATGATGGTTTGCCCGAGCTAACACATCAGGCAATAATTTATTTACGCCATTCCTCACTTTTTCAAATCTACTTATCCAAGAGAGCGCTCCATGATCACCATTTTTTTTGAGCTTCTCTAAAGTCTCTGAACAGCAAAACGCAATGCTTTGTGGACTTGCTATGAGTTTTTTAACTTGTCTAAAATTCATTAGAACAGGCTTCAAGTACTTAGCTTCTATCTTATTTCCATTTCCAGGGAAAAACATATCATCCCAACCTCGCCTCTCTCCTCTATTTATATCAAAAAGAGTGTTAGCTGTTATTAATTCTTTCCCTACTTTATCAAACCAACTTAAGTCAGCAAAGTAAGACGACCAATTGAGACCATGAGCATTTAAATCAGCCATGCGCTTTACAGATAACGTCTGTATCTTAACATTGCCATTCCTTTTTAACAGAGTTTGACTTGCTGTCAGATCTAATATATCTCTATCTGTAAGTTTATCAATTGGAATTTTCATTGTAACAAAAGAAGTTTCTTCTGTAGGCTCTGCTTTTAAGACCGGCTTATTTCTTTTGGTGAGAACTACAAGATTTGTAACGACATCAGCATTGCTAAACCATTTGCCATTACCAGAAGTCACAACCAAGTCTATTTTAAAGAACCTTTGCAAGGTACGTCTAAAATCTTCACCCCAATCAGTTCCTAGCCAGGAGTTAGAAATGATCAATCCTATACGCCCATTATCATTTAATAAGTCCCATAAGTAATAAGGAAGATAAGCTATCAAATCACTTTTACCAGGTATTTCAAAGTTAGAATCACCGAGTATTGATGAAATTCTATCTTTAATATTAAAGATATCAGGGTTTGCAACTTTGATTTTAGCGGCCTCGACAAAAGGTAGGTTACAGATAAAGTAATCAACTTTAGGCAATGATTTTCTTACAGCACGTCCTGTGTTAGGATCTGTGAATTCATATGTGTTCCCTATTTTTAAATCCTTAACATCAGACTTGAATACATTAATAACTTTCCCTATCACTTCAGGTCTTGCTAGTGATAAAGTTGTCATATGTAATGGGAAAGAAAATTTATCACTTCCCCACAATGATTCAATAGCATCTTGGGGAGTTACACCATAGCTAATCTTTGTATCATAACATGCTCTCAAGATAGTTCCTGTACCACAGAAAGCATCCATAGTCACAAGAGTTTTATCATTAATCACAATTCTGGCTAGATATGCTGCTAAGTTGTAAGGTGTAGCATATTGTCCTGCAGCTTTTCTTTTAGATGTAAGCAGTAGTTTCTCAAAAAACTGTTGTAATAAATTTTGATCAAAATTCTGAAGCTTTATATCTGCAAGAAATGAGTTTAATTGAAGGATCTGCTCCCAAGAATATTCATCAACAAAATCTTCCCCAATTACAGGGGCAAAGACATTTAAGAAATCATTTTCTTTTGTTAGTTCCTGGAAATAAACTTTAGCTTCTCCAATAGTAGTTGCTTCGTTAAAATTATCTATTTCAAAAGCTTTAACAGTAAAGGATTTCAAATAATGTGTAAACAGGAACCTGTTAACCCAAGTAATAAGCACTAACTTAGACACAGCAGAAAATTCATCGGGTTCTGATGAATACTCTATCTTAACTTCATCCCACCATAATTTGATTTCTGCAGCTAGCCGGCTATCTTTTTTATTTGCTTTAATTAAGTTTTGCTTTACTAATCCGATATTACCTGTTATTACATCAACAATATTATGCTCTGATAATGAATCTAGGATACTTTGACTTTTAATTTCTCCTTTCCTAAAGAATTCTTCAAGGTCATTTAATATTGTTTGTAGAAGAGCAATCCATTTAGCTTTATTAGGCTCTACATCCTCTCTATTCTTTATGTTTTTGAGATCTGACCACTGCTTTTTCAGACTAAATTTACCATCCTCTATGATGTAAAGAGCAGCCTCACTAACATTCCATACTAAGAAACTGTTTAGGCCAAGCATTTCTGCTTTCAAAGCTGCATTCTTGATGTTCTTTTCATCAGTTATAGGCGTATCAGGCATTTTTAATTCCCATCCCTGCAATACTCTTGAGCCGGTCTCATCTTGAAAGAGGAGAACATCTGGAAATAAAGCGTTGCCTTTTGTTGAATCCTTTAAAGTTCTTTCACCTCCGGCCCTTTTGATTGTCTTTTTCTGTGCTCCAGAAATTCTATTAATCTCACTTATGACATCAATTGCCCAACTTCTTTCATTATAATTATTCTTCACAATCATTATTTTTTAAATATTCAATATGCAATTTAAGTAATATAAAAGAAGTTTTTAACTTTAAGCTAAATCAATAGACTTAAAATAATAAATCTGAATTATGGAACTTGAAGCAACACTTAATACTATTAGTTATGAAGATTTTAAAACAGAATGGCTTAAAGATATAATTAGCGGCAATCCTTCTACAACCGAGTTAGGCCACAGATTTTCAAGAAAACTGTTAGGTGATTGGCTAGATTTTAATGCTGAAACCGAAGATATAATTTTTTGTGATGGTGCAGGTGATGGTGGAATAGATGTAGCGTTCCTAGTTTTAGGTGACATTTTAGAAGATGGAAATCAACAAGGTAATACTTGGTATATAGTTCAAAGCAAGCATGGTTCAGCTTTCTCCGGACCTTCAACTATTCTAATTGAAGGTCAAAAGGTTATTGATAATTTAAGGGGTCATAACACAAATTTATCTTCTGTAGGAGAGAGTTTATCTACCCGGTTAAGAAACTTTATACTCAATGCAGGCCCTAATGACCAATTGCGTTTAGTCTATGCAACACACGAACCTCTTAGTGAACAAGAAAAAAGAGCAGCTGAAGATATTCGGACATTAGGAAGAACCCATTTAGGGGATTTATTTGATGTCGAATCTATTTCTATACAAACCATATTTAACAGATTAACAGAGTTACAAAGTGACGTTAATAAAACGCAGGTCTCTCTAAATGCGAGATTAGTAGAATCAGGTGATGATTTATATGTAGGATCTGTTACTCTACTTGATCTGTTTAAATTTTTAAAGGCATATAAAAATGCTACAGGAGATTTAGATCAACTTTATGAAAAAAATGTTAGAAAATATCTTGGTGGTGGCAGAGTAGTAAATAAGGGTATTGCAAACACTTTAAAATCAAGCCCTGAAAAGTTTGGTTTATTTAATAATGGAATTACTATAGTAGCAGAGGATGTAGAAGCCAAAAATGATTTATATCTAATTAGAGAACCATACATTGTAAATGGTTGTCAAACTACAAAAACAATTTGGCAAGTTTTACTTGAAAGATTAGATGTTGGTTCAAGTACATTATCAGCTGAAACAGAACATTGGAGAGATCGCTTAACAAGAGGTATAGTGATTGTAAAACTTGTTAAAGTAGGAAAAGATGGAGAAGCACAACTAATTGATATTACTAGATTTACTAATAGTCAAAATTCTGTAAGTAGGCAAGACTTTATATCATTAGAAGGTAACTTTAGAGCTCTCGCTACTAGTATGTCTAGGGACTACAATATCTATTTAGAAATCCATCGGGGAGGCTGGGAAAGTCAGAAAATGCTTCAAAAGCAGAATTTGAATGGTATTAAGTACTCTGAATATGTTAATGCTTTTGACATGCTCAAAATTTATGGTGCAGCTTGGATGTCAGAGCCGGGTATTGCCTTCGGGAAAAACCCTCCTTTCGCTCCAGGTGGAACTATATTCAAAAGGATTATGGACTCAAATAGTTTTGGTTCTGAAGAAGTATATGCATGTTATTTACTTCAGAAACTAGCTAACAAGATAAAGTTCGGACGAGGTGCTGAAAAACCTTCAAGGGGACAGACTAGATATCTTTTCTATTATGTATTAGTTGATTTAATCAAAGATATACTTATTAATGCCAATAAACCTTATGGGTTAAAAGATATTACAGCAGCTGTTAATAAGATTTATAAATCAGAAAGTGAAGCATCAAATGGCTTAACGGCCATTGCACTTAATGTGATAGACAATTATTTAGCAGATGGTAGCAATGACTCTTTATTTACTGAACCAGAATACAATAGGACTAAAGACTTTAACAATTTTTTAAAATGGGATAAACTAGGGAAAGGCAGGGAATATACTCCAAAGTTTGAGCAGCTTCTTTTCTCAAATAAATTTCTTTTAGGACAGTCCCTAGCTGGACAAAAATCAGTTAGGAATCAAATAATTGAGATGCTATAGACTAAATTTTTACTAAAAATATCATTCTACTAAATATAGTTAAAAATTGTACTAAAAGAGCTACTCACAATCTGAGTAGCTCTTTTGTTTATTAGGATTACAAGTAACTATATTAATGGTACTTATTATTAACCCCATTTGAATTCAATTTCAAATTATATTATAGTGGTTGGGTTAGTTAGTACGATATTCTTCAATCGTTTATTCTAAATTTGTATTAAAAGAGGGCTAAAATTATTTATAAGTTCATACTATTGTTAACAATACTTTTTACGAAAAAGCAACATTATTACTTTTTCATTTCTAAATGTATTACAGGGTAAGATGGGTAAGCAAATATTATAGAAATAACAATTACAGTAAATTGATAAATTTACAATAGCATATCACATACCAAAACAGGGCTATAACTGCTCATATAGCCAATATCACTCCTGCATTCCGATCCTCAATCATTAGCAAATCATAGATTTTGTTTTTTTTAGTTTTTACCTTACCCATCTTACCCGACCCTAACCAACTATAAAAGCTAAGGGCACATCCTGTGTTAGAATGTGCCCTTAGCTTTTGGTCTCAATAATATCAGGTTACTTGTTTCCTGCTTTGCTGATCTACCTCATCCCAGGTCAGTTCGCGTACCAAGTAGCCATACACCCCGCTGCGTTTGATGCGCTCAAAGCCATGCTTTTTCAAGGCTTTGCCCAGCTTGTTAACGCTGGCATCGGTGACATTGATCTTGGCATTGATTGCAAGCTTGGCTACCATCTGAGTTGAAGTCAGAAACAGGATTGGTTCATTTTCAACAGGATGTTTAAACCAAGTCAACAGCAGTTCTTCTTCTACCGCACGTACCTGAAAGCGTTCGTTGCTCTGGCTGATCTGCTGAATCTCATCTTTATCAAACCAGTAGCGGAACCCGTTTTGGTACAAGTGATAGGCCTGCGCGTATACCTTATCCAGCTCAACCGTGTGTCTGTAGGCAATATCGGTCACTTCAAAACACAAAAAGCGCCTGCTGCCGGTGGTATCGTTTAAGAACTGCAGGTTGTTTACAGATCCTGCAAAGCTTGCCCTGCGCGGCATCTTTTCATGGTGGTGCCCATAGGCTTTGCGCACCTTGATCTCACTTTTGGTAATGATCTCCTTAAGCGCCCCTACTTCACTGCGGTTCAGGTTCTCCAGCTCATCCAGATTGATAAGCATGTTTTCCGATAACTGCTGCAGGGTATCCTTATTTTTAGGGTTGATCTCACCGGTATAAACGTAAAACTTGAGTTTGCGCGGTACCAGATTCAGCACCCACGTGGTTTTACCCAGTCCCTGCCCGCCACTTAGCACAATAAGCGTGTGATTAACCACTTTATCGTCCAGTACACCAGCGGCCATAGCGACAAACCAGCGTTTGAAGCAATACTGCCATTGCTCCTGATCGGTAGTAGTCACCGTTGTTGCCAGCTGCTGAATGTAATCTGTTTCGCCATCCCAGTCTGGCAGGCTCTTAAAGTAGCTGCGAAAGGGATTATAGAGCGGACAGAAGTCCGAGCTAAGCAAACTGCGCAAAGAAGCACTACTGACCTTTAACTGCGCTTTTAACAGTTCCCGTAGCATCGTGCTCTCTGCCCGGTCGGTCAATTGCCGCCACTTGCCCTTGTCGCTGGTGCAATACTCCTGCCGGTGGGTCACTTCGTTGTGGCGAAACCTGTAACGGGAGAGCAAAAAAGCTTCGATCTTGTCCAGGTACGTGGCAGGCGCTGCAGCTTCCTCATTTCCGGCTTCTTGTCGCTTTCGGTGCAGATCCACGGTGACCAGCTTGGCTATCTTCTGATAAGCTGCTGCGGCAGGGCTGATCTTATCCGGCTCAAACGCCGGGTTGCCATTTGCCAGGTTACTTCTACTGCCGTGTTCAACCTTATTGGTGTAGGCACTCAACACACTAGTGCGCACCTCCTGCTCGTTGTAATTGTAGTCTGCAAGCACCAAATCCAATGCAGTGTGTTGTGCTATGCCATAACGGTTCAGGTTACAGGCCAGTTGATAGACAAAGTTATTGCGATCTCCTGCTGTAAACTGGTGCCTACGCTGTGTTAACTCCACACATTGCTTGTAAATACTATCCATTTCGCCTGGTACTGCATCATTTTGATGCATACTAGCTGCTTTTTTGGGCAGTTGTGGTGCTTCAACCGTTGGTTTGACACATTGGTTTGCAGCTGACGGGGTAGGCGCAAACACCAGTCTTCCAGTCACGGCATAGGTGGCGGCATCCGGGTTTAGGTACAAGTCTGCATCCCAGGACAAAAAGCATAAGCGTGTTACATCACTTCCGGACGCATCGACCTGCACCTGTAGCTGCTCTTCATAATGTGCTTTTACCTGAGCAAAGGCCAGCTTATGCGCTGCTACAGGTGAGTCCACCTTAACAAGCAACTTAACGCCCCGGCCGGAGGGACTGATAAAAGCGGCAAAGGTATGGGGCAGCGTGCAAGCTGCCTGTTTTACCCGCAAGGCTTTTTCTTCGCCCAGTTTGTCGATGTCGAGCACTACCACACCAGCATAGACGTTCAAGTGCTTTTCTTTGCGCCCACCCGCAAACGTAGCGGATGGGGTAAAAGCGGACAGCTGTTTTTTCGCATCATCAAAGGCTTCCTGGTTACCTGCTGCCAAGTACTCGCGCAACTGCTGGATCTGCTTTTGATACTGCCCGCCTTTGATGTGGTGTAAGATTCCATCAATAGCAGTATCTCCGGTGATGTGATGAAAAGAACTAAATTGTGTTACCTGGAACATGTACACCCTTCATTTGCGGGTACTACATGCGGGTTCAGGTCTACGCGGTGAGAAAGCAGCAGGGCTTCCACGTCGGCTATGGCGTAGTAGATGCTGCGCTCGATGCGCGAGTACGGCAACAGGCCTTTTTTGCGCCAGCGCAGCAGGGTTATTTTTGAAATGCCCAGCATATGCTCCAACTGCCGGGAATTGATAAATGCCTGCCTAGTACCAAGGTGTACAAACTGCTCCAAACGATTCATTCTATAAATGTACCGGTAAAGCTCTTCAGCAAAGAATAGATTAGTCTGCATGGTTACGCTCTCCCCCTTTTAAAACGTGGTTGTTCGATTACGCGCAGGATCTCTGACTTGAACAAATAAACCCTACGGCCAATGCTATGCCCTTTGATGAGCCCCTGGTGGCGCCAGTTAGTCAGCGTCACTCTGGAGATGCGCAGCAACTTGCAGGCCTCGTCAATGGAGATGGGCGCTTCGGCTTCCGGAGCTGTGGAAGGTTGCACTTGGGTAGTAACAAACTTTAGATGTTCTGTTACACCTTGGACAATCTGCTTGATTGCCTGCTCTGATAAGAGCTGAATGGAAATTTGGTTTTGTTCCATGTTTTTAAATGGTTAATTATTAAACATGGACAAATAAAGTAAAGGCTTGTGTAAACCTTCCCACTAAGTCGACTACGTTAGATAGCCATTATTGAATAGCTACTTAAGCTTGCTGTATTTGCTAAAATTAGACTTATAGGATTCGTATGACTTGTAATGATCAAGATCAGCAAAGTTATTCCATGCCATGCGGCAATAGGCTTCAACTGGTGACAGGTATGTGTTTTCTTGCCAATAAAAATCATATACAGCACCGGAGATATCCTTGAAGTCTCCCTGCGTTCTGATTTTCTTGATTTCTTGTATAGGGTCAAACCCTTCTATGTTTGCTTGTAAAAAATAAAGTACCTCTTCTTTAGTCATTATCAACTTTCGAGTGTACTCACTTACTACATTAAGCCTTTCCATAAAGTGCTTTTCTACATCTGGCTTCTTAAGACGCTTAAGCTTTATTCTTTCCCGGGGAGCACCTAAACTGTTCTTATCTACATTCGGATCGGCAGGTTGATTGTGTATTATCAACCAGTCACTTACTAATTCAGTATTATTTTCTTCCTGAGCTAGCCTGAAGTATACGTCCAGGACATCATGCGGAATAAGTTTAGGACTCTTTTTGATTAAGCGTATAAAGTCTCGTTTATTTCCTGAATAAGCATTCAAATGATAATTAAGAAACCCATGTCTATCAGCTTCAAATTCTTTGCTAAAAAACATATCATAATAAAATTCCCACAGTTCTAGATCTAAGGCTTTAGGGTTACTTTCATAATACTGCTGACTATTATTGGCTTCATATTGAAAAACATTGTCAATGTTTTCACCATTATATTTAAAAGAAAAGTAATGCTTTATTGGTGTTACTATGATCATATTTCGCCTGTTAAATAATCTCCTTATGGGCATCCCAAACCCTTAACTATATTTCTTATCCTGATCGAAATTACACATTTAAATAGCCTTGCAATTTGTTGCAATCTATTGCAATCCATCATATCTAGAAGCAAAAGCTTGCTGCTGCTATAGTAGAATGTATTTAAAAAATATAATAGCGATTTAAATATCAATCTTTACATTTCAGTTTATATACATGTATAAAAGCACCTCATGCCTTAAAGCTACAGATTAGGTGTTGTTGCATTCGGTTGATTTAGGTTGCAACATATTGCAACATTCTCCAACATACTGCAACATACTACCAGTTATGAAAATACTTTATACTAGTTCACTACACTCTTAGATAACTTAAACAGTAGCTTCTTTCTTTGCTGCAGGTTGCATGATCTTGCTCCATATATCATGCATTTCCTGATCCTTGATTTTATCAGTTAACTTTATATACTTCTTGAATGTCTGGTAATTGGTGTGTCCTGAAATCTTCATGGCTGTTTCTGGTCTCATACCCATTTCTAAAGCAAGGGTGATAAAAGTTCTGCGTGCTGTATGCATGGTAATGAAGTCATACTTTGGTTTGGTTTCTACCAAGTGTTCCCCACCCCTGCGGCTTGTAATAGTAGTAGGCTCATTCAAGCCGACCTTCTCCCCTAACTCTTTTAAGTAATCATTCATCTTCTGATTCGACAGCACCGGCAATGGCATTACATCTTCCTTATAGCGCTCTAGGATTGCTAAGGCAGGAGGAACTAAAGTAATCTTGTTAATGCTATCAGTTTTCTTTTGCCGGAGCAGCCAATCAGTGCCTTTTATGTCTGACCGCTTTAACTTTTCCAGATCTGAATAGCGCTGACCTGTATAACAGGCAAAGCAAAATACATCGCGTACCCTGGCAAGCTTTGGATGCTTACTTAGATCCTTCTCATAAAGCATTTGCAACTCTTCTTTTGTAAGGGAGATCGTTTCAACTTCCCGCTGTGTAGCTTTAAACTTTTTAAAAGTCAGGTTCACATGCAGTTCCCGTTCTAATGCCCAACCCATAAAAGCCTTTAGGGTGGCAAAGGTTTTCCAGATCGTGTTATCCGTGTGTTTTAGATCCTTTACTGAGTAATCCATGAGTTCATCGAAAAAGCGCATGTTGATGCCTTCAAAAGAAAGGGGATAGTTTCGCTTCTCGGCAAAGGTTTCCAGGTGGTTTAGAATGCCCTGATATTTACGCAAAGTAGAAGCAGTGCGGGTAGATGCATTAGACGAGATGTACTCTTCAAAGTACTCTAGAAAGTTTTTGCCTATTACGGGTTCTGAAGGCTTGATCAGCGCCAGGATATCATCTTTGAAATCCAGGAACCGAAAAGCTGGGTTTGCTTCCATGCGCTTCTTGAACGCATTGCGCACGTTGTTGCGGAGGTTATCCAGGTTGTGGTTGAGCGTTATCCCATTTGAGAATGTGCCTTTTACATGGTTTCCCTGCAAGTTTGGTTTCAGATTCCAATACTTAGGATGGATGTAATCGCCAGTCTTTACTTTGATGGTTTGCTTGCCCAGGCGGGCAAAAAGGTAGATAGCTGTCGGCGCGTCCCCGTTAGGCTTATCGAGGTAAAATTTTACGGTCATAGAGGGCTTGTGGTAAGGGTCAGGCAAATGTACGGGAATATCCGAACTTCGGACACTATTCGTACACTAATATTTAATATTAGCTATTTTTGTTTATCTTACCCTTACAAACACCCTTTACAAAACCGCTTTAAAAGCTGTTTTAAGGCATTTTAGTGTAACGTAATGTTTCGTAGCAGCTATTAGGTTTGTGTCCCCTACGGACTACTGAAAGGGAAAAGTGATGATTTACATCGCTTTTCCCTTTTTCATTTTTAACCAAAAACTGCTGTACAAGGCTGGAAAGGGCGAAAAAGCCGTTCACCCTTGTGGTTCGATAACCCTCCATTTCACGGTCATAATATACGCCTTCCGGAAACAACATCGCTTGCAGTTGTTTTCTTGGCTGAACATTTGACTTACTCCATGATTGTGAGATAGTTACCGCTTTTTCCAGACCCATTTTAATGAACTCTTTTGGGTTCGATAAGGCTGGCACGCACTTTTCCAGATTCTGCTCGATTTCCAGTAGCTCAGTCTTTAGCTCTATGCTATACTTGGTAAAGATGTCTTTCTCAATTTCGCCAAAAGCATAGCGGCGTTCCAGGGTGTCTAATCTCTTTTTTAGCTCAGTATGCTGGGTATGTAAACGCTTTTCTTCTTTCCTGCTTTCTCCGTTTAATTTATAGTAAGTCTCTTCCATGATCTCGGCTAGCTTGGGTAGATACCTAGGATCAACTTCGAGTTCAGCTAAAAAGCCTTCGTATAGGTTATGTAGTTTATTAGCATTACGGTTGAGCTTGCAGCCAATGGTATTGCACTTGTAGTAATGTATGCCTTTCTTTTTCATCTCATAACCCGTCAGTGGCTTTCGGCAGCTACCGCATTTAATATGATGTCTTAACGGCAATTCTTCGTCTTCTTTGACCTGGGTATAGCTATGCGCGTTCTGCGCCTGCAGGCCATTTACCTTTAAAAACAGCTGGCGCGTGATTAGCGGCTCGTGCTGGCCTTCAACCACTTCCCCATCCTCGAGTAAGCCATGGCTTATTAAACCACAGTAGAAGGGGTTTCGAAACAGCTTCGTGATGGTCTGGTTGTAGAGCACCAAGCCTTGTGCTTTCAGGCGCTTGATGATGTCGGTATTCGATAGCCCCTGTTCTGCTTTGAGCTGAAACGCCAGGCGTATGAGCTTCCCTGTTTTATTTGGCTTTAAAATGACCTCCTTACCTACAATGACTTTATCATACCCCATGGGTACTTTCCCTACCCACAGCCCCCGTCTGACGCGGGCTTCCATGCCGGTCATGCATTTTTCGCGGCGTTGATCATTATCAAACTGCGAGAAGAGAAACTGGATGCCCTGCTGCAGCTTGCCGGCTGCTGTCTGAGTATCTACGGGCTGGGTCACAGCTACAACCGAAATGCCCATACGGCCTAATTCATCCACAATGCCAATAGCCGAAGAGCCGGTACGGGAAAAGCGATCGTGGGAGTAGACGATGATGTAGCCCACCCTAAGCTTACTTTTTTTCACAAACTCCAGCATTTTCTGGAACTCCTTCCGTTCATCACTCTTGGCGCTTTCATAGGTGCCACCAAATTTACCCACCACCTGGTAGCCGTGGCGTTCGGCATAAGCTGTACAGCGTTCTAACTGGGTTGATAAGCTTTGGTTGGTCTCGGCCTGCTCTTTGGTTGATACACGCGTGTAGATGATGGCTACTTTACCGCGTGGTGTGGCTTTTTTGCTACCCTTCTGCAGTGGCCGTGCAAAAATACTCAGCTCGTTCCCTTTCCCAGTAGTAGCCCGAAGCGTAGCAGGCTTGTTCGCAACAGCCTTGGCTTTAGCTTTTGCAGAAGACTTGGTAGCTGACTTCTTTGTTTTTAGTGCAGCCTTATCTACTCCTAGTACGACTGCTGTTGTTTGCTTTTTCATGTTCTATCAAGGTTAACGGGAAAGGGATTTTGTTACTTTTTTGTTACCCTTGCCTTTCGGCTTTTGCACTTTAGCTGATTTAGACAATAAATCATCATCGTCATCAATAGTTGCTATCAGTTGTTCTGCAAAGTGCTGGTTAAATACCCAGGCTGAAAAGCGCAGCATAAAATCTACCTGTGCCTGCGCTTCGTCTTCAGTTAAATGCTCCAGCCCCGGAGTTTGCCGTAGCTCGCGCACATGGCGCTCTACCGTTTCTACTTCTTGCGAAAGCTGCTTATAGTAACTATCATAAGTGCTCAGCTGTTCAGCGTTTTCAAGTTCTATAGCATTCTCAGCGCTTACTTTGCATTTCAGCTGTACTGGTTTGTTTTTACTGGTTTTTCTTTGGGTTTTCTTCTTTGGTTTTTGGGTTAAAGTTTTCACTTTTAGTTTTGCCAGTGCCACAAGTCCGGGGCGACCGGTACATAGGCGGGCTCTTACGTTGGGTGCGGGGTGACCGCTACCCTTAACTCCTACCCGATCAGCGTCCGGTAAGAGGAAGTTACTAAGTACTAAATCCTACGACGGTGTTCTTTGGTAAACTTTAACTTAGAGCCGCCACGGTTTTCGAGCTCCACCGACTGGTAATTTTTCAGGGCCAGTGTTTCGATCAGTTGCTTTGAGATTCGTTCATCCAACTGCCCGTCTGAGGTGGTGCGCAAGGTAATCTGCCGCCTTTCATCGAAGGTGATGGTGACCTGCCGGAAGCTTTTGTTGCGAATGGCTCTAACCACTTGCAACTCTTCTTCACTTAGTAAGGACAAACGCGGAATGTAATCAGCTTTATCTTCATCCAAGATAAAAGCTGCTAGGTGCTGGGTGATAGATAAGAACACATGGGTTCTACCCAGCAGCAAGTGCGCTTCCGGCCCCATGCCTTGCATCTCATCCAGCCACGGAGCAAGATCCCCTGTTGGAAAGATCAGGACACCGGCTTCCTGATTGCGGTACAGGGCTGAATAAATCAGTGTCTCAAGCAGTGAAAACTGGATGCCATAATTTGCCTGTGCTTGTTGGGTCTGTCCGCTTAGGTGTTCAGCGATAAGTGCTTCAACTTGTTTAGCGGGCATCGTTTTGCTGAGCTCGTCTCGAAGCTTTGCAATCAATTCAGGCGTAAGCGCATCAGCAGGTATTTCCTGTACGTTCATCAGGTACTCACGCAACGCTTTTACCCGTGCCAGCGGCAGTCCTAATTCACGCAGTTCCTTGGCCATCTTTAGCCACAGGAATTCCAGAAAAGAAAGCTTGGTCCAGGCCTGTTCTTCTGTTTTGGGGGCAAGTCCGGCTTTCTTCCAGTCCACGTAAAGTTTGGGCGTAATACCGGTTTGCTTTAAGGAAAAGATCGGATCGCGCAGCTTTTCATAGAGTTCAGGTAGCTGCTCCAATTCCTGCAGGTCAAGTTGCAGCGTGAAATCCTTAGTATCTGTCGAAGCGTCTGTTTCCGGTAGTTCTGTCTCTTCCATCTTGGGTAAATAAATCCTTTATTTTACCCAAAGGTAATGTTTAAAATATACTTTACAACAATTTAGTAATATTTGTTTATTTCAGGATAAAATATTTTCAAATCCCAGTTCAGAGCTCAAAAAAAGAAATGGTAGTATGCAAAAGAGATAGTAATTGAAATTGAGAACGCTGCTCGCGTGCGCGCATACATGCGTGCATCATGCGCATGTGCGCGCGATTATAGAAGTGTTGATGTTGTTTGCGGACACGACGGAAAAGCAGGTTTTGCGGTAAAAAATCGATTTTCCGTATTTAAGCTTCAACCACATGGTTTCCGGGCTTTTTAACGGACAGGTAAGTCACGCGAGCACAAGCAGTTACAATCAGTTTTAAGCTTGCGGGAAACAAGCAAAATAGCTTCAGGAGTATGGGGTTTTTACGTGTGGAATAGCGCCGGAAACTATAGTTTTTGATCCATAAGTACGGAAAGTACAAAATTCACTTCCGCAACACACTTCCGGAGCAACAGTTAAAATGAGCAGTAAAAAACCCATACAACTAACACTATTACAACAAGTTACAACTGTTTTTCTATCAACATAAACTGTGCAAAAACTGCAGTTTCAGTGTTTTCCCAAAAAATGGGTTCTAAAGTGGCCATCTACACTTCTTCCTGCAATCATATATCTTTGCAATTCAACTTCACAAAAAAGTACAACGGAAAACAGTCATTAAACCTTATGGAAGTTTGGGCGGGGCAAGTATGGTGATTTTGCGGCAAAAAACATGAAGGTAAAGAACGGAATTCTGGTAGAAATGACTACTCCGTACACGGAAAACGAAAGCGGAAAAAGACTCTTCGTCGGAAGTTTCCGCAACAGGCAGGATCACGTTAATTTACGCAGTGTTTTTCCGTAGCCGGAAATGCTGTTACAGAAAGTTACGCGCTTTTCCGCACACATTTTCAGTTCCGCATTTTAGTTAATTCTGCGGACTACTTTTAAGTGGTGAAATGGGGTGTTTCCGTATGCGGACTATAGCTGTTTTACCGCAAAATTTCCGGATACTGACATTAGGGCCTAAAATCACAGAATTCCGCAGTCCGGAGTATGCATTTTCTACGGTATCCGCCGCTAAATCATGCCTTTCTCTACTCCTGTTTTAATCCTACTATAGCCTACACATTTTTAGTCAGATATCGAATTTTTCACCAGTTTCTTAAAAATACTTCAAACGAAGGCTACTCACTTGCACTTTCTCAAGCCAGCACCAACCATAAACCGTACTACAACCTCGCTCCCATCCCACTGATAAACGTCTCAACAAATCCCAGCATCTTTGCTGTAATTCGTCAGCATCCATCTTGCCGCGAAGGGTATTGGCGATGTTCCAGAGTTGTTGTTCTAATTGGCTTTTGTGGTTTTCAGACATTGGGTAAGCTAAAAATTTACTTGTAAGGCAGAGTTGGCCTGCTAACCAAAAGTAGTAAAATTAACAGTTGCCCAATGGGTTTTATAGTTGTTTATCCTAAAAACCGCTCTGTATTGGTTTAGTTAATCCTTCACTTTAAGAGCATAGAATGCGTAGTTGATATTTTATAGTACTCTGATCGATTGCCTGTTTTCTGATCCTGCATGTTTGTCCAACTAAAACGTTCCTTTATCCTTTGCGCAATTTCTGCATAAACCAGATTTTTGCAGATACACAACCACCATTTCCATGCACATCATCATTTCCGACGATTACCAGAATGTAGTACGGACCTTGCCATGCTTTCATCTGCTTAAAGACCATCAGGTAACCATTTATAATAATAGCTTAAAAGATACTACTGCATTAGCCAAACTTTTTAAAACTGCCGATGCCTTGGTTCTTACACGCGAACGAACTGCTATTACAGAAGAGTTGGTCGCGCAACTGCCAAACCTGAAGCTAATAAGCCAGACCGGTAAAATCTCTAACCATCTGGACCTGGCAGCTTGCACAAATTATAACATTGCGGTTGCCGAAGGTGTTGGCTCTCCGGTAGCTCCTGCTGAGCTTGCCTGGCTCCTGATTATGAATGTCGTAAGACAAGTACCACAGGCCATAGAAGGGATGAAAGCCGGACTATGGCAAACAAACATCGGCAGCACTATAAACGGAAAGCTGATCGGCATCTGGGGCTATGGAAAGATTGGTAAGCGCATAGCAGGCTATGCCAAGGCTTTCGGGGCTGAAGTTATAGTTTGGGGTAGTGAAAGTTCCAGAACACAGGCCAAGCAGGATGGCTTTTTAGCTGCTGCCAGCAAAGCAGAGTTCTTCACTGAAGCCGATGTGGTAACGCTGCATTTACGCCTGACCGACAGCACCAAAAGTATAGTTAAGCCTGAAGACTTAGCCATGATGAAAAAGGACGCCGTAGTGGTAAATACCAGCCGGGCCGAACTGATAGAAGAAGGAGCTTTGCTGGATGCATTACAACATGGCAGACCTGGTTTTGCCGCTTTGGATGTATATGAATCTGAACCTATCTACGACAAAGATTATCCATTGCTGCAACTGCCTAATGTGATCTGCACGCCACACCTGGGCTACGTAGAGAAAAACGGTTACGAACTATACTTCCGCAAAGCATTTGAGAACATTATTGCCTTTGCCAACGGCACACCTGCCAACATTGCCAACCCGGAAGTGCTGGAAGTATAAGCACACTTGATTACCCAAAAATCTGTAAAGCTTATCCTGAATCCTGTAACGCCTACGGCAAGCTGGTTTATAATTTTGCTACAGATACTTGCTACAAAATAAAACTATGAACAACATTCAGCCACAAGCCAAACCGATCCGCCACTTCGACCTGACGGCACAGCAAAAAAACATCAGCATAGCCGGACAGGATGCAACAATTCTGACTTATAACGGCAGCTTTCCGGGACCTTTACTGGAAGTAAAGGAAGGAGAAGTGGTAACGGTAGATTTTATAAACCAATTAAGTGAGCCGAGTAACCTGCACCTGCACGGTATTTTTATGTCGCCGGAGGATGACAAGCCGCACCGAATAGTACAGCCAGGCGAGTCGCTGAGCTATACTTTTGAAGCGCAACCAGGCAGTGCCGGCATGTATTGGTACCATCCGCACGCCCACGGCAAAGTTACCCGCCAGTTGTTCGAAGGGCTATCAGGTCCGATCATAGTCCGCGGAGCTGTGGACGAGCTGGAGCCTATCGCTTCTGCTACCGAAAAGGTGCTGGTGCTGCACGACATCACACTGCAAAACGGTACAGTTGCACCACATGCAGGCATGGACTGGGGCAAAGGCAAAGAAGGAGAACTGGTACTGGTAAACGGAGTGCACCAGCCGGAAATATCCGCTCCATCAGGACTACTGAGACTGCGCGTAGTTAACGCCTCAACAGCACGCTACTATAACCTAAATATACCCGGAAAACGACTGCAGGTAATTGGCATGGATGGCAGTTTTCTGGAAGCGCCTGTGGCTATGGAAACGCTGCTGCTCACGCCCGGCGAAAGAGCCGATATTCTGTTAGAAACCACCCAGGCACAAGAACTTCAATTATTAAATCTACCTTATACCCGAACACCTGCCGGACCAAGTATAGATACACCAGCTGCAGGTATGGTACTGGCAAAATTCAACATTACAAGTGAGCCGAAAACTATAGCCTTGCCAACTAAACTCATAGAAATACCTGAGCTTGATCTAACATCTGCCACAGACCATAAAACTATAATTTTTGGCGCTACTATGCAGCCGCTGCAGTTCACCATCAACGGAAAAACGTTTGACCATCACCGCACTGATCTAACTGCCAAAGCCGGGACGCTGGAAATATGGGATATTGTAAACCCGATGGCGATGGACCACCCGTTTCACCTGCACACTTTTCCGTTCCAGGTACTAAGTATAAATGGAGAATCTACGCCCTACCGGGCCTGGAAAGACGTGGTGAATGTACCTGCTAACTGCACCGTACGTATTGCGATTCCATTCACTAAGTATACCGGCAGCGTCATGTACCATTGCCACATCCTGGAACACGAGGACCTGGGTATGATGGGTAACCTGGAAGTGGTTTAACAGAAGTATAAAATTAAAAGTATAGTCTGCCGAACATCAAATAGCAAGCTATACTTTTATCTACAGCTTATTTATATTTACCGGCTCCGCAACACACATAAAACTATGACCAAGGCAGGCGCACCTATTCCTGTTTACAACGAAGCAGATAGCTTTGCAAAACATACATTCCGCGATTTTTACATTGCTTCGTACCAGGATTCGCCAGATGCCGGCCTTAAACGCGTTGCCCCGCACCGGCATACCTATTACGAGATCATCTGGATTACAGAAGGCAGCGGCCTACACGTCATCGACTTTAAGCCTTACGCTTTTAAAGGTCCTTGCCTTTTTCTCTTGCAGCCCAGCCACATCCACCAGATCCGGAAAGACGGACCAACCAAAGGCTATGTGCTTAAGTTTAACGAATCTGTTTTTGCGGTAGAAGCCGGTGCTGAGAACCTGCTGTTAAAGTATGGCATTTTTGATAATATCAATGTGCAGCCGGTACTTCACCTGGATGCCGCCGCCGTTGTCCTGCTCAATGACCTGATGCAGAAAATGCTGCAGGAGTTTAAACAGCCAACCGACCTATCGGAAGTGATCATCGCTTCTTACCTCAAGATATTCCTGTTGCAGGTGTATAAACTAAAAGACGCAAACCAGCAGGAAACTCAGCCAACACCAGAACCACGATACCTACAGTACCGCACTTTTAAACAAATGCTGGAAGAGCGCTACCACCACCAACATGCCGTGCAGGACTATGCAGATGCCCTGGCTGTTACGCCGCGCACTCTCAACGAGATCACGCACAAGTATGCAGGTAAAAACGTGAGCCAGCTGATAAAGGAAAGACTTGTGCTGGAAGCTAAGCGCTTGCTTCATCATGGCCATTTATCTGTTAAAGAAATAGCCGCACAGCTGGGATTTGAAGATGCCGCTTACTTTACGCGCTTCTTCACAAAAAACACCGGCACTTCTCCTATTGCCTTCCGAAGCAAAGAACCGGTGCTGGTCAGCTAAGCCCTATTGTGCAGGACAAGCACCTGTTTGTCCATTGAAGTCGGAACACAAAACCCTGACCTTTATGCTGTTATAACAAATAATTAACTCGTAAAACAGCATAGTATGAACCGTAAATCATTTCTTAAAAACTCCCTGCTGGGCTCGTCACTTCTGCTCCTGCCTGGCCCTGCACAAAATTTCTTTTCTGGTACCAGCTCCAAAAGTATCAAACTTAGCATCCGCAACCCGCAACAAAAGAATATCTGCGCTACCTGCGGCACCCGTTACGCCACTGCAAAAACTACCACCGATACCTGCCCGATCTGCGGAGACGAACGCCAGTATGTAGGCGATGGTGGCCAGACCTGGCTGAGCTATAATGATGTGGCAAAAGGCAAAAGCATTCAGGTTACTAAACTGCAGGAAAACATATACGAACTAAAGATCACTCCTAGCTTCGCCATTGGCCAGAAAGCACATCTGGTAATTTCAAAAAGTGGCAACGTGTTGTGGGATTGTATTCCTTACCTGGATGAGCAAACAATTACCTATATCCAGTCACTGGGTGGGATAAAGGCCATCGCTATTTCGCACCCGCACTACTATAGTTTGATGGCAGAATGGGCTGCCGCATTCGATTGCCCGATTTACCTGCACGAGAATGATAAGCAGTGGATACAGGATAATAGTAAGCACATCAGTTTATGGCATGGGGCTGAACTGCCGCTTTGGGATGGTATGAAAGTAGTTCATGTAGGGGGACATTTTGATGGCAGCACCGTACTGCACCTACCAAACCACGGTCCCAAAGGTACCCTGCTTACCGGCGACAGCTTGTATGTTACACGAGACCGCAAACATGTATCGATGATGTATAGTTACCCAAACCTGGTGCCGCTTCCTAAAAAAGCCATTGAGCAGATTAACAGCCGTGTCGAGCCGCTTGAATTTGATACTATACACGGTGCATTTAACGGACAACTTATTGCTAGCGGGGCAAAAGACGCTTTCAGAAGATCCGTAAAACGCTACCTGAACATTTTTGAAGTATAGCCCAATATAAAAAGGCCGCTACCAAACAGTAGCGGCCTTCCCTTTTCTATAGTTCAACAAGCTATAGTTTCATTGTGCATACCTCCCCTGCCTGCTCTAACTCCAGGGTCGCATCTGTAATTGCAAAAGGCTTCAGGGTGTTACGTATCTCCTGTTTCAGGGCAGCTATGGCATCCGGTTCTTTTATACCTGCTACCATCACATGCGCTGAAAGTACGTGGTGCTCTCCGTCCAGGGACCATACTTTTAATTGATGTATATCCTGCACATTAGGTAATGTCAACATCTGCTCTTTTACTTTCTCGAGATCAGTAGCCAACGGGTTTTCCTGTAGCAGTATTTTGAAAGCTGACCATGCATTTTTGCCGGCACTGTAGAGCATAAACAATGAAATGCCCACCGAAAGCAGCGGATCGAGCCACGGGAGTTCGAAAAACAACAGGATAATGCTCCCCAACATCACAGCCAGCCAACCCAGCAGGTCTTCCAGCATGTGTAGCGATACAGCGCGCTGGTTCAGGTTATGCCCGCCGCGCAGCCTGAAAAAGGCAGCTCCGTTTACAGCCAATCCAACTATAGCAAAAAGCAACATGCCGTAAGGGTCAGGCATTTCGGGGTTCAGCAACCTCTCAAAAGCTTCGGTCAGCACGAACACGGAGCCAAGTATAAGTATAACCGATGTAAGCAAAGCCCCTGCTACCGAATAACGTTTATAGCCATAGGTATACTTAGCATTGCCAGCCTGCTCCGACTTACACTGCAGGAAATAGCTCATGCCCAGGGTAAAGGCATCGCCGAAATCGTGCAACGCGTCACTCATAATGGCTACACTATTTACAAAAAAGCCCCCTATCAGTTCAAGTATGGCAAAGCCAAGGTTCAGGAAAAAAGCAAAGCGGATGTTGCCTGTAGCGTGATGGTGGTGATGCCCGTGATGATGGAGATGTCCCATATTAAAAGTATAAAGCCGTGCCCCATAGGTTGAAGCACGGCTGCTGTGAATGTCTTATTTTACAGATACCTTCTGCTTTGCTGCCAGATGCGCTACTACAGCCAGTGCTATTAAACCACCCATAATGGCGATGTTCTGGATAAAGTCCATGATGGCAGTTTGCTGCATCATACCTTCCATGTTCCAGAAAGTATGCATCATTAGTGTCATGGGTAGCAACAGCAGGATAAGTACGATAGCGGTTTGTTTTACTTTGAAACCGGCAAATAGCAGCATAGCTCCCACCAGTTCAGTTACCATGGCCGCTCCCAGCAGCACCGGTACAAATGGCAATCCTTTCGATGCCATCCACATGGCAGGCCCGTCCCAGAATAGCACTTTATGCAAACCGGCAACCAGGAAGGTAATACCGATCAGGATTCGGGCGGCAAGTATAAATGTTGGAATAGATGAATTTTTCATAGATTTTAGAATTTAAGATTGGTTTAATAAATGGATTAAAATACAAACTGTGCGCCAAGTGCCAGTTGGTTCGCTGAAGTGGTTTTATAGACTTCCTGCCCGTTCTCCAGTAGTCGCCAGTCAGTGTTGGCGCGGTACCACTCCAGGGCAATGCCCAGCGGCCCAATATCGTAGCGGAGCATCGGCACAATGATCTCATTCTTTAAGCGGGCATTGCCGGTTACTTCGGCTAATACATCGGTATCATTAGGGTTATCCTGGCCATACATCACCCAGGCACTAAGGTGTTTACCGAACCTGTACCCTGCCTGGCCCCAGGCACCGTAGCCTTCAATGTCGCCGAACTGCAGCAACTGTCCCCAGCTCTGGCCAATGGCTCGTCCCCAGTAGGCATTACCTTGCAGAGTAGCTCCGCCCAACGTCAGCTTTGTCCCTGCCTGAATAGCCTTGCCTTCCAGGTTGTGGCGCTCATCTGCATGTACCAGGCGTTTGCGGTCGTAGTGGCCGGCCAGGTTCACTTCCCACTTAAGCGGCATGGTTTGGTTACTGATGTTCAGACCAATTTCCGTCTGTGGTACGCCAATCTCCCCTTCATCACGCCCATCGGCTTCAGCTTTCGGGCCGGTCCAGGAGCCACGGAACACGGCCAGGTCTAAGCGTACTTTGGTGGCTGCTGTCGGACTTGTTAAGCCCTGGTATAGGAAAAGGCCGGGGTTACGGAAGCCGATACCTCCTGCCGAGCCGTAGCCCATGGCAAAGTGAGTAACCGAATTCGGGAAATGTGCCACCATAGGGGTCCAGTTCTGCCCCAGGCGCACTCTGGTTTGCCCCTTCTGCACTTCTACATAAGCCAGGCGCACACGCGGCAGCAGGTTCTCATCAGCAAAGCCACCTCCGCCTGCAGTGCCACCTAAAAAATCTAATTCAGCCCGACCGGTGGCCGTAATGCCGTGCGGCAGGTTATAGGCTGTGCCTTTAAAGATGAGCCAGGTCTTGCGCAGGTCTCCGCCAAACTGGTACTCATCCTGGGTGGGTTGTTTGGGGTTGGCCCACATGGTAATAGCCCCGTCGCCCGGGCCAAATGTGCCATCCTGCACAAAGCCCGACGCTGTGATGATACCATTTATACTTGACTTGAAGTAGGGCTTGCCTGCCTGCGTGGTATCAGGCTTTGGAGTCGCCGGAAAGCTCAGGTCGATCTGGGCGTTTGCCTGGTGCAACAGCAGCGTACTAAAGGCGGCGGCTGCAAAGGTGGTTTGAAGTACTTTTTTCATGGTTTTATTTTATAAAATTTAGGCAATAAGGTAGCTGGCCGCCTTTTCAGGGGCAGCTATAGTTTAATTTCTGTTATGTTTTAGTTTAGGGTTATAGCCGGAGGCTATACTTCAGCTGCGCAAGTGATCGATCTTTGGAACAGCGGTGCAAAGGTCTGTAGTTGTTAAAGCCGGCTCAATGCACAAAGCAGCGCTTTTCTTGTACAATTAACCCTTGCATCTGGAAGTACTATAGTTGTCTTTGAGCTAAGGAAAGACATAATTTACTTAAAGCATCTCTGCTTTAAATCCAGCCTTCTCAACTACAGTTATGATTTCGGGTGCTGTTAGGGAATCAGTTTTCACGGTAAGCACTTTGCTCGAGTTGGTAGTATCTACGTTCCACTCGCAAACGCCTTCGGTGGCATTGAGCGCCGGTGTAACTTTAGATACACAGCCGCCGCAGTTGATGTTAGTTTTGAATTGTAGCTCTTTCATGTTCTTGTAGTTTTATTTTGTTGAACATGACAAAGGTAGCGTGCTAGTAAGGTGGAGCTGTTACAGAATTTTGGGTGAGTGTTGTATGATTACTGTATCCAACAAAGCTTAAATATTAAGCTATAATAATTACATATAAAATTGGAATTTTTTCTTGTAACATTTAAAATGTTTAACTATTTCCTGTTATGAGTATTCGTAAAGTAGCTTTGGAGCAATGTTAGAAAATAAGATCATTAGAGTTCCTCAACATTTATACTTTGAGGATACAATCAACTTTGTAAACAGTTTTTCATCAATCAGAGAAGAGAAAAATTATGTCTTTGATTTTAAAGAGACCTCTATATTTGATCCTTTTTCTCTACTATATGTAAGCCATGAACTTGAAGTTTTCAAAGCTGAAAATCCTACTTCAAATTTTTATGCTAGAAATTTCAGCCATTTAACTTATGCTGCCCACATGGGCTTCTTCAAGTCCTTTGGTTTAGATTTTGGTAAAGAACCAGGTGAGGCTGTAGGCTCAAATTCTTATTGGCCAATTGAGGTATTATATGTAAATGAAATTAAAGAAAGAGCTCAAGACTTTATGGTTAATCCTGGTGAAGTTCTAGAGCAATATGCAGAAAGTATAAGTTTAATATTAACTCAATCAAAAAGTAAAATTGTGACTGATGTTCTAAGATATTCAATGAGAGAAATATTTAGGAATATTGTAGAACATAGTGAATGTGAAAAGTTTAGTTTTTGCGCACAATATTTACCATCTCAAGATAAAGTTCACTTTGCTGTGTTAGATAGAGGTATAGGATTAAAAAAAAGTTTATCTAATAATCCAAAACTCGTTCTAGACGACCATTTAGATGCTATCGAATGGAGTTTACAACCTGGAGTTTCTGGGAAAGTATATCCAGGACAAAAAAAGAAGCCAAAAGGAGAGTGGGCAAATTCAGGATATGGTTTGTTTATGACAAGTAGCATCTGTAGAATGGGAGGTTCATTCTTTATATCTACTGGTGATAAGGGTTTATTCATAACTGAAAAACAAAAAAGAGTTATGAATTTAGAAACACATGGAACAGCTGTATATTTAAGTATTAACCTCAATCAAATCTATGAACTAAGCAAAATGCTTTATGATTTTGGTAGAAATGTTCCAAAGAATGTTTTCATGCAGCCGTCCAAGTCAACAATGGATAAAATTCCAAAATCACTTAATATTTAACATATTAACATAGTTTTTACCTAATTAATTTAATTCTGAAATTAATAAGTGCTTAATTGAGTGGAGTGCGTAGTTTCATAATGTATTTTTTAAACTACTATTTTAATGATAAAAACCGCCACGCACCCATAACCCTGCGTGGCGGTTTGCTTTTCTCCCCAACTATTACCCATACACCTTTATCACCTTCCCCGTCAATCCACTCTCTATACTTTTAACATAAGCATTCACCACACGCTGCATCGGCACCGGGTCGTGCCCGGGGAAGCTGGCGCCTAGAGTTGCTACGGAGTCTTCTACCAGGCCGGGGCTTACGGTGTTCAGGCGCACGCTGTTTTGAAGTTCGGTGGCGGCAGCCATGGTAAAGCCGTTCAGGGCGCTGTTGATCATGCTCAGCGAAGTGCCGCCGCGTATGGGTTCTTCGGCGAGTATACCAGAGGTTAAGGTAAAGGAGCCGCCGGCATTAATGTAGTGCTGGCCTATCAATACCAGGTTTATCTGCCCCATCAGCTTACTTTTTATCCCTTCATAAAAGTCGTCGTTTTTCAGGTCTGGCAAGCTCCCGAACACACCATGCCCTGTTACCGAAACCAGTGCATCAAAGCGGCCTATAGTTTCAAACATATCCCAGATGCTGTCGGGTTGGGTAATGTCTACTTTTAAATAGCTGTTGTGGCGGCTGGCTGTTACCAGGTCGTGCTTCGGGGATAGTGCCTGTTGCAGGTGGCGCCCGATGGTGCCGGTGGCACCTACTAAAATGATTTTCATAGTTTATGTTGCTTCTTATTTTACAGAAGCAAAGGAAGAAAACGGCCAGGCCAAACCTGTTACACAACTATAGTTTCGTGTTACAAAATTTCGGGTGACGCTGGTTTACCAACTATAAACAAAAATGCCGGAAGCATACAATGCCACCGGCTGCTACCCTACCAACTATAGTTTCTTAGTCGAGTATCTTATCTATAGTTTTGCGCTTGTGAGTCTTTATCTCCTTAAAATGGCTGGCGGTAAGGCCAGTTACTTTCTTAAACTGGTTTGATAAATGCGCCACGCTACTGTAGCCAAGCTCATAGGCAATTTCTTTCAAGCTTAACTCACCATATACAAGCAGTTCCTTTACTTTCTCGATGCGCTGCAGGATCACATACTTCTCTATAGTTACGCCTTCGGTTGAGGAGAATATAGTACTGAGCGTGTGGTAATCTACCCCTAATTTCTTCGCCAGGTAATTTGACATATTTAGGTGCATACCGGCTTCACCCTGCTGGTGTATCAGATCAATTACGGCCAGTTTTACTTGTTCAATCAACCGCACTTTCCGGTCGTCTAACAACTCAAAACCATTCCTGGCCAGCACCTGCCGTATCTCGTCCAGGTTTATAGTAACGGCTGCTATTTCGGCTTCGCCTAATTCTACCTGCTGCACGGTATAGCCTAGCTTTGTCAGGTCTTCTTCCACTACCCGTTTGCAGCGGTCGCATACCATGTTTTTGATGTAGATCTTTACAGTTTCCATAATTATAATTTGTGCAGCAAACTTAGCAAGTCAACGCTGCCAAAATATTACATCATCTTCTGTTTGATTTACAGATTTTCCCAGCACAAAAAACGGGCTGCACATTTGTCCAACATAAACGACGGTTTATCTATTGAGCCTGGAACTCACTTACATGTACTTTGCAACATGCAACTATAGTCAGAGAAATAAGCCTTTGAGATATTTATAGTTACAGAGTAATCGGTAACTAAAGGCAACCTGAAACTTCTGCGCTGCATCTACACGAAAATACGAACCAACCTTAATACTATGAAAAAGATACTATTTGCAATTGCCCTTCTAGCAGGAATTCACTTTGCTCCTGTGCAAGCACAAACCAAAGCTGACAAGCCAGAAAAACGGGCACAGGTTATGATTCTCGGCACTTTCCATTTCTCGCATCGCAACCTGGACATTATTAAAACTGAAAAGCCTGACCAGTTGGATGTAATGACGCCGCAGAGCCAGCTGGACCTGCAGAAAATTACCAGCAAGATGGCCAAGTTCAAGCCAACTAAAATTGCTATAGAAAGCTTCCCGGAAAACCAACCAAAGATTGACTCGCTGTACCAGGCTTACCTGGATGGCCGATACGAGTTAAAGGCAGACGAGATTGACCAACTTGCTTTCCGGCTTGCAAAGCAACTGGGCCACAAGCGTGTGTACTGCATCAACGCCTGGGGCGACCTGGATACTTTCCAGAAACCCGGAGCTACAAAGTTTGAAGTGCGTGAAGACAAAAAAGAACGCTTGGAGAAATTCTGGAAATACATGCAGGCTAAAACTATTGAACGCAGCAAAATAGACAAGGAACTATACAGCCAGAAAGGCACCCTCTATCAGGTGATAAAGAAGTATAACGACCCGGAATCAATACGCCGCAAACACGAAAATTACTTCCGCGACGCTTTTCAATACGAAGAGCAGGAGCACGATTACACGGGTGTGGACTGGTACAATGCCAGTTGGTTCAGCAGAAACCTGCGCATCTTCCGCAACATACAGCGCATCACTGAAAGCCCTGAAGACCGTATTTTAGTAATATATGGAGCTGCCCATGTAGCAACTATACAGCAGGCTGTAGAGAGTTCCCCTACCCATGAGTTGGTTTCGACCTATAAACTATTACAGTAATGAGTTGGGTATAAATTCAAATGCTTCAAATTCCATTTAAGGCGCTGCTAAAACTAACCTTAGGTAAACATCTATAAAACTCGCTTATTTAACTAATAAGCGAGTTTTATTTTTTCCAGAGTAACATAAAAGAAAATGGCATTTTATCTGGTTCTCTATTTACCCTTCTGTATAAAGGTATATTCTTATTTACTTTTAAATGTGATCTTTAAACTGCCTGCGAGTGCCAACGTATGCAGTACGGCCCGGTGCAGGACTTTGCTACTAACCTTAACCTTTGCCGCTCCCCTCTCCATTGGCCTCAACGCCTCCCCGTCGTCACTAAGGACTTCGTTACAGTAGCCGTGTTCGGCGGCATCCGCCAAGCCACCGAAGGCAAAGCCATAGTGACGATATACTACGGTTTGCGGCTGACCAAAATGCACCTGGCTATTGAGCTGATCGAAGATGAAGCCGAAGAGGTAACTAGCGGTCTGGAAGTGAACGAGAAGAACCGCAATTTGAGTTCAGCTATGGTGGCCGAAGCCAGAACCAAATAGCGCATACCAACCAAACACTCTAACGCCATGTAGGACTTCAACCTGATCAAAGAGCTCGTGCAGAAGATACTGACCCAGGTAAAGAAAAGTGCCTCCCAACCCGACTGGTACAAAAAAGATGATACCAAAGCTCAGCTACAACTAGCGGTAAGGTCTGTGCTACGCTTTAAAGTGAAGGCAGAGCTGCTGGAGATACTGGATGAGATCATGGAGCAGGCTGAGGCCAGGTACAAGGAGTATGATATGAGTGTGGCCTAGTAAACTATTCTTTTAAACTAAAAACTTGAGGAATACAATCTTGATGTATTTAAATATGTTTATTCGCTACAAACTATTCAATTAAGCTCACCATTGGCATATTAGTCCACACTATATCAACCCCTATTCTTTTTAACACTAATACAGCTCTAAATAGCCTTAATATTATCTATTTTATTTATTTAATATAAATTCTTAATATTACATATAAGGATTATCCAGTAAGCAAGTAAGATTTTATTACTTGTTACTCGTTTACATTAACTTAATTTAAAACTTGTATAAAATCGGCTAATTAACATGGCAGCTACCAAAGTCCTTTCTTTTGTTCCCTTACTGGCAGTAGGATTCATGCTTGCTGGATTTCACTCTCCTACACAAGATGCATTCATTTATTTATTTAACATCAGAAACGGCACTAACTGAAAGTATAGCTGCTGATACGTCTTTGAGCAAAGGCATCATGCTTTTCAAGGAAGAGCAATATGAAGAGGCATTAGCCCTGTTTCAGGCTGCTGCGAAAGACAATCCTAAAGATGCCCTGACTAATCTATGGTTAGGACTGGCACTGGAGGCGAACAAACAGCCTTATGCCGCCATGGAAGCCTGGCGAACTTGCTATGGCAATGCCAAGTGGGAACCGGTGGCCGACTACCTCAAGGCTATGTCCTGGTGGAGAATGGGATACACAAACGATGCTATTGCCTATTTTAAGGATGCTCTAATTAACGTAAGAGATGGGAAAGCCATCTCCTTCAAGCCTGCTCAGGAGGCAATCCAACAAATCAATGAAGGTGCCTCAACGCCGCACTTTAGCACCTGGCCGGATATATCTACCCTGGTAGCTCTTTCAAAGCAAAGTAACCAAACGCAAGCTGCAGCAACTACCACTCCGCAACCGGCTAAAGCACAGGCAAACACATCAACTAAGAATCCTAAAAAAGCAGTCCCAGAGACAGCTTCTACGACGACGACACCCAAACCTAATCCTGCTTCGGCCATACCTGTAAAGGCAGGCGCCACCCCTAAAGCAGGTAAATGGATCGCCACTGTTTCTAACGGCTATAAAGGAGATGTATTAACCTTCAGGGTAGCAGCAGATGGCAAAAGCATTGTAGATGTGGAGTTTAAAGGACATTGGCGTGACAGGGGCTATGGCATTGAAGTGCTCACCAACTTAGACCCGCCCAGCCCTTACAAAGTAGCGAAGGGCAATTTTTCTGCTGTGCAGCAAGATACCAAAGCAGGTATGTGGTGGGAATTTACAGGTACTTTTCTCACCGCTACCACAGCCCAAGGATCCTATCGGGCTACCTTTGCAGGTGGAGAAAACGATACCTATAAACTCAAATGGACTGCAAAGCGCGTTTCTCCTTGAGTATAAACAAAAAGCCCCTACCTGTAGGGGCTTTTTGTTTACATGCCAATTAAGTGATTAGCAATATTATTAGGTAAATGACATTGCTTATAATTGGTTTCCAGTCTTATTTTTCATTTAGATAGAAATTAATAACTGGCTCCCAGCCATATAAAAGTTCTGCCGGCACCCAAGCAGTGATTTGATAATTTAGCCTTTAAGGTTGTATCATTAAAAAGGTACGGAATCAGGTAATGGTAATGAGCATGCATATTGCCTCAGGTTATAGACTGGTTGCTTCAAAGGCCCTTGTGATTACCTCTGAATCATAGCTCAAACTTGTGAGCCACTATTTTGCCTGACAAAAGCAAGAATTCGTAGACAACGATTAATTGCAGATGTGAAGTCATTTATGGGGTAAAAGGATAAAAGAGGTGTTAATTTTTACCCAACGATCCGGGATGGGTTCATCGATTAAAACCAGTAAATTCAATTACAAATTACTATTTCTGATAAATACCTTAAATTCAGCACTTTTTCCTTCCTCACTGGAAACAGTAATGTAGCCTCCGGCTCCCTCTACCATTTTCTTTACCATATAAAGTCCTATACCTGTCCCTTCTACATGATCATGGAAACGCTTGAACATCGTGAACATGTGCGGCAGGTTATGGGCAGGTATACCTAAACCGTTGTCAGTTACAGTGAGCACATGGTAATCTTGCTGTTCTATGCAGCTTACCTTAACGAGCGGCAGGCGTTCATCAGAAGCGTACTTTAAGGCATTAGATATAAGATTCAACACCACACTTCGCAAGTTCTTTTCTGAAAAATATACATGCATGCACTCCTCAACCTCTACCTCAACATTTGCAGAGGTTGCCTTTATAGAGGGTTCCAGATCAAGTATTACATCCTTTATAGTTTTGCAAAGGTCTACTCTGGTAGCGGCTATTGTATTTTCTTGCTGAAGCTTTACAAGATCAGTCAGGCTGGTAATGGTTCGCTTAAAACGTTCCACAGAGCTTTCCATCAAACTAATTACATGGTTCACATTTTCATGCTGCAACTCTATTTCTTTAAGCTCCTCAGACAGAATTCTAAGCAAACCTTCGATGTTAGAAATAGGAGCTTTCAGATCGTGTGAAGCCGTATAAATGAAATTGTCCAGGTCATTATTGATCCGGATGAGTTCCAGATTCTTTGCCTCCAGCGAAGCCTCCGCCTTCTTTTGATTATTTATGTTCGTATTGGTGCCAATCCATCGCAAGACGTTGCCTTGTTTATCTTTTATGGCGTAGGCTCTCGTCAGGAACCATTGGTATTCACCATCTGCCCCACGGAGTGGGAAAGTTAACTCCCAGGTTTTCCCTTCTGTCCAGGCCTGTTGTGCAAATTCCACTACACGTTTTACATGATCCGGGTGGTGAACTTTGTCCCAGCCCCATCCGAGCATTTCATCAAGGGTAGTACCAGTATACTCATACCAACGCTCGTTATACCAAAAAATAGAACCTTCTGGGTCAGCCATCCAGGCCAGATTTTCAATATTATTGGCAAAAACACGAAATTTTTCCTCGCTTTCACGAAGTGCTAATTCAGCTTCTTTTCGCTTGGTTATATCGCGGGTTACAGCCAAATGAGATTTTCCTGCTGTGCCTGGAAGCGGAACAGCATGGGTTTCCATTCTTCGGCGCGTTCCTTTAAGACCAATTATATCAAATTCCCAACTTATGCTATTTCCCTCGCATACACTCAGGTGATTTTTTTTCCAAGCAATTCGGTGTTCTGGGGCAATTATATCCAATACACTGGCTTTGCCGAGCAAGCCCTCATCCCCTTCTATCATGGTAAGTCCGCAGCGATTCATGTACTGAAGCTTACCCTCGGGAGTTACAATTTTAATGCACTCAGGAGTTGCCTCAATAATTGCTTGTAACCGTGTTTCACTTTCTTCTGCCTGCTTTTTAGCTAAAACAAGTTCGGTCACGTCATGAGCCAAACAAAATATTCCAGATGGTTCTTTGTCTTCTGGAAGTTCGTAGTAAGGCTGGCAAACAATGTTAAAATAGTATATCAATTCTTCTCCACCAACTACCAGTTTAGTTGGGTATTCAGAAACAGAATACGTCTCACCAGTTTCATGCACTATATCCAACAGTTCAGCAAAGCCCTGGTATTTCGCTTCCGGTATTGCCTCAAAAACCGGTTGCCCTATAATCTCATTTGTTTTATTATAGAACCTGAGCATTTCATTGTTGCTCATCTCAATAATATTTTCGGGACCTGTTAAGATACAGACTGCCAGCGGAGCTTGTAAAAAAAGGCTGTATTTCTTCTCGATCATTCTGAGATCAGATTCCCTTCTCTCAGCTATAATCTTATCTGTGATGTCGTGGGTAGTATGCAGTATGTAGCTTAATTTTCCATCTTTGTCCGCAATCGGACTACTGTTTGCATGCCAATAGCGTTCTTCAAACCCCCCGGATGCATCCGGCACATCGTAGCGAACTATAGGCATATGATCCAGCACCATATTTTCTACTACATTTTTCAGCGAGGCTCTAAGGCTAGCCGGCCCAGTAGCTGCAATAGCATCCGGGTTCTCGGGATATACTTCAAACAAGCCTCTGCCCAGTACATCCTCCCTTTGTTTTCCAGTGTTCTGCAGCAGCTCGTCGCTGATGGCTAAAATTGTATATTGGGGTTCGTTTGGCTGCAAAACAAGGAAGCTGCCCGGTAATCTAGTAAAAAGCAGTTCAAAATCAAGAGAACGATCCTGGTGCATTATAAAAGGATAAGAAAGTAAAAAGAAGTAAATTAAACCAGAGGCTAGCTTTAAATACCTTATGTATATTAAATTTCAGTAGCCAATAAGAACAGTATTTAAAGCTTGATCCAAAGGTTTATAGTTGATGACTTAGACTATACTTTTTATTTATGATACAAGTTGTATTTGGATAAAAATACATTATAAGTTACTTGTAAACTAGAGAAAACAGAGAAAGTTTTGAAATGACACGATTTGAAGCACTCCTAATGCATCAATCTGTTATTTCGTATGAAAGTATATAATTCCGTCTATTAATCAACTTGTAACAGATGCCATTGATATACCAAAGTAAAAAGCCGCTTTCTATCAAATTTAACGACTTTTTTGTTCGCTAATTTTTCCATTCGGTTAGACTATCGAACTTTCTATGAATTAAAATTCAAAGTTCTGATAAAATTCTCATTTTTCATCAACTCCTATTCTTGTTTCAGTTAGGTATGTTAAATCACTGACCAATAAGGGCGTCGAAGTTAGCGCCATCGGCAAAGAAACGATAAAGTAGGACTTAAGGCGTAGAAGTTTACCTGCAGACAAAATTAACCGATACAGTATTTTCTGAACTGTCTTATACTTATGTCGTTAATGAGTTTGCCGGCCTGTAAGGTAAGACGTTTCCAGTGCCTGGGATTAACTTTACCTGGTGTCGGGTTTGCTGGGCAAGAAGCTTCAGCGCAACTGGGAGTTTGGAGCCAAGTATAGGTTTGTCGGCGGTGCGCCTACCACACCTTTCTGGAGGCTTCCCGCAGAAACTACGCTTCACTGGGTGTGGGTATATATGAGTTAAATACTAAAATCTTCAATTAATCCCTTCAACTACCAGCTATTTCATTAAAATATCAAGAACTTAACAATGTATATTATAGAATATGTTATAAAAGCCAAAGACACTACTCAAATAATTTCCATATTTTAATACCCCCATCCTGAGATTTATATAAACAAAATTTAAATAGACCAGAATTTTGCATAGATATAAAAGCTTTCATTCTCGAACCGCCACTCAAATCATCATTTTCCAAAATGAAGCTTTCTATTAAAATATGGTATCCAATGATCCTCGCTTTATTACTGATGATAGTTATACCGTCATAATTCAACATAGAAATTAAAACAGAAGTGTACGCTTTTAAATTAATAGCTGCTTCCTTACTCCTTTTGCTCGTTGATTCCGCTATTAACATTTGGAAATCGATTGGATGAATTAAATAAATTCCCCCATTACTTTTAATTTTTACTTTGAGATTTTGAATTACTTTATTAGAATCTTCAATTATTCCAATAAGGTTTCCATGACCTGTTTTTAAAGCTTCATCTATATATTTCTCGAAAAAAGTTGCAATAATAGGCTTCAGTTTCTTATCACATCGGGAAGCTATACATTGACTTAATTGCGAGGTTTCATTTAATTTGAGGGAATTTATATCATTAAATGGTAAAGAAATGATTAGACGTTCTTTCAACCCTGAGACTTCTACTTTCTTTTGCCCTATACTTCTTAGGTAGATTATAGCCGTCTTTATGTTTGCTACTTTCAGTTCATTAAATGTTTGGCTATACATTAAAGGACTAGCTTCAGATATTTCGGCACTTATGATTCCAAATTTTATCCTAGCATCTTTTATTTCAATAAATATAATCCAAGAATTAATTGCAAGGGGAGCACATAATTTAATTGCATTCCTAAATTCATTCAGAGCTAATTCTCTCTCAGAGATTATTAATTCTCTAATAGGTATCGTTTCGAAAGAGTTTAGATTGTTTGTTATTAATACTTCAGGAAATAATACGTTACCTTCTTCATGATAATCAGAAATAAGATTAATTATTTCGAGAACTCCTTGTTGGGTTATATTATCAGGTTTAAAGCCTGCTCCATTTAAAAAATCGTCAATGGATTTCATAACATTAATTTTGAATGCGAGGCTTTTTATTCACTTTGTATATCAATAGAGTCTATTCCTAATCAATCCTGAATGACATAAATGACACTTAATTTATGTTGCCTGATCAGGTCGTCGGGTAATGCTCTTAAATATCAGGTCACTAACAATGAATGTTAAATTTTAGTACTGGTTACATTTTCTTACACTGTTATAAATTCGAACTATTCCCAAATTATTTAATATAAACATTGTATTTGACTTATCCCTATTTAACTACTATATAACAACGAACTTAGAGACGATCTGTCGTATCAGTTTTGTCATCAGACTGGAAGTAACACCATCGCGTATAGACTGGCTTACGTGGTATGTTACAGACCGTTTTGGGTCACGCCCCTTGTTAACTTTACCCATTCGGAATCGCCCCCATTTGGACGGATTATTTGACTTAATGATAAATATGTTTACAAACTTGGAACCTGCCTTTAAAAGTAAGCCAGGATTGTTAGGATCATGCTTGTTAAGAAGTTCTACTTTCAGATTATTATAAGGAAAATGCACGTGGCCTTTAGCCTCTTTCCCGTTAGCTTCTATCTTAAACGATGCATTATGTATTTTGCCGCTCTTTACCCGGATAAATACCATGTTCTCTAACAAAGGATTTAAAGCCTTAAAATCCATGGACTCCAGCGTGCCTTCGTAGGTATAACGGTCTTCCGGGTGGTCCAACTGAAACTGGAAATGGGCCTGCAAAGTGCTGACACCCATAAAAAGTGCCGACGCATTTACAGTTAACATGTTATTCTGCCGGATTATGGCCGTATCGTTTGTGACGTTAAAAGCCTGCATCCGGATGTTATCCAACATAAAAACCGCAGGCTTGATACCATCCATGGCGATAATAGGGTGTTTCAAGTTGTTCTTTTCTACCAGAATTGTATCCAGTTTAATGTAAAACCCTGCCCCACGCAGCGCGCTTTGCAGGGTCGGTGGCCTTAGTTCCGGGTCAATTCCAAGCCTGTTGTCGCGGTAGATCTCTACATCCGGGTTACGGATCAACATTTTATGTGCCACTATCTCCTGATTGTTGAATAGCCTCCGCAGACTAATGTCCTGCACCTCAATACCAGGTACCGTCAGATCAATACGGTCACGGGCATAGCGGAATAGGCTTGCATATTGTTCTTTGCTATAAAGCGGCCGCAGGCGAAGACTGTCTACTGATAGCGATCGGTTTTGCATAGAAGCCCTCATCTCTTTTACCTCTAATGCATACAGGCTGTCGCGTGTGTAAAAGGTATATCCCTTCACCAGCATATTAATGTCTTCCACCTCAAAAATTTCCAGCAGGTCGTTTGCTTCCAGTGATACCAGCTCGAGTTGATCTATTCCCAGGGCAACGTGCTCCAGGGTCTGGCTTATGCGGATGGTATCTTCCAGTATATGGAAATCAAATGTGCCATCTGCAACCTCCAGGCGCTCCACCCTGAAAGTTGTTTCCATATCTGGCAGTTGTTGATTAGCAGCGTCGCTTGTGGCTGTTGTATCATGCCTGTCTGTTACTTTAACTACTACCGGAGTCACGTTATGGTCTTGTAAAATAGTTACTTTGGGACCTGTGAGCAGCAGCTTACGGATGTAGTACTGCCCCGTTGTGTAAGCATGAACCAGATTAAAACCGGTAATACGGGACCTATCTGCTGAAATATCGATCAGGTTACGGCTGGCCAGTTCCGGGCTTTCAGCTTTTAAGCGTTCGTTTACTCCCCTATCGGCACTAACCGAAAACGTATGGGCAATAACCTCCTGTAATCTGCTGCTATAGTATACGCTGTCCAGCCGGATGGTATAAAGGCTATCAGTCGACCAGTAAGTATAATCTTCGGCATGTAAGGTCATCTCCTCCATCGGGAGTGCATCGTCCAGGTTAGCCATACTAGCAGCCGTCAGATTTAAACCAGATACCGTGACAGTGGCGTGCTCAAGCAAATGGGTTCGCATAACTGGTTCCAGCTTCTCGCTGAATGCAAAGGAGCCATCTTCCAGCCTGATAGTTTTCACTGAAATAATATCCAAAAGATCAAAAAGCCCCTCCCTTAACTCTTGTTGCCCTGACTTTGATGCAGCCACCTTACGATCCAGCAGGATAGCCGCATCCGGTTGCCTGAGCAAAACCTGATCTGCATGCAGGTGCCCAGTATCAAAAGCCTTAACCAGATCCAAACCTGTTACCCGAAGTGTATTTGCAGTAAGGTCGAAGCGTTTTCGGCTATCTTTACTATATGGCATTTGCCTTTCATTTTCCCTGCTACTGGTGATAATTTTTACTGAGTTGGCCGAGAATTCTTTCTGACGGGCAGCGTAACGCAGTCTGGTCAGGGCAAAACTATAAGAGTTATCGGGCATCCGGTAGCGGTAATTACGCGCCGTTACCACCAGATCCTGCACCGGCAGTTTTCTATTCGGATGATAAATGAATGCAGAATCTATTACCAGGCCAGTGCCAGTCAGTGAGGCATGATCGAGCTGATGCAATAGATGAATACTCCTGGTCTTACTATGCTGCGTAAGAGCAGCATCCGTTATACTTATCTTTCCTACTTCCAGACTTGTTATCAAAACTGAAACTTGCTGGTATATCTCCTGTAAATCAGGCCATACTTCCTGCTTAGGCACCAACTGGTCAGTGCATATATCAATTTCAGGTTGTGCTGCGGTTATACTTCCTGCCTTCAGTTCGGATGTACGAAGGGCCTGCAACAGGTTCAGCTCACTAAACCGCAGGCATGGCAGTGAGATGTTATAAAAAGTCCGTTTTGCTTTCTTCAGGCTTTTCAGTCTGTCATTTTTGTGCCAGTCTCCGGTCAATCTGAGGGCATTTACCTGTAGGGTCTTGTCGCGGGTAGACAGGTTCATGTTCCCTATCTTGAGGGCATAAGGATTAGTGAGGGGGCTATAAGTATAGTTTTCTGTGGCTAGGGTTATCGCTGCGGCAAAGGCTTTTTCTTTCGGCGTGAAAAGGGTGGCAGAATCGAGCTGTAGCGCCTGCAAGTAAATGTTTGCCTTATCGATGCTATGTATAGTATGGATGCCATCATTTTTCTGGTGATAGCTGAAGCTGCTGTTGGTAAGTCGCATTTCATCTACGCCAATTTCTATCAGGTAAGGTGACAGGTCGGTGTAAAGTTCGGCCAGCGTTGGAAATGAAGCGGAATCGGGTACGGTAAGGTCTTCTAGAATATGTATGGAGGTGCGCTCCAGCAGTAATCTATCCAGGTGCATTTGTTTGGTTTTCCAGGCCGCTGCCACATCCAGGCCACGCATGTTCAGCATGGGTATTTTGAGTTGGTATACGAAATGATGCCCCAGTTCTTTAGGTAGTCCTGCATTAATCCGGATGTCTGGCTGCACCTCTACCTCCACGGCTTTCAACGCCTGTTGCCTGGAGGAGTATAAAAACCGCCCAACACGTATGGCATACACACTATCCGGGGAATGATAAGTATAGTTCTGGATCTTCAGATCAACTGCATCTGACTGCAGCATTTCGGGAATATCCTGTCCTGCCCGTAAGTTTAGCCGAAAGTCCTGCGCCTGTAGCGAAAGGTTTGCTATTTTATGTTGCGGCCTGCTTCGTTGCCCAAGTGCCAGCAACTTATAGCTTCCACCCTGTATGTCGAGCTGCCGGATGCGAACAACTTCCAAAGAGCCAGCCTTGCTATACTTTTCATTTTTCTTTACAGACTTATTTAGTAGCTGCGTGATCTCAGGGTGTGCTACAACAACAGTGTTTATACTTAACTGATTGTTAAAGATCAGGTCAGTAAGGTGGATGTGTTCAATTTTTATACTTGGGGTTTGGATGTCGAAGAGGCTCCGGTTGGCTTGTTCCTTTTCCTTTAGCTGCCGCACAACAGTAGTATCCGGGTAAAAGTGAACCCCATGCAACGTGATGCTCCTGGAACGCAGGTAAAGCTTCAATTCCTTGAAATCGATCTGGTAAAGTCCTTCCGTCTGCTGGGCAACCTGCTTTTTAATGTAACGCTCTACAAGTGGCTCTGCCAGGAAATAAAGTGCTACCAACGCAAACATCAATAACCCAATTATACTTACAAGCACAATACCTGCAGTTTTTAAGGCTTTCGGGCCTAAGCCTATTCTAATTGGCTTCGACATCTAATGTTTACATTAAGGGGTAACAGATAAAGGCATGTCTTGATGCCGATAATTTATTTTACGCCTTGTATAAATTTGAGATATTACTGAACTATCAGTATTGAATTTGTCGTATAGACTATAGAGTTAATTCAATTATCATGGACGAAAACAGGCTAAAAAAATTAGAACATAAGCTCAATATAGCTGCTCAACAATACTGGCAGGAATATATTACTGAGAATGGGGAACAGGAGAATGCTGTGGTATGGATGAAAAATGATATTACCGGAGAAATGCTGTGCCTCACCAAAGGGGACTATACAAAGCAGTTTGCGGGATTTATTGACAGGCTCCGGTGAGTACTAATATAGTGCCATTTATAGGGCCAAAGGGTATACATAGACTTCAACAACAAAGCCATTTATCGGGATTTCAGACCTCTACTTGTAACAAGAAAGTAATATAACTAAAACATCAATAACGCTGACATACTTACAGTGTAGCTTTCTCTATCGTTATGCTTTGAGCCTCAACCACTAAATATAAATCGGGCCGGTCCAGGTATGATGCCTTTATTCTGACACCGTAAATTGATACAGGCACAAAAGCTCTGATCTTTGCTTCCTGTGCTGCTAGCTCCTTTAGGAGTGCCTGAGCCTCTGCGGTATTTTTATCTGCACTTTCTTTGTTTTCAGCAAAGACTTTTAGTGAATTAAAATCTACCTGCTGCTGCACCTCCGCCTGAGCAGATTCTATAGCTTGTGCTCTTCTACGGACAATGTAGGTTTCCTTTATCTTTTCTCTGAGTTCTACAATCCGGTTAAGGCAATAGTAAAATTGATCTTGTGTCATAGCTTATTTCTTAATCTAAGTTGTATAAGATAGGATTATAATTAGTCAACAAATCTTCCATGGTTATAAGCTGAACCCCTTCTATTAGCGTTAGTATAGAATCATCCAAGCAAATAGTTTTCACAGCTGCATCTAACATAAGATATTGCTCCTCTTCAATATCATACCCTTCCAGAAATACAGTATAAAACCGGTGTTCCTCCTGCAGGCTATGCAGCTGGATGTCTCCTCCCTGAACAATTCCATCTGTGACCAGTTTAATACCTGTGCCGTTTGTAAAGGTGATATGGTAAATATCGTTTGCTACCTGCCGCTTTGTAATGTGCTGTAAGTTCTGGTTGCGTTCAAAAGCAAATAATTCAAATGCTGCCGGCTCTCTTCCTAGAAGTTCCATTAAATAATCCCGGTACTCGCCACTGGTTACAATTCTTATTTTCATAATTGAAACAATAAAAGCGGGATGGATAGAGAGCAGGTTAACGTTTTGAATAACGTAACTAGGCCATCGGGCCGTGATGAGAATGTATAATCTCACAACACCCTATTTACAGATAAAAGTTTAAAAATCAACAAGTTTCACTTATATCATTCTTAAATTAACATATAAGCCGTCCGGTTATCAGAAGTTAAGAGCTAGAACCGTATTAAGACAATTTAAAGATAATATTAAACCTAAGAACTTATTATCTGATGCAGGTGTCGTATAAGTATAGGGTATGAACCGCTGCACACCTAAACAGCTTCAATTATTAAACCTAAACGAGAAAAAGAGATGGAAGCAGCAGTGTTTAATAACTTGAATATTAGAATAGAAAAAAGAGAAGCATTAGCTTTCTATCATCAGCTTAGGTCCTACATCCAGTTAAAAGACAAAGAAAGCTTCAGTTCCCTTATGGACTTAAACTCTAGTTTGATGAAAGATGAGACATTGATGGCCTCTGTTATCAGCATCATGCAAGGCAAACATCCACTTGCGCTGACGCAGTTCATATGTACCTTGAAGCAGTAAATTGCTTTCGAAGCAAACAATCTAGAAGTTGGTAATTAAGTGCGGCATGCACTCCTGTTCTGCTGTAAATTATGCTTTTGCAGGTCAGCATTCGGATCATTCTCGATAGCTCCTTCCGGTAGCCACTACCACCAATACCCAAGAACTCTCTGGATGATGTTCCTTTAAAATGAGGGCAACTGCTGCGATTCTCCCTCAAATATTTCCTGAAACCTGCATCCTTAATCAAATTCCTGCGCACTTGTTTATAAAAGCGTAGGCGGCCATACCCTTCCAACGAGACAGCCCGCATAAAGTTCATCCATTTTGCTGAACGTCCTGACGAGGCTATGAAACGGCGGTAGATCGCTTTTTTAGAGAATGTATAAGCTGTCAGTTTAATGATTTGTTATCTGAAACAATTACAAGATTATATTTTATCCAAACAGACGTTTTTCCGGACAAAAGCCATATTTTAAATAGAGCATGTACAGGTAGTAGTTGATTAGTTATTAACCTATAGTCATTGTAGTAGTCTTTATAACACCCTAACGTAGTACCAAATCAGTACATCTTAATCGCAATTTTTGGGTCAGGAGTAACTTCAAATTTCATAAGAGAAGAAAATTAGCGCAGGCGGCTCCGGAAATTATGTACACTGAGAGTGCTCCGTGGCACTATTTAAAACATAAACCATTTATATTCAAATACTTATAGTTAATACTTTGCTAAGCACGTATATATAAACAGGATAATAGAATATACCTTTTCCTAAAAAATATGACTTACAAATTCATTTTACTTCCACTGATAACAGGATTCTTTCTGTTTGCAGCAACACCATCCTTTGCCCAAAATGCCCCTACAAAACAGGAACAGACACAAGCACAGGAAGTAGCTAAAGAAAAAGCAATACGAGACAAAATACGATTACATGCAGCCAAAGACTTAAAGGCCGAAACAAAAGCCGATGCAAAGCTTGCAGAAGCAAATGCCAATGAAGCTAAACGCATAGATAAGGAAGCTTCTTATGCGGCCAAGCAAGCCAAACGTTCAGCTAAAATGGAAGCTAAAGCCCAACGTAACCGTACCGATGCAGATGACCAGGCAAAGAAGGCTGCAAAGGCGGCTAAAAAATCAAATGAAAACTAATGCTACTACAATGGAAAATAAATTTCCCGAAGGGTCTACTGTAGTTACCAAAACAGATCCTTCACATAATTTGACTGTAAGACGTTATGCCAAACGTATCTATTATTGTACTGATCCGGCAAATCCTCAGGAATGGGACAGAGTATACTATGAGCGGGAACTAAACCAAGCTGATGCTTCGAAAAGTTAAGTTACTGGTCTTCTAAAAAGTTTGCTAAAATTGCTAAATCTATTTGGATAAGGATTGATAATTTCATCCTTTGGTCTACTACAGTAAAGCTTAAAAACCCGCTTATTTCAGCAAATAAGCGGGTTTTTTGTTTCTAGAGTAACAGAAATGTAACAAAAGAGATTTTTATCTCAATACTTATCACTTTCATCCTTTCTTATAAGCCTGTACTGTTTGCACCTACTGAATTTCCAAAAGCCTGAGTTCCGGCTCCCTCTACCTTTTTCTTTATCATATACAGACCTATACCTATCCCTTCTACATGTTCGTGGAAACGCTTGAACATCGTGAACATGCGGCAGAGGTTCATCAGAAGCGTACTTTATGGCATTAGTTATAAGATTCAACGCCACACTTCGTAAGTTCTTTTCTGAAAAATATACACGCGTGCACTCCTCAATCTCTCTCTCTCTCCCAACTTTTGCAGAGGTTGCCTTTATAGAGGGCTCCAGATCAAGTAGTACATCCTTTATAGTTTTGTACAAGGCTACCCTGGTATCTGGTTTGTATTTTCTTGCTGAAGCTTGACTAGATTGGTAGTAGAAGCTAGCCATCAATCTTACCACCACTAATACCGTCTAAATGGAAATATCATTTGTGTTGAACCCAACATTTATTTTAATTTCAAGGATGCTTAAGCTGGTTAAGTAAATCTCTACTTCATTTAAAATCAATCTGTAATAACCTCATTCTCTATGAAAGTAGTACTTACCCGCCTAAAAATACTTATAGCAATTCTGGCCCTCCCCGTAAGTCTCCTTACAGCATGTATCGGCACGAAGGAAGGGCTTACTCATAAAAGTATTATTAGTCTTACTCAATATGTGGATCCCTATATTGGTACCGGCTACCACGGGCATGTTTTTATAGGAGCTAATATACCGTTTGGGGCAGTGCAACTTGGTCCAAACAACTTAACAGAAGGATGGGACTGGTGCTCCGGTTATCATTACTCCGACTCTACCATTGTTGGTTTTTCCCACGCACACTTGAGTGGTACCGGTATAGGCGATTTGGGGGAAATAGCGGTTATGCCAACTACAGGTACTCTTAAGCTTTTGAAAGGCACACATAAAAATCCAGAGAAAGGCTTTTTGTCGCTGTACTCGCACCAGGAAGAAACCGCCAAACCAGGTTACTATGCCGTGAAGCTGAAGCGCTACGATATACAGGCCGAGCTGACAGCCACGGAACGGGTGGGCTTTCATCAGTATACTTTTCCGGAGTCAGAGCAGGCGCATATCATTTTTGACCTGGAAGAAGGTATTGGCTGGGACCAGCCTACCGAGACTTTTATAGAGCAAATCAACGACAGCACCATTTCCGGTTACCGCCACTCTAAGGGTTGGGCTGCCGACCAGCGCGTATACTTTACAGCCATTTTCTCCAAGCCTATCCATAGTTTTTCCAGCTTTCAGGTAACTGATTCGTTAGGTAATGCGGTACCTGCTTTTAAAGGAAAAGGCATAAAGGGAGTTGCCAATTTTGCAACAAAGGCTGGAGAACAGATAAAACTGAAAGTGGGCATCTCTCCTGTTAGCTCAGAAAATGCATTGGCCAATATAAATGCCGAGGTTCCGCATTGGAATTTTAACAAAGTAGCAACGGCTGCCGACGTGGCCTGGAATAATGAGCTACAGAAAGTAAGGATACAGGCAGATACTGAAGCGCAGCTGAAAACTTTCTATACTGCTCTTTACCATACCATGATCGCCCCCTCTGTTTTCAACGACCACAACGGCGATTACCGTGGCACCGACAAGAAAGTATACCCGGAGGCAAACTTCACCAACCTGACCACTTTCTCCCTTTGGGATACCTACCGGGCTTCGCACCCACTGTTTACTATACTTCAGTCGAACCGGGTGAATGACATGATCAATTCCATGTTGGCAATTTACCAACAGCAGGGCAAGCTGCCGGTGTGGCACCTGATGGGCAACGAGACCAATACCATGGTGGGCTATAGCAGTGTACCTGTTGTGGCCGATGCCATACTTAAGGGCTTCAACGGGTTTAATCATGAGCTTGCTTACGAGGCAATGAAAGCCACCGCTATGGGTAATGAGTTTGGGCTTACACATGTTAAGGAACGGGGTTTTATACCTGCAGACTCTGAAGTGGAAAGCGTAGCCAAAGGTTTAGAATATGCCATTGCCGACTGGAGCATTGCACAGGTAGCTAAAAAAATGGGCAAGCAGGCGGACTACGAATACTTCAGCAAGCGCGGCAGAAACTACGAAAACTACTTCGACAAACAGACCCGTTTTATGCGTGGGCGCATTTCTCAGAACGAGTGGCGCACACCATTCGATCCGTTCAAGTCGGCCCACCGCAAAGATGATTATGCCGAAGGGAATTCCTGGCAATACACCTGGCTGGTACCGCAGGATGTGGAAGGATTGATGAACTTATTGGGCGGCGAAGAAGCCTTTGCTCATAAACTCGATTCACTGTTTACGGCAGAAGGCGACATGGGCGAAGAAGCGTCTAACGACATAACCGGTTTGATCGGGCAATATGCACATGGCAACGAGCCCAGCCACCACATTACTTACCTGTATGCCTATGCCGGCCAGCCCTGGAAAACAGCAGAGAAAGTGCGGCTTATAGTTGACAACATGTATACTGCTAAACCTAATGGCCTGATCGGCAATGAGGATGTGGGGCAGATGTCAGCCTGGTATATTTTCTCTTCCCTTGGCTTCTATCCGGTAAACCCAGCCAATGGTGCTTATGTGTTTGGTAGTCCGGCGGTGAGGCAGGCTACTTTGACATTGCCTAACGGGAAAATACTTGAGATAGAAGCCCTGAATAATAGCCCGGAGAACAAGTACATTCAAAGTATAACTCTTAACGGCAGGCCATACACGAAAGCCTACATACTTCACAAGGATTTAATGCTGGGCGGCAAGCTGGTTTTTGAAATGGGAAGCATTCCAAGTTCAACTTGGGGAACAGCCAAAGAAGACAGGCCGAAATCAATAGTGGAGTAGAAACAGAAGTATACTATTTATACTTTAAAAGCCGCGCACATGGCCTTCACCTGCTCAACATCAGCCACCAGCTGCTCGAACTCTGACAGATTCCTGTTGCTGGATATAAGTGGATAGTCTCTTCGGAAGATCATCTCGCTTTGCACAGATTTACGAACGGAGGCATGTACTTCTCGCACACCGGTTATACTTAATAACTCCTGTACATTGGCAGGGTTTACTCCCCCGCCGGGCATGATGATTAGTTTTCCCTCAGCTCTATTATGAAGTTCCCGGATCAGTTCCGCTCCCTGCAGCGCTGTTTCCTGCTGGCCGGATGTGAGCAAGCGATCTACACCCAGGGCCAGTAAATCTTCCAGCGCTTTAATGGGGTCAGCGCAAAGGTCGAAGGCCCTGTGAAAGGTGATGCTCATGGAATTGGCCTGGGCCATTAATTCTGCTGTTCCAGCAGAATCTATACTTCCATACCTGGTCAGCGCACCAATCACTACACCATCCGCACCTAATTCACGGCACAGGGCATTATCTTTTTTCATCACCTCAAACTCCGCGTCCGTGTACAGAAAATCTCCCCGGCGTGGACGGATGAGTATGTGCAACCCTATACTTATACTTTGTCGAACCACTTCGATCATACCGGCACTGGGCGTAGTGCCACCACCCGCCAGATAATCGCATAGCTCGACGCGTTGTGCCCCGCCCTGCTATGCAGCAATAGCTGAAGCAACAGAATCTACACAAATCTCCAGTACTGGAGCCGGGTTAGAACTTGCTCTTTCCATCCAGTAGCTTAGTACCCGATTTATCCTGTATGGCGTAGTTAAAGCCTTTGTGGATGCAGTAGCCGCCATACTCACCGTTCTTGTTCAGGGCAATGAACCCAACCTGCAGGTCTTTCACATCTTTTTGCTTTGAGATGATACGCTCTACAGCCAAACGACAGGCATCTTCAGGAGAATTGCCTTGGCGCATTAATTCAACAACCAAATGGCTACCCACCATCCGGATTACCGCTTCGCCCAGGCCTGTTGCCGTAGCAGCTCCTACTTCATTATCCACAAACAAGCCCGCCCCGATAATGGGAGAATCACCCACGCGCCCGTGCATTTTGTAAGCTGCCCCGCTAGTAGTACAAGCTCCTGCCAGGTCGCCATTCGCATCCAGGGCCAGCATGCCAATGGTATCGTGGTTTTCGATATTGATGACCGGTTTATACTTGGATTCCTGAAGCCAGTTCCTCCAATCCTTTTCAGACTCAGGCGTGAGCAGGTTCTCTTTTTTGAATCCTTTGGATAAAGCAAATTGTAGGGCTCCCTCTCCTACCAGCATCACGTGCGGCGTATCTTCCATCACTCTGCGGGCCACTGAAATCGGATGTTTAATGTGCTGCAGAAAGGCCACAGATCCGCAGTTGCTATCCTTATCCATAATGCAGGCGTCAAGCGTAACCTTTCCCTCCCGGTCCGGGTAGCCGCCGTAACCAACAGTACGTACATTTGGGTCTGCTTCCGGCACACGTACACCTGCTTCTACTGCATCCAAGGCACTACCGTTTTTGGATAGAATCTTCCAGGCGGCTTCGTTTGCGGGTATGCCGTGATCCCAGGTAGAGATGACTATTGGCTTGCTGCCTTTTCCTTGTTTAACAGAACCGGCAAAGGCGCTGGCAAACTGAAAGCCGCCACTTAAAAAAGTAGCGCTTAAGGCTGATATTTTTATGAATTTACGTCTGGTGCTCATGGGCTATAGTTGGTGGTGTTCGAGTTGTATGACAACTGGTTCAGTTCAGGGAAATATAATTTTATACTTGTGCTTTTAGCAAATGCGGACGCTCAGTATGTAGCTTCAGAATTAGCTCACCAAAAAGGGTATTAACCCAGGCAAACCATTTCCTGGTAAACTTTTCAGGATTGTCCTTGTGAAAAGTTTCATGCATAAAGCCTGTACCCGCATGCGTCGTTTTCAAGGTATGCAGGCAGGTCTTTATTTCATCATCCGACTGGCTTGTCATGGCCCGCATAATGATGCTCATCGGCCAGATCATATCAGCGCCTACATGCGGCCCTCCTATGCCCTCACCAGCTTTGCCTTTAAAAAACCAGGGGTTGTCCTCGCTTAGCACAAACCGACGGGTATTCAAGTATACAGGATCATCCGCAGCACAACAGCCTAGGTATGGCAAAGAAAGCAGGCTCGGAATATTGGCATCATCCATAAACAGTTCATTGCCATAGCCATCTACCTCAAACGGATGGATTTTGCCATACTTAAGATGTTCAGATACAGCAAACTGTTGAAGCGCTTTCTCTACTTCATCTGCCAGCGCGGTACATTCGGTTGCCAAGGCTTTATCCTGTTTTAGTTTCTGGCTCATTTCGGCTAACTGGCGGAGCGATGTAACCGCAAAGTAGTTCGAAGGAATCAGGAACAAGTAGGCTGTGGCGTCATCGGATGGGCGGAAAGTAGAACAGATTAGCCCCACCGGTTTTATCGGATTTCCATAGCCCGCACCTGCCACCGTATCAGTCTGCCAACCGGTTACCCGCTGAAATTTATAAGGTCCCTTGTCGGCCTTTCGTTGCTGTTCCTTAAATGTTTGTACCACCAGTTTCATAGCCTTTGCCCAATTAGCATCGAAGGGGTCGGCATCACCGGAAGTCTTCCAGTAATGGTAACACAGCCTGATCGGGTAGCAAAGCGAGTCTATCTCCCACTTTCGTTCGTGCACACCGGGTTGCATTTTGGTCAGGTCTTTTGCCCATTCCCCTTCCTTGCTTGGGTCATTGTAAAAGGCGTTGGCATATGGGTCTTTCAGAATGTAACTGGTCTGACGGTTGATAACACCTGCTATCATACTCTGTAATGGCTTATCCTTATCCATCAACACCAGGTAGGGCCATACTTGTGCTGAGCTATCGCGCAACCACATCGCATCAATATCGCCGGTTATAACATAGGTATCCGGTCTTCCGTTTTTCTCCTCATATGTTACAGTGGTATCAAGCGTACTCGGCAGGCAGTTTTCAAAGATCCAGGCCAGCTCTTTATCGGCTATAGTTTTCTTTACTTCCTTAATCTTGTTTTCTACTGCTTTGCTGATGAAGTTTCGTGCTGATAAGGCAGGGCGCTGGCTCGTGTACTTATCTTTCTGCGCAAACGACATAAAAGAAAACCCGGTGGCAGCAAGACCTGTTGCAGCTATACTTCCTGTCTTAACAAATTCTCTTCTGGTAGGCATATGTTTCTTGTAGGTGCTGAGTACGCTTAAATCCTGAATATATAAGAAAAGTCATATAAAAGCAAACTATTAAAGGAGATTCCCTATATAACTCATTTAAGTAAACAAGTGAGAGTGTATATACCTATGATGCTGTTAAAACAGGCATCATAGGTATATGAAGTGGTGTTAAGATTAAGATTTAAATTTCTGAAAGTAGAGGTTATACTTGCACAGACGTTTGCCAAAGGCTGGCTGCTCCCAGCAGGGCTGCTTCTTCTCCTAACTGTGCTGTTTTTACAGGTATGGTTATCCTTCGCTCTCGTAGCTTTTCCTGCAATGTACCGCCAAATAGGTTATAGGTCTTAGCGATGTTGCCACCTAGTACAATCACCTCCGGCTGCTCCTGCTTGACAAATTCACTTAAAAAAGTAGCCAGGTTGTCCGCAAACTCAGAAAACAACTGCTGCACTTTGGGTTCTGGATGCAACAGCTCTACTATACTTTTCACATTTTCTGCTTTCCTGCCACTCAGCTCAAAAAAACGCTTCACAAACCAGCGTGAGCTAATATATTCTTCAGCAATTCCATCATAGAAAGGGGTATTCCATAAGTTAGCGTCCCAGGCTTTACCGCCAACAATTACTGCAGAGCCAAGTCCAGTACCTAAGGTTAATCCAATAGCTCTGTTATACCCTTGTGCTGCACCGGCAAAAGCCTCCCCTTGCAAAAAGCAAGGAGCATCGTTTTGAAACTTAATATTGCACATGTCCACATGTAGCGCCTGTGCCAGCATTTCCTTTACATTAATTCCATAAAGAGCATCATATTTGTCCTGGTTTTGCATCAGGGCAATGCCGTTCTCATAATCAAACGGACCTGGCATAGCAATGCCAACCTGTATCGGGTTGCCCTTTAGTGTACCTATAGCCGCTGATAAAGCCTTACTCCAGGAAGCAATAATGTCTTCTATACTTCCATTTGCATTTACGGGCAGGCGGCTGCTTTCGTGCAGAATCTTACGTGTATCAAGGTCTACTAAGGCAGCAGTGATGTGTGTACCGCCAATATCCACTCCAAGCACAAGATGATTCATATCAGCTACCCATTAATCGATAAGAGCAAAAAAACTGAACTTCTATAACACAGTTCTTTCAATTTATGCAATAATCAAATGATCCCAAAACTTTGGTGATGTGGAAGTATATTTTCAGTTTTTAATACAAGGCTATCTTCTGACTTCTGATTAATCTGGAAACAAAAACAAGCTATATTTATACTTAAAAATCAAGCCTTCAACTAATCTACAGATAACCCCATAAAGCTGCCAAGACTGAAAATTAATGGTTCAACTATTCCATTCGTTGGTCAACCATTATAAAAAGGCCGCTTTACGTCAAATGAAGGAGCTTTTTTGGTTCGATAAATTAAACTTCTACGAATTAAAATTTGATTACCAGAATAAAGTGTGGTAGACAAAATATGCTCAGAACATTTTTATCCCCATATCAACCTCTTATTCTAAATCGCCTTTTGGCATTTATGGAAAAGTATTGTAGCTATTTAATGCATCAAATAAAGTTCAGCTTTGCGGTTTGCTGTGCCTTTTTCGTTCCGCACCTCGTTTTCTATTTCAAAGGTAAAATGCTTTGTAGGAAAGTATCTTTCAATATACTGTTGGATTAGAAAGGCACGACGACGACTCACGTTCTCTTTTACTTCGGCTGTACCATATCCATCGGAATAACCTTTGATGACAAATGCACTTCCTTCAGGCTGCTGATTTAGGAACTTGGACAGGGCCGAAACTCCTTTGAGGTTCATGTATATACTGTTAAAAGCATAGGGTAAGGTAAGTGCTGGTGTTGCCATTTTCGTTTTAACAATCGATACCAGCACTTCCTCTACAACAGGAACTTCCACCTTAACTTCTTCCACAACCGGGTCAGGCTTCTCCAGTAAATAAGCCATATGCAAAGGCTTATTTTCGGTAGAGGCCCTGATCCACATCTGGCGGTCTGCTACTTTTTTATAGTAGGCATTGTAAGTGCCTGCCACATTCATTACAGGGTCTGCTTTTACCGGCGTGCCTGCTTTACCTGTCTTCAGATTCAGCGGCGTGCTATAGTTATAGGCAGTTGCTGCTTCCTTGCGCGAAAAGTATAGGGTATCGTTGGCTACATATGGGGCAAACTCCGGCTGGCGGGTATTCACAGTTTTACCTAGGTTTTTAGGTTTGGTCCAGCGGTTGTTTTCCCATTTGCTCAAGTAAAGGTCTTCATACCCTTGTGTATTGCCAAGCTCTGCCGATACCACCAATGTAGTTTTATCTTCAGACAGGAACATGCCCAGGTTATGGGCGTTATTGCGCATCTTTGGCAACACACGCTCACCGGTTTTCTCGAAGCTTCCGTCTTTCAAACTATAGAAAGAGATGATTTCTTCGTTGCGGCCATTTTTTTGGTAAACGTATAGTTCGCCGGCGGCTTTGTTACCCCCTACCACAGCATTTATTAAACCAGTATTCAGTACCAGTTCTTTTTTAGAGGTTTCGCTTTTACCACGCTGCTCCGAATAGATGTATTGTCCCTGGTCTTCTTTTAAAGTATAAACCAGCAGATCATTATCCAGCAAAATAAAGTCTGCCAGCTCTGATTTGGTTTGCTTTAACTCTACCTGCGCCTGGGCTACAGCCCCGGTTGCCAGTAAAAAAGCGATCGTGTAAATTATTTTCTTCATCTTACTACTGGTTACCACATGGTTACTTTTTTGCTGTACTTCGGATACTTTACCGGGATCAGGTTATAAGTGAGCATGATCTCGTTAGTAGCCTTGTTAATGTAGCGGGCATCGGCGGTAGGTGTTTCGTACACATACCCGATCTTCAGCTGGCTAAGGCGTAGGCCTGCGTTCACTGAAAAAGCCTGGTCTTTGCGGTAGCCCGCTCCCAGCCAAAGCATGTTCTGGTAAACCCCTTTCACCTGGCCCTCTACTGTTTCCTCCAGCTTGCTGTCGTAACGGTAAATAGAGTTAACTACTACCCCCAGCTGCTCGGTTACCGGTGTTCTGAAACCAGCCTGCACGATGTGGTGCTGCGGTACATTGTTTTGCAGGTAATCATCTCCCGAGGTCATTATCTTGCCTTTGGTGATATCCTGCATAGAGTAGCCCAGGTAATAGTTCTCTGCTGTCAGCATCAGGCCCATGTTCAGGTCGATGCGGTTTACGTTGCCTTTCTGGCCTGCCAGTCCTTCAAATTCCGGGTCGCCCTCCTGGTCTATAGTTAGCTTGCTGCCATCCAGTTGCTGTGCGCTGAAGGTTATAGCCGAACCCCAGCGCAGGCTTAATTTCTGAGATAACTGCACACGCGAGCCATAACTTAAATGCACCTGGTTTTCGGCAAAAGGACCGAAACGGTCGTTGAGTACGGCCAGGCCAAAAGCGTGTTTTGCGCCAAGCTGTCTATTGTAACTGTCTTCTTCACGCGACTTCAGCAGGTCATCCTTTTTCCAGGCACCAAGGTCGGCCAGGTCCAGCTCTGCAGAAGCAAAAATGGTTTGGGGAGCACCTTCAAAGCCGGTCCACTGGTTACGGTAATAGGTTTTAAGCATGGAGCCTTCGTAGCCGGTCAGTGCAGGGTTAAAATACTGCTGAAACAGCGAGAAGTTGGCCACATGTTTTCTGTTCTGGGCTTGCAGGCCCAGAACAGAAGCCACAAGTGCTATGGTTAATACTATCTTTCTCATCTTGATTACTTCTTAATAATTGTCACGACACCTTTTTTAACCAGGTTGATATCTTTCACCTGCACGATGTAGAAGAAGGCACCTTGCAGAACCTCGCCATTGAGGCCGCGTCCGTCCCATCCTTTTTCAGGGTCAGTTGTATGGAACAAGCGAACACCAGCTCTGTCGTATACCTCGATCTCTACACTGTTATAGAAGCGCAGTTCCGGTATCGTCCAGGTGTCGTTCATACCGTCGCCGTTCGGAGAGAACGCATTTACGATCTTCAGTTTATCAACCGGTTTGGCATAAGGCTCCTTGTTAAGGGTAAATACCTTTTCGATCGTGTTCTGGTAAGGGTCAGTGCTGCGAACACGGATGCTGAAGGTAGTTTTACCAGACAAGCCGTTGTTAGACTTCAGGTAAACCTTGTCACCTCTGATCTCGAACAGGCTGTTACCTGTATCGCCTTCACCTGTTACCAGTGAGTACACAAATTCGGTGTCGTCAGCATCAGTCGTAGTCAGCGTACCGATAACATCTTCTGCTTTGGCTTCCGGTTTAAAGGTAGTTGCGCTGAAAGCAAGGTTAGTAGGTGCTTTGTTTGGCTCTACTACTACCGAAATGGTAGCTACTTTGCTGTTACGGTTGGTGGTGTTTGGTGCAGGAATAAGTTGACCGGTTAGCACATAAGTACCGGCTACCAGGCCATTGTAAGTTCCCTGTGTCCAGGTTACTCCTATCGCTTCTTTCTGTCCGTTGGTGTAAGTTACCTCTACTGTAGTTGGTAGTGGTACATCAGCATATGCTGTTCTGATCGGAACATTTATAGTTGCCAATGTTGCTACTGATGCAATGTCCTGACGAACGGTTACAGTTTGTGTTGCTGTAGTTTTGTTGCCAGATGCATCTGTTGCTGTCCAGGTAACTATAGTTGTGCCTGCCGGATATTCTGTTGGTGCATCGTTGGTTATAACTATAGCCGCAGCATCGCAGTTATCAGCAGTTACCGGAGTTCCAAGGTTTACATTAGAAGCAGTAGTTTTGCCAGCATCCACATCCAGTACTAAATCTGCCGGGGCAGTTATAGTTGGTGCGATGTTATCCACTATAGTTACTATAGCTGCAACTATAGCAGTGTTGCCTGCTTTGTCGGTTACAGTTAAGTTAACAGTGTTCTCCCCCAGGTTGCTGCAACCAAATGTATCGGTATCAAGTGCCAGAGTCTCAACACCACAATTGTCAGTTGAGTTATCGTTCACCTGTGCTGCCGTAATGGTTACCGTACCGTTTGCATCAAGCGCGGCGGTAAAGTTTTTGGCAATTGCAGTTGGCGCTATCTCATCCACTATAGTTACAGTTGCTTCTTTGGTTGCTACGTTTCCGTTTACATCTGTTACGGCTAAAGTAACAGTGTTTACACCCACATTTTCGCAGGTAAATTGGGTTACGTTCAGCACTATAGTTGCAATACCGCAGTTGTCTGTTGAGCCGTTGTTTATCTGAGCTGTATTGATAGTTGCGTTACCTGCAGCATCCAGCTTAACTGTAATGTTTTGGGTAAGAACTACCGGAGCCAGATCATCCACTATAGTTACAATTGCTTTTTCAGAGGCTACATTACCATAAGCATCAGTTACAGTCAGCATCACTTCATTCTCGCCTATGTTCGAGCAATCAAAAGCTGCTTTGTCTATAGTTAATGTTACAGATCCGCAAACATCCGATGAACCGTTGTTTACATCTGCTGCAACAATAGTTGCCTTACCTGTTGCATCCAGTTTTATGGTGATGTTTTTGGCAAGGGCAATCGGAGCGATCTTGTCTTCTACAGTAACTATAGCTGTTTTGGTAGTCACGTTTCCGTTGTTATCAGTTACAGTTAATGTTACTGTGTTGGCACCGATAGAAGAACAATCAAAAGTAGTTTTGTCAAGGCTTATGGATTTGATACGACAGGCATCTGAGCTGCCATTGTTCACATCTTCTGCAGTTATAGTTGCATTACCTGTCGCGTCTAACTGAACCGTAATGTTCTGCGTGATCACAACCGGAGCAACTTTGTCTTCTACAGTAACTATAGCTGTAGTGGTGTGCGTGTTGTTGTTAACATCTGTAACCGTTAATGTAACTACGTTCTCTCCTACCTGGCTGCAGTCAAACGTCGTCTTATCCAGACTCATCGTTTTTATACCACAGTTGTCAGAAGATCCGTTGTTCACCTGGTCAGTAGTTATGGTGGCGTTGCCAGTTGCATCTAACTGAACGGTGATGTTTTTGGCAAGCGCTACAGGTACTACATTATCCACTACTGTTACTGTTGCCTCAACAGTTGCTATGTTGCCATTCTTGTCTGTAACTGTTAAGGTTACGGTGTTGGCTCCAACGTTTGCGCAACCAAATGTAGTTTTAGATAAAGCTAAGGTAACAGCGCCACATGCATCTGTGCTGCCATTGTCTACAGCTGCGGCTGTTATCGCTGCAACGCCATTCGCATCCAGTTCTATGGTTACATTCAGAGCTTTTGCTACCGGAATAACCTTATCCTCTACTTTAACAATAGCGGTAGCGGTTGATACATTTCCGTTGTTATCAGTTACAGTTAATGTTACCGTGTTGTCGCCAACATTAGCGCAATCAAACGTTGTTCTGCTCAGCGTCATCGATTTGATACCGCAGGCATCTGAACTTCCGTTGTTGATGTCGCTGGCAACTATAGTAACATTACCAGTTGCGTCTAACTGAACAGTGATATTCTTAGCAAGAGCAATTGGAAGCGTATTATCTACTACTGTAACTATAGCTGTTGCTTCGTGCGTGTTTCCGCTCTTGTCAGTAACAGTTAAGGTAACTGTGTTGTCGCCAACATTGCTGCAATCAAAAGCAGTTTTAGAAAGCGCAAATGTTTCGATACCGCAGTTATCAGTAGAACCATAGTTTACATCCGCTATAGCTATAGTAGCATTGCCCGTTGCATCCAGCTGAACGGTGATGTTTTTTGCAATTGCTTTCGGGGCGACGTTGTCTTCTACAGTTATAGTTGCTGTAGTTGTAGTCTCGTTACCTGCTGCATCTGTAACAGTTAAAGTAATTGTGTTCGCACCAAGATTCGTGCAGTCAAATGTAGTTTTAGAAAGCGCTAAAGTTACAGTGCCACAAATATCTGAAGAGCCGTTATCTACCATTGCAGGTGTGATAGTTGCTGCTCCTGTTGCATCCAGTTGAACGGTAATTGCTTTCACTTTTGCTATTGGAGCAGTTACATCTTTCACGGTAACTATAGCTTCTTTGGACGATGTATTTCCATTTACATCTGTTACCGTTAACGTTACCGTGTTCGGGCCAACATTGTCGCAAGTGAAAATTGACTTATCTACACTATAGCCAGTAGCTGGAATAGAGCAGTTGTCTGTAGAACCGTTGTTGATCTGCGCAGCAGTTATAGTTGCTGCACCCGTAGCATCCAGATTAACAGTGATGTTTTGGGTTACTACAGTAGGCTTTTGCGTATCTGTAACTGTTACATCAAAGCTGGTTGTAGATGTGTTACCCGCTGCATCCGTCGATACGAACGTGTTAGTAGTTGTACCTAAAGGGAACAATTCCCCTGAGGCAAGACCCGCAGTTTGGGTGATGGTAACAGGAGTAGCCTTACCCGAACCTATACCCCAGGTTCCGGAACCAGTCTCAGTTATTGTCCAGCCGGTATAGTCTCCTGTTTCAAAACTACCATTTACAAGTGTACTCCCTGCGATCTTTACGTTATCAAGTAATATGTCAAGCCAATATAGCTGGATATTAGTATTGGTTAAAACCAACTTAACATTTTGCCCTTCAAACTCAGAAATATCAAAACTATAGCTTGTCATCGGGATAGATGCTGCTGCGCCAGGTTCTGTTTTAAATATGGTGCGTAGTAATGCATCTGTATCAGGGTTTCTTACTTCAACAGCCATAAACTGGCTGTTGCTATCAAAGCTTCCATTATGATTATTGTATTGCAAATCAAAAGTTAGCGTTACAGGTCCTGTTGCAGGCAAAGTAACATTCTGAGAAAGTCTGGCTGTTGTAGGCCCTGTTACAAAAAAGGCTGCCATTTTACTTCCATTAGTAGGAGCGAATGTAATTGGAAGGCCTGGAGAATTCTGTGGTTCCATCCTCTTGTTTACATGGTCGTATAACTGACCACCATTAGTAAGTGTGTAAACTGCATTCGGGTCAGGCAGGGCGCTGCAATTATCCGTAGCGGTTGGCATAGTGTAAGTAACTATAGCACCACACTTGTCTGCATCATTATTCTTTGTGATCGGAGTAACTGCGGCAAATACTGGAGCAGTCTCATCCTTAACAATTACTTGCTGTGTTTGTGTTAAAGTGTTACCGTTCCCATCGTTATAGGTCCAGGTAATGGTATAGTTACCTTGTTCTAAATATTCTAACGGGTCTGTGGTTGTAGCTGTAACTGTACCTGCGGTATTGTCGGTTGCAGTTGGCGCTGTAACAGTTGCAGCACACTCGCCAGTTATAGTTGGCAGGTTAGCTAAAGTTGGCACCGGTGCTGTCTGGTCAGTTGCTGTTACTGTAAAGGTTTGATTAGCAATGTTTCCGGCTACATCTGTAGCAGTTAAAGTAACTGTTGTAGCTACATTTTTCACAAGAGCTGTACCCGCTATCGGCGATTGCATGATAGTAACTGTACCAGTATTATCAGTAGCTGTAGCAAGCGCTGCATAGTCTGCTACAGAAGCAGTACCTATATTAGCATCTAAAGCAAGAGTTACATTTTGTTGTGTAGAAGTAAATACCGGATTAGTGTTATCAATTACTGTAACATTAGCGGTAGTTGATGCAATATTTCCGTTAACATCAGTAGCTGTAAAAGTTACTGTATTAGCACCTAAATTAGCAGCCGTAAATGTAGTCGGAGATGCTTCAACTGAGGCGATACCACAATTATCAGAGACACCAGCGTTTACATCTGCTGCAGTAATAGAAGCATTACCGTTTGCATCCAGGTAAACAACAGCATCTTTTGCAAAAACCAAGTCTTCCGTCTGGATAAATATCTGCAGCTTTTTAGTAGTATAAGAATTTGCAGTATTGGCAAATGTCCAGTCCGGGTGCCCTGAAGGATTGGTACCTATTCCTAATTCTGAGATGGCACCGTTAGACCAGCTATTATAACCAAATATAGTTTGCTTCGCTCCATAGTTATGAATCTGGAATGAACCATGACAATTCGGGTTATCTTTCTGATCATCGAAATCATAAAGGCTATTGTTTGCACCTGCCAAGCCAGCAGAGTTGGTAGTGCCGTAACAGTTAGACCATAATTCGATATTACCGGTAGCAATTGCTTTGCCTGTAGTTAAACCAACTGTTTCATTAGAGAACACATTCATGTTACTCACTTTCTGCTGGAAGCCATCTGCTCCGGTTGGTATACCTAAATTAGAAACATCCTGGCTAAAGGCATCCATCGATACCCATACCCATTTGTTATCTAATTCTAAGGCATACGCAATACGAACGATCTTTTTGCCCTGTAGCGCTGCAGCATTATTTACAGCGTAAGGAATCTGGCTTGGTATATCCCAGTCAGCTGCGTTTGGCAGGTCGAGTGAGTAGGCCAGGTTGTAATGAGCTGCTTCAGATACTTTGTTTACTAAGCTGGAAGGCGCTTCAAAAGTCGGCTCACCTGGCTTTTTCGTATCCTTAACTATTACTGTCTGTTGCTGTATGGTTTCACTTCCAGCAGCATCTGTGTAAATCCAGTTTATAGTATGAGTACCCTGTATAGTATAGGTCACCGGGTCTGTTGTTGTAGCAGAAATTACGCCATCGTTATCATCATTGGCGGTTGGTACCACTGCAACAGTAGCATTACATTCTCCCGATACAGTGGGCAGCGTAGCTATAGAAGGTATTGGCGCATCATTTACAGCAACTATTGTTACATTAACTGTCGCTATCTCTGAATCTGAAGAGCCGTTATTTACTTTATATGTGAATACATCAGTGCCATTTATGTTAGCTGTGGGCGTATAAGTAAAAGCACCGGTAGCAGCATCAGTTAAAGTAAGCGTGCCTTTTGTTGGTGCTGTAACTATAGCATAAGTAAGTGCATTACCGCTTTCGTCGCTACCTGCAAGTTTGCCTGTATAGGCTACATCTTCATTGGTAGTAATATCACCAGCCGTTGAAACTACTCGGGCAGAAGCAAGGTCCATGTTCTTAAGTGTGCCATGGTTTACGTTTGCAGTTGCGTCGTAAGCAATTGTACCTGTAGTTTCATCAAAACGCCAGTAGCCGGCAAGGCCAGCTTCGTTACCATTCAGGGTTGTAGCCCCAAGGCTTTTTATTTCCGCAACGGTTAAAGCCTTTTTCCAAAGCGATACGTTATCAATCTGGCCGTTAGCAAAACCACCATCTACGTTCATATAGGTACCAATACGAATTGGGGCACTGGATGCAGAAGATGTATAGTTTACAGTTCCGGAACCAACCAAAACACCGTTGGCATAGATTTCCATTTTGCGCTGGCCGCTCACATTGCGCCTAACAGCAGTAACATGTACCCATTCGCCTACTTTATAAGCATCCGTTGTTCCGACCCAGGTCCAGCCATAGCCATGCTTATCAATACCATAGGTGAATCTCCCATTTCCGGCTGTGAGCCAGTATTGCATATCACCTCCACCGGAAGGCCTGTTGAAAAGGCCTGCTTCAGCCATAGAATTAGCTTTAAACCACAGCGAAACTGTAAACTCAGTTTCTGAATTAAATTGGTTTGAAGCCTGAGAGGGAATTTCTACATAGTCGTTAACACCATCAAACTGGAGGCCATTACGATAGCCCGCAACAGGTAAGGGGTCGAATTCTACTTTACGGATTCGCTGATTATAAGCATCTGCAATGTAAAGACTGCCTGCCACATCAACACAAACCCCAAAAGCGCTGCTAAATTGTGCGCCGGTAGCCGCCCCCCCATCACCGCTATAACCAGAAGTTCCGTTACCTGCCACCGTGGTGATGACACCATTTGTTGAAACTTTCCTTATCCGGAAATTAGATTGATCAGCAATATAGAGATTGCCTGCCGCATCCACGGCTACATCAGTTGGGTAGCGAATTTGTGCGCTGGTAGCTGCCCCCCCATCTCCGCTATAACCAGAAGTTCCGTTACCTGCCACCGTGGTGATGATACCATTTGTTGAAACTTTCCTTATCCGGTTATCAGATTGATCAGCAATATAGAGATTGCCTGCCGCATCCACGGCTACACCTCTGGGTATAGTAAGCTTTGCGCTTGTAGCCGCCCCCCCATCACCGCTATAACCAGGAATTCCGCTACCGGCCACCGTGGTGATGATACCATTTGCTGCGACTCTTCTAACCCGGGAATTACCATAATCAGCAATGTAAAGGTTGCCTGCCGCATCCACGGCTACATCATACGGATCAATAAGCTTAGCACTTGTGGCTTGACCGCCATCCCCACTATACCCTTCCACTCCGGTACCTGCTACAGTAGTGATGGTACCATTTGCTGCTACTTTCCTGATCCGGTCATTACCATAATCAGCAATGTAAATATTACCTGCTGCATCCACAGCCACACCTGAAGGATTGCGAAGTTGAGCGCTGGTTGCAGCACCACCATCTCCGCCATAAGTTGCTACTCCCATTCCGGCAACAGTTGTGATGGTACCATCGACTGCAACTTTTCTGACCCGATGATTTAAATATTCAGCAATGTAAAGGTTGCCTGCCGCATCAGTAGCTACATTAAATGGATTATAGAGACGTGCGCTGATGGCAGCACCGCCATCCCCGCTATAACCATAAGTGCCGTTACCGGCTACAGTGGTGATGTTTTGAGCAGTAGCTGTAAAGGCCCACAAAACTGCTAATAAACTAAACAGCAGCTTAAGCCGTGAAGAAGGCAGCAATGCCCGCGGCTCTCCCCTTTCAGTCAAGGGGATAAAGACATGTTTCATAAATAGGGTGTAAAGGTTTGGCTATAAATTGAAATTTTGGTATTGATTACATCTGGGCTCCAACAATAATCTGGAGCAGTTTAATTTTCATCGATTTCGGTAGTAGCAAAGGGGACGCGTAGAAAAACAGTATAAATAACAAGCGAATATGCAAATACATACTACTTTAAACCAGCACGTTACAACAGCAAACTGATAACTAATAACAGTTCAGTTGTTATAAATAGCTCAAGTAAATTGTACTGATATGTATGTATAAAATCTTCCCGCAAGTTACAGGATGCAATAGTGACCTTCTTATAAAGAGTTGCACTGATTTGTCTTGTATTGAGAACGGAGACAAATTAAGATCATAAAACTGCTTTAAAATTGCACCCTGCAGGAATAAACAACAGCCTATAATTTACAATTTTAGTACAATCGTATTTTTCAACAACTCGATGGAGAATTAAGGGGAAACTGATCTAAGAATTGCAGCTGAAATACCCAGCATAATCAGTACTTAATGTGTTAAGCTCAATTCTATTATCTGCCAGATGATTACAATGAGAGATTAAACAGCGGCTTTGGAGGCTGCCAAGTACTCTTTGGGGCTGATGCCTTCCATCTTTTTAAATGCCTTGTAAAAACCGCTTCGGGAGGCAAAACCTGCCTGCAAGGCCAGCGCCTCCATGGTAAAGTTTTGTAAAAATTCTTCTTTTTCTAACTGGATTTTAAGGTAAGCAATGCGGTACTGATTGATAAAATCGTTGAAACTGGTTTTTGTGAACGTGCTTAGAGCTTGGGAAATTTTGTAAGCAGGTACACCCAGGTGCATAGCAATTGTATGCACCTTTAGTGTCTTCTCTTTAAAGCACTCTGTTTCCTGCACAAACTGTTCTACCTGCCGCAGCAGGGACTCTGAGTTAATGGCCTGTACATTTGTTTGCTCCTGTTTTTTAATGCGCAAAAGTGTTTCAGGCTTCATGTCCAGAAAAGATGCGATGCAGTCAAGCGGAAGCCGGTCGATAAAGCCAGGTTTGGATTTAACAAAATAATGATAGCGTTCGGTAGCATTGCCTACACGTACTATATGGGTACGCTCCTGCGCATCGCGGTAGTAATTTTCGTAAACCTGCCTGATTATATAATTCAGGTCGAAGAATTGTTTGTACCACCCCTGCAATATATCTGTGTGTACGCCCAGCACAAGTGTCGGTTCTACAGCAACTATAGCTTCGCGGGAGGGTTGTTCGCCATAGAGTCCCGACAAGGAACTGACGAATTCATTCTCGACCGAAATATAGGTGGTGATCTTTTTCTGTTTGTGAGTCGAATATGCCATTAGTGCGCCTTCACGTATAAAATACATATAGTTACACTTACCACCTTCGTAAAGCAGGTGCTGGCCTTCCTCTAACTCAATGGCGATGGCATGCTTGTAAAATTCTTCCTGCAATTCACCGCTCACCGGATACAGCATAGTCAGCAGTCCAAGAATATAGGCTATATCCTGAGGGTTTACTTGTTTGATTTGTAGAAGATTTTCACGCATTAGATGACCCGGGGCAGGATTATATTACAACTATAATATAAAAAATTAGATATGATTTTCAACCAATTACTGTAAATGCAAGATAAATAACATATTATATATGTTAATACTTTAGTCGCATTGCGAAATTAAGCTTTACAAACTAATTCCCAGCTTGTGCTTATTAACTTTTGCTTAATTTGTGTCTACCTCATGCAGCTACTTGCACAGCAGGTATAACACAGGAAAATTATGCTGAGTTAATCTTAATCAATGATTCGGTACACCTACAGAATATTAAAGAGCTTTTAAATCAGCTAAATCTCTGTCGAAAAATTTCGATAACTCCATCCTTTGGTCTACTGAAAGCCGCTCCAGGTAAAACTGGAGTGGCTTTTTTTATGTGCTTTGGAAACTAGTTAGTATTTCGATGCTTTTGATTTGGGCATTGACCAACGCAGAGATTTCCGTTGATACTGCTTTATAGAGATTTAACCGAGCCATGGTGGTAGAGTTTTTCCTCCAGTCTATCAAAACAAGTCGGTATGGCTCCTGGTAAATCATCCGCTTTAAAGGAAATCGTAATGTCTATAGCCACTTCCATTATGGCATGAATGATTTCCTTATTATAGGAGCCGTGATGGGGATTACTGCTCCATTATTAAAGGGGCTTGCTCATACGGCTGCATACTGTTCCTGATTGATAGTAGACAAAGCTTGTTCTGTTGTCACAATAGTGGCAAATTCCTTATGCAAGCTGGCCAGCGATATACGGTGAATGTCTTCAGATTTGTAATGCGAACCGTCCGGTCCGATCCTGTCGAAGGTAGCAGTGGCATCGGTCACCACAAAAGTTTCAAAACCTAAATTCCCTGCCATACGGGCCGTAGTAGAAACGCAATGATCGGTGATGAACCCCACAAGCAGCAGACTCGAAATTTCCTGCTCTCCCAGATACGCATGCAGATTAGTGCCGATGAAAGCGCTGTTAACCTGCTTCTGAAATAACGGCTCGCTCGCTTGTGGCTGTGCAATGTCCATGATGGCATTGCCCTCGTGCGTTGAGTGGAGCAAAGACGTAGCTTTAGTAGAGTTGTGCTTTACATGCATAACGGGCCATCCATTACTACGCCAGTGCTGGAGGAGCCTGGCTATGTTTTCTTCGGCTTGCGGATTGTTGCGGTTGCCGCCCCAGTAAGCCTCATCCTTAAAGGCCTGCTGCACATCGATCAACAGTAATGCTGTTAGGTTATTTTTCATAGTTTTAATTTTGTACTGTGCAAAAGTACCAGCCACCTGGGCTATCTTTGTAGTCCAGTTCTTATAAAGTAACTAGTCCAGTAAATGAACCTGCCCTATCTCCACGACATCGTTATAGACAAAGAAAAAGCCACGCCGGTTTACGTACAGCTCGCTCAAGGCCTGGCTTCGCTCATTAAGCAAGGCATTCTTAAACCTGGCCAAAAAATGCCTGGCTCACGCATACTGGCAGAGAAGCTGCACCTGAACCGCAACACGGTGGTCCTGGCTACCAATGAGTTGCAGGCAGAAGGCTGGTTAGAAGCCAGGGACAGAAAAGGCCTGTTTGTAAATAAGAATCTACCTGTTGTAAAGGGGAAGGGTAATACAGTAGCAACAGATACTTTTCCTGAAAGTACTGGCTTTCTGCTGGAGGCAAATCAGCTACTGGAAGCCCCGGAAGTGCACCACCTGCCGCTGGAGTTTAACGACGGCTCTCCCGACCCACGCCTAAGCCCATTACACGAACTAGGACGGGAATACCATCGGCTACTGAGAAAGACTAACCCCTTGCACTTGTTTAGCTATTCCCATGCCCAGGGCGATGTCTTGTTCCGGAAAATGCTGAGCCAGCAGCTCAACGAACACCGGGGCCTGAAAACATCACCTGACACTGTTTTTGTCACGCGTGGCAGTATCATGGGCATTCACCTGCTCTCACAGGTGTTAATCCAAAAAGGAGATAAGGTAGTTGTAGGAGAACTTAATTACCACACAGCTAACCTGAGTTTTGAGCAAGCCGGAGCTCAGCTGCTTAGGGTACCAGTAGATGAAAAGGGTATGGATATGCAAGCTTTGGAAAAGCTGCTTCGAAAGCATAAAGTAAGGATGCTTTACATCACATCCCACCACCATCATCCCACCACTGTCACATTAGCTCCTGAAAGAAGGTTCCACCTTTACGAACTTGCTAAACAATACCGCTTCTGTATCCTTGAGGATGACTATGATTTTGATTATCATTACGAGAATAAGCCGACGCTTCCCATTGCCAGCATGGATACGGAGGGCCTGGTAGTTTATATAGGCTCTTATTCCAAAATAATTTATCCCGGCATCCGGGTCGGGTTTATAGTGGCTCCACCAAATCTGATAGAGGAGTTAGTAAAATACCGCCGTATCACGGACAGACAGGGCGATCATTTAATTGAAAGGGCGATAGCTAACCTGATGCGCGAGGGGACCATGCAACGCTACCTGCGCAAGAGCAAGAACATCTACAAAAAGCGCAAAGAGCACTTCTGCCAGTTGCTCCGACAGGAATTCAGTTTGTACCTGGAATTCCAGGAGCCAGAAGGTGGCATGGCGGTGTGGGTCAAATTCAAGGAGGCGTATCCTTTGCCCGACGTGGCTGCCCGCTGCAAGGCAAAAGGGCTGCACCTCTCCAGCGGCCATGGTTACAATACGCCCAGTGGCAGCACAAATGCCTGCCGCATGGGTTTTGCCAGTATGAGTGAAGAAGAGATGCGTGCTACATGCGAAATACTTAGAACAGTGCTAGAGGATATGGGCCGTCGTTGAGATTCGTATCAATAAAACGACTTGTTCTAACTATTTAAATTATCCTAATCAATTCGTGTAACTCAGTTTACTCACTATGAAAGTATTTACTAAAGTACTACAGGTGCCCCAGTCCGAATCCAGGCAATTGCTATAAAGATTACTCTTTCTCAATATCAAAATAGTCACGTAAAGCTGCAAAATCAATGTGGATAAGGTTCGATAATTCCATCCTTTGGTCTACTAAAAAGCCACTTCAAGTAAAATGAAGCGGCTTTTTTGGTTCGATAATTTATCCCATTTGGTTCGTATTTTACAATATCATGCCTGATGATAGTTTAAGCTGTAACCAAAAGTATATGCACTGCAATGCAGCACTATCCATTAACTGTGCTTTTTTTCCATTGCAGAAACTTTGTGCTTCTTAAAAACTGTCGAGCCTTAATTTCTATATAATGGTAAGTATAATGAGCACTGATAATCGTTAAGCCGACAAAGCAAAACCCAAGCCTAAGTTTTACTGGAACGGATAGTGAGGTGATCTTAAATTCACTTTTAAGATAGGTCAGGGAAAACCAGAATACTAAGAACCAGAATCCGTGCATCATGTAAATGGAGTAAGATATATCTCCCAGGTAGCGCAGTGTTTTCCTCTCCAAAGCCCTTTTAACCAATCCGTTATTATAAGCAGCACAAAGTAACAGAAGTATAAACAACGTAATAAGAAGTATATCGCTCAGACCAAAATGAAAAGCCATTACAATCATCAGCGCTGAAATTAAAAAGCTGCTGTTTTTAGAAAGCCATACTTCCCCTACTTGATGCATAAAGACCTGGTAGACTATAGTCCCAAGTATAAACTCTGCCAGACATCTTACCCAGCCATAATCAAACGTTATATCTAAGTTGCCCCGAATCGAGAACATGCCGATAAGTACTGCACCTGATACAACCAGGGCTATACTTTTATAGGTAAGGTTACTCTTAAACACAAACGGAAGTATAAAACAAGCGCAAACATAAGCCCACCATTCTGCACCAATAGACCAGGAAACTATATTCCAGGAAAGGTAAACATGTTGATTCATGGCATTGATCAGAAGCAGGTTATCCAGAAGTGCTGGCCAAGCCAAAAATGTCTCCCAACTACCGTCAACAACAGCAGGAAATAAAAGAGGTACGATGATGGCGAGTGGGACTAATAACACAAGTATAAAAAGATGCAGCGGATAAATTCGGGTAAAGCGTGCCCATAAGAAGGTCTTGATCAGCTTAACTTTATCTGAAGAACTTGCAAATGTTGCACCGTACACATGGCTTATCACAAAACCACTGAGTAAGAAGAAAAAATCAACCCACAGATACCCTTTAGTAATAATGCCGGTTAGCTCATGTGGAATTAAAGGACCAAAATCCCTGTAAAAGAAAATCACATCCAGGTGAAACAGCATCACCCACAGGGCAGCTATACCACGCAAAGAGGTTAGGGATGTGATGTAGTTTTGTTGCTGCATCATCTGGTTTTGTAAAGTATAAAGTGCTGATTTTCCATACTTAATTTTTTAATTCCAACACCCACATCTGCATTGCCGGGATGGTAGCTTTTTCTGAGGTTTTTATTTTATCGTTGCTGATAATATTCACAGCTTCAGAGAAGTTGCTTGTCCTTTCAGCATACTTTTTAAAATCCAGTTCATGGGCTTTGCTATCCGTGTTCATCACGCACATTATAGTTTGATCATCGTCATAGCGGAAGTATACATATACTCCGTCAACCGGAACATAATGCATCATCTTCCCCGTCTTTATAGCCGATGAATTTTTCCTGAAATTGCCCAGCTTCTTGACCAGGTCCTGAATTTCGCGTTCATCCTTTGTTAGCCCTTTGCCGGTAAAGGCATTTTTAGCGTCGCCACTCCATCCACCCGGAAAATCTTTCCGCACCAACCCATCAAATGGGTTTGTAAAGCCTTTCATTAAAACTTCAGACCCATAGTATAACTGCGGAATGCCACGGTAGGTAAGCAGCCATTGGTAGCCTATCTTTTGTTTCTCCACATTTTCGCCAACTACAGAAAAAAACCTGGGTTCATCATGGTTATCCAGCAGCAGTACATTCTGCATCGGGTTCTTATTCAGGAAATCATTGCTGGCCGTATTGTAAAGCTTATTCACCCCGTTTGTCCAGCTGATAGGTTCTGTAAGCGCAGGTATTATACCATAATAGAGGCACTGAAAATCTACGGAAGACTGCAGGTTACTTTTATAAGGTAAGTCCAGATTATTCGCATTAAAGTATGCCTGGTTAGCTGTCCCGAATACCCTGGTTTCGCCAAACATGGTGATGTTGGGATATTCATCCATAATGGCTTTGTTGCATCGGTTGGCAAACTCCAGATCGCTGTAAGTATAAGTATCAATCCGGATACCGTCAATGCCAAACTCCTGTATGTACCAGATCATATTTTGTATGATAAAATTAGCCATGAACGGGTTGTTCTGGTTAATGTCAGGCATGCCATTATCAAACCAGCCATCACTCATCCTTTTTTTATCAGATGGAGCAGCATAGGGGTCAAACAAAGTCTGTTCCCGGTAAGTAGTCTGCGTAAAGCTAGGCCAGCGGTGCATCCAGTCGTTGGCAGGTGGGTCCAGTTCTAAAAAGTGCTGCAAACCTGTGTGGTTATATACCGCATCCATAACCAGCTTCATCCCATTTTTGTGCAGGGCATCACTTAGTTCCTTATACTTGGCAGCTCCACCAAAGCGTGGGTCTATTTTATAATGGTTGGTAATGGCATAGCCATGCTCCGTTCTGTCGGGGCGGTCGTTTTCCAAAACAGGCAGCAGCCACAAGGCCGATACACCCAGGCTTTTGAAGTAATCGATGTGATTGATGATACCCTGAAAATCGCCACCATGTCTGTAGTAAATAGAATCCCTGTTCAAAGACTGGTCGCGCATGCCGGGAATGCGGTCGTTGGAGGTATCTCCGTTACTGAACCTGTCTGTTATCAACAGGTCGATAAAATCGGATGAAGTAACTCCCTGAGCATACGCAGTACCGTTCCCCTCCCGCTTTTTATCCAGTCGCCACTTTATCTTGTGCGTTTTGCCCTTTCCCTTCAACTCTATAGTTACAACACCTGGTTTGGCTGTAGATGCAATGGAAATATCTACAGCAACATACCTGGCATTTTCGAACTGGTGCGTTTTAAGAATGGTAATGCCCGGATGAGAAATGCTTACTTTTTTACTCGCCAGTTCCTCATCTGTACTCCTGATCAGCAACTGGATCTGGTTCATCTTCATGCCTGTCCACCAGTTGGTTGGATATACTTCCGTAGCAGCCTGTGCGCTTACTGAGGATATCCCAAAAACAATTAGAAGAAGTAATAGCACTACCTTGCCATTTTTCATATAGGAATAATTTTTAGCCTTGAAAATTGAGATGAATATATTTTTGATCTTAAAAATTTAAAATCATCCTATACATAAAACAGGTTTCACGATACAAACAACATGACAGCCAGTTCATCCAACTTCTGACTAAAGTATTCTTTGTTATAAAGTGATTTAAATAAGATGAAAGTCATTATTTTGCATACACATCACGACACTCACTACCAACCTATGCCCCAGATTAAGACAGAGTTTTTTACACCTACCGGGGCCGTTAAACGCAACATGTATGTAGTCTATTGGGGAGGTTATGTAATGCTGTTCAGTTTTGTGCAGGGCTTTGCTTCAAGGGATATTCTGACAGCGTTTTATAATGAATTATTCAGCCTCCTGCCTAAAGTAATCTTTGTTCTGCTTGTAGTTGAGTGGCTGATGGATGCCATGTTCTTCAAAAACAAAATAGCAAGGTTTCTTATTATTTATACTTGTCTCCTGTTAGTTTTCGCTTTCCTTCAAAGGCTGATCGACAACCACATTATCTTAAGCTATTTCCTGACGTTTTGGGAAAAAGAACCCTTACTAAGCACTGCACCATACTTGTACAATATAATCAAACTGCAGTTTGTGGTTACTGTACCATTTTCCATTAAGCTCTTTTACAACTGGGCTAAAGAAAAGAACAAAACGCAGGCTATTCAGGCAGAAAAAATGGAGGCTGAGTTAAATTCCCTGCGTAACCAGTTTCATCCCCATTTTATGTTCAATGTGCTGAACAGTCTTTATTCCAGAATACTGGCCAAGTCGGATGATGCAGGTGATATGCTACTTCAGATTTCTTCGCTGCTGCGCTTTTCGGTGTATGAGGCAAATGACAAAACCATTTCGCTAGAAAAAGAGATTCGGTACATCAGCAATTATATTGCGTTGCAGCAGATGCGCTTCGATAACCGGCTTGAACTAAGTTTTACGGTAACAGGTGAAGTTGAAAACAGGAAGATAGAGCCTTTTCTGATGCTGCCCTTTATTGAAAACAGTTTTAAGCATTGCATGAACGATGAGCGAGAAAGCGGTTGGATCACCATCTATATTACTATAAAAGAGGATTGGCTTACCTTGAAATTAGAGAACAGTATCCCACAAAAAAAGGCTGTAGTTGATGCGCTGGAAGGACAAAGCGGATTTGGAATTATGAACGTAAAAAAACGGCTTGCCCTATTATACCCTGAAAATCATTACCTGCATGTCTCAGAACAGGAAGACAGTTATTTTATCTTTTTAAAAATAAAACTATATGCAGCCGCCTGAAGACATTAAGTGCATTATCATAGAAGATGAATTACCGGCAGCAAGCGTACTGCAAATGCACATTGCCCGGTTCCCTTTTCTTAAATTAAAAGATACTTTCAGCAGCTGTACAAAAGCTCTGTCAGTTCTAAATTCGGAAAAGGTTGACCTGATCTTTTTAGACATTAATTTACCTGGCGTGCCGGGTAACCAGTTTGCCAGTACAATCAAGGCTACCACAGGCATTATCTTCACGACCGCTTATAGCGACTATGCTGTTCAGGGATTTGAGTTAAATGCAGTAGATTATCTTCTTAAGCCTATCTCATTTGAACGATTTTCCAAAGCGATAAATCGTTACCTGACCCTGTACCAGCATAATAGCTCTGTTTTACCAGCTGTAGATAAAGTTGATGCAAGGCCATTCGTTTTCATCAAATGCGACCGTAAAATGGTGAAGATCTTCCTGGATGATATTTTATACCTGGAAGCACAACGGAACTGTTTATTGATCTATACAGAAAATGAAGTATACCGTTCTTACCAGGCCATTTCAGAAATGGAAGAAAAATTACCTGATACTTTGTTTGTACGGATGCACCGATCGTTCATCATCGCTTTAGATAAAGTAAAGGCCTACAACAACAGTTATGTAGTAATTCAGGATAAGCAAATACCTATTGGGAGAATGTATAGCGATGTTATTAATAGTACTCTGAAGGCAAATGTAAAATAAGTTGATCTCTCATCTTATGCTCAATAAACCTTTGCTGTAAAGGAGAAGTTAGTGATTTACGTATCCAGATAACTCTCCTTAAACAGCCAAATCCTTGTAGATAAGGTTCTATAATTCACTCCTTTGGACTACTGAAAAGGAAAAACCAATCATACTGATCGCTTTTCCCTTTTTCTTTTTCAGTTAAAAAAAACTGCACCAGGCTTGGAAAGGGCAAAAAAGCCGTTTACTCTTTAGGTTTGATCAACTAGTAATAGAGTTAATGTAAAAATGCCTCTCCATTTCTGGGGAGGCATTTGTTTTGATCCAGGGATAAAGCTGCCAGGCTGATGCTCTACAACTGAGTTGCGTTAAAAGTATCGCCTTGATTCACATCGCCTGTTTCGAAGCCTTTCCTGAACTAGCGGACTCTTTGGGCAGAAGTGCCGTGTGTGAAAGAGTCTGGCACTACTCTTCCGGTGGCTTGCTTTTGAAGACGGTCATCGCCGATGGCACTTGCTGCATTCAAGGCTTCCTCCAGGTCGCCGGGCTCCATAAATCCCATAGCTTTTTGGGTATGATTCGCCCATACGCCAGCATAGAAATCAGCCTGCAGCTTTATAGTTAGGCTCACTTACCACCTGCCCTGTTCACCTCATCAAGGTTCATACTTTTCTTGCCTGATTTAAACTCACTACCCTGGCTGAAGCTGTAACGAAGATTGATCTTAAAGCCCTGAGTCCCTCTATATTGGTCGGCTTTTATTTTATTCCCGTCTATGTTTATAGTTCCTGCCATTCTTTTAGTTTTGAAAATATCAGTTACACCTAAGCTTAAATCCAGTTTTCCATCCATAAAGGAGTGCTTCAGGCCAGCATCTATACCCCAATTGGCATTAATGCGGTATAAGCCGTATGCCATTGGCCCTTGGTAGCCAGCATTTACCTCTATCTTAACATCTTTTGGCATTTGAATGGAATGGTTTGACTGCAGCATGAAGGTTAATTGTTCATTTGCCTGCAACTGCCCCTCCAGTTCTTTTGTGAACTTCTGAAACAGACCTGTAGCGGTGTTGTTCATCTGCCATTTAGGAGAAACCTGCACCGGAACTATAAATGTTGCGTTAAAACTCTTCATATCCTCCACGTTCTGCTGCTGGAAATAAGTGGTTTTATCTGCTGCATTTTGCTGTGGTATTTCAGCTATAAAATCCTTCGTTACCGAATAGCCTACAACTACATTATAACGTTGGCTTATAGTTTGCGTCACATTAAAAGCGTTGGTGTATTGCGGCTTTAAGTATGGGTTGCCAACTACCCAGGAGTAAGGATCAATGTAAAATATGAAAGGGTTCAGGTCACTATATTGTGGACGGTTAACGCGGCGGCTGTAGGAATAGCTTACTTGGTAGTTATCATTTACCGAGTGCTGCACAAACAAGGTTGGGAACAGATTAAGGTAATTTTTTTCTGTTTTTTGCGCCATCGTAACGGAGTTACCTTCTGCAAACGTCTGCTCGGCACGGAGCCCTGCTTGTATACTAAGTTTACTACCAATGACAGTGGAGAAAGATGCGTAGCCTGCTAAAATGTTCTCTTTATAGATAAAGTGGTTGCTTCTCTTAGCATCCGGATGCATTTCACCATCCGTCTCTTCATAAAACTTCAGCTCATTATCAGAGATCACACGACTCGCTTTCGCACCTAGCTCCAGTTTGCCTGCCTTGCCTATAGCTTTAGAGAAGTCTGCTTTTGCCGCGTAGATGTCGTAGTTATTTGGGTTATCATACAGTAGCCTGCTAACCGATGCATCTGCAAGTTCTGCCAGGCTTTCTAAACGATTCACGAAAGTGGCATCGCTCTGGCTGTAGAGCCGCACATAGTCAAAGTCTGCAGAGAAAGTAGTACCCAGCGTATCCAGCTTGCCCAGGTAATGCAGGTTAATAGCGCTGTTTTGGTTATCAGATCTTCCATTGTTTAGCGCATTTATCAACAGATCGTTTTCCGGATTGCCGTCTGTTAGTTTTGCTAAGGTTTTGATCTGGTTTTTAGTATTGTAAACGGATATGTCGGCCAGAAAACCAATGCTGTGTTGCTGGTTAAGGTCAATGTCAGAGCCTAATCTAAGGGTGGAAACTGTTCTTGTTCCTTCCTCTCTCAGGTTTTGGTTAAGGCCACCATCCTGTTGGCCCTGGAAGGTGCGCTGCATTTTATTTATTCTTAAGGTAGCACGCTCGGCAAAATCAAAACCGGCAAAAGAATTCCATGGGCCTTTTTTATAGTTTACTTCTGCACCGGTTGTATAACCGTTTAGTTCATTGTATTGGTAACCCGCATGCAGACTGCCATTCAGTCCTATATCTTTATGCTTTTTCAGGTTAATGTTAATGATGCCTGACGCACCTTCTGCATCATACTTTGCCGACGGATTGGTGATGATCTCCAACTCTTTGATGTTGTCGCCGGACATGCTCTGCAGAAGATTCTGTAGCTCTTTTCCGTTAATCTGAACAAGTTTGTTATTGATCATAACTTTTACGCCTGCTTTGCCATTCAGCTTCAAGTCGCCATTCTGATCGATCCAGACACCCGGCGAATTTGATAATACTTCATAAGCAGAGCTTCCACCAGCAAGAGCAGTTCCTTCCACGTTTACCACCATTTTATCAGCATAAGCAACTATAGTTGGGCGCATGGCCTGTACTTCTACCACTTGCAATACCTGTGCATTCTCTTTTAAAGTCGTGCTTCCGAAGTCTTTTGTAAAGCTTTCGCCGGTAACTTCAAAAGGCTCAGAGTTTAGCTGCACGTACCCCAGAAAATTGAAACGCAGGAAGTATGTACCTTTAGCCGGCGACTTGATCTGGAACCTGCCCTCAGCATCTGCGGTAGTACCGTTAATGACCTTAGAGTTTGAAGCTTCTAAAAGCGCCACATTGGCAAAACCCACCGGCTGCCCCTGCTCGTCTTTAACAGCACCAGTTAAAAAACCGCTTACCTGTGCAATGCCCGCCTGTGGCAAAACAGTTATCAGTAACAGGATGATGATGTGTTGTAAATTTTTCATTTCATTAAGTTTTATTTGTCCCGAAATCAATTAATTGATTCAAAGATGTGGCATCAGATAAAGGATAGAAACCTGTTTCTTATGAAGCGGGATATGAGCCTAATGAAGTGGGATAATGGATAGTTGAATTGGAAAGCTTATGGGATGAAATAGTCGTTTATAGTAATGAAGTAGGCATTGCATGAACTATAGTAAGCTATCATACTAGATCACTTGCTTGTTTTTGAATTGCAAATAGATTTACTTCGATGTGAAGATTTAACCCCTCCCGCTAGCCAGATTGTGACCTTTTATAATGAGTAAGTTGCGCGTCAAGTATAAACCATTCCTGAAACAGGTTGCTATCGCTGCCCTGACGACAGTGCTTTTATACTATGCCTTAGTGTTTGTGCACCAAGGAACCATCTGGCTTTTTAATACAGGCATTCTGGTAGAACTGGTAGTTGCGTTTTTCTTTCTGCTGGCTATCTTCGTGTCGAACAGTTTTATTTCCAAAGCTTTTACTTCAGGATATTTCAGCCGTATTCCGGGTAGTTGGAAAGCGGTTTCAGAAGGTATTGCAGTAGTAGTCAGCAGCGTTACCCTTTGTTTCCTGCTTTACTATGTTCCTTACAGGCTCATCTACTATGCGGCTGATACAGAAATAGACCTGTTGCCCGAACGGGTTCGCCTGGCGTATGTTATCAGTAGTGTTGCAGCGCTTTTTTTCTACTATTTTGTAGAGCGCGAGCGTAATCTGAAGCAATTACAGGAAGAGCACTTACGCGCTGAGCAGTTGCAGAAAGAAAACTTCAGAGCACAGCTGGAGGCTTTGAAGAACCAGGTAAATCCGCACTTTCTTTTCAACAGCTTAAACGTGCTTAATTCACTTATTTATGTTGATCCGGACAAAGCTGCTACTTTTCTGAGCCAGCTGGCAGAAGTATACCGCGCACTGCTTGATAGTGGTGATAAACCGCTTGTACCGCTTGAAAAAGAAATGGAATTAGCTGACGCTTACATCTACCTTATGCAAACCCGCTTTGGCGAAAATGTGCAGTTCGAGGTAGTGATACCACCTGAATGCCTGCACCTACAATTACCCCCAACGTCGTTGCAGATGCTGCTTGAAAATGCCATCAAACACAATGGCTCTACTTCAAATAAACCATTGCACATCTCTGTGTATGTAAAAGATAATAAGCTGGTAGTTGAAAACAATCTTCAGCCACGCTTTGAGGAAGTTGCCTCTACCAAAGTAGGGCTGCAGAACATCAGCAGCAGGTATAAATATTTTACCGATGAGAAAGTGGAAGTGGAGCAAAATGAGCAGTCTTTTATGGTAGCTTTACCTTTACTTGATGTAGCCCCATATGAAAGTAGTTATAGTTGAAGATGAGCAACTGGCGGCCGATGCTTTGGCCGCTATCGTGAAAAGGCTTCGTCCGCATACAGAAGTTCTCTCCAAAATCGGATCGGTGGAAGAAGCGGTGCAATGGTTTACCCTGCACCAGGCACCGGACCTGATCTTCTGCGACATACACCTATCGGATGGCAACAGTTTTGAGATATTCAGGCAGGTAGCAATTAGCTGCCCTGTCATCTTCACGACTGCCTATAACCAATATGCCATAGAAGCATTTAAAGTAAATAGTATAGACTACCTGCTGAAACCTATTAAGGCAGAAGATGTAGCCCTTGCTCTGAAAAAGTATGAAAACCAGCAACGCCCTTTGCCGCTGCATGCAAATAATCTTCAACATCTCCTTCAATCTCAACAACAACTACAGCAGCAAGTAAAATCCAGGTTCCTGGTAAAGCAGGGTCAGGCCATAAAAACTATTCCCGTGGAAGAAGTGTCCTACTTCTGGGCAGAGGATGGAGTAGTGTTTCTTGTAACCAAACAAAATAAACGCTTTATCATTAATTATACCCTGGACCAGCTGGAAGAGCAACTTGATAGCGCTATCTTTTTCAGGGCAAACAGGCAGCTTACTGTACACATTAATGCTGTGCAGGAAGTACGCTCTTATTTCAAAGGCAGACTTTCAGTGTTGTTACACCCTTCCACTGAAAAAGATGTTATCATCAGCAGTAGCAAAGCTTCAGATTTTAAGGATTGGCTGGATATGTAGTTAATCTTATTCCTAAGGAACAGGATCACTGGAGGCAGCCGATATAACTAAAATCAGTGGATTATGACCTTTCAGTTCTTTTACAAAGCGCTTTAGTATTTCCTCACTAATAAAGCCGGCGTTCTCTTCCTACAATTCCGGACGCTTCTCTACACTATTGTTTTTTTACCACCTATAGCCAGCAGTATGCTTTTAAGTATAGGTACCCTGATTGCCTTTGTTTTCTTTTACTAGGTTTTTTTGCTCTGTTATACATCAGCTAAGGACTTTGAAACCAGATGTTTCCTAAAATACTTATACTACCTGTTGTTCCAGAGATTTGCGCTGGCCTCACACGAGTATGATTAGCAGTATGATTGTGAAGATCAATATGAAGCTAGTACTTCCTGTTTATATCACAGAAAATTTACCTCTCTTGCTCTGTAGAATTAAGCTCCCAACGTATAGCTTATATTCTGCACTAATTACACAGTCCTTAGTTTCCTGGCGTTAAGGCTTTTAAACTTTCTGGAAAAGTAAACCATAGAAAAAGCTGTTAGTAAAATACCGATTGCTGAAAGGCCTATTACACTGTTAGAAAAGAATGTTACCCAGTTTAATTGCACCTTAAATATCTCTTTGCTGAACAAAACTCCCACGCTGCCCACATACCCAAAAGAATCGGCCAGGTATATTAAAAACCCTACGTTGCCTGTATACTTAAAAGTAGAGATCAGCCGGTCGAAGAACACAGCATTAAAGGGAATATAAACCATGTATAAGCCAAGTCCTACCAACATCATCCACCAGATTGGTTCAATTGAACTTGTAGCAAAAAGCAAGGTGGAAACTCCGGCAATGATAAATCCGATCAGGATAAAAATGTGTGCGGTTTGCAGCGCTTTATAATTGTTTTTGATGAGCACCATACTGCCAATCAAAACAAGTATAATAAGGGTAATGGGAGTTTCTGTTTTCGAGAATATAGCAGGCTGATTAAAATAACCCAGCTCCTTCCACATTTCAGCACCAAAGTTATCGCGGATATCACGAAAGATGGTTGCAAAGCAGTAGATTAATACGCAAGCTGCAATACCGGCATAAAATTCTTTAACAAAACCTTTCCGATCTTCTTCGGTCATTGCTAGTCGTTCTGTTCTGAGCTGTACGTCTTCCTGACTGGGTGGCGGTATTTTCTCCATCAGAAAAACAAAAAGCAAGAGCGGCAGAGCAAAGACCAAACCGGTATAAAAAGGCACCCAAAATTCTGTTACGCTGAACTGCACCATCAGCCAGGCACCAACAGATTTTACAAAACCGGAAGCAAAGATAAAGCTCACTGCTAAGGTAGCTCCAATGAAATCGGTGCTGCGCCTGCCTTCTACGTATGAGAAAACCACTCCCCACAGCATGCCTAAAGGAAAACCGTTTATAAAAAGAAAAACAATGTTGTAAGGAGCCGGCACCAGCGCGAAAAACAACCAGCTTAACCAGGATATTCCGGTCAGGAGGAGAATCACGCTGCCCCTGCCCGTTCGTTTAAGTTCTGAGATATATTTGATGCCATAAAATTTTGCAAGTAAATAACCTAAAACCTGACTGATAACTAATAGTGTTTTATAGCTGTAACCGGCTACTTCAATTCCATCGAATGTGGCAACAGTAAAAGACTTTCTGAAGCCGAAGATCATAGTATAGGTTAGGAAAACCACAATAGCAGCATAGAGCCCAACTTTAACCTGGCTACTTTTCTTTTCAATTACTACTAACATACTTTATACCTTAATCCAAGAATTGCAAATCACTTAAGCTATTGAATATAGTTATTTGTGTATAAAGTATACTGCTTGAGTTGTGAATTATTTATGTTCTCATCGAAAAAGGCTTTCGCAGGTAACTATAGCAGCTTCACCTAAGGCTATATCACTTAGTATGTACTTCCTTAATGGCGAGCTGCTACTTAGCTTCCATCGATATTAGTTAAGCGAAAATTGCGCTTTTAACTTTTATAAGAATTAACTTCATTTGTATACACTCTAGCCTATAAACCATGAAACCAGCCATAACCAGCGTGTGCTTTACTTTCCTACTCCTACTAGCTCTAACAAAAAGCAGTTATGGACAAACAGAGAAAGCCGAGAAAGAAATTCATGCAATTATGCAGGAACATGCTGTTGTGGGGCTTTCAGTTGCTGTAGTTAAAAAAGGGGACATTATTTACAGCAAAGCTTTCGGCTTAAAAGATATAGAGACAAACAAGCCCCTTGCGCAAAATGATATTTTCAGGATTGCCTCTATATCAAAATCTTTCTCTGCAACAGCTATCATGCAGCTTGTGGAGGCGGGCAAACTATCATTGGAAGATGACTTCAGTAAGTTAGTAGGATTTAAGGTAAGAAATCCAAACTATCCAAACACGGCCATCACCTTGAAAATGGTGCTATCCCATACTTCAAGTATAAATGATAGCCAGGGATATTTCACACTTGACGCCATCAATCCTGCCAAAAACCCGGATTGGGCCAAATGCTACAATAACTACGAGCCAGGCAAGGGCTACGAGTATTGCAACCTGAATTTCAACATGGTGGGTACTATCATTGAAAAATTATCCGGAGAGCGATTCGACCAGTACATAAAACAGCACATTTTAACTCCCCTTAATCTTTACGGCGGGTATTGTGTAGATTCGTTAGACGCTGGCCGTTTCACAACTCTTTATGCTTACGATACTTTATCCGGCAAATTTATACGTTCTCCCTCCGCTTATAACCCCAGAAGAGATGAGATCAAGAGCTATGTCATGAGCTACAGTACGCCGGTTTTCTCACCTACAGGCGGTATGAAAATTTCTGCTCCCGACCTCGCAAAGTACATGACCATGCACATGCAGCACGGCAAGTATAAAAATACCAGAATTATCTCCCGTAAAAGCTCAAAGCTAATGCAAAAACCAATTGCCAAAAACGGTTATGGAATGGCCCTGACTACGGAAAAAGATTTAATTCCCGGCAAAATGTTAACCGGACACACTGGTACAGCCTATGGCCTTTACAGCGCCATGTTTTTCCACCCAAAAGAAAAGTTCGGCATTGTGGTTATTACAAACGGATGTAGCGAACCTGAGACTGATGAATTGAACAAAGTGATAGTCGCAACAATTAACAGCCTGTATCAGAACCTGGTAAAGTAATTCTGAGTGTAAATGCTGGGTGTAACATAATTCAGTGCCTATTTTATTTGCTGGTAACTTTATTTCATACTTTGATAAAACAGGATGCTGAGCAGTTACTTTTAATTAAAAAATTAATGACAGTAGAACCTTTAATTAAGCACGTTTCAGAAAATGTTCCTCTAAGTAATTGGGAAGCTGATTTGATCAGGCAATTGTTCGTCTTTACCAGGTTTCAAAAAAATACTGTTCTTGTAAAGGAAAATACTGTTACTCAGAAGCTTTATTTCTTAAATAAAGGCTTTATCAGGACATCGTGTTTAGAAAATGGGGAAGAAACTACAACACACATTGCAGGAAATAATACATTCATTACAGGTTTTAAGAGTTTTGCGACAGGTACAGTAGCAGAAGAAACTTTAAAGTGTGTAACGGATTGCGAGGTATTTTATATCACCAAAACAGATTATGACCTCCTCTACCAAAAGAGCGAGAACTGGCGAAGGTTCTGTAAAGGTGTTTATGAAAAGTATTTGATAATTACACAGCAACGCACAAAAGATATCCTCACTTTATCAGCTGAAAAGCACTATTTGAAATTAGTATCTGATCAGCCCGAACTGATACAGAATTTACCCATACAGCACATTGCTTCATACATTGGTATTAAACCTGAATCTCTCAGCAGAATCCGCAAAAAAATAAGTTCCTAACATTTATCAAGTATTTATTAAGCTGTAGCTATGAGTTTTGCATTGTAAAACTCATAGCTACTATGCAAAAAATAATACAACTAGCCGTTTACCCTTATGGAATGATAAATTGCTTTCTGATAAAGGGTGAGAAAAAGCATATTCTTGTAGATGCTGGTTTACCTGGCAGCGAAAAAACCATTCTGAAACAATTACAGAAGCTAGGTATAAAAAAGGAAGACATAGACCTTCTAATTATTACCCACGGGCACATCGACCATTTTGGTAGTGCAAAAGCTCTGAAAGATGAATTAAAAATACCTGTCCTGATGCACGAATTAGACTCCAGAGCATTAGAAACCGGCAAAAGCCTGAGAGAAACATTAAAGCCCAACAAAATATACTGGAACATCCTGAAAAGAAAATTGCTTAGAGATAAGGCCATACCCTGCACCCCTGATATTATTCTAAAAGGCGATGAAGAATTTAACTTAACAGAATGGGGAATTAACGGCAAAATAGCTCACACTCCGGGCCATACACCTGGTACACTTTCAATTGTTATGGATAGCGGAGATGCAATTATTATGGATCTGGCTTCGTCAGGTATACTTTTGGGAGGCATTGCCTTTCATTCAAGAATGAAACATCCACCATTTCACGATGATCTGGAACAGGTAAAGGCAAGTATAAACCGGGTTCTTTCCATGAATACTAACAGATTTTACCTTGGGCATGGTCATCCTGTAACAAGAGAATCATTGATTGTTTACAGAGATACTTTTTTATAGTAGATGGCAGGTATAAAGTTGAATGAATGCTGTTGCTTATTACTAGTTTTGTTTTCAGATAGTCAATTATAGTTAAAGGCAGATAGTCAATTATAGTTAAAGGATTAAGAGCTTGCTACCAACAGTATTACCCAAAACCAATTATTTCATACCATTTAATAATTCAGTTAAGCATTATCCGATACCTGAAAAATTCACTTATCCTTTTGATTATAAACCGCATCCGATCAGCCTGCTCGCCTCTGAAGAACTTAAAGGCTACCTCACAAATTACCAGGAATGGGACCACAACTTTGGCCTGACGCATGGTAAGGAAGGGAAAGTAATAGGAAAAATGTTTGGCGTCCTGGTAGTAAAAACCGAAGAAGATGAAATTGGCTACCTGGCAGCTTTTTCCGGGAAATTAGCCGGAGGCTATCACCATCCTTTCTTTGTACCGCCAGTATATGACGCACTGACAGAGGGCAGTTTTCTGAATGTAGGCATGCAGGAACTGACACGCATTAACCTTAAAATAAAAAGGTTAGAAGAATCAGGGAAAAAGGAGAATGCAGCGGAAATTGAAGATCTTCAGAAATTGCGAAAGCAAAACTCCATTGACCTGCAAGGCAAGCTATTTGACCGGTTTCATTTCCTGAATAAATCAGGCAGAGAGAAAAGTTTGCGCACCATCTTTCAGGGCAACTCCAATAGTAATCCTCCTGCAGGTGCCGGCGAATGCGCTGCGCCTAAACTTTTGCAATATGCTTTTCAAAATCAACTTAAACCTATAGCTATGGCAGAGTTCTGGTGGGGTTTATCACCTAAATCAGACTACTGGAAGCATGGCCATTTTTATCCTGCCTGTCGTGAAAAATGTGAGCCTATATTAACTTACATGCTTGAAGGTATAGAATTGGATGAAGCTGCGGGTTAGCCTGAGCTGAATAGCACTGCATATAGGTTTTAAAGATAAGGCCCTTTTGCCTTTACCCTTCCGCACTTCCTTAGTGATATTTAGGACTTTGCTTTTTAAACTATAGCCGACGAAGTTTTACAAAAAGCAACAGCCCAAGAATTATCAGAAGTATAAATTTGAATTGCCATCAAAGTATAAAAGCCGAAGCCACAGACAAGATGCTGTGGCTTCGGCTTTTATACTTTGAGGCTCCGTTTACTTAGTAAGGCATAAAATTTTTAATTGTCTGAGAGAAGAAGCAATTGCCTCCTTTCAGCGTTTGTAGCGCATCGCGTAGTTCTTCTGGTTCAGCACTTTTTAGCAAGTAACCGTGCACGCCTTCTTTCAACAGTTTTTCTACCAAAGACTCTTCGCCATACATAGATACGATCAGAATCTTTACTTCCGGGTACTTGCTTATTATGTAACGTGACGTTACAATACCGTCCATCTCAGGCATTTCCAAGTCCAGTATGATAATATCCGGCAAGGCAGATGCTTCTATTTTTTCGATCAGTTCAGCGCCATTACTGGCATCGGCAATTACAGTTATCTCCTTATACGCTTTCAATATTTCCAGCACACCTTTCCTGAAAAGTGTGTGATCATCGGCGATAGCGATTGTAAGTACCTGTAAATCCATAATATAGCTAATAAAACCGAAGTAAAGTTACAAAATTGAAACAGAAATAGCAGCTTTTGTTCCGGAATTTGGCGCCGAATAAAAGTTAAATTTTCCGTCCAATAATTCAATACGGGTTTGAAGGTTTAATAACCCTAACCCATGGTTATTGTTTACCTGCTGTAAAAGTGCCTGATAATCGAAGCCTACGCCATTATCCCTGTATTCTAATTGCAGATCAGAAACGGTAAAATCAAGGTTTACTGTTATTTCAGAGGCTTTGGCATGCTTCAGTGTATTGTTTAAGAGCTCCTGTACCACACGGTATAAAAACAACTCTATCTTAGAGTCTATCCGTTTATCGGTATCATTGCAGGTAAAGATCATCTGTACTCCCGAAGAAGACGGTATAGAACGTTTCATGGCTTCCAGCGCCAGGGGCAAGCCCATTTTCTCCAGCACCACAGGCATCAGGTCGTGCGATATATGGCGCACACTCCCGATCACCTCATTAAGTAATTCCTTCACCTGGTGGCCTGTTTCTTTATTTTCGGACTGGGCCGTAAGCTGGTGCACATTTAGTTTTACTAAGGCCAGCATGGCACCTACTTCATCATGAAGATCGCGGGCAACACGCCGGCGCTCCTCTTCCTGTGCCTGTATGGTAGCATCCAGCAACTGGCGTTGTTTGGCCTCCTGCAATACCCGCAAATGTTCCTGGTGTTGCAGCATGCGGCGCTGGTACTGAAATACAAATGCAATTATACTTACTGCCAAAACCAGCAATACAGGAGTAATAATAATAACTGGCTTCAGGATCTCTAACATGACGTTGCCCTTTTTAGGATGAGTATTAAAGCAGTATAATAAAGTATATTGAGAACCAGTGTTATAGCAATACAAATGCGCGCGGCATCATAAGAAGCAGCAAGGGCCTGGTTGAACATGGCATAAGACATAGTTGTGCCTGCTTTGAGAATCAGGAGGCTACAGCTGAGTAAAAAAACAGGGTCATGGTCCAGGTAAGTAACTGTAAGGTCGTTGGCAACTTTATAAAAGTATAGAATGCCCATTAGTATAAGCATCGCATTTCCGGAAACTTTTGTCAGGGAGTTCATCTGGGTTATACCTTCCAGCAAGAAAGCATCTATCAAACTAACGCTAATGAAAAGTATAGCAGCCAGGATAATCCCCTTCCTGAAGAGCGCTCTTTGGAAGCTAGTATAGAAGATGGCAGCTAAGATCAGGAACTCCAGTAAAGTATGAACATGAACAACCCAGATGTTATTTTTTGCACCTAAGTAAACAACCAGTTGCCCTACCCCTTCTGCCAGTACAGAAACTAACACCAACAGAAGCAGCAACCAGAACTGAATGCTTTTATGGGGTTTACGAATAAAAAAAAGTCCGGCAATAAACGGCACAAGTACCCATAGCGTTCCCATTTCTACAAGCCAGGGATAGACCTTTCTTAGAAAAAATTCCATTAACTATTCAAATCTCCTCCTGTACTGCAATCCGGCGGACAGATCTTAGAACTATCCACTACCATTTCCTCCATATCATTACCTTCAGCATTAGCACCAACTAACACTAATTGTTTCTGCCCTTTTTCGTCTCTTGCGTAATATATCCTGATGCCCATGCATCCCTCCTGGTCTAATAATTTTTGAAGTATATCGCGGCCGTAAAAATGAGCTTTTGTTAAAGTCCCGCTTTCGTCAGCAGTAGCGTAACCGCGGTAATTTTTAGTCCAGGAAGCAGCCAGCGACAGCTCAATCGGAGCGCCTTCAGTGCCATCAAATGTTGCCATCTTGATTTAGTCTTAGGTGAAATACTTTTAAATATAGTAAATTTAATATCCATTAAAAATCTTATATTGAAGTAAATTTCTGCAAATAATGAACGAGAACTACAATTTATACTTTGAGGCCAACCGTAGCCTCTGGAACAAAAAGACACCGGTGCATATTGACTCAGCCTTTTATAATATGCCTGCTTTTTTAAGCGGTAAAACGTCCCTTAATGCGATAGAATTAGAGGAAGTAGGCGATGTAAGCGGCAAAACGTTGCTCCACCTGCAATGCCATTTTGGCCAGGATTCGCTTTCGTGGGCTCGCATGGGAGCAAAAGTTACAGGCGTTGATATTTCTGATGAGGCCGTAAACCAGGCCAGGCAGCTGAACACGCAGTTAGGATTGGATGCCAGCTTTGTCAGAGCAAACATTTACGACCTCAAAGAAAACCTACAAGGGCAGTTTGATGTGATTTTTACCTCATACGGCACCATTGGCTGGCTACCAGATTTAACAAAGTGGGCCGACATTATAGCACAATTTTTAAAGCCGGGCGGCACTTTTTATATCGTAGATTTTCATCCGGTTTTATGGATGTTTGATGAAGAATTTACACACATAAAATATAGTTACCATAACACCCAGGAGCCCATTGTGTCGGAAAGCACAGGTACTTACGCAGACAGGGATGCCCCAATAAAACAAGTAGAGTATGGCTGGAACCACGGCCTCGGAGAAATTATCAGCGCCCTGACTGCTGCCGGATTAAGTATAGAATTTCTGCACGAGTACCCTTACTCTCCTTATAACTGTTTTGCCAACACTGTGCAGGGAAAAGACGGTTACTGGCGGATAAAAAACCTAGAAAATAAAATACCGATGCTTTACTCTATTAGAGCAAAAGGCTAAAATTCATACTTTATACTTGGCTTAAATATTCAGCAACGGCAATTTATTTGCTTAACCAGTAAATTATTCCGTTCTGGCATAGATAATATAATCTGTTTTTAGCATATTCATTAGTAATTTCACACCAATACAAACCAAACCATACTATGTATACAGGAATACAGCATTTTCACTCTTACATGACCTATCTGGTACTGCTGGGTCTGATTATTAGCTTAGGCAATGCCATTGCTGGTTTAGCCGGAAACAAACCCTTCACTGATAAAGATAGAAAACTTAGCCTGCTGGGCCTTATACCAGCTCACTTGCAGTGGGTACTCGGGGTAGTTTTATACTTCCTGTCACCGTTAGGAGCTGCTAATTTTTCAGGCGAAGCCATGAAAGATTCGGTGTCAAGATTGTATATTCTGGAGCACCCACTAACAATGATTATTGCTGTTGTACTGATAACGATTGGTTTCTCGCGTGCCAAGCGTTTAACAGATGATAACAAGCGTTTTAAAAGTATAGCCATTTTCTTCGGTATAGCGCTTTTGCTTATCCTTGTCCGTATTCCATGGAATGCCTGGCCAGGTAACTAAGCCGGTAATAAAAAAGGGACTCAGCTTACTGAGTCCCTTTTTTATTATTTAGAGTATAGTCAGAATCTGGTAATAAACTACTTTATTTCATTAAAATCCTTCTCTGTCGAAATCACTAATCTTGTGGTTGGCTGATATTCTGAATTTCGATTCTGAGCCAAGCTTTAAATGATTGCCGTTCTGTTTATCATAAACTATAGTGTGTTTGCTCCAGCCTTTTACATGTGATATATCTTCTACCTCGTCTTCTCCTTTGCCTCCAATTATAGATACCTTTATACTTTTATTCACCTTTCCGCTCACTTTAAACTGGTCATCATCAGCTAAACCATAAATCCTGATTTCTTTTGTGTCTTTCAAATAAAATACCCGGTGATATAAAACAGCATTATCCTTTGCTCTGTGCATAGTTATTAACATTCTTTCATCGTCTAATCGCTCAACTATAAAGTTCTCCTTCTCGTCAGAGCCCACTATAACTACCACCTTTGCAAGCAATTTATAATATTTATGGGCTACAACCGGCAAAAGGTCTCTCCTGCTTTTTATACTTTGTTCGGTTATTGCCCCAACCAGACTGTATACTTGTCCTGGGAATTTATGCACCGCATTTGCAATGACTTTATCTGTTAAGCGCTGTTGCAAATCCTTTGCAAGAGAGTCAAACTCTGCCTCGGTTATTTCGGATAGAAATTGCTGATCTATATAGGCACTCTTTAACATGAGCGCATGCAGGTTCCGGTAATCGTTGTGAAAGCCTGTAAACTTTTGATAGTTAAGTCCCCGACCAAATAAATGAGGAAGTACGCCATGTGCAAACTTATAAAAAGCCTGGTCACGGTCTTTAGGGACAGGTTTGTAAAGCGTTTGATCTTTAGCCTTAAATTCCAGCCATTCCCATTGCCCCTGGTGCCTGTCGCGGTCATTCAACAGCAAATCAAAAAGCCGTTCCTTGGCAAAAGCTATCGCATCTACCTGGTGCTTATTGTCTTTAAACCGTCGTTTCAGCAGCTTTTTAGAACTGATTATATCAGACAAACTTCCCGCTTCGTCTCTATACCAATTCCTATCATCCAGCTTTTCTTCCAGCATATACAATTTATCTCCGGCCATTAAAGTATACTTGCCAAGTATAACTGAATCTGGAGGCAGGTAAACAAGTTTCGGATTAGCATGCGGAATGCCCGCTGCTTCAGCCAGCGGAGCAACCACTAAAGCGGCATATGGGTTAAGGGCAGCGGTCTGGTCGCGCATAAAATCTGCAACAAACGTTTGCCGCAGCAACGGAGACAATGAACCCGCCGGGTCTTTATCAAGACTACGCAGCGCATAACGAAGCCCCTTGTCATTTACCAGGGTAAAACTTGTAGTCTGTAAATTTCCGCCCACTTTTTCAATCTGAAAACCCTGCTGTTGCAAGTATAAAACCTTAACACGTACAGGGGCAGCCCAAACTTCGCGGTAATGTTGGCCCAGTAAAAAATTATAAAACTTACCATGCGCATAGTGCCTGCCAGCCTGAACTGTAACACTATCTAATAATGGGGTTACATCAGATTTTATAGCGCTTGAATCCGGAGTCTTTACCAAAGGACTTTCTGAGAAGAAATTTTTTGAGGCACAACCAAAGCAAACTATACTTAATGCTACAGTAGTAAGGGCGAAAAACAAGGTGTATAATGGATGAGTTCTCATTACAAACTATAACGTAATGCCTATATTTTGTTTCAGAAATGATTGGATATGTATGAAGTAGTGCAACTTGTACTAATACTTTCATATTTTAGTACAATAATTGAAGCTAACAACGAAGAACTGTAACAACTTACGTTCTTGTATTTATACTTACCATTGCAAAGTATAAACCCAAAATTATACCTTTGCCCTAAGCCTATATGCAAACCAAAACAGCGCCTGTTAAACGCCCATACCGCAACAAAAAAAAGAAGCCTATACCCCTACGGTTTTGGATTGGCATGAGTATGTTAGGTGCAATTGGCCTTTTGTTCCTGTATGTAGAGTTCTTTGGCGAACGCCACACCTCAGTCTGGCCCAAGGGCCATGATATATATGGCATTGATGTGTCTCATTTCCAGAAAAACGTTAACTGGCAGAAAGTACAGGAAAACAACATCAGCTTTGCGTTTATTAAAGCTACGGAAGGCAATTACTTAAAAGACAAAGAATTTGAACGCCACTGGAAGGAAGCGGGCCAAGCTGGCATAATAAAAGGAGCTTACCATTTCTACAGGCCACGCCTCAGCCCTGAAAAACAAGCCAGTAATTTTATAGAAACTGTGCAGCTTTCTAATGGCGATTTGCCACCTGTGCTGGATGTGGAGCATCGTGGATTGAAGTCAGGCGCAAGATTCAGGGAGGAGCTGCAGACCTGGCTAAACCTTGTGGAGCGCGCTTACAATACCAAGCCCATACTTTACACAAATTATCAATTCTACAAAGACCACTTAGAAGGTTATTTTGACAATTACCCGCTCTGGATTGCTCATTACCAGGTACCTAAATTACGTATTTCGCCGGGCCACAACATTAAGTTAAGCTTCTGGCAGCACACCGATATTGGCACTGTAGAAGGTGTTGAGGGTAAAGTAGACTGCAATGTTTTTTATGGATCAATGCGGGATTTGCGTAAGCTTTGCATTGAAAATTAGTACACTTAAGTATAAACTGTCCAGAGATATACTTATAGTATAACAAAAAATGCTTCTTTTAACAAGTGTTTATACTTGCCAAAAGAAGCATTAAAGCTAGTTCCTGTTATCTATTTTGCAACAGCTCTTTCGATCTCGCGCAGGTTTTCCATCTTCTTGTTACGCAGGAAACCATTGATATCTTCGAAGTGCTCCCGGATGCGTTTGTTGCCAAATTCAAACACTTTAGTAGCCAGGCCATCCAGGAAGTCACGGTCGTGTGATACAAGTATAAGTGTACCATCGAATGCCCTTAAAGCATCTTTCAGAATATCCTTTGTTTTGATATCGAGGTGGTTGGTAGGTTCATCCAGGATAAGCAGGTTAACGGGCTGAAGCAAAAGCTTAATCATAGCCAGGCGCGTTTTCTCTCCGCCTGAAAGTACTTTCACCTTCTTTTCTATCGTATCGCCACTGAACATGAAAGCCCCAAGTAAGTCTTTTACTTTAGTTCTGGCATCACCAATAGCTATCTGATCAATGGTCTGAAAAACGGTTAAGTCGCCATCGAGCAAAGATGCCTGGTTCTGGGCAAAATAACCTACCATACAATTGTGCCCTAGCTGCAGTTTGCCTTCATAGTCTATTTCGCCCATAATGGCTTTTACCAGCGTAGATTTACCTTCACCGTTTTTACCTACAAATGCAATTTTCTCGCCACGCTCAATCGTCATGGATGCATCGTTAAACACAGTGTGGTCGCCGTATTTTTTTGTAATGCCATCTACAATTACCGGGTAGTTACCAGAGCGAGGTGCAGGCGGAAATTTCAAATTCAAAGCCGAAGTATCAACTTCATCTACTTCAATAATCTCAATCTTCTCCAACATCTTTACCCGCGACTGTACCTGTAAAGTTTTAGAGTAAGTGCCCTTAAAACGATCTATAAACGCCTGAATTTCGGCAATCTCTTTTTGCTGATCGTCAAACTGTTTCTGTTGCTGCTCGCGGCGCTCTTTACGCAGTTGCAGGTATTGGCTATAGTTTACTTTATAGTCATAAATGCGCCCCATCGTAACCTCTATGGTGCGATTGGTTATGTTATCTACAAAGGTTTTATCGTGTGATATTACTATTACAGCCTTGGCATTATTCACCAGGAAATCCTCCAGCCATTGTATGGATTCAATATCCATGTGGTTGGTAGGCTCATCCAGAAGTATAAGATCGGGTTTTTGTAAGAGTATTTTGGCAAGCTCGATGCGCATACGCCAGCCCCCGCTGAATTCGCTTGTAGGGCGCGTAAAATCTGGCCTTAAGAAACCAAGTCCGAGCAGTGTTTTCTCTACTTCTGCATCAAAGTTTATCTCTTCAATAGAGTAATATTTCTCGCCCAGTTCCGATACCTGTTCAATCAGTTTATAGTAATCATCAGAGTCGTAATCGGTGCGGGTTTCGAGTTGCGCATTCAGCTCATCCATCTGCGCTTTCATATCCAGCACTTTGGCAAAGGCTTTCGATGCTTCTTCAAATACGGTACAATTATCTTCGGTAAGCAAATGCTGCGGCAGGTAAGCAATTACTGCATCTTTAGGCGCTGACACTTTGCCCCGTGTTGGCTTATTTACGCCAGCAATAATTTTAAGAAGCGTAGATTTACCAGCTCCATTTTTACCCATCAACGCAATTCTGTCGTTCTCATTAATGTTAAATGCAACATTGCTAAAAAGTGCCGATCCGTTAAATTCGACTGTAACTCCGTCTACTGAAATCATAATATTTTGAATAAGGTGGCAAAGATACTATTTTCTCTCCCCCATTGCCCGAGATTTTTCCGGTAAAATGTTAGTTTATACTTTCTGTAGGTATACTATAACCAGAGCAGCATACTTGTTGTGTAATCATTATGGCAGGTATAAAGTTCGTTTGTAACAATTTATAAACTATAGAAATTCAGGATTAAGAATTGGCTGATAAAAAAACTTCCTGCCCTAAGTATACATACACTTAAAGCAGGAAGTCCTGTTATCTAATAAAATGATGGGTTGAAACGTTAATTAAGCAGCCTCATCAAATTCAAAATCATGTTCTCCTACGTAACGCGCTACCAGGATGGCACCAACAGTAACAGCACCGGCAGCAAGTATAAGTTGCGTAGTTGTCATTTTTTTAGCTGCTTTTAAAACAAGTGTTCCTACATCGTGCAATAACTCCGGTAATTTTTCGTGACGCCCCTGTAATACGTGCATCGCAGACTCTACTGTTTTTGACATATCATGCGGTTGCAGCAACTTCAATGAGCTTTCAGAGGAACTACTGCTACTCTTATTACCCTGTCCTTTCTGCTGACCGCTGCCACCGTTACCGGCAGCTTTGTTTTGCATATTTTCGTTTTCCATAGTTTTTTTAGTCCAATTGGTATATAATAATAAACTTGCTTGTTATACGGTCAAAATTGGTAAAAGCTTTATGATTTAGCTTTTCCGCCATATTCTTCAATCATTTGCGTCATGCGCTGTACCAAACTATCCGCATTCAGCATCATACTTGCCGGAAACCCAACAGAAAGATCATCAATCTCGAGCGATTCTGCCTCAGAATTATAGTTATACTTTGCAGAAACGCCTTTTTCATTAATTTTCCCTGCATCTCCTTCCAGGCTTAAGCCCATAGATTGGAGCTTACTTTTTAGTTGATTATATACTTCAGGTGTTACACCAGTATAATGTGCACTTCTGGCCATACGTATTAGGTTTAGTTGAATAAGATTAAGTATAACGCAAGAAGATATGTTTTGTTAAACTATGCAACAATCGTTTTAATGATGAAAATTATTGAACTGTAAACCAATTATTTCCGAATTAGCTACAGAAAAATTCATGTAACTCCATTGCAGAAATAAAATCACCCCTTATATTTGCATCGCAATACAGCAATTGCATGGTCCGTTCGTCTAGGGGTTAGGACTTCAGATTTTCATTCTGGCAACAGGGGTTCGATTCCCCTACGGACTACTAGAAAGCCTCTCAGTTTATTCTGAGGGGCTTTTTTTATTGTCATACGTACACATTAGCGTACAAGTCGTAACATCTGGCTAACCTCTGCCATTGCGTACGGCTCTACTTTTCTTCTACCCTGTTTCTAGTCTGGTTTTACCTCTTTTTGCCTTCTAGATGTTGTGCTAAGCAAGATCACATCAAGGAAGATTATTACCTCAGTTTTTCCATGAGCTCTTTCAGATCAATATCATCTAAATACGGCTCAAAGAGTAGGCTGCTTACAAAACCATGCACCAAGGCTATCTGACTATCTTCGGGCGAATACCAGACTTTTGCAAAGAAGCAGGGCATCTCGTAAAGTGCTAAGCTACACCCCATATGAGAGCGCAAGTCTAGAAATCGTCCTGACTGCCCCACCAGTTCTGCCCGCTTATCATTTGGAAGATAGTTGAATTGATAGTAGTCCATAATCTAAAACCTACTGTACTACTACGTTTTCACTTCCAAAACAGACAACAATTAAACCGGAGCGTAATAAGAGCACAGATTATTACCTTCCCTCCTATGCACTCCTTGCATATCATTTTCTAACAAATTAACAGGTGCTATTCCCTTCCTGCAATAACCTCTCGAGGAACCCTTGTTGATGGTATGTATAATAGCAGGTAGTTTGTTTAAACCACAAGAACCTCAAAAACAGGTAGAAAAATCTACAATAAAAAGTAATCCGAATATAATACATAGGCCAGCCAAGTATGTCTATGACCGTCGGCGCTTTATTAAGCGTCGACGTTTCTAAAGAGCAGGTGAGCAAGGACAAGTACGGCAGTCGAGAATTTATACACATTAGGGCGGCCAGAATAGCAATGCTAAGCTATTTTACTAAATTCGGTTTCAGGAATTTTATGTTCACCACATCACAAATACCTTACCATTACTTAGCAAAGCTGTATTTCCCAATAAGAATGGCTACAGAAAAATCCCAAAAATTTCAGACATTTCAGTTTCAGGTGATTGTTAGTAAAGGGCGGGAGTGGCTGAGGCAATTGAAAACAATTTGAGTTGACTGGGTGGGCATTATTTTTTAGGCTTCATTTGTAGCAGCGATTTGATGAGTAGGTCAAATGGACATCCGGAAGCGTAAAATCTGAAGAGCATGCGTTAAGTACCTACAGCCAACTAACAGAATCATTATAATCAAAATTAAAATTATTTAGAATGCTTTTTTATTCTACTTTCCAACGAATAGTTAACTGAGCTTCTATAAATATCAACTAAAGAACTATTAAATTTATTAGATAAATCATTATTAAGAGTGTTTACGGGAATCTCACTCATCCAGTGCTTTATGGAGTTGTTAAGATTTTTACCAACATTTTTACTTATAAAATTTGACCACTCTGATAAGGAGCTACCTTTGATACCGGCACGAACTGCCAATTCACCTTGATCAGAATGTGATTCTGCTTGCAATTGATTGTTCCATTCTGCTAAAGCTGCTGAAAGTATATCAATTTGGTCTTTACTTCGAACATCAATTCCAATCAAATCTACTGATTTATGCAAAATTGATGGAATAATCTTACCAAGTTCTGCTGCTAACTCTCGTAACAGGTTTGGATAGTTGGATAAGAGCTGAACGACATGTTCCTGTAATAACAAAGCTTTTGCATTCTCAATAATATTTGCGCGCTCTTTATCGTGTTCATTCCCTAATTTACGAAGCAGTCTAATGTGACAAACAAGAACTCGCAACACTTCAATAGGTTCTGTATGTTCAGTAATAGTATGTTCGGCTTCTTTTATAAATGTGAGTGCTAAATCTAATTTACCTTGTGCTTCCTGTATTAACGCAGACTGCAACAACAGTTCACGAACAAGTAATTTATTTCCTGACTTATTGACCGATAGTAGTGCCCGATTTACTAAAGTTTCCGCCTCTCTAAATAAACCCATCATACGAAGAGCCTCTAGTTCAAGGTGATAGAGTGGGCTAGTTGGACTTCGTTCTTGCCTCTCTCGCAGTACATCTAATGCACCTATAGCATTTCCAGTCTGAAGATGACGCTGTGCAGTTTTAGCAGTGATTTCTTCCCAGTATTCCAAGTCTGATCGTTTAAGTAAATTTGTATCGGGTGTTACCCCTAATTTTGAAGAGAGCCAGATACGAGCACGGTCTGGAAGTTCTTCTATTGCATACTGTAATAGTGGTTTTAATGTTGGTTGCCATAGATTATCAACTTTAGAGAATTCATCTCCACGAGAAAGCCTATGATAAATTTCTTCTGCACGTGAGAATTCATCATGTAAATCAGCATAATATTCAACTGCAAGATCGTGTATCGATTTTAAAACATCACTTGAGATTTCATTCTTTAGATCATTTATCATGATACGACGCACATCTTGCCGATGCCGCAGTGAGCTATCCAATGGATCAACTTCAACTAGTGAAACTTCCTTGGAAAGACTTTGCATTAGCAATTCAGCTTCATAATATGAATTTAGTTTTAAGTTGCACGGTTTTGCTAGCACATTGATTATGACTGACGGTGTGATACGTCGTACAACTAGACCTGGAAAAGCTAATTTCTTAACTTCTGGATCATGAATATGAGCTAAGATTCTTCCATATAACCGTGCCTGTATTACTTCATCATTTACTCTAGAAATCAGCCATCCTCGTGAGCCTACACTTCGTAACTTTTCAACACCTTGTTCTTGGAAAACTTTAACAGCAAGACGAAGACTCAGAGGATTATAACCTACAACATCTAAAATCTCCTCTACAATTTTTTTATTAATAATTATTTCCTTCTCGGACTTACTTAAACATACCTCTAGAAATTGACGAGCCTCCCTTCTATCGAACTCTTTCAAAAGAAGTTTTTGAACAGGAAAATTTCGAACCAGCGCTCTTCCAGATATGATTATTCTTAGATTAGGAGCAAGTTCTTGTATAGTCACAAATAAACTCCATAATTCCTCCACAACCTCATTACCAAGAAATTGGGCTTCCTCAAACGTGTCCACAACAAACAATACTGGAGCGTTTACAGATCTTACTAATTCTCCGAATACTCTCGCGGATGAACTAATGTGAGAATCACTATAATTACTAAGAATAATAGACTTTGATATTTCATAATTGTCCATATTGAGCAAGGCAACTTCAATAGCATCTTTAAGCCGATTAAACTCAAGCTCCAATTCTAAATACTGACTTGCCAACTGACGAGCTCCTTCTAATAGAAGAGTGCTTGGTTGTTCTAAGTTCAATATTGGTCTATCTAAATCAAGATAAACAAATGGTAATTTATCTGTGCTTGTTTTTTCAAAATGATCTAAGATAAATCGCGCTAATAAAGTAGACTTACCCATTCCACCCGGACCATATACTAATAATGGGGGCCTTTCAAACAAACTATATACAAGATTGGAAGCGAAACGCCTTACATTGCGCAGGAAGTCTTTTGTTGGCAAAACACCAACATAATCAGCTAAAATAACCAATTCTTCTTTTCTTCCAATGAATGTAGTTGAATTCAAACGACGAAGTGGTTCTAACAATTCTGCAACCGGCAAAGTTTTCTCCACCTGTTCTTTAACTGCTGTTGCTTCCACTAATATGTTATCAAACCATTGTAAAATTGATAACAATGAGAGAAGTTCTGTGCGTGTAAAGTCCTCTATACTTACTTTACCAGTTTGAAGAAATTCATTTACAAATTTTTGACCAGGAACTTGTGGTTGAATTTTACTTGCTTGTAGTACTTTTAACATTTGCTCCCTTGTACCCAAGCGCTTTAATGCAGCCCGACGTACTGAAAGATTAACTTGCCAAAAGTTACCCTCACTAGAACCTACATAAGGCTCACAATATTTAAGAAAATTTCTCCAGCCTTTATGATTCTTATGTGTTATTTGTTTTTTATATACAGGATGAATTTGTTCAGGATCAAAATAAACAAGTAAACATGCTACTTCTAGATAAGAGGCATCAAGGTCTTCTTCAGTTTCAAAAATTTGTTTATATACCAACCTGTACTGATCCTGAAATTGATCTAGTTCTTCTTTAGAAAATTCCTTCATGCTATAGAAACATTATTTGTTCGTAAAAAAGCGCGAAGCCTCTCATGAATTAGTCTCATACCTTCTTTATCTAGAGCAGGAGGAGGAACTATTAAGCCAGCGAATATTTCGCTGCACTTAGTTTCAATCTCAACGGGCGTATAATTACTCCCAGAGGATTGAGCAACTTGTACTAAGTAATTTTCTATATCTTTCTTGTCAAGTGGTATAATGTCCTCTACAAGCACCCCACCCATAGATTTAAATGCGGATGTGTTATTATGTCCAAGCACTACAATCCAAAGATTTATACTCGGATTGTCTGCAACGTATTTAACTAATTCATCGACAAAAATTTGTGAATCTGACCCAGCTTCGCTCAAATCATAATGATCAAACACAAGACACCACTTAACATCATTTCCAAGAGCATTTCTGGCCTGTTCCCTTAAGTACCCACCTAATACAGATGGAAAATTTTTTATTTGCCTAGATAATTGTGCTTCAGAATCAGGAAACCTTTCATTTGGCAGAGACATTTCATTTTTAAGCTTAAAAATCATATCCTCTAAACTGTTGTTACCCATATCAATTTGAACCGCTAGTATTTTCTCGTGTTCTGCAACATACTGAACCAACCATTTGATATGAGTACGACCACTATTTCTTGGCCCACTAGTAATTAATGCATGATAATTAAAAGTACCACCTGGTGGCTTATCGAATAGGTTTTTTAGCTTGCTTTTTAAACTTTGTCGGTCAACAACAGGTTTGTCAAATGGCGAAAGAGCATCATATGGATTCTTAGTTCGTAAACCAAGATATTCACATATAGCACTACGCAACTCAGGCCAAGGGCTTATCATCAAAAGATGGACTAAAAATCTATTTAGAGTAACATTATCCATCTCTAACTGTTGCATCAATTGAAAAACTACTGTCTCATAATTTGGACCAATAGAATATTCTTCAAGTCGCCTATTTAAAGCATAGTACACAACAGCGTTTAATTGGTCTAATGTATACCTTCTAATTTCTTTCTCTAGCCGTTCCCGCTTATTCATGGCTATTCTATCTGTTATTTCCCCAAAAAATTGGAACATTAGTCTTTTGTTCCATCTTGCTTATAACATGCCTAAGTGGTACACATTGATTATACCGTATGCCATTAGGATCACTTGCATGATGTATACCAAAAGGAGAAAGGTTGACATCGAAGCAGGGAGATCCCGAGGAACCATTTTCAGTATTTACACTGTGCCTTAATCGGTTTGCGTTCGTGTTGTAATTAAGGACTGTACCAAACGCTAATTCTAATGGCCTTCCTTGAGGATGTTGTGGTATCAGCACGACATCATTGGATTGCATAACAGTTGGATTGTTTTGAATTTGAATCCATCCTCTTTTTTTACCCTCCGGCAAGACATCTTCACCAACATCTTCATTTAACTGCACCAAAGCATAATCTAATTCTGTATTTGTTGGCTCTACATTTGATTGACCTATATCTGCAAGCGCATAAGGACTGTAATCAATCAGCCATGAGCTTGCTACCGTAGTAACCCTACTCCTAACTTGCTGAGATAAGCTTACATCAACGGAATAATCAAAACGACAAGCAATATCTCCTGGAGCAAAACCATTCAATTGTTTATGCACATCCATAATGACATGATAGGCTGTTAGAATAAGGTTTGGAGCAACTAACCAGCCTGTTCCTACGGCATTGCCTTCTGGAATCTCAATACGGCAAATCTGACAACCTATAGAACGGAGGCGCTGAGTAAAGTCAGTAAACCCTTGAAATGATGTACGTTGCTCAAGAATTTTCTCCAGCGTTCGACTAGAGGTAATCACATCAATTGGTAGTGTCTCCTGATAATCTGGAGGTATAACCTGTTGAGTTGTCAAACCTAGTTGCTGAAGTAAATTTTGCAATCTTAAGTTGCCATTCCTATAACCTCCTGCCCCTATCAACAATTTATCAAGCCATCCTCCCTTCAGTGCTTGATCTACGAGCTCATTAACAATAATAGTAAAACCTACTTGTAAGCCAACCTCATCTTCTAATCTTAATCCTAGCTTCAACATCAACATTCGCTTGAAATGATTGAGATCAAACGCGCTTTTAAGAGCACTCTCTATTTGCTCTCTCTGTTCTAGTGTAAGATTATCTATCATGGTTTGGAGTTGTGTGATTATCTAAATCTTATTTGGTTAACATTTGTCAAATATAACTCAGGAACCTCGAGTTGAGTATTAAGAGGATCCACTTCAGTTAATTCACCAAAAGATAAGCCCGTTCGTTGCTCAATAAGTGTGATAGGCACTTGGGCTGTCTTATGCTTACCAAAGATAAATTCGTCCTCACTAAGGTATTCCTTCTGTGACATAATGTATCCAGTAGCACAGAGTTCATTTGTATCATCATGTACAAAAGCTATTACTTTCCAAAAAGAAAGAGGTACTTTTACACCTTCACTATACTTTGTTATTGGATCACTATCTTCCAAAATGGGTCCAGTAAATACGGAAATTCGCATATCATCGGCGCGTGCATTGTGAAGAGCATAGTTTTCTAGTTCAAGCCAAACCCCTCCATTATGTATTTGCATTTGTGGCACAGCATTTGTAACATGCATTGAGTCAGCATTCCCTTTCATAGCCTCCTCATCACTACCCCATATCGGATCTTCTCTCCTTGTCATATGGCCACGGCTAAATTTAGGAGGAGCGCCATAACACTCTTTTATAATTTGGGTTTCCCTAGGTATCCTCGGATCTAGCTTCCAGCCAACTCGCTTCATGCCTCTTGAGCTTTTCCCATCGATGTTAACTGCACTGAACAAACAAATACGACGGGTGCGACTCATAACAACGGAAAAATGCTGATATTTAAGCTCATACTCAGCTCCGTCACTTGTGCTGAAAGTAAGTAAATCATGCTTACGTCTTGGGTCAACTACCTCAGGAAGAGACACTATATAATCTTCTCCTATAAAGTTAACATTGTAGCCTTTCCGATCTAAATAGTCTTCAGGTCTAGCTTCAATATCTAAATTGACGTCTTCACCATCAACAGCTATAGATGTATCATCATTAAGGTTATAGATTTCTTTCCCATTTAAAGACTCTCCGAAAGAGATAGTCACCTGCAGCGGTATAGTAAAAGTAGTTGAAGCAAGGGACCTCTGATTATGCTTCAGATTATCTGTTGATATAAAGCTAATTGAGTGCTTATTATTTGATGGAGTTACTTTATTTTCACTTCCTCGCTTAGTCTGGAGTGTGTCTGGAGTATAGGAAGGCCTTCGATTTTTAGTAGCAAGTTGCAAATTCTGCTTAACTATAGAGGCCGGGACTGCAAAATTTGCTTCTAGAAATCGCCCGGCAAAGTGTAAACCCAGAGCCTCACCAGATGATAAATCGAAAACTACTGAACCGGAGTTACCGCCCAAAGTAGAGCAGTCATGTAGTAAAGTTTTACCAACTGAGATAACTTGACCGGGAGCTAATCGTTTCTTGTCAAATACATCTCCAAAAATATCAATCATAAGCTGCTGATCAGGTATTCGACTATCACGGGCAGGATAACCAATAACAGCAACATCTGGGTTACCATCAATGTGTCTAGTTGAGAGAGTAATTGGACTTGGCATTTCCTTCCCATCAACTGGTTCAACTTGAAGAAAGGCTACATCTGGAGCATGACTTTCTGCAATATGTAGAATCCTTTTGAGCCTGAATGTGAAATCCCTTGGATTATCAGCCTCCTCCAAAAAATCTATAGAAGCTCTAATACTATTTCCATCGGTACCTTGTCTAAAAACAAAACCATTTCCGTTACTTCTACCAAACAATTCTGCTACATGACGATTGGTAACAACAATATCTTTTTCTACTAACCATCCTGTTCCTAGCCAAGTGTATCCTACTGGATGATTTTCTACTTCTATTCTGCCAACTGCTTGTATAGCGATATTTAATTGTTCTTGTGCAGCTATCAATTTATTTCTCCATACTTCACTTTCTGCCTCTTTAAAATTTAGAATAGTTTCACCTTCATATACAGAAAGAACTGGCCGTCCAACACGAAGTACAATAGTCTCTAGTGCTGAATTCTTGAGAGCAGGTGTTGTTTGAATTCCTTCAAGCCCTCCAGCTGATTCAGTAAACACAGATTTAAGCCTCGGTACTAGCTGTCCAGCTTGTCTTTTAAACTTTTCTGCATTTCTTATTTGTTGTAGCTCATCTGCTAACTGAGAATCACTCTTCTCAATTTTGCCAACAAATTCACGCACTTTACCATCTAAGTCATTTGCTGTTAACGTGATCATAAGTAATGGATTAAGATTATTGTTTTATAGCGATAGTTATTTTCTTTAAAAAGCATTTGAATAACTGTATACAGGTAAAGGTGCAGTTAGAGCAAATTAATACCACGCGGTCTTAAACTTTAAACATCTAATGCTTCTTTTACTTTAAAAGATTACCCTATAAGCAAGTCATTCCGTTAAACATAGGCCCAAATCATAATTTTCCCTATAAATACCATACATCCCACATTTATATGTTAATACTATACATATTTAATTTTATAATATATATTATAATTAAAAACTAAATATCAATATTTAAAACTAATTCGTATAACTATAACAATTTTCATTTTAATATTATCAACTAATTATGCAATGCTATGAAAAAGCCTAAACTGGGAAAGCAAATCTTCTTATCTGAGAATAATGAAAGACTTCATTCGTTTGAAAAGCATATGCTTGAGAGTGGAAATGGTTATTCTTCTGACAAGCCTCTATACACAGGGAGGTACTTTATGATTTATACAAATGGGTTAGAAGGTGCTGCCAGAACTGAATCTCTATTGGAATCAGCAGCGGGCTTAAAAGTAGCGAGCATAACCGATTTCTCTCCTAGAGAATTTACAGAAGATAAAGTTGAGGATGCAGATGTTTTGCTATACCCTCAGTTTGGAATCGCCTTGGTCAGCGCAGAGGAAGGCCAAATACAAATGCTTGAAGCCAGAAGTCACGGACGGGATTATATATTAGAACCAGAAAAGATAGTATATGTGCCTGACGATATTCCCTCCGCTCTTAATGTACCTACTACTTGGGGCATAAGTGCAATAAGAGCTAATTCATCTCCCTTTACTGGAAGAGATGTAAAAATAGCTGTGTTGGATACAGGCTTTGATCTTGATCATCCTGATTTCAAAGACCGTGAAATTATTTCTGAATCTTTTGTTCCTAATGAGTCAGTAAATGACAAGCATGGACATGGAACACACTGCATAGGTACAGCCTGCGGTAATATAAATTATAACGGTATTAGGTACGGGGTTGCCAGAAATAGTATTATATATGCAGGAAAGGTGTTAAGTAACAGAGGCAGTGGCGCACAGGCATGGATTTTGAATGGCATGAACTGGGCTATATCAGAAGGATGTCGTGTTATATCTATGTCTCTCGGATCTGCTGTATTCCCAGGTCAAGGTTATGATCCTGCATATGAGCGTGCAGCAAGTTTTGCTCTTTCTAAAGGCACAGTTGTAGTAGCTGCTGCCGGTAACGAGAGCCGAAGATCTCATGGAGTTGTAAATCCGATAGGTAGCCCCGCAAATTGCCCTTCTGTTTTAGCTGTTGGAGCACTCGACCGTTACTTAAATGTGGCAGACTTCTCTTGCAAATCAATAAACCCAGGACAAATGGTAGATATTGCAGCGCCTGGAGTAGACGTATACTCTTCATGGCCTATGCCAACTAGGTACAGATCTATTTCTGGCACAAGTATGGCGACGCCTCATGTTGCAGGTATATTAGGCTTACTTTTTGAGCAATATCCTGCTGAATCTCCGCAATTTGTTGTGTCACAATTATTAGAAATGGCACAGCCGCTTGAGCAGGATTTCAGAGATGTAGGACGAGGATTAGCAATATCACCTTCAAAAGTTTATCATGAAGCAGAAAGTAGTTATTACAATCAAGAACAAGTATTTAGACCAACTTCCAGAAATAGAGTCCATGCTTACTAAAGAAGGTCTAATTATAGATAAATCGTTTGAATATGGAGTAATAACAGGACAGATAGAAGAGAGTCAAATTAAGCTCCTTAGTACATTACCTGAATTTGAAGACTTTAAATTGGATCAGGTGAAAGAATATCTTCCTCCACCTGATTCTGAGGTTCAATAGATGCTCTATTTGACTACCGATGTCTACACTTTACTGTTTCATAAGAATAAAGTAAAAGGCACCTTAGATATATGTTTGCTTCTAATTAGCTAACGGCTAATGATTTCATCCATGGAATAGTTGAGGTTGATAGTTCTATATAATATTTCTGAAAATACTCTTGAGAGCCTTCATCTATCATAGTGAATATGTTTATCCATTTAGTTTGATAGATAAAATTTACAAATAACAATTACACAATTAAAGGAATAATTTATACTAAAAGTAACTTAAGTAAATTAAGCAATATGGCATATAAAGGTTATGATCTTTTATTGAATAAATCATTTACTTATATAATTTATTAATTTTTTATTACAAAAGTAACATTCATCATTTTGACAAAAAGTATTTTGTAAAGTTAAAGCTTGGACTTATTAATTCCCATTGAAGGTTGATGCATACTGAATGTTTCTTCTAACAGGTAAGATTCCATTACATTCAAATCCTTGTGGAAATAGTTCGATAATACCTTCCTTTGGTCTACTAAAAAGCCTATTAGAGCAATCTTAAAGGCTTTTCTTTCCAGGACGTAGTCAGCTACTCATCGATTAGCGCCTGTTCTACTTATTGAATACTTCTTCTTTTTGCAAAGTCCATACCTGTAAGATAATCAGTATCCTTCACCCTTTGGTAGCAGATTAAAATTTCAAATCATGCTTTAGGCAGAGATCAAAAGCTATTGCTCCATACTTACATGATCTGCAGTTGCTGCATGTAAGATGCCCCGACAGGCACAGGATTGCCTTTTATACAAACTTGGTGGCGCTCAATTTTATCGATCCGGTCTTTGGCTACAATGTAGGAACGGTGCACACGTATAAACTTACCGGGTGGCAGCAGCTCGCATACTTCGCTGATGGTCATGCGAGTCAGTAGCTTTTTATTTTCCAGCACAAACGTGACGTAGTTGCCGGCAGCCTCCAGGTATAAGATTTCGGAATAATATACTTTTACCTGCTCGTAACCTGTTTTAAGAAATAAATAATCTTTGACCGATGCAGGCGAGTTGCTACGCAGTTGCAGCAGCTCCTGTGCTTTGTTGCAGGCCTTCACAAAGCGGACCAGCGAAAAAGGCTTCAGCAGGTAATCGATGGCGTCCAGTTCAAAACTGGTAACAGCATGTTCAGAGTAGGCAGTTGTAAAAATGACCAGCGGCTTTTTCTGCAGGCTCGTCACAAACTCCAGACCCGAAATATCGGGCATTTTGATATCCAAAAACAACAGGTCTACTGACTCATTCTGCAGGTACTCCAGCGCCGTAAAAGCATCGGTAAAACAGGCAACTAGCTCTAGGTAAGGCACTTTCACCGAAAGCGAACGCACTACCTCCAGCGCCATGGGTTCATCGTCCATTGCTATTGCTCTCATACTTGTTCTAGTTTATACCTGGTCCTGAAATCTACTTCCGTTATACTTACAATTGCAGTGTCAGGTGCACAAAATATTCTTCAGGCGTTTCCCGGATAATGAGCTCGTGCTTGTTAGGGTACAGCAGGTTAAGGCGCTGTTGCACATTCTGCAGCCCTATTCCTGATGTGTTCTTCTCCGGGTCATGCTCCTGCTTGGTGTGGGTGCTGTTGTAAACATCAAAATAGAGCTTGTTCTTATCGCTATGCAGCGATACTCTGATCCAAGACTTCTTTTTAAGGCTGATGCCGTGTTTAAAGGCATTTTCTAAGAACGGGATGAGCAGCATCGGTGCGATGTACTTGTTATCAACCACCTCTTCTATTTTGGTTTCGATCGCGATATTGAGTGAGGAAGAGGTGCGCAACAGCTGCAGATCGATGTAATTGCGTACGTACTCGATCTCCCGCGACAATAGAATTTTTTGCTGATGATTCTCGTGCAACATAAAGCGCATCATGTCGCCCAGCATCTGGATACCCTGTGCCGTGCGCTCACTGTTTTCCTGCAGGGCCGTGCCATACAGCGTATTCAAGGCATTGAATAGAAAGTGCGGGTTAATCTGGGAGCGGAGAAAATCGAGGTTGGCGTTGGAGCGACCCAGCTCATTTTTCAGCACATACAGTTCTTCCTTTCCCTTCATCTGGCGTTTGAACAGCACCCAGATAAGCGGAACCGTTATAAACAACTGGAAAACGGCGTTGAACATGCTGAACCCGAAGGCAAAGTCCTCGTCCTGCGTTAGGGGCATCGATATCAAAGCAACAGGAAAATACGAGGCGGCCACTATCAGCGCACAAATCAGGGCGTAAAACCGGAACGGCTTTTTCTTGCTGAGCGCCTTTGGTATCAGGGTGTAATACGCATAGCAGTAGAGGATAATGGCACTCAACGACAAGATGGCCCAGCCTACCGTAATTTCTTCGCCAATGTTGATGATCAGGAACAGAAATACGCTCACCATCCATACCACAAAAGCCATAAGGCCGTCGCGGGTGATGATTCGGTATTTAGACTGTAGGGTGGCCGAGTCTGCCAACAGGTATATTCCGCTATACTTGATAACGATATAAAACCCGAGCATCAGCAAGAGCCAGAAAGTATAATGAAAGCTTTTCTGGAAAATGAATTCATACGTCTGATCTTCTGAACTGAACCTGTTGAAAAGATAGGCCTTAGTATAAGTGTCTGTTATGCCAAAAATTATTCCCAGCACAACAAAAGTCATGAGCGTCATGAAAATGTTTTGCCATACTTTTTCTTTCCGGATCAGCCGGGGCACGACCACAAAATTCATGAACAGGAAGGCCAGGTATAGCACCGTGAACCGTACCAGCTGCGGCCAGAAATAATGCTCGAAGTAGCGATAAACAATTCCGGCCTCTTCGAAAAACGATTGATTCGGGCTGATTTCGGTCGAAAGCGAGAACAGAGCAAACACATAAATGGTAGTGGCCGCCCAAAACTCCACTTTGTTCCGGTGGATTGGTTCAGCTATATAATTCTGGATGGTGAGATCATTTTTCATAAATCAATGATAAGAGATAGCGGTGAGGAAAAACAAAAAAAGTGATGAAAGCCTTAAAGCTTGGGACGAAATGAGTATAAATTAATGATACTCCTCCCTGCTAACAGTTGCTACTCTATCTGAGACAGCACGATAGAATCAGTTACCGACTCTATTATTCGTGGGTTAAAAGTTGACGCTACTAGTGCAGTAGCAACCGAAGCAGCAATGCTTTCCGTTATTTGTGATTTAAATGTGCAGGATGTGCCCGCCACTATATTTATACTCAATAAAAATATAATGCTAAATCTTTTCCTGCAAACCGAGTTGAGTGGTTTAAAAGCGCTCATAATAATATCATAGTTTTAGATGTTCCTAGGCTGATTATGAGCAAGGTTAAGCAGGAATTACAACAGGCTAAACTAAATGTGATGAATAACTAATAAGATGTGATGAAATGCATTTTAAACAGATAGTTTCATGCATTTTTATTTTTATAAAATTAGATATAAGTTGAAGTAACTATATACAAGGAGCGAAAAAAACTAGTTATACCTGTTGCGGGATGAAAAAAGCCGCTCCTAATGAAGAACGGCTACTCACTTTTGAACACCAGACTTTGGCATGCCCTTATTATCTGCCTTTTGTTCGGGCCTCTATCAGTTCCTTTTCCGCATAATGGTCGGCTTTATCCTTTACATTATAGAAAACAAAAAATGTTTTCCGATTATCTCCTCCACCTCAAAGCAGTTATCAACGCACTAACAAATTGCACTAAATCTATTGCTATACAACTAGATTACGGATCAAAAATATAGAAAAATATACAATTTCTATTAGCTATACTATCCATATCACTAACCCTGTTGGGCATGCGTCTAACTAACAACTATACAATTCTATAGCAAAATCCTTCTGTAAAATCGTATTTATATTCATAACACATTATTTCAGGACTCTTGCAAGAATATCCTCTTTCACGTCTGCTTGCTGAAAACATCAATAGCAAGCCCTCTCTTCTTATGTACTGCCGATCAGTCACTCCACCACATTTACCAGGTTTTCTTCCCTATATAGTTCAATTCGATAATTTATATCATTCAAAAGCAATTCCGCTATGAAAAAACAAATCAATCCAACTAAAATATTACTGTATTTATTTATCTCATTCTTAATTGTAGGAGGTCAGGCTTGTGATCATATGGATGATGAAGATGTTGTTCCGTCTCCAAACACATCACCACCAACACCAGCAATTAATCCAACAGGGAGGGTATTTGACCTTAATGTAGATCTGATTCCGGCTAATGATAGTAGCTACTATTATTTTTATACTAGCTTCGATTCGCTCAATGTTGCACTCGACTCTTTAGATGTCGTGTTGGCTTACATTGAATATGATATTGATATCGACACAGCAGGTAACATTTTAAGTATTTGGACTCTTTTGCCTCACACAAGGTATTTATCTGATAATCAGCGAGGAGTCTTTTATGAGTTCTTCTTTTCACGTTACAACTTTTTCCTGACCGCTGAATCTCCTTTCAATTTAATTGATACACCGAGTTTGATTCAAAACCAAGTTTTCAGACTCGTAGTTATACCTGGAGAAGTCCTCGCAGCTACATCGGGAGGAAGTATGCATATCGATTACTCTAACTACGATGAGGTGATCAAGCGATTTGGTATTTCAGAAAGCAATGTGAAAAGGATTGATATAAAATCTTTGGATTCAGATTTTTCAAAATCAACCATTAACAAAGGGTTATTCTGAAAAATTGGATAAGCACGTTGGCTGAATTTAATTAAACCTGCGCATAGCTTTCTAAAATGATTCTGAAGATCACCTTCAGGTATAGAGCGTTTGTTTGATTGCGTTTAAATACCAATCTTAATTTGCCTGAACAAGCAATTCCGGCTCCATCTGCTGCTCTAAATTGGTAGGTTTCAGCTGCTTGATGCCACGTGCCGGGTTGCCTACGGCTATGCAATTATCAGGTATGTCTTTCACCACCACAGAACCGGCGCCGATACGGACATTGTTACCGATCCGGACCTCGCCAATGATGCACACATTAGAGCCAAGTTCCACATTGTTGCCAATTACCGGAGAACCGGAATAGCTGCCATCCTCACGCCGGATGTTACCGAGTGTGGTGGAGTGCCGGAAGAAACAGTTTTCACCTATTACTGTACACCCGTTAACCACGAGCGCCTGACCGTGCCCCAGATAGAAATTCTTTCCGACCATAGTCCAGTGTGGCAGTTCTATACCCAGGAACCACTCGACGAGTACTTTGTAAAAGGCCAGATATGGCAGCCAGATCTCCATCAGGTGTTTCCCGAGGCGTCAAAAAGAAAATATCCGGTCTGAGCCTGAAAGTCTCCCCACTTAGGGGTTCTCCTGCCACAGTCCGCTCATAGCCCATGTTAACAAAGGAGTTTCTGGCCACTTCGCGGTTGGGTAGCACATAATGGTTGGTAATCAGCAGCTCCTCACCGATCAGCCAACCCGTACCATACCCATTGCCAGCAATATCGACCCTCTCCCACCTCCAGGTATTTACTCACAACAGCCAAATCCCTGTTAATTGGTTCGATAATTCTACCCTTCAGACTACTATTATAAAAAAGCCGCTCTATATTAAATGGAGCGGCTTTTTTGGTTCGTTAAATTTCCCCTTTGGTTAGAATTATCGAACTCAGATCTTGCCCCACAACGTTCGTCTATACCCCATCTATGAACATATTGTGTTTATTATAGATAAACGATGTTAAAACGTTATATACCAACATTATATATAGAATATTAGTATATAATTTTCTTTATTTTACTTTCAGAAAATATTTTATCCACACTTTAACCCAAACCTATGATTAAAATTTTACACAATTCTAAGAAAACGATCAGTGCTCTGGCCGGAGCATTATTGCTCCTTTCAGCAAACCCGGTGGCTGCCCAAGATGACGTTATGATGCAGGCCTTTTACTGGGATGTACCGGTAGATGCGACCAACAAGAACGGTACCTGGTGGGATAACCTTACAGCTAAATCCAATGGTATGAAAGCTGCTGGTTTTAAAGCGCTGTGGGTGCCCTCTCCGGCTAAAGGCAACTTTGGTATTTACGACATGGGTTATGGCATTTTCGACCATTACGACTTGGGCAACTATAACCAGAAAGGTACTGTAGAAACCCGCTTTGGTAGTAGAAGCGAGCTGCAATCCATGATCACTAAGATGCATTCGAATGGCATTCATGTGTATGCTGATATCGTGTTGAATCACCTGTACACAAGCGACACAGAATCGGAGACAAACCCGGCTGTAAAAAAATATGTATTTGACCAGGCCTACCGAAATGGCACCCAGTACCAGGCCTATCCTACCAATGAAATAACCTGGGTAATCCCTAACGCTACTGCCGGCGATTATTACATCCAGATCAAAGGGTATCTGTTGCAGTGGAGCGCTGCGAAAGGTGAAAGAGGCTATGATGTGTCTATCGACTGGACAGGGGCTGGCGCCAACGGTACTCCTACCTGGGAAACCGAACCAAACAACGGTGGCGGTCAGTTCAACGTGTTCCCTGGCTCGGGTAAAACAGTTCAGGCACATATCGAATCGCAATCAGATATTGACGAGTACAAAATAACTGTAACCTCTCCGCGTGACATTGTGATTAAACTGACAGCTAAAAGAGAGCAGAATCCTTTCTCTTGGGAGTGGGCATCGCAGGAGAACGGCTATTACCCTGTAAATATCTGGTACAACGGCAGTAACCTTGCAAATACCTCTCTGCAGGCTCGTACCAATACAGGAATAAAGTATGTAAACCATACCGGTACAGGAGAGCCAAACTATACCTGGAACTATACCAACTTCCACCCAGTAGATAACAGCGACTGGCTGGGTTTTGCAGGCTCTGATGAGATCATCACGAATACCAAAATGTTTGGTAACGACTTTAACACCTTCAGCACGACTGTGCAGACTAGATTTATGGACTGGGGCAAATGGCTGGTAAACGTTATTGGTTTTGATGGTTTCCGCCTTGACTTTGTAAGAGGTTTCCAGGAACCATATGTAGCAAGCTGGGTAAAAAGTCTGCCGTTGCTAAATGGTGGTCAGCGCTTTATAGTTGGTGAGTACTGGGGCTCTGATGCCAGGATAAAGAACTGGGTAAATGCAGTTGCTAGTAACGGCGCCGATGTAGACGGCTTCGACTTCCCGTTGAAGAACACACTGAAGGATATGTGCAACGGCAACCAGGGCAGCTTTGATATGAAATGGCTGAATACTGCCGGCATGGTGCGCAATTCAAGCGGTAATTCACTGCCAGGCACCTCGGTAGTAACTTTTGTAGATAACCATGACACCGGAAAGGAGCACGACAAATGGGTGACCAAAGACTTTAAGATGGCCTATGCTTACATTCTTACCCACGAAGGAAGACCGTGTGTTTTCTACTCGCACTATTATGGCGTAACTCAGGTAGATGCCCACAATTCGTCTTATACCGTACAGGCACCGTCGAGCCTGCAGGGTGATATTAATAAACTGATGTTTGCCCGCAGAACGTATATGGGCGGTTCCCTTTCTGTACTAAGCCAGACCGGTAATCCTTACCCATCAGCTGATACTTATAACACTTACGTAGCACGTCGTCAGGGCAATGGCACCAAGAACGGAGCCATAATAGTTATAAACAACCATGATTCGGCTACCAAAGGTTTGTGGATTGATAGTTCGCCTGCGGGCTATCAGAACTGGGCAAATACCAAATTAGTAAATGCCTTTGACCCTACACAAACTGCCCAGGTACAAAGTGACGGACGTGTATTCGTATCTGCTCCTGCCAGAGGCTACACAGTTTGGGTAAAGGAAAGTGAGTATGTTGCTTACTCGGCACCTGCTCATGTTAGCGCCTTGCAGGCAACTGATATTCCATCAGTATCAGATCAGGCATTTACAGTAGAACAGAACTTCCCGAACCCATTTAGCTCAAACACAACTATAAACTTTACTATTCCGGAAATGGGTAACGTGAAAGTAAGCGTGTATGATGCCATGGGCCAGTTAAAGGAGGTAGTGGTGAACAGCATGTATGAGACAGGCTCGCACGAGTTGAACTGGAGTGGGTCTGCTTTACCAAGCGGTACTTACCTGTGCACGGTAAACTATAACAATAAACTGATTACTAAACGCATGATCGTAATTAGATAAAAGTATAAAAGGCAGTAGACAATATAGAAGTCATTTATCTAAAAGAGGATAGTCATAAATACTGGCTAGAATTATTATATTAAAATTATACAAAATTAAAGAACGTCCTATTGCTCTGCTACTGCTGAAAGAGTGTGACAATTTCATTAATTGAATTACATAAAAGCCTATTAGAGCAATCTAGTAGGCTTTTCTTTTTAAGGAATTTATAATTACGTTAATAAAATAAGCTACCGAGTAAAGTTAAATAATAAGTTGTGTTCATTCCGGCATGCTATCAATTGGGTTATATAGTCGCTAAGCAGTATAAAGACATCATCATAAAAAAGAAATCAGCATAGCCTGAAGGGTATTTGAGTAAGTGGATATAAGGAGCCCCAGCACCGCCAGCAGAAAAACGACGGCAACTATATAGATAGTGATTAAGCTGCCTCCGATACAATACCATACCCTACCCAGGAAATATGGAGTCCGATTGTCAGCACAAAGAGGCCGAGAATCCATAAGGAGGAAAGTTTTCTAAGTATAAAATGGTGCTTTTAAATAGGCTTATCTATGATCCCAAAGTCTTTAAGTTTGATGATCTGTATACGGTAGCCCAGCAACATTCCAACAAGATTGCTGTCTGTCCGGTAGACGCCTCCATCTACTTTTTATAGAAACCGATGTGCATTTAACAAGCTCCTATGCACGCTTTATGTATGTTAAAGAGTTAGAGTTCTCTCACGAAATCAAAGAAATTAACAAGGCAAAGATATACCTATACTTAAACAAGGATGAAACGAGCCTTAGTGAAGATGACCGTAACCAGTTGGACCAGTCGCATAGGCAGACATTTGATAATCATGGAATAAAATACCATGAAGGACGAGTTAAGCAGGCAGTAGAGGTCATTAAAAGCCAACTGGGCATTCCATCTGAACATCTACAAAGTCTCTAAATAGTCTTTTACCACCGAAAAATCCTGGTGGAAATGGTTCGATAATTCCATCTTTTGGTCTACACAGTAAAACTTAAAAAGCCACTTATTTGATCAAATAAGCAGCTTTTTTGTTTCTAGAGTAATATATGAGTAACAGAAAAGATTTATGTATTGTTACTCTCCTATTTTGGGGTGTTTACGCCATGTTTTGATTTTGTATTTCTCCTGCCATTTAATCTAAGTGAAACTATGGCTAATTCACCAATTTAGCTAAGAGTCTACAGAGTGGCTCTTGTTTCAAGAGAATTCACACAGCTATCTAAAATGGAAGGTTTGACACTACCGGGTAAACTATAAACTAGACCTTCTTTCTCTTACTTCAACCTTCTCTCCTTTTCATTTATAGCATCAAACCAGAAGTACCTAAAATAGTATGGCTATACTTGTCCAACTCTGTGATATAAGTTCACCCATATCTGCTTTGCTTGTGAAGTAGTCAATAGGATAACGTTTGTGTTTTCGCAGTGGTGCGCTTCCGAAGCCGCGTCCTGTCCCACGAAACCAAACGTAGAACGAAGTTAAAAAACATATAGCTTACACCGCACCATTACAGAAACATTTTGCTAGCAACATGAGCCTTTCTTCTCGCAATTAGTGTCGGTCGTTACATTGTCGTCATGGAGTCGTGGAGTGGAATTAATTGTCTCGCCATCGTCATAACATGCCAATGAATGTTTTACCTTTTTTACTCTACTTTTAAAACTTTTACAGGTTCAATTTGCGCCGCTCGAATGGTTTGGGACAGGACAGTCAGTAACCCGACTATAGCAACCGAACCAAAGCCTATACTTACATTTAGAAGACTTAAATCAACATGACTGCCCATTTCTTTTCTTAATAAATCACCGCAAAACAAGCCAGCCGGAACGCCAATAAGTCCGGCAATTAGGATAAGAAAGCCAAAATTTCTGGTAACTGTCCACACCAATTCTATGTTGCTGGCTCCCATTACTTTTCTTATACCCAGTTCTTTAGTGCGAATTTCTACGGAGTAGCTTGCTATGCCTAAAATGCCCAAAGCAGCGATTATCATTACTATAAGGGCGAAGAATCCAAAAAACCCTATTCTTTCTCTACTGCCTTCTCCTGAATAATCGTCTTTAAAGTTATAGAGATTTGCTGTTTTTTCAGGAAAGTGGTTTTGCCACAAGGATTGAATGGCTTTGGTCACTTCCAATTCTGTATCTGGCTTTATCTTTATGATCAGGGTGGTTATTTCATTTGGCAAATACCGATATATTAAAGGAATTGGTTCGTCAAAAAATTGATTGGGCATGATGCCAATGACTTGTACATAGGCAGAGTCCAGTAATAGCGCTTGTCCCACTAAAGTCTCCGATTTGGATTCCAATAATTTTGCAGCAGCTTCATTCACCAACACATATTGCTCAATATTTTGGGGCATGTTTTCAGGAAAATTTTGCCCAGATTTTAAGCTGATATCTTCTGTTTCAATTGTTTTAGGGTCAATGCTTACATAGTTTATTATCAAGGTTTTATCATTTAATTGTACAGAAGATTTGCCCATTTTAAAAGCATCAAAATACCAGTTAGTCGCCAAAGTCGTTTCTACTTGACTTAACCGGCTTATTTCGTTTTGCAGGGTTTCATATTTTTCACCTTTCAAATCAAGTGTCAGGACATTAGGTGGAATGGTTAAGCTAATGATTGCATTATTTTTTCTTTCATAATCGACTAATATGACAAAAAATATCATTAGCATGGTGGTCACTGAAAATTGTAAGACAATCAAAGCCTTGTAAACAGTAACACTCTGGAACAGCTTTATATTCTTCATTTTACGCAAAACCTGTATGGGCTGAAACGCTGACAATAGCCATGATGGAAATGCCCCTGCGACTAAGCCTGTGATAACTGCGTAGGTTAACAAGCCTAAAATCAAGGTTGGATCATAAGAAAACGCCAAATCCATTTCGGGTATATAGTGCATTAAAATCTCAACACATGGCATTGTAAACAACAAAGCAAACAGGGAAACAAGGGTCGATTCCATTAAAAACTGACCAATAATTTGTCCTCTTGTTGCGCCTATCGTTTTGCGAATCCCTACTTCTCGCGCTCGGGAGAAGGCACGCGCCAATGCCAAACTGATGTAGTTGAAAGCAGATAAAAGGGTTAGGGATAGAATTAAGGATAGCTGCGTTTTTATGCCCGTCCAATCGACGCCCGCATTGTGGTCATTTTTAATGTCTTTGTTTCGAGGGGTAATATCATCTATGGGTTGTGCCAAAAATTGAAGATTGCTCTTCTCCAATTTCTGGTTATAGTTTTGGAGCGTTGTATTGAGCTGCTTTAAATTATCTTCTGATTTTAAACGTGCGTAAATTGCTACACTCTTGAAGTCTCCCCAATTTTGTGAAATATTAGGGATTGCCCCCTTTTTTTCAAGCATTTCAGCTGAATTAATAGAAAGCATTGCCTCAATGGGTAGATGTGTTTCTAAAGGTGGGTCTTGGATAATTCCCCCAACAGTATAAGAACCTAAGTTTTCAAATTGAACAGTTTGTCCTAAAGCATTGGTGCTACCAAATATCTTTTCTGCTGTTTTCTCAGTTAAAAAAAGGGTGGTGGGATTATTCGTAAGGCTTTGTGCATTACCTGACAACAGTTTAAAGCCAAAAACATCAAAAAGAGAAGGCTCTGAAAATTTTATGTCAATAGGTACATCACCTCCGTCGGTTTGCAAATTATGTTTTCCTGCCAGACGTACTTTTACCGTTTTTTCAACAAAGGAGACGCTATCCATTTGAATCGCCAATGGCAATGGAGCTGTTGCCCATTTAGTTTGTTCCACCTCATTTGTTTCCTGCGTGAGTATCCTCACTATTTGATTTAATTTTGGATGAAAATGGTCTGTATCGTGATTGGCTTTTAGGCCTGTAAAAAGAATAACACCAACCGCCATACTCAGTGACAAGCTCAGTATATTGACTAATGAAAAAAGTTTGTTTTTCCAGAGTATCCGTATAGCGATTTTTAGATTGTTCTTTATCATGACTTAAAGAGTTGACTTTAAATGAAAAAACAGGCTGAATACTGAGGGGGACCTCTCAATTCTATTGGCCAATTTTTCTCATAAAATACAATTAATTATAAATATTTTATACAGATTTTTGTTCAAAACGGTTTGATTTTGGTACTCTTGTCATATCGATTTGATACAGTCAAGTACAAAATATTTTACACCCAAATGAGACTGCGGCACTTACTTTTATATCAGTGGGTGTTTGCCGTGGAGAAGCTTATTGGTAGGATTGTCAAACGTTTCATTGTTGTCTGGGAACATTTGTCGGGTGACAATAAAGGGCATTGTTGTATATGGGTAGTTAATATAGGTGCTTAATAGAGATTATATAATGTTCTTATTAATTAATTCAACGCATGGATGGTATGAGAGTAGATGAAAAACTTTGCTGTGGTAGCTTATTAGTGCGCATAATATGGCTTCAAGCCTAACAATCTCTTAGCATAAAGCACACTCTCCTTAAGCAGCCAAATCCTTGTGGAAATGGTTCGATAATTCCATCCTTTGGTTCTACTAAAAAAGCTCATCAGTTGATTTTGAAGGGCTTTTTTATTTTAACTCTCCCCATTTAAAGCCTACAACTAGCTGCACATATCCAAATACGACCTTACCTTCCTGATTTATTTTATACCTGACAACACCATAAAGAGCTGAACGTATCAAAAGACACGATTAATAAATAAGTGTTTCTTACCAATAAGAATTTAACAGCAATCAGAATATAACTGGGATATTGCTTTAATTAGTAACTTCACAGACATATTGTACCTGCTATACCGGCAATTTCCTTACTTTCTAAAAGTATAACTTTGCAGACAAGATTCTACACACCAAATGTTTTGCTACAGGAGTTCATCAACTGTATCATGGTTGTACATGCCGAAGTAGAAACGAACTCAACTGCTGTAATTTGCCCCTACCCTCCTGCCCCCCAAAACTCTCTTTTCTTTTACATCAATGATTGTATCAGTGTACAAAAACAGGGCGATACCAAATTTACTATGCAGCCAAGGAGTGTGGTGGTAGGCCCTATGGTAACACGTGTTTTACTGGATATTAACAAAAGCCATAAAGCCGTTCGGGTCGGATTTCATCCGGGTGGTTTACATCGTTTCCTGGGGATTTCAATGGCCGAAATGATCGATGAACATTACGATGCAACAGCTGTCTTTGGACGTGATATAGAGCAAGTGAATACCAGGTTGCAGGAAGCTAAGAGCTTTGATGAGATAAAGAATGTAGTGGAGCAGTTCCTGCTCCAAAAGGTAAGTTACATCAAACCCGCTTTACCTTTCGACAGGGCCATGCTTGAACTCATGCGCGTAAACGGTAATATTCCTATTGAACAGATAGCCTCCCTTGCTTGCCTGAGCCTGCGCCAGTTTGAACGTGTGAGCAAAGAACGAATCGGGCTACCCCCTAAATTTTTTGCACGCCTCATACGTTTCTCCAAAGCCTACCGGATGCGGGAGAACTTCCCTGAGCTAAGTTGGACACACATTGCCTACGAATGCGGCTATTTCGACCAGATGCATTTCATTCGCGACTTTAAACAGTTTGCTGGTGTAGCGCCGAGTATCATAGAAAAAGAATTGGAGAAAACTCCCGTCCGCTTGCAGGCTGAATTACGCTTATAGTTGTCGTTTTTATACTATTCCATGTCGGTTTATACTTCGAAATTTGATTAAACTAAAAATCAGATTTATGAAACCGTACATTTTACTTTCCATGGTAGTTGCCTTGTTACTGGCCCAGCCAGCAGAGGCCCAGCAATACAAACAGCTCCACGCTTTAAACAACCACAAAGCACAAGTATACTATAGCGCCGGTCATGCTGATCGGGCAAATACTATAGCTACCCGGGTTGACAAGGCAATGTCTTATTACCAGCAATTACTTGGTTTTAAGCCTACGGTTACGCTGCTCATACTAAGCCCGGATGACTGGACAAAGTATACGAATGTGCCTGTAGTTTATGGCATGCCCCATTATGCTGATGACAAAACGCTGGTAATGGCTGCCGAAGACAATGCATTCTGGAAGAGTTTTATTCCTCCGCTGGACCAACTGCCACAGGATTTAAGTGACCAACTCAAATCAGCGTACCAAGACGAAAAAGGCAACCTGAGTATGCAACCCTTCTTTGACCTGCTGGCCCTGCATGAACTTGGACATGCCTTTCATTTTCAGGCGGGACTTAACATGCAACGCAAATGGCTGGGAGAGCTTTTTGCCAATACCTTGCTTCATACTTATGTAGCCGAAAAGGAACCGAAATCTTTGCCTGCCTTAACGCTTTTCCCGCAGATGGTTGTAGGCAGTGGTGCAAAGGAATATACTTATACCAGCCTGCACGACGTAGACCAACGTTACGATGAAATAGGCCAGAAACATCCCAAAAACTATGGTTGGTATCAATCCAGGTGGCACATGGCAGCCGGACAAATTTATGATGCTGGTGGCAAGTTGGTAAGCCGACAACTATGGAATGCACTTAAAAGTGAAGAAAAGAAATTAAACGATCACCAATTGTTGACAGTTTTGGAAAAGCAGGCTCATAAAAGCTATGCCGATATGGTGAAGAATTGGGACCGGGATACAAAACTATAGTAACCATAATTTCACAACTACCTATACTCATGCACATAAGTATTTTTTGCTTTTAAGTATGTTCGAATTGTAAAATATCAGCTAATAAAGTAGCCACCTGATAGGGATAATTCGATCATTTGGCTTACATCTACAATCAATAACCCGCTTATTTATCTAAATAAGCGGGTTATTGATTTCACAGCAACATAAAAAAATAAAAACACTTTTGTCCTCAAACTCTCCTTCTTCAAATCTACCACTTATAAATCTTCCCCTTTTGCTCCACAGCGTTCGCTATCGAACAGGAATTGTTCATTATCGAACAAGAACAGATTTGAAAAACCCTAAATGGGAGCTTCTAAGAACATTTTTAAAAAATGGCACACCAATTGATAAAACACAATAAAATCATACTATTATTTAATTTATTACAGCGCTTATGAAACAGACTTAAACTTGAATTCCAGATCAAAAGCTACCACACATTCTTAATCCACTTACAAAATAAAACTATTGATAATGAGAAAGTTAAAAAATTTAATTTCCAGCTTATTGCTGGGAGCCATGGTTGCTTTTACATTTAGCAGCTGCGATAAAGAAGATGCCAAGCCGTCGAATCCCACTGATCCGACTTCTCCTACAGATGATGAAGTGATAGAGACTCCTTTCACTGCTATTCCTGCGAAGTTTGTCGGTACCTGGTATATTGACCATAACCAAGGTCCTCTTTCTGCTAATTGGGAACAGGGTACTTTTCAAGGTGAGCAGGGTTTCCGCGAATTCAGGACAATTGTGATGACGGCAGATGGGAAAAATGCGGTGGAGTATACATCTGATGTAACGAATGTGGGTGATGAAGTAAAACAGTACATCTACAAAATGACAGGAACATTAGAGCACCAGGCCAATCCGAATACAATCACATTTCATGCAAAATCGGGTAAAATGCGGGTGTTTAGCAACAAATACACTGGCTACAAGGAATCTGATATTATTACCAAAGATGTAAAAGTTTATAAAACGGTTTTCATTAACCCAGAGGCCTCTACTTATACCAACTCTCCGAACTTTATGACAGCCAAACGACTAGATGGCAATATGCAGCAGTCTGTGAGGTTTAAAAAAGTGGAAGGAGGCACCAGTACCCCTACCAGCCCTGGAGGACTATACTCGCAGCCACCAGCCACAGGTACATATGTTCAAATTGGCGATAAATACTACCCGACTGTAACTATAGGTAACCTGGAGTGGATGTCGGTTAACTACGCAGGGCCTGGCGGATTAAACGATGCTGACAATCCTGAGTATGGCACTTTTCTGAAGTATGAAGATGTAACAGATATTCAGGTACCCGCAGGTTGGCGGCTACCAACGCGGCAAGACTATCTTGCACTTTTGAAGTCGCAGGGCATTGTATATAATGAAATCTGGGATAGTACTGACGGATCCGATTTACAATCGAAGCGATTGCTGGGCCAATTAATGTCTGCTACTGGCTGGCTGAAACAGGACGGGTATGCAAACAATAAGTCTGGTTTTAATGCTGTGCCTGGTAACCTGATGGTAACCTCAGGCAACCCACAAGGCAAAGGCACCAACTGCCTGCTCTGGACAGCCAACAAAGATACAGAAGACAACCCGATTGTGTTTAAAATCATCCAGTTACCAAGCGACACATATGCTTCTTTCTCAGGTCAGCCTATCGGGTATAACCCGCCGCACGTGCCCGTAAGGTTTGTTAAAAACAAATAAAGACAGTGTCTGATGGGATACTCTAGTTTTAAATTAATCCAACAGGAAATCATGATTACTGCATCAGTATAAGATAAAACAGTAGCTAACTCCATTTGGGTTAGAACTATAATCCAAACAACAGGTCTATATCAAAAAACTAAAAAGCCGCTTCATATAAATGAAGCGGCTTTTTAATTATACGGTAATTGAAATCCTTTATCTCTTTTCCAATAATTTGTACTCATAAGTAATCTTCTCCACCGACCCTTCTTCAAAAGTTTTTACTGCACTTACAGATCAAATTTCTCCAGGGCTCGAAATGACAGAATGGAGATCTTCACTTGCTAACAGGATTACTTACGCTTTCGTAGTGTATTACATGCGCAGTCATAACTACTTTGTGTATATTACCACCAACCCAACAAAAACGGTACTTTACATCGGAGTGACAAATACACTGCAGCGGCGGCTGGAGGAGCATGCACTTAACGCAGGTATTGCTGAAACTTTTGCGGGGCGTTATCACTGCCATTATCTGGTATACTATGAGCGATATTCCCAAGTACATCATGCCATAGAACGCGAAAAGGAGCTTAAGAAGTGGAACCGAAAGAAGAAAGAGGCGCTCATACAAAGTATAAACCCCAACTGGAATTTTCTGAATGAACAGGTGCAGGAAGATTAGAAAATTTCAGCGACTATTAGACCAAGCTGGAATTTACCATTCTGTCATTTCGACCAACGGGAGAAATCTGAAATAACCAAACCTGTATTATACTTCAGATCTCTCCTTTCGTCGAGATGACAGTTTAGTATTTGTCATTTCGAGCCCTGGCGAGAAATCCGGGTTAATCACCGACTGCCTCAGATTACTCCTCAAACCCCTCCCGCATACCCTTCAGATGCGCGTAGCACACCGGGCTGCTGAATCCGCTTTGCTCCTCTGTTTGAACAGGCTCAGTACCCGCATGTTCCGGAGCGCGCAGTTTATACTTTGGCACCATCTTCAGCGCTGCCTTCTGAAAACTTATGCCAAACACCAGGCGTTGCCAAAGTGGGTAATGTTGCATACGAACCTAAGTTTAAAAAATAAAGATCTCCTGTTTTATACGCAGGCACAGCAGCTGCAGCGCCATCTGCTTTACCCGGTAATCCTACTTATTGCCTTGCACCATACCACAGTATTGGGAAAGAAACAACTAGGAGTTTATACTTAATGGTGCCAATTTTAACAGCATGAAAGCAAAAGTAACCCTCCTGGGCCTGGTATTGGCGCTACTAGCCCTGCTGCCAATCAGATCCTTCGCGCAGAACGAGCGCATAAAAGACACCAATGCCAATGGCTGGTACATGTACTTCGGCGACCATAAAGTGGCCGACCGCTGGGGCATCCATGCGGAGCTACAACTCCGGCGCTACAATATTATCAAAGATCCGCAGCAAGTGCTTATCCGCACCGGCATTAATTACGACCTTGCGTCAAACGCCCTGTTTACGCTGGGCTATGGCTTCATCGAAACCTACCCATACGGCGATTATCCGGCAGCTTCGCGGTTTCCGGAGCAGCGCCTTTACCAGCAGCTACAGCTAAAAGGCAACCTGGACCGGCTGGGCCTTACGCACCGCTACCGCCTGGAGCAACGCTGGGTAAAACAACCCGACGCCAGCGATTATACTTACCTGAACCGCGCACGCTACATGCTCAAAGCCACCCTGCCGCTCGCCGGCACCAGCCTGGAGCCGAAAGAGTTTTTTGTGGCAGCCTACGATGAGGTATTTGTTGGCTTCGGCGAGAACGTAAAAAAGAATATATTCGACCAGAACAGGGCCTACGCAGCTTTTGGCTATAAACTAAGCAACGCTGCCTCGCTTGAGCTGGGCTATCTGAACCAGATCGTACAAAAAGCCAACGGAGTAGTTTTCGAACACAACCATACCCTGCAGGTGAGCTTTTTCCATACCCTCAACTTCGCCTCACAGGAATAACAGGCATTTAGTACCAGCTGAATGATTCAACATAGCAAACACTTTTTTTAACAATCATCAAAAGCAAAAAACGGTAAGCTATAAATGGCTTCACAAGTTTTCCGGGATTGCTGCCTAACGTATAAAACTTGGCATGACCTACTTCCCGTAAGTCTGCAATACCACCACACCGAGCGCACCTCCATGAACGATGTTAAAGGATTTCTACAGCTGATATGGTCTGCAGTAAAAGGCAAAGAGAATGACTATACCACGCTGGGCATAAGGACAAGTATTGTGCTGCTGGCCGTTCCCATGATCCTAGAAATGCTGATGGAATCGCTGTTTGCTGTAGTGGACATCTTTTTTGTCGGCAGGCTTGGGTCAGACGCGCTGGCAACCGTTGGCCTCACCGAATCCATACTTATGCTGATCTATGCCGTTGGTATGGGCATCAGCATTGCTGCCACAGCGATGGTATCGCGCCGCTTTGGCGAAAAGAACTACCGCAAAGCAGGCAGCATTACGTTTCAGTTACTGGTTACCGGAACCGTGCTAGCACTTTTACTTGGAGGCACTGCCTTATACTTTGCACCCGAAATACTGACTTTGATGGGTGCATCAGCCGGAGTTCTGGCAACAGGAACCGGCTATACACGCATCATATTTGCGGGTAATTTTGCCATCATCCTACTCTTCCTGATAAACGGTGCCTTCAGGGGAGCGGGTTTGCCACACCTGGCTATGCGCGCTCTCTGGATCGCGAACGCCTTCAACATCGTGCTGGACCCGATCCTGATCTTCGGAATAGGCTCTTTTACTGGCCTGGGGCTGGAAGGAGCTGCCTGGGCAACAACCTTAGGGCGCAGTATTGGGGTGGTATACCAGCTTTACCATCTGCTTAATGGCAAACATTCTTTAAAGATCCTGCGCGAAAACCTGGTGATCCGGGTTACTGTAATTCTTAAAATCCTGAAGGTTTCGTCCGGCGGCATTGGCCAGTACCTCATCGACTCTGCCAGCTGGATCTTTCTGACCCGCATAATAGCTGAATTCGGAAGTAACGCCCTGGCCGGGTATACCATTGCGTTTCGTATCATCATATTTACGCTGCTGCCGGCCTGGGGCCTTAGTTCTGCCGCAGCCACGCTGGTAGGCCAGAACCTGGGTGCCCGTAAAGCTAAAAGAGCCGAAGTGGCGGTATGGCTTACAGCACGTTACAATGTTATCTTCATGGCAGTGGTTACGCTGGTCTTCCTGCTCTTTGGCAAGCAAATGTCTGCCTTCTTTTCTCAGGATGCCGAAGTTATCAGCATTTCCTCCGAAGCGTTGAAGATCATCACGCTGGGTTATATCTTTTTCGGGCTGGGCATGGTTATGGTGCAGGCTTTTAACGGAGCCGGCGACACCAGAACGCCAGCGCTCATCAACATCGGTGTACTTTGGCTGATAGAGATACCACTAGCCTATACACTGGCACTTATACTTAAACTGGAAGCAACCGGCATTTTCATAGCCATTGCTATATGCCACTCCCTGCATGCCCTGGTAAGCTGGTGGTTTTTCAGGCAGGGCAAATGGAAGAAGACCCAGGTATAAAAATGGCTGTATGCATCATGCAAAGTATACACCATTTGCTTATTTTGCCCCAATTTATACCTTAACCTATACCAATAATGAAAAACGTATTTAACCAGGCTGACGCTGAGGAACTGATCACCCGGATTAACAACCTAAGCCCGGAAACAAAACATCTTTGGGGAAAAATGAGCGTAGCGCAGATGCTGGCTCATTGCAACGTAACCTACGAAATGGTTTATGAGCAGGACAAACATCCGAAGCCAAACACTTTTAAAAAATTCCTGATAAAGCTGCTGGTAAAAAACTATGTGGTAAGCGATAAACCCTTCAGGCAAAACGGCCATACAGCACCGCAGTTCATCATCAAAAACGACAAAGACTTTGCAGCTGAAAAAACTCGCCTGATCAACTTCATACAGAAAACACAACAGCTAGGCGAAGTTCATTTTGAAGGAAAGGATTCTCATTCATTCGGCAACCTGACCAGCAAAGAATGGAACAACATGTTTTACAAGCACCTTAACCACCACCTGAACCAGTTCGGGGTATAACTGCTAAAATACTTTGGAAATGTTGCTTTTGGAGCCAAGTTTAGGTTGGGCTGCACCCTACCCTGAGCAAATAGATTAGTGAGGTAAAATAAGACTCATTGAGATTTTTCGGCTCCTTTCAGATCAAATGTGCGTGAAATATTAAAGCCAAAATAAATATCACCATCCGACCAATAACCTGTATTTTGTGGAATAAAAAATTTCTCAACCATACCTTGAGCATTCGTAAATATCAACTGGAACACATGGCCGCCGGTTTCAATGTCAAACCCGAGTGAAAGTGCATTTCTGAAATTGTTGCGCGTGGCTTCTGAAAGCAGGTAATAATACTCGGCATTAAAGGAGGTGCGTTTGGTTAATTTAAACCTGCCACTTGTGCCAATCGCATACACATTATTTTCATCGCTGCTGGTTTCTACTAAATTGCGGTGTACCAAAGTAGGCGACAGCTGAAGGGAAAACCGTTCAGTAAACTTACGGGCAAAAAGTAACTGGTGCGTATAGGTAAGCCGGTGCTTAAAGTCAAAGCTGGTTTCCTCTGGCGGCCAGCGCAGCGATCGTATGGCAGCACTGGTAAACAGGGTAAGGGTAACCGGCATAGCCAGGCCCTGCCCGGTTTGTTGTTGCAGCAATTTATACTTCAGGAAACCATCATACGTCTTTTCCAGTGAACTTCGTCCCGCTCCAATGTTTAAATTATCAGTTATTCCGTATTCCAGGCCTAGTCGGATAGTGGCCTGATCCAGGCCAAAAAATTCATAAGCTCCACTATTCAGTGTACCAAACCGGTGAGAGATCAGAAAAAGTAGCGAACCGTTTCCGTTAGTTTCTACAGAATGGCCATTTACCAGGCGCGTTGCTTTAAATGTACCACTCACTTTTCCTGTAAAAGTGCTGTCTGCGGCTTCGGCCATTTTGAGCAGTTCGTCCTGCCCCCGTGCCGCTATAGCCAGCAGATTGAACAATACGATCAGAAGATAATTTTTGATCATAGTTAAAGGCTTTTTCCGGTAAAAGGTACATATATCATATCCACAGTTATGGCAATGGTTTTGGCTATATTATTCCGTACCAGACGGGGTATCGTGATACCAAACTCCTGGGGTGTAACCGAAAATTTAGATTTACCCAGCAGCTGCAATCCCTTCACCTCTAAAGTTCCTACAGTATCTATGGCCTTATGCTGCCCATGTATGGTAAGCACACCTTTTACATTTACTTTGTAAACAGCTTCCCTTTTAAGATCTACGTCCTGTATGTTAGTCACTTTCCCTTTAAAAGAGGCTTTGGGGTATTTATCAGATTCTACATAGTTCTCGTTAAAATGTGTTTGCATAAGCGATTTCCGGAACTGGAATTGTTTCATAGGCACCGAAAAAACCAGCTCCCCGGTTTTAAGATCCAGTATAGACACAACCTGCTGGTTATGCGCTTCAATATTTTCCAATGGGGCCTCAGAAAAAAAACCGATGTGTCCAGTTTTAGTAAAATACCGGTCCTGTGCCTGCATGGCTTCTGCTAAGCAGAGCAAACTTATCAGCAACAGTATAGTTATACTTTTCATAAGGGCAGGATTTAATTATTAAGTGCACCCGAATCAACCCATTTTTTTATCTTGGCAATATTACAATCTGATAATTTATTACCTCCTTGCGGCATAGGCGGAAACCCCGGAGCATGTGTGATCACTCCTATTAAATTCCCGCGGTCTGCCTGTTGTTTTACACCTGCATAGGTATCTAACACCACCCCACCTTGCGCAATTGCTGATGCATGGCAACTATAACAGTTTGAGGCTAAAATGGGAGCTACAGTTCCGGAAAAGGTAACAGATGTTGTATCGCACTGCTGCGGTAAGGGATCAGGCTTCGGGTCAAGGTCCTCTTCGTTGTCGCTGGAGCAGGCTGATACAAGTGAAAGTATAAAACTAAGTATAGCGAATAAGGCAAAGTAAAGTCGTGTCATAGTTTTTTAAGTTTAGAAGTATAAATAATATAGTTGCCCGGCTGCCAGTGAGCAGAGCAGCCAGGCAACAGATTTTTAACTTACTGTGTTATCTGGCCCCTTATTTCGCCCTCGCGAAATTGATCACTGTGTATATTTATATACCAGTTGCCCGCCAGTAATTCAGCTTCCTGGGCTTCTGTTATAGGTGCAGTAGTACCAACAAGAGGGCTGATAAATGGGTTAGAGCCGGAGTATGGGTCTGAGCCAGGATTGATAGGGACTATAGCCGGGCCATCTACCCCTACTGCGCCACTATGGAAGTGCATTTCAATGGGTGTAATACCCTGGAAGGTAATGGTGTACGAGATTCTGTTTGTATTCTTGTCGTAGCTGCCTTTAAATGTACCTGTGGCCTGTGTAGTTACCGGCGGTACCTCTTGTGACCCGGTAAGTGCAGCGTCCTTAAATGTAACTATGTCGGCAGTTGGGGTAGCTGGTCCATCATCGTCATCGTCGTTGTCATTGCAGCTACTTAACATAACTAACAAACTCAGCAATACGCTGCAAAGTAATCCAAAAGTGATTCGGTAAGTTTTCATGATAATAATGTTTTATTCATTTATCTAAAAAATAAAAGCATAGGGTTAGCTCCTAACACAATACAGGCTGTGTTATATCAGTGATGTAAGAAAGTAAAAGGAAGCCTTTAGGGGGTTTTATTAAAAGTATAACCAGCAGTAAAAAACACTCCTGCACTTGTAAGCTTTACATTGCCAGCCCCGATACTTGAAAGCGGTATCTTTATAAAAGGCTCGGCCCCAATCGATAATACAGGAGACAATTTGCGCGTGTACCCTACAGACAAATTCTGAATACCGAACCAGTGTCTGTTCTCATTCGAAACCTCACGGGTTTTGCTGTAAGGATCTTGTCCATAGTGATTATAAGTATAAGTATACTTCTCGTTGAGCATGATATAACTGGAAAGCCCGGCCTGCACTGTAAGTATATTTTTATCCCGCTCCAGGATCTTATACTGCAGGTTAACCGGAATATCCAGCACTTTACATTTTGCAGCAATTACATTGGGCAGTGGTTTGCCATTCCAGAAATCAGGGTAAGGTGCGTAATCCTCGGGAGCTGCATTATATAACTTGTTAGCCCATACTGCACCAGAAACCAGTCTAAAACGCCTGGTAAGCGGCACACTCACCACTATCCCGGCATTCGCACTTACGGCATCCGGGTCTTTAAACCTGACAGTAGTAATATCCGGGGCCACTACCAGAGCAATTGTTATACTTTTAAGAAATACTCCTTGCCTGGATGTTTTGTCCTGGCTGCTATCCGGAAGTATAACCGGCGCCTTCTGCCCGTCAGGTAACTTCGCAAGTGTGTCTGATCCTGCCATTTTCATACTACCGATGGCGTCGAAATCCGTAAAGTCAGCCAACGAATCGACATCAGCAATTTCTATAGTAACCTGCTTAGGCTGTAATTCAGTTATTACAGTATCAATCTGCGCTACAGCAAGCTTACTGCGCTTTACTGCCACTGGATCGTTTTTAGACGCTGCTCCTTTACTTAAAGAAGGTACTGCACCGGAACCTGCCTGCGCATAAGGGTTTTGCGCAACGCGCGCTTCAGATTCCGGTGTGGCAGCAGTCTTCTTTTTTATAGTTTTATTCAGCTGGTCGTCCTTCCCGGTAATAGCTGGCATTGCCATCTCATTGTTTGCAGGAATTTGTCGGGTTGGAACCTCTGGTCTTTCAGTAATTTGCCATATCATTACTATACTTACCAGCAATGCCAGCAACAATACAGGCAGAATGCGTTTTAAACCTGCAAATCTATGCTGTGTGCCGTCCAGTTTACGATCCATAGCCGACCATGCCTCCTCATCGAAAGGAGGATCATAATTTGCGGCTGATTTACGAAACAGCTCGTCCAGTTCTTCGTCAGACATATTGTTTGCGCTCATCTCCTACACTGCTTTTTTTTAATGCCTCACGTAAGTTCGCTCTTGCCTTGGCGAGATTAGATTTTGAAGTACCAACGGCTATACCCAGCATTTCAGCAATTTCTTCATGGGTGTAACCATCTATCACATACAAATTAAACACTGCTCTATAGGCAGGCGACAGCAGCTGAACCAACAAAATCAGGTGCTCATAATTAATCTGTTGTACCACATCAAAAGGATCTGATTCCGGCTCGGCTGCTTCGAGTCCCTGCAGGTGATAATATTTCAGGTTATGGCGGTAATTGTCTAAAGCGGTATTGATCATGATCCGCCTCACCCATCCTTTAAAAGGCTTCTGCGGATCATACTGCTTTATTTTTGTGAATACTTTCATAAACCCATCATTTAGCACCTCTTTTGCCTCTTCTGAATTTTTGGAATAGCGGACACAAATGCTCATAGCATAACCAAAGAGTTGCTTGTACAGCATTCTTTGGGCTTCGCGGTCTTCTTTCAGACATCTGCGAAGCAGCTCATCCAATTCTTTGTTTTCTGTTCCGCTCACTTTTCCAGAATTTCCGCTCCCATCACGGAGTAAGTTGCTGATTGGTTGCCTCGGGTTTTAGAAAAAATCAATTATTTATTTGAAATGTACGATATCCCTTAAGTATAAATCAAAATCAAGTATAAAATATTCAGTAGGCGCCAAATGTATAACTACCTAAACCTGAATAGCTTGAGTATGTTTTCGCCTGTTAAGTATGTTGAGATCTAATATCAGGGATTGGCGGCCCTTTAAATTGCAGAAGAGTATGGAAGCGAATATAAAAACCCAAATTCCCTAAACTGGAGCAGACCAATTTAGGGAATCAGGTGGTTATTGCGATTTTAAAGTATAAATGACGGGCCGAGCACGACTTCAGAAACCGGATTATATTTATATTACAGGTTAACCTATCTGAACCGAAGTCATAGTGAGTGAGCCGCCTACTACTTTGTCGTTAAAGAAAGTGATATCGTCCTTGTTCCCTTTTAGGCTAAGCGTATACAGCAATGGCCAGTAATGCTCAGGGGTTGGAACAGCCAGCATCGCTTCTTTTCCTAATGACTCATACCTGATCAACTTATCATGCTGCCCGTTTTGGATAAGATCTTTGAAGGTAGTATTCATTTGAACAGCCCAATCATAACCATACTCTTTCTCATTTAGCTTGTCCCAGGCTACCATCCTGAGGTTATGTACCATATTACCACTGCCCATAATAAGCACACCTTTTTTTCGGAGACAATAGAGTTCTTTCGCCAGATCATAATGGTATTGCGGCCCTTTGGTATAATCTATACTTAGTTGCAGTACTGGGATATCGGCCTGTGGATACATATGCCTGATAATAGTCCAGGCGCCGTGGTCAAGTCCCCAGTCATGATCGAGCTCTACGGCAGTAGATTTGAGTAAACCCGCTGTTTCTTTTGCTAAAGCAGGGTTACCGGGCGCTTTATACTGTACATCAAAAAGGGCCTGCGGAAAGCCGCCGAAATCATGTATCGTTTCCGGGAAATCCATGGCCGTGATGCGTGTACCTTTGCTAAGCCAATGCGCAGATATTACCAGTACCGCTTTAGGGGTAGGAATTTCAGTGGCTAGCTTCTTCCACTTCTGACTGAACTCGTTGTCTTCTATGCCATTCATTGGCGAGCCATGGCCCATAAAAAGAACTGGCATCAGTTGTTCCTGCTCTCCTAAGCCATCGGTAAACCTGTTAAAAGCTGATAAAGTTGTCATGCCTGCTACTCCTGTAATTATTGTTTTAAGGAACTGTTTTCTTTCCATTTCCGCAGTTCTTTTAAATCTAACTATATTACTGGCAGCCTCTTAGTATAAAGTATACCTGCCAGCTATTTATGCAAAGTTAGCCTGCGCTGTAACAGAAATGAATGACATTTGATAGGAAATACGCTTGACATTTATCAAGCCCTTATTTGGCAGATTGCTTTCGGATGCGGCTTAAGGTTTCGGGCGTAACACCCAGGTAGGAGGCAATAAGATTTAGCGGCACCTGCTGCACGATGTAAGGATATTGCTCCAGCAAGCGATTATACTTTGCTTCGGCAGTTAAGCCTACTGTACTCTCCACGCGCCGCTGCAAAGCTATGTAAGCATTCTGATACAACAACCGGATATAGGTTTCATACTTCGGAACTTCTGCCAGTAAATGCTGGTGCTGTTCGCGGTCAATTAACAGGAGTTCACAATCTTCAAGCGCCTCTATGTTTAGGTTTGATGGCTCCAGTGTAAAAAAGCTATAAAGATCTGCTATCCACCATCCTTCAAATGCAAACTGAATAACATGCTGGCCACCTTTTGAATCCGTAGAATAAGAGTATAAAGCGCCTTTCTCAACAAAAGCCAGCCGGTTGCATACATCGCCTTCCTGCAACAGGAATTGCCTCTTTTTAAGCTTTTTAGGTGTGAAATAACTTCTGCATACCTGCAGCTCCTGCCCCGTTGCAGACACCTTTTCTTGAATGGATTTTAAAAGCAATTCAGGCATACTAAATTATACTTGGAGTAAGTCTTTGACCTGGCGTGATATGCCTCTATTTATTGCTCCGTACTTTTATCTTCTGCCGGCTCCACATGTATCAAAACCTGGCCGATTTCCGGAATTTCTTCAACCAGTCTGTCCTGTACTTTATGGGCTATGTCGTGCCCCTGTCTGACAGTAATATCTGCATCTACCAGCACATGCAGGTCTACGAGGTATTTCATACCGGCTTTTCGGATAAAGCATTTCTCGGTGCCTGCTACGCCCTCTACATTTTCCGACACCTGCCTCACTATAAGTATAAGGTCATCATGTAAATGTTCATCCATAATTTCGCCGAGTGCGGGCCTGAATATTTGATAGCAGTTGTAAAGTATAAACCCGGAGGCAAAAAGAGCTGCCCAGTCATCGGCTGCTTCGTAACCTTTGCCAAGGTATAAGGCTAATGATATACCTATAAATGCCGCAACAGAGGTAATGGCATCGCTCCTATGGTGCCATGCATCTGCTCTAAGTGAGGAGCTGTTGGTTTCTTTGCTTCTTTTAATTACAATTCTATAAGAAATCTCTTTCCAGATTATAATTCCTCCGAGCACAACTAAGGTAAAGGGCTTTGGCAAAGCATGCGGTGTTCGTATATTCTGGATGCTTTCGTAGGCAATAACTGTGGCTGACGTAATTAAAAACCCAACAACTATAAAAGTAACCAGAGGCTCGATGCGGCCGTGCCCGTAAGGGTGGTTTTCATCAGCTGGCCGGCTGGAATATTTAAGTCCGAATAAAACCAGAAGCGACGAAAAAATATCCGCTGTAGATTCGATCGCATCAGCTATTAAGGCATAGGAGTTTCCGAAAAAGCCTGCCAGCCATTTAATAATAGCTAAACTCGCATTACCTATTATACTAAAATAGGTTGCTTTTATGGCTGTCTGCTCTTTCGTCATCTCTCGGAGTATGTATAAATCATTAGACCATAAAGGTACATCTTTTACTATTTTAATTCTTTAACCGTTTTACCCAGAAAAAATTAATTAAAAGACCTTATAAGATGTTAGCGAAATTACTTTGTAGCTTTTAGAATGAACACAGCTTACTTTAGAAAACAAAAAGCCGCTTTACGTAAATAAAAGCGGCTTTTTGTTTTCTGTAAATATTTAAAAATCGCCATTAGGCGATCTGGGTTTATGGATTGGTAGAGAAGATACTGGCTTCTTTCACAAATACCCTTCTGTTCAATTTTAGCTGCGCAATGATGAGTTCTGCAAAATCTTCCGGGTGCATAACACGTTCCGGATCTCCGGTTATCAGGTTGGCACTTTGAGCAAGCTCTGTTACAATAGTGCTCGGCGCCAGCGCAGTTACCCGTATGTTATGCTTGCGTACTTCCTGCATCAAACTTTCTGACAAACCAAAAACAGCAAATTTTGAGGCGCTGTAAGCACTGGTTACCGGGCTACCAGACTTACCTGCCGTAGAAGAAATATTAATGATATCGCCGGTTTGTCGCTCGATCATTTGCGGCAATACAGCACGGGTAGTATAATATACTCCGAATACATTTACTCTTACCTGCTGCTCCCATACTTCAGGCTCCAGTTCCAGAAATTTACCAAAAGTAGCTGTGCCGGCATTGTTGATCAGGATGTCAATTGGCCCCAGCTCTGCTTGTACTTTTGCAACAGCAGCTTCAACCTCTGCCCTGTTACTCACATCAGCAGTTGCAAATGCAGCTTTTACGCCCAAAGCAGCTACTTCATCTGCCACGGCTTTAACATCTTTTTCAGTACGGGCTACCAAACCAACATGCACACCTTCCTGGGCAAGGGCAATTGCCACTGCTTTACCAATTCCTTTGCCTGCGCCGGTTACCAACGCCACTTTATCTTTTAATGATTGCATCTTTATCTATTCTTAAAAATTATAGTTCACAAAAGTAGGTATGTACATCGATTTCATACGCATTACCCGGCTGGTAATATTGGGTTCAAGTATAAAACACACTGTTTGAGAAAGCAAAAATAACTAAGAAAGTGCTTGCGGTGCTGGCCCACCAGCTGGTTTCGTTTTGTCTGCAGGAAGCGGCATATACTCTTGGTTATCTGTAGGTGGCAGCAGTATTCTGCCCTCTTTCCAGTCTGACTTAGCCTGCTCTATTCTTTCTTTTCTGGAAGAAACAAAGTTCCACCAGATAAAGCGTTCCCCAAGCGGCTCACCTCCCAGCAACATTAGTGTGGTTTGTTCTTTTGCAAGTATAAGCGGGTCATTTCCTTTGTTAAATACGAGCATCTGACCTACTGTATAAGTATGGCCTGCTACTTCTATACTTCCTTTAGCTACATACAAGCCCCGTTCAGTATGCTCCTTTGGCAGCCCGAATCGTGCTCCCTTATTAAGTACAACATGCAGGTAAAATAAAGGCGAATGTGTTTTAACATCGTTTCTTAACCCGTAAGCATCCCCTGCAATCAATCTCATCCATACACCAGTTTCTGTAAATATGGGCAAATGCTCTGGCTTATAATTGTTAAATGCCGGAGCGGCCTCTTCATCTTTCTCGGGCAGGGCTACCCAGGTCTGTATCATTTCCAGGTTACCACCGGCAAGGGCTGCCGGGTCTTCGAAGCGCTCTGAATGCGCAATTCCGCGGCCGGCAGTCATCCAGTTCACCTCTCCCGGACGAATTACCTGCTCTACCCCCAGGCTGTCGCGGTGCGTTACCTGCCCGCCAAACAAGTAACTTACTGTAGACAAACCTATATGCGGATGCGGGAGAACATCCATAGAATGTACTAAGTCTGGTTGCACCTCTACCGGGCCGGCATGATCCATAAAAATAAACGGGCCTACCATCCTGCGCAACCGAAAAGGAAGTATACGGCGCACATCCATTCCGGGAGCAAGAGAGGCCTTACGCGCTTCAATTACTATATCCAGCATATATTACTTTTAATTTCTTCTGCTTTAAAACGAAAATAAGAGCTTATCGGGCTATAGTTTTATGGGATATGTAAAGTATAAATCAGATTACTGCAATTTGAAATGAGAAAGAATTACTGCTGTAAAGTTATACTTCTGAGATAAAAAAATAGATAATACGTTGGCTTGTCAGGCTTTAAAGTATACTTTAAACTCTGTTCCTTCGTCTTGTTTAGAATTTACTTCAATGTATGCGCCGGCATTATCAATAATTCTTTTAATGATGTATAACCCGATTCCGGAACCTTCAACATGATCGTGAAAGCGTTTGAACATCGTAAAAAGCTGTTCCTGGTTTCGTTGGCTCATACCTAAGCCGTTATCTTTAACCACAAGCACAACCCATTCTTTTTCCCTGAATGTTTTCACCTCAATTTTGCAATCACAGTTCATAGACCTATACTTGATCGCGTTGCTTAGCAGGTTATATAAAATGCTGCGAAAGTTTTTGCGGGAAAATTTAAGGGATTTAACCTCGAAATCTATTACCACCTCGCAGGGTAATTTAAACTGATCGAATAAGAAGTCCACATCAGCCTTTATATCTTCAAAAACAGCCACAACATCTACTGTCTCTTCATTGTTTTCCTCTTCTAAACTTCGTTGCAGGCGGCTAATGGTTGTTAAATCCTCTATCGTAGTTTTAAAACGCTGCACCGAATTTAGAATATGACCGACAAGTTCCTCAAGTTCAGAATCGTTGATAGCTTTTTTATCAAATAAGTGTGAAAGACGTTGGATCAGACCTTCGATATTAAGAATAGGCGCTTTCAGATCATGCGAAGCAGTATAAATAAAATTATCAAGGTCTTTGTTGGTTGAGGTTAACTCCTCATTTTTTTTTGAGATAGTTTCCTCTATAATCTTCTTATCTGTCAGGTCTTTGGTAACTTTCGTAAACCCGATCAGCTCGCCTTTATCATTGTATATAGCAGTTAGCGCCACACCGGCCCAGAATAGTGAACCGTCTTTTTTTCGGCGCAACCCTTCATGTTCAAAATGTCCTTCTCTTTTTGTGGCTTCTAATTGTTCCTGTGGCTTTCCCAGTTGCTGGTCTTCTTCGGTGAAAAGCATACCGTAATATTTGCCAATTACATCCTGTTTGGTAAAACCCTTCATCCGCTCTGCTCCCTCATTCCAGGATACAATTTTGCCATCTACATCTATGGCAAAAATGGCATATTCTTTCACCTGCTTAATGAAATTGGATGCTATCTTATCTTTAATAAAGTTTGAATTCATGATGTAGCCTTAGTAAATGTATACTTTAGCGAAATGCTCCCCGCTATATTAAAAACCTGAAAAGTTAAATCCGGTTAATCGTTAAAATTGAGTTGCCAGAAATTGCACTTTTGAAGCTAACGCAAAACGATTACAGAAGTTAGTAATATCCTATTTGTTAACGCATGCGGACCCAAGGGGTATTATACGGCATTTCCGGGTATTGAATAAGTATTAACGCAATGCGAGCTATTTTTAAACCTACTCTCAGAAAGCAACGTTACTAGCAGCACTAAAAACTACATTTATTGATGGCTAATAAGTTAAAAGAGGTTTTAATAATAGACGATGACATGACAGCTAATTATCTGAACGAACGTATCGTAACCGAACTGCAAATTGCTGATCATGTCAAGATCCTGACAAATGGTAAAGATGGGCTGGACTATATTTTAGAAAAATGTGCAGATAATAAAGAAACCTGTCCGGAGCTTATTATACTTGATCATTTTATGCCTTTAATGGACGGATTAGAATTAATGGAAACACTGCATAAATCCGGAAAATTAGAAAATATGCGAGCGGTTTTCCTTCTGCTAGCCATCCATACAAATATAAAAGACCTGAAAAGATTTAAAATGCTGGGAGTTCAGGAATTCACAAATAAGCCATTATCAAGAGAAAAATTACTTGAGTCTTACCAAAAGTATTGGGCTGACGATACTGTTAAAGATCATACTTTACCTGAACCAAACTTTTAATCAGCATTTAATTTTTAAGGAATATTAAGGCACTTACCTATTCTATTGAACAGTGCTATGTAATGCTATTCATGCATCGCCATACTCTGATTAACAGGCAAGTATAAATATTAGAAGCTCTGCTAAATAACCAGCCTAACGCCACCCAATTCCTGTAAGCCATATGGGAAGCGATTGCCGGGCGAGCCAATAAACATGAAATTTTTCGGGATGCCCCACTTATAGGAGAGCCGCTGAATCAGCTCTGGCCCGAAATGTCCTCTGATAATAATAAAATCGACCACCAATTCCGGGTAAGCCAGATCCAATACTTCTACCTCGTGCATTAATCTTTTAGGAGGCTCCTCTCCCTCCTGCAACACGTTTACAATTTTGAGCCGGTTAGTATGCTCATTGTCTACTATGTAGCGCATTACCTTATTTATGTTGGCGATGTTATCACCCTTGGTAAAAAACACAAACTCCTGCGACCTGATAGTTTGGATAAGACGCAATGTGGCGTAGGATTTAAAAGGCAGAATTTTCTTAAGGGGCCGCTCTACCTGCTGCAGAACATAAGCAAGTACACTGAGCAACTCAATCCGGTATAGCATGATAAAAACCACTGAAACCGTAGGTATAAAATACTTAAGAAAAACCCAGACATAAGCCGGGTTAAGAAGGGCGTTACCTAATAAAGCAGCCAGAACAGCAGATATAGCTATGAAGAGGACCATGCCGGAAGCTCTTACCGGACGAGGAAGGCGGTTTCTGCGCAACTTAAGTAAGATATTACCAAAACCGAATAAGGCCATAACCGACAGAAAAGATATAGTATAAACGCCGGCCAAAGCACCAATGTCACCCTTGGTAATAAGCAGAATAGAAACACATAACAGAAAAAAACTTATCATGATCAGGTAAGCAGATCCTCTTTTATTTGTAGCCAGCAGGAACTGAGGAAGGCATCGGTCCAGTGTCATGCGTTGTACTAAGCCCGTTACACCAACATAGGAGGTTAAAACTGCCCCGCTTAGCACCATGGCTGCATTAACAGAAACAAGTACAGCTAACCAGTTGCCCCCGGCTACTTCGCCCATATAAGCAAGTAAAGCAGTCTGGTTCTCGGCCACAGCGGCCATAGGTATGATGGCAATAGCCAGAAAAGCTGTTAATGGGTTAAAAATTGTAACAGCCAGCCACATATTGCGCAGTGTTTTCGGAAATACGCCGGGCGCCTGCTCTTCTACAAAGTTTGCAGAGCTCTCAAAACCAGAAATACCCAGCATAGCGGCTGCAAATCCAAAAAACAGGGCCTTCCAGATACTACCTTCCAAGGGCTGGTTATAATTGAGTGTAAGTGTGTCAAACCCATGGTTGAACAAAAAGAAAAACCCCACAATTACCAAAAGCGATAGCGTGGAAATATGTGTTATGAAAATAATAATCGCGACAATGGAGGACTCACCAATACCCATAATTGTTAATCCCATAAAAAAAGCCAGCAACCCGATTGTGGCATATAAAATGGGTAACCCTTCCCATAGATGATGCACATAGTGCATGGCCTCGCTGGCCGAGATAACGGCTGTGGCCATGTAAGAAAGCAAAGTCAGGCAGGCAGCTAAAGACGCCGTGGTTTTGCTGGTTGTATTGAGCAGCGCATTATAAGCTCCCCCATTTAGTGGCAGTGCTCCCACCACTTCTCCGTAAATGCTCCGGAACAGAAACAGAACTCCCCCTACCATTAAAAGTGCCACCCAGGCATACTGGCCAGAATAGATAATAGCAAGTGCAGACACATACAAACAGGAAGAGGTAATATCGTTCCCGCATATAGCAGTGGCTGCCAGTTCTTTCAGTTTAGGATGATGCGTTGGCGAAACGGAATTGGAAGTATCCTGCTGCATATATCTGTTTTAGAAATGTTAAGCAGTATACGCACTAGTATAATGGTGTTGTTGTATAAGTATGACCAGTTAAAAAGTAAAATGACCAACTATATCCATAGAACAATAACGGGGACGAGGGCTTACTTCCACATGGTTCCCCTTGCTATACTTTAACCCAACCACATAAGCTATTATTTTACTAGAGTAGTATAAGTATGGAGAATGCCTATTTCCTGGAGCTTATTATTTTTTTAATTTTTTTTACTGAATACGTAACCTTACTGTTAACGGCACCGTAAAAGAACATGGCTAAAAGTTGAAAAGTTTTTTATAAAACTGATCATAAACAAGAAAAGGCTCCCAGACGGGGAGCCTTTTCTTGTTTATACCTATAAGCAAAGTTTAGTTTACAGAAGTATGTTGATCTTTGCTGTGGGTTTCAGTAGCAGCCATGTTCTCAGGCTGAGCCGGGTAGAGAAAATTCTGAACATCCTTTAAATGCCTCAGGCTACCATTAGGCAGATTGCTTAAAACAATCAGGGCGCTATGGTCTTTAGGATTTCGCAGCAAGTAGGTAGTATAACCGTGCCATAAACCTGCATGGTACACAACAGTATCGCCGCTCTCCAGCTGTTTAATACGCCAACCAAAACCATAATCTTCTTTTCTATTCTTATCGGTGCGGGAGCCGGTAAATGCTTCTTTCAGAGTTTCGTGTTTAACTAATTTGTCTGTATACAGCGCTTGGTCCCATTTATATAAATCTTCTACAGTAGAAAAAACGCCTTTATCACCTAATACTGTATCTAAATAATCAGAGGTCCGCATTTGCCTGCCTCCGGTGTGGCCGGTAGCAATTGGCCCTGTTAATGCCGCCATATTCTTACTGAAAGTGAAGGTGTGCTTCATTTGTAAAGGCCTAAAGATATTGGCTTGCATAAAATTGGCAAATGGCATACCCGAAACTTTTTCTACAATAGAAGCCAGTAAAAAGTAGCCCGTATTGCTGTAATTAAAACGTGCATTTGGCTGTAAATAAGTTTTAGGCTTGTGTACCGCCATAAGATTCAGGACATCATTGTTGGTGATATCAATGTTACGGTTTGGCCAGAGCTCATCGCTGAAGTAAGTATAATTAGGCAAACCGGACCGATGGGTAAGCAACTGTCGAATGGTAATGCCTTTGTAAGGGAAATCGGGGAAAAACTGCTGCACACTATCGTCGTATTGAAGCTTCCCTCTTTCCTGCAGCATCATAATTGCCATAGCCGTAAATTGTTTCGATACGGAGGCTAACTGAAAAGCTGTCTCTGTAGTTAGCGTATCTTTCCGGTAAAAATCGGCATAGCCAAAAGCACCTTTGTAAATTACCTTATCATACTTGGTAACCAGCACCGTTCCGTTGAAACCCTTACGCTTATGTAAGTGATAGAAAATAGAATCAAGCTGGCTTCCCAGCTTTTTGGCGCTCGCAGCTGTAAACGAAGCAGGAACAGCAACGCGCTGCCTGTTTTCCTTTTTGGTAAATAACTTTTTTATTTGATCATGCTTTTCTGTTCCAGGGCAAGCTGTAAGGAACAGACAAAAAACAGATGCTATTACACATCTAAGAGATATATAGTGTATTCTAAGAAAGGCCATACCAAAAACTACCAACACAATTCCAGCTCTAAATATACTTTATCTACTGAAGCATACTTTAGCAAAATGAAAAAATACTTTTTACAAAGACAAACCATACCCGTAACCAAAAGGGTTCATACTCATTTAAATTATTGGTATAACGTAAATTTATACTAGCCCAGGGGCAGACATAGTAGAGCATGCTACTGTTTGTTCCAATAAAACCTACATAGGCTCAAATAAGTTAAAGCAGCAAATCCTTAACGGTCTTCCTATGATGTTTATTTGAATCTGATTACGGCTACCACTGGTAAATGGTCTGAGGCGTATCTTTCTGGTATTACTTTATGTAAAACTACTTTATAAGGCAATTCTTTCTTAAAGGCAATAAAATCAATGATTTTATTGGGAATATCCTGCGGAAAACTGGCTTCACAATTACGGAGGCAGGTGCGTGTAAATGCCTTATCTAATTCGTCAATTGCGTAGCTTTCAGGTTCAGCGTTAAAATCGCCGGCAACAATAAACGGCACAGTTTCTTTAGCTGCAATCGCATTAATCATACTTACTTGCTGTACCCGGTTGTCGGCGCTAAGCACATCCAAGTGGGTACTGCCGAAGCAGATTACCTCACCACCAGGTAAAGTAATTCTGGCTTTTGTAAGCACGCGATCCTCAGCTTCCGGGTTATCTTCTTCAGGCAAAGGTATAACTGCGGTTTCCGTAAGCGGATATTTCGACAGAATAGCCACACCATATTGTCCGCCATCATAATCAATTGCTCTGCCAAAGAAAACGTGCATATCAAGCTTCTCAGCAATAACTTCAGCCTGGTTAACTTTACCGGAACGTGCCAGATTTACATCTACCTCCTGCAGGGCAACCAGATCAGGATTCTCATTTCTGATAACTTTCACTATTGCATCAATATCTACGGCACCGTTTCTTCCGTGGCTTGGCGGATTAGCGTGCCGTATATTGTAGGTCATTACCTTAACCTGTTTTAACTTTCTGGTGGTTGCAACGGAGGCCGTTCTGCCTGAAGAAAGCTTATCAGAGCAGGCTGACAAAAGCGTTAAAAGCATTAGTATAGTTAAACTGCTAGAAATTGTTCTTTTCATGGTAGGAGAATTATGAACAAAAAGATGAAGCGATAATGTACTTAAAAAAAATTATACAGCTACTATAGCGCTTTAAGGGTTCTTTATATTTTGTATAAAAGCTAAAAACGGATTAACTGCTTTTCGTGAACAGGATTTGCTATATTTAAAACATCCTTTATTGCAAAGGCAATTACTTGCCGCCATTAAGTATAGCTAAAGCATTCCGCCCTATATGATTGCCTTAAATAAAATACATCATGTTGCCATTATCTGCTCCGATTATGAAAAGTCGAAGTCATTTTACACAAATGTATTGGGGCTTAGCATCATCAGGGAAGTATACAGGCCAGAAAGGCAGTCATATAAACTCGACTTGGCGCTTAATGGGCAGTATGTGCTGGAGCTTTTCTCTTTTCCGGATCCTCCTAAGCGCCCCTCCAGACCCGAAGCCACTGGCTTGAGGCACCTAGCTTTTGAAGTTGATAATATCGAGGAGATTGTAGCAGCACTAGAGGCAAAAAGTATAGTTGCCGAGCCTGTCCGTACAGACGAATATACCGGCAAACGCTTTACATTTATCAGTGACCCGGATTTGTTACCCATTGAGTTTTATGAAAGTTAATCCCCTGAATTTATACTTTAACAGAACATTTATACTTGCCTGATGAAGAAACTTTTACGACCACTCTATTTTATACTTCCTGCATTTATACTTGCCTTTGCACCCAACACACAGGCACAAAAAAACAAGCCACGCTTTGAGCCTGAAGAACTGGCAAACCCACTGATGGGCAACGATTCAAAAGTGAGTTTATCTAATGGGAACACCTACCCTGCTGTGGCGGTGCCCTGGGGCATGAACCTATGGACTGCCCAAACCGGCAAAATGGGAAACGGTTGGGCTTATACATACGATGATGACAAGATCCGGGGCTTTAAGCAAACGCACCAGCCATCGCCGTGGATGAATGATTACGGTCAGTTCGTGGTCATGCCGGTTACCGGTAAACTCAGGTTCAGGGAAGATGACCGCGCCAGCTGGTTCTCTCATAAATCAGAGATTGCTAAACCGTACTATTATAGCGTATACCTGGCTGACCACGACGTAACAACTGAATTTACGCCAACAGAACGCGCTGCCCAGTTCCGGTTCACTTATCCAAAATCCGACAGTTCTTTTATAGTTATCGATGCACTTGATAAGGGTTCTTATATCAAAGTCATCCCATCTGAAAACAAGATTATTGGATATACTACCCGAGCTGCCCGCAGTAACCCAAAGGACTTTAAGAACTACTTTGTAATTTATACTGACAAGCCCTTTACAGTAGCTTATACCTGGCACGACACCACTCTTGTAAAAAGTAAACTGGAACAAACAGCCAACCATGCCGGGGCTATAGTCGGGTTTAAGACCGCGAAAGGCGAAAAGGTGAATCTGCGCGTGGCTTCCTCATTTATAAGTATGGAGCAAGCCGAACGTAACCTGAAACGCGAACTGGCCAACGACGATTTTGACGCTACTAAACTAAAAGCGAAAGCCCTCTGGAATAAAGCGATGAGCCGCATAACCGTGGAGGGTGGTACCGATGAGCAGATGCGTACATTTTATAGTTGCCTGTACCGCACGCTGTTTTTCCCGCATAAAATGTATGAGTTGGATGCAAATAACCAGCCTGTTCATTACAGCCCTTATGATGGTAAAACCTACCCGGGCTACCGCTTTGCCGGCACCGGTTTCTGGGATACCTTCCGCGCTCTTTACCCCTTCCTGAACCTGGCTTACCCAAGTATAAACAAAGAAATGCAGGCTGGTCTGGTTAACGATTACAAAGAAGGTGGCTGGTTGCCCGAGTGGTCGAGCCCGGGTTATGCCAACATTATGATCGGGAACAACTCTGCTTCGGTAGTAGCTGATGCTTATGTTAAAGGACTTCGGGATTACGACATTAACACTTTGTATGAAGCCTTGCTGCACGGAGCTAACAACGAAGGCCCGATAACAGCCATTGGTCGTGCCGGTGTAGCTTACTATAATAAACTGGGTTATGTACCTTACGATGTTAAGATAAACGAGAATGCAGCCCGAACGTTAGAGTATGCTTACGACGATTTTGCCATTTACCAGCTAGCCAAAGCCTTAAAACGGCCGCAGTCCGAGATAGACCTTTACGCCAAACGCAGCCAGAACTTTAGAAACTTGTTTGACCCCGCTACTGGCCTGATGCGCGGCAAAAACCAGGACGGCACTTTCCAATCACCCTTCAACCCGTTTAAATGGGGCGACGCGTTTACCGAAGGCAACAGCTGGCATTACAGTTGGTCCGTTTTCCATGATGTGCAGGGGCTTATTGATCTGATGGGTGGAAAACAGAACTTTACGGCGAAGCTGGATTCGGTATTTACCCTTCCTCCAAAGTATGACGAAAGCTATTATGGTGGTGTGATACATGAGATTCGTGAAATGCAGATTGCCAACATGGGACAGTATGCGCACGGCAACCAGCCTATACAGCACATGATATACTTGTATAATTATGCCGGCGAACCTTGGAAAGCGCAATATTGGGCACGCGAAACTATGAACCGTATGTACCAGTCAGCACCGGATGGTTACTGTGGCGATGAAGATAACGGACAAACATCAGCCTGGTACATTTTCTCAGCCTTAGGCTTTTACCCGGTTACGCCAGCTGTAAACCAGTATGTAATGGGTGCGCCATTGTTTAAGAAAGCAACTATACACTTAGAGAACGGGAAAAAGTTTGTAATAGAAGCCCCTGACAACAGCTCAGAAAACAGATACATCCAGTCAGCTACGCTTAACGGCAGAAAGTTTGAGAAGAACTGGATAGCCCATGAAGACCTGATGAAAGGTGGCAAGATGAAAATTAAGATGGGAGCTGCACCTAATAAGAACCGAGGAACAAAAGATGAAGCTGCACCCTATTCGTTTTCGAAAGATGAGAAACAGCTACAGGAATAAAACAACCTATACCTTAAAGTATAAACTGAAGCAATCCAGCTGTCATTTCGAGTGTAACGAGAGATCTGAATCATTACCCAGATTTCTCGCGAAGCTCGAAATGACAGGTAAAGTATAAAACAAAAGGCCCGCATTTCTGCGGGCCTTTTGTTTTATACTTACATCACTTATTGAGGAGCAACAGTCATCAGCTTTTTATTAGCCTTGCTACCCATGTAAAAGGTGATCTTTCCACCGTTCATGATCTCAGCGTGTGTGAGGTAAGTCCGGTTAATTGGCTGGCCGTTCAGCTCCATTTTCTGGATGTACACATTTTTGTCTTTCTGGTTCTTCGCCTCTATGGTAAAGGTCTTGCCGTTCTCCAGGTTTATACTTGCTGATTTCACGGCCGGGCTGGTAATCGCATAATGGTCAGAGCCGGGTGCTACAGGGTAGAACCCTAAAGCTGAAAAAATATACCAGGCACTCATCTGCCCAAAATCATCATTACCGCCAAGGCCGTCTATAGTTGGTTTATACATTGCTTTCAGCACCATACGGGTGCGTTCCTGCGTTTTCCAGGGTTGGTCGGTCCAGTTATACAAATAAGCTACGTGGTGCGAGGGCTCGTTGCCATGTACGTAATTTCCGATAATGCCGTCGCGGGAAATGTCTTCTGTATTCTCAAAATACTTATCCGGCAACTCCATTGTAAAGAGCGAATCTAGGTGCTGCGCAAAGCGGGCCTGCCCTCCCATCATTGAGATCATCTGAGCAGGATCGTGCGGCACGTACAAACTATAGTTCCAGGAATTGCCCTCTATGAAGCCTTGCCCGTGTGTATCCAGCGGGTCGAATTCTTTTTTCCAGGTTCCATCGCTCAACTTAGGGCGCATGTAACCAGACTTGGCATCGTACACATTCTTATAGTTTAGCGCACGCTTGCTGAACTCTTCGTAAATATCCTGTCGGTTCAGTTTCTTAGCCATTTGGGCAATACACCAGTCATCGTAAGCATATTCCAGGGTTTTAGATACCGAAGAGCCATTCTTGTCTTCAGGTACATAACCCATATCCATGTAGTAGCCCAAGCCATCATAGTAACGGGTGCGGGCAGTTTGTACACAGGCATCTAAGGCACGGTTTGCGTCGAAGTTACCGTTGCCTTTCATCACAGCATCGGCAATCACTGGCACCGAGTGGTACCCGATCATACACCAGTTCTCGTTGGCGTAGTGCGACCAAACCGGCAGCATTTTGTGCACGCTCTGGTCGTAATGCGCCAGCATGGATTTGATCATATCGTTGTTGCGGGCAGGTTGCAGAATGTTGAAAAGCGGGTGCAGCGCACGATACGTATCCCAAAGCGAAAAGCTGGTATAGTTTGTAAAGTCCTTCGCCTGGTGCACGTTCATGTCCAGGCCTCTATACTTGCCATCCACATCCATGTAGGTAGTCGGGCCCAGGAAAGAATGGTACATGGCCGTATAGAAATTCACCAAGTCATCCTTGCCGGCGTCAACCACTACTTTGTTTAGTTCTTTGTTCCAGGCAGCTTGCCCTTCGCGTTTTACTTTTTCAAAATCCCAGTGCGGTATTTCGGCGCGCATGTTGGCCAAGGCTCCTTCCGTACTCACTGGCGACAACGCAAACTTTATCTTGATCTTCTCTCCTTCTGTCGTTTTAAAATCGAAATAAGCTTTTAGTTTTTTGCCGGCGAACTCCGGAAAATTCTTAGTCTGATCGAACTTGCGCCAGAAGCCTTTGTATACCTGTGCCTCCGAATAATCTTTGTTACCATACTGCTGAAACGGCTTATTGAAAGCCATGGCAAAGTATACCGTGCGGGTACGGGCCCAGCCGTTGGTTTGCCGGTAACCAGTGATCAGAGTATCGTTCTCCACGCGCACAAAGGTCCAGGTGGTTTTACCGTCATAGTTGTAAATACCCGACATCAGGTCAAGTATAATGTGGGCTTCATCCGACTTCGGGAAAGTATACTGGTGCATGCCCACACGATTGCTGGCCGTAAGCTCTGCCAGGATGTTGTGGTCGTCGAGCTTTACTTTGTAGTAGGCGGGTTCTGCCACCTCGTTGGCATGCGAAAAGGCCGAGCGGTAGCCGCTTTCGGGTTTATCTTCGGTGCCGGGGTTCAGCTGCAGTTTGCCGGTGGTTGGCGCGATCAGGAAATCACCCAGATCAGAATGACCTGTTCCGCTAAAGTGTGTGTGACTGAAACCAACAATCGTTTTATCATCGTGCTGGTAGCCGGCGCAGTACTTGTACACGTCCTTGTTATACTTGCCGTTCACCTCATAAGGTATCGTATCGGTATCAGGGCTGAGCTGTACCATACCAAAAGGCACCGTTGCACCCGGGTAAGTATGGCCCATTTTGGCCGTTCCGATCATCGGGTTTACATACTTGATCAGGTTAGGTGCAGCCTTAGTTTGTGCCTGCATCACAAAAGGTATGAGCAGCAAAACAGGCAGTAGAAATTTCTTCATTAGGTTAACAGTTTTGGCGAACAATTAATTTTTTAAAAATAGAGCCAATATCTTTAAGAAATTTGCCGCGCCCAGAAATGCAAAATCCTAACCAGGCACGGCAATAGCCTTATTTTAGTGAAATAATTAGCTATTGTTTCACACTTACTTTCTCTCCGGGGTGATACGTGGCTTGAGCACGTTTCTCTACATCTTCCCGGTAATAGGCTACATCTTTAAACTTAACATCAGCATAGCGTTGGGCCTGGTCATCAAAATGCGGGGAATCCGGATTTCCGCTCTGACCACCAGCCAACAGGCTTTTGGCCTTCACCTTCTCACCAAATTCCACTACCGCCACAAAGCTATTTCCGGAAGTGCCATATAACCTTTTAGTATTGTATGAATTTGCTCCAAAAGATGCTAAAGCGCCCCAGTTTCCGGAAGCCATACCAATAGGCAAGCTTGGCAAATTATCATTAAAGGGCTGCTTTATTTCTCCATTAATCCGCTGGTATCGGTTTATTTCGCCCCAAGGCGTGTTCCATTTACCAAAATCCTTTTCAAGTTGAGCCAACGTTTGGCTGAAAATTTCCAGACGTTCCTTCTCGGGCGCAGTATTAGTATAGTAATCAAACCGCTCTATCAAGTTCAGACTTTTTGGGGCGCTACCATTCTTAGTTAAATTGGTGGCATAAAAATGAGCCAGCGACATAGCTACTGATTCCTTAGAAACTGCATAATTCCAATTGCGCAGAACTTCAATGGCATCTAAAAGCTTCTGATCTTTAGGTTTCTGTTTATCATAAGCTTTAATAAGCCCAGGTATAAGCATCTCGAAACCCGGAAGGTATGGATCATATGCCAGCTTAATGAGTTTATCCAGTGTCAGATTCTCGGCTTTCTTTAATAATCTGATAGCATGTATACCACGGAAATTTTCAGGCGAGGGCGCCATGTAAACCGGATATTTTTCCCTTTTCGGGCTATACTCTCCTGCACTGGTAAAAGGCGTGGAATTGCAATTCTGTATCCATCCATTTGCAGGGTTAATTACTCTGATCGTTTCTTCTAATGGATGTATCCCGTTCCAGTCAGTTTTTGGATTACTACCGTCCACCGGTTTTGAATAATCGAAGGCAGTATCACGAATCGGGAAAAAATTGCCATGATAGTAAGCGATATTACCAGCTACATCCGCATACACGGTACCATTAGAAGAGTTGGTACGCAGTTTCATCATCTCATTAAACTCTGCCATGTTGCTCTTCTTGGTTCTAGTATAAGATTGGATCAGGGCTTCAGATGGCTTCCACATTAAAGCTGTAGCTACCCATTTATCGCCGTTCTGGTGCGTAATCGGTCCGTGGTGGGTGCGATACGTTGTAAAGGTTTTCTGCTTGATTTCATTTCCTTCTTTATAAGATAAGGTAACTTCGGATGTAGTTACAGGCCGGTTTTCTTTGCCATACTTGTAGAACAGTTTACCATCTTGCTTCACAATCGTTTCTTCAAATTCATCAATCACATCAGTATAAGCGGATGTATGCATCCAGCCCATCTTTTCATTAAATCCCTGGTAAATAAAGAATTGCCCCCAGGTTACGGCGCCATAAGCATTTAGTCCTTCCTCGCTTACAGCATGCACTTCGCCACGGAAAAAGAATGAAGTATGCGGATTGATCAGCAGCATGGCATTTCCTGAAGCCGTATGTTTTCCGGCTATCGCAAAACCGTTAGAGCCTTTTGGTTCGTCAAGTATAGCCGGGTGCACCAGGCCATCTCCTGTACTACCATATCCCAGCGATCTATTACTTTCATAAAAAGCTTTGATCCTATCTGTAGAAACACTTTCTATATCTCCGCCAATAGAACCTTCCGTAAAATACATCGGCATCCATGGTTCAAAACGTGTCAAGAGCTTTGGTTTAACCTCCGGATGGGTATGCAGGTAATAGTTTATTCCATCTGCATAAGCCTGGCAAAGTACCTTCAGCCATTCCGGGCTTTTCTCATATTGCCTAACTGCCTCTTCTTTGCTCATATACAACCGCGCACGAAGATCACTATACAACATTTCTTTCCCTTCAACTTCTGCCAACCGCCCGATAGCCCATAAATAGTTGCGCTCTACTCTATTAAAATCATCCTCACATTGCGCATACAAAAGCCCGAACACCGCATCAGCATCAGATTTTCCATATACATGAGGCACGCCAAAATCATCACGTATAATTGTAACTCGGGCAGCCTGTTCCTGCCATTTTTTTACCTCAGTAGATGAAACTGCTTTTTCATTAACAGAGCAGGAAAACAGAAAGACAATGAAAAGAAGTATAGGACCTGCACTCTTCAAGGGGTTTTTCATAGGTGATTAAAAAATGTATTAACGATCAACCAATTTAGACAGATATTATCAGAATATATAAAAGTGTAAGTTATTATTCATCAGTACCTCTATGCTGCACGTATTCAGTTTGTTAATTTTGAATTTATAGTTAAACTTAGAAGTATAAATCAAGTTTTTATGAAACGACACTTCACGCTTTGCCTTTTAATAGTTACTGTTTTATCTGCATATGCACAGCAAACACAAAAACCTGTTTTGCATGGCAAGAACTGGATGGCTATAACAGGTAAACCGTTGGCTGCTACAGCCGGGGCTATGACCTTTCAAAAAGGAGGAAATGCGGTTGACGCAGCTTGTGCCATGCTGGCTGCAACCTGTACTATGTGGGATGTTCTGAGCTGGGGAGGAGAAACACAGGCGCTGATCTATAATCCTAAAACCAAGAAAGTAATAGCCATTAATGCACTAGGCGTAGCACCAACTGGCGCCACACCTAAATTTTTCAAAAACAAAGGATATAATTTTCCTCCTGAAAACGGGCCGCTGGCTGCCACTACGCCCGGCACTCCCGGCGGACTTTTATACATGCTGGCAAACTATGGCACATTAAGCCTGGAGCAGGTACTGGCACCCGCTATGGAAATGGCAGCAGGTTACCCAATAGAAGCCCAGACAGCCAATAGCATCGAAAAAAACAAAGACCTGATAAAACAATGGCCTTATAGCAAAAAGGTATTTCTGACTCATCCCGGCGAAAAAAGAGAAGCTCCAGAGGCAGGTGAGATATTTGTACAAAAAGATTTACTTCAGACACTTACAAAGCTGGTAGAAGCAGAAAGAACTGCTCTCAAGAATGGTAAGAGTCGCAAAGATGCCATCATGGCCGCTTATGATCGTTTTTATACAGGCGATATCGCAAAAGAAATTGTAAGGGGCAACAGAGAACAGGGTGGTTTATTTACGATGCAGGATCTGGCAAAATGGAAGCCCATTGAAGAAGAACCACTTATGGTAAACTATAAAGGCATAGATGTCTATAAATTACAGCAATGGACACAAGGACCGGTTATGTTGCAAGCCCTGAATGTTTTAGAAAATTTTGACCTTAAAAGTATGGGCTATAACAGCACTAAGTATATTCATACGCTATATCAGACTATGAATTTAACCTTTGCCGATCGGGATTTTTATTATGGCGATTCATACTTTGCTCCGGAGGAGCCTATGAAAGGTTTGTTAAGTAAAGAGTATGCCAAACAACGGGCCAGCCTAATCCGGTATGATAAAAACAATCCAAACATCGGCCCTGGCGACCCCTACCCTTTCGAAGGAAAAAAGAATCCATACTTAAAACTATTGAAAAAAAGAGGCTTCGAGCTGGATACTACAAAACGCAATTTTGCCCCCACCCACGACATCAGAAACGGTTCTTCAATGAATGAGTACCAGGAAAGATTATGGTTAGGCACTACTACCGTTGAAGCAGCAGATAAAGAAGGTTGGGTGGTTTCTATTACTCCAAGTGGCGGATGGTTACCGGCTTGTATAGCAGGTAATACCGGCGTAGGTATGAGCCAGCGCATGCAGAGCTTTGTGTTAGATGCTAATTTAAACCCATTTAATGTAGTAGCACCGGGCAAGAGACCAAGAGTAACGTTAACACCATCTATGGCTTTAAAAGATGGCAAGCCTTTCTTATCTTTTGCAGTGCAGGGCGGCGATACACAGGATCAGAACCTGCTGCAGTTTTTCCTGAACGTTGTTGAGTTTGGGATGAACGTGCAACAGGCATCCGAAGCAGCTAATATTAATACCAACCAACTATGGCTCTCTTTAGGTGGCACTAAAACCGATGACCGTAAGCCTAAACCCGGTCACATTTTATTACACGATAGTACACCGGAAACTGTAAGAAATGAGCTCAAAAAAATGGGTTATACGTTAAGCTTTGATGACCGTACCAGTGGCCCTATAAATGCCATATACTTTGACTGGAAACACGGAAGCTTCTGGGGAGGATCCAGCAATCATGGCGAAGACTATGGTATAGGCTGGTAAAACATTTACTGGTAAATTTCCAGCGCTCATTCACCATGTAATAACTTCATTAAAAATATCTGTTGAAATAGTAAAGGCTTAGACTTCTGTTTAAGCCTTTTCTATTTTAAAGCCTTTGCGTTTCTACAATTCCTGATTAGAACTACATTATATTTCTCCTTAGCAAGTATGTTTCTCTTTAGCAGGTATGATTCAGCAGTCCACTAAGTTTAGCATCATCCTGAAGTTCATTTTAAAATTACTAACGTACAATTAGTTACAATCTATTATATTTCTGTAGAAGTATAACTCTTAAAATTTGCTCCTGCCCTAAGCTATTTAACTCTCAGCAAACTGGCTTTTAAAACTATAACAATGTTGAGCTTATGAGTACATATTCAATAAGTAGGCTTAATGGTTCTACCATTGAGCTGGCAGAAGAAGAGGTTAACGAATTTTCAAAAAGTATACGTGGCGAAATGCTTACTCCGGGATCTCCTGAGTACGACAAAGTACGGGCAATTTGGAATGGCATGATAGACCGTAAACCTGGACTTATAGTCCGCTGCATCGGGGCAATAGACGTAATTCATGCAGTTAATTTTGCACGTACGCATAATTTACGTGTTTCTGTGCGCGGATGTGGACATAATATTGCAGGCAGCGCAGTAAATGATGGAGGACTTATGATCGACCTCAAACTTATGCGTTCAGTCCGGATTGATCCTGCAAAACAAACAGCCCGTGTTGAACCAGGCTGCTCCCTGGCAGACTTTGACCATGAAACGCAGTTTTTCGGACTTGCTACACCGGTCGGAATCAACTCAACTACCGGTATTGCTGGATTAACTCTGGGAGGAGGCTTCGGTTGGCTTAGCCGTAAGTATGGTATGACCATAGATAATCTAATTTCGGCTGATGTAGTTACAGCAGATGGACAACTTGTTCAGGCAAGCAAAGAACAGAACTCAGATCTTTTCTGGGCTATACGAGGTGGCGGGGGCAACTTTGGAATAGTTACTTCTTTCGAATTTAAATTGCATCCTGTCGGTCCTGAAATCTTGTCCGGACTGATTGTCCATCCATTCGAGGATGCTAAAAAAGTATTAGAATTCTACCGGGAATTTGCCACCAAATTACCGGATGAAACAGCTGTATGGGTTGTACTTAGGTTAGCCCCCCCTTTGCCATTTATTCCGGAAAAATGGCATGGCAAACCAGTTGTAGTATTTGCAGCATTTCATGCAGGTGATATGGAGGAAGGCAAACGCATTTTGGCGCCTTTGCGAAAATTGGGCAATCCAATTGCAGACGTGATTGGCCCGCACTCTTATGCAGGTTGGCAACAGGCATTTGATCCACTTCTTACAGCTGGGGCACGCAATTATTGGAAATCACACAATTTTACGGAATTACAGGACGAAGCAATTGATACAATGATTGATTACATATCCCAGTTACCTTCGGCTCAAACTGAAATATTTATTGGTCAAGTTGGTGGGCAGATGAAGCGTATTGATGATTCAGAAACTGCTTACCCTCATAGAAGTGCTAACTATGTAATGAATGTACATGCAAGATGGGAAAAAGCTACTGAAGACAAAAAGTGCATTACCTGGGCACGTAGCTTTTTCCAGGAATCAGCAAAATATGCTACGGGTGGTGTATATGTAAACTTTCTGACAGAAGATGAAACTGATAGAATACATGCTGCCTACGGCCCAAATTATGATCGACTGGTTGCAATAAAAGAAAGGTACGACCCTGATAACATTTTCAGAGCTAACCAAAACATCAGTCCTAGTAGAGTAGCTATATCCTAAAACTTTATAAGAAACTTGGGTTTGTAGTGTTAGTCACTAATCTACTAAGTATAAAAACTCTAGCCACTGCTTGGTTAGAGATAAAATCATAATTCTATAAATAGTAAACAATAGTATAAATTTAAACAAGGGTGTAACCATTGCCCTATACCTACAAAGAATATATTTTGTAGGTATTCCATAGTTTAAAAATTAAAAAGGGATGCTTAGTAACATATAGGCATCCCTTTTTAAGTATAAACTCTTTAGTATCACCAATTAGTTAAACATAAACTAGAATCTACTAACTACCATTTCTACTACCCGTACTTTAGCAAAGTATATAAAGTTTATACTTTATACCTCATAAAAATAGTATTCAAAATATTAGAAATTTATACTTTAGCTATATACTAAAAATAGTGAGGTCAGTTTTAAAAGGTTTTTTATGTCGCAAAGAATATTCAAGCTCATCAGAACTACTCAAAATATATTTCATTTTCTATTGATAGCAACCAGCATACTATCATGTCAAACTAAATCTAAAGAAATGACCTACGACCTACTTATAACAAACGCTTCAGTAATTGATGGAACAGGAAAACCAGCCTATAAGGCTAATATTTTAATTAAAGATGACACAATAGCACTTGTAGAAAGAGATACTACAATTTCTTATTCTGCAACAAAAACAATCGATGCACATGGTTTAGTGCTTACCCCGGGTTTTATTGATGCTCATGCTCACGGTGATCCAATGGAAACACCTGAGTTCAGAAATTTCCTATCGATGGGTATTACGACAATATGCTTGGGTCAGGATGGTTTTAGTCCGGAACATAAAAATGTTCGAAATTGGATGGACAGCGTTGATGCTGTAAAACCGGCTGTTAATATCGTGTTATTTGCTGGCCACAATACAATAAGAATGTTGTCAGGAACAAAGTATAAACCTATACCTACTGAGAAAGATTTTTCCGAAATGGAAGAATTACTGACGGATGCTATGGATGCTGGCTGCTATGGCATGACGACTGGCTTGGAATATAACCCTGGGTATTATTCTAAAAGTGCTGAACTTGAAAGACTCGCAAAAATTGTTGGATCTAAGAAAGGGCTTATAATGAGCCACATGAGAAATGAAAATAACGAAACTATAGAATCAGCTATAGACGAATTACTGGCTCAGGGACAATATTGCCCTGTTCATGTATCTCATATAAAAGTAGTTTACGGCAAAGGTAAAGAGCGTGCTGAAGAACTTCTGGAAAGATTAAATATTGCCAGAAAAAAAGGAATCAAAGTAACTGCAGATTTTTATCCTTATACAGCTAGTTATACTTCAATAGAAATACTTTTTCCGGATTGGGCAAAAAAGCCTCACAACTATGATGAAATCGTAAAAAGTCGTGGCGAAGAACTCAGAAACTTTTTAAAACAAAAAATCATACATAGAAACGGTCCGGAGGCTACACTAATTGGTACTGGACCCTATCGCGGTAAAACACTTGCACAAATTGCTACAGAGTTAAAAAAGCCTTTTGAAGAGGTTTTAATGAATGATATAGGACCATATGGTGCTTATGGAGCCTACTTCATAATGGATGAGGAGCTACAGGAAGCATTATTAAAAGACCCATACGTAATGCTTTGCACCGACGGTAGCCCTAGTATGAACCACCCAAGAAGTTTTGGTTCATTTGCTAAAATGATAGAAACATTCGTATTAAAAAAGCAAATTATGACCTTAGAAGAAGCAGTTAGAAAAATGACAGGACTAACAGCTGAAACAATAGGGTTACAAGACCGAGGTAAAATACAGACAGGCTTAAAAGCTGACATTTTAGTATTTAATCCATCAGAGGTGAAGGAACATACTACTTATGAGAACCCTCAACAACTTTCAACAGGATTCAATTATATAATAATAAATGGAAAACTTGTGAAGGAAAACAATCAGTTTTATAATAAAAGAGAAGGCAAAATGCTTAGAAAGACAGTAAATTGATAAAGATCTTATAGAGTTTTAAGATAGTAATCAATTTACTAAAGCCTAGAGTAATCATAAACAGAAAGTATGTAGTTTTAACTATTCTATAATAGAGATTGAGAACCTGATCAGCCCGAAGTTCATCAATCAGTAAGGATCACTTTCATTTTTGATACAGTAAAGGAGCAGTTAAAGTAACTGCTCCTTTGCTTTTAGTAAGTACAGTCCGCAAAGCCTTTGTAGCTGGCTCTCAGTCAGCAAGCGGCCTAGGAAAAGGCTTAACCTTTAAATTTCTTTCTACTCGTCTTCTATAAAACAAGTAGGCGCTCTTCAACCATCACGGCCTTGCGTGCAGGCTCAGCTTGTTCTACGTATGTCAGGCTTTAGCTTACGCCAGCTCGAATCAGCAGGGGTGTATAAACGAGCAACACCCCTTGCTCAAGCAGAACAAGGGGTGTTGGTTGATGGGTTGGCGGCTACCTACTCTCCCGGATGTGACTCCAGTACCATCGGCG
>NZ_JAJVDH010000007.1 GCF_022758145.1 Pontibacter vulgaris
TTGCAACAAGCAAAAGCAGCTTTTTTGTGGCCCCGGGCCCTTACAAGCCCTTTTCCCAAATCCCGCTCCGGCTGAACGGGCTGCAAAAGTAGCCTTTTGTTTTCAGAAAGCAAGCCCCCGGCCCCAACTTTTCTACTCACATCAGCTAAGGCGCTGTAGGTGAAGGGAATTAATTTTTGAAAGGGCTCTACTTGTCGCCGGGAGTTGTACGGGTAAGCCCAACCCTTTCCCTCTATTATATTAAGTGTATAGGGATACATCTCTATTATATATAGTCTATTGGAAAACATACTTTATATATAATAGCGTAAGGTTCGCTTATCTATAACACCTTGACCGCCTCCACGTAATCCTGCAGGTATTTATACTTTGTAGTTAGTTCTAAACATATCTATTTGGAATAGTCTCCTCTCCTACTCTATATATAGCATATAAACACCTTAGCTTAAACTTGACATTTCTTGTTTAACACGTTTTAGAATTTCCTTCTGCTACTATTCATTGTTTCCTATTAATAACACCATTTTTATACTATTAAGTATACTATAAATATGGATCACGAACATCATCGCCATTATACTAACCCGCAAAAGCAGGCAGAGGTTATAAAAGATTCCTTATCGGATCAGTTTGCAGAGAAGGCTCAACATGGCCATGAAGATGCAATGCATAAAGACATCAGTCGCCCACCCCACGGTGAGCACGGGAAAGATCACCACCGCATGATGATCGAAGACTTTAAGAAGCGTTTTTTAGTGTCGCTGGTGCTGTCTATACCTGTTATTACCCTGAGCCCGATGGTGCAGCACATACTCGGGTTTACACTTAACGTGCCTTATAGTATATACATCGCCTTTATATTTTCTTCTTTTATTTATTTCTACGGCGGATGGCCTTTTCTGAAAGGCTTATCAGAGGAGTTAAAAAAAATGTCGCTAGGTATGATGACGCTGATCGGGGTTGCCATAACAGTTGCATACTCCTATAGTACTGCTATCGTGTTTGGTTTGAAAGGTATGGATTTCTTCTGGGAACTGGCTACGTTGATTGTAATTATGCTGCTGGGACATTGGATCGAGATGAAGTCGGTGCTGGGTGCCTCCAAGGCGCTGGAGTTATTGGTAAGTATGATGCCGTCTGAAGCCAGTCTTTTCAAAAATGGAGAAACTATAAAAGTGCGCATAGAAGACCTACAGAAGGGCGATCTTATACTTGTAAAACCCGGTGAGAAAGCACCAGCCGACGGGGTAGTGGAAGATGGTGAAAGTTACCTGAACGAAAGTATGCTGACCGGCGAGAGTAAACCTATAAAGAAGTTACAAGGCGATAAAGTGATCGGAGGCTCGATAAATGGAAATGGTGCACTGCGTGTGCTAGTGGAACACACAGGCCAGGAAAGTTACCTCAATAAAGTGATTACCCTTGTTCAGGAAGCTCAAAAAACAAAATCAGAAACACAGCGCCTCGCTGATAGAGCTGCTCGCTGGCTTACTTATATTGCTCTCTTTGCAGGAATAGGTACACTTACCGTTTGGCTTATACTTGGTAAAGAGTTCGCTTTTGCCCTGGAGCGTATGGTTACCGTTATGGTGATTTCATGCCCGCATGCACTGGGGCTGGCAGTGCCGTTGGTGGTGGCCATTTCTACAGCTGTTTCGGCCAAAAATGGTTTACTAATCCGCAACCGCACCGCTTTCGAAAACTCACGAAAGATCACCACTATCATCTTTGATAAGACCGGTACGCTCACAGTGGGCTCTCACGAAGTAGCTTCCGTTATAGTATTTGGGGATATTATTGATAAGCGCGAAATGTTACGGCTGGCTGCTGGAGTAGAGCAGAACTCAGAGCATTTCATAGCGCAGGGTATACTTCGTAAAGCAAAAGCAGAAGGTATTACGGTACCTCCATCCCAGGCTTTTAATTACCTGCCTGGAAAAGGATTAGAGGGAAATGTAGAAGGAAGAGACGTAAAGGTAGTAGGCCCAAACTACCTTAAAGATTATACTATAGAAGTGCCCGCTAATAATGCGGAGGAAGGTATAGAAACGGTTGTTTATGTGCTCGTGGACGCGCAACCAATAGGATATATTACCATGCGCGACCAGATACGAACAGAATCTGCTGGGGCCATACAGGTACTGAAAGAAAATGGAATTAAAAACCTGCTGCTAACCGGCGATAACGAGCGTGTTGCCAAGAGCGTGAGCGATAAACTGCAAATGGAGGGTTACCTGGCCAATGTGTTGCCACACCAAAAACAGGAAAAGGTAAAAGAGCTGCAGGCTAAAGGGGAATTTGTAGCCATGACCGGGGACGGTGTAAACGATGCTCCTGCCCTGGCGCAGGCCGATGTAGGCATTGCTGTAGGATCTGGTACAGATGTGGCTGCCGAAACCGCTGATATTATACTTGTAAACAGTAATCCGCAGGACATCGCTTCGCTTATACTTTTCGGAAAAGCAACTTATCGTAAAATGATCCAGAACCTGATCTGGGCCACCGGCTACAACGTAATTGCATTACCATTGGCGGCAGGTGTGCTTTATAAACAAGGTATAATGATATCGCCTGCAGTTGGTGCTGCCCTTATGAGTTTGAGCACAGTGATTGTGGCCATTAATGCACAGCTGCTGAGAAGGCAATTAAAGTAAAACGATAACTTTTTATTCCTATGAAATACATACAACCTAGACTGCGATATACTGATAACGTATATTTAAATTAAGCTTAAAAGCCTATAAATACACTTATAAACACAAGGCATAGATTGCCTGGTTTAAAATGTGGTTAACCAAACTATAATTCAAAAACTATGAAAAACATACTTAATAAAAATAGCCTGTCTTTTATTTTATGCCTATCCTGCCTCTCTTTTATGGCATGCGACCAAGGCACTAAAACTACTGAAGAAACCACCACAACTACCACCGAAGAGAGAGTCACTACCGATACAGTTTCTGAAACTGCTATGGATACTGCCATGGCCGGAGGCGGCATGATGGGCCACATGCACAAGAACATGGAGGAAATGCGCAGCATACGTAAGAAGATGACCGGCGATCCTGACCATGATTTTGCTCAGATGATGACCATGCACCACCAGGGAGCGATACGAATGGCGGATGACGAAATAGCCAATGGCACAGACAGCAAAATGAAACAGATGGCTCAGAAGACTAAAGACTCCAATCAGGCAGATATTAAAAAGCTGCAGGACTTCCTGGCCAAACATAAACCTACCAAAGGCGATACTGCTGCTACTATGGGCATGATGCATCCGATGGGAAAAATGATGGACGATATGCACAAAAACATGGGTAATATGAGCGGCATGAACACCGATCAGAACTTTGCCCAGATGATGATCCACCACCATCAAATGGGAATTGAGATGACTAAAGAATTCCTGAAACAGGGAAAAACACAGGAAATGAAACAAATGGCCCAGAAAATGATGGATCAACAGCAGAAAGAGATCAAGGAACTGGAGGACTGGCAAAAACAGAATAAGAAATAAAGCACACTCTAAATTGGGTTAGAAACAGAATCTGTTGCAACAAAACAAAAGCCACTTACTAAACTAAGTGGTTTTGTTTTGTAGATCGTTTTTATACCATATAAAGACACTACAAATTGCATTCAAGTACTTACATGACAAGTATAAATTTAAAATTAAGCAAACCTGAAAACTGGCAAGAAAAATAGCTTTTGTTTAAGCTTCTGTATTTATACTTATATTGGTATGTTTATGTAGCTACTATAAACAAGGAATATAGTGGCTACTACTCTTAACTTATACTTTAATGAATAAATGCTTTTAGCATAAGATTTATGGATCTAACAGAAACTGAAATTCCTGAAGCGCCAGCTTCTACGGGCCACCCTAAACAGCTTTACATGCTATTCTTTGCCGAGATGTGGGAACGCTTCTCTTTTTATGGTATGAAAGCATTGCTGCTGGCCTACATGGTTACGCAGCTAAAATTTGACGAACCAAAGGGCTACGCCATTCTTGGCTCGTACGCAGCGCTGGTTTATACAATGCCATTGTTTGGCGGTGTAATGGCCGACCGGTTTCTGGGCTACCGCAAAGCAGTTATGTTTGGTGGCATACTAATGAGTATCGGGCACCTGGTGCTGGCTGTTCCTGCCGACTGGAGTTTCTTTTTCGGGATGGCATTCATTATCTGTGGTAACGGCTTTTTCAAACCCAATATCTCCAGCCTTGTGGGCACTTTGTACGCCGATAACGACCCGCGCAAAGACAGTGGCTTCTCTATTTTTTACATGGGCATAAATATTGGTGCGGCTTTGGGTGGTTTGCTTTGCGGTTATGTAGGGCAACAGATAAACTGGCACTATGGCTTTGGTCTGGCCGGTATATTTATGATACTAGGGCTTGTTGTTTTTGCTATTGGCAAAAGTTCTTTAAAGGCCGGTTTGCCGCCAAACCCTGCTATACTTAAAAAACCATTTTTTGCCGGCATACCTACCGAGATCTTTATTTACGGCGCTACCTTGCTCGTTATACCGGCCATAGTTGCCTTGTTTCACCGCTACGAAGTAATGGATTACATTATGTTCGGGCTGGGGGCTATTTCATTAGGGTATATCTTATACATTGCTTTCCAGCTGGATGCTGAACCCCGCAACAAACTTTTTGCAGCCCTCATTATGATCATTTTCTCAACGCTGTTCTGGGCTTTTTATGAGCAGAATGCGGGCTCGCTGAACCTCTTTGCAATGCGCAACGTGGATATGCATGTAGGAGGCATTGAACTGCCTGCTTTATCTGTAAATAACTTTTTACCTCCGGCCTGGGTAATTGCCCTTAGTTTTCCGTTTGCGTGGTTATGGCCTGCCCTCAACCGTAAAGGCCTAGAGCCTTCCACTCCTCTTAAATTCGGGCTTTCGTTCGTGCTGCTGGGCATCGGTTTCAGCGTATTTTATGGTGCCTGCCTGTTGGGTGCCGATACCGGACTGATCTCATTACCTGCTTTTATACTTGGTTACTTCTTTATAATCAGCGGAGAGCTTTGCATTTCCCCTATCGGGCTTTCAATGGTTACCAAACTATCGCCGGCTAAAATTGTGGCCATGATGATGGGTATCTGGTTCTTTGCCAGTGCTATTGGCGAGTTCCTGGCTGGTAAAATAGGTTCTTTAATGAGTGTGCCACGAGAAGTAGTAGATAATCCGGTACTTTCACTTCCCTATTATGCCGATATTATCAGCAAGATCGGTATTTACTCGATCGGTATAGGGATACTACTTGTAGTGCTGGTGCCGCTTATTCGAAGGCTGATGGGAAATGTAAGATAGAAACCCGCGAAAGCTAACTAACATTATATTCAGGGTATCCTGACCAATCTATATTAATCTTTTTGAAGCCGCTTTATCAGTCAGATAAGGCGGCTTTTTTTATTCTTAAAATTAGCAGAAATCTTATACATCAGCACCTATCTCCGGTTTCCTTACCAGCACTGTTCCAGATCCCGCTTCGCCCTAAGTTTATACTTTATACTGCAGATCATTATTCTGTTTATACTTCGTCAACATTAGTCTTACTGCCAGCGTATTAAGTGCACGTTTATACATCTACCTGAACAAGCAATTGGTAAAACAGTAGCTTTTAAACTATGAAATTAACTATAAAAAATAATGGCTGAGATTAATATAGAACGCAAAAAGAAGCCCGTATGGCCCTGGATCTTGCTGATCCTGATTCTGGCATTACTCGGTTGGGCCATCTATGAGCTAACCAACGACCGCAACGAAGTGGAAGCAGATGATGCACCAACTACAGGTATTATTTTACCTGATACCCGACAAATACCTCTGATTTGTTAAAAAACCTGGCAAAAGTCTTACTTGAAAAAAAGCTATGAAAAATGATGAAATAAGAAATGACCGATTAATGCCGCTCAGCTCTATGAAAGAGTATAAAGTGGCGAAGGATAACCCCGATGTGTTGGGTTGGCGAGTAGTAGGCTCTGATGGTGAAAGCCTAGGTATTGTAAAAGACCTGATCGTTGATCCACAACTTATGAAAGCCCGCTACTTATCTGTTGTGGCAGACCGCAGGTTCTTTAACACCGATAACGATCAAAACCTGTTGGTACCGATTGGCGCAGCCGCCCTTGACAAAAGCGGGAAAAAAGTATTCCTGTCGTCCGTAGATTCAAAATCTGTAGCCCATTATCCTGTATTTCATAGTTGGCCAATTCCAGATGATTACGAGTATGCCGTACGCGATACTTTTCAACAGGCACACCGCGATGTAATGCCCGACACTACTGAAACCCGTACATCTGAATTTGATGAAGCAGTAAGACAAGAACCGTCAACTACCCGACATATATCGCCTGATTTTTATAACGACGAAACATTTAACGAAGATCGTTTTTATACTTCAAACCAGGAAGTATACCGCGACCGAGCCTATCCTTCTTATACAGCCGATGAATCTTACACGAAAGATGAATTGCATAAGGAAGAAAAAAGGCCTGCGTCTGTAGAAGATTCCATAGCCACCATCGAAAGATTGGAACAATTGCGCGAAAGAGGATCACTTACTGAAGAAGAATTTAGATTGCTCAAGAAAAGAGCACTGAATTTATAATCAAATCATACTAATCATCGAGCCTTCGTAATAGGTTCGATTAAACTAAAACTCCTCCTGCTGGCCATACTTCCGGCAGGAGGAGTTTTTTGTTAAGGCAATTTATACTTTACACTCACGTCAAAAGTATAACCAAGAACATTCTTCAAACACCACCTCAGCTATATTATACTTCCCCTGCCATCCCCCTAAAATAAAAGGCTTATGTAACCAATGTCACTGAACCAGGCAAACGGATTTCTGATTTTTGTAACGTTCATTAAAACACAACCATAAGTCAAAACTAGATTGGCCTGCAAACGGCTGGATAAACGATACACATACATGGAAAAGAAGTTAAACATCCTGGTTCCGGTAGATTTTACTCCGGTTTCTATTAAAGCGCTCGAATTCCTGCATTTGTTGATGCAAACAACTACGGTTACTACCCATTTGGTGCATGTTATAGAAGTCAATACCGGCGACTGGGGCGGCTCTACTGAAGCATCTGAAACGCTGGATAAAGACAGCTTCCGGGCTGAAGAACAAAAAGTCCTGAAGCAGTTTGAGGAGTTAAAGCAGCAGGCCGGTATCGACTTTACCAGCGAGATTGTGTATGGCGGCCTTACTACAGCTATCGCAAAATATGCAGCCCAGCACCAGATAGACCTGGTACTGATGGGCACAGAAGGCGCTGACGGCTGGCTGGAGAAAATTTCAGGTTCTGAGGCCCAGCATGTAGTGCGTTACACCGATGTGCCTGTTATCACCATACACCAGTTCGCTTCTATTACACCTATCCGTAACATACTTTGGATAGCTGATTTTGAAACCGAAAAACAACCGGAGCAAAGTATAATCATCATCAAAAACCTGCAACGCCTCTTTAATGCCCAACTACACCTGTTACAAATTATAGGCAAAGAAGGTGAGCAGCAAGCCCAGAAAATACAAAACAACATGCGCCGCTTTGCCGATACCTATGACTTACAGAACTATGAGCTGCACCTGCACCACAACTATAAAGTACCTGCCGGCGTGCGCAACTTTAATGAGGCTTCAGAAATGGACCTGGTATTGATCGGAACACATGCACGCAAAGGAATAAACCACCTGTTTTACGGAAGTATAGCCGAAACGCTGGTAAATCATTGCATCCGCCCGCTCATGACTTACCATTTAAAATAAAATTGATTTGAGTTTTCTATCATAAAAGTGCAGCCCGGTAGCTGCACTTTTTGTATTACAAATCATAAAATCATGACAGATATCATCCTAAAATAAACAGCTTAAACACAATTGTTTGCGTAAATATTTATCTGACCCCGTTCTGATCCGGCAACTATACCCACCTGCTCATCTGGTAAGCACCCTCTGGTTATGAAAACCTCTGCCGGAAATAGCGCATGAAGTGATAGGATAGCGAGTAAAGTATAAATCAGATTGCCATGTATACGCATTATCAGGTTCTCATTATTGGTGGCGGCACGGCCGGAATTATGTTGAGCGCCAAACTTCTCCGGGAACAGAAGAATCTTCGGGTCGCCATTATAGAGCCATCTGTTAACCATTGGTACCAACCTGCCTGGACGCTGGTTGGCGCCGGCACCTACAACTACCCCGATACCCGCCGCGACGAAGCATCTGTTATACCTAAAGGAGCTACATGGGTTCAGGACAAAGCCACTGAAATACTACCTGACCTGAATACAGTAAAAACTGAAAAAAGCGGCGATTATACTTATGATTTCCTGGTTGTGGCGCCTGGGGTAAAGTATGACCTGGATGGTATAGAGGGCCTGCGCGATGCCTTACAACAACCCAACGTGTGCAGCAACTACATAGACCCGCGAAAGACCTGGGGTGTATTGCTGAATTTTAAAGGTGGCAATGCCGTATTTACCCAACCATCTACCCCTATTAAATGTGGCGGTGCTCCACAAAAGATCATGTACCTCTCTGATGATTATTTCAGGAAAACCGGTGTGCGTGATAAAAGCAATATTCTGTTTGCCACGCCGGGCACCACTATTTTCGGGGTAAAGGAATTTCTGGGCACGTTGCAGGAAGTTGTAAAACGGAAAGACATCATTGTAAGGCTTGGTTATAACCCGGTAAAAATTGATTCGCAACGCAACGAAATTCACTTTAAACTGACGCAACCCGGTCAGCAACCTTTTACCCCTGACGATAAACTGCGCGAGCACCTGGAAGGCACAGACACTATAGTTATACCTTACGATATGCTGCACCTGCCGCCACCGCATATAGCCCCGGATGTAGTGCGCAATTCTGTACTTGCCGTGCAGGAAGGACCAATGAAAGGCTGGCTCGATGTAGACATTCATACGTTGCGGCATAAGCGTTTTGATAATATTTATGGCCTGGGTGATGTAGCTGCACTGCCAACCGGTAAAACAGGTGCAGCTATTCGTAAACAGGCGCCTGTGGTAGCAGCACATTTACTGGCCCAGTTAAACCATAACAAGCAACCCGAACTAAAGTACGAAGGCTATTCCTCCTGCCCTTTTATTACCGGTTATGGCAAAATGGTGCTGGCCGAGTTTAAGTATGACAACGTCCGCGACAGCGACCCGCTCATCTCAAAATTTGTAGATACGACCAAAGAACAATACAGCATGTGGCTGCTTAAAAAGTATGGTCTGCCCTGGATGTACTGGAACCTGATGCTGAAAGGAATTATGTAGGATTTTGGCTATGTGACAAACGTCACTGTGCCCCGTATAGCTATACTTTACCTTTGTATTAGATCCTGAGAGCAAGTATAAAACCTCAGTATTCATTCAACATAAAAACTTAAAACTGATGAAAATTAAACAGTTCAAAGACAAAGGATTAGCTCATTATTCATATGCTATTTTAAGCGAGTCAGCAAAAGAAGTAGTGTTGGTAGACCCGGCCCGTGACCCGCAGCCATACTACGACTATGCCGCAGAAAACAACGCCAGAATTGTAGGTGTAATTGAAACGCACCCGCACGCTGACTTTGTAAGCTCACACCTGGAGATCGCCAACAAAACCGGCGCTACTATTTATACCCACAGCATGGTAGGTGCCGACTATAAGCATACCGCTTTCGACGAAGGAGCTGTACTGGAGATCGGTAAGATAAAACTCAAGTCGCTGCACACACCAGGCCACTCGCCGGATAGCATCAGCATTGTACTGGAACACGAAGGCAAAGATAAAGCTGTGTTTACGGGCGACACCCTGTTTATTGGGGATGTGGGCCGCCCTGACCTGCGCGAAAGTGCCGGTAACATTACAGCCAAGCGCGAAGAACTGGCCCGCCAGATGTACCACAGCACACGCGAAAAACTAATGAAGTTGGATGACAGCGTAACGGTTTACCCAGCGCACGGTTCGGGTTCGCTTTGCGGAAAAGCCCTGAGCGATGCCAACAGCAGCACTATCGGTGCAGAGAAAATAGGTAACTACGCCTTGCAGCCAATGAGCGAAGATGCATTTGTAAAGATCCTGACCGAAGACCAGCCGTTTATACCTAAATACTTTGGCTACGATGTGGGCCTGAACAAACAAGGTGCCCCAGACTACAAGCCAAGTATAGAAGGCGTGAAAATGCTGGAGAAAAACTTTAAGCCGGAAGATAGCGCAGTAATAGTGGATGCCCGCAACGAAAAGGTTTTTAAAAAAGGACACTATAAAGGTGCGATCAACATCCAGAACGGAGGCAAGTTCGAGACCTGGCTGGGAAGTATAGTTAGCCCGGATGAGAAATACTACCTGGCAGCCGAGAGCGAGGAACAACTACAGGACCTGATCTCAAAAGCAGCCAAGATCGGATATGAATTGCTGATTAAAGGTGCTTTTGTGCTCGATAAAGTTGAAGAAGCCAAAACACCTGAGATCAACCTTGGCGAGTTCCGTGAGCAGCTGGACAACTATACTATAGTTGACATCCGCAATACTTCGGAAGTAAAGGGCGGTAAGTTCTTCGAAAAGGCGATTAACATTCCGTTGCCGGAGTTGCGCGAACGTGCCAAAGAAATTCCGGCAGATAAACCGGTGGTAGTACACTGTGCCGGCGGTTACCGCTCTGCAGCGGGTAGCAGCATTGTGGAAGCTGCCTTACCACAAACCAAGGTACTAGACCTGAGCGAAGCTGTAAATCAGTTCAAGAACGGTCAGAAATAATAGCTTACTAAAGATAGCCGGTGTATGATTCTTTATGCACCGGCTATTTATTTGTTTTTCTGCTACTTAACCTGCTATTGGTGGCTAACCGTATAGCAGTAAAAACTAAAAACTATGGAAAACAGCAATAACAAACAACAAGACCGGGTAAGACGAAGCTCTACTGATGCGGCCAACCGCGAGATAGACGAAAAGACCCTGGAAAACATAAACCGCTACGGCTACGACTCTCCTAAAAAAATAGACAAGCGCCTCAAAAAACTCAGCAAAGAATGGGACCTGGAACGTGCCCTGGAAGTGAATGCATCTACCCTTGCCTTAACCGGTTTAGTGTTAGGTGCTACCAAAGACAAACGCTGGTTTATTTTGCCAGGTATAGTTGCTTCGTTTCTGTTGCAGCATGGCCTGCAGGGCTGGTGCCCGCCACTGCCTATACTTCGCAAAATGGGCTTCAGAACCCGCAAAGAAATAGACGAAGAACGCAATGCGCTAAAAGCCCTTCGCGGTGATTACAATAAAGTTTTAGGCGCTACTACCCCAGAAGGCGTTTTACAAGTGGTGAGGTCCTGATTTATAGTTTATTTATACTTTTATACCTTTAGAAAAACCAAAACTTGCCCCACATAACCCGTTGCACATGCAGACACTACCCAAAGAACTTATACAGAAAAAATTCCCGAACCTGGAAGACCAGTTGCTGGACGAACTACTGGCACAAAGCACCTTGAGGGAAGTGGAAGAAGGCGAAGAAGTGATGCGCAGCGGACAGTACATTACATCAACCATCCTGTTGCTCCGTGGCCTTTTAAAAGTATACCGCGAAGACGATGAAGGCAATGAGTTTTTGATGTATTACCTGGAGCCGGGCAATGCCTGTGCTTTGTCAATGATGTGCACGGCCCGTACCGAGAAAAGCCAGATAATGGTGAAAGCGGTATCTGATGCTGAAGTATTGTTAGTACCCTCACACTTTTCGGAACTGTGGCTGGGTAAGTATAAAAGCTGGCACAACTTCGTGATCGCCTCTTATCGCCAACGTTTCGAGGAACTGTTGCAAACCCTGGACAGCATTGCCTTTAAAGGGCTTGATGAACGCCTTGTTTTCTACCTGAAACGCCATGTTAAAGTAAGCGGCAAACAAGTAAAACTATCGCACCAGCAGATTGCCGACGAACTGAATAGCTCCAGGGAAGTGATCTCTCGCCTCCTTAAAAAACTGGAACAAACAGGCGCCATTACCCTGCACCGCAACTACATAGAAGTGCATGACCTGAGCATAGTTTAGGAGTTAGAGAGGTATGAAGTATGAGTTAGAGAAGGAAGAGTTAGAGAGTTGGGATGTCTCCATTTTCTAACTCTTTTTTATTAGGATTTATACTTTTGAGAATGATAAAAAATAAGAGCACTTCAATGTACAACTTCACTCACACCTCATACTTCTCTAACTCTACCTTCTTTAACTCTCTAACTCCTAAACTCCCTCTGTGACTCTTGTCACTGTGCTTGCGTGTAGCTTACAGTACCTTTGTATTGTTCACTTGATAAAACAAAGAAAATGGAAATACTTGGATACATTGCTGCCATGCTTATCGGTCTATCACTTGGCCTGATCGGTGGTGGCGGTTCTATACTTACCGTGCCGGTGCTGGTTTATTTAATTGGCCTTAACCCGGTTATTTCAACGGCTTACTCGCTGTTTATAGTTGGTTTAACCAGCTTGGTCGGCTCCTGGAAGTTCTACAAAAAAGGTCTTGTTAGCCTTAAAACCGCAGTAGTATTTGGCCTGCCCTCTATAGTTGCTGTTTATGCCACGCGGCGTTACATTGTGCCGGCTATACCTGAAAACATCTTCTCGGTAGGTGATTTTATGGTTACCAAAGGTGTACTGCTGATGCTGCTCTTTGCCGCACTGATGGTATTCGCTTCTATCTCCATGATCAAAAAGAAAAAAGAAGCGCCTGCTGAGCCCGTTGATGCTGTAGATGAGAATATTGACACTGAGTTGGATGTGGAGCACACCGACAAAACAGAATCGCACCCGAAGCCTAAGTTCAACTATGGCGGCATTCTGGCCGAGGGCCTGGTAGTAGGAACACTTACCGGCCTGGTTGGTGCAGGCGGCGGTTTCCTAATTATCCCGGCACTGGTGCTTTTCAGTAAACTCGATATGAAAATGGCCGTGGGCACATCGCTGCTCATTATTGCCGCTAAGTCGCTGTTTGGCTTCATCGGCGATATTTATAACTATGAAATCAACTGGATGTTCCTGGCTATCTTCTCTACCATTTCCATTGCCGGGATCTTCATTGGCACCTTCCTGTCAACTAAGATACATGCCGATAAACTGAAGACCTCTTTTGGCTGGTTTGTGCTGGTAATGGGCGTGTATATCATCGCTAAGGAAATTTTCTTCTCTTAAGCCGTTGACGTGACCTAAGTCACTGAACAGCACCGCTAATCTTCTGAAATTTGTATTGTCATCAGGATAAAAGGTGACTTAGAGCAAAGTATAAAATCAACAATCTAACATCAACTACCATGAAAGTAGAACAGATCTATACCGGTTGCCTGGCACAGGGCGCTTACTACATCGAGAGCAACGGCGAGGCAGCTATCATCGACCCGCTTCGCGAAATAAAGCCATACTTAGAGAAAGCTGAAAAAGACAACGCCACAATAAAGTATGTACTTGAAACACACTTCCACGCCGACTTCGTGTCGGGCCACGTGGACCTGGCAAAAGCTACTGGCGCAACTATAGTTTTCGGACCTAACGCACAGCCAACTTTTAAAGCACACATTGCCACAGACGGCGAAGAACTGAAACTGGGAAATGTAACTATAAAAGTGCTGCACACACCTGGCCATACCATGGAATCTGCGACGTACCTGTTGAAAGATGAGAATGGTAAAGACTACGCTATTTTCTCCGGCGACACGCTGTTTATTGGTGACGTAGGCCGCCCGGACCTGGCTGTAAAATCAGACTTAACAGAAGAACAACTGGCAGAGCACCTGTACGATTCGCTGCGCAACAAAATTATGCCATTGGCAGATGAAGTGATCGTTTACCCGGCACACGGCGCGGGTTCTGCGTGCGGCAAGAACATGAGCAAGGAAACTACCGATCTGCTGGGCAACCAGAAGAAAACCAACTACGCCCTGCGTGCCGACATGACCAAAGAAGAGTTTGTGAAAGAAGTTACAGAAGGCTTGCTACCTCCTCCGGGCTACTTCCCGATGAACGTGAAAATGAACAAAGAAGGCTATGCCAATATTGATGAGGTAATGTCCCAGGGCTTACATGAGCTTACTCCGGAAGCATTTGAGGCAGCAGCCAATGAAACTGGTGCACTTGTACTGGATACCCGCAAACCTGAATCGTTCGCAGCCGGATTTATACCTAATTCCATCAATATCGGTATCGACGGAAACTTTGCGCCGTGGGTAGGTGCGCTTATTCCGGATGTAAAGCAGCCTATACTTTTTGTTGCCGACGATGGCCGTGAAGAAGAAGTGGTAACCCGACTTGCCCGCGTAGGCTACGACAATGCGCTTGGCTACCTGAAAGGTGGTTTTTCTTCCTGGAAAGAAGCTGGCAAAGAAACAGATACTATCGACTCTATCTCTGCCGAGGAATTTGCGAAGCGCTATGAGCAAAACAATAAGCTGAAGGTAGTAGACGTGCGCAAACCAGGCGAATACCAGGCTGAGCACGTAGAAACAGCACAATCTGCGCCATTAGATTACCTGAACGAACACCTGGCCGAGCTGCCTACAAAAGAGCAAATATACCTTCACTGTGCCGGTGGATACCGCTCCATGATCGCAGCGTCTATACTTAAGGCCCGAGGTTTTGACAATGTTGTAAACGTGGAAGGTGGCTTTAAAGCAATTGCTGAAACAGCAGTACCGAAAACAGCCTACGTTTGCCCTAGTACACTGAAATAAGTGAACTGAAGTTGTCATCCCCCTACCCCCTTCAAAGGGGGACACTCAGCAATGTGTTAAATATAAATTTGATTTACATTATCTGATAAAGTCCCCCTTTGAAGGGGGCAGGGGGATGATTAACTTTTGCTGGTACAAGTGTGTAGCTAAACTGGGCCGGAGGCCCCGCTGTACCAGGTCATGAGCGAGGACGCTCGCGCCATACTTACTCCCTGCGTGACCAAAGTCACTGAACTCCGCTACAGATCTTCCGACCTTTGTAGTGTTACTTAAAACAAACAACTAAAACTAAAATCAAAAGCCATGTTTAATATATTTAAATCCGCACCAAAGAACTACGAAGACCTGGACGGAACTACTTTCAAAACAAAGTATAACAACGCATCCAAAGCTGAATTGCTGGATGTGCGTACTGCAGGCGAATTTGCCTCAGGCACCATTCCGGGAGCTAAGAATCTGGATGTAACTTCCCCTCAGTTTCAGCAGGCGCTGCAGACACTGGATAAGGATAAAGAGTACTTCGTATTTTGCCGTAGCGGTAACCGAAGTGGCTCAGCCTGCGACCTGATGACAGCACATGGTTTTAAAGCCTATAACCTGTCGGGTGGTGTAGGAGCCTGGCCAAGATAATTTCAACTATTTTTGAGCAGGTAACGGAAGGAGTCTGTGAACGAGCTCCTTCCCTGCTCGTTTTAAAATAAATCTGTAAGTAAAGTATAAAGATATGTTAGAGCTATTAAGGCAACCATGGCCGTGGTATACGTCTGGCGCTGTGATCGCCTTTGTGATGGTACTGTTACTGTTTTTCGGAAAATCATTCGGCGTATCAGCTAACCTGCGCACCATCTGCTCTGCCTGCGGAGCGGGCAAAACCGTTAAGTTCTTCGATTTTGACTGGCGCTCCCAGACCTGGAACCTGCTCTTCCTGGTAGGTGCTATCATTGGTGGGGTTATTTCTTCGCAGTTCCTGTCTACCGGCGAAGCGGTACAGATATCTCAGGCGACGATAAAGGATCTGAGTCAGCTGGGCATTTCGGCGCCAAATGGCATACAGCCCGAAGAGCTTTTTAGCCTGGAGGCACTCTTTACCGTGAAAGGCTTCCTGATCCTGTTGCTGGGTGGTTTTGCGATCGGTTTTGGAGCGCGCTATGCAGGGGGCTGTACTTCGGGTCATGCCATTAGTGGCTTGTCTAATTTGCAGTGGCCATCGCTGGTAGCAGTTATCGGTTTCTTTATAGGTGGTTTGATCACTACCTGGGTACTGATGCCGCTCATATTTTAATGATTTATTGATAATGAGTAATGAATAATTCAGCTTTAAGTATGCTTCTGATTATTCATACATCAATAATTAATCATTACTAATTATTCATTAATCATTAGTAATCAATACGCTGTGAAAGGATTAAAATTTATAATAGCCGGCATTCTGTTCGGTATCGTGATGAGCAAGTCGGAAGCCATTTCGTGGTTCCGTATACAGGAAATGTTCCGCTTCCAGTCGTTCCATATGTATGGCATCATTGGCACGGCGGTTATACTTGGTGTGATCATCACTTACCTTATTAAAAAGTATAAACTACGCGACTACCAAGGTAACCCTATTGTGTTCACGCCTAAAGAAAAATCTATTCCGCGTTACCTGATCGGGGGTACTATCTTCGGGTTAGGCTGGGCGCTTACTGGTGCTTGCCCGGGACCGATGTTTGTAAATATTGGCTACGGCTACTGGGCTATTTTACTGGCTGTGGGCGGTGCCATTGCAGGTACTTATACTTACGGCGTCATTAAAGACAGGCTGCCGCATTAAGATACACTTTGGCTAAAAGTGAAATATGTTCTGAGGGCCATTTGCTACAGACAATGGCTTTCAGGCATATAAAAGTTAAAAAGCGTAAACTATGGAAAGCACTACAGATACCAAACTCGGTTTAAGAGAGAACGCAGGCCAATTCTGGCTGCTGGTGCTCGTGAATGGGTTTGTTGGTGCGATGGTGGGGTTGGAGCGCTCTGTGATACCTGAATTTGCTGAAACAGTTTTTGGCATAAACGGGCACACGGCGCTCCTTTCTTTTATAGTTGCTTTTGGCCTCGCCAAGTCTATGGCCAACATGCTGATGGGGCGGCTTACAGTACGGTTTACCCGCAAGCAATTGCTTTTAATAGGCTGGTTGTTTGCCCTGCCGGTACCGTGGCTGCTGCTGTATGCTACTAACTGGTGGTGGGTAATTTTTGCAAACCTGCTGTTAGGTATAAACCAGGGATTGGCATGGTCGGCAACAGTGGTAATGAAAATTGACCTGGTAGGCGAAAAGAACCGTGGCCTGGCGATGGGTATTAATGAGTTTGCAGGTTACCTGGCGGTTGGATTGGTTGCTTTCCTGGCTGGGTATATTGCTTCTGCAACTGGTAGCGTAACCTATGCATTTGTGCCTGGAATAGCCTTTTCTATAGTTGGTCTGTTGCTTACCTTGTTCTTTGTACGCGATACCCACGCCCACGTGCGAACAGAGGCCGCCCAAACTTCCATTCCGCTGTTACAAAACATCTGGAAAGACACCACCTTCCGCCACGCCAACCTGGGCTCTGTTACCTTAAATGGTTTTGTGAATAACATGAACGACGGAATACTTTGGGGGCTGCTGCCGGTGCTGTTGACTACCAAAGGCTACTCGCTTACCGAAACCGGTTTGCTGGCTGGTATTTACCCGGCTGTTTGGGGGCTTGGCCAACTGGTAACCGGAAGACTGGGCGATATACTTTGCAAAAAACAACTACTTAGTATGGGGATGATGATACAGGGCATTGCCATTGCCATGCTGTTGTTTGCTGATTACTACCCTATACTTGTAGCAGCACTGGTTATACTTGGGGCGGGCACGGCTATGGTTTACCCAAACTTTCTGGCAGTGGTGGCCGAAAATACGCACCCGGTACAGCGACCGCAAAGCCTGGGCATTTTCAGGTTCTGGCGCGACTTTGGGTATGTGGCCGGTGCAGTGGCTGCCGGTGTGTTCAGCGATCTGTTCGGGCTTGGAGCGGTTATTATCGGGACGGCTATACTTACAGTCGGGGCCGGAGTACTCTCTGAGATACGCATGTGCTGCACAAAAAAACTGCTCTGGCATAGCAAGGAGTGTAGTACCGGTTTGGTAAGCGCTGCATAATTGCCTACTTTTAGATTTAGTTATGAAGACGTACCTGCTTTTATTTCTCAGCACCATGTTCCTGCTTTTCGGCATACAGAAGAGCAGCAGCCTGCCTGGCTTTGCTGATTTTAAGCAGGGTATCGTATCGCAAAGCTGTAAGTATAGCAAGCACGGTTTTAAGAAGCCATGTGCTAAAAAATGCTTAAAACACCAGTCGCATTCCGAGCAAAAAGGCGCTGCCACTACCCTAACAGACTGCACCCAGCAAGCTTACGCTGTAGTTGCAGCACAGCAACATCATACGTTTTATACTTCCGTTATAGCTCAGTCAGCTATAGTTACAGGTATAAACAAACATCTTTCGCCTTACCTCGAAACAGAACACGCCCCTCCCCGGCTGTCTTAAAATGATTTTACTTTAGATGCTATGGCGCAGGCACAGGCTATACTTGTAGCCCATTTGCTTGCCATACTTTTACTTCTGTTTTCACTGCGAATTCAGAAGCCAATTCTTTGTGTATTCATTTTAAGACAGATCAAATGGAATTTACTCCTTTGCAAAAAATATCATTCCTGGTGCTTCGCATCATGAGCAGCCTGATCTTTATTACAGCCGGACTCAATCATTTATTTAAAACTGCCGGTGCTACAGCCAAGCTTCAGAAATCAGCTTTCGGGCACATGGCTACTGCTATCGCACCAGCCGAATCATTAATTATACTTTCGGGTATAGGGTTACTGGTGGGTGGTTTATTACTGCTTGCCGGTTATAAAACCAGGTTGGCTTCGCTGGGGCTGCTGGCTATACTTATACCTATAACATTAACGGTGCAGGTCGCTAACCCGGAAGGTTTGGGTCCGTTTTTCAAGAACATTGCTTTGATAGGCATGCTGTTCTTCTTTATCGTGAACGGTGCTGTATACTATGGCATAGACCAGGTGCTTGCACTAAAAAAGAAGGTTACTTTTAACAGAAGTCATGTAACGGTGTTAGCTGTTGGTTTGCTGCTTTTTCTTGGCTCCTGTACTTCTACAAATTCAGTTGCTCAAACAAGTACCCAGCAAGCTACTTCCAAACAGAAGTATGCTGTACTGATAAGCCAGCCAAGTCACCTGAAAGCCGCTGTAAATACGGCTGAGACAATTACAAAGGACAGCAAGTATAACAACGACGGGTTTGTGATTATGGCTTGCGGAAAATCAGTTGAAGCATTTCAGAAAGGCAGTGAGATGATTCAGTTCATTGAGCAGGGCCGCGCACTAGGCATCACGTATAAAATATGCGGCATGTCGCTGAAGCAGTTCAACATCGATAAAAGTACATTGATAGACGGCCTGGAAGTAGAACCGAATGGCCTGACCTACATGTTTGACCTGCAACTGCAGGGCTATAAAACTGTTGAATTATAAGCTATATTTAAGAAGTCAAAATACGCTCTAGCATAAAGGGCAAATCAATAAGATTTAAAAGATGAACAAGAATAAATTTTCGATAAAGAATATACCAGGGTGGGCAGTTATGCTGGCTATTTTTGGTGTGTTATACTTAACAGGATTGCATACAGAGGCCATAGGCCAGGTACAGCGCCTGTTGCTGGCTACTGGCATCAAAAACGCCGATGTGCCCGAAACCCTACAGAACCCGAATGCCAATGCTGTGGTTGATGCGGCTGCGGCAGCTAACCCTGAAATGGCAGGTGCCGGGTTCAAGATGGTTGGTCTGGATGGCAAAACCGTTAGCTTCGAAAGCCTGAAGGGCAAAGTAGTGTTTATGAACATTTGGGCGACCTGGTGCCCGCCATGTGTAGCCGAAATGCCGAACATCCAGAGCCTCTATGAAAAAGTTGGTTCAGATAAGATCGCATTTGTGATGCTTTCGGTAGACGAAGCAGGCATGGAAAAGGTGAAGAAGTTCATCGATAAGAAAGGCTTTACATTCCCGGTATACATGCCGGCCAGCCAGTTTCCGCAGGAGTTTTACTCCAATGCCATTCCTACTACGTTTATCATTTCACCGGAAGGTAAGATCGTAGCCAAACAGGAAGGTATGGCCGATTATGACACAAAGGAAGTACAGGATTTCCTGAAGAATATGGTGAAGTAACAACTATAAATAAGCTGGCTGAGATAACTACTTGGCCAGCTTATTTTTTTATACTTATACTTTGTTGATCATCGTAAAAAAAACAAGCCAGCTTACACTTTAACTTCATCGCCATGAAACTGAAACTGATCCTATTACTAGCCTTTATAGCATTTGCATCATCTGTCTCTTTTGCCCAGGTAAAACAAAAAGCCGCCAAAACAGAACAAGCCAGACAACACCGCATTGTATATGATGTAACTGCCGCAGATACTGCCCTGCACGCTGGTTTAATGCGCCAACTTAATAACCTAAAACGTGCCTGGCCCGATGCTCAGGTAGAGGTTGTAGTGTATGGCAAAGCGCTTAATTTGCTTGTTACGGAAAGCACTACCAAGGCCACTGCTATAAAAGACTTGCAAACCAAAGGCGTAGTTTTTGCAGCCTGTGAAAACACGATGCGTGCCCGGAAAATAACCAAAGAACAATTGCTGCCAAATGTTATAACCGTGCCGATAGCCGTTGGCGAACTTGTAATAAAGCAGGAAGAAGGCTGGAGTTATATTAAACTCTGAACCAACTAAAGTTGTTAAACTCGTGCATGGAAAAATACGGACACATATTTACCACCTCTTTCAGCGACTACGGCAATTACCTGTGGCACGAAATGCTTAACCCAGGCTGGGGAAATTACTTTTACTGGCTGCTGGGCATTTCGCTGTTCTTCTGGTTACTGGAAGTTATACTTCCGTGGCGCCAGCACCAGGCCAAGATCCGGCAGGATTTCTGGCTCGATGGCTTTTACATGTTCTTTAACTTCTTCCTGTTCTCGCTGGTTGGTTTTAATGCCATCTCTAATACCGGCGTAGAGGCTTTTAATGATTTCCTGGGGCTGTTCGGCATCAGTAACTTGGTTGCCTTTGAGGTGCAGTCGTGGCCGGTGTGGGCGCAGTTGTTAACGCTGTTTATAGTCCGGGATTTTATACAATGGAATGTTCATCGCCTGCTGCATCACTCCGATTATTTATGGCGATTCCATAAGGTACACCACTCGGTGCAGCAGATGGGTTTTGCCGCGCATTTGCGTTTCCATTGGGGCGAAACTATAGTTTACCGCACTTTGGAGTATATTCCGCTGGCCATGATCGGCTTTGGTATCCAGGACTTCTTTTTGGTACACATTTTTGCTACGGCCATCGGGCATTTTAACCATTCTAACTTACATGTTCCGCTGGGGCCGCTGCGCTATTTGTTTAACAACCCACAGATGCATATCTGGCACCACGCCAAACACCTGCCGAACCGCTATGGCGCCAACTATGGCATCAGTTTAAGTTTATGGGATTACCTTTTCGGTACAGCCTATATGCCCGAAGATGGACGTGACATTGAACTGGGTTTTGAGGATGTGGAACAATACCCTAAGTCATTTATACAACAGCAATGGCATCCTTTTAAAGAAAGTACTTTAGCTGAAACTACTCCGGAAGCACCCGTAGAAAAGCCTGCAAAACTAGAGAATGCCTAACCCAAGTATAACAGCTTAATAGGTATAGTTCACCACGAAACTATAGTGCGACATATCTACTTTATTAACTATAAAATTGGGTGTGTCATAGGTTTCGCCCCTGCCATTTTTGTATACATACAGTGCCTGCATACTTAGCCCATCCAGCATGCCTTTAAAGTTATAGTTTGTCATGAGCAGCAGGTGCGCGTAAGAGGGCATGGCATACTTGTTTTTCACGACATCTTTCACGTCAGGCATTTCGGCTATACTATAGCCTGCCCTGGCTTTCCATTGTTCTGTTACCTTTACATCTGTAATGACCGCAAATGAGTGAACATCGGCAACTCCTTCCAGGCGCTCGCGCGGCATAAACGTATAAAACGGCTCAATCCCCCACTCTCTCGGGAACAGAAACCTGCCCTTGTCAGAAATATGAGTATAGTTCAGGCTGGTTTCTATTCCAGGAGTTTTATAGCCAAATTTACTGCTGATAAGCCAGGTTTCAGGCCCTTTGGGTATGTATGCTTTTAGCTGGTCTGTATTGCCGCCATTTCCACTAGTAGTTTGGTAACCGGCCTGTAAGCCTAATACTATACTTTGCTGCTTGCTTTGAGTAACCGGAATAGCAACATCGGTCTGTGAGAAAGTGAGGTTGTACAGGTTATCGGTGTAATAATGCCAGATGCTGGTTTTAAGATTCTTTGAAGGCTGATAAGTAATACCTCCTACGGCTATACCTGCACTGCTAATGTTGCCCTTAAACTGCGATGACCCTCCGAAAACACTCCTGCCAACAGGCACAGAACCTATACTTTCTTCCACGCTAAACCAGTCCTGTGTAGAGCGCGGCCCCATCCCGAAAATCCAGCCACCCTGGAACGTTAGTTTTTCCAGTTCCTTACTTTCCAGCCAAAGGGCATTTACCAGCGTCGGGCGCATACGGCCATCCTGCGGGTTAATAAACGGTGTGGTTATTTTCTGACGGCCAATTGTGGCAACTGATTTTCTATAGTTGTAACGCAGGTATAACGTTTCCAGTCGGCCCAGATCGCGCTTATCATCAGGGTTAAGTGCGTCAAACAAGCCAATCTCGTAGCGGCTGCTTAAACCTGTTTCCGGGTTCGTTCCTAATGCATTAGACCATAGATTAAAAATGAAAAAGCCACTAACCCCGAGCTGGAAACCATGGAAATCTGCCGACTCATAGCCCAAGCCTGTGCCCCATGCCAGCGCATGATAATCGGGGTAATCTGCGGTGTTGTCAGTGGCCATAAAATAGCTGCGCACATGCCCGCTGAACTTCCCTTTTTGCAGGTAATCTTTTATACTTTTATACTTTGCAGTATCTCCGGAAACCACCCTGTTAACCTGAGCTTTTTGTTGAAGAGTATCCTGCTGAAGTATAAATTCTACACTTTCTCTGGTTGTTTTACTGGAGTCTGGTTGCTGCCCCATAACTACCCTGGTATTAGCAAGTATGGCACATACTATAGCTGCCCCAATTATAACTCTTCCTTTCCTGATCAGTTTGCGCATTGCTATACTTTTTATTTCCTTACCCTGTAAATAAATGATGCCGGCAAGTTGGCTATACTTTCAGATAATTCTTGTGATAAATGTCACATGCCATTAAAATCAGTGTAGTTGGGATCTGAATTATTTCCTGATTTATACTTTAGTACACTCTTACCACTTAGCACCAGAATTACGCTTTAAAGAATATGGATTCGTATAAATAAAATAAAGAATCCATTTTAAAGAATACCAGTATAATACCCCGATTTTAAATCCAGAATCTGCACCGATTTACCTAATGTGATAAATGTTACAGATATTGGAAAACTGGATATATAACTTGCTACAACTTAAAAAATTTACCTTAGCTCATCCCTATGAAACCGAATCAGGAACAAGACTTTGGCGACATTCTCGTTAAAATCACCCGAATCGTAAGCCTCAGCATTCTGGCAATTATACTTTTACTTGGTGTCATCATTCTGATAGTTGTAAATCCGGCAGCTTTCAAACCATCTCCGGAAATTGCTGAAACAGCCAGTAAAGTGGCACCTGCTTCTGCGCCAGCCAAGGTTGCCAAAGCTACCAAAACTCCTGCCAATGATATGTGGCGCCCCGCTGACCTTGACGCCTTGCCTAACGGTTCTGAAAAAGAGCAATTGGCCTACGGACGCGAACTGATTGCTCACACAGCCAAATACCTGGGACCGAAAGGGAGTGTTTTACAGATATCCAATGGCATGAACTGCCAGAACTGCCACCTGGATGCCGGCACCAAACCGTTCGGTAACAACTACTCGCTGGTGGCCTCCACTTACCCAAAGTTCAGGGCCAGGTCTGGTACCAAAGAAGATATTTATAAACGCGTAAACGATTGCATCGAGCGCAGCCTAAATGGCAAACCACTTACAAAAGACTCCAAAGAAATGCAGGCCATGATGGCTTATATTAACTGGGTGGGCAAAGATGTGAAGAAAGGAGAAAAACCTAAAGGGGCAGGCCTGAAAGACATTGAATTGCTGGACCGAGCCGCCAGCCCCGAAAAAGGCAAAGTGTTGTATGTGCAGAAATGCCAGGTGTGCCATGGTAAGGAAGGCGAAGGTATGAAACCGGACGGCAGTGCAGAATACCAGTTCCCGCCGCTGTGGGGCAAAAACAGCTATAACGATGGTGCAGGCCTTTACCGCATTTCCAATTTTGCTAAGTATGCAAAAGCTAATATGCCACTGGGCGTTACGTATGAAAGTCCACAGTTAAGCGATGAGGAAGCATGGGATGTAGCGGCCTTTGTAAACTCGATGCCGCGCCCTAAAAAAGACCTGAGCAAAGACTGGCCGGATATTTCAGGTAAACCATTCGATCATCCGTTTGGTCCGTACGCAGATAAGTTTGATGAAAAGCAGCACAAATATGGCCCGTTCAAACAGATTATTGCTGCGAAAGAAAAAACAAAATCATAAGAGGCTGTTGTTGCCTATACTTGCAGCTTAAGTATAAACTGAATAAGTATAAAAAAGCCCGGGCTATTTTGTTGCCCGGGCTTTTTTATGCTGATAAATTGCAACCGAAAAGGTGCAGAAGCGCTGTTCAGGCTTCAAATAAAAAATTACCTGCTACCAACCGATTCGTTAGTTACACCTGCCATAAGTTTCAGATCAATGGTAAAGGTATCGTAGATAATTTTATCAGCAGCAGTTCCAACTAGCCCAGATCGATACTTAATATCATACTTTGTGCGGTCAACTTCAATTAAAGCAGTTGCCTCTGCCGTTTTTCCGGCAATTTTTACAGTAGCCGGGAAGGTGATGGAATTGGTTATTCCTTTAATAGTGAGGTTGCCTGTTATAGTATAGTTTGCCTCGCCAGCTTTAGCTTTTGCCTTAGGTACAACTTTTGTAATTCTGAAAGTAGAGGTCGGGTGCTTCTCTACTGAAAAAAAATCATCCGACTTTAGATGGTCTGTCAGGCGTTTGTTCGATTCGGGACGTGTAATATCAGTATCTACAATAGTGGTCATGTCTATCGTAAAATTACCGCCTGTCAGTTTATTGCCTTTAACCTCTAATGCACCATCGGCTAATTTTATAGTTCCTGTATGCTCACCTCCTACTTTTTTGGCAGTCCAGGTCATGGTGCTGCTTTCTGTATTAACCCGTAAGCTATTGCTTGCAGATACCGTGGAGCTAACTATTGTAGCAGGGTTAGTTGCGGCCGATAAACTGGTAGTGTTCAGTAATGCAGCCAGCGCCAGAGCGCTTAAAAGTAAAGGATTAGATTTCATAGAATTTCAGTTTTATTTAGAAAGTAGTAGTATAAAGCTAACATAATTCATTTTAATTTACTATCTGTATATCAGCTACTTTTGATTGTAATAATTTACCCTAAAAGCGAAAGTCCTATTTACATAAAAGCTGTGCTGAAGTATAAATGCTTCAATTCATTTAAATTCCCGGCATCACAAAATACAGGCTATACCTGTGCCATTCGCATAATGGGAACTGGCCAGCTAAAAAATATTTAAAATAAATAATGCCTTTAAACCGCTTAAACAGCATTATCACTTAAATTATGTAAATTTTAAAAAAATTAATGAACAATTATACTTACATTTATGTCATTAGTGCATAATAACATATCATAATGAACAAAGGAACAGTAAAATTCTTTAATGACACAAAAGGTTTTGGGTTTATTAAAGAGACAGATTCAAATCAGGAGTATTTCGTACACGTATCTGGTTTAATGAGTGAAATCAGAGAAAATGACGAAGTTACTTTTGACCTTCAGGAAGGAAGAAAGGGACTAAACGCCATTAATGTGAAGCTGGCTTAGTCTAAGCTATAACGACATCCAAAAAGCCTTACATACCCTGTAAGGCTTTTTTATTTGTTTGCTCGGGTTGGTGTATTTCAGCAGCAAAGCGGCAGGCAAAATATGAGTAAGTAACAAAGACTAAAGTAGAAAAGATGAACAGAAAATACATAGTTGACAACACAACGCGTGAATACCTCTGTGTAGCATTACAAAAAGGACGTGAGTGGGAACCTAGCAACCAGGATACCTTAACCGAATTTATGGACTCGCGCGAGAACAAGGACTCACCAGAGTTTGAATTACTTTCAGGGGAGTATAATGACAACGCTTTCTTTGAAAAGTGGATACGTAACGGCACAAATTACTTATTTCGTTACTAGCCAGGTAGCGGAAATGGTTTAAAAGCCGTATAAAACAGAATACAGAAGATAACAGATTAAAACAAAGCATGGGCAGATCACAAGAGACATTTAGTAAAAAAGAAAAAGAGAAGAAAAAATTAAAGAAGAGACAGGACAAGGAGCAGAAGAAAGAAGAACGTAAAGCCACCTCTGTTAAAGGCAAAGGCATCGACGACATGATTGCCTACGTTGATGATTATGGCAATATCACTTCTACCCCACCAGATCCGACTCAGAAAAGAAAAGAAATCAACCAGGAGGATATCTCTATTGGTATTTCTAAACAGGAACCTATGGATCCGGCTGATCTGATCAGAAAAGGAACCGTTGCTTTCTTTAATACCTCCAAAGGCTATGGTTTTATCAAAGACCAGCAGACCCAGGAAAGCATATTTGTTCACTTAAACGGCCTTGTAAACCCAATCAAGGAAAACGATAAAGTGACTTTTGAAGTTGAGATGGGACAAAAAGGCCCGACAGCTATAAATGTAAAAATTGCCAGCTAAGAGCATTTAATATACAGTTTCCGGATACTACTACCGGACAGCAGCCTTGCAGCGTATACATATACTGCAAGGCTTTTTTATTTATACCCTGTCAGCTTTTACAAATCCGGTTTTTATACTTTAGCTAATCTTCAGCTACATTTTACCCAATAGGAAAGTACAGTTTTTATACTGCAATCTGCCGCCTGGTAAAGCTTATTCGCCAGATCATCAAAATAGCTGTTACCATTCCCATGCTTCCACGTATTACAGTTTGTTTTAATAAAAAATGTATCTGAACTGGTAATATAAAATTACTGTAAATGGCCTACAGCATACTTGCTTTACTTACCTGTTTTCTGGTGCTCGTAACGGTTTTACCGCTGTGGCGCCACGAGGCTTGGTGGGTACGAGGGCTTGATTTTCCGAGGCTCCAGTTTATCATTTTCGCGATATTACTGCTCGCATCCGATGGCATGCTTCTGAATTTTTCCGATTACGATACCTGGGCTTTAACCGGCACTGCTGCCATCTGTTTTGTGTACCATGGTGGCTGGATTTTACCTTACACCCGCCTTTACCCTACCGAGGTTAAATGGGCACGCCCTAAAAACAGAGCCAACAAAATAAGCATTCTTACGGCCAATGTGCTTACTCCAAACCGCAATACAGATGCCTTAATTGGTCTAGTAGAAAACTATAAACCCGATGTGCTGGTAACACTGGAAACAGATGCCTGGTGGCAGGAAAAACTGGCTGTTCTGGAAAGCAACTATACTTATAGTATAAAATGCCCACAGGATAACCTGTACGGCATGCACGTTTATTCAAAGCTCCCACTCGAAGATTCCGCTATTCAGTACCTGGTTGAGCCTGATGTGCCTTCTATTCATAGTTTGGTTGTATTACCTTCCGGCATAAAAGTACGCATGCACTTTCTGCACCCTGCCCCGCCCAGCCCAACTGAAAACCCGGAATCTACGGAGCGCGACGCCGAACTGCTGGTAGTGGCCAAAAGTGTTGCCAACGAAGCCATACCCATTATTGTAACAGGAGATTTAAATGATGTGGCCTGGTCAGAGACAACCCGCCTGTTCAGGAAAATAAGCGGACTGCTGGACCCACGTGTTGGACGCGGCATGTTTAACACCTTTCATGCTAACTACCCTTTTGCCCGCTGGCCACTCGATCACCTTTTTCATAGCGACCATTTCACACTGTGTAAAATTAAAAGACTGCCATACTTTGGCTCCGATCATTTTCCGGTTTTCGTAGAGCTGGCTTACGATGCATTTCATGGAGCAGATCAGGAAGGTATAGAAGCCGATACGGAAGACCATGAATGGGCAGAAGAAAAACTGGAAGCGAAAGCAGTTGACGAATCGGATGTGCACGAGCCGGGCAAGTAACAGGTAAAGTATAAATTACCAGCTTACTTAGTGTGGTTTCTGAAGCACTGTTAAGTATAAATGCATCAGCTATTGATCATCAATTTATAGTTAGCTTACTTACTTCATTAGCCCCATTCCGTAAACCTGTAAACTATAAATTAATCTATACTTCGCTATGAATCAGGACCAGGCATTACGCGATCAGCTTATAAAACTTATGCAGGGCGGACAGGCATTCAGGCCAGTTAACGAAGTGCTGCAGGGCATAACAGTTGAAGATGCAGGAAAAACGGTACAAAACCTGCCCTATTCCATATGGCAACTAATAGATCACATGCGCTTTTCGCTGCACGACATCCTAGAATTTACCCGCAACCCTGATTATAAAGAGCCTACCTGGCCCGATGATTACTGGCCTAAGGAAGCTGCGCCTGCAAACCAGTCAGCTCTCGATGCAAGTATAAAAGCTATTGAAACCGGTCTGGAGGAAATGGTACAACTGGTACAAGACCCTGCTAACGATTTGTACAAACCTTTCCCACACGGGAACGGCCAAAACCTATTGCGCGAAGCCATGTTGGTAGCAGAACACAATGCCTACCACCTTGGGGAGATTGTAGTGTTGCGGAGGCTACTTGGAAACTGGGAGTAACTGAGCCATAGTTTATACTTTGTATGGAAATGAAAGTGAATCTATGAGTTAGCTTGGTCAAGCTATCCGAACGCACTTCCATTTGAGGAGGCAGCATAAGAAGAATATAGAATAGCTCACCGTACAGGTAAACTATAACCTGGTACCATAGTATAACAAACGGACTGATAATTTACCTACTCTGGTTGTTAGCCCGATATTTTATGGCTGTTACATTTTAAAGAATGCAACAACAGCATCAAACTACCTGAATAAAATTAACTATACGATGGATAATACTGACGATATACTGGAAGAAACCGGCACTGTTTTACCTGACCCGAAAACCATTTTACCCGAAACTTTAAACGAAAAGCATGTGCTTTTTATGGGTCCGGTACAAAATGGTTACTTCATGCCGGTAGCCGATAAACTAAATTCCCCGCCAAGATGGGAACAGGGCACCTATAGCTTAACAGCCGGAAAATGGCCATCTCCCAACCTCACCGCCGACCTCATGGACCTAAGCCCCTACAACGGCAATTCCATTATGGTAATAGCAACAACCTGGAACAAAGAAGTTATCAGCCAAGCCAAGATTTTTGGGGTGTTAAATAACGTTGCCTGCGATGTAATCCAGAAATTTGTGTTTGAAAAACTCCAGGAAAAGGAAGAAGAGATAGCCGTTTATATTTCGGGAATAGGGAATTAGGGGATGCACAGCTGCAGGCGATAAACTTTATAAAACATTATTAGTTGTTTATACTTCTCTATCAGAATACTTAGATCTCGTAGCATGCGCATCTCCTACAAGTACATGACTTACAGTTTCATAGTTAGCATGGTATCACAATCCCTAATGCTTCTCCCGGGTCAAGTAGGGATCCGAGACTTGCCTAAAGTGGGGAATTTTCTGCTATTCTTCTCAAGTTACTAGAGAGTTTAATGATTTGAGCAATGGGTTTAGATGTCTAATAAGGATATCTTTTTTGCTACGGCTCCAGTTTTTCAGTTGCTTCTCACGGGCAATGGCTTCATCCGGAGACGAGAAGCGCTCATAGTAAATCAAAGTATAGCAGTAGTAACGGCCTGCAAATGTCTTTTTATCTCCACTGTTTTGAAAATGCTCATGCAATCGGCGAGCCAGATCATTTGTCACGCCTATGTAATAGGTAGAACGGCTGGTATTTGAAGTGATATACACAAAGTAGTTGCTATTGAACATAAGCATCGGTTTAGAGCCAAGGTAACTTTGCAGATTCTACTTGAGTTCAATTTCCTTAACCTTTGTGACTAAAGATTAACTATACATCTATAGTTGTCATCCCGAGCGCAGCCGAGGGATCTTATACAGCAGTTTATTGAGGTCAAATTTGTTGTGTTTGATTTAACAGGGATATTACTCGTTTAACATAGTTTAAATAGTGGACACATAAGATCCCTCGGCTGCGCTCGGGATGACGCACAACAATCACCATGACTTGCCAAACTATAAACTCCCCCTCCCGTTTTTAGGAGGGGGTTGAGGGAGGTCACCTCTCCCACATAACCTCCGGAAACACCACCTCCAACTGCCGTTTGATAACCCTGTAATTCCCTTTCCAGAAACTTGCCAGGTCCGACACTTTCGTTATATACTTCAGCTCCGGGGTTAGCAGGTGAAGCTCCACCGTCATCTCGCCTTCATCTACTTTCGGGCTTTCCTCCCAGCCCAACACATCCTGCAATCTTATCTCCAGCTTCGGCTGTGAGCCATCGGGTTTATACTCCAATTCTATAGTTGAACCATCCGGCAGCGTTAAAAAAGCAGGTGCTAAAATATCCAGCCGTTCGCGTTGTGAATCATCCAAATACTTCTTCTCCAGTATCGGCAACAGCTCCAGTTCCATCAGCTCATCGGGGTGCTCGATGTCGTAGAGATAGGGCTTCAGCCACTCTGCATTTGTCATGAGCAGGGTACTGGTGCTCACGTCGGGCCAGAACTCGGAGGGGCGCCATTTGCGGAGGCTCATCACGCGGTTCTGCCATTGCGTTACGTCGTGGTTGAAGTCCAGCAGGTGCTCGCCTTCAGCTTTGATGGCTTCGGACATGGCGGGTACGCGGTGCTTCTCGTCGGGAGGTGGCAGCGGCTTGCTTTGCAGAACTATACTTCCGATTCTGGTGTCCAAAGAGGCGGTGAGTTCGCCGTCGTTCACGTCCCAGTGGTATACTTCCTGCTGCTTTACGAGCGGAGCAAGATCTTTCGGGTTGAGCGGTGAAGCCAGGAAAATGCGGCCCGGATTATCACCCGTACCTGCGTGCAGGTGCGCGATGGCAAGCCAGGGCTCATAAGCCAGGTCATCTCTATGACCGGCAGAGGCATACTGGCCGCTGGCCAGCTGGAACTGCGCGTTGTTGCCGGGGCGTGCGTAGGCGATGCGCTCGGGATAGCAATGCGCCAGCAGCACACCGGTTTCGTACTCGTCAAAAGTGCCGTTATTAGGCTCCACCTCAAACAGCTGGCGGTACGAGCGGGCGATCTTCTCGATCCTGGCAAAACGCTTGCCCTGCCCCTGCTCTTTTCTATACCTGCGGAGGGCTTCCACTCTTAAGTTAATGTCGATGCCGGCGTTGCGGTCCAGCGGATCGCGCTCTTCCAGTACGGCGGCAATATCGGAAGCCAGCGGCACCTGGCCGGTTTCTTCGGCTTTGAGTAGCATGTGCGCGATGCGCGGGTGGCAGGGAAGCGTGTGCATGCGCTTGCCGTGCTCCGTAATGCGGCCATGCTCCAGCGCCTGCAGCTGGTGCAGCATGTCGGTGGCCGAGGCCAGGGCAGCGCGCGGCGGCGGGTTCAGCCAGGTAAGGCCCCGGATATCGGTAACGCCCCACTGCGCCATGTCCAGCACCAGGTTCGACAGGTCTGCTTCCATGATCTCGGGGGTGCGGTGCGGGGCCATGCGCTCCTGTGTGGTTTTGCTCCACATGCGGTAGGCGGTTCCGGGGCCCAGACGTCCGGCGCGACCGGCACGCTGGTCGGCGGCGTCTTTGGAGATGCGCACCGTTTCGAGGCGCGACAAACCGGACTTCGGATCGAAGCGGGAGGTTTTGCCGAAGCCCGTATCCACCACCACCGAAACGCCTTCTATGGTTAAGCTGGTCTCGGCTATACTTGTGGCCAGCACCACTTTGCGCCTGCCCTGGCGGTCGGGCATAATGGCGGCGTACTGCTTGCCAAAGGGCAGCATACCGAACAGCGGGTGTATCTGCACCCCGCGCAACTGCTTACGCAGTATAATTTCTACTTTCCGGATGTCGTTTTCGCCGGGCAGGAACACGAGGATATCGCCTTCCTGCTCCTGCGCTGCCTGCTGCACCACTTTGGCCGTCATTTCGGGCAGCATGCGGTCGTCGGCGTCGCCGGTATAAATGGTTTCAATGGGGTATTGCCGCCCCATGCTTTGCGCCACCGGGGCCTTGAGCAGGCTCGTGAGCTGGGGCATATCCAGGGTGGCCGACATCACCATAATGCGCAGGTCCGGGCGAAGCGTGTGCTGCGCCTCCCGGCTCAGGGCCATGGCGACATCGGCATGGATGCTGCGCTCATGAAACTCATCGAAGATCACGATGCCGATGCCTGTCAGCGAGCGGTCGCTGTGAATCATGCGGGTGAGAATGCCTTCGGTCACGACCTCGATGCGGGTAGCAGCGGAGGTGCGGTTCTCGAAACGTATGCGGTAACCGACGGTCTGACCTACCTCCTCGCCCAGCAGCTGCGCCAGGCGCTCGGCAATGGTTTTGGCCGCCAGGCGCCGGGGCTCCAACATCACGATCTTTTGGCCTTCGAGCCAGGACTCGTCCAGCAAAGCCAGCGGCAGCAAAGTGCTTTTACCGGCTCCGGGAGGGGCGTTTACGATCAGCGTGTTCTGCGCCGCCAGGTGCTCCCTAACAGCAGGTATAATTTCCCGAACGGGTAAGTCTATGGTAAATGGGTTGAAATTCAAGTTAAGAGTTAAGAGTTAAAAGTGAGGCGAAGATATGTGCATTCATGGCGCGAGCGTCCTCGCTCGTGACTTGCTATAGAGGAGCCTCTGGCCCATGTGATCTGACTAGTTGAGTTTTTCTTCAGCTTAACTGGCCAGAGTCCCGACTATAATAGACACGAGCGAGGAACCCTCGAATCAAGTCCAGGATCTTCAACTCGCGCCATCATCGATGCAAATTTAACGCTTATAATGATACCGGCACTGGGCGACTTCGCATACTTGGTTTATATCTTTGTCGCCATACACGCGGTAGACCAGTCGGTGCTCGTCTGTGATGCGGCGCGACCAGAATCCTTTCAATCCATGCTTCAGGGCTTCTGGCTTGCCTATCCCTTCAAATGGTGCACGGCGAATAACATTCAGTAAAGCATTGATTTTAAAAACGACTGCAGGGTCCACACTCTGCCAATACAGGTATTCTTCCCAGGCCTGCTCCGAGAAAGTTATGTTCATATGCGCTTACTTATCCAGATCATCTATTGGGAAAGCAACTGTTTTGCCCGCATTCAGCTGGGCTATGGACTTTTCCAGCATGGAGCGATTTGCTTCTGTAGAGAGCAGGTACTCGGTTTCTTTCAGGGCATTGTACTCGCGTAGCGACATGAGCACCACGGCGTCGTCGTTGGAGTTATTGCGCGGTACAATGATGGTCTCGCCCGATTGAATGATCTCGTCGAGATAAGCTTTGATGCGACTTCTTAGGCTGGTGATGGTAACGGCTTTCATGAAGGTGATTTTACACAAATGTACATTATCTTGTACAGATATTTGTACATTTTTGTTCAATTCATTTTAAGGAGAATTGTAGGCGAATACAATCCGCAATAGCAAGCTCTGATTAGGAAATTTTGGTGTAAGTCATGAAAAACTGGTAAGAAATGGACTTGGTCAGGAAAAATAATTAACAATTTTCACTGATTAGGACCTGTCAACCAGGCGCCGGGGCTCCGGCATCACGATCACCTGCGGCTACGCCCCATCCGGCGAAAGCCAGCTGCAGTGCGAGGGGAAGCGTGAGCGCATCCTACAACGATAAAAACTTCTATCTAATATCTTAAATATTACATAATTTAGCATATCACATTATCCAAGCTATATGAACAAACATTTACGCACTTTTTTTCTCCTGCTTTTCACTTTTACCCTTTCCACTGCAAGCGCTCAATGGACCTGGCTAAACCCGAAACCCTCTGGTAACACAGGTAAAAGTATCACATTTGTCAATGAGCAAACCGGCTTTATTGTTAACGGGTCTCAGTTGCTTCAAACAAAAGATGCCGGCGCAACCTGGGATGTGAAGCAAAGTATTACAAGCGGAAATGAAATCAGGTTCAGAGGTGAGATCGGTTTTATTGCAGGCGATTTTGGGAATGTATACAGATCTGTTGATAAAGGCGAATCCTGGCAGAAGTTAACCGTAAATACACAGGAAAACTTGAATACTGTCAATATCCTGCACCCTGATACCATTTATATTACCAGTGACAAAAGCCTAATAAAAACTACAGACGGCGGTAAAACCTGGAGCACGAAAGGTATAGAACCTCCTCAAACTGATCCCTATTATCCCAACCAGTCATCTGTCACAAAATCTTTCTTTATCAACTCCAAAGTAGGTCATGCGGCTTGCAAAGGGGGTAAAATTCTGAAAACAATCGACGGTGGAGAATCCTGGTATATAACAGAAAGTGTTAACTCCATCCCGTCTGACTATTTCACTATTCACTTTGTGAACAGCAAAGTTGGTTTTGCTTCCAAGCAACATAATACAATTGTAAAAACGACCGACGGTGGGGAAACGTGGACTCCCCTATCCAACAGATTGGTACCCGACGCTGCTTACTCCCTTTACTTTTTAAATGAAAATGTCGGCTTTTTTGCGGGAGATAACGGTGCTATTCATAAAACCACCGACGGTGGGCATACCTGGCAATGGATTAGTTTCCAGAACGCACGTATTGACGCAACCTCTATCTATGGTATACATTTTATCAATGTAAATGTGGGGTATGCAACTGGTGCAAGAGGCAGAATAGTAAAGACGACAGATGGTGGTATAACATGGACTGAATACGCATTTACCTACAATAACATCGGGGATATGGCATTTCCTTCCAGTACTACCGGGTATGCGCTTGGGTCGGAACTATACAAGACAACTGACAAAGGCGCAACCTGGAAAACTGTTAATACGGGACTGGATGAGTCAATGAACTACTATAGATTAGCACAGTTTTTTTCTGCTGACACAGGATACGTAGTAGCGCATGAAGGATTTTACAGCAACAGCATAGACCAGTTGTTTAGGACGAACGATGGAGGAAACACCTGGACGAAGCTATCCTTACATACCTATGGGATTAGAATTAGTTCTATTTATTTTCTTAATAACAGGATCGGCTATGTCTGTACTGATTCGTACTCCGGGAATGGCTTCTTAAAAACTGTTGACGGAGGCAAGACTTGGCAGCGTATTTCCAGCTTCACCGGCGCAACCAAAATGCATTTCATAGACGTTAACAACGGCTTTGCCATTCTAAATGGTGATCTGTACAGAACCACCAATGGAGGCCTTAACTGGACAAAGATCTATGAAGTATATGGCTCATTTACTGCCTTCAGCTTTGTAAATGATAAGGTAGGTTATATTTCAGCAGAGTATGGTGTGGTACTGAAAACGAAAGATGGTGGCGCAACCTGGGAGGAGCTCAAAACAGAATACGATCACTTGAAGGCCATTGCTTTCTACAGCGAGAATGTAGGATATGTGACGGGCGAGTACGGGAAAAACTTCCGTACATCAGATGGCGGGTATACCTGGGAGTCGGTCAGCATGCCTTCCCTGATTACAAAACTGGTTATTACAGAAGACAAAGAATTGTTTGCTGCCGGAAATTACGGCAGAATACTGAAGAGTGCCGTCACCTATGATGAGTATTCTCTAAAGGCTCTGCCGGCAAGTGATGTGACTGCTGACGGTGCTGTATTGACAGGCGTTATAGCTTCAAACAACGAGGAGATCGCCAATATCCGGATTGAGTATGGCAAAGGCATGTTCTTCGACAAAAGAATCGACCTAACTCCTGCCCGGGTCCAGGCAAATTCTGCCGAAAAGTATACCCACACTTTAAAAGACCTGGAACCTGATACAGAGTATTTTTTCAGGATCAGGGCAACTTACAAGGGGACAGAACGCTCCAGCCAGTTTATACAGTTCAAAACCCGTCCTGCTTTCTCACTAAACTACGGTATGGCCTATAATGTAACAACAAACAGCGCTGAGCTAAGTTGGCATGTAGCCTCTAACCTGGGCGAAATAACCAACATACAGTTTGAATATGCTACCGATAATAGCTTTACCAACCCTTCAAGTATAGCAGCCTCTCCGGGTACCGTACCAGGTAATGGTTCAGCTTCCGTTGTGGCGTCTTTGCAGCAATTGAAACCAGGCACCCGTTATTATGGACGTTTAAAGATCACTTATAAATCAAAAGAATATTATGGCATTCCTTTCAGCTTTAATACCAGACACAAGTATCTAATTTCAATCCAGCCGCCTGTGGTCACTGAAACTGCAGTAAGGTGGGGTGCAAGGGTTGAGACCAATCATGGCGATGTCACAAAACTAATGTTTGAGTATGGTAAGAGCCGTGATTTTGGCCAGGAAGCGGTTGTTTCCCCTGATGTGGTTCCGAACAATGCCTGGAGAAACGTACAGGCCAGCCTAACGGATCTGGAGCCGGAGACTGTATACTATTACAGGTTAAAAGCCCTGCAGGGAGACAAGGCAATCTATAGCACCACGCATATGTTCCGGGCAAGCGGGGGCGTGCTGATTGAGGCCGATAAAGCGGAGCAGGTAACCGGCACCAGCGCCATTCTCACCGGCTTTATTGCTCCGCAAGGCAGTATAGTTAGCAATATCCAGATCGAGTACGGCGAAACCCAAGCCCTGGGTAAAACGGTAGCCGCAACACCAAACTTCCTATATACTGGCACAGGCACTGTGCAGGCAGAAGTACAGGATCTGGTGGCCAACACTGTGTACTATTTCAGAATTAAAGGTACAGTTAACGGTGCTGAGCTTTATAGTGTAAACGCCTCATTCGCAACAGCGGCCCCGACCGGCATATCCGACGAAGAAGATCGAAAGCTAAGGGTATACCCGAACCCGACACGGGACAGGCTTACCTTCTCGCACCAGGAGATAATAGAGCGCATCGAGGTATACGACCATATAGGCAAGCGGGTGCTTACCGCGCTACCTAGTGCAGCGCATTACGTGCTCGACCTTTCGAGGCAGGTTCCGGGAGTTTACCACATCCGGGTATACCACAAGGCCAATGTGCATATCCGTAAAGTAATAAAGCTCTAGAAGCCCGATCTGCCTCAAACAAAACGACAATAAAAAAGCACAGGCTGCAGCCTGTGCTTTTTTATTGCCGGTGTACCGTCCTGAAATAAGTTGACACAACTTAGACTTATGAAAGGAAAAGAAGCTAGCTGCGCCAGGCGTTCTGCAATGGTTTTGGCCGCCAGGCGCCGGGGCTCCAGCATCACGATCTTCTGGCCCTCGAGCCAGGCCTCGTCCAGCAAAGCCAGCGGCAGCAAGGTGCTTTTACCGGCTCCGGGAGGGGCGTTTACGATCAGCGTGTTCTGCGCCGCCAGGTGCTCCCTAACGGCAGGTATAATTTCCCGAACGGGTAAGTCTATGGTAAATGGGTTGAAAGGCAAGGGATTTAAGTAGTTAACACAAAGGCATACCCGCTACACAAGAGAATAAGCTCTTTAAAGTGATTGAATAAAGAAGCAAAATATACATAAGTAATTTTTCACTTTAAATTTTATATTTAATATTACTACTTAAAAATAAATTACTGTAATAAACTTAATGGATAAAGTTATAATTCCTCTTCTTGCCGCTGCTATTACGAGTTCTTTCGCAGTACTAGCTGTAGTATTAAAAATTTGGTTTGATAATCAGGTTGAAAGTGTGAAAATTGATTATCAAAAGCAATTAGAGAATCTAAAAGCAGACTTAAAGGAAACTAAGGATATAAAAATAAATAAAGTTAATGCTATTAATTCTAAACGAATTGAGACACAATCTGCTCTATTTAAGAGCTTAGATGCTTTATCGATTATTGATATATTTGATTCTAACGAACTATTAGCAAAAGTGCAAGAAGTTGAAAGCTATAGCAGAGCTAATAAAATTTATATAGAGAAGCCTGTTCTTAAAATTACTGAAGAACTATTAGATTATTATAAAACTGTTATAAGTTCACCCTCTAATAAAAAATTTGAAACGGAAACTAAGTTACTAGATGAGTACATTAATATATTTATTCAATAAAAAGATTACCCCACCTAAATATTTCACCGTAACATCAATAATAAACTTCATAAATGATTCCGACAAAGTATTTTCGTTAGCTGGGAAGAAGGCTAAAGGATTTAAACTCGAACTAAGCCGTATAAAGTCTGCTTCACTACTTGGGGTTCTTGTTGTATATAAGTTTATTGAATATACTTCAAAGTCTGGCTGCTTCCTTAATCCACGAATATCAATAAATGATGTTATGGAAAAGGAATTTGAGAAATATGGCTTTGCAAACTTAATTAATGCTTTTATTAAAGGGCGTGATAAAGATGATAAAGAAATAAAGAGTAATGAAGAAGATTTAAATGAAAAAGAAAGAGAATACAAGCGACTAAAAGTTTCTATCGGTGATAATTTTATAATTGCTCCGCAAGCTCTCTTAAGGCATGATCAATACAGTAAAGATAAATTAAATAAAGAGTATCTACCTCAAATACAAAGGTATTATCGATATGATGAAAGAATCGTAAAAATGATTTTTTTAGTTTTTTCAGAAGTTCTTTTAAACTTCTGGGAGCATGCCGTAGAAGATTCAAACTCAGTAATTGTAGCAAATGGTAACAAACAATTTATAGAAATTGCATGTGCTGACTCTGGTAATGGAATAGTTGATACTTTAAAAAGTGTATTAACTAACCAAACTTCTGATCCAGAAGTTATTCTTCAAGAAGCTGTTAAAAGAGGAGTTACTTCTAAAAAGAATACAAATCACATGGGTTATGGTTTGTGGATATTAAATGAAATTGTTACTAGATGCGGTGGACGTATGCATATATATTCTCAGGGGGGATATTATTATAATAATGAAGGCAAGAAAAGGAGTGGCAAATGTGGTTATTGGCAAGGAAGTATTGTTTATATTGCGCTGCCACTTCACAAGCCTATTACTTTAGCAGACATACTAGCAGAAGATATTAATAAAATGGATTTAAAGATTAATTGGGTATGAAAACTATCAACCTCAATAGGTATAGTCCTATAATAAGTGATAAAATAGCTGGAGATGAAATCTATTCTACTATAATCAATGAGCTGTCACGGAATGATGCTGTATCTATAGATTTAGATGGAATCAAATCAATGGCAACATTTTGCGCAAAACAAATTTTCGGGAAATTATATCTAGAATTAGGCCCTAATACATTTTTTCAAAAAATAGCGTTAAGAAACGCTAGTAATGATGTTAAAACTATCATAAAAATAGGTATTCAGAATGCATTAGAAGATGCTTAAAATTAAAATTTTGAAAAGCACGAGCACATCGCTCGTGCTTTTTTACCCCCAACTGACGCGAGCTTGTAGCTCGTGCCTTTTCTTTTCCACGCAGCTATACCATCAGCTAAAGTAACAGTACGAGCTACAAGCTCGCACTAGCATTAGTTCTCACTAGCGTAATACTTTCCTAACCCAAAAACCCGGACGCATCTGTTATAAGTATAAGCAGGAACATGAGCCGGAAGTATAAATTTAATAACAAGGAGGGGCTATACTTTGTAAGCTTTGCCGTGGTGTACTGGATAGACGTGTTTACGCGGGAAGAGTACTTTGCCTTACTTACCGAGAGCCTGGACTAAGCCGCAAAAACAAAGGCATGGAAATCTATGCCTGGTGCATCATGCCCAGTCACGTGCACCTCATCTTCCGGGCCAAGGCCAACAACCCGAGCGTGCTGCCGAAGGAACTGAAAACCTATACTTCCAAGCAAAACAGAAAGCCATTGCCGAGCACAACCAGGAGAGCCGGTGAAATTATAAACCCACCCCTGCCCCTCCCGGGAGGGGAATTCTACAAAAGGAATTTATTCCCCTCCTCGGAAGGGTTAGGGGTGGGTAAACTTATTGTATCAACTTATGCTTTTAGTTTCTGTGCTATTACTAAATCAAAGTGCATTATTAGCCGCAGGCTTTGTGTCGGAGCCGGAGAATTGGAAGTATAGCAGCGCGGTGGATTTTAGCGGCGGAAAGGTTTATTGGAGATTGACGTTGCCTGATTAGTGGAGGCACGAACTGCAAGCTCGCGCCAGCGATGATACAGCGGTAAGTACAAGCTCTCACAAAAGACAATGAACTAGCCCTATAAACTATAAAAGCGGGGCGCTAACGTTATGTAGCAGCCCCGCTTTTATGTATGCAATTAAAATGATTGCTGTTCTGCAACTTACAGACCTTAAGCCTCCTGTTTCTGAGCGGCTAGTAAGGTATCAAGGTTTTCCATTGCCATGGTCAGGCCTTCTTTAAAGCCCATCTGGATGGTGGTTTCGAGTTGTGCCAGGTCATCGAATGTGATCAGGTTCTCTACTAAGGTAACTTCCTCTTTGGGTGTAAAGCTTACCTCCCACTTCGATTGCGGCATTTCTGTATTTACCACTCCTTCGGCATCTGCAAAACCATCCAGCGCGGTAAAGCGTTTTTTAGGGTCAATGGTCTTGTAATTGGCCAATGCCCAGTGCTCTTCACCTTCGGGGCCCACCATGGCATAGTGCCAGTAGCCACCTTCTCTGAAATCCATGGTTTTGGTGCGGGCTTTCCAGGGTTTAGGCGCCCACCATTGGTCCAGTATCTCGCTTTTGGTGTAAGCATCCCACACCAGCGGGAGCTCTGCTGCAAACTCTCTTTTTACGGTGATCGTTTTGTTTTCCTTGTTCACGGAGAACTCAAATGCAAGGTCGTGTTTCATGGCTTATTTTGTTTTAGGTTTGATAATACATTGTCAAGTTCGCTGAAACGGTCTTCCCAGATTTTCCTGAACTGGTCCAGCCATTTGTCTATTTCTTTCATTTTAGCTACTTCCAGCTGATAGTAAATTTCCCGCCCCTGCTGCTCCTGTTTCACAAGCTGGCACTCCGTCAGGATCTGCAGGTGCTTTGAAATAGCTTGCCTGCTGGTGTCAAAATGTTCGGCTATCGCATTCGGCGTCATGGCCTGCAGGGCAATCAAACCAATAATGGCTCTTCGGGTAGGGTCAGCTATCGCCTGGAAAACGTCTCTTCTCATCTGTCAATTAAAATATGCAACCGTTTGTTTGCTAATATACGTGCAATTAATCGGTTGCGCAATTAATTTTTTATTTATTTTTTACTTAACCTATTGATTTAGAATTGTCTGGATCAGATTTTCGGTTTGATATTTTATTGCCACACAGCTATATTCAGAACTGCTGCAAGCTCGCAATAGTGGTTAGTTGCTTCGTAGCTGCAGTGGTCCAACCACCCCCAACCCCTCCTTGTCTAAGGCGGGGAGCTTTTCTTTACTTACTACTTGAACTTTCTGGCTTTTGGTTGACTTTCTTACAGATGTATAGATCAAAGTATAGTTACCATGATGCTGCATAATGTAAAGTACCTGAAAGAAAATAGAAGAGGCCTGCGGAACAATCTAACTCCTGCGGAAGCTGAGTTGTGGAAGCACCTGAAATCCACCCAACTATACGGTCGCAAATTCAGACGCCAGCACAGTATCGGCAACTACATATTAGATTTCTACTGCCCCTCTGAGCAGTTAGCCATAGAGCTTGACGGTCAAATACATTTCCATTCCGCAGCAGAACAAGACGATATAGTACGAGACCAAACTCTTCAGGAAGCAGGTATAACCGTTCTCCGCTTTGAAAACAAGGATGTGTTTGATAACCTTGAGGCAGTACTACAGGAAATCAGCAGCAACTTTAGTAAGTAAGTAAGTAAGTAAGTACAGGGCAAGGTGAGTTGGTAGGTAAAGAAAAAGCTCCCCGCCTTAGCTAAGGAGGGGTTGGGGGTGGTTGGACCACTGCAGCTACAAAGCAACTAACCACTATTGCGAGTTTACAACTGGTATTTTCCTTAACTGTACCCTCCCCAGCTGGCCCGGGCTTTCAGCTTTTCTTATCCTCTTAACTACCTTCAGTTTATGGTACCATAACAAACGCCATGGTTAAGGAGTAAAAACAACTAACCATCGCCTGTTACCCCATGGATCCACTGCACAACCCTGAGAAGATCAATTCATACTTTATCGAACAGATAAAGGATTATGCCATTTTCGCGATGGATACCGAGGGCATTATCGTGACCTGGAACCAGGGTGTGGAGCAACTGAAAGGGTACAAAGAGGATGAGTTTGTAGGCCAGTTTTACGGGATGCTCTTCCCGGAGGAATACCAGCAGGCCGGCAAACCCGAAGAAGAACTGAAGAAGGCACTGGAAGAAAACGTGTATGAGGGAAGAGACTGGCGCAGAAAAAAAGACGGTACTCTGTTCTGGGCCAATATTAAACTTACACCTATTTATGCAGAAGGGAAGCACATTGGCTACACCAAGATAACCGGCGACATGACCGAGCAGAAAAAGCTGCAGGACCAGCTGGCCGAACGACAACAAAGCGCCCTCGAAAACAAGAACACCGAGCTGCAGCGGATCAACCTCGACCTGGATACTTTTATTTACACAGCCTCTCATGATCTTCGCTCCCCTATCATGAATATTGAAGGGCTGATGGACATTCTGAAAAAGGAACTGGAAGCCGCTAGCGCGCTTAACAGTACCACAGAAGAAATTGTGATGCGGGTGGTAGACTCTGTTGACCGGTTTAAACGCACCATTTCAGACCTGACCGAGATCAGCAGAATGCAGAAAGGCTTTAGCGAAAATCCTTCGGATGATGTGATCAACATTAAGGAAGTATACGACGAGATTGTAGCAGACCTGAACAAACCGGTCAACCTGAAGGACTGCTTTATACATACTGACCTGCAGGTGTACCAGCTTAAGTTCTCACGTAAAAACTTCAGGAGCATCTTATACAACCTGATCAGTAACGCTATCAAGTTTCAGTCGCCGGAACGGGAGTGCCTCATTACTATAAGTTCGCGCCTGGAAGAACCTTGTGTGGTACTATGTATAAAAGACAACGGCCTGGGTCTGAACGATCGCCAGCAACAGCAATTGTTTACGATGTTCAAGCGATTTCATGACCACGTGGAAGGCACCGGAGTCGGGCTGTACATGGTAAAACGCATACTGGAAAATGCCGGAGGCAAAATAACAGTGAAAAGCGAAGAAGATACCGGCACAGAATTCAGGCTATACTTTCCGGCAGCTGTTTAAAGTATCCTCCTTTCATACGTTACAAGCATGCGGCTGCAGGTTAACGATACGCTAATCTTATTCTGTTTTGGTTGGTAATAGGCTGGCCAGGTCATACACGGCTACTTCCAAAGTGCCTTGTGCCAGCAACCGCAACGAAAGCCCCTCAGGCTTCGCATCAATGTTTTGCACTGTCACAGCCTCTACAGCGCCTTTCAGTTTCAGGCCTTTCAGCTCCATTCCTTCGGCAAGTTGGCTGTTTACTTTTTCCAGCTCTTTCGCTATAATTGGTTTCAGATCAATCCGGGCTTTTTCGATGATCTGGTTATAGGCTACTTTATTTACCAGTACTTCCAGGGCTGTATTATAAAAACCACTCGAGGTAGCCGACTCCATCGAAAACTGCTGCACGTATACCTGCTGTGTGGCATTGTCGTAGGCCAGGGAAGCTGAAGCGTAGAGTTCTACCTTATCCCGTTTCAGCACGGTACGCAGAATGCTGAGTCGCACCCGCAGCCGCACATTATAGGCTCCTGCCCTGCTACCTGTAATACCTACATCCAGCACCTGCGCATAAGGGTTGTCGGTTATACCATCTTCGGGCCTTGGAATATACATACCCACGAGTTGTTTTCGCAGCACGCCTTCCAGCGCAGAATAAGAAACAGTAAGAGGTATATTCAGTTGTACAGGTTTATCCATAAGGTAGTGTTCAGGAGGAAGATAGCACACAGCAGCTTTTCTTGTTACCGTTATAAGTAACTGCTGTTAGTTTCGAAGTCTTTTGGTAGTACGTGGTATAAAGGTAAGCATAGATGAGTGGCAGGGCAAATTATACTTGCAATGTCCTCATAGCTTCCCAGTAGGCATTCGGGGCAAGTCTCAGCTCCCACGGACGGCTGCTATTTTATAGTTGTGGTTTATACCTGCTTTATGCCTCAGGTAATACATTATGTATAAATTACTATAATCCCACCAGAAAGCTTGAGTGCAGTTACTCTTTCTCCTTTAAGGACTCTGACGAAGTCTTTTGTGCCTGGCTAGTTTTCTTTCCTTCATCAGGCTGGTAGTAACCTGCCCCTACAATATAGGTCTTATTGCCGTGCTGTACTTTGCGCACATAAGTATGTTTTTGGGTAGGTGTATTATCTCCGGGTTTGTACCAGTAATAGTTTACCCAGGCGCTGCCATTTTTAAGGGAGGCTTCTGTATACTCCCGCACAAAGGACTTGCCTTTCACGTCTTTCTCATTTATCATATTCTTTCCCTCTATACTAGGCTGGGCGGGGTTTACCAGAATCTTACCTTTGCTGTCTTCTACAAAAATATAGGTATCCATAAAGTAAAAAGGGCCTTTCTTATCACGAAGCTGGTTAAAGGAGGCTTCGCCCTTATCCTGCACCAGCGAGGCGGCATGGTTCACCAGATCTTCGATAAAAGCTTTGTCCATCTGCATATTATAGATACCGCTGCCTACCAGGTACTGCCTGCCATCCGGGAATTTCACCCGCTTTACGAAGCTGGACTTCCATGCAGGAAAAATGTCGCCGGGCTCCGGGAACATATAATGCACCCAGCCTTCACCTTTCCTACTATTAGCTGCCTCCAGAAACATTTTGCCATAAGGCCTCCCATGTGCATCCGTTGTGCCATCAATCTTCTTGCCTTCCATTAAGGAATCTGCCGCATGAAATACACGGGTTCCATCCAATGACCAGACAAAAAGATAGGTATCGTTGCGGAACCACCTCGATCCCTTCTTCCGGAAATCAGGGAAGGCTTTCGTACCGCGTTTTTCCAGGTCAGCGGCTGCATCGCGCACGAGTGCCATCAACTCAGGTGCCGTCAGCTTTTTAGTTTTTTCTACTGCTTTAGGGGCATCGGCCAGGTATATACCGCATCCCACACCAAAGGTCTCCCCATTGAATGTTGCTTTGCGCACATAAGCAGACTTCTGAGTAGGAATGCTCTCGCCCGGTTTGGGCCACATGTAGTTTACCCAGCCTGAGTCACTGGTCTGCACCGTTTTGATGATTTCTCGGACAAGGTATTTGCCCTGCGCATCTTTCATGTCGAAATTGTTATTCCCTTCCACAGTCGGGAAAGCCGGGTTGACGATCTCGACGCCATCCATCGTGAAGACGAAAATGTAGGCATCTTTTGCAAGAAAAGGCCCTGCCGGATCGTGGAAGGATTTGAAGGCGCCCCTGCCGTGCTTTTCTATTTCGGCCTGGGCATTTTTCACCAGATCTACCACAAACTCCTTCTCCATACGGTCGTTGTACATGCCGCTGCCCACGATGTAGCTTTTACCCGAAGGAGCTTTAACCAATTGCACGAAGCTGCTTTTCCAGCGAGGCAATAAACCACCAGGCACAGGCCATTCGTAATGGTACCAGCCTTCGGGTTTATTAGGTACCGCCGTGGCAGCTTTGATGAGGCCGCGGACAATGAGCTTGCCGTTGACATCCTTCAGATCAAGTTGATTCTTGTTTTCCATTTCAGGATCAGCGTGCACCAGCATATTGCCTTGTGGGTCCAGCACGAAAATGTAAGTTTCTCCCTGCCGCCAACGGCTACCGGAAGAACGAAACTCGGTAAAGGCTTTTTCTCCTTTTTTGCTTACCAACGCAGACGCGTCGTTTACCAAAGCGACGAGTTGCCGTGTTGAGAGCTGTTTACCGGATTGAAAAGAACCAGGAGATTCTGTCTTTGAAATCGTGTTGACCAGCCTGTGGCCGTTTAATTGTTGCCCATACGCATTATTTAAAATATAAATTGCAATGAATGCAAGCAACAGACTGAAGGATACTTTCATGATAATAGCCTGATAAGAAGAATTATACATGCATTAACACCACGAACATAGATTTCATGTTTTCCTGCGACAAACCGGGGTGATTTGCCCTGCTGCAGACCTCGCCTGTACTTAACAACAAGAACATGTCGCACTAACTCTGGGCGTTGCGAAGAAGTGTTTAAACAAAGTTTGGATAATCCTGGCTGGTAATTTCCTAACCATACACATAAATTAAATTCCTATTATACTTTTTAACGCTATTTAAAACAGACTGATGGCAAACTGTTCCTTCTGGATAAACTATAAATGGCTAACTGTTGCATTCAATTGGCAGATATTGCCGGTTAACTGGTAAAGCCTCCGGTAAATTAAGAGAAGATCCTGGTTTGGTTTTTCAAATGGATATTCTGCTAAGTGATCGTGTAAAGCATTGTGATTTCATGAAGTATTGCTCATGTATACTTCGGCAAGTATAGCCAGAAACAAATTGCTTTTGCCTGGATTAAATCAACGAATTCTGCAACTAACACTTGAACAGCGTGAGTATTTCATATTTGCCTTTATATCCGGTTTACCAGGCCAGACTTCTTAATTTAAGAACTAACAGAAGATAAATGGCTAAGTATATTTGCAACAAAAAAGAGCCTCTCAAATTAAAATTTAAGAGGCTCTTTTTTACAAACCGAAAAGCGTTTTAACACTATTATTTATTGCAGCCGCACTGCCACGTAAAGCCGTTATATTCTACTGTAACCTGCGCTACGGTTGTGCCTTTTTGGTATTTAGATAACTTAGGAGCTTTGCTTTTCATCGGACCGGAAAGCCATGTGATCACGCCCGTTTTAGCGTTGTAGCTATACTTACCTGTTCCTCCGTCATCGAGCCAACGGTAGGTGCCATCCTTTTTAAGCGCAAAATACCCTTTGTACTCATTTCGGTAGGCAGGGCTAACATTCGGGCCATTCCATACAGACTGGTCGCAGACATAGTTGCCGAATACCAACGCACCGCCATACGTTACCTTTGCGGCAGGTGTGGTCTTTACTGCTTTAGCAGCCTGCAGTTTATTCCATTTTGCTTTGCTCGAAGCCACATCTCCGGCATAGCGTGCTTGCAGTGATTTGTCGCCGGCTATGGCTTTCTGGTAAAAGGGCTTTGCCGCAGCTTCGTTTCCCTGGGCAGCTAGCGAAACCGCTTTCAGGTAGTTTACATAAGGGTTTTCAGCATCCACCGCCAGCGAAAGACTGAACCTTGTTTCGGCACTGCTGAATTCGCCCTTCTCATAATATAGTATACCCTGTATAGCTTCCTGACCTGGAGCAAACATCTGTGTTTCCTTGCCGCCGGTAGCATCCGAATGTTTTAGCTGCGCTATGTATGCATCAAGGCCTGTAGCTTCAGTTTTGGCTTTTGCAGGATTGCCTTTGTCGGGGTCAGTGGCATTGGCATGTGTAGCTGACTCTTTAGGCTCGGCAGCAACCGGGGCAGGCACGTCTTTGGCGTAGCTTGCTTTAAGCGACGGATTTAGCGCAATAGCCTTCTGGAAAGACTCCTGTGCAAGCTTTGCTTTTTCAGGATTCTTCTGCTTAATAAGTGAAATAGCATACTGGTAATTGGCATAAGCATGGTCGGGATGAGCGCGTAGTATATTTGCAAAACTATACTCGGCAGATGCATAGTTTCCGGCTTCTAAATATTCCTGCGCATACATAAAATCTGACCCGACCGTCAGAAAAGCGGTTTCGCTCCCACCTGTTGCCGACGAATGTTTCAGACGTTTGATGTAAGTGTCAAGATCATTGTTCGTATCCTGCGCATAAAGCGGTGATATGCAGAGCATCAGCGTGCACACCAGGATCATTTGTAGTTTATAGCCCATCTTATTCAAGTATAAGTTATTGAACTATAAATGTATAATTATTCCCAATAAATATATAGTTGTTGAAAGATATTAATTGTGCTGCTTCATGTTTTTCGCTAGAATTTTTCCTGTTAGCTCCTGTTTCAAAACTGTAAGCAGTTAGTACTCTAGCGCACGAAGTCTCATATAAAATAAGAAATCAGTCTTAAATTCTGGCCTGGTAAGTATAAAGTTGGTAATACCTGCCCTGCATTGCCAGCAGCTCCTCGTGGCGGCCTTGCTCCACTATGTGGCCTTGTTCTATTACCAAAATCTGGTCGGCCTGGCGGATGGTGCTTAGGCGGTGAGCTATGACGAAAGTGGTGCGGCCCTCCATCAGGGTTTTAAGGCTGGCCTGTATCAGGCTTTCACTCTCGGTGTCGAGGTTGGAGGTAGCTTCATCCAGTATGAGTATGCGCGGATCGGCAAGTATGGCCCGGGCAATAGCGATGCGCTGCCGCTGCCCACCCGAAAGCTTCACGCCTCGCTCGCCTATCAGGGTGTCCAGGCCGTCAGCAAAACGGTCGGTAAATTCCTGCACGTGTGCGGCGTGTACAGCCTGCTGCAGTTGGTCTTCGGTAGCATTCGGACGCGGGAAAAGTATATTCTGGCGTATGGTGCCTTCAAACAGGAAATCGTCTTGCAGCACAACGCCCAGCTGGCTGCGGTAACTTTGCAGGCTTATAGTTTGCAGGTCGTGCCCGTCCACTGTAATAATGCCGCTGTCAGGGTTCAGAAACGAAGCAGCCAGCCCGGCTATAGTTGTCTTACCAGAACCTGAAGTGCCTACCAACGCTGTAACCGAACCGGCAGGTGCTTTAAAGCTTATCTCTTTCACCACATCCTTCCCAGATTCATAGGCAAAGGCTACTTTGTCGAAAACAATATCGCCGTGTATATTATCTAGCTTCAAATTTCGGATTCCATGTTCGTCTTCCAGAGGCGTGTTCAGAATTTCCTGTGTGCGGTCGAGGCCGGCAAAAGCCTCGGTAAACTGGCTCCCGATGTTGCTCATCTGAAGTATAGGCGCGATCATAAAACCTAAGTATAATGTAAAGGCCAGGAAATCGCCGAAGGTCAACTCACCCTTCATGATCAGGTAACCACCAATACCCATGATGCCCGCCGAGGCAAAACCCAGTAACAAGGTTGCGGCACTGGTCACCATACTGGTAGTAGTCAAACTCTGCTTTACGTTCAGGAAAAGTCGGGTTACGCCATCTTCAAATGTTTTGATCTCCTGCTCTTCTGCATTAAATCCTTTTATCACTCGCACGCCACCCAGCGTTTCGGTAAGCCGGCCGGTTACCTGGGCATTTATCACGCCACGCTCCCTGAAAATTGGCCTGATCTTACCAAAAGCCTTCAATGAGATCACCCCGAAAATAGCTACCGGTATCAATACAAAACCTGTCATGAGCGGGCTGATGTAAATGAGCAGCCCCAGGCAGATGATTGAGGTTAAAACGCCGCCGATCATCTGGGCAAAGCCGGTACCTACCAGGTTTCGCACCCCTTCCACGTCCGTCATGATGCGCGACACCAGTTCGCCTGTTTTGGTATTATCGAAAAAGCGGATGGGTAACTGCATGATATGCCGTTGAACTTTAGCCCGCAGCTGCGAAATAAGATGCTGCGCCTCTACACTTAGTATCTGTGTAAGCGCAAAGGATGTAACGGATTGAATAACTATAGCTGTTAACACCGCCCCGATCAGCCATTTCAGCATAGTGCTGTCGCCGTTCGGAATCACATCATCTATCAGGTACTTACTTGCTCCAGGTAACACCAAGCCAGCCAGGCGACTGATAATGATAAGTACCAATCCTATACCGAGGTATTTTTTGCGTGGCCAGATAATGGTTCTGAAAACTTCAGCTATGGTAACGTTCTTGAGTTTTTTGGATTTGGACATGGTTGTGTTGTATGCAGCGGTAAAGGTACAAGTTTTTTGACCTCGTTTGCACGAGATGCAAGTATATGCTGAACTCTATCAATCGGTAATATCCTGTCTTTGGGATCGGTTTGTAATCCGATTGGGCCGGAAGCCCAACTATAGTTCGTCACGAGCGATGACGCCCTCGTCATAAACATGGTATTTATAAGTTTGATCGTACTATCACGTGTAGACTTTTATTGAACGTATACTTCTGGTTAGATTTTATACTTTGTTTTAGATAGAATGTGTGAAAGAATAGATTGCTATCTTGCTTCCTTAACTTTAAAAATTCAACCAAACACCTTGCGTTATTTTTTCCATATCGGTTATAAGGGTACTAACTATAAGGGCTGGCAGCGGCATCCGTATGGAGTTGGTGTGCAGGAAGTAATGGAAGGTTGCCTTTCGAAAATCCTGAAAAAGCCGGTGGCTATAGTTGGTTGCGGACGAACGGATGCGGGCGTACATGCGAGTCAGTTCTTCTTTCATTTGGATGTTACTGAGCCCTGGGAATTTGATATGCTTTTCAGGTTAAACAAAGTACTGCCGGAGGATATTGCCGTGTTCGACATCATACCAATGGAAGGTTTGCCACACTCCCGTTTCGATGCCTGCCAACGAAGCTACGACTACTTTATCCATACCTATAAAGACCCTTTCCTGAGTGATGTAAGTTCGCTATACTTAGTAAAAGACCTGCACCTGGATGCCATGAAGGCAGCTACTGCCCTGCTCCCACTTTATAATGACTACCGGAATTTGTGTCTTACCCCAGCCGACCAGGACAGCACCATTTGCCACATAACAGAAGCCGAGTGGTTATTGGATAAAACAGGCAACAAGTTACGCTTCCGGATCTCGGCGAACAGGTACCTGGGCCGCATGATACGAATTATAGTGGGGCAATTGCTGAAAGTAGGAACAGGAAAACTTAGCGTAGAGGAGTTTGAAAGTTACCTGGCCTTAGAAAATGCACCGAAGCATTTAACACCGGCTTATCCGCAGGGGCTATACTTGTCTAAAGTTACGTATCCTTACCTTGATCTGCCGGTGCGAAATTCTTTTTCTAAACTGCACAACATGCCTGAAGAAAGTTGGAGTTTATAAAAAAACCTTCATGTCTAAGTATAAACAAAGCACATTTTCCATTGTATGAACCGTTTTTTACCCAAATATAAAGCTGCCGAGCTGCTTCATAATATTCTGGCTAAAGGTATACCAACGGCATACGATCCTGAAAAACACCGGCTGATTATATTTGATAACACCGGAAACGAGCAGCTATACTTCCGGTTACCAATTACACTTGATTACTCAGGCACTAGCCAGCATGCTGAAAGTGAAAAAGTAAATTATGTGGTCCTGCTTATACAATCGGGTAGTTGTGCGGTGGGTTATTTTGAGAATGGCAAAAACCTGAACCATAAAGTTTTCCGGTCCTACATGGTGCGAAAAAAACAAGGGAAAAGCCAGATCAAATACCTGAAAACAAAAGGCAAATCCAGGGCTGGGTCCCGAGTACGTTTAGGCGAGACAGTAGAGTTTTTCGAGAATATAAATGGTCGTTTGCAAGAGTATTTTGAAGACCATGAAATACACCGCATTGCCATCAGCTGTTCCAAAACACTTATTCCTTACCTTTTTAACTCAAAAGTTTCAACCCCATTCGATAAAAACGACCCTCGGCTTTTTAAAATACCCAAGCACATTCATACACCTGTTTATGAGATTCTGCTTGATGCTAACAGGTTTCTTCTCCGGGGAGAGCTTATCTATGATGAGGCCCAGCAGAGCTTAGTTGATGAGTTGCTTGGGAAGGATTCCGGTTTACCAGATAATGAAGATGAGCCCTGGTATGAAGCGCATGAACCGGATGAATTGGAAGAAGAAGAAATAGACGAAGATGAAGACGAATATTACCTGGATTAAAAAGCAGGTAAACGTCTGCTATACTTTATCAATTCACTTCACATCAAAACCCAGACCGGTTTACTGGCCCCCCACTATACTTTTCGCTACTCATACTTTCCTTTGTTAAAATTGCTCTAAAGCACAAAATATTAATAATCAGCATTACAATTGTCACACTAAACGTATACTATAAATACCCAGGTAAACAATTGATAATAAATACATTACTTAATATTTACAGCTATGAACAGGAAGAAGTATACTTGCTATTTTTTATTGTGTTCAGGTATAAGCCTTTTTACGCAATGTTCTGAAGCCCCAACCAACCAGATTACCCAGCAAGCAGGCCTGGGTCTCCCCTTACAAGCAACAACACAGCAGAACAAATATGGCGGATTTAATAGCCAGATAGAGTATGGTAAACACCTTGTATTTATTGGCGGCTGCCACGATTGCCACTCCCCTAAAAAAATGACAGAAAAAGGAATGGAAATAGATGAAACGATGCTGTTATCAGGCCATCCCGCAAAAATGCCTGGACCCGATATTGATCGTTCAGAAATTGAGAAAAAAGGGTTAATTGTAACCCAAACCCTGACAGCATGGGCCGGACCATGGGGCGTATCTTATGCGGCCAATTTAACATCTGATAAAACAGGTATAGGCAACTGGCAGGAAAAAAACTTTATAAAGGCTATAAGGGAAGGCAAATCTAAAGGTATGGACAACGGCCGCCCGCTGTTGCCGCCAATGCCTTGGGAAATGTATAAAAACATGACCGATGATGAGCTAAAAGCTATTTTTGCTTACCTCAAATCTACCAAACCAATCAGCAATGTAGTGCCGGCACCAAAACCGCCGGTAACAGCACCAAAAGGTAAATAATTTATACTTGTAAATAGCTATCAGCAAAGCTGCAACGGGTAATGTTGCAGCTGAAGGAATTGGTTTATACTATATCAGCCTGGCAAAACTGTAACTTAAAGTATAGCCTTACAGCTGCCCTGCAATGCTAAAATTGTTTAAGATCCTTGTAAAAATTGCGGAGCTTATCAGGTAGCCGGCGGCAGGTATTTCTGTTTAATAAAGAAGCAAAACCCGCATTAATTACGCTCATTTAAGCATTTCTGGTTGTAAGCAAGTATAGTTTAATGCTAATACGATACAATTACATAGTTCAAGTAAAAATTCATTACCTTTAGATAATAATTTCAAACATTTTCCTGCTTTACCTGTTTGAAAGCAGGCTTTTTTCTGATACATAATAAACCCGGTCTTTCAATTATTCCCAGAAAAGAGGTAGGTTAGAACAAGTCTGAAGTATGGTTCATCAAAACTATTACACCAAAAGGCAGCTCTACTTACAAGTATAAACAGCGCTCTTAAACAGAAAAACCTACCCAGGCATATCTGTAGGATTTAAAACATCAAATGACATACACTACTTCTCTTTCGCCTGAACTGCTGGCCGTATTTGAAACTGTGCCGGATCTGTACCTGATACTGGATACCGACCTGAATATTCTGACAGCCAGTAATAATTACCTGCAGGCTGCATACAGGGAACGTGAAAAAATAAAGGGTAAAAACGTATTCGAAGTGTTTCCGGATAATCCCGCATTTCCTGAATCTGAATCAACTATAAATCTGAGTAAATCGCTGAACTGGGTTCTCGAGCATAAAAAGCCGCATCAGATGCCCCTCATACGCTACGATGTCTCCCGCAATGGCTCAACTGGTGATTTCGAAGAAAAATACTGGCAAACGGTTAATACTCCTGTGCTAGACCAGCAAGGTAACATCTTATATATTATACATAGAGTAACAGATGTTACGGCCCAGGTAGATGCCGAAAAACAAATACAACAACTTAAAACTGTAAACCACAAACAATTACAAGACACCAAGGATATTGAGTTAAAAGCAGAGGCAGCGGTTAAGCATCAGCGCGACCTGCTGCAGGCTCTGCTGGATCAGGCCCCCGTAGCGATGAGCCTTTACAGAGGCACAGAACTGGAGATAGCAACAGCTAACCCCGCTATGTGCCAACTTTGGGGCCGCACGCAGGAGCAGGTAATCGGCAAACCCTTAATGCAGGTACTTCCTGAGTTAGAAGGGCAGGGTTTTGATCAGAAGCTGAGGGAAATTTATACTACAGGAGTGCCTTTTATAGGTAAAGAAGCTCCTGCTTCTATGCTTCGCAACGGCGAGATTCAAACCAACTATTTTAACTACGTTTATCATCCTCTTTACAATGAACAAGGAAGCTTATTAGGAGTATTTAATGTAGCTGTAGAAGTTACCGAACTAGTTATAGCCCGCAAGAAAGTAGAAGAAAGCGAAAGAAAATTAAGAGTACTGAACAGCGAGCTGGAAGCTGCTAATAGTGAGATAATTGCCTCAAACAAAGAGTTACAAACGGCTAACAAAGAATTGCTTCTGACACAGCAGGCACTTCAGAAACTAAACCGTGAGCTTGAGGACAGGGTAGCCTACAGAACCAGTGAACTACAGCTAGCTAAGGCCGAAGCCGAGTCAGAACGTAACCGCTTACAGGATTTATTTATGCAGGCAGCCACTCCTATCAGTATCCTGAGGGGAGAAGATTTAGTGTATGAGCTAGTTAACCCGGCCTATCAGCAATTGCTGCCAGGCCGCCAGCTCCTGGGTAATTCCATGCTAAAAGTAGCGCTGTCAGAACTGGAGTCGCACCCCTTTGCGAATAATCTTCGAGAAGTTTACCGAACCGGAAAAACTTTCGTGAGCCAGGAAGACCTCGTTCCCTTAGCCCGTTATGAAGGCGGCCCGATGGAAAACCGCTACTTTAGTTATACCCTCCAGCCCAGACGCAACGAACAGGGCGAGGTAAATGGCATATTTATTTTTGTATCCGAAGTAACAGAGCAGGTAGAAGCCCGGAGAACGGTGGAAAACAGTGCAGAACGTTTACAGCTTATAACGGATGCTCTTCCGGTATTAATAGGCTACCTCGATAAAGAAGAAAAGTACCAGTTTGCGAATAAGGCTTATGAAGCCTGGTTTAATATAAAGCCTGAAGATCTGATAGGCAGGCCTGTACGTGAGGTAGTTGGAGATGCAGCTTACCAGGGCGTAAAAAAATATATTGACAGAGCACTTGCCGGCGAACGCCTTGATTTTGAATCGAGAATGCCATACCGCGAGGATTTTGTAAAATACATTTCTACAAATTATGTTCCTGATATCCGAAACGGAGAGGTTGTAGGGTTTTATACGCTTGTTACGGATATAACCTCGCAGGTAGAAGCTATAAAAGCAATAGAAGAAGGTGAGCGCCAAGCCAAAACAATGGCCGAGGAGCTACGCATCACCAATGAGCAGCTTATTCTCATTAACGTAGACCTCGATAATTTTATTTACACAGCTTCCCATGACCTTAAGGCGCCTATCGCAAACATCGAGGGCCTGATTAGGATCCTGATAGAATCCCTTCCTGCCAGCATGCTTAAATCCGAAGGATTAGAAGGAGTTATGGATATGATTGAAGGCTCTATTAAGCGATTTAAGCGAACCATAGACCACCTGACGGAAGTAGTTAAATTACAAAAGGAAAATAACCAGGATGCTGTATTAGTTGATCTCCCTGAAGTAATACAGGAGATAACAATGGATCTTTCTCCACAAATTAAGGAAGCTGGTGCAAAACTGGAAATAGAAATTGAGGATTGCCTGGGTATAAACTTTTCAGCAAAGAACCTGCGCTCCGTAATCTATAACCTTATTTCCAACGCCGTAAAGTATAGGTCTCCGGAACGTGATCTGAAAATTCAGGTCAATTGCCATACTGAAGCGGAGTACATCCTGTTTACAGTACAGGATAACGGTCTGGGTATGGATTTAGATGGTAATCAAAAATTATTTACAATGTTCGGCCGTCTGCACGATCATGTCGAAGGCTCAGGCATCGGCCTCTATATGGTGAAAAAGATTATCGAAAATGCCGGTGGCCGAATCGAGGTAGAAAGCAAGGTTGGCAAAGGCACCACCTTCAGAGTTTACTTCAGAAACAGTAACAATTAAGCTTTTATTAATTTTCAATGCCGGTTTACTAGTTACGGAAACAAAGGTCTCCTTAAGTAGCAAATCGGCATTTTGATTTTAAAGCGACTAAGATCAGAGCTCAAATCGCAGGTCTATTCCAACAGGTGCATCAATTTCGCAAACTATAAAATTGGCAAAACTGCCAGAGGCGCAGCTAGGCAGCTGAATCTCGCTTATAGGCCTGCCTTTGTAATACCCCTTATGCAATAACACCTGAACAGTTGGGTCATAGCAGAGATTCTTTTGCAGATTTTCAGGTGAATTTGCCAACGCCAGACAAACCCAGAAATTTGGATGGTGAAATTCGGATTGTAGAATTAGTGCATACTTCATAGCCAGACAAGTATAAAATTGATGAGTTTATACTTGTACGTGCCTCGCCATAAATTGTATTATACTTATTAGTAATATGTTTTAAAAAGTTAAATAGAAGGCGTTTGTCACTGCTGCTCTCTTAGCCACGTACATCAGCCTTATCTGTCAGCCATACTAAGAACTAGAGTTTAGTTTTATACTTGAGATGGCAATTTAATACGCATCTTTGCGCTCTTATTTTACCTAAATGCAGTTAATCAATCAGCAGCGTATTTCGCTAAGTTTATTCTTCTTCCTTTCCGGCTTTAATTTTTCAAGCTGGGCGTCCAGAATTCCAACTATAAAATCGGCGCTGCACCTGAACGAGGCCGAACTGGGAACCATACTTTTAACTATGCCGGTAAGCTCGCTGGTTGGGCTACCCTTATCGGGCTGGCTGGTGGCAAAACTGGAAACCCGGGTTCCGTTAACCGTTGCCTTCCTGCTGAACTCTATCTGCCTTTCGTTTATAGGCCTGGCTACCACTCCTTTTACACTGGTTATTGCCTTGTTCCTGTTCTCGCTGAGCATGCGCATTTTTAATATATCCGTGAACACGCAGGCCATTACGCTGCAAAAACAATACGATCGCAAAATAAATGGCTCTTTCCACGGGCTCTGGAGCACGGGTGGTATTATTGGAGTTGGATTTACAACTTTACTGGTTTCGCTGGATGTGCCTATAGTGCCACACCTGGTATCAGTGTCGGTTATTTCGGTTCTTACTGCTTTATTTTCTTATAATTATCTGCTGCGCAACGACAGATCTACTTCGGGCAATAAACTGGCTTTAGGCAAACCTGACCCTTACATTTTATACTTAGGGTTACTGGTGTTTTTTGCGGCAGTGTGCGAGGGCGGCATGTTCGACTGGAGTGGCATATACTTTCAGCAGGTAGTAAAAGAAGATGTGTTTACGGCCGGTTACCTCATTTTTATGTCTTTTATGGCGTTATCCAGGTTTATCTCAGACCGCATTATCGTAAAGTTGGGTATGGCCAATACCTATGTACTGAGCGCATCGCTGATATTTGCAGGAATTACCTTATCTATACTTTTCCCGAGTTTCTGGCCTGCCATGGTTGGCTTCTCGCTCGTTGGCTTTGGTACGGCTGCCGTTATCCCAATGACTTATACCCTTGCTGGTGCTTCAACTAAGTATTCCCCGGGTTTAGCTATCTCACTTATCGCCACTTTTGGTATAGTTGGTATGCTGATTGGTCCGCCCATGATCGGTTACCTGGCGCATGCTTTTAACCTGAAAGTATCGTTCATCGCTTTTGCTTTTGCGGGTATCATGCTCATTCCAATTTCGAGGTCGTTTTTTAAGTTGGAGAAAGCTTTATAAAATCAGCTGTTTGTTTGTACTTAAATAGTCTATTTATACTTTCCCTAAAACTTAATCCCATGTAGCCAGTAAAAACCCAGAATACAGGCACCCTAAGCCTGCCCGGGTTATGGCAAAAGATACTGACAAGACTTCAGCGAAAGAATTTACCGGCTTTGTAAACGTGCGTGGCGCGCGCGAAAACAACCTGAAAAACGTAAACCTGACCATTCCGCGCGATGCGCTTGTGGTTTTTACAGGCGTTTCGGGATCGGGTAAATCTTCGCTGGCTTTTGGTACGCTTTATGCCGAGGCCCAACGCCGTTACCTCGAGTCTGTGTCGCCTTACGCAAGAAGGTTATTTCACCAGATGGCTGTTCCGGAAGTAGATACGATTGAAGGTTTGCCGCCGGCTGTAGCCTTGCAGCAGCAACGCGGTACGCCAACTACGCGCTCATCGGTGGGCAGTGTAACCACGCTCTCCAACCTGCTGCGCATGTTATACTCCCGAGCCGGCGATTACCCGCGCGGGCAAAGTATAATTTATGCCGAGGCTTTCTCGCCAAACACAGCAGAGGGGGCCTGCCCTACCTGCCATGGCCTGGGCCGGATCTATGAAGTAACGGAAAAATCGATGGTGCCCGACGACTCGCTGACGATACGGGAAAGAGCTATTGCAGCCTGGCCAACAGCCTGGGGCGGACAGAACCAGCGCGATATACTGGTTACCCTTGGTTACGACGTAGACCGGCCATGGCGCGAATTGCCCCAGAAAGACCGCGACTGGATCCTGTTCACCGATGAGCAACCTGTTGTACCAGTTTACCCCGGCTATACCCCCGAACAAACCCAACGCGCTTTAAAACGCAAGGAAGAACCGAACTATATGGGTACGTTTACCAGTGCCCGCCGCCACGTGTTTCATACGTTTGCCAATACCAACAGCCCGCTCATGAAAAAGCGGGTAATGCAGTACATGCTGAGCACCGATTGCCCCATGTGCCAGGGCAAACGCCTGCGTCCTGAATCATTATCTGTTAAGTTTGCCGGATACGATATTACAGAACTATCCAGGCTGCCACTAAAACGGATAGAAAGTATACTTCGCCCTTTTGCCGAAGGAAAAGCCAGAGGCCATAAAAAGCAGGAAGCCGAGCACCCGGAACAAACTATTGTGGCCCAACGCATAGCAGAAGATCTTTGTGCCCGCGTTAAAGTGTTACTTGATCTTGGTTTAGGATACCTTTCTTTAGAGCGGAGCACGCCTACTTTATCGCCTGGCGAACTGCAAAGATTAAGATTAGCTACCCAATTATACTCTCATTTATTTGGGGTAGTGTATGTGCTTGATGAGCCCTCAGCCGGCTTGCATCCTGCGGATACTGTTTCTTTACTAAAAGCACTTGACGGACTGAAGAAAGCCGGGAATTCGTTGTTTGTGGTGGAGCATGAAACTGAAGTGATAAGGTATGCTGACTGGATAGTAGATGTGGGGCCGGCTGCCGGAGAAAAAGGAGGAGAAATTTTATACAGCGGTCCGCCAGAAGGGTTAAAACAGATAAAACAATCTAAAACAAGCGCTTACCTATTTGGCAGCTCGGAAGGGCTAAACAGAGAGCCGCGCAAACCTACAGGCTGGCTTCGGCTGAGTGGCGTAACGCGTAACAACCTGCACAACCTGGATGCTGCATTCCCGCTGGGTGTGTTTACAGCAGTTACCGGCGTTTCAGGTTCAGGAAAATCGAGTTTGGTAAGCCAGGTGTTAGTAGAGTTGGTAGCTCAATATTTGGGCCATGAACTTCCTGCGGAAGAAGAGGAAGGAGATGAACTGGAACGCGCTGCACCACTGCAAACTGGTGGACGGATAACTGAAGGTTTAGAAAGTATAAAACGATTGGTGCGCGTAGATCAGAAGCCAATCGGCCGAACTCCACGCTCAAATATGGCCACTTATACCGGCCTTTTCGACCATGTTCGTAAATTGTTCGCAGCTACGCCAATGGCAAAAAAACGCAGGTATGATGCCGGACGGTTCTCATTTAACGTAGCCAAAGGGCGCTGCGAAAACTGCCAGGGCGAAGGTTTTGTGATGGTAGAATTACTCTTTTTACCAAGTGTATATGCCCCCTGCCCTGTTTGCCACAGCACGCGCTATAACGCTAAAACTCTTGAAGTAACTTACCGCGACAAAAATATAGCCGAAGTGCTAAGTATGACAGTAGACGCTGCCTGGGAGTTTTTTGATGAAGAACCGGCTGTATATCGTGCTCTCACGGTGCTTCGGGAAGTAGGTTTGGGTTATTTAAGGCTGGGCCAGCCGGCTACCGAGCTTTCAGGGGGTGAGGCGCAGCGCATTAAACTGGCAACAGAACTGCAACGGGCGCAGCGCGGCAACACACTTTATATACTCGATGAGCCAACCACCGGCCTGCACCCATCTGATACAGACAAACTAATGACACAGCTGGATAGCCTGGTAGAAGCCGGTAATACGGTTATAGTTGTTGAACACGACATGCGCGTTATAGCAGCCAGCGACTGGGTGATAGACATAGGCCCGGGAGCCGGTGAAGATGGTGGAAAAGTGGTGGTTGCCGGAACGCCCCAGCAAGTTGCCCGATCAAAACAAAGCAAAACAGCACCGTTTTTAAAGCAGCTTATCTGATTCAGGTAGGTATGCTTTAAAAACAGTGCTGGCTTATACTTGTAAAATAATTTATAGGTTAATCAGCAGGTTGGCCTGAAGTATAGATTCATCCAGGCCCTCTATCCCTACCACATTTTTCCAGTAGCGCCACTCAGAACCTAAGTATACTTTACCGGGTTTCTCCCAAAGATTACCCATATCCAGTAAAAGCTGAGGCTGGGTAAGGTATTGCGTAGTGCCTGGTCCGCGGTCGCCGATAAAGTCCATGAAACCACGGAACCGAAGATTCACTTTATTTGATACCGGTAACGGGATATCCCAGCTTGGAGTAATCTGGTAAGTGCCATCATACTCTTCACCATGCTGTTTGTAGTAAGAGGTTTCGAGCTGCATCAGGCCTGAACCCGGTATCCTGAATTTAAAAGCCGGCCCTGCCAGGTATACAAAGAAATCCTCAGTACCACCAAATAACACGTTAATACCACCACCTACTAATACATCGCTTAATGGACCACGTTCTAAGGCCAAACCTGTAGCTCTTGTCAAGCTAAGCTTAGGATACCACTCCGTGTATAAATTAGGAGCAGCCAAGCTTGCATCGTTAAACAAATCAGCAAATCCAAAGTGTTCGAATTTTCCCACAGACCCAAAATGCTCCAGTGTTATGGTAGCCAACTGACCCGACTGCTTTAGGTTACGGCCATAAAGAAACTGCACATTAGAACCTCCCTGGTAAAGAATCTGGGCATCAGCCTCTTTATGCTGAATAAAAAGGCAAGCAAACAGCAGCAGCAACCACGTTTTACCGCCTTTCAAAAAACCTGTACTTTTAAAGTGTAGGCTCATGGATTATAGAGTTGTATAAAATGAAAGAATGAATCGTAAAGTTATATGTTTTGCTGTGATTGAAACACGTTCAGCAGGTATAAAACAGCAGCATGAGCAATTTTTAATATACTAGGTAGCCTGTATAAAAAGAAAGGCAGCCTTGTGTAAAGCTGCCTTTCTTTTTAAGTAATTGGCTTTAATCGTCATCTTCATTTTTACGAGCAAGAAGCATAACACCGGCAGCCGTAATAGCGGCAACCACAGCCATTTTTGTTAACAGGCTGGTTCGGTTATACTTCCATTCGGCTACATAGCCTTTTTCCTCAAAAATGTTAGGCACCTTGCCATGCGCGAAGTCTTCTACTATGCCTTCCACCACATTTACACGATCAGCCAGCAGCAACGGAAGCCAGTGCAGGTAACTGTTCTCACTGTGTTTGAAAGCAAATCTCCTGATCATGCCGCTAAGCCCTGACGGCGGAACAGATTCCCCGAAAACTGCCGTTACATTTGGTCTTTCATTTGAGTGCAGCACCTCTATATCGATAGGTTGCTGGGTTGGCCGTTGCCACGAATAGCCTTTGTGCTCCTCGTTGGTGCGGCGCTTCATTGGGTAGGTCGGGTCATTCTTCGGATCCGCGTCTATTCCCCACCCTTTTATATGCTTAAATTTTTCTGGTGTATTTTCCATGGTTTTATACTTTACATTCTGGCTGATGGTGGAATAAGAACGGTCTTGATACAGTTATCCAGTTTACCTGAGAACATACGGTAACCATCTGCTACTTCTTCTAAAGGTATACGGTGCGTGATCAGGCCTTTCGGGTTAAGTACACCGTTCTGCACATGTTCTATTAAGCGTGGGAGCAAACGTTTTACCGATGCCTGGTTTGCCCGTATCGTTAGCCCTTTGTTCAGCACATTACCAATTGGTACCAGGTTATCCGTAGGGCCATATACCCCCACAATAGAAATAATACCACCTTTTTTAACCGAGTTTATAGCCCAATGTAATGCAGTAGCCGAGCCAGCCTGCAACAACAGCTTACGGCCGGTTATCGTCTGCATTACGTTACCAGCGGCTTCTGCTCCTACGGCATCTATACAAACATCGGCACCCATCCAGTCCGTCTGCTTTTTAGCCCATAAAACCGGGTCATCCATCTCCTCAAAATTGTAGGCTTCGCAATCGGCATAATTGCGGGCAAATTCCAGTCTGTACTCTTCTTTGTCTAATACAATAACACGACCGGCCCCAAAAAGCCACGAACATTTCGCGGCCATAATACCTATAGGTCCGGCGCCAAAAATCAGAACGGTGTCGCCTTTTTGAATGCCTGCCATCTCAGCGGCCTGGTAGCCGGTCGGCACCACGTCTGTCAGCAAAACGGCATCGTCCGGATCCATACCTTCTGGTATTACAGTTGGCCCTACATTGGCATACGGTACACGCACATATTCAGCCTGCCCACCATTGTAACCACCCGCCGTATGCGAGTAACCATAAATCGCTCCCACAGCAGTTGCTTCCGGGTTCGATTCATGGCAGTTACCATAAAGTTCCTGTTTACAGAAAGCGCATTGTCCGCAGGAGATGTTGAAAGGAACGAGCACATGGTCGCCGACTTTAAGCTTTGTAACTTCAGAGCCAATTTCCTCCACTATACCCGTAAATTCGTGGCCAAAAGTTGAGCCTACGCGTGTATCAGGTACGTTGCCGTTGTACAAATGGAGGTCGGACCCGCAGATACAGGAGCGTGTAACACGCACAATCGCATCCTGGGGGTGTTTTATTTCTGGCATCGGCTTTTCATCGATGCGGACCCGCTTAGGCCCCCGGTAGTTCATTGCCAGCATAAGTTTGTTTTCAGTTAATGTTAGACATATAGTATTGTATAATTTCTATGTTGCCCAGTAAATTCTTCAAAGGGCTAAATCCCTGAAATACATAAAAATTACGTCTCAATTAATACTAATCTATTACATCAAAGTTGCTTAAATTGTATTTTTAAGGTATAACTCTATATTCAGATGAAGTTATCTTAATTTACTTTTAGCGCTGATCAGCAATACAGGAAGCGTTAAAGTTGCCCCCATTACGGAAGTATAAATACAGAAAAGCCCCTGCAGTAATTTACCACAGAGGCCTTCAATTTATACTTAAGCGTTACCCGCTATTTCTCGGACTGTTTTATACTATTCAGTTCGTTCATGTCTTCTTCCGAAAGGGCAATAGTAGCAGCTCTGTAGTTTTCTTCGAGGTGCTTAACTTTTGATGTGCCCGGTATAAGCAGGATATTTGGTGAATGATGTAACAGCCAGCTTAGTGCTATTTGATGCGCGCTGGCATCATACTTATCCCCGATTTGCTGCAGCTTATTTATTGCGCCCACATTGCCAGCGTTTATCGGGTTCCAGGGTATAAATGCCATGTTCTGTTTTTCACAGAATTTCAGTTCTTCTTCCCATTTCGTTCTGAAGTCTACGCTATACTTGTTCTGTACCGAAACTACTTCAAAGTACTCCTGCGCTTTTTGTATCTGATCGATCGAAACTTCAGAAAGGCCGATATGTTTTACCAAACCTTCTTCCTGTGCACGTTGCAGAAACTCAAGGGTTTTCTCGTAAGACACATTAGGATCTACACGGTGCAATTGATACAAGTCAATGCTGTCCTGCTTCAATCGTTTCAGACTTCCTTCCAAAGCACGTTCGAGGTAAGCAGGATCTGCGTTAATAGGCCATACATTCGGTCCGGTTCGTGTAAGTCCGCCTTTAGTAGCAATCACTAAATCTTTAGGGTATGGATATAAGGCCTCTGCAATAAGTTCTTCCGAAATATTGGGGCCGTAACTATCTGCCGTATCAATGAAGTTTATACCTAATTCTATTGTTTTTTCCAGTACGCGAATGGCTTCGTCCCTATCTTTCGGTGGCCCCCAAATGCCTTCTCCTGTAATACGCATGGCACCAAATCCCATCCTGTTCACGGTAAGGTCGCCCCCAATTGCAAATGTCTTGTTAAATGAAGTTGTCTCAGCCATCTTTCAAGTATAAAATGAATAAATCAGGTTTGAGTGTACGGTGTAATAAAAGGCTTGTTAAAAAAGAACCAGGTATAACAGGGCAGTTTAACAAGTTAACGGATGCCCGAAATTTATAGGAAGTATAAGCAGTTATGCGGAGCATTATTTCCAGGCTGGTAAAAAGAATAATATAGCAGGTGCTAAAAACCAGCTACTTTAATAAGTATAAATCTTTGTCGGTATTCAAATTTCAGGAGTAATTATCCGACCTAATTCCTCTTCTTGAGGCAGCATCAATACTCCAGATTCCGGAGCCTCTGGAAGCAATGTATAGAAACAGAAAACAGTATAAAACCGCTACTTCGCCTTTATTAATCAGCGGGTTCCACCCTTGCGGAAAATGAGCTATAAAGAAAGCGAAAGCCATCTCGCCGCTGGCTATAAATGCCGCCCAACTGGCCAGAAAACCGAAGGCGATCATCAGCCCGCCTACTAACTCAATAAACCCAGCCAAGCCCATCAGCGATGCTATCTCTACAGGTTCGCCGCCACCGGGCCAGCCAAAAAATTTCATAGCACCGTGCATGGCAAACATTAGCCCAGCAACAATACGAAGTATCGCATAAAACTGTGGGCTGTAACTACCTAAAATTCTATCCATGATTTGTAAAAGCTTCTGTAATGGGATACTTGATAAATATGTATAATATACTCATCTCCTAGCGTTTAAATACACCTATAAACGAAAGCGCACTAGCTAAAGTTAAAACTACTGGAAGGGAATATCCTGCTAATCTTTATAACGCTATCCATGTTTTCAAAACCAGGGAGGTATAAGCTTGTCATGTAAACATCCTCTTACCCCTTTACCTTTATTCCGCCAACAGGGCTGTTATAAGCATTAACATGCTTGATAAGTTTTAGGGCAGTAGTAACGACCTGTTCAAACAATTAAAGCAAAGACAATAGCGTTGAGGAAGTTGCTGTAGCCGCACCTTCAAAAAAGCAAAAACCCGCCTTTTGCTCAAGAAAGTGCGGGCTTTTGCTTGCACTACCAGCCTGGTTATTTGTACAAATATTGCTCCCTTACAGCTTGAGCATTTGGATAAAGCTCTAAGGTAATGGTGCGCTGCGCAGGCATTCCGGATTCGTGGTAAGTATGACTATATCGCTCCTTGCCGTAACCCGGATCGCGGTAACCCGGGTTGTTTTCAAATAACTTTACGCCGGGCAGGTAAAAATCTGAATAAGCAAAAGGCAATGGGTTAGGCTTGTTATCGTAGTTGCCCCAGTAAATGTAAGAAGGAGCGCTTAGTTCTTCCGCGCGGTTATTAGGCGACCATTGCACTGCCGACTCAACCAGGTTGCCGTTTGCATCATACTTATAGTTGGTAACACCTAACTGCCCCTCATTGGAGCGGGTGTAGCTCATACTTGATTGTTTCATCAGCTTATCGCCTTCATAATCAAAAGTATAAATGTAGTTTACCTTGTTTTCGCCATAGTACCTTTTGGCCTCAACTACCTTGTCACCGCTGTAAGTATAGATCAGCCAGTTACCGGTGTTATAGTTTATCCGTGAAGGTCGGTTGCCTTCATACACAATTGTATAGCCGAGCCAGCTCTGGTCAGTATAACCAACTTCTATTAGTCTGCCCTGCACATCATATTTAAATTGCCGCGTACCTACCTGTGTTAGCAGGCTGCTCTGGGTAACCGGGGCAGGTGGTGGCGGTGTGGGGGCAGGTTGCGTAACAGGTGGTGGTGAAGGAGCAGGCTGTGTTACAGGCGGCGTGTTAGCAGGTGGCGGTGTAGTTGGGTTTGGCTGCGTAACAGGCGGAGGCGTTGTACCTGGCCTTTCTATTACAGGATCAAAATCCTCTTTGTCGCAAGAGGTTAAGGTGGCTGATAGACTGATACCAGCCAGAAGCAGGAGTTGGTGTAATTTCATAGTTTTATTTGGTTAGCATTTACAGGTAAGACAAGACAGCTGAAAGGACCGTTGCCTGCGTTGTAAAATATTTTTACAAATGCTGTAAAACAAAAGAGCCTCGGTAAAACCAAGGCTCTGTAATACATAATGATAGGACAGGTTATTTTATAAAACGTCGCTTAACCTGAATGTTCAACCCCAGTGTGTAAGGCTTTAACCCAAACGGTTCGCGCTTGCTAAAAGTAGACCCCAGGAAGTAGTTCAGGCTTGGCATCAGCATCAATTCGTAGTTGCCACCAAGGCTTGTATTATATCCGGCTCCCAGCAACAGGTTATAGTTTGTCTGCTCAAACAGGTCTTTCTCCGAAGGGAAATCTATAGTTTCTTTAAGCTCGCCATTGATATATTCTTTCGTGCGACCCTTCAATAACAAGTTAGCTCCCCCGGCAAAGGTTAAGTTCAGGCGGCTGCGAGTAGATTGCAGAAAGTAGTAGTTTACTCCCACTCTTATACCTCCGTAAGTAAACGTGCTTTCGAGTTGGCGTTCACCTTTCACATAAACCGGTATAACTCTTATGCTACCATCATCGCCTCTGCTCTTTAGTAACGTATCAACTTTACCAGTCGTGAAAGCATAAGAAACGTTCTCCTGCAACTGCATCACATTCAGGCTGCTTTCCAGGTATAGTTGCTTACTTAGTTGTTTACCTGCACTCAGGCCAAACTCATAGCCCATTCGTTTCGGGTCCAGTTTTTCGTAGTTGTTCAGATTTGTAATGTAGATGTCGTCTGTTGCAGCAGGCGTAAACGAGCGGAAAGTATAGCGTGGTGCAAACGTTACTCCCACATACCATTCCCTACTTTTCGCTACTGAATCAACTGTCGGAATGCTGACAACTTTAACTGCACTATCGGGAACCAAGGCTATACTTACAGAGTCAGGTACACTTAATTTGTGGAGGCTATCAAGTTGCGTCACCCGTCCTTTCAGTAATTCAAATGAGTTGGTATTGTCAGTTTCAGCATTTTCTGCCTTAGTACCTTTGTTTTTATCAGGCTGGCTGGCTATAGTTGGTTCAGTACTTTCTCTCTTCTCTGTTTTAGCTATCTTATTGGTTATTTCAATCTCCTTCGTTGTTACTCCTGTTTCAGATTTATACCTGTTGCGAGGCTTCTTGCCTTCTGCTATAAGTGGTAGTGGTAATTTTACTGGTTCTTCAGCATTTGGTAGTGTAGCCACAGGTATTCGCCCTGTAACAGGTTGCTTCTCTGGATTCTTTGGCTGTGCTTCCTGAGATTCTTCTGATGCTTTATCTGTACCTACTTCTGGATCTTTTCCAGCTACTTCACTAAAATTGGAGCCAGACTTCTTTAGTTGTTGTATAGACTGATCAGATCTTTCAACTTTACCTGTTTTCTGCGTTGCTGCTGTCTCTCCACTTTTGCTTTCTGAGTTCGGTTCAGAACTGTTAACTGTGGTTGCTATTACCGGAGTTTGTGGTTTTTTCACGAAGTATAGCACCCCAACTGACCCAACCAGTAACAGTAAGGCTGCAATCAGTACCCACCACAACCGGTATGGCCTGCGCGGTGGTTGTATCTCAGCTGCAATTTTATTCCAGCCATTGGCAGGCGGCTCTTCCTCGAGCCCCAGCAACTTGCGCCGTATTTCTTCTTGTTCTTTGTCAGTCAGCATTTTCTGAGATTGAATATTTCTGGAGCAATTTCTTTAACTGCGCTTTTGCTTTAGCCAGCTGCGATTTAGAAGTTCCTTCTGCTATACTTAGCATCTCTCCTATTTCGCGGTGGTTATAGCCTTCTACCACATACAGGTTAAAAACCAGCCGATACCCTTCCGGCAACTGGTTTACAAGCTCCATCAGCTCCTGCCCCGATATGGTACTGATAATGTCTTCATCTGTAGGAGTCACTTCTTCTATTGTACTATAATCCAGCTGTTCCTGAAGTCTGCGGTTTTTGTGGTAATGGTTAATGGCAGTGTTTACAAAGATCCGTCTTACCCATCCTTCAAAAGAGCCACCGCTGTATGTATCTATGTTTTTGAAAACTTTCACAAATGCTTCATGAAAGATGTCTTCCGCCTCAAACCTTGACTGCGTATAGCGTACACACACTGCCATCATCCGCCTCGAGTAAAGCTGATACAACTTCTCCTGGAAAGAAGCTTTCCCCTGCCGGCAACCTGCTATTATCTCCTCCTCTGCGTACACGTCCTCCAAATAACTATATAGCCTTGTTTACAACAGGTTGATCTTGTAGCAGAAACAGGAAAAGCCCCAGGTTAAAACCTGCGGCTCTTGTAACACTTCGTGGTGTTTTTTGACTGCTATACATGTTACCTTACAGTTACAGGAACCACAATCTCTTGGTAAGTGGTGTAGTCGCGGGTAGTATACACACGGTATCTGAAGGAGTCTTCGCCTACAAAGTCTTTGGGCGGAATGTATACATAGATGGTATTCTTATAGCTGCCGGCATATTGTATCTCCTCAAATGTTCCTTTCTCAGGCTTATAAACCGCTATGCCACCAATTGTACTGTAGCAAATTACATCGTTCAGGAATATCCTTAGCTGCTTGGATGTATTCTTTGTGGTTTCCAGTGTCTCACCATTAAGCTGCGTCTGGCAGGTAGCTGGGTCGTAAGGTTGTTCTACTATCAGTTTGATCTTTTCCGTCTGGCAGTCGTTGTTCAGGCAAACTGTATATTCCAGGCTATCTGCCCCGTAAAAGTTCTGGTTTGGTTTATAGCCCATAGTGCCAGGCCCATCGAATTCAGGGAGTAGCCGCCCGTGTAGTGGCTGGCTATAGGTAACGTTTACTTCCGCTTTTATACTGTCATTTACCAATGGGTCGAGCCGTAGTATGTAGTCATTGTTGCTGTTAAAAGTATAGATCTCGTCTGCGTATAGTTTAAACTCCCGAAAGAAACTCGGCAATACATCGCTTGTAGCAGTATCGCAGCCCCAGAGCAGTAACAGGCCAACGAAAACCTGCAGCATTCGCAACCTGGATAAATGACTTCTCATAGTTGTTAATTGTGGTTTCTGCTGGTAAGACAAGGCCCGGCTGCAAACCGTTGCCCATGAAATTAAAATATTTTTAGTTTGATATCTGCCCGGCATCAGCCCATACTTAAAGCAGGTATTCCGGAAGCAATGGTACTATACAAAAATAATCTAAATATAGCTTTTTACTAATAGGTGATGCAAGTATAAAATAGCTCCTAGGGCTTCGATCATAAAACTATAAAAACATACTATACAAGCACTTACATTACATACTTAATCTAAGTACATCATTTGCCCGTAAAACAACTATCTCAAGTATAGCCTTGAGAAAAACAGATCATTTTTAACCTAAAGAAAACAAACGATGAGTAGTAATAACAGAAATATTCCGGAAGATAATAACTCAAGAAAAGGCCAGGGTGTAAGCGGACAAGGACAGGGAACGCAAAGCGGACCAGTTGCCGGTGGTGCCGATAATACGCGTGGCGAAAACAAAACAAGCAGGGAAGGTAGCAGCGGTGGTGCAAAAGCTGGCAAAAACACCCCGAACCAGAATAGCCCGCAGGGTTCTAAATCAAATTGGTCGGATGCACGCGGAGCAGACAGTTCTGATAAGGAGTTCCGCAATAACCAGCCCAATGCCAGTACTAATTTAGAAGACAGGAACAACGAAAATAAATAAGGTTTAACCTTAGCAAGGTATACTTGTTACAAAATAAAAGCCCCAGGAAAACCGGGGCTTTTATTTTGTAATATCCTGATAAACACTTGCTGTTTGGTTATTATACAAATAGCCGCTCCTATAAATTTAGTAAGAGGCAACGTTATCTCTACATTTCCCTATCACGATCCGGACGATTTCTATCAATGCGTTTGCTATAGTTGCTGTTTGCTTCATTGCGTTGGCTATACGCGCTTCGCTCACGGTCCAGGTCGCGGTTATCGTAGCCGGTTGAGCCATAACCAGTATGGCCATAGTTGCCGAAACCCCGATCATAGCCAGTGCTCTCAAGGCCTGTTGGCCCATAATCAGGATTAAACCGTGTGTCGTAGCCTGCACCACGGTAGTGCAAATCCCTTCGGTCGCTCATGTAGCCATGGTAATCGCTGCCACCTCTTGGGTTATAGCTGCGGCTCTCGAAATCGCTGTAGTGGCCATAACCGTGCTGTACATCTTCTGAGCGGTTTCTATCAAAATCTCTGCTCTGCGGCCCTCGGCTGCCAGACGAGCCATAGTCTGAATTTCCGTAAGCAGAGCCGCTACCAAAAGTACTGCCTCCTTCCCCGTAACGTGAGCCCTGGCTAAAATCGCCATAAGCAGGTGCATCGTTCGTTAACCGGCCACGTTCCGGCTCCTGATAGTTTCTATAATCGGCTCTGTTTCTGTCCTCAGGTTGGTAACGGGAAATGCTGTTTGGGTTGCCAGTTCTGGCATTGCCGTGCTCATCAAAATCGGCGTAATGGTTTCTGCGCGGGCGGTCATTATTTTCGAAATCTCTGTTCATAGCTCTCCAGTTTAGTTTACAATATCACACTCTCTACTAACGCAGTAAATGAAGGCGTGTTTAGTATGCTTCCACAACTTTATACTTTCACCAGAAATTGTACCTCAGGAAAACAGAGAACTAAGTATGAACTAATGAGATTGGAAAATTAGCAAGGAATGAGAGCCTTGAGTCATTAAGTTATCCTCTGCTATCATCCTGAAAAGATCTTGATACAAGAGAGTATAGACTTAAACTACTTTCTACCAGGTTTCTTTACGGCAAGACAGAGCCTTTAAACTGATTTACTCTAGAACTTAAGGGCCATGCGGAAAGCCATACTATGGATTTGCTTATAGTTTATGCAGCTGGAAATAACCCAGGTGCATTTCATCCTCGGTTACAGCATTATTGGGCGTTATTCGCAGGCTATACTTTTGTTTTATATTTTCAGGAAGAATCTCTTTTACCTCATGGAATTCGTCCACATCTACACCAAACTTATCATCGATGTGTGAGGTGGCGCCTTTGAAACCGGTGTGCTTGTAAAAAGCCGTTAGTTTAGCCTGTTTTATAGCTCCCGCCTGATCAGCCGAAACTGCCAGCATTTTATAATGAAATTCATCAAACTCGCCTATTTTATATCCGCCCAGGTTCAGGAAAAACAGTTTGTTTGCATTTTCATCGTTGGTTATACTTTCCTCTTTCGACACAACTTCCACACTAAAACCATCAACCTGAGTTACTTCCCGCCAGGCATCTACGTGTATATTACCTTTTGCTTCCGGCCAGAAAGCGTTAATTGCAGGCACCAGGTCTTTTATAGTTTCTCCAATACCAAACATAATATCGTGTTGCTCTGTGTTACGGCCCGCAGGTCTGCAGCCTACCATCAGCATAAAAAGTTTAAGACTTTGCATATTATACTTTGTACAAGTTATTTATAAGCGATAATAGAGGTGAAAGAGACTTTACGCATGGGCTGCCTTGTAACCGGGTTTACAGATTCTACCACACCTTCTTTCTTAAGCTGGTCAAAGGCTTCCTGGTAATTGCTCCGGATATAGTTTGTGCTGATGTTATGGTGCTTGTAAATACTTTCCAGCGTCAGGTTATGGTAATAGCTGGCTTTTTCCGCCAAATCTGCAATCAAATTTTTAACAGAATACCGGTATTGTTCCTGGAAAAGCGAAAGCTGGTGTTTAATATTGGCTCCGAAAAGCGGTACGCCATCTTCCTGGTAATCGCTATACATGAGCATAAGCTCTTTCATTTTCATGTAAGCAGTGTCGGTTTTAGAAGCAAAGAACAGGTAATGGCTGGTCTGGTTTTTCTTGGGTAGGCTTATTTTAAACCGAAATGTTTTATAATCTTTCTCCCTGAAAATATCTTCGAAGCTATCTACTATAAAGTCTTCCCGCTGCGATGCATCCTGGTAGCGGTCGCAGAACTCTTTGATCTTACTCAGGCGCTCCTTGCCAAATATTTCTACCATCAACTCATCATCGGCAGCTCCCTGAACAGCGGCACGCATTTTAGCCGGTGTAAACAGCATAAACACATCAAGCCCCCACCTTTTTATAGATTGTTGCAGCAATTGCTGCGAGAAAGGATAGCCAAACGGATCGAGGTACAATAGCGTTGGCGTAGCATTGCCAAGCAGCTTTGCAAGCAAGCTGAAGTTTAGCTCCTCGTGCAGCATAACCGGTTTATGCACCAGGTCTTCAAAGTATGGCAGGCTTTCCAGGTTCTGTTTTAGCTTTGCTGCAACGGCCTGTTTTTCATCGTTAAAAAAGGTTCTGACAATCTTATTAAGGTTATACTTATCTGTAGCACCAAAAATACTGTTCAGGATCTTAACCGGTGTTGCGGGCTTCCCATTCTCGGCCTTTCCTTCTCCGGCATATAAATCAATAAAAGCTAAGGCCGGGTTTGATTTATAATGCTGCCCTTGTAAAATAGAACTGCACCAGGCTTTAAAATAGTCGGTCAGTAACTCTGTTTTAATTTCCGAGGTGCTTCGCTGTTCTTTAAAAAAATCGTTTGTATCAACAGTAGACATGCGCAATGTAGAATTTGATCAATCAGGAGTGCTCTTTATACTTTCTATGTCTGCCACAGCCGTTTAAACAAAGTATAAAGCCTCCTCCTGCTAAGACAAAGTTACAATCGAATTTTAAAGGAAACGCAATTAAAATTTAAGCGTAATTTTGCAGCGCTTAAAAACCAAAGCATTATCAGCCAAAAGAGGTAGCTGGCTTAAATAGGAGAAAAAAGAAATGAAGTTAACAGGCAATATACTGGATATCAAAAGTAAGAGAGAGGATAAAAATGCTGGTATTACCATAGAAACAGACAGGATCGAATACATTACCTACAAAAAGGATGGTAAGTATTTTCAGCCTTTCAATTTTATTGATACCCTAAACGAGCCCGTAATTATTACCGGCGATTGCCTTGCCCGCTCCACAACCAAACACCTACAGGAAGGAGAATACGACTTTCAGGTTTACGACAAAATTGGCGATGATTATGTCCTGAATGAGAATAAATTCCTGTCTGTATTAATGGTGTATGACGAAGAGGAGCAACAGTCTTTCTTATCTTCGGTGGAGTATACTGTTACTGTGTCTAACGAGGAATTTAAACAGTTAAAAACGGAGCGCAGCAAAAATAACAAAAATAAAAAAGGCAAGAAGTAAGCTACCTACATCAGGTAGCAAATACTTCTTCAGGGTTTTTAAAGGCTTTAAACTCCAGTGGGTTGCCGCTCAGATCGAGGGTAAACATGGTACGCTGCTCTCCTACCTGCCCTTCGTAGCGGGTATGTGGCTTTACCACAAATTTCAGCTCGTGCTGTAACAGTTTATCCTGTATCTGTTCGAACTGCTCAAAGGTAAGTATACATCCGAAATGGGGCACCGGCACGCTTACACCGTCTACTTTACCGCAATAATCCAGCTCCGGAATATTTTCGCTTACATGCGCTGAGAGCTGGTGGCCAAAGAAATCGAAATCGATCCAATGTTCTGTGCTTCTGCCCTCTTTACAACCTAAAATATCTACATAAAACTTTCGGGTAGTCTCGATGTCCTTTACTTTAAATGCGTAGTGAAATGCGTTCATATTAATAACCTTTGGTTTGTGATACCACATTTAGTAGTGGCTGATTATTCTGTAGTCTGTCGTAGTTTTCCAGGATCTGAGTTACAGCAGTTTCCGGGTTGGTGATGCTGGCAATATGCGGGGTAATGTTAATTTTGGGATGCGCCCAGAACGGGTGGCTCTCGGGCAACGGTTCCTGACGAAAAACATCCAGGCTTGCTCCGGCCAAATGCCCCAAATCAATCATCTCGATCAGGTCATTATCGACCAGGTGTTCGCCTCTTGCTACATTAATTACAAAAGCGTTTTTGGGTAATTTACTAAAAGTACTTTTATTCAGAATGTTGGCGGTTTCTTTGGTTAAGGGCAGCAGACAAATCAAAATATCAGCTGTAGCCAGGAAGTCGTCTAAAGCAGCATTGCCGGCAAATACATTTATACTTTGCAACTGCTTTTCTGTACGTGCCCAGCCATTTACCTTAAACCCAATGCTGCTAAGCTGCCCGGCTACGCTTGCTCCTAACTCCCCTATTCCCATTACTCCTATTGTTACATCTTTAGCAGTAAGATAACGTTTCGGCTTCCATTCTTTAATGTTTTCTGCCGCTTTATACTGGTACAAACCACGCATGTAATTCAGGACAAGAGCTGTTGTAAACATCGTCATATCCCGGGTCAGGTTTTCATCCACTATTCGGGTAATCTGTACTTGCTCGGGCAACTCCGGATCTTTTAAAATATGATCCACACCAGCGCCGGTAGAAGCAATGCATTTCAGGTTCGGGAATTGTTTGAACACGCCCATCGGGTGGTTCCAGGATAACACAAATTCAACTTCTTCGGGTGAGCCGGCATCCGGATAAACGCGCACATCCAAACCGGGTCTTTTCTCTTTCAGGGCATTTACCCAGTGGCTGATATACCGGCCCTGGTTAACAATTGTAATAGACATAAGGTAGTAATGGTAACAGCAACAATTTATACTTTAATTTCGGGATAAAGAATCTTACATGAATTTTCGAAGCAATTTATTCATACCTAAACCCTTGTGGAATCAAGTATAGAAACAGCAAACAAAGTATAAAATCAGAACAGCTGGTGCATAAAAAAGCCTGCCCTAAGTATAACTTATAGCAGGCTTTTACAACTTAAAAAATGAAATGATTAACCTAACGGTAAGGTTCTGTTTATCCTTCTTTCCTACCAAGGTAAATAGCATAGGCAATTAAACCGGCAGCACCTGCAAAAAGGATATACTGCTTTTCTTTTACAGAAAGGCCGTTGTAAAAATCAAGTCCATTTTTTGCAGGATCTTTAATAATATCTGCCAATTGAGAAGGATTATGAACCAGGCTCATCAGCGTTGTATTTTCAAGGGGATTTTCCATAGTAACGTAGCTTGTTAGTTTTTCATCCTAGATACGTCAGGGGCCGCATATTGGATATGAAACTTCTAATACTATTGATACCAAATTTATACCTGCAGATAATTTACAGTGGTTATGAAAGTATAATCTACTAACGCCCAATTGCATACGCAACTATAATTCTGCAGCTTACACTTAGTATTAAATAGGCTGCCGGATGCAGGCTTTAAACAATTCGCCAAAATTTAACTAATCTTGTAAAAATCTTGTTGAGGAGAAACACTGGCAAAATGTGCAGCAACTTAAGTAAGCTGCAAAGTATAATTATTCTATAAACTGCGACCGATGGAGAGCCTGCGCTCAAAAAAATATAAAAAAGACTTTGTTAACACCTTTGATGGCGATGAAACCGGCGACCTGAAACCGCGCCAGACACCGGGTGTTTTATACAGTAAAGCTATCCCGACCCCGGTAGAAAGACCGGAACTTCTGGCTTGGTCTGAAGAACTGGCTAATGAGCTGGGAATTGCAAAACCAACCGATCAGCAAGACATCGAAATCCTGGGTGGTAACTTTATAACCGATACTATGTACCCGTATGCAGCCTGCTATGCCGGGCACCAATTCGGGAACTGGGCCGGGCAATTGGGCGATGGCCGTGCTATTACATTAGGCGAATGGGAATTAGCAAATGGTAAAACCTGGGAATTGCAGCTGAAAGGTGCCGGCCCTACGCCCTACTCGCGCAGAGCAGATGGCAGAGCAGTATTGCGTTCATCAGTGCGCGAATACCTGATGAGCGAAGCCATGCATTACCTGGGCGTACCTACCACAAGGGCACTTAGCCTGGTTGCTACAGGCGAGCCCGTTTTGCGTGACATGTTTTATAACGGCAACGCGGCCTACGAGCCGGGCGCTATAGTTATGCGTACTGCGCCCAGTTTTCTGCGCTTCGGAAATTTTGAAATGCTAAATGCCCGCAAAGAAACTGACAACCTGCTTAAACTGGTAAACTGGACCATCGATCGACACTACCCGCATTTAACAGGCGAAGACAAGGTACTTTTATGGTTTAATGAATTAGTAGAACGGACTGCCTCCATGGTGGTAGAGTGGCAGCGTGTGGGCTTTGTGCATGGGGTAATGAATACCGATAACATGTCTGTGCTGGGCCTGACTATAGATTATGGTCCTTTCTCCTTTCTTGATAATTACGATCCGGAATTTACCCCGAACACTACTGACTTGCCGGGCCGCCGCTATGCCTTCGGAAAGCAACCATCCATTGCTTACTGGAACTTAGGTTGCCTGGCCGGTGCTCTTTTACCGCTAATTACAAAAGATCAACTGCTGCCCGCCCTGGAAACTTTTAAAGAAATTTACTGGAAGAAGTTCTATGCCATGATGGGCAATAAACTGGGCCTTGATCAGGTAAAAGCTACCGATATCGAGCTTATTAAACAGTTCGAGGAAACGCTTTCTGCCATTCAACCCGACATAACAATCTTTTACCAACTGCTTATAGAGTTACCGCTATTCATGCGAAGCGAGGAAGAAGTAGAAGAACATTTCCGAGATAGTTTTTATAGTGATTTGAAACCGGAGGAAAAAGGAGCACTTTATACTTTAATTTCCAATTACCTGGAGCGCCTCAATACCAACACGATCAAACGGCAGGATTCTCAGCAGCGCATGCGGGATGCGAATCCGAGGTTTATACTTCGTAATTACCTGCTGCACCAGGCAATAGAAGAACTAGAAAAGGGCCAGAATACGCTATTCCAGGAATTACAGGAAGCGATCAAGCATCCTTACACAGCTAAGTATGATCAATTTTTCGCTAAAAGACCTGATTGGGCAGGCCAGAAAGCCGGGTGTTCTATGCTATCCTGCAGTTCATAAAAAAGCTCAACAGTTAATATAATTAGCTCTTAAAACACGTGCGGTCTTAAGCCCGGCCATCCTGATATTTCATACTTATACTTCATTTTTCAATCAATTTATACTTTACCTGATGCGTCACCGGCACTTTATTATTCATAAGCCCTATGGCTACCTCAGCCAGTTTGTTTGCGATAAAAAGAAGAAAAAAATGCTGGGCGAACTGCATGATTTCCCTGAAGGGACTATGGCTATCGGGAGGCTAGATGAAGACAGCGAAGGCTTGCTCCTGCTTACAACTGATGGTAAAATGAGCGAACAGGTGCGTAGCAAAAAAGTAGAAAAAGAATACCTGGCGCAGCTTGATGGCGATATTACAGCCGAAGCAATTAAGAAACTGCAACTAGGAGTGGAAATTGGTTTAGGCAGAGGCGTTAGGTATACAACTTTGCCTTGTACTGTAAATAAGCTGGAGAATGATCCCGGATTTGCTGAGAGAAGCCGCCGTATTAGAGACGACCGCCACGGCCCCACCAGTTGGGTATCTATCACCTTAAAAGAGGGCAAAAACCGGCAGGTAAGAAAAATGACTGCTGCTGCCGGCTATCCGACGCTTCGCCTGATAAGAGTTCGCATCGGCGATATTCACCTGCAGAATATGGTTTCTGGTGCTGTGCAGGAAGTAGAAGAATTTACGATCAGTACATCTGTTCCGGAGCTTGTTGCAGCAGAACTATAAAGCTAGTTTTATACTTATTAGAATTTGTATATAGCTGATTTGAAGCTACAATTTAAAAATTTGTACAGCATTTTTAAACAATAGCGGTACTTATGCGTTTTCATAGGACTAACGCACATAAAATTTATATGACTATGGAAACGACAGATTTGAAAGATTTAAAAGCAAAAGCAGATAGAGTAAACCCACAACATAAAGAAGGACCAGTAGCTGCAGCTATTGAGAACTATACTTCAAAATTACCTTCTGATCTATTTTTATGGGCCGCACTGGGCTCTATGGCTGTTTCAGCAACATTAAAGATCATGAGAAAAGATGAAGAAGCGCTGTTTGTAGGACAGTGGGCACCTTCTTTCTTATTGCTGGGTAACTACAATAAAATGATCAAATTAGCTGGCTACGAAAAAGATAAGTAGAAGCAGCTTTAACTGATATATCTAAAAGAGGAAGCACAAGTGCTTCCTCTTTTATTTTACAGCAACATTAAAACTATTAAGGCACAAAAAAAGGGATCAACTTTATCATCAGATAAAATCGATCCCCTTTTTGTTTACTATACTTTAGCTCAGAAAAAAACCTTAGCGCATTTTCACCTTTACCGGTAAATCTTCTAACTGGGCATAGCTTAATTTCCAGTTGCCTTCTTTGTCTTTTTTCCAGAGCAACATAAAGTTACCTTCGCCTTCACCATAAGGTTGGTCTGGGCCTGCTGGTAATACATCTACAGAGAAAGTACCTGCTTCGTAAGCCATTTCATTATCAGCGCCGGTACTTATGGTGTTAAGGTCAAGATTGTCTATGGTGCCTAATGTTTCGCGCACCCATTTATCGGATACTTCGCTTTTGCCGCTGTAGTGTACCTCACCCTGCACAAAATCTACATCTTCTGCCAGCATATCGGTAAGCTTATCAGAGCTGCGGTCATTCCAGGCATTAACAAATTCCTTGTTTAAAGCTTGTACGTCTACTTTCTCTGTTTTAGTGCAAGACGACAAGACCGCAGTAAAGGCTATAATATAAATTAACTTTTTCATACAAGTTGCTTTAAGTGGTTAGTGAAGCACAGACTTATACTTAATATCATTAAATATGTTGTGCTCCAAAATGGGGTTATTGAAAAAACCCAGGCGAAAGGCCTGGGTTTTCATTACATAGGGTATAATTAGATTACCAGCTCTTTCTTCTGTATTCTGATGTTGAATATGGTTGAGAAGGATCACCGTAAGAAAGGTTAGGCAAATAAGCAATCGTAGTCATGTAAGGAACCTGGCTACCATTACCATACACCATCTGGTTGTTTGCCGCCAAACCATTAGCTAAAGCAGGCTCTGCTGCTTTTTGAGTAGCTACAGTATTCTTTGAAGAAGTAGATCTTCTTGCAACTGCCGATCTGTTAGCAGCAGCTCTGTTTGCAGCAGCTATTCTGTTAGCTTCAGCAATTCTTTCCGCTTCTTCTCTTTTACGTTTGTTATCTACTGCTTTACCAATACCGTAACCGGCAGCACCACCAACTACACCACCAACTACACCACCTACAACGCGGTTACGCTTATGTATGATGGCACCTGCGGCTGCACCAGCAGTAGTACCAATAACGGCGCCTTTAGCCTGTGGGCTCCAACGCTTTCTTTCCTGTGCCTGGGTAGAACTAGAGAATACAATAGTTACAAGTAAAATCAGGCTTAAGATATAACTTACCTTTTTCATATCAATCTCTTTTTTAGTGTTAAAAAAACTTATACGCAAGTACTGTCTGTAGTTACAATTTACATGCCATAAATTTTCAGTAGCGCTAAAAAAAAGCTATAAAAAATAGTGCTGAAGCAAAAGAAGACAACAAAAAAGCACAGTTAACAAACTGTGCTTCAATAAATTAAATACAATTAATTTTTTTTGTAAAAAAGTATAAGCAGGCTTTCTCAAATAGCTGATTACTCTCCCCTTTTAAGTGTATGAGCACTGATATCTATTTACTAATCAGAGCTGCCTGCTGGTGAAATTGCGCAACATACCAGGCGGTAATTACTCATCCGGAGGAGTTAGCAAGTATAAATCAGTAGTTCCGGGTTGATTTATACTTGATTATAGTACCTCATCTTTAAAGTATAGCTTGAAAGTAGTTCCTTTTCCTTCTTCGCTTTCCACTTCGATTTTGCCTTTGGCATTATCCATCATACGTTTTACAATGTATAAGCCCATGCCAGTACCATCTACGTGCGAGTGGAATCGTTTGAAAAGTGTAAATAACTTCGAAAGGTTATCTTCACTCATGCCCAGACCGTTATCGTGTACTGTAAGCATAATATAACCATCCAGCTTCTCTGTCTTAATCGAAATCTCAGGGCAACAATCCTCTCTTTTATACTTAATGGAGTTGCTTAACAGGTTATATAAAATGCTGTAGATGTTTTTGCGGGAGAAGTATAACCTGGAGGCTTCGCTGAAATCGACCTTGATTTTGGCTTTTTCGGTATGCAGAAGCTTTTGCATGTTTGCCTGCACATTGCTAAACACTTCAGAAAGATCTACTGACTCTGCTTCGCTATCAACGTCACGTTGTATCTTGGCCACATCTGTAAGTTCCTTTATAACGTTTTTGAAGCGCATAATGGAGTCCTTCACCATATCAAATAGTGGCTTGGTAGGTTCGCCCGGTATTTTGCCTGCAGCTTCTATCTGCTCTTCCAGCAGTAATACTAACCCTTCAATATTGGCCATCGGAGATTTCAGGTCATGCGAGGCCGTGTATACAAACGTATCAAGGTCTTCGATTACACGGAGCAGGTGTTCGTTAGTATGCTGCAGTTTTTCCTGAGTTGATTTCAGATCGGTTAGATCAATGAAAGAGCCTAACACACGATATGGGATCTGGTACTCATTATGCATAATGTATGCCCTGTTAGACACATATGCATACGTACCATCAGCTTTTAATACACGGTATTCGCTAAACCATTGGTCATTGCCATAGTTAATGGCCTTGTTTATACTTTTAACAACTTCATCGCGATCTTCCGGGTGTATTTTTTCGAACCAGCCATTTGAACCTGGGCTCATCACATCGGCACTATAACCCAGCATGTGTTGCAGCCCTTCGCTCCACCAGATCTCGTTTGTTACAAGGTTCCAATCCCATACCACATCGTTTGTAGCCATAGAAACCAGGCGGAAACGTTCTTCACTGGCTGATAATTCCTGTGTACGTTCAGTTACTCGTTTTTCCAGCTCATTATTAAGCTTTATCAGGTCTTCTTCGGCTTTTTTCAGTTCCTCGTATGCCTGCAGTACTTTTTCATCGCTGAGCTTTTCTTCTGTTACGTCAGCCATAGTTACGGTCAGGCCATCGCCCATTTTTACAGCAACTATTTTATACCATGCTTTTTGGCCATTTATTTCAAGGTTAAGCTCCGTGTGCAGCGGCTGGCCGGTTTCTACAACCTGTACAAATTTCTTGAACAGGCCATTATTTTTAAGAAAAGGTAAAGTAAGCTGTACGCTTGTATTTAAAAGCTCTGCATGAGCTGCGCCTACTAATTCTTCCGTTTTTATATTGAGCAAACTCCATGTAAAGTCTTTTATTTCGTTTTTTGTACCACGCACTGCCTGGAAAGCCATAATGCTGCTTAGCGAGCTATTAAGCACTCCCTGTACTACATTTGTGAGTTCTTTAAGTGTGGTAACGTCAACAAAACTGATAACTACGCCATCCTTATTGCCATCAAACTTAAGGTAAGGAATGATGCGCATCAGGTAGAATTTACCATCTGTAGTTTGTATTTCCTGCTCTACTTCTTCAGAGGTATTGTTCACCTTTTTGATGTCTTCGAGCAGGCGCGCGTATTTCAAATTATGCGATAAATGGTGAATAGGCCGGCCTATGTCGCCGCTCATAATATTGATCAGGCCTTCTATATGCTTGGTATACTTCCGGATAACAAGGTTATGATCAATAAAAAGCTGCCCGATATTAGAACTTCGAATGTAGTTATCCAGATCTTCGTTGAGCTCCTGCAGTTCTTTAATTTTTAACTGATGCTCTGAGTTTACTGTATGCAGCTCTTCGTTAAGCGACTGCATCTCTTCGTTTGAGCTCTGCAATTCTTCGTTGGAAGACATCAGTTCCTCATTAGTAGACTGTAGCTCTTCGTTAGAGGTTGTAAGGTCCTGAACAGTTAAATTAAGGCTTTCACGCGCTTCCTTGAGTTCCGATTCCAGTGAAGTAAGTTGTTGCAGATAATCAGCATCCGAAACAAATGACAGGTCAGATATCTTAGGTATCGGGTGTACCTCTCCCATCTCCTGTAGTAGTACCAATATTACTTTAGATTCATCCTTTTCCTGGCTTACAGGTCTGATAGATACATGAATCAGTTGTTCTTTTTTGCCGATCTTAACAGTAACCTGGCGGGCCACGATTTTACGGTTTTGCTTTATGGCTTTGCGTATGCCCACGCTAAGCGTTACCGCCAGTTCTTCGGGCACCATTTTAATCAAGTTAAAGTGCAGGCGCTTATCCGGGAATTTAAGAAACCGGTTAATGTCCCCTATACCGTGCAGCAGCTGGTAATGCTCATCAACATACAGGCCCGTAACTTTAAAATCTTCCGCTACAGCATCCATAAAGCCATCGTTGTAACGTGCCAGCTCGTTTAGCTTATAGTTACCGGCTTTGCTTACGGGAGCCAATGCCGACGGGTAACTGGTAATGCCATAGGAAGCTTTTGTTCCTTTGCTCTCTTTTATTTTCCTGAATAATTTCCACTTCCGGTTTTCCTCAGAAAAGAAGGGTTTCATTTCGCCGATGTGCTCGCTTGGACCTAGCAGGAGATAACCTCCCAGATTAAGAGCATATGGAAACAATGAAAGTACCTTGTTCTGCAACCCGGGGTTCAGGTAAATGAGCATGTTACGGCATGTAATCAGGTCGATATGGCTGAATGGCGGATCTTTCTGAAGGTCGTGCTGTGCAAATACTACAAGTTTTCTGATCTCCTCGTTAATGATAAACCGGTTACCCTTCTGGTGAAAGTAACGTTGCAACCTTTCGGGAGATATATCTTTTGAAATGGCGAGCGGGTAGCTGCCTTTAGATGCCTGCCCGATGGCTCGCTGATCTATATCGGTAGCAAACAATTTTACTTTAGGCTCTCGCCCCAACTTCTCATAAGCTTCCTGGAAAAGCATAGCCAAGGAGTATACCTCCTCACCTGAACTACAAGCCGCAGACCATACTTTTACATATTCATCTTCTGGCTTTTCCTGAATAAGTTTAGGAATAACCTCATGCTCGAGCAGTGCAAATGCCTCTGTATCTCTGAAAAATTTAGTAACATTGATAAAAAACTCCTGACAAAGCTGCTTGATTTCAGCCGGGTTTTCGTGGAGGTAATTCAGGTATTCCTTCAGCCCAACTACCCTTAACTGATCCATACGCTTCTGGATTCTGCGGTTAAGGGTTGCGTGCTTGTAATCAGTAAAATCGGTTTGTGTATGTGTGCAGATAAGGTCTAAGATCTCCTGCAGTAAAAGGTCATCTTCGCTTTGTTCAGTTTGTTCAATCAATGTTTCCACCAGCGGAATTTTACGGGTGTATTCTATTATTTCTTCCGGCATCAGCTCCGGCGAAAGCACATAATCTACAAAGCCCTTGTCGATTGCGCTACGTGGCATGCCATCAAATTTAGCTGTATTCGGGTCTTGCACTACCACCATGCCTCCTGCTTCCTTAATTGCTTTTGCCCCTTTGGTTCCATCGGTGCCGGTGCCCGAAAGTACTATGCCAATAGCATATTTCCCACGGTTTTTGGCCATGGATTCAAAGAATAGGTCAATAGCAAAATTAGGCTCGCGGCTACGGGCTTTGTCGGCTAAGCGAAGGCGCCCATGCTCTAATGTGAGTTGCTTGCCGCTGGGCAGTACATAAACGCAGTTTGGGCGCGTAAACATATTATCTTCCGCTTCCTGCACCTGCATGCGGGTGTGCTTCGATAATAGTTCCGCCATCAGGCTTTTATGGTCTGGCGAGAGGTGCTGGATAATTACAAAAGAGAAACTGGAGTTGTTAGGGAAATGATCAAAAAGCTTATGGATAGCCTCAAGACCACCTGCCGAGGCGCCAATGCCTACCAGGTAGTGATCCGCTGGTTTAGGCAGACCTTTAAAGTTTAAGGCTTGTATTTTTGATTTTGTCATTCCTGTTAACCTAAATTGAGCAGTTCGCTTCCCGCTTATTTTTCTCTGATAATTTTTTCCAGCACTGCACTGCGTAGTATTTCTGCAGCTTCCAGCTCAACTTCATGCCATGGCAAAGAAGTGTTTTTCACAGTCTCCTTATAAATGGCAAAAGAATTACGTGGGTGATATGTTTTACCGTCTGCCTCTATCTGGATAGCGCTATTTGGATCGCCTCCCCAGTTAACATTCTGCAACACTTCTTCCCGGAAGCCAAGTATAAATTCTCCTTGCTCAGCATTTATTGGCAACACAATCAGGCCGCTGGCAATATCCTTAAAATCTAAGCTGTAAACATATTCTTTAGGCAAAGAATCAGTAGCATAAGTTTGGGATGCCTTGTTGCGTCGTAGCCAGGATACAAGTTCTTTCAGCTCCTGTTTATCGGGTGTATTGCCAGTTGTCCAGGTGGAACCTTCGTAAAAAATGGCAGCTCCCGAAAGCGAAAGCAATTGAAGTATAGTTGCCTTACCAGTTAAAAGGCCATCTGCAATATTGAGGCTATCATATAACTGAACCAGTATCTGAGTATGTATGGCTCTTAGATTTGAGCGTAACTGAAAGGCAGATTCTTTAGCACGGCTTTCCAATTGTGCAGATAATATACCTGACAGCAGTTCCATCCCTGAACGGATCTCGTAGCTGGGATTTTTTGCAGTTTTATGATGGCACGAAATAAGCCCCCACAACTTATCATTTATAATAATAGGCAACGACATGGATGCCTCAATATTCATATTGCGCAAATACTCCAGGTGCACTGTGGCTACACTGCGCAGGTTGCATTCCGAAAGGTCAGTAAAGCGTTGATTTATCGGGTTGATAACAGGTATCAGGCGAACCGGTTTATAATCGTGGGTAGGTATAAGCCTGTATGGGTTTTTGAAGTATAATTCACGGGCCTGGCGTGGCACGTCAGAAGCCGGAAAACGAAGATCAAGGTAATCGCTCATGCTCTCTTCTTTTGCCTGGGCTATCACGATCCCGTTCCAGTTCGGATCGAACTGGTATACCAGCACGCGGTCAAAACCAGATATCTTTTTAATTTCCCTGGCGGCCAGCTGGGCTGTTTCCTCAATGGTGGGCGCCTGTTTAAGCAAAGAGGTAATGTATTTAATTTGCTGATAAAGCCCTATAAACGAGCTACCTGCGTCTTCTCTGCCTTCCTCCAGTTCAATTAAAATGTACTCTTCTTTTGCGTGAACAAGCGCAGTAAAAACAACATCTCTGCCTCCTACCGAAAATGAAAGTACAAAAGGGATTTTCTCCTGGTTGCTGTTTATTTTTTCCTGTATTTCTGCATACTGGTTAGCAGGAATAAGATCAGAAAGGGCTTTATCCAGCAGATCATCAACCGAATATTCTAACTGCTGCTCTACGTTCTCGCTTGCCTGCACAATGCGCAGCTGCACTTTATCCAGCACCAAAAGTACTCCGTGCGGTTGTATCAGATTAACTAAATGAAGCGGTATACTTCCACAAAAATCGGAATCATAGTTTTTATCAGGGGTAATGGATACAGGTGCTGTTTTGTCTTTCATGCTTTTGTTGGTTGGTAATGCCTGCTTAAACAATGCATAACTGGGTGCAATTGGTAAACAAGAAGTGTATCAACAGGTTTAAAAATACACCCTGCTGTCAATCCTATCATTGAAAAATCAGGCTTACATAAAATGCCTGTCCGACATTTTAAAGCTTTTAAAACTATTGCACTTTCTAACAGAAAAAAGGCGGAAAGTACACTGGCTTGATGCAATTTAATGTTTTTCAATCATATAATTCAGTAATTGGTTAGAATTCATTCAAAATTGCTAGTGTTACGTTTCATAACCTGAACCGTTAAAATCATACTTCCATCAAATCTGAAGCCATAGAATTGATACTTCACAAGAATAGCTTTACTGGGATTTTATGATAAAAAAGATACAATTTTTGCAAGCAGTTAATTTGTTGATTCTAAGGTATAATGCTAACCATTTAAAGGGCATAATTTACAGGCAAACTGCAGACGATGTGCAACATCCAAAAAACTAAACATGGGCATGAAATTGGTAGAGATCTGAGGCAGTAAGTATAGTTTAAACTAGGGTTTAAGTATAAATCGGTAACCAAAATTTCTATCTTACAGTAAGCAAGCCTTATCAATTTATCTTATCATTGTAAAACAAATTGGTTTTATTACCAATAATATCGTTAATGCAGCCTTTTGGCACACTAAGCCATCCGAAAGACCTGCCTCTAAAAATCAAATATGTTTGTAGCTGTAAGTATTTTTGAAATTGCCAACGACATGGCAGAAGAAGTAAGACAGGCTTTTATACAAAGGCCGCACCTGGTAGATGAAGCAAGTGGTTTTTTAGGTATGCAGGTGCTATCGCCACAAGAAAATGCAAATGAGTTTTGGGTAATGACCTCCTGGACAAATGAGGATAGTTACAAAGTATGGTATAAGGAGCACATGAAAGAATCGCACCAGGGAGTGCCAAAAGGATTGAAATTAAAGCGGGAAAGTACCAAAGTACGTTACTTTGATAAAATTACGAAGTAAAGGATAGGACTGTAACCAACGTATAAAAGTATAAGGCCTGCAAAATAATTCATACTTTGCAGGCCTTATACTTTTATACTTCCTTTCGGAATGTACTTTAGCTTAAATTAAGCGGTAGTTTCCTGTTTTTCCAGATTGAACAAAGTGCTTAACCCTTCCAGCAGGCTTTCAGATTCACCGCGAAGGCAGGCTGCTTTTAGCTCCAGTACCGGCATTTTGATAATTTTGTTCATCATGTTAAGTGTTACTGCCTCAATAACTGCCCGCTCTGCTTCGCCAAGGTTTTTAAGATAGCGCGCGATTTCCTGCTTACGAATCTCCTCGAGTTTGCTCTTAAATTGCTGAATGGCTGGCGACATAGCCATTTCGCGGGTCCAGTTGCCGAACTCTTCCATCGCTTCTTCAATTATCTGCTCAACATCAGGTATGGCAGCCAAGCGTTGTGCCAGTGCCTCTGTTGCACGGTTTTTTATACTATCAATGTTGTAAACCAAAACGCCCGGTAATGCCTCCAGCTCGCTATCTATACTTCGGGGCATCGAAAGGTCGATAAATACTTTTGAAGACAGGATTTCCTGTTTTGCCACCTGTTGCTTGGTTATAAAAAAGCAATCGCCCGGAACAGAAGATATCACCACATCGGCCTGATAGATCTGCTCCCAGACATTCTCCCAGGCTACAGCGGTAGCATTGCATTTCTGAGCCAGATCCACCGCTTTCTGGTAAGTCCGGTTCACGATTACCACATTACCGCCCATGTGCGACTTCTGGAAATTATCACATACATTGGCGCCAATCTCCCCTACTCCTATCATCAGAATACGCGGGTTTGGTATTGTTTCTGCAAGCTCCTCTACTAACTCCACTGTGGCATACGATACAGAGGCTGCACCATCGTGAAAAGCCGTTTCGTTAACTACACGTTTGTTCGTGTAAAAGATAGTATGCATTAACCGGTGCAGAAACGGGCCGGCCATCTCTGCATCAGCAGACCACTGGTAGGCCTTTTTTACCTGGTTCATGATCTGCATATCGCCAACCACCTGAGACTCCAGGCCTAATGCAACATTGAATAAATGCTTAACCGCTTCCTTATGCCCGGTTATACTTACAAAGTATGGCGCTATACCTTTTGTTGCGATAAAGCCACACTCCATTGCGATCAGTTTTATAATCTCTTTCGAAAGGTCAGCTTCTGCGCTATAGTATACTTCGGTGCGGTTGCAGGTAGAGAGCACCAATACCTCTTTGGCTGTAGTAAATGCCTTTATTTTCTCCAGCAGATTTCTACAAGCTGACTCATTCAGGGCTACGGCTTCGCGAATAGCTATCGGGGCAATCTTATAAGATAAAGTAAGTGCTTTGAACAGGTTCTGCATTTTCTTGTGTCAGGGTATGATGCAAAATTCGGAAGAAAGCTTAACCGCAAATATGATAATTGTCAGTTTCTAACAGGATAGTTGTCATTATAAGCTTCGAAATACGATCCAGAGAATCAAGTCAAAGTATAAAAAACAAAAGAGCTGCAAATCTATTTGCAGCTCTTTAAAAAACATAAGTATAGTAAACTTGCTGATTCTTAATTCCTCATTTTACGAAGCTTGTCGCCGTTAAGTATAGTAATCTTACTACCCTGGCTATCAATCAGTTTCTCATCCTTAAAATCAGCCAGCGTTCGTATCACAGCTTCTTTAGATGCTCCAACTATACTTGCCAGATCTTCGCGCGAAATAGCTACCTGGAAGTTCTTATCATCGTCTTTATTATACTGTTTTTCTACTAAAACAAGGGCCTCCGCTACACGCTTTCGCACCGAGTTGTAGGCAAGTTTCAGCAGGCGGTCTTCGCGGTCGGCCAGGTTATCAGAGAGTATTTTAATAAACTTATTTGCTACGTCGCGGTTGTTGTGCAGGAGCGAGAAAAAATCATCGCGCGGAATAATGTATACTTCCGAATCTTCCAGTGCCACAGCCGATTCCCGGTATGGGTTTTCTTCCAACAGATCTACATAACCAATAAAGTCGCCGCTTTTATACAGGTCGGTGATCAGTTCGCGCCCTTCTTCATTTGCTTTAAAGGTTTTAACACGGCCCTTATTCAGAAAGAATACTGCATTAGGCCTGTTACCTTCCGAGAAAAGCTGCTGCTTCTTTTTTAATATAGTTACTTTCTGGTCGTTTGATATAAGTTTGTTCAGGTCTTCCAGTCCTTTAGCTTCCTGTATAAAATCTGTTATACCTTCTATACTTCGCTGAAAATCGGCACGCAGAATTTCGTTCTTTTTAAGGCGCATTTCCACGGCATCCAGCAACTCCAGGTCATCAAAAGGCTTTATCAGGTAATCATCGGCACCCAGGTTCATCCCTTTCCTAAAATCTTCTTTTTCTGATTTTGCAGTCAGGAAGATAAACGGAATACCGGATGTAGCCGGGTTATTGCTGAGCATGTGCAACACGCCATAACCATCCAATTGCGGCATCATGATATCGCAGATGATCAGGTCCGGCAGTTCTTTTTTTGCCAGCTCTACCCCTTTTCGGCCATTATCGGCTTCCACAATTTCATAGTTGGCAAGCGACAGGATTTCGGCAATATTTTCCCTGATTTCCTGATTATCCTCGATTAGTAATATCTTTTTCATACTTGTGCGGTTTGTGGAAATATAATGGTGAAGGTAGTGCCATTGCCAAGGTCGCTCTGGTAATCTAGCGTTCCATCCATAATGTCTACATATCTTTTTACGATGTTCAGACCAAGCCCTGTTCCCTGTATATTGGTAACGTTCTGGGCCCTGAAAAACGGTGAAAACAAGTGTGTTTTATCTCCATCCGGAATACCTATACCCTCATCGCGCACTGTAATCCTGATCTTGCCATCAGCAATCAGGGTAGTAACGTAAATGCTTTGCCCCTCGCCGGAATACTTACTGGCATTTGATAGCAGGTTGAAGAAGATGTTTTTGAGCAGTTGCTTATCCAGGTTTACAGTATCTTCCTCACCAACGTGGGTATAATGTATCTGCTGCCCCAGTTTAACCTGTCCCTGCATTTCGTCAACAATTTCGGCGGCAAAAGGCTCCAGGTCAAATGTTGATGGCAGGTTATATATCTTGCCTTCCTCAATTCTGCTGATTGAAAGGAAATCGTTAAGTATGGCTGTTAAATTATTTACAGCCGATTTAATGCGCTCAACATGTTTGGTACGCTTGTCGTCGTCTTCGGTGGTTTTATACTTGCCAATTAAGGAAGCTGAAGACAGCACCGTACTGAGTGGCGTGCGAAATTCGTGAGAAGCAATGGTTACAAACCTTGACTTGAGCTCGTGAAGTTCTTTTTCTTTCTGCAGCGCTTTCCTTATTTCCTTCTGTGCTTCGTGCAGGCTGCGGTTAGTATGTTCCAGTTTCCGGATGGCATCGCCAAGTTCCAGGGTGCGCTCTTCCACACGCTTTTCCAGGTCAGCATTTAGCTTTTGAATCTCAGCCAGGCTCTTTGCATGCTCAATACTATACCGGATAGAACGCTCCAGGTCGAAAGGGCTGATGGTTCCTTTTACAAGGTAATCCAGTGCGCCCGCATGCATGGCTTTTTCATCGGTTTCGCGGTCGCTTTGGCCGGTAAGAAGTATAAAAGGCTTTGAACTGCCCTCAGTAACTGCTCTGCTGATGAGCTCCAAACCATCGTGTGCACCAAGCCGGTAGTCAACCAGGTATACATCGTGCCGGTCCTCTTTTATAAGCTTCAGGGCTTCCGTAAAATTGCTTGTCCATTCCAGAATGTAATTCCGGCCCGGAATATCTTCAATAATCTCCCGCGTCAGGATATAATCATCCTCGTCGTCGTCAACCAGTAGTATGCGAATTTTATCAAGCATGCTTGGGTTCCCTTTTCAGGCTATACTTATAGCTTTGGTAACTCTACAATTTCGAACCAGTATTTGCTTAAGGTCTTCATCACATCAACCAGCGATGCAAACGTTACTGGTTTGGTAATAAAAGAGCTAACACCCAGATCATATGTTCTCAGAATATCTTCTTCAGCTTTGGAAGTAGTTAACACCACTACCGGAATCAACTTCAGATGGTCATCCGATTTTATTTCCTTCAGGGCCTCACGTCCGTCTTTTTTAGGCATGTTAAGGTCCAGCAGGATCAGGCCAGGAGTCGGGTATTTATCTTTGTCAGTGAATTTGCCACGGTGGTATAGATAGTCCATCAGCTCCTCGCCATTTTCAACGAAATGGATGTTATTTTTAAGCCGGCTTTCTTCCAGCGCATCCTTTACCAGCATGCGGTCTTCGGCGTCATCGTCGGCAATAAGTATAATAATGGTTCTTTTATTTGACATGCTTATATACTTTAATCTTCGGGGTGTTTGATTGCTAAGGTAATAATAAAACGGGTACCAACCCCAGGCTGACTGCTGGCTGTAATATCGCCGCCATGCCTGATGGCTATTTTACGGCAAACGGCCAGGCCAATTCCCGAGCCTTCATATTTCTGCCCTTCCAACCGCTGAAAAATATTAAAAATACGGTCAAGGTACTTTTCATCGAAACCTATGCCATTATCCTCAATATAAATTTCGGTTAGTTCATCGCCTGGCGTAGCAGTTAAATGTGCTTGGCGCTGCAAGCTTTTCGCATAAATATTAATGATCGGGCTTTCGTTCTCTTTCCGGAACTTAATCGCATTGCTCAGCAAATTCTGGAAAAGCTGGCGCATCTGGGTTGGCTCTGCTTCTATTTCCGGCAACGGCGACCGAATAATCTCGGCACCAGTCTGTTCTATACTTACCTCCATATCAGAGATCACCTCCGAAAGTATAGTATCGAGGTTTACTTTTACAAAAGGCTTGGACTTTGTAGTTACCCGCGAAAAATTAAGCAGGTCGTTTATCAGGTTCTGCATACGCGAGGCGGCGTTCAGCATGCGGTCTACATAATCTTTTCCCTGCTCGCTCAGGTTATCGTATTCCTTTGTCATCAGCCTGTCGCCGAAGGCCTGTATTTTGCGCAACGGCTCCTGCAAATCGTGCGAAGATACATAGGCAAAGTCCTGTAGCTCGTGGTTGCTGCGCTCCAATTCAGCGGCGTAACGGCGCAGGCGTTCCTCAATCATTTTCTGCTTTGTAATATCATGCACAAAGCCTGTATAAACTTTTCTGTCACCTAATTCTACTTCGCTTATACTTAGGTAGAAAGGAAAAATAGTGCCATCACTGCGCAAGCCGGTAACCTCCCGGCCAATTCCGATAATCTTCTTTTTACCGGTAACATGGTAATTGTGCATATAGCCATCGTGCCGGCTACGGTCAGGTTCAGGCATTAGCATGTTTATACTTTTACCAAGCAGGTCTTCAGCATTGTAGCCAAATAACCTTGCAGCCGATGGGTTCACCATTTCTATGATACCACGGGTATCGATAGTGATAATGCCATCTACCGCAGCCTGAATGATCGAATTGATCTTATTTTCGCTTTCGCGTAGGGCAGCCTCCGCCTTTTTAAGTTCTGTTATGTCGTGTACAATTCCTGTAAAAATGAGCTTATCCTGTAGCCTAACCTCGCTTATACTTAACAGGAACGGGAAAACCGAACCGTCTTTTTTACGGCCCAACACTTCGCGCCCTTTACCTATAATCTGGGCTTTGCCGGTACGCATGTAATTATCAATATACTGGTCGTGCTGGCTGTGGTCGGGCTCCGGCATCAGCATACTTACATTACGGCCAATTATTTCTTCCGGGTCGTAATCAAAAATACGCGCCGCAGCCGGGTTTACCGACTCCACTATACCACGCGTATCGATGGTAATAATGCCATCAATAGCGGTATCGATAATTGCTTTTAGTCTTGTACTGTTTTCGGTATCAGGATTAGACATATGTGAGAATTCTTCCAAATGCGTGCCGGTGAATATTTAAATAAGTACTAATAAACAAATATACTCAGAATACACTACATGATAATTATCATTTCTTAAGCTGCTGCTTATCATTCTTCTACTCTTTTGGCTTCTCTAATTTTACATTCTGAAAATACGCGGAGAGTTAAAATTATCAGTTTTTACTTTCCTGGCTTAATTAGGTTCGAGTGCTGAAGGTACAATTAGAGAATAGAATTTAAAGTAAGATGAAGAATATCCTGGTACCAATTGATTTTTCTGAAAACACCCGTAATGCCGCTCAGTTTGCTGCCAGCCTTGCAGAAATAACAGGTGCCCGAATAATTCTGTTCCATGTATTTAATCCGGTACTGGTGCAACAACAAGTTACAACTACAAAAGACAATACAATTTTTGAAACTGTAGCCCAGGAGCTGTTAGACAATCTGGCTCATGAGCTGCACCAGGAATATGGCGTATCTGTTACCCGATTGATAAAACCCGGCTTTGCAGAAGATGAGGTGCCCGCTCTTGCAAAACGCATTCATGCAGACCTAGTGGTGGTAGCATTAAACAACAGGATTGAGGAAACGGAACCCATGCCTGGAGTTTTAGAAACAGCGTTGCTTACAAATGCAAATCTTGCCGTGTTGGGTGTTCCTATACAAGTAAAATTCCGGGCAGATGATTTAATTACGGTTTGGCAGGCTGCAGCACCCACAAGCGATAATTATATATCTTTAAATTTTGTTGGGCAATTAACACCGGAGGAAGCGCTAAAAGAACTTGAAACAAGGAAAGTACAAAAAGAGGATTTGTTACCGGATGAGCCTATCAGAAATCTAAGCCCTGTTACAGAAAGTACGTTTCCTGTATTGGAAGAAACTTATTCAATCCCACAATTTCCGGAAACAGAAACGACACCCATCGACATACCTGAAGCAGCAACTATACTCAACCAAAATGTTTGGAAACAGAATCCAGATGTAGGTATACTTTTTCTGCCAGTATAAATCAGCTTTTAAAACTTTACTAAGTATTACACAAATTGCTACAAATGCAGCCATAGCTTAAATCAAAAGCATTGTTTAAGCAAAAACCTCTGTCTATTTTAAACAGAAGCTTCAATTCTTCTCTCCATTATTTCCTTTTTGAATACCATTACGAGATCCTGCTGAAGCGACTGGCTGCGGTCTTTAGCATACCACATGTGCAATTGCGCAGATAATTCATCATGGCCGGCATGCGGGTTAGCTGCTTTAAACATGATAACCTGCTGTTGTATACTAGCCGGCCTTGGCCCCCAGGTAAAAATGCGTTCTCCGGTTACAGCATCCACGCAAAGCAGTTTTGGAATAGAGCGGCTTCCGTTAGTCAGGCAGGTATCCATCAACTCCGGATTTTCATCGCGAAGCACTATTTGCAACTCAATGAATGGCGCTGCATCGGCAATGGCGGAAATGGCAGGTATAAGCTGGGCACCGTCGCCACACCAGGCTTCAGAAAGAACAAGCCATTTCCAGGCGGTTTGCTGAGTTTGCAGAATCTCGCTCAATTCAGGCAACAGCGTAAATTGTTTTTCCACGCGCTTCATGCGTTGCTGGTTCAGTTTTGTAAACCCGATTTTTTCTTCGGTCTGTTCCGGCCCGGTGGTCTTCTGGGTAGCTACCAGGTCATCAACAAGTAATTTATAGTCAGTGTATGAAAGCGGGTTTACCAGCTCAGAAAATACAATAGAAGCAGTCTCCATGGTCGTTTTATTTTCAGCAAGTTTACCCCGATACTTCAAAGTATAAAATGACAGAAGTCACCGACAAAGCTGACTCAACTCATTTAGCACTTTTGTAGCTACGCCTACCTTGTGCCGGTATAAAGCCCGACCTGCTTATGTTAAACCACGTCTTCGGAAATACTACCGGCATTAAAATAACTTACTTCAGCCTTTTTAGCTGCTTCCTGCTTTTTACCGGCTTTATCTATACTTCGGAAGTACCACAAACTATACTTAAAAATGAACAACACGAACTGGCTGTAAAGGGAAAACAACTATGGCAAAAGCACAATTGCGTGGCTTGCCACCAATTTTATGGCTTGGGTGGCTACATTGGCCCCGATGTAACCAACGTGTTATCAGCTACCGGAAAAGGAGAACCGTACGTGCGCGCCATACTTCAGAACGGAACCGCCACTATGCCTGATTTTAAACTGCAGCAACACGAAATTGATGCACTGGTAGGTTTCCTGAAAGAGGCAGATGCAACAGGCAAATCAGGTCGCGAACATTTCAGCATCGATGCCACCGGGCAAATCCAGAATACGCCACAAACAAACATAAAACCATGAACCGACATATAGGATTTTTATTCATGGCAACCGGCCTTCTTTTTTTGTTGGCAGGCATCATGTTTGGCATTTTGGGAGGTGTATTTTATTTGTTCCCGCAGGAGCTGCGAGATGCATTGCCATTTACTAAAATACGCCCGCTGCATGTATCGGCCATTGTGTTCTGGATATTGTTTGCAGCCATTGGCGGGTTGTATCTATACTTACCAAAGTATAAAAAGAAGCACTCTGCAAGGCTTGGCATCTGGCATTACCTGCTGCTTTTAATTGCGGCCACGGCTATACTTGGTTGTTACTTCACAGGCATTTTCGGGGGCAGAGAGTATTGGGAATTTCCACCAATACTGGCATTACCCATTGCGGCAAGTTTTATACTGCTTGGCATAAATTTCTATAAAAGTATGCGGAAAAATAAAGAACCCTGGCCGGCTTACCGCTGGATGTGGCTCACAGGCATTATATTCTTCCTGCTGTCTTTTACAGAATCATATTTGTGGCTTATACCTTATTTCAGAGATAGCCTGGTGCGTGATATGGCAGTGCAATGGAAATCGTATGGCTCGCTGGTTGGCTCCTGGAACATGCTGATAAATGGAAGTGCACTTTTCATTATGGAAAAATTGAGCGGCGATAGAACCATGGCACGCAAGCCACTCACCTTTAGCATGTTTTTCTTAGGCTTATTTAACCTCATGTTTAACTGGGGCCACCATATTTATAGTTTACCAGTCAATGATTTTATCAGGTACACAGCGTACATCGTGAGCATGACCGAGTTACTTATACTTGGTAAGATTATCTTAAACTGGCGCAGCACTTTATCAGAAGCAAAAAGAAATAAACACCTGCTGCCCTTCCGGTTTATGACAGCTGCCGATATCTGGATTTTTCTAAACCTTTTCACGGCCATACTTATGTCTGTGCCTGCCCTGAACTTATATACACACGGAACGCATGTAACCGTAGCACATGCTATGGGAACAACCATTGGCATAAACACTATGCTGCTGCTGGCAAGTATATGTTATGCCTGCACTCGTTTCCTGGGCAAATTAAGTAGTAAAAGTATACGCTGGGTTAACAAGGGTTTATACTTCGGCAACATATCCTTACTAGTTTTCTGGCTGGCACTACTTGGCGCTGGCATAAGTAAAGCCATGCTTCAGACACAAAACCCAAGTATAGCGCATGGCCTGCTCATGCAACAATTAAAACCATGGTTTATAGGCTTTACCTTATCAGGAGCCGGCATAGTGGCGGGCTTAGTAATGGTAATAGTGCCTTTATTACACTTTATGATAACTAAAAAAATTAAGCTGAATACTCAAACAGCACATAAACTCTTACAGCACTCCTAGACATGAATAAACATATAGCAACCGACCAGACAGGTAACTTAAATACGAGCAACCTGCAGGTCGCCTTCTGTACCAAAACTAACTCCGATCTGAAACTGGCACACTGGCTTTTTAGCCTCATGGGCAAACCTGCACTGGTTAAAGCGGGCGGCGTGGCTACAGTTTGGGCATTAAAGTTGGGCTTGCCCATAAAAGGGCTCATACGCAATACCATTTACCGGCATTTCTGCGGGGGCGAAACGGCGCAACAGGCACTGAGGGTTGTAGCTAAACTGGCAGCTGCCCATGTGCACACCGTTTTGGATTATGCTGCCGAAGCACAAGTGACGGAGGAAGGTTTTAACGCTGTACGTAACGAAATTCTGCAGAACATTGCGCTGGCAAAGGAAACCAATTCGTTTTCATACATCAGCATTAAACTTACCGGCATAGGCCATAAAGCGATATTCGAAAAACTGAACGGAAATATCGTACTTATACCTGAAGAAAATGCTGCATTTGAAAGAACCGAAAATCGCCTGGATGAAGTATGCGCAAAGGCTGCTGAAGCCGGCCTGATTGTGTACATTGATGCAGAGGAAAGCTGGATGCAAAACCCGATGGATATGCTGGCAGAAGAAATGATGCGACGCTACAACAGAGGCCGTGCCGTAGTGTTTAATACTTTGCAGATGTACCGGACCGACCGCATACAATATTTGCAGGATTGCCTGAGGCGTTTCGAGAATGAAGACATTATACTAGGCATAAAGATAGTACGCGGTGCATACCTCGAAAAAGAACAGGAAAGAGCTGCCAGGTATAACTATCCTTGCCCCGTTTTTACCCGAAAAGAAGATACAGACCAAAGCTTTAACCAAGCCATAGATATTGCGCTGGAAAACCTGAACAGGCTGGAGCTTTGTGCCGCTACCCATAACGAATACAGCACCACCTACCTCACCAAAAGAATTAAGCTGGAAAAGATAGGCGAACACCGTAAGCGCATACATTTTTCGCAGCTTTACGGCATGAGCGATAACCTTACTTTTAACCTGGCCGATGCCGGCTATAATGCCTCTAAATACCTGCCTTACGGCGATGTGGCCACTGCTGTGCCATACCTGATCAGGCGTGCAGAAGAAAACACTTCCATTGCCGGGCAAATGGGCCGTGAGCTCTCGTTGCTAGAAGCGGAAATGCGCAGGCGTAAATTATAAAAGCAAAGTATAGGAACTGAAAACTAAAAAAATATAATTTGTACATTTTTAATTTATCATATTCTAATTAAATTATTCACTACAAACCTTTTACAAGTCTGAATGCGTAAAAATGGTTGATAAAGTCAAAGCGTTTCCGGATTAACAGGATTGCACTGACTGACGTTAAACTAAAAATTCAGAACATGAAAAAGATAATGTATGCAGGAGTTATTATGCTAGGTTCGCTTAGCCTTTTTGCCTGCGATAGAACAGATAAAACAACAGACTCTGAGGCTGATGCCGATGATAAAAGCGTGGTAGTAGACCGCGACTCAGTGGCAACTGAATATGAGGTTACAGAAACAGTAGTTGAGTACGACACCACTAAGAAAACCAAAACAGTTGATGCCGACGACGTAAAAGATAAAGACAAGGACCACGACGCAAAAGTGGAACGTGATAATGATTAAACTCAGATCCGAAATCTGACCAAAGTATGATCCGATAAAAAAGCCTCATGTAAATTTACATGCGGCTTTTTTATGTATTGTATAACCATAGCACTAGCTTAAATAAGCTTACTGGTTTTTGGCTTTATCCTGCAGTTGCATGGCTTTCAATTCATGTTCGGCTGCTTTTAACCTGCTTTTAGCCGCTTTCTCAAATTGGTCTGCTTCTTTAGAGCGCCTTTCAGCTTCATTTAATTCTGCCTTTAACATATCAACACGTTGTTGTTGCTCATCTATTGCCGGATTTCCTGAAGACTTGCTCCCGCCACCCGTCATAGAACAACCCAGCATTAAAGGAAATATTAATAACAGCAGGCCAGACGCGAACGAATTATTAGTAAAAATTTTCATAGTTGTAATATTTGGTCTATCCTGCATTACGCTTTTACCTGAAAGCTAGTTAAAATTTATACTTTAAAACAGGGTCAAAAAAGAGCTATTATTTTATAAAATCAGTATATTTATTTCACACTATAAATATTCTTCACTAAAAGGCTAAAACTATGAATGGAGCACATATCCACTTGCTCATCAATCATTTACCCATAGCTGGCACCATCATCGGACTGCTTGTGCTTTTGGCTGGTTACTTGCTTAAATCCTTTACTGTAAGGCGAACGGCTTTGGGTATATTCCTGTTTGCTGCGCTCCTTACTGTACCCAGCTACCTGAGTGGCGAAGGTGCGGAAGAAGTAGTGGAAGAAATGGCTGGCGTGAGCCACGATCTGATTGAAGAACACGAAGATCTGGGCAAAATTTTCCTGATCCTGATGGGCGTATTGGGGCTTGCGTCTGCAGTTACTCTTTTTGCTGATCTGAGAAAAACAGGCCCTAAAAATAATCTATACTTCCTGGTGCTTGTAATTTCAGTGGTATGTATTGTAATGGCTGCGCAGGTTGGATTATCGGGCGGTAGCATCATGCACTCCGAGATCAGAAACAACGCAGCACAACCAACCGAAAATCCGGAACCTGGCAGGTAGTTTAATTATAAATACTACATAAAAAAAGCCGCTGCTCTACAAGAACAGCGGCTTTTTTTATTTGGCTGACGGAATGGTAAATCCAAGATCCGTGCTGATGATGTATGCTTTCAGGCCATCGCCCCGCCAGTATTGTGCTGCACGCAGGTCTATACTTTTAAACATGCTGTTATTGCTTGTAAAAGGTAACTCAAAAGTAGAGATGCCAAAGAGAGGCGAATAGCGAACTCCCAACCCAACTTTGTGGCTTGTAAAGGCTGAAAGGTCATAATCGGAAGTATAAAATTCCTGCAACAGGTTATGCTCTTTATACGGCGCAAAATAATCGGCGGCAGTTTGCTGGTAATAACGATAGAACGGATAAACCGAGAAGAATGGGCCGATTTTGACAGGCGTTTCCAACTCTATTGTGTTGGCTATTACACCCCAGTTGTCAGCGTAAAACCGGTAGAAAAACCGGGTTGTAACATAATCGCTGAGGTAATAATTTATACGCACTCCAATCGGGTATTTCAGGCGGCTATCCGGCAGTTGCTCTACACGGGCCTCTTCCTGCTCCCTGAAATACACGCGGTGGAACGGGGTAGAAAGCAAACCAGTCTGGTACACAAGATCCGAGGAAATAGAAGCCTGAAGCTTGCGGTTTATTACCTGGATAACGGTTGCCGATAAATTATAGGATTGTCGTTTATCGGTGCTTACCAGGTCGCCGCGGCCACGGAGCTCCTGCGGGTAAATAATATGCCAGGTATCAAAAAAAGCCTGCCCGTTAATGCTCACTTCCCTGTTCCCATCCTGCGATTCTTTAGCCCAGCCCAAACCTGCCGAAAAGGAAGTATAATCATACTCTGTAGAGAAACCGGCATTTATACTTTTAGTAACACGGCTAATGCTGTTACGCCGGCTAAGACCCACGTTTATATGCGTGCGGGTATCAGAACTGGAAGCCGAAGAAACATTAAAATCTATTTTATCGGTAGAGGCTGAAGAATAATAATCCATCCCAAAATTTACATTCAGGTTGGTTACCGTATCCAGCGGAACATTTACAATTATAGTTGGAGTTACATCAGTCAGTTCTTCCGTGCCTATACCACCCGTAACGGGTGAATGTTTTCCGTCCTGGCTATAATAACTGGCCAGTATATTTACATCGGCAGGTGGCAATTGCTTCACCCGTTTTGGTTGCTGTGCAGTTGTTTCCTGGGCTATGGAAGTTGTGGCTAAACTTAAAGCCAGCAGCAGTAGTGTATACTTTAGTTGCATCCGCAGCCTCCTCCTACTTTACCGCCATTTGCACCACTTCCGCCCTCCCGGTAAGATTGAAAGTTAATCTCAAACGATTCAATCTTCCGCATGCTCAGCTGCATTTCCTCCTCGTTTAAGTATGCCTTCTGGTAAGGCTTTACAGCTTCGCAGCTGCTCAACAGGCTTATACCTGCGGCAGCTGTAAGTATAAATTTCATAGTTCTTATCTTCATAAGACAGTAAGCTTGTTACTTTTTATTTTGTTTTGAAGTAAGCGGGTTAGGCTTATTCTGGTAGTAATGCAGGTGCAGGTCTTCAGAGGTTATCAGCTCATTATCATCGGTTATCAGCAAACACTCTACTCCTTTTAACTGGTTAATTAAGTATAACCCTTCTTCTTTTCCAAGCACCGTCACGGCAGTAGCCAGGGCATCGGCTAGCTCAGCGTTGGCACATACTATGGTTACGCTTTTTAATCCTGATACGGGGTTGCCAGTGCGTGGGTCTATAATGTGCGAGTATCTTTTGCCTTCTATTTCGGCAAACTTTTCGTAATTACCTGAGGTAACCACCGCCAGGTTATCGGCGGTTAGCCAAGAGAATACTTTTTCTTTTTCTTCGGGATCGCTTATACCCACATACCACGACTGGCCATTAGCTTGTTTGCCCCAGGTTACCAGATCGCCGGCCGCGTTAACTACACCGCCTTGTATACCCATTTCGCGCATTACATCGCGGGCGCGGTTTGCAGCATAGCCTTTTCCGATAGCGCCAAAGCCTATTTTCATGCCACGCTCTTTCAGGAAAACGCTGTGGTCTGAAGGGTTCTGAATTATCTTTTTATAGCCGATTTTAGAAACAGAAGCAGCTACCTGCTGAGGCGAAGGCAGGGATTTCATACTTCCGTCGAAGTGCCATACTTTGTCTATTGCGGCAAAGGAGATATCGAAAGCGCCGCCTGTCATGTCAGAGATGCGGTTGCTGCGGCTGATAAGGTCGTAAAGCTCCTGGTCTACTACTACAGGCTTAATGCCTGCATTGCGATTGATAGCGCTGGTCTGGGAGGATGGTTGCCACTCCGAAATTAATGCTTCTATGCGCTGGATTTCCTTTATACCTGCTCCAATAGCTTCCAGCGCTTTTTGTTCGTCTTTAGAAACGGCTGCCAGCTCGAAGCGGGTGCCCATCAGCAGCAGCACTTTTTTATAAACTTGCGGTTTGGTAGTTGGCTGGCGTTGCGCACTTGCACTGGGAGCAAGTATAAACAGCAGCAGTATACTTAGTAGTAAATGTTTTAGCATGAAACCGGTAGTGTAAAAAGTAAGAAACCCACCCGTGGTATATACAAGGTGGGTTTCTGAGGATTTATACGGCGCTTATTTTAAAAGCGATTGCAATTGCTGAATATAATTTTCGGGGCCGCCGGCTTTGTAACCGGTTTTGCCCAGCACTTTACCATCGGCATCGGTTAAAACCACCAACGGAAACGTACCTTCTTTATCATACTTGCTGGCCAGGGCTTCGTTGTGCTTCATTTGCGGCTCAGGTAGCTGGTTCTTTTTAAATCTAGGAAAATCGAGCTCCAGCAATACTAAATTATCTTTTGCATACTTCTGGAAACTAGGCGTATCCCATACTTCTTTGCGCAGCATAATGCAGGGCTTACACCAATCAGAACCGGCAAACACCATCATAATGGGCTTATGTTCTGCTTTGGCCTGTTTAACGGCTTCGTCATAGTTATGCTGCCATTGGTCGTGATTTGCAGGTACTGCCTGGGCAAAAGCGCTAACAGATAAAAGCATAAGGCAAAGGCCAAGTAGTGCGTGCAAAATTCTGTTCTTCTTCATATCGATTTTATTTCATAGTGATTATCAGGCAAACACCTGACCTGACACTTTAGTGCAAAACACATGCCTATTTACCAGAAAAAATATCCAATTCAAAAATAAAGCATCTTTAAATTTGAGTACAAATTATACTTATACTTACAGGCTAAAGTTTTTGACCTTACATGTACTTACCTGAAGAACTATAGTACACCAAAAGGCGTTAGTGATTTCGCTTCCAGTTTAAAAAGCTTTATACTTTTATAGTAAAACCTGTTTTTAAATCATTCAATTATATGCCTCCTAATTCTCCGCGAGACTTTTTCGGAGTAAAGCGCAATACTGCTGAAATAAAAGCAGAAATTTTGATGCCATTTGTTCGTGCCTGGTGCAGCACAAGTATAAGCAAGCAAAATGCTGCAGATGATAAACCTGTACTTTACATAGACCTGAATGCCCTTGCGAACGGGCCTGATGAAACACTTGCTATTCTGGAAGCGATATACTCAGCAAAGGGCACTAGCGCCAATTTTGCGCAAAAGGTTTGCACCTGGTTTTATACTTCAGGAAATGAGGCTGATGCAAGTATAAATGCCGCTTTAGAGAATCCGGCAATTTCAGAATCGCTTAGCTATCAGCCAATGGTTCTAACAGAAACTCAGGACCCGGAATTGCTACATGATTTACCTGATCAGAACCAGGCATCCTTAATTTACCTGGAGCCTTTCAGTTTTAAGTATACCTCCGTTTTACCTTCAAAATTAATCGCCAATCCGGGCGCAGATCTGTTCATGCTTTTCAGTGATGAAGAACTGAAAGCGGCTTTTTCTAAAAAGAAAGTAAGCCCGGTAGTAGAAGTGCTTTTACAAGAACAATTGCCAGCCATCAGCAGCTATTTTAAAAGCGAACGAAATGCGGTTAAACGATCTGAATTTATACTTGAAAACCTGGAAACCTCGCTTCTCCAAAAAGGCTATTATCCGCTTAAGTTTACGATTGGATCTCCGGATAAAAACGAATTCAGCCACTACCTGGTGGTGGCCTGTAAATTGCCTGCCACCTTTGCAAGCATAAAAGAAATACTGCTGCCTTATAGCGACCACCGTGCAGATGGCGTTCCGCTCTTCACCATAAATCTGAAAAACACAAGCCAGTTATCGCTTTTCCCGGATGATCGTGAACAATCGGTAGCTAACCTGGCGGCTGATCTTTCTAAGAAAGCCAAGCTTTATAACTATAAACTGATCGATAAAATATACGAGCATCACCATACCGGCACCAGGTATATCAAAGACAATTATAAGGATGCTATTGAGAGAATGAGAGATGAGGGGATTATTATGTTGCTCAACTCTAAAACCATGCAACCCATTAAAAAAGCTACCTACACCTCTATGGTAAAGTATAAAGTATAACGTTCAGCCTTGCCGCATACTTATTATTCCGGAAGTATAGTACTGTTGCTGGAAATTTGCCAACCTGTAATTAATATTGCGGCGGCAGAAATGGGCAGGCTGCCTTAAAGAAGTAGCCTGGTTATAGCAAGCCAATTTGTACGCAAAAACGTATGCTATACTTTACCTGAAAACTGATATGAGCAGCACAACAAACTCCAGAGCACTTTCCGGTGCGGGTCTTTTGATTGCACTGGGCATTATTTACGGAGATATTGGCACCTCGCCGCTTTATGTAATGAAAGCCATTATCGGGGAAAGGCTTATAAGTCAGACGCTTGTGTATGGTGGTATTTCCTGTGTTTTCTGGACACTAACGCTGCAAACTACTCTAAAGTATGTTGTACTTACCTTACAGGCCGATAACAACGGTGAAGGGGGAATTTTCTCACTTTATACTTTAATACGCCGGCGTGCCAAATGGCTTGTTATTCCGGCCATGTTAGGTGGCAGCGCCCTGCTTGCCGATGGCATTATCACCCCTCCTATTTCTGTTTCCTCGGCTATTGAAGGCCTGCGCATACTTTACCCATCAATAGCCACAATACCTATTGTAATAGCCATCATCACCGCCCTTTTCCTGATGCAGAGCTTTGGTACCGAAATAGTAGGTAAAGTTTTCGGGCCTATTATGTTATTGTGGTTTACGATGCTTGGCGCGTTGGGGCTTTTATCGCTGGTATATCACCCCGAAATTTTATATGCCCTTAACCCACGCTATGCCTGGGAAATGCTGGTAAATTACCCGAATGGTTTCTGGCTGCTGGGTGCGGTTTTCCTGTGTACTACGGGTGCCGAGGCCTTGTATTCTGATTTGGGCCATTGCGGAAAACCTAATATCAGGATAAGCTGGATATTTGTAAAAACCTGCCTGGTGCTTAATTACCTGGGGCAGGGCGCCTGGCTAATGACAAATTCAGGTCAATTGCTGGCTAAGAACCCATTTTATGCGCTTATGCCAAACTGGTTTTTGCTTACCGGTATCAGCATTGCAACCATCGCTGCTATTATTGCCAGCCAGGCGTTAATCAGTGGTTCTTTCACACTTATCAGCGAAGCTATCCGCCTGAATTTATGGCCGAAAGTACGTGTGGTATATCCTACCCTGCAAAAAGGGCAATTGTTTGTGCCAAGTATAAATATGCTGCTGTGGGCTGGTTGCGTTGGAGTAGTTTTATACTTTCACGAATCGTCGCGGATGGAGGCCGCTTATGGTTTGGCTATTACCATTGCCATGCTATCTACCACCATCCTGATGAGTTATTACCTGTATGTAAAGTATAAATCGAGGTTTATAGTTGGCAGTTTCCTGGCTGTTTATATAGTGATAGAGGGGTCTTTTCTGGTAGCTAACCTCGATAAGTTTCCGCATGGTGGCTGGGTGACGCTACTAATCGGGAGTATGCTGCTAACTGTGATGTATATCTGGATCAAGGCTTTTATTATTAAACGGCGCCTTACCGAATATGTACGCGTAAAGGATTACCTGCCTGCTCTTCGCGAGCTAAGTATGGATGAAACCATACCCAAATACTCTACACACCTGGTTTTTATGACCAGCGCCCCGCATCCCAAAGAAATTGAATCCAAGATCATATACTCCATCTTCCAGAAACGCCCTAAAAGAGCTGATATTTACTGGTTTGTGCATGTTGAAACTACAGACCAACCTTATACTATGGAGTATAAAGTAAAGATTGTGGAGCCGGAAGATGTGATCCGGGTTGACTTCAGGCTTGGTTTCCGGGTAGAGCAGCGCATTAACCTTTTCTTCCGGCATGTGGTGGAAGAACTAGTAGAGAAAGGCGATGTAGATATAACCAGCCGCTATGCTTCTCTGAGCAAACAGCACCGCATCGGCGATTTCCGGTTTGTTGTGCTCGAAAAATTCCTGTCTTACGAAAACGACCTGCCTTTTAAAGAACAGAAGATCATGGAGTGGTATTTCTTTATTAAGCAATTCACGAGCGGAGAAGATAAATGGTTTGGCCTGGATACCAGCTCTATAAAGGTTGAGAAAGTGCCGCTCGTCATCAGGCCGGTGCAGGCGCCTGAGTTAAAACGAATTTCTTAAGCTGGTAAGGAAGTATAATGGTAATTTAAGTTTCTATTTGTCTGTGACTCTAAATACCGTCTAACCTATAATTTCAGAAATTACTTATTTTCCACAGTCATAAGTATAAACTGTAGTTTCCTTATCTCCATTTAAGTAAGTCTTGATAGCTTCAGTCGGATAACCATGTTCGTTATAAGTATAGGTTGCTGTATAAGACTCATGTTTATATATATTACTACCATCAGGTGAAGTAAGTATATAGGAAGTTACGTTTTGCCTAAACAAAGCAAATACAGGATTCACTGCACCTCTTGTAAACCTATAGTTTATTAAAGGCAAATCTGGCATTGGAGAGAACTTACCGTCAAAGCTAAAATGTAATTTAAAAGTTTCATTACCCTCAAAATATTCTATAATCTGAGAAATCTGCCCGTTTGTATAAGAGTATTTATATGTATAAAATGGAGTTTGTCGATCAGGTACATAATGTTGAGCTTCAGTTCGCTTTTTAGCTGCATTATATTTATAACTATAGTACCCTAGGTAAGAAGGTTCAAAATCGTAGAAATTAACTTTACGTTCTTGTTTTTCAACTTGGTTAAGGCCTTTATAACTAGTAATCCACTTGTCTTTCTGAACTAAACCATTATTAGGGTCTGTAAATATAATTAGCTGCTCTACAAGTCTATTTTGTGCATCATAGGTCAACGCGGTGATTTCGCGTAGGTCAGGAGTCGCTATTTTAATTAGCTTTCCTTGCTCATCATAAGTATAATTGAGCTGCACAACAAAAGGCTCCCATCGAACTATATCCTTTGTAAGGGTGCTACTTAACAGCCTACATTTTGGCTTAAATTCGGGCGCAACTTCTTGCTTCTTATCACAGCCTAATATTGTTGTAAGCAGTAAGAAAGATAACAGTAAGTGTAAATTTATTTTCATATTTAAATAAGGTCTGTTATATAATTGATCTGCTAAGCCAATAAACATACACAAATTTTAATATTTAATCAGCAGAATATTTAATTAAGAAGAAAATTACTCTTGATTTACTTATAAAGGATACCCTTCATTAAAACATTTTAAAAATTTGGTTCTGTAAATTATGAACTAAGGGAACGAGTATATACCTTTGCACTGTTAAAAGGTATGATTGACTCAAAACCAATGCTTCTAAACGATAAACAAAAAGCCCTGATAGAAAAGATCGGGATTTACCATGAGAACAACGGCATGCAGCCTGCTGTAGCCCGCATCATGGGTTTGCTCTTTGTGTCTGATCAGCCGGAAATGACTTTTGATGAGATCAGTGAGACACTAAACCTGAGCAAAAGTGCTACAAGTAATGCCCTGAACCTGTTATTACAAACCGGTCAGATCGAATACACTACCTTCTCGGGCGAACGCAAACGCTATTTTAGACTAAAACTTAGCAACTGGCGCGATGGATTTACTAAGAAGATAAGCCAGATGATCAGCTTCCGTGAGTCTTTGCAGGAAGCAATGGCGCTTAAGGCCGACAAAGATTGCCAGGCCAGCCAAAATATCAACGAACTGATTGAATTCCTTGATTTTCTGAGCCAGGAAATGCCTACCCTGCTGGAGAAGTGGGAAAACAGAAAGCACTAATTTTTTTATTCACTTAGTTCAGTAATTTATGAACTAAGTAATACAATATAAACTATAAAACTTTACAACGTGATCAAAAAATATTTAGCGCTGGGAGTACTGATGGCCTTTATGCAGACCGGGTTTGCGCAGGCACAGCAAGAAACAAAGGAGCTGAACTTACAACAAGCCGTTTCTTATGCCCTGGAGAATAACGAATCCATTAAGAAGGCAAGTAACGATGAACTGAGCTCAAAGTACATGATAAACGAGGCCCGCAGCAACGGCTTGCCGCAGGTAGATATTAAAGGTACTGCAGTCAGAACGCTCGAAAAGCAAATGATAGCACTACCTGCCGATTTTAACCCGGAGAAAAATGGTAAGCCGCTTATTAAACCAATGGGTACCGATAACACGGTGCAGGCAGGTATCTCGGTATCGCAACTCCTGTTTAGCAAATCATACTTTGTAGGCCTAAAAGCTGCCCGTACTGCCGAAGACGTTTACCGCATCCGAAAGGAAATGGCTAATGAAGACGTGATCTTTAATGTGGGGACCGCCTACTTTATGGTGTTGCAAACAAAAGAGCAATTCAACAGCATCGATGCCAACCTCCGGAAGCTGGAACAACTGGAAAAGATCCTGACGCTGCAGTATAAAAACGACCTGGTTAAGAAGGTAGATGTAAACCGCATCAAGGTGAGTAAGATAAACCTCGAAAACCAGAAAAAGAACCTGCAATCGGGTTACGAACAGCAACTCAACCTGCTTAAATTTTTTATGGGTATGCCGCTGGAGCAACCTATTACTTTAGCTGGCTCAGCTGACAATTCTATACTTACAGTACAGCCAACCCTGGCCGAAGCAGAACAGCCTGTTGCAGAACGCTCAGGATACCAGGCCCTGAAAAAACAGAAAGAATTGATAGGCCTGCAGATTGAAGGTGTGCAAGCAGGTTATTACCCATCGCTGGCTGCTTTTGGTAACTATAACTACCAGTCGCAATACAATGGCCGCATGATCAGTAACCAGGAAGCCATGTGGTTCCCGAACTCACAGGTTGGGCTTCAGGTTAACATCCCTGTTTTTGACGGCTTACGCAAAAAATCGCAGGTACAGCAGCGCCAGATGGAATTGAAAAACCTGGACCTTGACCTGCAGCAATACAACAAAAGCACACAGGTAGAGCTTAGTAATGCCATTAACCAGTTAAACAACACCAGAGGCAACATAGATGCTCAGGATGAAAATGTTAAGCTGGCGCAGGAAGTATATGATACCACCAACAAGCTCTACAAAGAAGGTCTGGCCCCATTAAGCGACCTGTTAAATGCAGAAACATCGCTACGCGAAGCACAAACAAACTTTAACAACGAAAGGCTGAAATACCAGATAGCGCAACTGAACTACCTGAAGGCCAAAGGAGAATTAGAAACATTAACAAAATAAGACATACACCACCCACTAAAATGAAGAAGTTAATTTATATAGTAGTTGTTATTGTAGTTCTGGTAGCTGTTGGCTTTAAGCTGATGAGCAATAAAGAGAAAATGGCATCGAACGCGGCAGTTGCCCAGATTAAGAGCGATGCTATACCTGTAAAAGTAACAGAAGTAAAGACAGAGAAACTGGATAAGTCTTTTACAGCGCAAGGTAACTTCGCTCCTATCCAGAGCCTGACACTTATGTCGGAAACTACCGGCCAGGTACAACGCGTGTTAAAGCGCAAAGGCGATAAAGTAAGAGCCGGCGAATTGTTGTTACAGGTTGAAAGCAACACCATGGCTGCTGACCTGGCTACTGCCCAGACAAACGCCGAGAAAGCAAAGCGCGACCTTGCCCGTTTCGAGAACCTGGCCGCCGGCGACGCCATTACGCAGCGCCAGCTGGAAGATGCCCGTTTAGCTGCAAAATCTACACAGGCACAACTGGTAGCTGCACGTCAGCGCTTAACTAAAACCCGCATTACGGCCCCTATCAGCGGCGAAATAAACGAGATATATGTAGAGGTTGGTTCATACTTAGGTATGGCTACCAAGCTGTATGATATCGTGAACGTGGACAAACTGAAGCTGGAAGTAAAAGTGAACGAAGGCGAAGTATTGCTGATCAACAAAGGCCAGAAAGTAAAAGTGAAAGCTGATGCCGGTGCAGGCCAGGAGTACGAAGGTATAGTTACAGCTATTGCCGCACAAGCCGATCCAACCCTGAAGTTTGATGTGGAAATTGAAGTGAAGAACGCTGCTAACAACAACTTGAGAGCTGGTATGTATGGCACCGCCTTCTTCGAAGTAGCAGATCAGCGCGAAGCAACACTTTTACCACGCGAAGCTATAGTTGGTAGCATCCAGAACCCAAGTGTGTATGTAGTAAACAATGGCGTTGCCAACATGCGCAAAGTTAAAGTGGGTGTGGTTACACAAGATAAAGTAGAGATACTGGATGGCGTGAAACCAGGCGATAAAGTAGTACAAAGCGGCCAGATCAACCTGCGCGAAGGCATTAAAGTGTCTGTGCTCTAGTTGATAAACTAGAGCACATGCCGCAAGTTTAGCGGTAGCGCAACTTGTGGCTGAGCATGGGGCCAGTTTGTAACTGGCGCAACTATAGATTACACGCCAGTTACAAACTGGCTGCCAAACTAAACCACCAGTTACCGCTTAGCTCAAACTGGCGGTATGCTTAAGGCTGGCAAAAACAATAACTTCTTTCTTTTCTTAAGAACATTTAGAAATGAACATAACCAAATTATCGATACAGCGATCAACCCTGGTAGTGGTGGTGTTTACCGTCCTTACACTACTTGGTGTTGTCAGCTACAAATCGCTTAACTACGAGCTGTTACCTAAATTCAGCCCGCCGGTACTTACTATCAGTACTATTTATCCGGGTGCTTCGCCTAACGAAGTAGAGAACTCGGTAACAAAGGAAATAGAAGACGCCCTATCGTCGCTGGAGAACGTGAAGGAGATGAAAAGTACCTCCCTGGAGAGCTTTTCCATCATTACGATACAGCTGAACCAGGGCACGGATGTGGACCTGAGTTTACAGGATGCGCAGCGTAAGATCAATACCATTCTGGCCAAACTGCCGGAAGATGCCGATGCGCCAACCCTGAACAAATTTGACTTCGACGACCTGCCTATTATTAAAATGGGTGCCACGGCGAACATGTCTGCTACAGAGTTCTATGACCTGATCGATAAAAAGATAAAACCGGAGCTTTCGCGCATACAAGGTATGGCTGCTATTAAAGTATTGGGTGGCCAGGAACGCGAGATCAAAGTAAATATTGATGCCAACAAACTGGAAGCCTATAACCTGTCTATACTTCAGGTACAACAGAAGATCCGTAACTCTAACCTCGATTTTCCTACGGGTAAAATAAAGCAGGAAAGCGGACAGACTCAGATCCGACTGGCCGGTAAGTATAGCTCCCTGGCCCAGCTGAGTAACCTGATCATCCGTGAAGACCAGAACGGTATTGTACGCTTATCTGATGTAGCCGAAGTACAGGACACCCAGAAAGACGTGGAAGTATTGACCCGTAACAACGGTAAAGCTTCGGTGGGTATAACTATCCAGAAACAGTCTGATGCTAACGCCGTGGAAGTAAGCCGACTAACGAAAGAGGCGCTTGCCAAACTGGAAACCACCTATGCGTCCCAAGGCCTGAAATTTAACATTGCCAGCGACTCTTCTGACTTTACCCTGGAAGCAGCCGATTCGGTAATGCACGATCTGGTTATAGCGATTATATTGGTGGCTGTGGTGATGTTGCTGTTCCTGCACTCGCTGCGCAATGCCATTATTGTAATGATCTCTATTCCGGCATCGTTGGTGGCTACTTTTATTGCCATGTACCTGCTGGGCTACTCGCTTAACCTGATGTCGTTGCTGGCGCTTTCGCTGGTGGTAGGTATACTTGTGGATGATGCCATTGTGGTGATCGAGAATATTCACCGCCACATGGAAATGGGTAAAAAACCTGCACAGGCTGCCTACGATGGTATCCGTGAGATCATGGCTACAGTTACTTCCATTACTTTGGTAATTGTGGTTGTGTTTATCCCGATCGCCCTTTCAAGTGGTCTGGTATCTGATATTCTTCGCCAGTTTGCCGTGGTGGTAGCTATCTCTACGATGATCTCGCTTTTCGTAGCATTTACGCTAATTCCGCTACTTGCCAGCCGTTTCTCTCGCCTAGAGCATATCTCGGATAAGAATATTTTCGGACGGTTTATACTTGCTTTCGAGCGTGGACTGGACAGAATAATTGATGGCTTTACGGCTACATTAAAGTGGGCGTTCAACCATAAGTTTATTACGCTGGGTGTAACGATACTGATGTTGTTTGCTTCGTTTATGCTGCCTAAGTATGGTTTTATAGGTTCTGAATTTATACCTGCCGGCGACCGTGGTGAAGTAAGCTTACAGCTTGAATTGCCTAAGAATGCCACTGTAGAGCAAACCAACTTTGCTACTCGCCAGGTGGAGCAATACTTAGAAGCTATACCAGAAGTGAAGAAAGTATTTACGACGGTAGGCACAACGTCTTCGGCACAGGCTGGCCAGAACACAGCTTACAAAGCAGATGTGGCGGTTTCGCTGATAGATGTGAAAGAGCGTACTTTCAGTACAGAGCAGTTCAGCCGCCAGGTTAAAGCCGACATCGAAAGTAAACTGCCTAACGTGCAGGTAACTCCTGTGCCGGTAGGTTTGGTTGGTACTGCACAGGCTCCTATTCAGATCATTATCTCCGGCTCAAACCTGGATTCTGTGATGGCTTTCTCTCAGAAAGTGATGCAGATCACGGAGAGTGTGCAGGGTACGGCCGACGTGGAAACATCTGTAGAAGGTGGTAACCCGGAAATTGAAGTGGTAGTAGACCGCGACAAGATGGCAAATGTAGGCCTTTCGCTGGAGAGCGTTGGAGCAAGTATGCAGCTGGCTTTCAGCGGTAACTCCGATGTTACGTTCCGTTCGGGCACTGAAGATTACGACATCAACATTAGATTAGATGAGTTTGACCGCCGCAGTGTGAACGATATCGGTAACCTGTCTTTCGTGAATAACAAAGGGCAGATAGTGCGCCTGGCACAGTTCGCTGATATCAAGCAGTCTACGGGTCCGTCGCAGCTGGAGCGTTATAATCGTGTAACTTCTGTAAACGTGAACTCACAGGTAATCGGCCGTCCGTCTGGTTCAGTAGGTGCCGACATTCAGGCGAAGATGGCTGAAATTAAAATGCCGGCTGGCGTAAACGTGGAGTTTGGTGGTAACCTTAAAAATCAGAGCGAAGGTTTCGGTACGCTTGGTATTGCCTTGCTGGCCTCTATTATTTTCGTGTACCTGATCATGGTGGCGCTGTACGACTCTTACGTGTACCCGCTGGTGGTTCTGTTCTCTATACCTTTGGCGATCATTGGTGCCTTGCTTGCCCTTGCGCTGGCTGCCCAGTCGCTGAGCATTTTTTCTATACTTGGTATCATCATGATGATTGGTCTGGTAGCCAAGAACGCGATTATGGTGGTTGACTTTACAAACAAGCTGAAAGACGAAGGTGTGTTTGTGAAAGATGCCCTGATAGAAGCGGTTCGTATCCGTTTCCGCCCGATCCTGATGACGACGCTAGCCATGGTAATTGGTATGTTGCCGATTGCGTTGGCAGGTGGTTCGGTGGCTGCAACTAAAAACGGTCTGGCCTGGGCTTTGATCGGTGGTCTAAGCTCTTCGATGTTCCTGACGCTTATAGTTGTTCCGATTATCTACTATGGTTTCGACCGTATACTTGCCAAGTTTGGTATGGATAAGAAGACCACAATAGAGCTGGAAGATAAGACACTGGAAGAGCTGGAGCACGAAACCAAGGAACTGGAAGAGAAGAAAATGGCGCACGAGTTCGCGCACTAAAAGCTAACAGTTTTATACTTACATAAATAGTAATATGATTGCGGAGGTTAAGGCCTCCGCAATTTTTATGAATTACAAAACTGCCGAAAACAATCCAGAGGCAACATTTACTTATTTACCCTTACATGCCATGCAAAGTGTAATTCCAAACATACAGGCAATTCAAACAGAAGTGGTGAAGATCATTACTTCGGTTACCAAAATAAACCCCAACCTGCTGCTGAAAGTCCGCGACCTTACCCGGCTCGGGCTCGATATTATTGACGTAGTAGACATCATCCTGAAAGTAGAAAAAACCTATAGCATTGTTATTCCGGATGACGCGCCGGTGTACACCGTAGATGATTTCGTAAACTATGTATATGCGATAAAGCAGGCCAGCTAAGTTTACAGAAGTATAGAAAAAGAGCCGTAACTATAGTTACGGCTCTTTTTTTTATACTAACAAACTCTAACCAATAGTATGAATATGTTATGTAGAGGTATGTATTCTTATACTTTCAATCATTACAAATCATAAAAGTATAAACCCTGTTCAGATCAGCGCAATTCATCAAACGCGTACTGAGCCGTGTTCCAGAATTCATCCAGCGCAATAATACGTGGTTTAAAAAAAGAAATAAGCTGCGGCCAGTCTTCTTTATCAAAAATGTTCACAGGGGCTATTTCTTTATAAATGCGGCTAATAGTTTTGTCATACTCGTCGGTAGTATGCATCTCCCACTTCCACTCTTCACCCAGGCTCTCGTGCAATAATGTACGCAGCTGCAAAAACTGTTCGTAAAAAAGCTCCTGCAATTCGGTGTCTTTATGAGTGATTTCAATGCCGATGGATGCTCGTTTGCTATCAGCCTGCATCTTGAATTCAACGTTCTTGAGACCCGTTTTATAGTTTAGCCAGTTTCTTCGGAGTCCTTCGGCAGAGAGCACCGGCGCCATGTATTGCCCGTAAGTTGTCCAGAATGCCTGGCGTAATTGCGAAGCTTGTTCTCTTGTATACATAAGGTCAAAATTAGGCAAGTAATCTCATAAAATTAAACAATCAGCGCTTCCAGCCACCTGCAGGCAAAGTATACTTACGCAATAATCTCCACCTCAACCAGTTATAAAAGGCATTGGCCGCTTATACTTCTAATGTCTTGTACCGCTTAAATAGTTGATTTTTAAACTATAAGGCTAAATATGGTTACAAAGCTGCAGAAGTGTCGTACTTATACTTGATTAATAAAAGATGAGCGGCAAGAGCGCCATTACCCGAAGCTGTTGTGTTCTTACCATACTCTATGAAAGCGCTTATGTTTGAGATGAATACTGTTTTTGCAGACCGTTACCTGTTAAAGGAATTATTGGGCAGAGGAGGCTCGTCGGAAGTATGGATCGCGGAAGATATCATTTCAGGTAATACACCTGAAGTTGTAAAAATATTTGCACCTGAAACAGGGCTGAGCGAAGCTTCCTTAAAGCTGTTCAGAAAAGATTTTGAGCAGATCGGCTATCTGTCACATCCGGGGTTGTTGCCTGTTACTTTCTTGGATGCCACCCAGCATACCCCTTTTTTGGTTATGCCTTATATGCACGAAGGTTCTGCACAGGCTTTGCTCGATCAGGAAGGGCCGTTCCCGGAGGAGGAAATAGCGCTGATAATGAAACAGATCGGGAGCGCACTGCATTACCTGCATACCCAAAGTCAGCCCGTACTGCACCAGAACCTGGACCCTGAGAAAATACTTCTTACCTCAGATGGCCACTACGTACTCACAGATTATGGTATCAGCAGGGCTACAAGGCAGGCGTTGCATAAAGCTACCGGCAGGGTGTCGGGCTTGGCTTTCGCTGCACCGGAGCGCTTCCTGGATAAACCGGAATATAAAGAGGCGGGCGATATATTTTCGCTGGGAGTTATACTTTACACACTTTGCAGCGGCCATACCCCCTGGGAAGGTACGGGAGGATTAAGTTTACTGCAAGGCGCTGAGGTGCCGGATCTGCCGTCCTCTTACTCCCGCGTCCTGAACCATATCATAAAGTCGTGTCTGTCAGTGGATCAGCAAAAGCGGCCAACGGCAAAACAACTGGAAGTAGAAGGCAAATATTACCTGGCTAACAAAACTTGGCGGCCAACGGCAAACATCTACGACATGATTGAACAGCCTAAAGCACCTGGAACACCATTGTGGTTGAAAGCTGCTACGGCAACAGTAATTATACTTCTGGGGCTATTTCTGCTGCTCGAATTTCCTCCGGATAAAATAAAAGAATACTGGAATAAACAGGCTATTGTCAGCGATCAGCAAGCCGATGATGAACCTGATGCCATAGTACTTCAGGAACGTGTACATGCTGCCGGAACAGCTCCGGAAAAAGTAAATGCAAAGCCAGTTGTTAAAAAACAGCCTGTTCCGAAAAAGGAAATCAGAAAAGAACCTGAAAAACCGGCTGCGCCTGTAGTTACTACAAAACCTGAAACAGCGCAGGCAAAGCCAGCGGTTAAAGAAGCGGTAACTGATCAATCTGAAACTATAAAAGAAGAAGAAGAAGTCGTTAAGTTGGCTGAAAAAGTAACGGAAACTACACCAGCTGCATCTTTACAGGCTTATCTGAATAACCTTGCCAACCCGGATTTATCGATGAATGAACGCGAAAAACTACGGCCCAAGATTCTGAGTTATTTTTCAGATAAGGCTCAACTTTTCGATAATAGTGCTGCTGCCCAGGAGCCATTTTCAAGGGAAGAATTTATAGATATACTTTTGAGCATCGACAGCACCAGCACGGTAAGAGTAGACAGCATGGAAGAAGATGAAAAAGGTAAAATAGAAAAACTTCATTTTTCTATAGAAGACAAGCTGTAAGGCTTTTGAAAAGTATAAATGCATTAACTGATGTGCTTTTACTTTACAGTTTATACTTTGGGATAAGTCTTAAAAGTGTTGCTTTGTTTTATCTGTAAAATAGCTGAAATTACCTTTCAGGGTCCTTAACTATGAAACCGGCTCTCATTGAAAGTATAAATTCAGCATGAACAGAACATCCCGAAAACACCTGAAAACAGGATTGCTTATACTTACCGCAGCAGCAGCAGTTGCCTGCACTAAAGAGTTAACCACAACAGCTTCTACAAACATCGAAACCGGTGTTTCGCAGGAACTGGCCATTTACCGGAAAAGCGTGCTGCAGGGGCTGTCTTACCAGCTGCATTTTGCTATACCTGCACAAGCAACAGCACCTATTCCTGCATCTGAAACTATACTTTTTAAACTGCTTGATAATAGACAGCCACTGCAAATCGATTTCAAAGAAAAAACGGATCACCTGCAAAGCGTAAAAGTGAATGGCAAGCAAATACCAATTCAGCACACCAATGAGCACCTGATTATACCTGCCAGGTATTTAAGGAAGGGGGCAAATAAAATCGAAATTGAATTTACTGCCGGAAACCTGTCGCTGAACCGCAATGAGGATTACCTGTATACCTTGCTGGTGCCAGACAGGGCGCGCACCGTTTTCCCCTGCTTCGACCAACCTGATCTGAAGGCCAGTTATACTTTATCACTTAGCCTGCCTAAGAACTGGAATGCGCTGGCAAACGGGCCTTTACAGGATTCTGTCGTAACTGCTTCGGGCAAAACCTACAATTACCTTCCCTCCGATACCATTAGCACTTACTTGTTTTCTTTTGCAGCAGGCGAGTTCAGCCACCTGCAACGCGAAGAAGCCGGGCGTACTATGCACTTTTATCACCGCGAAACCGATAAGAATAAGCTCACAGAAAGTATAGAACCTATCTTCAAACTCCATAGAGAATCGCTTGCTTTCATGAGCAAGTATACAGGCATTCCCTACCCTTTCCGGAAATTTGATTTTGTGGCCATACCTGATTTCCAGTACGGCGGCATGGAGCATGTGGGCGCTATACAATACAAGGCTTCGTCGCTGTTTCTGGATGAAGGCGCCACACAGGACCAGAAAATTGCCCGCTCCAACCTGATAGCCCACGAAACCGCTCACATGTGGTTTGGTGACCTGGTTACGATGCGCTGGTTTAACGATGTGTGGATGAAAGAAGTATTTGCCAATTTCATGGCCGATAAGATTACACAAACCTCCGTTGCCAATGCCAGTTACGACCTTAAATTCCTGACAGACCATTTTCCGGCAGCTTATAGTATAGACCGTACCACAGGCGCCAACCCGATACGCCAGCAACTGGATAACCTGCAGGATGCTGGCTCGCTTTACGGAAATATCATCTACCACAAGGCCCCCATTGTAATGCGCCAGCTGGAGTTGCTGATGGGCAAAGAAGAATTTCAGAAAGGGCTGCAGGAGTACCTGAAGAAGTACACCAATGGCAATGCCTCCTGGCCTGACCTGATCGAAATTCTGGATGCCCGCACCCCGACAGATCTGCAACAGTGGAACCAGGTATGGGTAAATCAGCCCGGCCGGCCGGTTTTTAATTCCGAACTAAAAACTAAAAATGGCAAAATAGAAAAGCTTATACTTAGCCAGAAAGGCGAAGATGGCTCCGACAGGCTTTGGCCACAAGTATTTGAGGTAGCGCTGGTATACCCGGACCGTGTGAAGGAGCTAACTGTTACAATGGATAAAGAACAGGTTAGCTTGCAGGAAGCAGAAGGACAGCCTGTACCTGCTTTTATACTTTACAACTCAGCGGGGCAAGGCTACGGCGTATTTCCGGTAGATGAGCACATGCTTGCTTCTGTTTATACTTTGAAAGACCCTGTAGCGCGAGCATCGGCTTACATCACGCTGTACGAGAACATGCAGAATAACCGTTCTGTAAGTCCTGAGCAGCTATTGGAAGTATACCGCAAAGGATTAACCCAGGAACCTGAAGAGCTCAACCTGAAGCTAATGACTGGCCAGCTGACAGATATTTACTGGAGATTATTATTACCCCAGGATCGTTTGAATCTGGCACCAGTGCTGGAAGCAGAACTCTGGAAAGCAATGGAGCAAAACAAAATGCCAAACGCTAAAAAGCTATTGTTTAAAGCCTACCAAAGTATAGCCTTAACCAAGCCCGCGCAAGCTAAGCTTTACCAGATCTGGGAAAAAGAACAGGCCCCGGCTGGTGTCAAATTATCCGAAGATGATTATACTTCGCTTGCACTTGCCCTTGCCGTACGTGATTATCCGGCACCTGCATCTATACTTGAAAAACAGACCTCCCGCATTGCCAACCCGGACCGTAAGAAGCGCATGCAGTTCCTTATGCCGGCCCTTTCTGCTGATGTGCAAGTGCGGGATGCTTTCTTCGCTTCGCTTAAAAAGGCAGAGAACAGAGAGAAAGAGGCTTGGGTACAAACCGCTTTAGGTTATTTACACCACCCTTTACGTACCGCAACTTCAGAAAAATACTTAAAAGAAAGCCTTGATTTGCTGGAGGAAATCCAACTCACAGGCGACATCTTCTTCCCTTATAACTGGCTACAGGCTACATTTGGCAGCTACCAAAGCCCGGCAGCTGCAGCAATAGTACGGACCTTTCTGGCTGATAAACCTAACTATAACCCAAAACTAAAAGGGAAGATTTTACAGGCAACAGATGCCTTGTTCCGGGCAGAGAAGCTACTCTATACTTCCGGTTCCAAAAAGTAAAAGCCTGGAAGATTACAGTGCTCCATTAAAACACAAAAGGCCGCTTCACTACTTGAAGCGGCCTTTTGTATGTGGTATAATTATACTTTACTTCCGGTTTGTAGTATCAGCCTTTTCAGCCTTCTTAGCATCGCGTACGGCCTGGCGTTTGAAGTAGCCTTTCAGCAGGAAGTTACTTTTGATCGCTTCCATGTTCTCATCCAGTTTCTTGGTGCTGGTTTCCAGGTTACCCATTGTGCGCTGTAGCTGCCCTGCAAACTTTTCATCGTTCAGCAACACGCCCATGGCATTATCTGTGCTGTTAAGTTTGGCGCTGGTAGTTTTAAGGTTGCTTGTAATATCAGATGCAGCCGTAGTTGCCTGCTTTAACTGTGCCACAGAGCTTTGCAGTTGGTTAAATACGGCGGTATCTGTCAGCAATTGGTTGGCAAGGCCATCTTTGGTGTTCATTTTAGCTGTAAACTGCGATAGCGCCGCCGAAGCTCTTGCTGTATTAACTGATGTTTTTTCCAGCCCGGCAAGTATAGTCCGGAAGTTAGTGGCCATAGTTGAATCGGTAAGCAAGGCACCAACAGTACCTTTTCCGTTTACAAGTCCGGCGCTAAGTTGCTTAAAATCACCGGTTATAGCCTGCAGGTTCTTGTTGTTTTCCTGCAATGTGGCCATCATATCATCAGTGTTCAGGCCAGCTTCGGTCTGTAGCAGATCGCCGTTCTGAATTTGTGGAGCAGTCGGTGTTCCGCCAAGTATTTCGATAATCTGGTTACCGATAAGACTTTCAGAAGCCAGCCTGGCTTTCGCATCTTTATGTATAAATTTCTGGGCTGCTTCTTCAATAGTAAGCTCCACCTCTACCTGCGACTGGCCGGCAATTGTTATACTTTTTACAGTACCGATCTTCACACCTGAAAACCATACATTGTTTCCGGTTTTAAGACCTTCAACGTTTTCAAAAATAGCCCGCACTTTTACAGTCTGTACAAAGCGCTTCTGCTGGCCCCCCAGTGTAAGTATGGCCGCCACAAAAATAATGATGGCGATAAATACGAAAATGCCTACTATAACTGAACGTTTGTTTTCTGCACTACCCATTTAGTCTATGAAATTGTAATTGTAAAACGATTTAACGCGTTCATCATCTGTATTGAACACTTCTTCAAAAGTACCCTGGCGCTGAAACTGGCCATCCAGCAGCATCACGATCCGGTCGCCGGTTGCCCTGGCGCATGTTAAATCATGGGTAATAATAATGGAAGAAGTATTATACCTTTGCTGAACTTCATTTATAAGGTTATTTATTTCTATACATGTGATCGGGTCCAGACCTGCCGTGGGCTCGTCATAAAGCATGATATCTGGTTTTAGTATAAGCGTACGGGCAATACCGATACGCTTACGCTGCCCACCCGAAAGCTCCGACGGCATCTGATCCTTTGTCTGAGAAAGCCCAACCGCATCCAGTACCATATCTACAAGGCGGTCAATCTCTTTTCGGCTGAGATCGCGGGAGTTGCGCACCAGCGGGAACTCCAGGTTTTCCTGCACGGTCATACTATCGTAGAGGGCGCTGTTCTGGAAAGAGAACCCTATCTTAAGGCGCAGCTTATCCAGGTCTCTTGCAGACAGATTGTTCACATTCTGCCCCAACACATTAACCTGGCCTTCGTCCTGTTTCAGTAAGCCTGAAATGATCTTGATAAGCACTGATTTACCTGTACCTGAACGGCCCAGTACCACCAGGTTTTCGCCCCGGTAAAGGTCCAGGTCTACGCCTCTTAATACTTCGTAGTCATCAAAGGCTTTTTTAAGGTCCCTGATGGAGATTACTTTATCGTTATAGTCTATTTTCGAATTAGCGTGTTTCATGCAGTTTAATGGTTATAGAGCGCGTATGGCATTAATTACCTGCAGCGATAACAGCTCCTCAATAAATATGAGGAACATGGCTGTTACTACCGACGAGTTGGCTGCTTTGCCCACACCTTCTGTGCCTTTAGAAGAATGATAGCCTTTGTAGCAACCCACCATACCGATCGTGAACCCGAAAATAAACGACTTTATAACCGATGAAAATACATCCAGAAAGCTGATGGCATCAAACACCTGCACGAAGAACGTTACAAAGCTGGTTTGCTCGTGCTGGTTTACGTTTACGTAAGAGCCAAGCAATGCCACAAACACAGTGTACATCATCAGCGAAGGGATCATGAGCGTGGTTGCCAGAACACGCGTAACTACCAGAAATTTAAAGGGGTTGGTAGCCGATACTTCCATGGCATCAATCTGTTCTGTTACCTTCATCGAGCCCAGCTCTGCACCGATGTTGGACCCTACCCTGCCGGCTGCAATAATAGCCGTTACTAGCGGTGCCAGCGCCCTTACTATGGCAATAGACATTAGCGAAGGCAACCAGGCCGTGGCTCCAAACTCAGAAAGCGAAGGCCGCGACTGGTTCGTGAACACAATACCTATGATAAAGCCTGTTAAAGAGATAAGCGGAAGCGAACGTGCCCCTACCTCATAAAACTGGTTAATGATTTCTTTAAACTCGTAAGGAGGCATGAAAACCTCTTTAAAAAACCGGGTAATAAAGGTATATATTCTATACAGCTCAAAAAAAACGCGGTCTAACCTCCTGGAAAGTACGTATTTATTTGTTTTCGTATAGTCAGCTCCCTTCTGTTGGTCCCCCATATTATAACAAGTATAAACTCAGATCTAACGTAAACTTATGCGTAAATCTTCAGCATAAGTAATCCGCGAAATTAATTAAAGATTATTTCCTATCCTTATAAGATTTGAAATACAATACAGTTTACCGCTAAAATAGCCTCCTATGGCAAATACGGGCAGGTAAAACTAAAAGAAGCGGTTCACCTTTGTTAATTCTGCTCTATATTCTGTCAGAAGCCTGTTTTTAGAGATAAAACCAATTGATTTTCCGCGACTTACTACCGGCAGATACCTGCGTTTAGAATCATCAAACTTATTGAGTACCTGTGAGGCTGGCTCATTTATATCAACAGTTACCTGGGGCACATGCATAATATCGCGGGCATAAACGGTATCATAGGTTGATACTTCGTCGAGGTGTTTCCGGATATCGCTGAGCGAGATGATACCGACCAGTATGCCTCTTTCGTTCAGTACCTGCAAAAAATCCCGGTCGGAGTTAGAGAAGGTTTCCACCACTTTACGGAAGGTAGCTTCTTCAAGCACGGGTGCTTCATCGTCTTCGGTAAGCTGTCGTATGTTTAACTGGTTAAGCAATATCCTGTCTACCCTGAAGGCTTTGCTTTGCCCTTTTGGCTGTTCTACTGTTACACGCAGGTTCTCTACATAGTATTTAAGGAAGTATGCCACTGCACAAACGATCATGAGCGGCACAAACAGCTGGTAACTCTGCGTGATTTCGGCTACTAGGAAAATGGCGGTAACAGGTGCATTCATAACACAGGCAAAAACGGCCGCCATGCCCAGGAACATATAAGTAGGCGCATCCAGCCCTGCAGTCGGGAAAATCACCATCACTATTTTATAGAACAGAAAGCCTAAGAACCCACCTGTGATAATGGAAGGAGCAAAATAACCACCTTCGCCACCAGAGCTAACACAAATACCTGTACTTATGGGCTTTACCAGTGTAATAAGCGAAAAGAACAGCAAACTGGACCAGGCCGTATTTGGCAAAGCAGCAAAAGGCGAATTAAAAAACAGGGAGCGTTCTTCTAAGCGCAGCAGGGCCTCTATACTTACATAACCTTCGCCATACATGGGCGGCAATATAAAAATAATAGAACCCAGGGCAATACCGCCTGCAATAGCACGCAGATAGGCGCTTTTAATTTTTGAGAAGTAAACCGAACAGAAACTATAGGTACGCAGCAGATAAGACGAAATAAGCATGCCCAGCACGCCAAGCAGAATAATTAAGGGTATCTGGTCGTAAGTAAAATTAGCAATAGCAGCCTCAAACCGAAGATGGTCGCCCATTATAAACTCGTACAGGATTTTACCTGTAGCCGCCGCCACCAGCAATGGTATTAGCAAGGTTGGCGTGAATTCGGGAAGTATGGTTTCGAGCGCAAAGATAAAGCCACCTGTTGGCGCGTTATAAACAGCCGAAATACCAGCCGCTACGCCACAACCAATCAGCAAAGTACGCAAGCGATAGCCCAGGCCCAGGAAGCGCCCCAGGTTAGAACCCACGGCAGCTCCGTTAGTAATAATAGCAGCCTCTACCCCGGAGCTGCCTCCAAAACCAATGGTAAGCCCGGTAGTTATAAATTTAGTATAGATAAGCCTGAACCGGATAATTGAAGATTTCTGCTCGATAGCCTCGATGACATTGCGCGCTCCGTTAAAATAGGCCGTTTTCATAAACAGGTTTCTGTTCAGGAAGGTAACCAGCAGAAAACCGATGAGTGGCAGCAGGAAGTACAAAAGCTTGGGAGCAAAAAATACGGCGTACTGCTCGAAATAGAAAATGATGGTTTTAACAAGAATAGCCGAAAGCCCCACCACTATGCCTACCACAATGCTAAGTATAAAAGGAAGTATCCGATTGTTGCCCTGCTTCCGGCGCCATCGCAGGAAAGCCAGCTGGTATCGGTGATATCTGTTCATGTGCTCTGGTACCGGATTGCTTTAAACTACCAAGTTAGCAAATATTGCTAAAGTTGAATACAGCCCAACATCCTTTACCCTACGGTGTATTTTAACTAACAGCCGGATTTAGATCTAAATTTAAAGCAGGAAGATTGCCCCAGTTACAAGTATAAAGCTAAGGCTACCATGTGCTTCGGTTTAAACAGGTTAAAATAATTTAGGCTGCTTGTAAACTTTAGTGTGCAGTTTGTTCGTTTAAAGCCTGTTCCGGTTTACACTTGTTGGGCATCCTGCAAATCAGGGCCAGTAGGCAGGTTTAAAGCATAGTTTAAGAAATTTAAAAAGCTTTTGGCAAATAATACAGGGCATACCATAGCCCGCATACTTAATTTTATACTTCGCGAGTTCATTTACCCGGCCGGCCGTCTCCTGAAAGTAAGTCTTACCCGGTTTTACCTCCGTCTACGACCTAAATTTACACTAGCTTACATGCGGCAATTACGTTCCGGTGCATCAGCGGGCAGGCTGTTGCTCAAGGCTTTTTACCGGGGTAGTTTGTTCCTGCTGCTTTGCCTGGTTATGTTTTACCTGGCTGTGTATATGGGCTTTTTTGGCCGCCTGCCTACCACCTCCGATCTTCGCGATAAGCAAAACAACACGGCATCAGAAGTATACGCTGCCGATGGCGAACTACTTGGCCGTTATTACATACAGGACCGTACCAACGTAAAGTATGAAAACATTGCCCCCATTGTAAGCAAAGCCCTTATTGCTACTGAAGATGTGCGTTTTTATGAGCACGACGGCATTGATGTAAAAAGTTTGCTGCGGGTTATATTTAAAACCCTGCTGCTACAGGAAGAAAGCTCGGGCGGTGGTAGCACGTTGAGCCAGCAATTAGCCAAAAACCTCTATCCGCGGCAGGAGCATCTTATACTTACCATGCCTGCCAATAAACTGCGTGAGTTTATTATTGCCAGGCGACTCGAGAAACTATACTCTAAAGAAGAGATACTGGAACTGTACCTGAACACAGTACCAATGGGCGGTAACCTTTACGGTATAGAACGGGCATCGCGCCGCTTTTTTAACACCACTGCCGATTCTATAAAGACAGAGGAGGCTGCCGTACTGATTGGCATGCTTAAAGCCACCACCACGTATAACCCACGCCTTAACCCCGAGCGCGCCAAACAACGCCGCAATGTTGTATTAAGCCAGATGGCTAAGTATAACTTTTTATCGGTAGCCGCTGCCGACTCGCTGCAGCAACTGCCTTTAAAACTGAATTACCGATACGAAACCCATAACGACGGTATGGCGCCCTACTTCCGGGAGCAGCTCAGGCTGGAACTGGTACAATGGTGCAGCACAAAAACAAAAGAAAACGGGGAACCCTATAACCTGTATACCGACGGGCTTAAGATCTATACAACAATTGATGCCAACATGCAGGCACACGCCGAGCGCGCAGTACGCAAGCGCATGGCACAGCTGCAAAGCCAGTTTGATGCGCACTGGAAAGGCCGCATACCCTGGGGTAATAACACAACTGTAATACGCGAGGCAAAGGAACGCTCAGATCGTTATAAAAAGCTGAAAGCAGCCGGGAAATCTGATGCCGAAATAGACGACATATTCCGGGAACCGATACCGATGAAAGTGTTCAGTTGGAAAGGAACTTCAGAAAGAAGTATGAGCCCACTGGATTCGGTCCGGTATTACCAACGCTATCTGAATACGGGCTTGCTGGCCGTTGACCCTCAGTCTGGTTACATTAAAGTATGGGTGGGAGGTATCAATCATCATGCTTTCAAGTATGACCATGTGCGTTCTAAACGCCAGGCCGGCTCCACTTTTAAACCACTGGTTTATGCAGCAGCATTGGAAAAAGGCGTTGAGCCCTGCTCCTATTTCGAGAACAAACTGGTTACTTACCCGGAGTATGAAAACTGGACGCCCAAAAATGCGAACGACCAGTATGGCGGTGAATATTCTATGCGGGGTGCACTGGCCCATTCTGTAAACACTATATCGGCACAGGTGCTGCTGCAAACAGGCATAGACCAAACCGTTGCGCTTGCTCACCGCATGGGCATCCGGAGCGATTTACCTAAAGTACCCGCTCTTGCACTTGGCACAGCCAGCGTATCGCTTTACGAAATGGTGAGGGCCTACGCTACGTTTGCTAACGATGGCAACACGCAGGACCTGATTTATATCGAGAAAATAATTGATCGCAACGGCAAGGTTTTAAGGCAACACCACAAAGGTAGTAATGTTCGCAAAGCCATCTCTTCTGAAACCGCTGCCACCATGTTGCGCCTGATGCAGGGCGTGGTGGAAGAAGGCAGCGCTGCAAAACTCAGATCAGAGTTCGCCCTAAGTATGGATATTGCGGGCAAAACAGGCACGACGCAGGACCATGCCGATGGCTGGTTTATTGGCATTACCCCCGATCTGGTAACAGGTGTTTGGGTGGGCGCCGAAAGCCCGGCAGTTCGTTTCCGTACCTTAGCGTTGGGGCAAGGTTCACATACAGCTTTACCTGTCTGGGGCGATTTCATGTATCGTGTAACCCGCGACCGGACACATTCTTCTATGCGTTATAGTAAATTCAGTCCGCTACCTTACTGGTTGGAAGAACGCCTGGCTTGTGCTTCTATACTTGAAGAAAGAGTTGAAGAGCAACCTAATTTTATTGACCGGCTATTTGAAAGCATCAGAGGCAACCGTGGCAGAAGCTATGACGAATGGAAAGAGGAAGGCCGCAGAAACCGGAAAGAAGAAAAGAAACGTCGGAAAGAACGTGAAAAAGGCCGTAACAAACACCGCGATATTTTCAGGTGGTAATTTATTGTTTAAGTATGAAGCAGCTCAAGTATAAAACCAACAACAAGTTAAGTGCTCTCGCCTGCCTCTGGCGAGTGTGAGCTATACTTAGGGCTCCGGCCGTTTTAATTTATACTTTATACTTGTGGTTCAGCTCGCAGGTACGCCACCCTGTAATGCACACCCCGAATGCTTTCCGGACAAGTGCTGAAGAGTTTAAGTAAAGACTGATTAATAATGCTATAAAAAAGGCCGGGATGGCTGCTCATGCAGTTATCCCGGCCTTATATTTTAAAGGTAATTCGCTTTATACCTGCACAGCCAGTCTTCCCTCTAATTGCGAAAGTATAGCTAAAAACTGCTCCGACTTTTTATCTATTGTTCTGAGCCCTTCGTGTGCCTGGTCAATCTGGCCGCTTTTATAAAGTGTAAAGATCACATCAGCCTGCCGGCCTAACTCATTATGTAAACGGGTAAGCTCATTAAGTTCAGGTTCATTGCTGTAGCGCTCGTTACCAACCGTACGAAACCATAAGCTTATCGGCCCTACATGTGAAAAAAATACTTCGTCGTAAGTACCACCGTATAACACCGAGCGCACCTTCGTTTTATATAAAATATGTTTAATGCGGAGCTGCTGAAAATCTATCTGCGACTGGTTCATTGGCAACAGTTTCCTTTCAGGCAAGCTTCACAATTTTTTAGATGCTTAATCATTCGTTAGCGCCTGTAACTTTTGTCGGTAAATAACACGTTCGGTAACATCGTGCCCGAAAACCAGTATGCCGGTAATTTTATTATTCTCGTTAACTATTGGCTGATAAATAAAGGTCAGGTAATGTAAATCATACTGCCCGGATTCAGGCTGGTAAATTTTAAATGGTAACTCTTCTACCACAAACTCCTCGCCTGTATTAAAAACATTATCCAATAGTTCCATAACGCCCTGGTCCAGCACTTCCGGTAAGGCTTCGTCAACCGGTTTATGCAGCAGATCGCGGTTCGGGAACATATTCTGGTAGTTTTGGTTAACCAGCTCAAAACGGTGTTCCGGTCCTTTTAACACACAGCAGAAAGCCGGAGCCTTCATAATCAGATCCTTCAACAACCTACGCTCTGCTTCTGCCTTTTCGTAGGCCTTCTGTACCTGGTCAGATAGTTGCGCCATCTGCTCGTTAGAATCCAGTAACTCCTGCACCATCAGGCGGGAGTCATGTATATCTACAGAGCTGCCTATTCGCATTATGAGTGTTCCTTTTTCATCTCGCATGGGAGTGCTCCTTACCAGGTGCCAGCGGTAATTTCCATCCTTATCTCGTATGCGAACCTCAGTCTGAAAATCAACTCCATTTTCCTTTGCCTTACCCCATCTTTCCAGTACACCTAGCAAATCATCCGGATGAATAATCTGTTGCCAGCCAGAGCCAACCAGTTCTTTCAGAGGCAGGCCGGTATAATTTACAGTCCGCTGGTTTAAATAAGTAAAGTCGCCATCCGGGTTCGAAGTATGTACAAGCTGGGGCATTGCCTCAGCCATAAATCTGAACTTGTCTTCGCTTTCCGATAAGGCCAGCCTGGCTATTTCGCGTTCTGTTACATCCGAAGTACGTTGTATGATAAACTCCACATTTCCTTCATCGTCTAATACAGGCGTATGAGAGGCTTCCCAGTAACGGATATCAAACCCTCCCCCCAGCGCTTCCGGCTTCGGAATATCATAACGCAACACTTCCAGGTAGTCTATCTTTTTAGTATGCAGCGCATTATCCAGCGACTGGCGTAACAGCGAAACATTCTTAGACGCATCACTTGCGGGATTATCCGGAAAAACCTCCAGGAAATTCTGCCCGATAAGTTCATCGCGGGTGCGCATGGTAGTTTCCAGATAAGCATCGGTGGCCTCAAGTATTTTATACTCAGGTGAAACCACCACGATGGTTTCAGGTATGTTTCTGAATAGCTTATTTAAATCCATAGTTTGTATGTGCGGTACAAATTAATCTTTCAAAGATAACTATTTTATACTTTAGATCGTGTTGGTTAAAATTTCTATTAAAACGGGTAAAATGCCGGGTGTTTATACTTTAGCTAGTCATGTTCCGATATTATACCAAATAGCAAAAGCGTATATGAGCTGGTATAGCTTTTAAAGAGCTGATTTATACTTGGAGCATATCATAAAGCAAACATTTACCTCTAAGTAACTTAGCCGTAAGTAAGCTAAATCTCAATACATCCGAATAGTAAAATAATCAACATAAAATGGTAAACCTCTTCAGCCCGCTAACTATAAAAAGTATAACAATCAGGAACAGAATAGTGGTATCTCCTATGTGCCAGTACTCCTGCACCGATGGCTTTGCAACCGACTGGCATTTGGTACACCTGGGCAGCCGGGCAGTTGGGGGCGCCGGGCTTGTACTGGCAGAGGCCACCGCCGTGTCGCCGGAAGGCAGAATTACAGCAGATGACCTGGGCATCTGGTCTGATGAGCACATTACTATGCTGAAACGCATTTCTACTTTTATAGACTTACAAGGCGCTGTTGCAGGTATACAACTGGCTCACGCAGGCCGCAAGGCAAGCCATCTCAGCCCCTGGAAAGGTGCAGATCTTCAAATGCCTGAGGAAGGCGGATGGGACAGAGTTGCACCAAGTGCGATACCTTTTAAAGAAGGTGAAGCGCCACCATTGGCCCTGACGCAGGAAGGCATCAACAAAGTAATTTCTGATTTCAGAATGGCTGCAGAGCGGGCGCTTCAGGCTGGTTTTAAAGTGGTGGAAATACATGCGGCACACGGTTATCTTTTTCACGAATTTTTGTCGCCGCTGAGTAACCAACGTACCGATGCTTATGGCGGCAATTTTGAAAACCGCATCAAGCTGTTGCTGGAAGTTATCGAAAGTGTGCAGCAGGTCTGGCCAGCAAATCTTCCGCTTTTTGTCAGAATCTCGGCCACCGATTGGATCGAAGGCGGCTGGACAACTGATGACTCGGTTGCATTAGCCGGAATTCTGAAAGACAAAGGTGTAGACCTGCTGGATTGTTCAACGGGTGGTAACGTAGCCCGTGCCGATATACCCGTAGGTCCAGGCTACCAGGTGCCTTTTGCTGAACGCATCAGGAAGGAAACAGGTATACTTACAGGCGCTGTAGGGATGATCACGACAGCACAGCAAGCTGAAGAAATTATTAAAAACGGCAAAGCCGATACAGTTATGCTGGCCAGGGAACTCCTCCGCGATCCATATTTTCCGATACACGCCGCATTAGAACTGGGCTACGATTTAAAATGGCCCGACCAATATGAAAGAGCAAAACCCAGGTAAGCCGACAAAGTATAAAAAGCCGCTCTCATAACTTTAGAGCGGCTTTTTTGTTTCTAAATTATACTTTCTGCTACTATAAATTACGATCCGAACCTGATAGAAAACCAGGTAAGAAAAATAGCCAAGTATAAATGCCCGCTGTAGTTTATTTCAAAACTTATACGTAAAACTATACTTATACTATTTTATACTTTTTCAACCCATTTATAAGTTCCCATGCTTATACTTCCCATACTTTGGTTCATACTGTCTTTGCCTGGAGCCCCTGTTCAAAAGCAGCCTACTGCCCTGGAAATTGTGCAGCGTGCCGATGATAAAGTGCGGGGTAAATCGAACCAGGGCGAGATGGTGATGCGCATTGTGCGGCCTACCTGGAAACGCGAAATCGGTTTGAAAAGCTGGGCCAAAGGCACGGAACAGGCCATGATTTTGGTTACATCTCCTGCCCGCGACAAAGGTACTGCTTTCCTGAAACGAAAGCGCGAAGTATGGAACTGGCAACCCTCCATAGACCGAACTATAAAACTGCCTCCTTCCATGATGCTGCAATCCTGGATGGGCTCCGACTTTACAAACGATGACCTGGTAAAGGAATCGTCGGTAGTGCAGGATTATACCCACACCCTGGCTGGCGATACCATCATCGATAAACGCCCCTGTTACAAGATCATCATGATACCGAAAGAGGAAGCGGCGGTGGTATGGGGCAAGGTCATTTCCTACATCGACAAGAAAGATTACCTGCAACTGCTTGTCCTTTTCTATGATGAAGACGGAGAACTGGTAAACACGATGAAGGCTTCTAACATTAAAATGCTGGGTGGGCGCCTGTTGCCGGCTCGCATGGACATGACACCTACCGATAATCCTCGGAACCATACGATCATAGAGTATCGCTCTTTGAAATTTGATGTGCCGCTGGAGGATAGTTTCTTTTCCATTCAAAACCTGAAACGGGTAAAATAAGCGATGTACCTGCTCCTGGCCTGGCGAAATATCTGGCGCAACCGCCGCCGCACGCTCATCACACTGGCCTCTGTAGCCTTTGCCGTTTTCTTCTCCTGCATGATGCAGTCTATGCACACAGCCGCCTGGGGAAATCTGATAGATAATGCGGTACGCTTTTACACCGGCTACATACAAGTGCACCAGCAGGGCTACTGGAACGACAAGACCCTCGACAACAGCTTCGAGAACCAGCCAGCACTGCAAAAGAAAATTGCCGGAAGCCCGCATATAGTTACCGTTGTCCCCAGGCTAGAAAGTTTTGCGCTTGCTTCCGGCACCGATCGCACCAAAGGCACACTCGTTATCGGCATAGAACCAGAAAAAGAAGACGGACTAACCAACCTTCGGAACAAAATGCGGGGAGGCAGTTATTTAAAAACAGGGGAGAAAAAAGTATTGCTGGCCGAAGGCCTGGCCCATTTTCTGAAACTTTCTCCCAAAGATACGCTCGTGCTTATCAGCCAGGGCTATCATGGTTCAAATGCTGCAGGCAAGTATGAAATAGCAGGCATCGTAAAATTCCCCTCACCGCAGCTTAACGACCAGGTAGTATACCTGCCGCTGGCAGAGGCACAATGGCTTTACGATACCGGCAACCGTATTACGTCTCTTTCGCTGCTGGTAGATGATCCGGAGCAAGTGGAAGCTATAACCGAATCGCTGCAACAGGAATTGAACGCAACACAATTTGAGGTAATGAGCTGGCAGGAAATGATGCCGGAACTGGTGCAGAGCTTCGAGATAGACCGCCTTGGCGGTGAGATCATCCTGTTTATACTTTATGCGGTTATCGGGTTTGGTATTTTCGGTACTTTCCTGATGATGACTGCAGAGCGCCGCTACGAAATGGGTGTGATGATTGCGATTGGCATGAGCCGCCTGAAGTTGCAGGCAGTTATGTTTTTGGAGATTATTATGCTGGCCCTGGGCGGCACGCTGCTGGGAGTTTTGCTGAGCCTGCCCGTTATTTTTTACCTGCATTACAACCCCATACCTGTAACGGGTAACCTGGCAGAACTATACCAGAACTATGGAATGGAACCCGTTATCCCGTTCTCGCGCAAAGCAACCATCTTTTTGCGGCAGGCATACATTGTGGCCATCATCACCTCGGTTCTGGGCATTTACCCGATCTGGTTTATTCAGCGACTTATACCTGTAACAGCACTCCGAAACTAACGTCCTATGCCGATGCTCCTCCTTATAGCCTGGCGCAACATCTGGCGCAACCCCACCCGAAGTATAGTGGTGATAGCGGCCATAGCCGTTGGCATCTGGGCAATTGCACTTACGGTAGGCTTCATCAACAGCCTGTCCGACAGCTACATCCGAAACTCGATCAACTACGATTATTCGCACCTGCAGGTGCACCACCCGCAATTTCTGCAGGAACCCGAAGCACGTTACAGCATCCGCAATTCCAAAAGTATAACCGAATACCTGCAACACAACCCAGAAGTGAAGGCATACAGCCAGCGCGTGCTGATAAACGGGATGATCGCCTCTACAAGGGCGAGTTCCGGGGTGCAGATCTATGGTATAAACCTAGACCAGGAAAAGGCAGTTACCTCCCTCGACTCGTTACTGATAGAAGGGAATTACTTTACCGAAAAACCACGAAACGCCATACTTATCAGCCGGAAACTGGCCGACAAACTAAAGGCAGAAATGCGCACAAAACTGGTACTCACCTTTCAGGATATAGAAGGCAACGTTACAGCAGGCGCTTTCCGGGTACAGGGAATTTTCGATTCGCCCTCGCCACGCCTGACTGAAGGCGGCGTGTATGTGCGCCAGCAGGACCTGAACCAGTTACTCGGAACCGATACCCTGGTGCACGAAATAGCAGTGCTGATGCACGCCAACACGCAGACGCCAGCTGTAGCGCAGGAGCTACGGAGTAAGTACCCAGCTTCAGAAATAAAAACCTGGGAAGAGCTGTCGCCGGAACTGGAACTGATACAGGAACAATCGAACCTGACGATGGCTATACTGCTGGTGATACTGATGGTGGCGCTGGCTTTTGGCATTGTAAACACCATGCTGATGGCAGTGCTGGAACGCGAACGGGAACTGGGTATGCTCATGGCTATCGGCATGAACCGCCAGCGCATTTTCAGCATGATCCTGATGGAGACTGTTTTTCTGTCGTTGGTTGGCGGACCAGTTGGGTGCTTGTTAGGCTATGTCACCGTTACCTGGCTTGGCGATGTAGGCATAGACCTCTCTGCCTGGACAAAAGGTTTGCAGCAATACGGTTACAGCACCAAGTTATTCCCGTTTCTATCAATTAAAGAATACATACTAATGGTAGCCAGCGTAGTGCTGACAGCTATACTTGCCGCCATGTATCCTTCTTATAAAGCCGTAAAATTAAACCCGATAGAGGCAATGAGAAGCTGAGTGAGAATTGGGGAATTACGAATGGGAAGTATGAATTACGCTCTTTCGGATTTGCAATCCGGGCCAACGTAATTCTCCCCTTGAGGGGATAGTTTTAATTAGAACTTAAGTCCACTTTAAGGGGGTAGTGGGAAGGCAATCGTGCACTGAATATTAAAACCAAAGTATAAACCAAACCAAAGCTACCATGCCAGAAGTTGTGATCAGGACAAGTGGGTTAACCAAAGTATACCAGGAAACGAAAGTGCCTGTAAAGGCGCTGGGCGGTGTAGACCTGGAGATCCGGGAAGGTGAGTTTACGGCAGTAGTCGGTCCATCCGGCTCGGGTAAATCTACGTTGCTGCACATCATCGGAGGGCTCGATTATCCTACTCAAGGACAGGTAGAAGTTGGCGGTCATCACCTGAACGAACTCAACGACCGCGAACTGATCGATTTTAGGTTGGAACATATCGGTTTTGTGTTCCAGGCATTTAACCTGATACCGGTGCTCACGGCCAAAGAGAATGTGGAGTTTATTATGCTTCTGCAAAAGTTACCAGCCAAAGAACGGGAAGCTCGGGCCGTGCAGTTGCTTCAAGAAGTGGGTCTCGGTGACCGTATGCACAACCGGCCATCTGAGCTTTCGGGTGGCCAGCAGCAACGGGTGGCGGTGGCACGGGCATTGGCCTCGAGACCGCAGTTTATACTTGCCGATGAGCCCACCGCGAACCTCGACTCCAAAGCCGCCGCAAACCTGCTGAACATGATGGCCGAGATGAACCAGCGCGAAAAAGCCACCTTCATCTTCTCCACCCACGACCAGCGCGTGATCGAAAAGGCCCGGCGCGTTATAACTCTGGAAGATGGCGTGATCGTTTCTGATGTAACCAAAGCCTGAGATGCGTGGCTGGGTAACAATATGGTTTTTTATACTTTGGCTAAGCACCTGCAATGCCCTGGCGCAAACCGATTCAATAAGTATAGCTTCCGATACAGTTACACAAAATAAACCCCGCAACGCTATACTTCAGAACCTGCAGCTAAAGGGCTATGTGAAGCAACTGCAAACATTTATACTTGTCCGTGGCCTCGACTCCCTCCTCACCGACAACCTGCTGCACAACCGCCTCAACTTTAATTATAGTTTAGATACCACCCTGAACCTGGTAGTGGAAGTGCGAAACCGTGTTTTTTACGGAGACCTGCTGCGCCAGGTCCCCATTTACCCGCAACTGATCGACTCCGGAAACGATGTATGGGACCTCTCGGCAATGCCAGTTAAAAACCGCTCTTTGCTGGTGCACACCATGCTGGACCGCGCGTACCTGGAGTACACCAAAAAACAGCTGGAAGTGCGGCTTGGCCGGCAACGCATTAACTGGGGCCTCAACCTTGTCTGGAACCCCAACGATATTTTCAATGCCTACTCCTACTTCGATTTTGACTATGAAGAGCGCCCGGGCAGCGACGCGTTGCGGGTTCGCTACTTTTCGGGGTACGCTGGAGGAGTGGAAATTGCTGCCCGCCTCAGCACCGACCCTGAGAAGCGAACTATAGCCGGTCTGTATAAATTTAACCGCAAAGAGTACGACATTCAGTTGCTGGGAGGTGTGGTGGGCCGCGAGGCTGTAATAGGCTTGGGCTGGGCCGGAAGTATACAGGACGCAGGTTTCAAAGGGGAATTTACCTACTCCCGCCCCTACACAAACCCGCTCGATGCCAAGGGTCAGTTGCTGGCCTCAGTTTCCGGGGATTACTCTTTTGCCAGTTCGTTCTACCTGCATGGGTCTGTGTTGTACAACAGCCTTGGCGAGAAAAACCCTTCGGCTTTCCTGTTCCAGGCATTTCGGCCTGGCCGGTTGTCGGTTAAGGAGCTATCGCCTTACAAGTATAACGTGTTCGGTCAGGTGAGCTATACCTTTCATCCGCTGCTGGTGGGCGGGCTTTCTACCATTTATTTCCCCGAAGACCAGGCTTTCTTCCTCAACCCCGTCCTCACCTACTCCGCTTTCCCCAACCTGGATCTGGATGCCATCGGGCAGTTATTTATGGATTCGGAACAAGGCGAATTTAAAGCAACTACCAAGGTTATTTATGCGCGGGTGAAGTGGAGTTTTTAAAATAACGTATAAATAAAGACCCTTAACTATACTTTTTCTCCTGCATCTGATTAGGCTACCAGTAGCATTATTGCGAAATACGCCTATACTTCTACCCGATGCTCAGGAGATAAAACTTATACCTGCCATGCCTTACGTAGCCTGCAATTAAATAGCCTGCATATGAAACAGAACTCCTTATTGTACACAACAGATCTTAGTCTGATAATGCTCATACTCTTTGTGTTGTTAGTGGCAGCTACTTACTTGGGTATGCGGGTTGGGGTATTTCGGAGACCCTACGCAACAGCCACCGACGAGCATTCTGTTGTAATTGCGTCTGTGCTAGGCCTGCAGGGGCTACTGCTGGCATTTACTTTTGCCATGGCAGGCAGCCGTTTTGAAGCCCGGCGGACAAGTATTTCGGATGAAAATTCTGCCATACGCTCGGTTATACTAATGGCTGACCTTTATAACCCGACAGAGCGAAAGGCATTCCGGGAAGACATAAAGGCCTACCTGGAAACAAGAATCAAGTATTATGAAATGCCCTTTAACCCACCACAGATAGCCGCAGCCCGCGACCAAAGCCGTATTCAAATTTTACAGATCCTCCGAAAAGCGTTACAGCTATCCCATAATCCTGCTACCGGGCAAATAGCTTCCGAACAGATGATTACTGCGTTGCATGACCTACTGAAAGCGCAGGAAGCCAGGCATACAGCCGTAAGAGACCGTGTACCAGATGCGGTTGTATATATGCTTTTTATACAATCGTTGGCTACCGCATTTTTTGCCGGTTATGCCGGCATTGGCAGAAAAGGAAAAGACTGGCTCTCCATATTCGTCTTTCATTTATTAGTGATTCTTGTTACCTATATTACCTTAACCCTGGACCGGCCAAGAAGAGGTATAATTAAGCTGAATGATATGCATGAGATTACCTTGGAGCTTAGGAAGTTTTACAAACAAACTGAGTAAGGTAAATGGAGGAAGCAAAAATACGTGGCTACTCAACCACGTCCACGCCTACGCTGTTATCCCCAACCTTTATTTCAACTCTTTTAGGGCTGTTGTTTCTGGGTGCAGAACTGGGCGAGTTTAAAGCAACTTCAAAGATTATTTATGCGAAGGGGAAGTGGAGTTTTTGGGGTGATAATTTTTAATCTTAAAGCATAAACTTTTCCCTATATTTGATAAGATTGATAGTTCAAATATAGGAACCCTACTTCCACACATAGTGCAGATAGTAGGAGTAGGTACTCCTGCTAGCAGATAGTTGGGTGACATAATCATGAAATCAAAAGCAGTATCTCATTTTCTTGGAATTATAGTTGTATTAATAAATATTTTATTGATATACAAAGTTTGCTTGATTGTTATTAATGGGAATGACAAATCTGTTTTTTTCTTCTTGTTCTATTATCCAGTACTAATTGTATCAAACTTGATAACTGGAATGATTAGCAACAAGTGGTTTCCTTTATTTGGCAGATATTTGATAATTTCATTTGCGGTAATGACTATAATTGCTTTGCCTTTATTTATTTGGGTATCAATGTGTTGAATTTTATAAGTAAAAAAACAGATTCACTAATATATTAAAAAATTCCACCGCCCAACAAGGCATATAAGCCACACTTCGGCTGTGCCTCTTTCGCCTTTTATACAAGCCGTTAGCCGTAATATAAAGAGATGAAGAAGAAAGCTATTATAAATTATAAAATCACTATTTTCAGCTTATTCGTTTTACTTATTGCTTCTTTACCTTACATTGTAAATGAGGATTTACTTAAATTTTTGTACTCAGGAACCAGTGCAACTTATGCAGTTGCACTTATTTACAATAAATACTGGTTGGTGATAGGCTTATCATTTGTTGTTATTCTATTTTGTGTCTTATCAGCAGGATCTAAACGGCCAAGGTATTTATTTGCAATCTCTCTGATTGTTTGGGGGCTTTCATTACGGTCTTATGCTGTAATAGGAGGTTCTGCGAATACTATTGTGGTCCAAGGGATGTCGATTATTCCATTATATAGAAGTGACGTAGTCAAAAGTAACTCTGTAGGAAAGTTCGATTTCTTTTTAGGGGAAAAACTAAGAAGCACATTAGAAAAACAAAAATAATACTACCGCTAACAACACCTACCCAAAAGTAGTGAGACATTGGTTGAACCAAGCTTTGTGCTATTATCAAAGTTTCTGTTTGGTTGACAGTGAATTGCCCCAAAATCGCCACCTTCGGGTAGCTGCAAGCCGTTATATTTAAAACCATGATAAACCAGATCTTTGTAAACCTTCCTGTTCAGGACCTGAACAAGTCTAAAGAGTTCTTCACGAAGTTAGGCTTCTCGATAAACGAGCAGTTCACAGACGAAACGGCGGCGTGCGTAGTTATTTCTGAAACTATTTATGCCATGCTACTGACGCACGACAAGTTTAAAATGTTCACACCAAAAGGCATTTCAGATGCCACTAAATCGACCGAAGTGTTAACAGCGCTGTCAGTTAACAGCAAAGAAGAAGTGGACAAAATAATGGAGGCGGCTTTAGCGGCAGGTGGCACCGAGGCACGCCCAGCAGAGGATCTTGGTTTTATGTATGGCAGAGCTTTCAACGACCCGGACGGGCACATATGGGAAGTGTTCTGTATGGATATGAGCCAAATGCCGCAAAGCTAGTAAACTAAATTTCAGCTATACTTACAAAGTATAAAAGCCCCGCAGCATTTAAGTTGCGTGGCTTTTATACTTTGAGTAAATCTCGCAATTGAGAAGTGCAAATATTCTTATACTATAATCAAATTGGTTCTTCTTATTCAGGCACGCCCTCGCTCGCCTCTGGAGAGTGTGAGTAATTTGGTGGCGTCCCGCCACCTGTGCCATAGGCACAAATTAAAGCGGCCAGAGTCCGCCAGATAGCTCACACTCGCCAGAGGCGAGCGAGGGCCTTTGAAGCTGGCTAATGTTGTCTATCTTCTGCAGGCTTTATGGCGTTATAAAACACGGGGCTGAAAAAACGCAGGTTCTCTATAACGCAAGCCAGGCTATAAAACTTTTCGGGTTTAACTTCAGAGCTATTGGCCAGGGCTTCTAAGATCGTATCTAAAGTTTTAGTATAGTTTGCTTCAAATTCTTCGGAGGTCATAGGTAAAAGGCTAAAAGTTTATCTACCAAAAGATACAAACTATAACCTATAATAATTCGATTTCAGCAAAAAAAAGCGCCGTACAAAAATGCACGGCGCCCTGTTTGTAATCTATTTTATACTTACTACAGCTTCTTCAGGCCTTTTGCATCCTGCTTGCTGCCTTCTTTTATACTTACAGCCACGCCACCACCTGGGGCTATTGGCTGCTTCAGTACGCTCTTCGAGTTTACCAGCACTTTGCGGATGGTATACTTCTGCGGGTTCTTGTTCCAGCTGGCGTCTTTTGCATCGGCATAAATAGTAGCAATGTAATTTTTGCCTTTTGGCAGGTAATTGAAACGTATAGTTGCGGTGCGGGCATTTTCATCAGTGATACCACCAACATACCATTCGTTCTTACCTTTGGCTTTACGGGCAATTGTTACGTAATCGCCTGGCTCAGCTTCCTGCACCCATGTATCATCCCAATCCACGGCTACGTCTTTAATAAACTGGAAAGCATCCGGGAAGCGCTCGTAGTTCTCCGGCAGGTCGGCAGCCATTTGCAGCGGGCTGTACATGGTTACATAATAAGCCAATTGCTTCACCAATGTAGTGTTTACACGCTGGTTACCACCTGTGTTGTAGTACGATAAGTCTGTCTGGAAAATACCCGGCGTATAGTCCATCGGGCCACCCATCAGGCGGGTAAACGGAAGTATAGTAGCGTGTTCTGGAGCAAGACCACCCATCGCTTCAAACTCAGTACCACGAGCTGACTCTTGTGCAAACCAGTTAGGGTACGTACGGTGCAAACCAGTTGGTCTTACGGCCTCGTGGCTGTTTACACGTATCTGGTATTCAGCTGCTTTCTCAGCTACACGGATGTAGTGGTTCACCATCCACTGGCTGTCGTGGTGCTCACCGCGCGGTATAATTTTGCCTACATAACCAGTCTTCACAGAGTTATAACCGTTGTCTTTCATAAACTGGAAGGCATCATCCAGGCGACGCTCGTAGTTGGTAGCAGATCCTGACGTTTCATGGTGCATCATGATCTTTACACCCTTAGCAGCTGCATACTCTTTCAGCTCTTTTACATTGAAATCAGGGTAAGCCGTTACAAAGTCGAAAACCTCTTCTTTCCAGTTACCGAACCAGTCTTCCCAGCCAATGTTCCAGCCTTCTATCAGTACGGCATCAAAGCCATGCTTGGCAGCAAAGTCGATGTGTTTTTTAGCGTTCTCGGTAGTAGCACCGTGGCGGCCGTTTGGCGTTAGTTTGGTAAAGTCGTCGGTCAGTTTTACGTTCGTTTCTTTACCGTAAGCCCAGGTGCTTTTACCAGCTACAAAATACTCCCACCAGATACCGATATACTTCACCGGCTTGATCCACGAAACGTCTTTATACTTAGTAGGCTCGTTCAGGTTAAGTATAAGCTTCGACTCCAGAATATCTGTTGCGTCATCACTTACAACTATAGTTCTCCATGGCGTGTTAAAATCTGTCTGCACATAGCCTTTATTGCCCATCGGGTCCGGGGTCAGGTGCGAGCTGAACTTAAACGTTTTCGGGTCCACGTTCAGGTTCATGGCCGGGTAGTTGATCAGGGCCGCTTCGTGAATATTAATGTAAATACCATCAGAAGATTTCATCATAGATGGCGTTTGCACAGCCGTGTTTTTGATAGGCCACTGCGCGTGTACATCTATCGTAGCTTTCTTCATCAGACCCGGAATTTCAGAGATCTTTGACGTAGTATAAGCATATTCGTTAGTGTCGTAGTCGCCCGGAATCCACCAGATCTTGTGGTCGCCGGCCAGGTTAAACTCCGTGTTCTCTTCTTTGATAACGAAGTAATTTAGCTCAGGCTGCTCCGGAAACTCGTAACGGAAACCCAAGCCATCGTTAAACAAACGGAAACGGATTAGGATCTTACGGTCTTTCTGCTCTTTCTGGGTAAGCGTTACCAGCAGCTCGTTATAGTTGTTACGGATGGTTTTCTGCTCGCCCACTATAGGCTCCCAGGTGTTGTTTACAGATGCCTGCTCTGTTTTGGCAACCGTAAAGCCGTTCATCATCGAAGGGGCATCTTTCAGTTCCAGGCCCAGTTTACTTTCCTTGATAACCGGCTTCTTTTTATAGGTAAGCTGGTAGGTTGGTACACCGTTAGCTGCCAGTTCAAACTTCATGGTAAAGTTTTTGTCCGGCGAGGTGATTACCTGCGCATTTACCAAGAAGGTAAATGTGCTGAGGAACATAACCAGGACAAACCGGCGCATCTTCAGGCGCACTTTGTCTGCAGTTCTTGCTGCGTTGGGTACTTTTGTAGTAAGCTTATAGTTCATTGGTTTTTCAGGTTTACTGAAACATTGATTTTTGTTTAAGGTTAAGCAAGAAGTAATACGTAAGCAAATTACATTAAAATAGTGGCATTCCTGTATACTTTTATAAGTGGCCTTTTCTATCATCTTACCTGACAAGATTATCCGCCAGAATATTTGCTTTAACTTGAGTGTTTATTGATAAAGTATAAATAGCGTTAAAATTTAAATTAACCTAACTAAACCCTTCACCCATTTATACATATAACTCACAGGCAATTAAGTATTTATAACTAATCTTAAATTCACTTCACTACTCTTAGCATTAAATTATTCCTGCATTATAATACTCTACATAGTACAAAATATTATAATATAAGTAACTTTTTAAAAAATACACGTATGTATTCTTAACGCGCAACAGGATTCATAGAGCAAATTCAATATTTGTCTATATATATTTTAAAATCAGGAGGAGGAAAAATGGGAAAGGTCAGAAATATCCTTGGGATAAAGGGAAATGCTGTATTCTCTGTTGAACCAGACGCCACGGTTTACAATGCGCTGGAACTCATGCACGAGAAGAACCTTGGCGCACTGTTAGTGCTGGAGAATGGCAAATTCGTCGGCATTTTTACCGAGCGTGACTATGCGCGCAAAGTTATCCTGCGTGGCAAATCGTCCCGCGAAACGCAGATCCGGGAAATTATGAGCGAGCACCCCGCCACCGTAACACCGGATACCACCATAGAAGATTGTATGAAACTCATGACCAGCCGTTACATCCGGCACCTGCCCGTAATGGAAAACGGTAACCTGGTAGGGCTTATCTCAATTGGCGACGTGGTGAAGTATATTATTGACGAACAGAAATTTATTATCGAGAATCTCGAACATTATATCACCGGTCACTGACAAAGTATACTTTATACTTTAAGCGGTGTGTTTACTGACGCATACGGCGTAGAAACAAAACTTTGATCTCTGGAGGGGGATCTGACATGGATACTTCTGCTGAAAACACAACAGTGCTCTGGCCCCTGCTGGTGTATGCTGCCATTGTGCTGACTTTGGTTGCTGCCATACTTACGCTCTCTCACCTGCTGGGTGGGCGCCACATGGAGCACGCCACACAGGAACCCTACGAAGGTGGCATCGTGAGCACCGACACAGCCCGCCTACGCTTCTCCAACCAATTCTATCTTGTTGCTATGCTCTTCGTCATTTTCGATGTGGAAACTGTTTTCATAGTTTCCTGGGCTATTGCTTTTAAAGAGCTTGGCTGGTACGGCTACTTTGGCGTGCTGGTGTTCATCGGCATACTTGCGGCGGTGCTGGTATACGAGTGGCGCAACGGCGCTTTGGATTTCGGCCCGGATGGCAAGAAGATATTACAGGCATACAAACGTCTCACCCTGAAAAAGGAACCGCATGAAATGGTGGCTTAGTAAACCCGACGAACCGGCAAACGCCATGACAGGCACCAGCTCTTTCGAAGAAACGGTGCAGCAAAGTATCATGCTGAGCACCGTGCAGGACTTGCTGGCCTGGGGCCGTAAAAACTCGATGTGGCCTTTCCACTTCGGCCTTTCCTGCTGTTTTGTGGAGATGGCCACCAGTATGACTCCCAAGTATGACGTGGCCCGTTTCGGTGCCGAAGTTATTCGTGGTACGCCGCGCGAAGCCGATGTGATGATCATTGCGGGTACGGTTTTCATTAAAATGGCCCCGATCATCAAGCGACTTTACGAGCAGATGATGGAGCCGCGCTGGGTAATTTCAATGGGCTCCTGCGCCAACTCCGGCGGCATGTACGACATCTACAGTGTGGTGCAGGGCGTGGATAAATTTCTGCCGGTGGATGTATACGTGCCGGGTTGTCCGCCCAGGCCTGATGCCTTTATGGAAGGCCTGATGCTGCTGGCAGATTCGGTAGGAAAAGAAAAGCGGCCACTGAGCTGGACCATTGGCGAGCAGGGCATCATCAAACCGGAAAAAGTAGCCGTGAAAGATCGCAAGCGCGAACGCTGGGACCAGATGACCGCGTTCCGCTCGCCAGATGAGATTTAGACATTAGACTTAAGACTAAATAGTGCAGCTTACTATACTTTGTAGACTTCTCCCTTTTGTTATCCTGAAAGGATTCTTGTAGGAAGGTAAGTTAAGCTGAAGCTAAGAACTGTAGTAGCATAAACTAGAGCGGCAAAGTATAAAAACAGACTTTCAACAAACAGAGATAGAGAGCAGCGAGAGTACATGAAGGTATAAAAGTATTACGGGAACAAGTATACCTGCACCACGGGTATGCCTATACGATCCAATTTATGGAAAAAGGCAGCGGCATTTTAGAGCAATTGCAGTCCAGGTTCGGTGACACAAAGTTCACCACCCAAACCACCAAGGATGAGATCCTCACCCTCTGGATACCTTTGAACCAGTCGCTGGAAATCCTGCGGTATCTGAAAACGGAGATCCCCCAGCCTTTCCCCTTCCTCTACGACCTGACCGCCGTGGACGAAAGAACCCGCAACCGGGCGACTAACCACGTACCGCAAGCTGACTTCACGGTAGTTTACCATCTCTTTTCTTACGCGCGCAATGCTTTTGTAAGGCTCAAGATCGGTCTGTTTGGCGAGCACCCCGAAGTGCCAAGTATAAGCATCCTCTGGGCAAATGCCAACTGGTACGAGCGCGAAGTATACGACCTGTTTGGTATCAAATTCACCGGCCATCCGCACCTGTCGCGCATACTTATGCCGCGCTCCTGGGAGGGCCACCCGCTCCGCAAAGAGCACCCTGCCCGCGCTACTGAAATGGGCCCGTTCAGGCTCTGGGATGATAAAGTAGACAAACTGCAAGCTGATTTGAAATTCAACCCGGAAGAGTGGGGACTCAAGCGCCACAGCGAAGACAGCGACTTTATGTTCATGAACCTGGGGCCACAGCACCCAGGCACGCACGGCGTTTTGCGCATCATACTTCAATTAGACGGCGAAGACATTGTAGACGCGGTCCCTGACATTGGTTTCCACCACCGGGGCGCCGAGAAAATGGGCGAGCGCCAGTCCTGGCACACTTATATCCCCTACACCGACCGAGTGGATTATCTGGGAGGCGTGATGAATAACCTGGCTTACCTGCTGGCTGTCGAAAAGCTGGCAGGCATCGAAGTACCAGACCGGGTGAAGGTGATCCGGATCATGATGTGCGAATTTTTCCGGATTGCCAGCCACCTGGTATGGTATGGTACCTTTGCCCAGGACATCGGCCAACTCTCCCCTGTCTTCTACATGTTCACCGACCGCGAACGCATTTTCGAGATAGTGGAAGCTATTTGCGGGGGGCGCATGCACCCCAACTGGTTCCGCATCGGTGGCGTGTCGCAGGACCTGCCGAAGGGTTGGGAAACGCTGGTGCAAAACTTCCTCAACTACTTCCCTAAAAAGCTGAAAGAGTACGACGCAATGGTAATGAAGAACAGCATTTTCAAAGCCAGGACAGTCGGCATCGGCATATTTACACTGGAAGAAGCCATTGAATGGGGCGTGACGGGACCAAACCTCCGCGCCTGCGGCATGGAGTGGGACTTCCGCAAAAAACGCCCTTACTCCGGCTACGAAAACTTTGAATTTGACATACCAACCGCTACTAACGGCGACTGCTACGATCGTGCCGTGGTGCGCGTAGCTGAAATGAGACAGAGCCTCCGCATCATCGAACAGTGTATGAAGAACATGCCCGAAGGTCCTTACAAAGCAGATCACCCGCTTACCACACCACCGATTAAGAAGCACACCATGCACGATATCGAAACGCTGATCAACCACTTCCTCAACGTGAGCTGGGGACCTGTGATACCAGCCGGAGAAGCCATGAGCTGCATCGAGGCAACCAAGGGAGCCAACAGCTATTACCTGACCAGCGACGGAAATACCTCGCCTTACCGTGTCAGGATCCGCACTCCCTCGTTCCCGCACATGCAAATGCTGCCCTACATCAGCAAAGGCTACACCGTAGCCGACCTGCTGTCTATACTTGGTGCCATGGACTACGTGCTGGCCGATATTGACCGGTAGGAGTTCTGAGTCTTGAATTGAAAAAGGAATGAAAGAAGTAACGTCAACGGAGCTTAAGGAAATCGAGATAAACGGCATTGCCCTCTCCTACACAGAGCAGGGCGAGGGCGAGCCGATTATCCTGGTCCATGGCAACCTGAGCGATTACCGGATGTGGGAAGGACAAACAGGCCCTTTTTCTGAGAAGTACCGGGTTATTTCCTACAGCAGACGTTACGCCTATCCGGCAAAGTCAACAGATGATAAGGCAGGTTATACAATTATTCCGCATGCAGATGATCTGGCAGCATTAATAAAGAAGTTAAATCTTGACCAGGTGCATCTGGTAGGCCATTCATTCGGTGCTTATACCGCATTGCTAACAGCTATCGAGCATCCCGAACTGGTAAAAAGCCTTTGCCTGGCCGAACCTCCCGTTGCGTCTTTACTGGTAAATTCAGAAGAAGGGAATAGGCTTCTTTTTGAGTGGGAAACACAAACGATTCTGCCATCCGCCCAGGCTTTTGAAAGCGGCGATGACTTACAGGGAGTGAAGATTTTCCTGGATGGCATCATGGCCGACACCAGCTTCTATGATAAAATGCCACCCGAGGTGCAGCAGCAGATAAACGACAACATACAGGAGATGAAAGGGATCATTTGCTCTAAAATGATCTTTGAACTCTATCCATTTATCACCTGCGCCGACATTAGAAAAGTGAGGGCACCTACGCTGCTTATTACTGCTGAAAAAAGCCCCAGGTTTTTACATGTGATCGCCAATGAACTGGAAAAATGCCTGCCGAAGCCGGAGCGTGCCCTGATTCCGAACTCCTCGCACGAAATGGAAGTGGATAATCCGCAGGCTTTGAATGAAGCTATACTTCGGTTTATAGCGAGACATAGTGCTCACTCATAATTTATAAATAAATAGAAATGCTAACGCAAGAGGAAATACACCAGATAGAGCACGAGATCAGCCTGGTGCCGCACAAGAAAGCAGCCTGCATCGAGGCGCTGAAAGTGGTGCAGCAGCACCGGGGTTGGGTGTCGGATGAGGATCTGAAGGCTACCGCGGCTATACTTGACATGACACCCGACGAACTCGATAGTGTGGCTACGTTCTACAACCTCATTTTCCGGAGGCCGGTGGGTAGGCACGTTATCTTACTCTGCGACAGCATTAGCTGCTGGGTGATGGGCTATGAGGGATTGCGTGAGCACCTCATGCAGAAGCTAAGTATTAAGTATGGCGAGACCACTCCGGATGGTCGCTTCACGCTGCTGCCCAACGTGTGCCTCGGCACCTGCGACTGCGCCCCTGCCCTGATGGTCGGAGGCGACCTTTACCAAAATGTATCACCCGAGCAATTAGACGAGATCCTCAGCAAGTATAACTAAGCCTTATGGAAAAGCCGCTGACCCAACATATTGTACCCGGCCGATCGCCGCTCAGCCTGAAAGAGTATGAAAAGGTAGGCGGCTATCAATCGGTGCGCAAAGTACTAAAAGAGATGACGCCGGCCGAAGTACAGACGCTGGTGAAAAACTCGAACCTGCGCGGTCGCGGTGGTGCCGGCTTTAACACCGGCCTCAAGTGGAGCTTTGTGCCGATGGGCGATAATGTACCACGACCTAAATACCTCGTAGCCAACGCCGATGAAATGGAGCCCGGCACTTTCAAAGACCGCCTACTGCTCGAAGGCAACCCACACCAGCTCATCGAGGGGATGATCGTGGCTTCTTATGCGATACAGGCCGATATCTCCTATGTTTTTCTGCGGTTCGCTTACAAACTGGCAGCGCAGGAAATTACCAAAGCCATCAACGAAGCTTACGAAGCCGGCTATCTCGGCAAAAACATACTTGGCTCCGGCTATAGTCTGGAAATGCACCTGCACACCGGTGTAGGGCGATACATGTGCGGCGAGGAAACAGCCCTGCTTAATGCACTGGAAGGCAAACGCGCTAACCCACGCGCCAAGCCACCCTTCCCGCAAGTAAGCGGCCTCTACGGCAAACCTACTATAGTTAACAACGTGGAAACCCTCTGCTGCCTGCCCCACATCGTGAACAACGGCGCCGAATGGTTTAAAGGATTGAGCAGGAACAAATCCGAAGACGCAGGCACCAAACTCTACGGTGTGAGCGGCAAAGTAAACAAGCCCGGCTGTTGGGAATTACCGATGGGCGTAACGGTGCGGGAGCTGCTGGAAGAGTATGCCGGCGGTATGAAGAACGACTACAAGTTCCGTGGTGCGTTGCCGGGCGGTGCCTCCACCGACTTCCTGGTGGAAGAACATTTAGACGTAAAGATGGACTATAATTCGGTTGCCGCAGTAGGCAGCCGCATGGGCACCGGTACCATGATCGTCTTAGATGATCAGACCTGTCCCGTAGGATTTGTGCAGAACCTGCAGCACTTCTTCGCACAGGAGTCCTGCGGATTCTGCACGCCTTGCCGCGAAGGTTTGCCCTGGGTAGAAAAAGTGCTCAGCTCCATCGATAGCGGCACTGGCAAGCAAGCCGATATGAACATCCTGGATTTTCACACCAAATACCTTGGCCCCGGCAACACATTTTGCGCATTGGCACCCGGCGCCATGGAACCACTGCAGAGCGCTCTGAAATACTTCAGGGAGGATTTTGAACGGCATATACACGAACAACGATGTCCCTGGAGGTCTTAGATGGTAACCATATTCATAGACAATGTACCCTACGAGGTAAAGCCGGGCAAGAACCTGCTGGAGGCTTGCCTTACCCTTGGCATGAACCTGCCCTACTTCTGCTGGCACCCGGCTATGGGCTCGGTAGGCGCCTGCCGCCAGTGTGCTGTTAAGGTTTTTAAGGACGAGGCAGATACCAAGGGCAAGCTGACCATGTCGTGTATGGAACCGGTACGCGATGGCATGCGGCTGTCCATTAACGAGGCAGACGCTGTGGAGTTCAGAGGTCACATCATCGAATGGCTGATGACCAACCACCCGCACGATTGTGCCGTGTGCGACGAGGGCGGCTCCTGCCACCTGCAGGACATGACCGTGATGACGGGCCACAACTACCGACGTTATGAGTACCAGAAGCGTACGTACCGCAACCAGTACCTCGGTCCTTTCCTGAACCACGAAATGAACCGCTGCATCCAGTGCTACCGCTGCGTGCGCTATTATAAAGATTATGCTGGTGGCCACGACCTGGATGTGTTCGCCGCCCACAACCACATCTACTTTGGCCGAAGTGAAGACGGCGTGCTGGAAAGCGAGTTCAGCGGCAACCTGGCCGAAGTATGCCCAACCGGCGTGTTTACCGACAAAACTCTGAAACAACACTATACCCGAAAATGGGACCTGACCATGGCGCCCTCTGTTTGCCAACACTGCAGCGTGGGCTGTAACATTACGGCTGGTGAGCGCTACGGCACCTTGCGCAACATCCTGAACAGGTATAACGGCGAAGTGAACGGCTATTTCCTCTGCGACCGCGGCCGCTTTGGCTACGAGTTTGTCAATAATCCGGGGCGTGTCAGAAAAGCCTTGGTCAGGAGCCAGTTACCGGAAGCAGTAAATCCTGTAACAGCCATACAGGAAGCCGTAGCTATACTTAGAACGGGCCGCGTAATTGGCATTGGTTCGCCGCGTGCTTCCCTCGAATCAAACTATGCATTGCGTACGCTGGTAGGCGAAGAAAACTTCCACCACGGCGTAGCTGATAACGACCACGATCTGGCAGATCTGGCTTTGAAGATATTGAGAGATGGACCAGCCAGAACATTCTCTTTAAAGGAAGTGGAAACGGCTGACGCTGTTTTTATACTTGGCGAAGACCTGACCAACACCGCTCCCATGCTGGCGCTGGCTGTGCGGCAATCGGTAAGGCAACAGCCCTTGCAGCAGGTAGCCGCTGCTAAAATCCCGCTCTGGCAGGACGCAGCCGCCCGAGAGTTGATACAGGACCAGAAAGGACCGCTGTTCATCGCCACCTTCACCGATACCAAACTGGATGAAGTCGCCACGGCTACTTATCATGCCTCGCCCGACACCATTGCCCGCTTAGGCTTTGCCGTAGCCCATTACCTGAGCGACAACGCCCCGGAAATGAACGACCTGACCGAAGACGAGCAGGTACTGGCGCAACGTATTGCCATGGCTTTACGGTCGGCAAAAAAACCAATGGTGATCTCCGGTTGCTCCAGCGGCAGCGAAGCTATACTTAAGGCAGCTGCCAACGTGGCTACTGCCCTCTTCGAACAGAATCCGGCAACCGGCATTTCACTAACCGTACCGGAATGCAACAGCATGGGCCTGGCGATGATAGGCGGCCACAAACTCGAATCAGCTTTTGAGGCAGTGCAGAACGGCTATGCTGATACCGTCATTATCCTTGAAAACGACCTCTACCGCCACGCATGTAAAACCAAGGTAGAAGAATTTTTGAACACAGCCAAACAAGTAATAGTACTCGACCATACCCATCATGCTACCACCGAAAAAGCAGCCATACTTTTACCGGCCGGTGCCTTCTCCGAAGCAGATGGTACTTTGGTAAACCACGAGGGACGGGCGCAGCGCTTTTACCAGGTATACCCTACTCCGGAAGACATACAGGAAAGCTGGCGCTGGTTGACTGATCTGGGCACTGTTATGGCACATCCACAGATGATCAACTGGCATAACATCGATGATATAAAACAGGCTATAGCGCAGGAGCTGGCGCAGTTCAAAGGTATAGAAGGCATCACGCCTTCTGCTAACTTCAGAGTGGCCGGCCAGAAAATAGCCCGCGAGTCGCACCGCTTCAGCGGCCGCACCGCCATGTTTGCTAACCAGAGTGTGCACGAACCAAAACCACCTGAAGACCCGGATTCACCGCTGAGTTATACTATGGAAGGTTTTCATGGTGAGGCACCTGCACCGGTGAATCCATTCTTCTGGTATCCGGGCTGGAATTCGGCACAATCGGTAAACAAGTACCAGGAAGAAGTGGGCGGACACCTGCATCATGGCGACCCGGGCCTGCGCCTGATAGAGCCGCCAAAGGAAAGTATAAAGCATTACTTCACGGTGATACCGGAACATTTCCAACCGATCCGGAACCACCTGTACATGCTGCCGCTCTACCACATTTTTGGATCGGAAGAGCAGAGCACACAGGCGCCGGCCATTGCCCAGCGCGTGCCGGAGCCTTACGTAGCCCTGAGCCGTGCCGACGCCCTAGAGCTGGATAAGCAGGAAGGCCAGGTACTCACCTTCAGCATAGAAGGCATAGTGTACCAGCTGCAGGTACGCATTGATGATAACCTGACCAAAGGAACTGCCGGCTTGCCGAAAGGCCTGCGCGGGGTACCATTCGCAGAAATGCCCGCATGGGCCATACTTAACAAGGAGGAACCATCATGGAAGAATCAGCCCCAAATTATCTCCTGATCATCGGAGGCGTGTTGTTCGTGCTGCTTAACGTGGCGGCCGGGCTCATCTGGGTGGAGCGCCGCATGCTGGCGCTGTGGCAGGATCGCTACGGTCCTAACCGTGCCGGTCCCTTCGGCCTGTTCATCGTGCTGGCCGATTCTCTCAAGCTCTTCTTTAAGGAAGACTGGATTCCGCCTTTTGCCGATAAAATCGTGTTCGTGCTGGCACCCACTATCGTGCTGATCTCGGTGCTGCTGAGTTTTGTGGTCATTCCGTTTGCGCCGGGCATTATCGTGGCTGACTTGAACATTGGGGTACTGTTTTTCCTGGCGATGTCCTCGATGGGCGCTTATAGTATCATATTGGGTGGATGGGCCTCTAACAACAAGTATAGCTTACTCGGTGCCATGCGTGGTGCCGCGCAGATGATCTCTTACGAAGTATTCATGGGTCTGGCGCTAATGGGTGTGGTACTGCTGAGCGGTTCTTTTAGCTTGGTAGATATCGTGGAGTCGCAGCGCGGACTGTGGTTTTTCATACCTCAGATCATCGGTTTTGTGATCTTCTTCATTGCCGGCGTTGCCGAAACGCACCGCCTGCCCTTCGACATACCGGAAGCAGAAAGTGAACTGATCGCCGGCTTTCACTCCGAATATTCCGGCATGAAGTTCGGCATGTTTTTCATCGGGGAGTACCTGGGCATAACGCTCATATCCTGTATGGTGGTGACTTTATACTTCGGCGGCTGGCTCGGCCCGGACTTCCTCCCGCCGATCGTGTGGTTCATACTTAAAGTAGGTGCCTTCCTGATGATCTTCATCCTGCTGCGCGCCTCATTGCCACGCCCCCGCTACGACCAACTGATGGAGTACGGCTGGAAGATCCTGCTACCCCTGACCCTGGTCAACCTGATGGTAACGGCAGCGATTGTGTTGATGAATGAGTAACTCAGAATGTCATTTCGAACAAAGTGAGAAATCTGATACAGGTATAGGTTGATTCAGATCTCTCCTATTGTCGAGATGACAGAAAAATATAGCAGAGCCTGTCCCTTCAAGGGGACAGTCAAACAACAAGTATAAAAGAAAGGAGCAGGTATGTTTAGTTTACTGCGCAGTATGTGGCTCACATTTTTGCACGCCTTCCACAAGCGGGAGACCATCGAGTATCCGGAACACAAAGCCAAGCTATCGACGCGCTGGAGGGGCCGCATTGTGCTGACGCGCGACCCGGACGGCGGCGAGCGCTGCGTAGCCTGCAACCTCTGCGCCGTTGCCTGCCCTGTGGATTGCATTGCCCTGCAGCCCACCGAAGACGAACACGGCCGGCGCTATCCCGAGTTTTTCCGGATCAACTTTTCGCGCTGCATTTTCTGCGGCTTCTGCGAAGAGGCCTGCCCCACTTACGCCATCCAGCTCACCCCTGATTTTGAAATGGGCGAATACAACCGCCAGAACCTGGTGTTCGAAAAACAGGACCTGCTCATCAACGGCGAAGGCAAGTACCCGGGCTACAACTACTATAAAGTAGCAGGTATGGCCATTGGCGGAAAAGACAAAGGCGAGGCAGAAAACGAGCTGCCGCCGGTTGATATCAAAAGCTTAATCCCATAACCTATGGAACTGACCTTCTACGTAGCTTCCGCTATCGCTATTATCGCTACCATTATGGTGATTACCAACTATAACATGATTCACGCGCTGCTCTACCTGGTGGTGTCATTCCTGGCTGTGGCGGTGGTGTTTTTCACGCTTGGTGCTCCGTTTATGGCAGCGCTGGAGGTCATCATTTACGCCGGCGCTATTGTGGTGCTCATCATTTTCGTGATCATGATGTTGAACCTGACCAACGAGGATGTGCAGCAGGAAAGAACTTGGCTCCGACCTAAAACCTGGATCGGTCCTGCCCTGCTTTCGCTGGTGCTGCTGGGCGAGCTGGCTTACCTGGTGATTGCGGAAGATATGCCAACCATCAACAACCAACCGGTAGACGCCCGGCAAGTTGGTCTTGCTTTGTACGGTCCCTACCTGCTGGGCGTGCAGCTGTGCGGCATGCTGCTGATGGCCGGTATTGTAGGCGCCTACCACCTGGGCAGACAAAAGAAAAAAGTGGTTCACCGTTTTCTGGAAAGGAGCGAAATATGACCAATATTCCCATGGAAGCCGGCCTGCTGCTGGCAGGTATACTTTTTACGCTTGGGCTGATCAGCGTGCTCATCCGGCGCAACATTATCTTTATGCTGATCTCGGTGGAGATCATGCTCAACGCTGCCGGACTGGCATTTATAGTGGCTGCTACGCGTTGGGCGCAACCCGACGGGCAGGTGATGTTTATTTTCATACTAACGATGGCCGCTGCCGAAGTATCGGTAGGGCTCGCACTTATACTTCAGCTGCACCACCAACTGAAAACTCTCGACAGCGACGCAGCCAACAAAATGTTCGGATAAGCTATGGAAAATCTACTCTGGTTAATACCCGCCTTGCCTTTTGCCGGCGCACTCCTGCTCATTTTGTTTGGCCGACGTATGCCCCGGAACCTGGTAGCTATACTTGGCGCCGGCAGTGTTGGCATTTCCGCGCTGATCACGCTGTTGATAGGTTTCCAGTTTCTTTCGGCCCGGCCCGACTTTTACGTGCAGCAGGTATGGACCTGGTTTGATGTAGCAGGCTTCACCCCCGGCATAGCTTTCCACCTCGACGCGCTCTCGCTGGTCTTTGTATTTGTGGTCACGTTCGTAGGCTTCCTCATCCATGTTTATTCGGCTGGCTACATGGCCGATGAAGAAGACTTTGCCCGCTTCTTTGCCTGCATGAACCTGTTTGTGGGCTCCATGCTCATGCTGGTACTGGCCGACAATCTGCTGCTTTTATACTTAGGCTGGGAAGGTGTGGGCTTGTGCAGCTACCTACTCATCGGCTTCTGGTACAAAAATCCGGCAAACGGGTATGCCGCCCGCAAAGCGTTCATCATCACGCGCGTCGGCGATACCGCCATGGCTATCGGGCTGTTTATACTTTTCCAGACCTTCGGCACGCTCAATATACAGGCTATACTTTCAGAAGCGCCGCAAACCTGGCCAATCGGTTCCCAGATGGCAGTGCTGGTAGCGTTTCTACTTCTAGGTGGAGCCGTGGGTAAATCTGGTCAGTTGCCGTTGCAAACCTGGCTCCCCGACGCGATGGCTGGTCCGACACCTGTAAGTGCACTCATCCATGCCGCTACCATGGTAACGGCTGGTGTATACCTGATCGCCCGTACCAATGTCATCTTTGAACTTGCGCCAGCAGCCATGCTGGCCGTGGCCATCATAGGAGCTGTTACGTTGCTCATTGCCGGCTGCACCGCCCTTACCCAATACGACCTGAAACGGGTACTCGCTTACTCCACCATCAGCCAGATCGGCTACATGTTCCTAGCGCTGGGTGTAGGAGCCTGGTCGGCAGGTATTTTCCATTTCATGATCCATGCTTTCTTCAAGGCGCTGCTCTTCCTGTGTGCCGGGGCCATCATCATTGCGCTGCACCACGAACAGGACATGCGGCAGATGGGTGGGTTGCGCAGAGCCTTGCCAGTAGTGTTCTGGACCTTTTTGATCGGGGCTGCTTCGCTTGCGGCGCTGCCTTTGGTAACGGCAGGTTTCTATAGCAAAGACCAGATCCTGTGGTATGCACTGGCTGGTGAACGGGGCAATGTATGGCTATACTTAGCAGCACTCGTCGGCGCTTTTATCACGGCTATTTATACGTTCCGGATGGTGTTCATCACCTTCTACGGCGAAGCGAAAACGCACGTATCTCACCCACCGGGCATGGTGATGGTGGTGCCGCTGATCATACTGGCTATACTTTCCATCGTCGGCGGATTTATTGAGCTGCCGCACAACTTCGCACACCTCACCTTGTTCTCGGATTTGCTGCAGCCGGTGCTGCCGGGTATAGCCGTGGACGAAACCATAGGCGAATCGGAGTGGATGTTCCAGTTATTAGCTGCTGGCGTAGCTTTGGTCGGGGTATTTCTGGCTTACCTGTTTTTCTATGCCCGACGGACTGCTTTTGAGGAAAGTATAGCACGATCAAGTTTGGCAATGGCGATCAGGCAATTCTGGTTTTCTGGGTGGGGCTTCGATAAACTATATGATACGCTCTTTGTACGGCCTTTTGTATACCTGGCAAACATCAACAAAAACGATATAATTGACAGCGTTTATAATGGCCTTGCGGCCTTTGCCCGATCTGTTAACAAAGGACTATCGCAAACGCAAAGCGGCATTATGCGCTGGTACATGATGGGTGTAGTTGTGGGTGCCATCCTGATCTTAACCATAAGTTTGTTGCCATGATCTTAGCCTGGATACTTATTATACTGATGGCCGGTGGAGTGCTGGCCTGGATAGCCGGAAGATTGAATACTACCCTGCCCCGCTGGATTGCACTTGTGGCCACATTTGCCTGCCTGTGTATGACAGTATACTTATGGATAGAGCTCCCCGCCTCTACGGATGCTGTCGGTAACTGGATCATGCGTTTTCAGACTCCCTGGATTCCGCAATGGGGTATTAGTTTTCACCTGGCACTGGACGGACTCAGTTTACTCATGCTGTTGCTTACCTTCTTCCTGGGTATACTGGCCATACTTACCTCCTGGCGTGAGATAGATACTAAAGTAGGTTTTTTTCATTTCAATTTATTGTGGGTGCTGGCGGGCATTTCCGGAGTTTTCCTTACCATGGATCTGTTTCTGTTCTACTTTTTCTGGGAGGTTATGCTGATACCCATGTACTTCCTGATTGGTATTTGGGGGCACGAAAACCGTACATACGCAGCTTATAAATTCTTCATTTTTACGCAGGCCAGTGGCTTGCTTATGCTGCTATCCATACTTGGTTTATACTTTGTGCATGGCTATAGTACGGGGGTTTATACTTTCAACTACTTCGAGCTGGTTGGCACTTCGTTTGCGCCGGAAGTTGGCGCACTCCTGATGGCTGGTTTTCTGGCTGCCTTCCTGGTGAAGTTGCCGGTTGTACCTTTCCATTCCTGGTTACCCGATGCCCACTCGCAGGCACCGACAGCAGGCAGCGTCATTCTGGCTGGCCTGCTCCTGAAAACAGGTGCTTATGGTTTGCTGCGTTTTGTAATTCCCATGTTTCCGGATGCGGCCCAGGCTTTTGCCCCGTGGGCTATGTTACTGGGCGTGATCGGTATTCTTTATGGAGCCATACTTGCCTTCTCGCAAACCGACCTCAAACGACTTGTTGCCTATACTTCCGTCAGCCACATGGGCTTTGTGATATTGGGTGTTTTTGCTTTTAATGAGCTGGCCCTTCAGGGAGTTATTATGCAAATGATTACACATGGTTTAAGCACAGGAGCGCTGTTCCTGCTGGCCGGATTCCTGTACGATCGCCTGCATACCCGCGACATCCGGAAAATGGGTGGCTTCTGGACCAGTGTTCCTAAAATGGGGGTTATCGCTTTGGTATTTGTAATGGCATCGTTGGGTTTACCGGGGCTGGGCAATTTTATTGCAGAGTTTCTGACCCTGGTAGGAAGCTGGCAGGCAAATAACTGGCTTACTGTTTTTGCAACGCTTGGTCTGGTAGCCGCCACCGCTTATTCTCTCCGAATTATGCAAAAGATATTCCTGGGAAACACAGCCAACCACCCTGCTTTAGCTGACCTTAGCCTACGCGAACTCATGATTGCCGTGCCGCTTGTGGTGCTTATCCTTTGGCTTGGTCTTTATCCGCAACCGGTTCTTAACACTGCCAGGGCATCCGTAACAGAACAATTACAGGCCTATACAAATCCAAAGGTGGCAGAACCTGCACAGGCCATGCTCCAAACAGAAGCCTCAGATTCGCTTACCATCCATACTTTGAAAGGACGTACTTATGAGCCGAAATGACCTTTTATACCTGATGCCGCTTCTGGTACTGGCAGGCGGTGCCATCCTGAACATGCTGTTGGTAGCTGTAAAACGCACCCATAAGATAATGTATGTGCTAACTATTCTGGTACACATCGGGGCACTGCTGGCACTATACAACATCAAAAATATTACCGCCTATACCGTTTACCCACTTTTTATACTTGATGGACTGGCCGTTTTTAACCTGGGGCTTATTCTGCTTACATCGCTGGCAGTAACACTGCTTTCCTATGCCTATTTCGAACAGCGCGAAGAACGGAAAGAAGAATACTATATCCTTTTGCTGCTGGCAACTCTTGGGGCCTGCGTGCTGGTCATCAGCAGGCATTTTGCTTCTTTTTTCCTGGGGCTTGAGGTACTGAGCGTTTCGCTGTACTCCCTTATTGCGTACCTGCGCACCCGTGAGCGCTCTGATGAAGCAGGTATAAAATACCTGATCCTGGCCGCGTTTTCTTCTGCTTTTCTTCTTTTTGGAATGGCGCTGGTTTATGCTGTATCCGGAACAATGGAATTCTCAGGAATCGGTAATTACTTAAGCTCTTCGAGAGAACTGGATACTTTGCTTTTAACGGGCTTTGGACTAATGATAGTAGGCATCGGGTTTAAGCTGGGCGTTGTACCGTTTCATATGTGGGCGCCAGACGTTTACCAGGGAGCCCCGGCTCCGGTTACTGCTTTTATTGCAACAGTATCTAAAGGTGGTATGGTGGCGCTTTTGATTCGGTTCTTCTCGCAGGCAGGCGGATACCGTTACCCAGACATGCTGCTGATTTTTACCATTATTGCCATCGCCTCCATGTTTGCCGGCAACCTGCTTGCCCTACGTCAAAAGAATATCAAACGTCTGCTGGCCTACTCCTCTATTTCGCATCTGGGGTATTTGCTGGTTGCTTTTCTGGCTGGCAATAAACTGGGTGTGGAAGCTGTAAGCTTTTACCTGGTAGCGTACTTTATCACAAGCCTGGGCGCCTTTGGTGTAGTAACTATACTTTCAGATAAAGACAGGGATGCTGATAAGCTTAGAGATTACCGGGGCCTGCTCTGGAGAAGACCTGTAACAGCAGCTATTTTCATAGCTATGTTGCTTTCGCTGGCGGGCATACCGTTAACTGCTGGGTTTGTTGGCAAGTTCTATTTGCTGGCTGCCGGGGTTAATACACAACTCTGGCTACTGGTGGTTATGTTAGTGATAAACAGCGTGATAGGCTTATACTATTACATTAAAGTTATAGCTGTTATGTTTGCCCAACCTAATGCAAAACGGGAGCCCCGCAAGCTGTTGCATCCTGTATTTTACCTCACCAGCGGCTCTACCATGATGGTACTGGCATTGCTGCTTGTGTGGGTAGGCATAAACCCCAATGGACTCATGCAACTGATTCATGGCTTATTAGATACGTTTATAGCAGCCAGGTAAACTTAGCCCCAAAGTATAAACTCAGCCTTAACAGCGTTCCTGGCATCTCGTACAAACACTGTAGTAAACTGAACAACCTATGGAACTGAATATAATTCACGATGCGGATGATCTGCGTTTTTACGCCGTTGTAGATGAAGAAGAAGCCGAGCTGACTTATACTTTTACAGATGAGGAGGCCATGGACCTGGATTATACTTTTGTGCCCGAAAACCACCGAAACAAAGGTTTGGCAGACCAGTTAGTGAAAGCTGCCTTAGATTATGCCCGCCATCAGAACATCAGGGTTATACCATCGTGCCCGGTAGCAGAAGCTTATATAAAACGCCACCCGGGTTACAATGATATAGTTTGTTTATAGGATCAGGCAAGTATAGCGTCCGTCGTTTTCCGGATATCGGTGCTTACTTTCTGTATAAACTCCAATTGTTCTTTCAGTAGCAGGTCTTCGGCGGTTGTTGCCCGGTTTACAAGCTTCTCGGTTTCAGTTATCAGAGGTTCTGCAACTGCTTCCGGTTGAGCTGGCTCCAGCTTTTTAAGACTCTCTGAAAGTACAGCCAGCGCCCGTTTTACCAATCTCACATCTTCCTGCGGGTATACATGCCGCTCTTTATGAAGTATGGCCGATGCCAGTGTAGCCGTGTACGACGACAGAATATGGTTTAGCACAACAAAACGATGCACCTCTTTGCTCTTTCGTTGCTTACGCTTGGGCTCAGAGGTCATGCGCTGGAAAGATGCCGAAAGGTTAGCTGAACTCACATACACCTCTTTGCGCGCCAACTTGTAGTCAAGCGTCTGCACCGGTTTGCCTACCAAGTTTTCGGCCAAAATTTGAAGATAATTAATGTTTGCCCTAAGTACGCCTGCCATATTACGCTGCAATTGCTCCGACTCCCAGCTCGGGAAAATAAAGTAACTGGCAGCAAACGCAATCCCGCAACCGATCAGGGTATCCACAATCCGCTCCTGTACTATATCCAGTTCACCACCGCCCAGGAACTTAAAAAGTATGAGCACAAACGGTGTCATAAAGATCACGCTGATCACATAGTTTATCCGCTGGAAACTATAAGTGCCTACCATAAAAAACAGCAATAGCACAAACAGCGCGGTCTTATCTTTTACCAGAAACAATATCAGAACCCCGGCCAGCCCGCCGGCCAACGTACCAATCATGCGTTCATAGTTGCGCTGCTTCGTTAGGCTGAAACCCGGCTTAAGTATAACAATGATCGTAAGCAATACCCAGTAACTGTGGTGCCCATAGGCAAGGGTTTTAGTAACTATAAATCCAATAAGACACACCAAAGCCACCCTGAATGAATACTTGAAGATAGATGAGCTAAATGTCAGATTATCACGGAATATCTTAAAGCTATAATCCTGCCTAGATATAAACCTACTATACTCCAGCTCGCGGTTGTTTTCTTTGGCTGTATAGCGCTGGCTGGAGTAACTATGCAGGTCATTCAGGCGATTTACAAGATTACGAAGGTTGATCAGTATTTTCTTCAGTGGCAGGTTGCTTACCTCTTTTTCAGTCTCGCCAATCACATCTATCCGGTATTTCAGCTGCTCCAGGTAAGCATTTAAGTCAGAATGTTTTTTGTAGGTGGTATTCGATTGTATGGCGAAGCCAATATTGTCGAGCTCGTCGGCAATAAGCTGGATCAGGTGCTCAATGTTCTCCAAAATACCCGTTCTGCCAAACTTATTCCGCAGCGAAGTATAATCGTAATGCGTGGTGGTAATCTGCTCGTACAGGTCCACCACATCCACAAAAGAAAGCATTAACAGCCGGCTGGTATGGGTTGATTCTTTTATCAGCAACCTGCTTTTAAATAACACTTCCCGTACGGCATCCTGCTTTTCGTTTACAAGTACCTGCTGCGTAACCAATTGGTGATAATCTTCTTCTATATCGGTAGCAGGGTTATAAAAAGCAGATCTCAGGCGCAGGAACTTGGCAACCTCATGTATACACTCGCCCAGCGACTGCTGCACTGCCCGGTAAGGCAACATCTGGAAAAACAAAAGGCTGAGAACAGTATACCAAAGCCCTCCTGCCAATACCAGACAGCTGTAAAAAGGCACCTGCGCCGGTGTGAGGTTATTATCCATCATCAGGATCATGACAAGCAAGGGCGCTACCCCAACGCCGGCCGCCCGGTTGCCATACACCACAAACATCGAGAAGAAAAAGCTAAACAAGAGCACCTCTAAGCCAAGCACATAAGTATTCATGCGGGCAAAACCGGTAATCATAGCCGACACAAAAATCAGGAAGCTACTGATCAGCATGGCGTTGCGTTTATGCACTACCGGGCCGGGCGTATCAACTATACTTACACAAAGCGCGCCCAGCGAAAGCGTAAGGCCTACTTCAAATTTATTATTTAAGGCAAAAAGCAGCGAAGGCAAAAGTACCCCAAGCGTAATGCGCAACCCATCGGAGAAATACTGGCTGAAAAGAAAATACTGTATCTGAAGGGTCTTTTTGTTCATATCTGAAATTGTAACGCGAATATACCCACGACAGAATGTTGTTAAAAGTTATCTGCCCCAAATAAAAATTTTACTCAAAAGCTTAATCTAAAATGAATTCAATTCACAACTTCCAAGGCAATTTACACAACATCATTTATACTTAACAATCAACTAATTAACACACAATACATATATAAATTATTTAGCTACAATTCATACTTCTATATTATCTATAAACTGAGAGAAATTACCTCTTATGGAAAATTACTCATACTCTCAAACCGGTTAAAAGCTGGTCTTTGGCCTGATGCTATACTTTTAAAGGGTTGGCTAGCATCAAATCTCAAGTGCTAATTATTAACCTAATCTCTAGGCAAAATATTACCCGTACCAGCATACTTTGTTCAGGTATACCTGCCTATAAATATCCATACATTAACTATCTGGTTAGTGCTAAAAGTCACTTTTCGAATTGACTTAAAACATCGGAAAAGAAAATAAATCAATGAAATTTTACAACCTCGCTTAATAGGGCAAGGTTTAACTAATAGCAGGTGATAGAGTGTGACAGCATGCTGAACAGAATTATATCCTTTTCGATACAGAACAAGCTCATCATAGGCCTTTTTGTGTTCGCGCTGATCGTGGTTGGGGTTTATAATGTGACTCGGCTGCCCATTGATGCCGTGCCCGATATAACCGATAACCAGGTACAGGTAATAACAGTAGCGCCATCGCTGGGTGCTCCTGATATTGAGCGGCTTATTACGTTTCCGGTAGAGCAGGCTAACAGCAATATACCCGGCATAAAAGAGATCCGCAGTTTTTCCCGTTTCGGCCTTTCGTTGGTAACTATAGTTTTCCAGGAGGGTGTGGATGTTTACTGGGCCCGGCAACAGGTGGCAGAGCGGCTGCAAACCGTGCAGCAACAGATACCCGAAGGCGTTGGTAGCCCCGAGCTTGGCCCTGTAACCACCGGCCTGGGTGAAATTTACCAGTACATGGTTCGGCCTAAAGAGGGCTACGAAGGGAAGTATGATGCCATTGAATTGCGAACCATACAGGACTGGATCGTGCGCAGGCAGTTGCTGGGTGTGCCGGGCGTAGCCGATGTGAGCAGCTTTGGCGGTTACCTGAAACAATACGAGATTGCCATAGACCCTTCGCGGCTAAAATCCTACGGCCTTACCATTTCCGATGTATTCACAGCACTGGAAAACAACAACCAGAATACCGGTGGCTCTTACATACACAAAGGCGATGCGGTACTTTTTATCCGGAGCGAAGGCTTGCTGGGAAGTATAGAAGACATTGAAAGTATAGCTCTTAAAAATACTGCAGGCGGCTCCCCTTTATACCTGCGCGATGTGGCGGAAGTAGGCTACGGCCATGCTACCCGTTTCGGGGCCATGACCTATAACGATAAAGGCGAAGTGGCAGGTGCCGTAGTAATGATGCTAAAGGGAGCCAACAGCAACCAGGTAATTAAAGAAGTAAAAGCCCGTATTGCCCAGATCCAGGAGTCGTTACCCGAAGGAGTTGTGATAGAGCCTTTCCTGGACCGCACCAAAATGGTGAATAATGCCATCAGTACCGTTGAAAAAAACCTGCTGGAAGGTGCCCTGATCGTGGTGTTTGTGCTGGTGCTGTTCCTGGGCAACCTGCGTGCCGGGCTCATAGTTGCTTCCGTTATTCCGCTTTCGATGCTGTTTGCCGTTACCATGATGAATACCTTTAGTGTGAGCGGTAACCTGATGAGCCTGGGAGCGCTGGACTTTGGTTTGATAGTAGATGGGGCCGTGATTATAGTGGAAGCCGTGCTGCATACTTTCCATTTCAACAAGCGTTTTGCCACCACCAACCGCATCGACCAGGCACAGATGGATGATACCGTGCAGCAGTCGGCGAGCCGCATGATGAACAGCGCCATTTTCGGGCAGATCATCATCCTCATCGTTTACCTGCCTATACTTACGCTACAGGGCATCGAGGGCAAAATGTTCAAGCCCATGGCGCAGACAGTAACTTTTGCTCTTATCGGGGCGGCCATACTTTCGCTAACCTATGTGCCCATGATGAGTGCCCTGTTCCTGAGCAAAAAGATCAGCCACAAGGATACATTTTCGGACAGGATGATGGCCAGGGTGGAGAACTTTTACCAAAAGAACCTGCGCCGTGTTATTGAGTTCCCTAAAATGATAATTGCCGGTGCGGTTATGCTTTTTGTAGGGGCTGTTATGGTTTTAATGTCGTTGGGTGGAGAGTTTATACCTGCCCTGGAAGAAGGCGATTTTGCCGTAGATACCCGCGTGCTGACGGGCAGTAACCTGAACACAACTATAAAATCGACGCAACAGGCCGCAGGTATATTGTTAGACCGTTTCCCGGAAATAGAGAAAGTAGTTACCAAGATTGGCTCCGGCGAGATACCCACCGACCCGATGCCCCTGGAAGCCAGTGATATGATGGTGATCCTGAAACCCAAAAAAGAATGGACTTCCGCTGCCTCTTTTAACGAAATGGCCGAGAAAATGGGAAAAGCGCTACAGGACGTGCCCGGCATAACGGCAGGTTTCCAGTACCCGGTGCAGATGCGCTTTAACGAACTGATGACAGGCGCCCGGCAGGATGTGGTATGTAAGATTTTTGGGGAAGACCTGGACACGCTGGCACGGTACGCTCAGAAACTGGGCAGCATTGCCACGACCGTGGAAGGTGCCACAGACCTGTATGTAGAAACCGTTACCGGTATGCCACAGATCGTGATAAAGTATGACCATGCCGCCATTGCCCAGCACGGCACCAACATAGCAGACATAAACCGCACCGTTAATGCTGCTTTTGCCGGCGTAAGCAGCGGCCTAGTGTTTGAAGGTGAACGCCGTTTTGACCTGGTAGTTCGGTTAGAGGGAGAACTAAGACAGAACCTGCCCGATGTGCAAAACCTGCTTATACCTACGCCAAATGGCCAACAAGTGCCGCTATACTTGCTCGCGGATGTTCAACTGCAGGAAGGCCCGTACCAGATTCAACGCGAAGATGCCAAGCGCCGCATTATGGTTGGTTTTAACGTGCGTGGCCGCGATGTGCAAAGTATAGTTGCCGAACTGCAGCAGAAAGTACAGCAACAACTGCAATTACCACCAGGCTACTATGTAGTGTATGGTGGCGCCTTCGAGAATTTAGAGGCTGCCCGCAAACGCCTGACAGTGGCTGTTCCGGTCTCATTGGGGCTTATCTTCCTGTTGCTATACTTTGCGTTCCGGTCGGTGCGCTATGGTTTGCTGATTTACTCGGCTATACCATTGTCGGCCATTGGGGGCATTTTCGCGCTATGGGTGCGGGGCATGCCTTTTAGTATTTCGGCAGGAGTTGGTTTTATTGCGTTGTTTGGTGTGGCCGTACTGAACGGAATTGTGATGATCGCAGAGTTTAACCGCTTGCGGATGGCCGGTGGTTTAAGTTTGAAAGAGATCGTGCTGGAAGGTACAAAATCTCGCCTGCGCCCGGTACTGATGACGGCCAGCGTAGCCAGTCTGGGTTTTTTACCTATGGCTCTCAGTTCAGGAGCCGGCGCCGAAGTGCAGCGCCCGTTAGCGACTGTGGTTATTGGAGGGCTGATAGTAGCCACCATGCTTACGCTGTTCGTACTGCCATCACTTTACATCCTTTTCGAGAAAGCTGCCCATCACGATGATAAACCTAACAAACCTATTACAAAAGCCATCGGAATTATACTTCTGTTGCTTCTTCCGAATCTTGCATCAGCACAACAACCTATAACGCTGGAACAGGCCATCACCAAAGCCCGGAAACAGAACCCGCAACTACAGAACGAGCGACTCCAGGCTAATGCCCTTCAAAAACTTCAAGGCACTGCCTGGGATATTCCGCAGACAACTATAACTGGCGAGTATGGGCAGATAAACAGCACCTACAAAGACACCCGTTTTAATGTCTCGCAAAGTATAAAATTCCCGACGGTGTATGCCCAGCAGAAGCAACTGCTGAAACAGGAATGGCAACAAGGTATTCTGCAGGCAGAACTGACCGATTTTGAACTACAATGGCAGGTTACGCAACTATACTATGAGGTGCTGTATGCCCGCGAAAAACAGAACCTGCTCCTGCGCACCGACAGCCTGTACAGAGAATTTCTGCGTACTGCCGAGCTACGTTTTAAACTGGGCTCCAGTAACATCCTCGAAAAAAACACTGCCCAGACCCAGCGCGGACAGGTTAGCCTGCAATTAAAACAACTGCAAAACGATATAATAGAACTACAGCAACAGTTCCAGCTTATACTCAACACCGATACCCTTTACACTCCGGCTGCGCTCCCGTTAAAAATGGAATTGGCCATACTTAATGACTCCGCAACTATAGCCGATCATCCTTATTTAAAACTATTGCAACAGCAACAGGAAATAAGCCAGGCAGGCACAAAAGCAGAACAGTCCCGCCTCCTCCCCGACCTGCAGCTGGGTTACAATAACCAAAGTATAAAAGGCATACAGAATGTGGATGGCGTGGAGCGGAATTATACTTCCGCAGACAGGTTTACATCCGTAGAAGTAGGTGTGGGCGTGCCGCTGTTTTATGGTGCTCAGAGATCCAGGATACAGGCTGCCCGCATACAGGAACAAAAAACCCGAAACAACTATACTTCCGGCAAACTGTCGCTGGAACTGCAGTTGCGCAAAGCGATGGACCAGTACCAGGTAGCTGCCGAAAACCTGGCCTATTACGAGAAAACTGCTTTACCGAATGCCGAAATGATCATTAAAACAGCCGATGAACAGTTCCGGGGCGGAGAAATTGATTACCTGGAATGGGTACTGCTCACTAATCAGGCCATCAGCCTGCAAACCAGTTACCTCGATGCCGTACGCAGCTACAATCAAACTATACTTGAGATTAAAGCCCTGACCGGAAGCCGATAACGCCATGAAAAAGTTACTATACCTCTGTTTTGCTACTGCATTATTTACAGGCTGCAGCTCTGAGCAGCCAGCCGAATCTACGGTAGCAGAAAAGCCGCAGGAAACGAACCTGGTGCAGCTAACCGCAGCCCAGATGAAGAATGCAGGTGTGGCTACCGGAAAGGCCGAAGAGAAGCAGATCGCATCGGTGCTGCTGGTAAACGGCATAATGGAAGCGCCACCGCAAAGTATGGTTTCGGTGAGCGTGCCTTTGGGCGGCTACCTGAAAAAGACCAGCCTATTGCCCGGCATGCACCTTAAAAAAGGCCAGCTGATGGCAGAACTTGAAGACCAGGCTTACATACAACTGCAACAGGATTACCTTACCGCCAAAGCCAGACTTGGTTACCTGAGCCGGGAATATAACCGACAGCGCGAACTGAACCAAAGCAAAGCCACCAGCGACAAAGTATACCAGCAAACCCAGTCCGAGTACCACAGCCAGCAGGTAATGCTGAAAGCCCTTGGCGAAAAGCTGCGCATGGTTGGCATTAACCCAAACCGACTCACACAAAATAACCTGACCCGTACTTTAAGGCTCTATTCCCCTATTGACGGTTACGTGACCAAAGTAAATGTGAATGTCGGCAAGTATGTAGTGCCTACCGATGTGCTATTTGAACTCGTAGACCCGCGCGACCTGCACCTGATGCTCACCGTTTTTGAAAAGGACCTGGACAAACTGGAGATCGGGCAGCAAATACTGGCTTACCGCGCCAACCAACCAGAGAAAAAGTATCCCGGAAAGATCATCTACATTGGCAAAGACGTAACCAACGACCGTGCTGTAGAAGTGCACTGTCACCTGGAAAAACAGGACCCGTCGCTGGTGCCCGGTATGTTTATGAATGCCGAGATCGAAGTGCAAAGCAAAAAAGCCTATACCTTGCCCGAAGATGCCATTGTGCGTTATGGTAATAAACAGTATGTATTCGCTGCCCGGGATAGTGGCGTATTTGAGATGATGGAAGCACAGGCAGGTACTTCAGAGCATGGTTTTACAGCCCTGGTGCCCAGCCAAAGTATAAAACCCGAAATCCAGACCTATGTAACCCGCGGAGCTTACACCCTGCTCATGAAACTGAAGAACAAGGAAGAAGAATAAACTATACTTTAAAAAAATTCCCGCACATGGCCGCTATCGATTCCAAAGCTCATAAAAAATATACTGACAGTTTACAGACAGAAGTTGACGCTGCATTCCTGTACAGTAGAATTGCTGCTGCCGAAGAAGTACCGGCCATAGCAAAAATGTTTCGGGAGTTGGGCGAAATTGAGCAGGAGCATGTTACCAAAATGACTGAAAAGTTACTCCGGGATGGAATAAAGATCACGGTGCCGCCTCCTTCCTGGCGTGCCCGTACCCTCGACCGCGTTGGCAAAATACTGGGATACGGATATATAATTGGTGTGCTGATGGACACAGAAAAAAGTATAACGGCAGCCCAACTTGCTCAGAAAGAAAAAAACCACATACCCGTTTCCGGCGACGAAGCCAACCATGTAAAAATTCTGCAGGCATTACTAAGCAGCAAAAGCAAAGTATCTGGTGAGCATATTTCCCGGATCGAGGGCAAACACAGGAGTATAGGTGGCAATGCACTAAGGGCTGCTGTGCTGGGTGCAAACGATGGCCTGGTTTCTAATATGAGCCTTGTAATGGGCGTGGCCGGCGCCACCGACGGGCAGAGTGGCGTGTTGCTGGCAGGTATGGCTGGTTTGCTTGCAGGAGCTTTGTCGATGGCGCTCGGCGAATGGATTTCAGTAAAGAGCTCGCAGGAGCTGTATGAGCGACAGATGGCCCTCGAAATGCTGGAGATAGAGACTAACCCCGAAGGCGAAATGCGCGAACTTGCCCTGATCTATATTGCAAAAGGCATACCCGAGGCTCAGGCGCACCAAATGGCTGCCGCTGCCATACAAGACACCGAACATGCCCACGAAGTCCTGGTTAAAGAGGAACTCGGCATTAACACCGAAGAATTGAAAGGCTCTGCCTGGGAAGCTGCCATTACTTCCTTTCTGCTGTTTGCCATCGGGGCTATACTTCCGGTCATCCCGTTCTTTTATACTTCGGGGTACATGGCCATAGGCCAAAGCCTGGCTTTCAGCACAATAGGCTTGTTTGTCATAGGAGCTGCTATCACACTTTTTACCGGCAAAAGTATCTGGTTCTCGGGCTTCCGGCAGGTACTTTTCGGGTTGGCGGCTGCGGCAACTACTTATGTTATCGGTAAACTTATCGGGGTAAGTATAGCTGGTTAATTTTCAAAGTATAAAGCCATTCAACTGCTGATAATTACAGGTCGTATGAGTTAGTATGAAGGGCTTAGGCCGAACAATATGGCACCTGCTTGCGCTGCTCTCGGTTAAGGTAGTTACACTCAGCCTTCTTTTTCTTGTCTGCCTATCGCTTACCTATTCCATCGTGCACGATGTTTTTACAGACAGCGATACCGGCTTCGATACCAGGATGTTTGCCTTTGCCGACCGGTTTGCTTCACCGGGCATGACGCGATTTATGCATTATATTTCTTTTTTAGGCTCTGATGAATACCTGATCGTTTTACCCGCACTTATTGTACTGATCTTTTCGTTTTACAAAGGTCTGCGCTGGCATAGCCTGCGGGTGCTCTTAATTTCATTTATCAGCTCTATACTTAACCAGTTACTCAAACTATACTTCGAGCGCCCACGCCCGCCCTTAACCCCAGTAATTGTTTCGGGCTTGAGCTTTCCTAGCGGTCACGCCATGATCGGAGGTGTTTTCCATGGCCTGCTTATCTATATTGTTATCACCACTGTGCAAAGCAAACTATGGCGTTGGCTGCTGTCGATACTACTTACTATGGTTGTGCTACTGGTTGGCTTTAGCCGTATTTATTTAAGAGTACATTATGCTACCGATGTTGTGGCTGGTTATACCATGGGCATGATCTGGCTTATGATCTCTTTATATATTCTTTCAGTAATCGAAAAAATCTACCTCACAAAGTATAAATAAGGCTCCTGCTGTTGCTTGAAGTATACATTCAGACCTGTAGCTGTTACCAACCTCACCATAATATTGCTCTGCCAATGACCTTTCATAAACCTTGTTCTTGCATTAAAATAACAATCCACAACTCCACAGCAGTGCTACGCACAATAACTATACAAAAAAAATTATATAGCAGTCCATCCTAGATTGGTCAAATCCGTAAAGGCATACCGAAGAAACTCTAACTAATTGCACTATCGCAACAGCTAAACATATCGGTATCACCATTCTGAAAGTGCTTATGTGGCTACTTATTGCAGTAGTTGCATTGGTAGTGATCATCGTTATTGCCCTTCAGTTTCCGAAGGTACAGAATATGGCTGCGCATAAAGGGGCTTCCTATTTATCCAAGACTTTAAAAACCGAGGTCAGGATTGGTAGCTTTACTACCGACTGGCGTAATGCCCTGGTACTAAAGGATGTATATATTGAAGATCAGCAACAGGATACGCTCTGGTACAGCGAGCGGCTGGGCGCAGATATGAAAATCCTGTCGTTGCTGAAAGGTGAGGTAAATGTAAGCAAACTTGACCTACAGAATGCCACTGCCAAAATGCATATTCGCCCGGACAGCAGTACCAACTATGATTTTATACTTAATGCTTTTGCTACCGATACAGCCACTGCACAACCTACCGATTCTACCGCCAGCGCTCTGAAAATCAGCCTTGATCTGATTAACCTGGAAAATGTGTATGTAAACTTTAACGATGAACTGGGTGGAAACCATATCCGGACGCGTGTGGGACAACTGATGACCACCATGGATGAACTGGATCTGGATGCTGAGAAATACCTGGTAGATGAAATTGAGTTGCGCAATACCTGGGTTGATTATGTACAGACAAAACTACCTCCCGACACTTCTGCCGCTGAGCCTTTAACCATGCAGTTTGGCCTGAACCGGGTAGAGCTGGAAAACCTGAAGGTAAACTATGTGAACCGAGTAGCCGAGCAGCGCATAAACCTGAACCTGGGAAAATCTGAGCTAGTAGCAGATAACATTGACCTGCCCAACGCCCGCATCGATCTTAAAAGTTTTGACCTGCAGAACTCCACCATCGTTTACGCCCAGGACAAGTATAAACCCTCCGACTCACTGGCTGTAAACCCTGAACGCACTGCCGAAGAACTTGACAAAGCAGTGGAAAAAACAAAAGGCAAACCCGTGAACTGGGTAATGAACCTGGATAAAATGGACGTATCGGGTGTGGATGTTGCCTTTGATAATTTTAATACGCCAAAGCTGAAACGTGGCATGGATTATGACCACCTGCGGTTCAGGGAAATTGAAATTGATGCCGCATCTATACTTTATAGTCTCAGCAAAATGAAGCTGGATGTTAATCAGTTAAAATTAAAAGAGCAAAGTGGCTTTAAAGTTGAAAATCTGCAGGCAGTAATAAATGTAGATACTACCCGCGCCAGCCTCAGCGACCTGAACCTGAAAACCGGTCATAGCCAGATAAACAAAGAACTGGCCGTGCGCTATCCATCTTTACAGGCCGTATCCGAAAACCCCGACCTGCTTGCACTGGACCTCGACATTGAGAACAGCCGCATAGGCATGCAGGATATTTTATACTTTGCCCCCGATATGGCTGGCAACCCATCGTTCCGTAAAATTGCCAACTCTACCCTGCGCGTAGACGGGCAGGCCAAAGGCCGGTTGGATAACCTGACCATTCCGCGGCTACAGATTGCAGGTTTGCAAGGCACCAACGTAAACGTGAGCGGCAACATCCGGAACATGCTGGAGCCTGAAAAATTATACTTAAACCTGGACATTAACCGGCTTGCTACCACCCGTACCGATATCCTGGCGCTTACGCCTGCCGGAACGCTGCCTCCCAACATCAGAATACCTAACTCCCTGAGCATGGCCGGAACCTACCGTGGCAGCCTTACTGCTTTTGATGCCACTGCCGATATCAGAAGTTCCGTGGGTAATGTAGAGGCGGTAGTAAACATGGATCCGGGGCCAAAAGGGTCTGAACCATTTAACGCCACGCTTACCACCAACCGATTAGATGTAAGCAAACTGCTCACAGATAGTTTGGGAGTAGGCATCGTATCGATGTCGGCAACTATAAAAGGCGCCGGACTTACACCGGAAACCATGCGTGCACAAACAAAGGCACAGATTCAGGAGCTAAATTATAACAACTATACTTACCATAACATCGGTTTGGATGCCACTATTAACCGGAACCTGTATACCGTAGCAGCTAGGTCACGAGACCAGAACCTGAACTTTAACCTGAACGGCGACTTTAACCTACGCAACAGCAAACAGCCAAACTATAATTTCGCCCTCGACCTGGGTGGTGCCGATCTGAAAAAACTAAACTTTTACGGCGAAGAGCTGGGCCTGCAGGGCCGTATTACTGGTAACTTTACAGGGGCAGATGCAGGTTCGCTAAGCGGAAAAATGGAGATGCGCCAGTTTCTTGTTCGCCACAACCAGAAAACGTTTCCTATCGATTCTCTGCTCCTGACACTGGATCAGCGTGGCGGCGGTATGGCTATAACTATACTTTCGGATGCCATGGATGCTGAAATGCGTTTTGCCAACTCCATGGCTTCATTGCCAACTGCTTTGCAGAAACACTTTTCGAACTACTTCGACCTGCAACCTGATCCACCCTACCCTGCCGACCTGAGCCTGGGCGACTTTGCATTTGAAATTGGCCTGAAGCGCACCGACCTGATTACATCCTTTGTTCCAGGACTAATGGAGTTTCAGCCTACTGGCCCGCTAACAGGAACTTATGACCGTGAAACACAAGCCCTTAAAATGGATGGCGCCTTCAGCACCATAAAGTATACCGATTATACTTTAAAAGACCTTGCCCTGCAGTTCCGCGGCGACCGTAACCAGATTGGCTATACGATAGGCTTAGGTAACGTAACATCTCCATCCTTCAGAGCAAAAAATGTATCGCTGATTGGTGCAGCCCGCGACAACGACCTGACCATGCGCCTGGCAGTGGCCGAGAACAATGGTCAGGAACGTTTTGTACTTGGTGGATTGCTGAACAGTATTGGAAGGGGTTATCGCTTCGTTTTCAATCCTGATCAACTGGTTATCAATCACGATCAGTGGCGCGTTTCGCCGGATAACTACCTGCAGTTCGATACCAACCTTTTATATGCACACAATATCCGGCTGGAGCGCAACAACAGTTTTATAGCACTAAACAGCACCGGGCCGGTAACATCTTCCGCTCCTATGCAGGTACAGTTCGGAAATTTCGAGATCGGATATCTGATGGAGTCGTTTCAGCAACAGGACAGCCTGATGGCTGGAACTATAAACGGTGTTGCAACACTGCGTAATATAATGTCGGGCAGCCCCGGCTTTAATTCTGATTTAACAGTAACCAACTTTGCCTATATGGGCAACCCGATAGGCAATATTGCCCTGAAGGCCAACACAGCTGCCAACAACCGCTACAACGTGAATGCAGCACTCACCGGCAACGGCAACCAGATGCTGGTTACCGGTTTTTACGAAGCCCAGCCTACGGCCAGCCTGCTCAACCTGAACGCCGACATTAACAGCCTGAATATAGCCGCGCTTGAAGGGTTTATGCAAGGTATGGTAAAAGACATGAAAGGCTCAGCAAATGGCAATCTCCGCATCACAGGCACCTTAGAAGACCCGAATATTAACGGACAACTTAATTTTAACCAGGCGCAGTTTAACCTAGCCATGCTGAATGCGGTGTACCGCCTGCAAAACGAACGACTTCTGTTCAATGACCAAGGTATCAACTTCCCGAACTTCACACTCACCGACTCCCTCAACAACCCGATGGAGATAAACGGGAACATTTATACAAAAGACTACACAGATTATCGCTTTGACCTGCGCGCCAACACCAACAATTTCCTGGCCATGAACTCCACTGCAAAAGATAACGACCTGTATTATGGTACCCTGCGCATAGCTGCTGACGCAACTATAACCGGCGATATGGCCCGGCCGGAAATTGATGCCAGAGTAAGAGTACTGGATAATTCTGCTTTTACGGCTGTAGTGCCAGCCGATGAGGCAGGCGCTGCCGAACGGAAGGGTATTGTAGAATTTGTGGACCTAAGCGATTCGCTGAACGTGATACTGAAAAGAGGATTGGAAGAGCAGGCTGAGCAAACAGGCTTTGTAGGAGCAGATATAGAGGTAGAAATAACTGTAACTGATAATACCCCGATCACCATTGTTATGGATCCGATTACAGGCGACCACCTTATTGTAAAAGGAGCAACATCACCGCTCATTTTTGCCATGACACCTAGCGGCCAGATGAATATGACCGGCCGTTATGATATTACCGAAGGCCAGTATAAAATGGCTTTCTACGACATTGTTACACGAGAACTGGATATTGCCAAAGGCAGCTACATTGCCTGGGAAGGCGACCCGATGCAGGCTGATATTGCTATAACTGCTATTTACAAAGTGGAAACGGCTCCGCTCGAGCTCGTGTCCTCGGAATTAGGGTCACTGGAGCAGGCCGAACAAAACCGGTACCGCACTCAATTGCCATTTCAGGTTTATGTGAAGGTACAGGGCGAAATGCTGAAGCCTGAAATTGGTTTTGATATACAGTTACCGGAACGCAACCGCGACGCATTTGATGGCCAGATAGAATCAAAACTGATGACACTGCGCCAGGATGATGCTGAGATGAACAAACAGGTATTCTCGCTACTGGTGCTGGGACGTTTTATGGCTCCGGACCCGCTGCAAAGCTCCGGGGGTGGCTTTGCCTCTACCGCCCGCAACTCCCTAAGCCAGGTAATGAGCGACCAGCTTAGCAACCTGACCCAACGCTATGCCGGTGGTTTGGGTCTTGAAGTTGGCGTCAATTCTTACGAGGATTACTCTTCAGGCTCAGCGGAAGGACGTACCGACCTGGATGTGGCAGTTCGCCAGCAATTCCTAAACGACCGCCTGACAGTACGTGTTGGTAGCGCCATCGGGCTGGAAGGAAAAGGTGCATCGCAGACTGGCAGTGCAACCGGTGGTTTTGGCGGAGATATTTCCGTTGAATATTCGCTTACACCAGATGGCCGCCTGCGGGTGCGTGGTTTCCAGCGCGACAGGTATGAAGACTTTATAGAAGGAGATGTGCGTGAAACCGGCCTCTCGCTCATTTTCGTACGCGACTACGACAATTTCTCTGACCTCTTCCGCAGCCTTGAATCCAGGAAAGCACGCAAGCTGGCCCGCCGCGAAGAAGAAATGCAGAAAATACGAAACAACCAATAGACACCCGATGCCTGTATGCTGAAATCTATACTTCGTAAACCGCTACCTCAAACTCTGCTACTGTGCCTGTCTATACTTATACTGCAGGGTTGCAGCAGCACTAAAAGTGTACCTGAAGGCGATGCCCTGTTTACCGGTTTTAAGGTTGAAGTAAAAGGCGAAAAAAATAAAAAGCAGAAAGCAAGTATAACTACAGAACTGGGCAACACCGTAAGGCCAAAACCTAATGCCTCTATACTTGGCCTGCGCCCGAAACTCTGGATCTATAACGCTGTCGGCCCTACAAAAAAAGAAAAAGGATTAAAGCACTTCATAAAAAATAAGCTCGGCGAAGCCCCTGTGCTGCTGTCGCAGGTAGATACGAATAGAGTAGGTGGCGTAATGAGCTCCAGGCTGCACAACCGCGGCTATTTCGATAATGAAGTAGAAAGCGCGACCAAGGTTAAAAAGAAAATGGCCACCATTACCTGGACTGCCACTGTAGAGCCTCCTTACCGCTTACGCAATATCAAATTCCCGGAAGATGACTCTTTAAAAGTAAACGCACGTATCCGGGAAACCAAAGCCGAATCACTATTAAAACCGGGCGATATTTATAACCTGCAGAACATGGTGTTGGAACGCGAGCGCATTGATCAGCAACTAAAAAATAAAGGCTACTATTATTTTGGCCCCGATCTCTTGCTTTTCAGCGTGGATACTACAGTAGGTAACCGCCAGGCCGATGTGATGCTGCGTGTAAAAAAAGGCTCGCCGGTAAGAGCGTTGCAGTCTTTTAACCTGGAGGATATTTACATTTTTGCCAATTACTCGCTCGCCGACAGTTTATCTACCAGCGACACCATCCGTTATGAGAAGTATTATTACATACCCAACGAAAACTATGTAAAAGCCAGGCACCTGCTAAAAGGAGTTTTCCTGGTACAAGACAGCTTATACTCGCGCCAGAATCACTTACTTACTACCAGCCGCCTGATGGAGTTAGGAGCCTACAAATACGCCAACATCCGTTATGTGCCTGATACAGCCGATCAGGGTAAACTCGATGCCTTCATCTACCTCACGCCCAGTCTGAAAAAATCATTGCGCGTAGAGGCACAGATGGTAAGCAAATCGAACAACTTTGCCGGGCCGGGCATAACAGCCTCGTTCAGAAACCGCAACGCATTTAAAGGCTCCGAATTACTAACTCTTAACCTTACAGGTAGTTTTGAGAGCCAGGTTGGCGGCCGCACCACTACAAGTGATACTCCTGAAGATAAGCAAACCCAGAACCTGACATCTTACGAATTAACAGCCCAGAGCACACTAACATTTCCGAGGGTACTGGCACCTTTTAAAGTAAGTAACCTTCGCTCAGAATTTGCCCCGAATACCCGTATCACAGCCGGTTATAGTTTCCTGAACAGGGTACAGTTTTTCCAGATGAACTCATACAATTTAACTTACGGCTACAACTGGCGCCCCCGCAGAGCTATAACCCACGAAATAACACCCATAAACGTGCAATATGTGCGGCTGGGCAGGGTAACACCCGAGTTTGCAAAGCGGTTACAGGAAAACACATTTTTGCAGCGCAGCTTTGAGAACCAGTTTATACTTGGCTCCATGTACCAATTTACTTTGAACACGCAACCATTTACAGAACGCGTGCACCAGTTCTATAATAACTTTAACATAGATGTATCCGGTAACCTGGCCAATGCCGCACAAACGCTCTTAGGTTATGAAAAACCTACCGACGAAGCACCACGCACTATTATAAACCAGGCATACTCGCAGTATACCCGTCTTGAGAATGATTTCCGCTATTACTTCAACTTTAATAAGCAAACCCAGTTAGCAACCCGTTTAATTGCCGGTGTGGGTAAACCTTACGGCAACTCCAGTACGCTGCCTTATGTGAAACAATTTACAATTGGCGGCCCTAACAGCATCAGGGCATTCAGGGCGCGCAGCCTGGGGCCGGGCACGTATGATGTACCAGATGAGCAAGCTTTTTCTTACTTCGACCAGACCGGCGATATTAAACTGGAAGCCAACATAGAATACCGTTTCCCGATAACCGGCTTTTTCAGAGGTGCCCTTTTTGTGGATGCAGGTAACATCTGGCTACTCGAAGATTATACAAACCCGGAAGGTATAATTGAAAAGCCGGGAGGCAAGTTTAACGCTGGAAACCTGTTTAGCGAGCTGGCTATCGGCACCGGTTTTGGCCTGCGTGTAGATGTGGAGTTTTTCGTAATCCGTTTCGATTTTGGCATACCGGTACAGAACCCAAGCCTGCCTGAAGGCCAGCGAAATGTACTGGGCAATTTTAAACCCCGCTTAAGAGGCGAAGATGGAATGGTGTTGAATATTGCTATTGGTTATCCATTTTAAGGAAATGAAGATCGTTGTGTTATTAATGCAGCAATTTTATACTTTAAAGCAAGTTCAGCCTTCCCAAATGCATAGCTTATAAAGTATAGCTTACTTAAATAGGCAACAGTAAAAAATAAAGTATAAAGTATAAACTATTAGCAAACTATAAACCTAGCAGTAACAACCCGGCTTTATCAAAAGTAGGTTATTTATACTTTCCTATTTTCTTCTTACCTTTTCAGAACTGTATAATCATACTTTTGCCAGGCCATGACCGCTCACCCTTGTATCCGGACACTTTTACTTATCATATTTATACTTTCTGCAGGTAGTCTTTCAGCCCAAACCAAAAGCACCGATAAGTATATATTGTTAAAACCGGATCGTGTTTTTGATGGCGAACGCATGCAAGAAGGCTGGCAGGTACTTGTAAAAAACGACAAAATAGAAGCCGCCGGCTCAGGTATAAATGTACCCTCGCAAACACAGGTTATTGAGCTTAAAGGCACCACCCTTTTGCCGGGTTTGATTGAAGGCCATAGCCACCTTTTTCTGCACCCCTACAACGAAACCGCCTGGAACGATCAGGTTTTGAAAGAATCGAGAGCAGAAAGAATTGCCCGCGCTACCGTGCATGCCGAAAAAACCCTAATGGCTGGCTTTACCACTGTGCGCGACCTCGGAACAGAAGGCGCCGGTTTTGATGATGTGGGTTTAAAGCAGGCCATCGAGAAAAACATTATACCTGGCCCGCGCATGCTCGTTGCCACCAAAGCCATTGTAGCTACAGGAAGTTATGGCCCTAAAGAATTGAGCTATGAGATAGATACACCAATCGGGGCTGCTGAAGCCGACGGAACTGATGCGCTGATCAAAGAAGTCCGTACCCAGATTGGAAAAGGTGCCGATATTATAAAAGTATACGCCGATTATAGATGGGGCACTAAAAAGGAAGCACAGCCTACTTTTACAGTAGATGAATTGAAAACAATTGTAGAAGTAGCAGGCAGCAGTGGCCGACCAGTTGTGGCGCATGCCTCTACTGCAGAAGGTATGAAACGAGCTGCCCTGGCCGGAGTATCCACCATCGAACACGGCGACGATGCCACACCGGAAGTATACCGCCTGATGAAAAAACACAACGTAGCTTTCTGTCCTACCCTGGCTGCCGGCGACGCCACTTCCCAGTACCGCGGCTGGAAAAAAGGCAGTGATCCGGAACCAGAACGCATTAAGGCAAAACGGAAAAGTTTTGCAGAAGCGCTTAAAGCTGATGTTACGATAGTGATGGGTGGCGATGTTGGTGTCTTTACACACGGCGACAATGCCCGCGAAATGGAAATGATGGTAGATTATGGCATGAAACCCTTACAAGTGCTCCGTTCCGCCACTTCCGTAAACGCCGATGTTTTCAGAATTGGTGATTCAGTTGGTAGAATTAAAACCGGTTTACTGGCAGATATTATTGCAGTGGAAGGCGATCCTTCCAAAACTATTTCTGATGTACGGAATGTGAAGTTGGTGATGAAAGGCGGCACTGTATACAAGCAATAGGTTTTATACCTGGTAGAAAATTATCAAAATTCAGAAGTATAAGTAGAAATAACAGACAGACCCGTTTTAAGGTGAACAATTGTTGATTTATACTTCTAAGATCCAACTCTCTCCTGTTATGTAGATGACAATAATACGTTCAGATAATATTCTTCTTTTAATAAAGGAGATTTTATAAACGTTTGAGCTAGAAAATATAAAACTGTAAAACTTTTAAGCAAAAGTGTAAAACTTTAATGCTAGTTATTGTTTTACTTTGTACCTGCTAACGTATAGCACCAAAACATGAAACTATACCGCCAGATTTTATTGCTTGCCCTTACGCTGCTGGTGTTTGTCTCCTCGACAGGCATCTCGGTTGGCATGCATTTGTGTGGTGGTGAGTTGCGTGATATTGCCTTTTTCGGTGCTGAGGCCGATTGCCCGATGGAGCAGCAGAAAGAAAAGCTGCCTGCCTGCCACAAAGTACCTGCTTCTGATGATAAGGCTAAAGATTGCTGCGACGACCATACCCTGGTTTTTGAACACGCTGATGCTACCTCAGATTCAAAAGCACTTATACTTACAAAAGCCTTAGACCTGAAATTTGTAGCTGCTTTTAAAGCAGTTATACTTCAGTTCTTTGCACCTGAGACTGATCTCAAACCAACTTACGCGCTCTACGAGTCGCCCCCTATTGCCCGGGACATTCCTGTTCTCGTGCAGTCATTCCTGCTATAACCTTACAGATTCCTGATGCCAACATTTGGCTGACCTAGCTGTGTCTTTTCCTAAAGATATGGACTGCTCAGGCTATACTTCATACTTCGGCATCAAGCTATACCTGCCACTTTCCTGTGGCTCCTCAATTTCCTGTTAAGGTTATACTTATACTTACATGATTGCGAAATTAATTTCTTTTTCGCTCCGTAACCGTTTCATTGTGCTGCTTATTTCTGCGGCACTGTTCGGCTGGGGCTTATATTCGGTGCAGACAAACAAGGTGGACGCTATCCCCGATCTGTCCGAAAACCAGGTGATCGTCTTTACCGAATGGATGGGCCGCAGCCCACAGATCATCGAAGACCAGATCACCTACCCGCTTGTGACCAACCTGCAGGGCCTGCCCGAGGTGAAGTATGTGCGCGGCAGTTCGATGTTCGGCATGAGCTTTATCTATGTCATTTTTGAAGACGAGACCGATGTATACTGGGCCCGTGAGCGGGTGCTGGAGCGCCTGAGCTCTGTTGGCAACATGCTGCCTGAAGGCGTTGCTCCTACCCTTGGCCCGGACGGTACGGGCGTAGGCCACATCCTATGGTATACTTTAGACGCTCCAGGCATGGACCTGGGCGAGCAACGCGCCCTGCAGGACTGGTATGTGAAATTCGGTTTGCAGAACGTGAAAGGTGTGAGCGAAGTAGCCTCCTTCGGCGGCTTCCAGAAGCAATACCAGATCACCCTTGATCCCAATAAACTTACATACTATAAGCTTTCCGTGCCGCAGGTTATCCAGTCCATTCGGGCCAATAACAACGAAGCCGGCGGCCGCAAATTCGAGCTTTCCGATATCGGTTACATCATCAAAACTTCGGGCTACCTTCAGTCGGCGGAAGAGATCCAGAACATTGCCATCACTACCAACAACACCATTCCGGTGCGGGTGCGCGATGTGGCCTCGGTGCAGATGACGGGCGAAAGCCGCCTGGGTATTTTTGATGTAAACGGCGAAGGCGAAGCGGTTGGCGGCATTGTAGTGATGCGCTACGGCGAGAACGCCGATGAGGTGATCGACAATGTGAAAGTGAAGATGGAGGAAGTCGCCAAAGGTCTTCCGAAAGGTGTGAAATTCAACATTGTCTACGACCGCAGCGGCTTGATCAACGAGTCGATAGATTCCATCAGAACTACCCTTATAGAGGAAATGCTGGTAGCTTCGGCAATTGTATTCCTGTTCCTATTCCACTGGCGCAGTGCTCTGGTTATACTTATCCAGCTGCCGCTCTCGGTTGCCATCGGTTTTATACTTCTCAATGCCTTCGGTATTTCATCCAACATCATGTCGCTAACCGGTATTGCCCTGTCAATCGGTGTGATCGTTGACGACGCCATTGTGATGGTAGAGAATGCCTACCGGCATTTAGCGGATGCTCAGAAAGGGAAAAAATGGATGGAAGAAGAGTAATGTGATTGAGCTATACCTATGTCATTTCGAGCTCAGCGAGAAATCTGATACAGAATACATTCAGATCTCTCCTATCGTCGAGATGACATAAGAAAATTCACTCAAACACTCATTCAAAATTGAATCAACATGAAATTATCAAAAGAAGATAGAATCCGGATCATTGAGAAGGCTGCCAAGCAGGTGGGGCCGAGCGTATTCTGGAGTACCATAATCGTGATCACGTCTTTCCTGCCGGTGTTCCTGCTCACGGGCCAGGAGGGCAAGCTGTTTGGTCCGCTGGCATGGACGAAGACATTTATACTTATTGTGGATGCCATTGTGGCTATCACACTTACGCCTGTGCTGATCTCCTTTTTCCTGAAAGGGAAATTCAAGGAAGAGACAGCTAACCCTATTAACCGCGCACTGGAACGTGTGTATGGGCCTTTGCTGCGTTGGTGCCTGAACTGGCGCAAAACAACTATAGGAGTGAATATACTTGCCCTACTGGTAGCTATCCCTATGCTCTTTAGTTTGGGAACTGAATTTATGCCGCCGCTGGACGAAGGCTCTATCCTGTTCATGCCGGTAACGCTGCCCGATATTTCCAATGCCGAAGCCAAGCGCATTCTGCAGGTGCAGGACAAGATCATCAAATCGGTGCCGGAAGTAGAAAGCGTGTTGGGCAAAGCCGGTCGTGCCAGCACCGCCACCGACAACTCCCCTATCAGTATGATTGAAACCATCATCATGCTGAAACCGCAGTCGGAATGGCGAGAAGGTATAACCAAACAGGATATCATCCGCGAACTCGATACCAAGCTACAGATTCCTGGTGTGGTGAACGGCTGGACACAACCGATCATCAACCGCATAAACATGCTGGCCACCGGTATCCGTACCGATGTAGGCGTTAAAGTATACGGCCAGAACCTGGACTCTATTGCAGCGGTGTCGGAAAAGGTTAGAACGGCGCTGCGTGATGTACCGGGTGTGAATGACCTGTACGTAGAACCGATCACAGGTGGTAAGTACCTCGAAATTGACATTAACCGCGAATCTCTGAGCCGCTATGGACTGACGGTAGATGACGTGAACATGATCGTGGAATCTGCTTTGGGTGGAACGCCAATTGGAAACACCATCGAAGGTCGTCAGCGCTTTAGTATTAACGTACGTCTGGCGCAGGAGTACCGCAACAGCGTGGAGCGCATTCAGCGCATTCCGATCCAGACGGCTTCTGCGGGTACCATTCCGCTTTCTTCGGTGGCTACGGTTGGTTTTACAGATGGTCCACCCATGATCACTTCCGAAAATGCGCAGCTGCGCGGAGCCGTACTCTTCAACGTGCGCGACCGCGACCTTGGCAGTACTGTAAAGGAAGCCATGGAGAAGATAAGCAACGAAGTAACAGGTATACCAAACGGCTATTACCTGGATTGGAGTGGCCAGTGGGAAAACCAGGTACGCGCTACCCAGACGCTGCAGCTTATCATTCCGCTGGTGGTAGTAATTATCTTCCTGATCTTATACTTCTCTTTTAACTCCCTGAAAGAAGCTTTCTTCAGTTTGGTAACTATACCGTTCGCGCTCATCGGCGGCGTGTTCATCGTCTACTTTTATGGCGTGAATTTGTCGGTGGCTGTGGCAGTAGGCTTTATCGCACTGTTCGGTATGGCCATTGAAACGGGTATGCTGATGGTGGTGTACCTGAATGAAGCCATGAAAGAGCTGGTAGAACTTAAAGGCAACTCCCACGAAACCATTACCAAACAGGACATCCGCGACTTTGTATTTAAAGGTGCAGTGAAGCGCCTGCGTCCGAAGATCATGACGGTATCAGTTTCTCTTTTCGGTCTGATTCCGGTGCTCTGGGCAACGGGTGTGGGTACCGATGTAATGTTACCGATCGTGCTTCCGCTGATCGGAGGCGTATTTACCTCTTCCATCCACATCCTGCTGGTTACGCCGGTGGTGTTTGAAATGGTGAAAGAATATGAATTAAAGAAACACGGCAAACTGGATATCTACGATGTTAAGCATTAAGAAATATAACATACATATTCCTCTCCCCGGAGGGGTCAAAGGTGGGTTAATGGTAGCTATACTTTATACCTTAATTATACTTCCCACACAGGCCCAGCAAACCATGAACCTGGACAGCGTACTGCAGCGGATAAGCAAAAACAATCCCATGCTGCAGATGTACGAATCGAGATCTAAAGCTATGGATGCTTATACCGAAGGCGCTAAAAGCTGGATGACACCTATGGTAGGTGGCGGTGTTTTCATGTATCCTTATCCGGGAGCTGAAGTGATGGAAGACCGCGACAAGGGCTCGATCATGGTTTCGGCGGAGCAGGATGTGCCCAACCCGGTAAAGCTGCGGGCCAAGGAAAAGTACATGAAATCCAGGGCTGGCATTGAGCTAGCGGCAAAGGATGTAACCTACAACCAGCTGCGCGCTGAGGCCAAAACCGCTTACTACAATTGGGTGGTGCTGGAGAAACAGATGGCAGTGCTGAAAGATAACGAGCGCATTATGGAGTTCATGCTGAAGCTGGCCCGAATCCGCTACCCCTACAGCCAGGGCAAACTGGGCAGCATTTACAAGGCGGAGGCCAGGCTGCACGAAGTGAAGAACATGCAGCTGATGACGGCCAACCAGATCGAACAGCAGAACGTGCAGCTCAATACCCTGATGAATCTGCCTAAAGACCAGAAGTATAAAATTGACACCACGATAACCATACCGGAACCTGCCATACTTGCTGTAGATACTACCTACCTGACCGGTGCCCGCAGCGACGTGCGCCAGCTCGACAGAACCATCGAATCGATGCAGCTCAATGTGCAGATGGAGAAACTGGAACGATTACCGGACTTTAAACTGCGCTTCGACCACATGTACCCGCGCGACCCAATGATGCCGCAGCAGTTCACGGCGATGGGCATGATCTCGATACCGATCGCGCCCTGGTCGTCGAAGATGTACAAGGCCAACACCAAAGCCATGAACCTGGAGATACAAAGCATGCAGCGCGAGCGCGAATCTATCCTGAACGAAGCACAAGGTATGGCCCGCAACATGGCCCTGGAGCTGAACACCATGCGCCAGCAGGCAGACAACTATCACAACAAGATCATTCCGGCTTTTAAAAAGAACTACGATGTGACCATGCTGGCTTACGAGCAAAACAACGCCGATCTGCCTTTGGTGATCGATGCCTGGGAGTCGCTGAACATGGCTCAGATGGAGTACCTGAAGATCCTTCAGTCGCTCTTCCAGATGACCGTGAACTACGAAAAAGAGATAGAGAGATAAATTAATTATGAATTACTGACTTTTGAATAACTGAATGAATTCCTTATTTCTTATTCAATTATTCAGTCATTCATTCATTCAAAATTAGATCATGAAACGATACCTGAACATACTTTTCCTGGCGCTGGCTATACTGATGGCGGCCTGCAAAGGGGAAGACCATAACCATGCAGCAGGCGCTACGGAGTATACCTGCCCGATGCACCCTCAGATCGTGCAGGACAAGCCCGGCACCTGCCCTATCTGCGGCATGGACCTGGTGCCAAAAGCGGTGCATGGCGATGGCGTGGAGATAACCGAAGACCTGGCTTTCCTGCTGAAACCTACCAACAGCACCGTAGTCGCCAGCATTGCCACTACCAAACCGGAGCAGAAAACGGCAGAGGCAAGTATAAAAATGGATGGCATTATCACCTATGATCCGCGCAGGGTGTACTCGGTGCCGGCACGCGTGGGTGGGCGCATTGAGAAGCTGTTTGTGAAGTATAATTTCCAGCCGATCCGCAAAGGACAGAAGCTGATGGAAATATACAGCCCGGACCTGATCACAGCACAGAAAGAACTTTTATACTTAGTACAGTCGGCTCCGGAAGATAAGCAATTGATACAGGCTGCCAGACAGAAACTGCAGTACCTCGGTGCTACCAACGAGCAGATCAACCGCCTTATTAGCCGCGGCGAAGAGAGCTATACTTTTGCGCTTTACAGTCCTTATGACGGCTACGTGATAGACCTGAATGCAACTGCTCCGGCAGCCACGGCAAGTATGGCAGCGCCCCCCGCAGCAGCCAGTGCAGGAGGCGGTATGGACGTGATGGGCGGAGGCAATGCAGCCGCAGCCACTACACCACCCGCAACTCCAGCCGGACAAGCTATACAATTGCGTGAAGGCATGTATGTAACGGTTGGTCAGCCGTTGGTGCGCGTAGTAAATGCAGAGCAGCTATGGGCTGAATTTAATGTGCCTGCCGGCGAGATGAGTTCCCTTTCTAAAGGCTCTCCTGTAGTGATCTCGTTCCCGCAGTTGCCGGGCGAAAAACTGGAAGCAAAAGTAGATTTCTTTCAGCCGTTTTTTGATGAAGGCGAGAACTTTGCCAAAGTGCGGGTATACCTGCCACGTGACAACAAACAGGTGATGGTAGGCCAGCTGGTGAGCGCCGAAGCCACTTATAAAACGGCAGCTGCATTATGGGTACCAAAAGCAGCTGTGCTGGATATCGGAACAAAAACCGTTGCTTTCAAGAAAGTAGATGGCGTATTTGAGCCAGTAGCCGTTACCACAGGCGCAGGTGCAGGTAATGAGATCCAGATCACATCAGGCCTGAAACAGACAGATGTGATCGCCACCAACGCACAGTTCCTGGTAGACAGCGAAAGCTTTATTAAGGTTAGTAATTGAATAACTGACTTATGAATGACTGAATAATTCAAAATCTTATTCAGTCATTCAATTATTCAAAATTCAAAATTAAACATGAAACGATACATAAACATACTTTTCCTGCTGGTTGCTATACTTGTAGCGGCCTGCTCTGCAGAAGAAAAATCACATGCAGAGGGTGAAAAGCCAACCTATACCTGCCCGATGCACCCGCAAATTGTGCAGAATGAACCCGGCACCTGCCCTATCTGCTTCATGGACCTGGTGCCGGTTACGCAGTCAGGAAAAGAGAACGGGGAGCTTATGCTGAGCGAGAGTCAGATCGCGCTGGGCAACATCAAAACCAAACGCGTTAAGTCAGGCTCTGTGGGCAGCAATGCTATACTTACCGGTAAGCTGGTGCTCGACGAAACCCAGACCGATGTGATCAGCAGTCGCGCCGCCGGACGAATTGAAAAACTATACCTGAAAGAAAGCGGACAAACTATAAAAAAAGGCCAGCCACTATACGAACTATACTCTGAAGAACTCCTGACGCTGCAACGCGAGTACCTGCTGGCTTTGGCGCAAAACCGTGAATTAGGGAAAGAAAACCCGCGCTTTGCTTCGTTTCTGGAAGCTGCCAAAAAGAAGCTTCTACTTTACGGCTTAACCGAAGGCCAGATCCGCAATCTTGCCAGAACAGGACAGGTTAGTCCAAGAATTACGTTTGTAGCCCCTGCAGGTGGTGTGGTAACGGAAGTAGCCGCTGCCGAAGGACAATATGTAGCAGAAGGGGGCGTGCTTTATCGCTTGGGAAAACTGGGCAAGATATGGGTAGAGGCCGAGCTGTATCCGCAGGAAGTTCCCAACGTGAAAGAAGGCGACGAGATCAAGGTATCGGTAGAAGGTTTTGGCCAGGAGCCGGTAACGGCAAAAGTTACTTTCATCAGCCCCGAGTTCAGGGCGGGTAGCCAGGTAGCCATACTTCGTGCCGAGCTGCCAAACCCGAACAACCAGTACTTACCGGGCATGCAGGCTAACGTTATACTTCCTTCAGATACGGGTTCATCGCTTACCTTGCCTACCGACGCCGTAATCCGCGACGAAAAAGGTGCGCATGTTTGGGTGCAGTCGGGTAAGGATACGTTCAAAGCCCGAATGGTTACGCTTGGCGAAGAAAGCGCTGATAATGTAGCTATACTTTCCGGTCTTAAGGAAAACGACAAAGTGGTGGTATCGGGCGCATACCTGCTGTATAGTGAGTTCGTGCTCAAAAAAGGCGTAGACCCGATGGCCGGCCATCAGCATTAATTTATACTTTGACTATTGGAAATAACCCACCACTGCCCCTCCGAGGAGGGATTTATACTTGCTCCTAATAGAAAAAGGGAAATAATAATGCAGGTTACTATTCCCCTCCTCGGAGGGGTTAGGGGTGGGTAAATCAATATCAGAAATATACTTGTATAGTTAATATGAAAGACTGCTGCAAAACAGGCGATGAAGAACCTAAAAGCAAATGGAGTAAATGGTGGAAGGTCATAGTTATTTCTGCCGTGGTACTGGCCATACTTATTGTACTTATGAATCAAATCAATTTTTAACTTTATACTTTATTCCAAAACATGAAAAACATCATGAAGAAAACGTTTGTAGCTGCTGCCCTTGCAGCGTTTGTACTGACCTCCTGTGGAGAGAACAAGCAGGAAACTACCGGTAACGATCATGCTCAGCACGAAGGCATGGAGCATGCTGACAGCGCCTCTGTAGAACCTACAACAACAGCAGTGGTAGTTGAAGTACCTGATTATTCGTCGGCTGCTGCTCCCGTAAAATCTCAGTTGGAGGCGATAGTAAGCGATTATATGAAGGTTAAAGATGGTCTTGTAGCTTCAAATGCACAGAATGCGCAAACTGGAGCAAAAGCTATACTTGCCGCAGCCGAAAAAGTTGATGTATCAGCACTGGGTGAAGAGCAAAAAACCTTTGCAGAAGAAAAACTTGGTGAGGTAAAGCAAAGCGCATCTAAAATAGCAGAATCTGCAGACCTGGCAGCACAACGCGGACAACTAGAGTTGCTTTCTGAAGCTACTTTTGCACTGGCAAAAGCTTTTGGTGTATCTAGCCAGACACTGTACTACCAGCATTGCCCGATGGCTAACAACGATCAGGGTGCTTACTGGTTAAGTACTGATTCTAAAATCAGAAACCCTTACTTTGGCGATGCTATGCTTACCTGCGGTAGCAACGAAGAAATATACACTAAGAAGTAATTATATTGAACCTAATGCAAAAGAGGCACCTGTAATCCAGGTGCCTCTTTCTTTTTATAAGCTGTAGGCAATAAACCAATAGCCTGGTTCAACCAAAAGAGGCGCACTTTAATGGTACGCCTCTTTTGGTTATAATCTTATTTGCCAGAAAGCTTTTAACTATGGCAGTTATTTTATTAAACTCAAGTATGAACTGTTTATACCAATAGAAATAGAATTATACTTAAAAACCTGGTTAAGGAGATTAAGTAATTAATTTAAGCAACGGCGTTTTCCCTGTACACTTCTTTGTAAACAGGCACCGGGTTAAGCTCCACCACTGCCGGATTCTTAAGTTGCTGGAAAAGCCTCTGAGATTTCACATGCAGCGAAAACATATCATACGTATTCTTAAGCGTTTCAAAACTACGTCCTTCCAGTATACCATTAACGCCTTTTTTTGTCAAAGCTGAAATCAGAATTTTATCTTCTATTAAAAGGCTATCTATCACGATACCTCCTTTTATAAAAGAACATGCCAGCTTATTTTGCTGCATCTTATAAACCATGGCATTGCTGTTTCGCAAACCCTGTTGAAGTTTAATTAATTCGTTCATAATTCATACTATTCATTCAGGAAACGAAGGTAAAAAGCTTATAGTTCAACTCAAAACAATTATAAAATAAATTTATTTATTACCATTATATTGCAGTTATACTATATAAAAGTATATTCTCTAGCAAAATAATTTTATATGAATTTTATACTTATTAAATACTGGAAAGACATATCTTGCTGCCTAATTTGGTTTGCTTGTTGTGCAGAAAGCATCTCTTCTTACATAGGGAAAAATATTGGCCCTAAAGTTTGTTAATAGAATTTAAGGAGATTAATTTTAACTTAATCTGTTTAGTATCAGTAATTGGGTAACTTGAATCAATAATTGCGGAAGCAGAGAATTGAGTATTGAGAAGAGGTAACTTGTCGGAAGATTGGGGCATCACCTACCGGGCAATAGTCAGCGCAATCCAGTTTATCCGGATATCTTTTAGAGCGATTACAGGAACAAGCTAAAAATACAGAATGGAGCCAGCTACAGATTATTTGTCTCATTACATAGACAGGGATAAAAAACTGCTCTATAGCAAGTGGTTGCGCGAGATAAGTAGCGATGAGTACCACGAAGGCATGCAAAAACTCTATGAACTGATCTGTAATAATGGTTTAACCCATTGGTTACACGACATCTCCATTCAAACACAACATAGCCAGGAAGACCAAAAATGGTCATCGGAAGATTTTGCGCTTATGCTTATTCAAAGCGGCCTTAAATATATGGCTATTGTAATACCAGAAAACCCAACATCTAAACAAACAGGAGAAATGCTGCGGGATAAATCATATCGTATTTTCGGTAAAACAGTCCTGATTGAATTCTTTGACTCGGTAGAAACAGCAACTGCATGGCTTCTTCCTAATCTGCAGCACTATCGCATCCCTCAGCTCAAATCTTCTGATACACAACTCGATAGTTAGTGTATTTACATAAGCTCCATTATACTTTACTTAAAAGGACAATGCAGACTGCATGAAAACTACTAGAGCTTTCATGCGCAGTTTATCCGGGTTCGATTTCAATATATAGTATTTTATAGTTTCCTTTGGAGTATACAACGATACTCGCACTATGAAAAAACAAGTAGCTGTAATTTTGCTCAGCCTCTGTACGGCATCAGCAATTGCCCAGACCAGTACCTCCAGAGCCCGCGATCTGGGTATACCTTTTGAAGGCTTGCCTGGCCGCTATAATGCCATTACCGATGTACCTGGTGTACTTGTCGGGTATAAAACGCTGATTAAAGGCAAAGGCGAGCTTAAAGTTGGCAAAGGCCCGGTACGTACAGGCGTTACGGTTATACTTCCGAAAGGGAAAACAAATGCCGGTGTACCTGCTGCATGGTTCAGTTTCAATGGCGACGGCGAAATGACTGGCCTGCCTTATATCGAAGATTATGGGCTTAACTATGGCCCTATTGGAATCACGAATACTTATAGTATTGGGGTAGTGCGCGATGCAATAGGTGAATGGAACTTCAAACACTTCTCGCAAGGCGAACTTTTCGACTTTTCTTTCGGACTACCTGTTGTTGGTGAAACCTTTGATGGTATTCTGAATGACATAAACGGCCTGCATGTTAAAAAACAGGACGTATGGGATGCCCTGGACGGAGCTAAGGGTGGCCCTGTTGCTGAAGGAAATGTTGGCGGTGGTACTGGTATGTCGCTTTTCCTGTTTAAAGGCGGCAGCGGTACGGCATCCAGGGTTATAAAAATAGACACAGCTACCTATACGCTAGGTGCTTTTGTGCAGGGTAATTTTGGAGGACGAAAAGATTTGATGGTGGCTGGCGTACCAATCGGCCAAGAAGTGACAGATTTGAAACCTATCATTAAAACAAAAGAAAAAGACGGCTCTATTATAGTGGTTATAGCTACCGATGCCCCGCTCCTGCCCTTGCAACTTAAACAAATTGCCAAGCGTGCAACTGTTGGTGTAGCCCGCACAGGTGGTATTGGCCGTAACAGTTCAGGCGATATTTTCCTGGCATTTAGTACCCGTACTCCGGAGGCTAATGCAAAAGGAACACTGGAAACGTGGCAGTCAGTACCCAAAGAGCAGCTTGATAAGCTTTACCAGGCAACAGCTGAGGCAACCGAAGAAGCAATTATAAATGCACTTGTGGCTGCCCAAACTATGGAAGGTATAAACGGAAACACTATTTATGCGCTGCCACACAATCGCCTGCAGGAAATAATGCGAAAGTATAACAGGCTCGAAATAAAATAAATTTACACCCTGCTTCTGTGCCTCCACTGAAGCAGGGATTTGACTTCTTGTGTTGAACAGCATCTATTCTTTAGTAAAACAACACCAGCTGTTAGTAACATATCGTATAACAAACTAAGCACCAACCACCTCTCAGAATCTGAAATTGAATTTGGCATTAGGTGCTTATGAGCCATCACGATTTCATATCTATCAGCCTTGATCACGGTAACAGCCTTGCTATCATCAGGTGGCTCAGGCAGGTAGAAGCCAAAGAGTATCGTTGCGGCGTATTAAAATCAGGTCGGATAATTATAAATACAAAAGTAGAGCGCTTGCTTGTAAACAGCCTGAAACTGGGCGTGCCCACTTTACAGGACCAAAACTGGGTGGCAGAAAAACTGAAAGAGATTTTTGACCGAAGCAATATCAGAAGAGTTGCCAGAGTTGTGTTCCCCGAAATCTTCTTCCAGATAGCTTCAGAACGTATTTTTAAAACACTTACAATACCTGGGAGCAATTACGAGATCGAAACTTTTACCTCGGAAGAAGAAGCAATGGAATGGTTACTTAACGATATACAAACTACCGAGCTGTTTGAGCAAGTATAAATAATGAGTACATCAGTATTTATACTTCCAGCCTGACTACAATAGTATAAAGAAGTATAAACCAGTTAACAGATTTCCGGTTTTAAACCCCGATATCTTCATTCCAGAGTGCTGGCTTTTCTGTTATAAACTGCTGCATTAGGTTATAGCATTCTTTATTATCGGTTACTACAACCTCTACTCCCCTCGATCTGAGCAGATCTTCTTCGCCCATAAAGGTTTTATTCTCCCCAATTACCACTTTCGGTATGCCATACAAAAGTATGGTGCCTGAGCACATGGGGCACGGCGAGAGTGTTGTGTATAATGTACATTCACGGTATACAGCGGCAGGTTGCCTGCCTGCATTCTCAAGCGCATCCATTTCGCCATGCAGAATAGCGCTACCCTGTTGCACGCGCTTGTTATGGCCACGCCCTATTATCTGCCCGTTATGTACCAGCACCGACCCGATAGGAATACCTCCTTCTTCATAACCTTTTTTTGCCTCGTCTATGGCTGCCTGTAAAAATTCGTCTGTATAGTTCATTTAGCTGTTTCTGTTTATTCAAACTCAGGTACGTAAAAGTAGCTGCATTTGCTAAAGTTTCCCGTCAGTAATAATTAACCTGCAACACATTAGTAGCAAGCAATGATAAAAATCACAAGCAGATAAAATAAGCATCAGTTCTGGCAAGTATACCGCACTATAACTTTGCTATTTATTTAACGATGCAAAAGAAGATGCAAAATAAAGCCATTGTGATTTGGCTGCTAAGCGGCGCAATTCTGATTCTTGTGATGGTTGTGATAGGCGGTATTACACGCCTGACAGGTTCCGGGCTATCTATAGTAGAGTGGAATGTAATTTCAGGTACGCTGCCGCCACTTTCGGATGCAGCCTGGCAATCGGCATTTGAAAAGTATAAACAGTTTCCGGAGTATCAGAAGCTTAACGCTGGCATGTCGTTGCAGGAATTTAAACACATATTCTACTGGGAGTATTCTCACCGGTTGCTTGGCCGCATTATCGGGCTGGTTTTCATACTTCCCTTTTTATACTTCCTGCTTACCAAAAAATTTACAGGATGGCTGTTGAAGAGATTACTCCTTATACTTATACTTGGCATGGCACAAGGGCTTATGGGCTGGCTGATGGTTAAAAGCGGCCTCGTTGATAACCCGCATGTAAGCCACTTCCGGTTAGCTGCCCACCTGCTGCTGGCACTTACACTTATTGGCGTTATACTTTTTACAGCAGCCGACCTTAGCACAAACAATAAAACAGATACCGCAACTCCGGAGCTACGCAAACCATCTATACTTGTGCTGGCTGGCATACTTCTACAAATTATACTTGGAGCCTTTGTGGCGGGCTTAAAAGCAGGCTTTTCCTATAACACATATCCGCTTATGAATGGTGAGATTTTGCCGGCACACCTGTTAGATGGCACGCTTACTTTTGCAGATCTGATGGAAAATGGTGTGCTTATGCAGTTTCTGCACCGGTGGTTTGCGATTGCAGTGCTGTTTCTGATAATTTGGTTCTGGAACAAAACTTTAAAAAGTAATGCTGCTAATAATACCAAAAACCTCGTCAGTATACTGTTGCTAACTGCTTTTGTGCAGGTAGGCTTAGGAATTATAACATTGGTTTTGGCTGTACCTTTAAGTATGGGGGTTATACACCAGGTGGTGGCAGCCATACTTTTTGCATTTGCCGTACTTGCCGTACATCAGCTGCAGCCTAAATTGCGAAACTTAAATTGAAAACAAACTGGTTGCAGCACTTTATTTCTGAAACAGCCAGTAAATTCTTACTTCGGCAATAGAATTTTGGAGCTTTAGCAAATTATTACAACTCAATATCTGTAAGGACATTACCGCATCAGGTTAGCACTCGTTTAACATAGTATAAACTATCTCAGCTTTATACTATGAAAACATATACTATACTTTTTATCATGCTACTGCTGGCTACTGTGGTAAACCAACAGGCAAAAGCGCAGACTTTACCTCCGCAAATAACACAAATCCAAAAACTACAGGAGGCGGAAGAATTATATAAAATTAAAGAAGAAAAGGCTGAAGAAACCCGGAAAACTCTAACCAGAGCCGAGGCCGAATATAAAAAGGCAGAAGCAACATACAAAGCTGCAAAGCAAGCTGATCAAGAAGCATCCCAGGCAGCCAAAAGCGCGAAAAAAGCAGTGCAATTGCATCAAAAATCAATAAAGGCCGATAAGAAAGCCCAGAAGCATAGCAACAGATCAGAGAATTTATCGAACTAAGAACAGTATAAAAAACAGCTTTTAATTAAAGTAGTTTTAAAGGCTTTACACCAGGAAACTACTGACACATATTTATACTTTCGCCTTCATACTTTCGCCATTATAAAAAGTGGAATTCTGAAAGCTTTAATAGAAGTGTAGCTGAAGTATCTTATGCGGCTTCTTTCAGGTCGCAGGGTTTAAATGACGCCAGTTTAGAAGGATAGTATTGCTCCATTTTCTGAAGCATGTATTTTAACAGGTAATAATCTTCAGGACCGGAGCCCGCCAGGTTGATTTTCATACGGTAATCCAGTACTTCTAAAAAGCATTGTGTGTCGTTGTACAAGATAAACTCATATACATTTATAAAAAGCCTTTTTGCCTGATCTGCATTTATTTTGCAGCCCAGTACCTCCCGAACAGCTCTTTTCTTAGACTCTTTCATACACACCTCCTTTGTAATCACCTCAAAGTAAATCACTTAACAGGAGCAAAAAAATGATTAGAATCAATAACCTACAAAAAGTAAGTAAATTTTGAAGGCTTTTAACCAGCAGTGTAGATGCTATTTAAGCTGGCTTGCTGTACTTTTTAGCTGATATGATAACAAATTGCTATCATAACCAGGTAGCAGAAACTCTAAGGCATCATGTACGGTGCAGCAAGCCTGCAGCTCAAAGCGTGGCCCATACGCATGAATTGCTTTTTCTATCATTATTTCACCCACCAGTTCTATAAGCAGATCATCATTGTGCACCAAGGCAACTTTTTTAAGGCTTGTGCTTTGCAGCAGCTGGCCAAGCTCCTCAACCTGCCACTTCTGGTCCTGCGCAATCGGGTTGTGCATAGAGCTATCAATCAGCCAGAGTTTTAGATTTTGATCTTTAATACACTGATAAGCGGAAAGCATAGCTTCCCGAAAGTATGCACTGTTTACGGAATGCAGCCAGGCAGTACAAATTAAGTTGTGCTCTTCTAGCACAATAGCAGTGAAGTCATCCTGAAAAGGCATACTTTCATTATTTGGTTTATATTAATTATAGCTATATTAATGTAACTACGCAAGAACTGTTTAATTGTGTTCAATTTAGCGTGAAGTAATGGCCAGATACTGTTATATTTTTTAGTGAACATCCTGAACCGAAATACCTGACTTTAATAAAATCGTCGAAAGTAAGTATTGCCTGTAACATATAAGTTATTGATATTGAATCTTTAACAAACCAACCACGGGAGAATGATATGAGGCTGATAAAATTGATAATTGAATTCTTTTCATGGAAAAAAATTTAAAAATCCTGAGCGACCGTGAATGCGAAATCTTAGCTATGCTGGCAGAAGGATGTACTATTAAACAGATTGCCGACAAATTGAAAATAAGTGAATCTACTGTAGAAAAACACAGCAGGAGCATGTTACGCAAAAAAGGTTTTGTACATCCTTACCAACTTGTGAGCTGGGCTTATAGCGAAGGTGTGCTACGTTAAGAAATAATGTTAGTGGTATACTTATACTTTAGATAAGATCAAAAGCGCGGGCATATTGTGTAAGGTCGTAAAACGAGTTGGTTTTTAGCTTACTCTTTATGTTACGACGGTGCGTTTCTACGGTAGATACTGAAATAAACAGCTCTTCAGCTGTTTGAGAGGCGCTTTTGCCCAATGCCATCAGGCGCAATATTTCCTGCTCGCGCTCTGATAAGTTACTGTATAAGTGGTAATGGAGCCTCAGGAAATTATTCTCTTCTAATAAGCGAGCCACTTTAGAAGTAACATGGTGTAACGGATCTATCGGGAAAGCCATGGTTATAGTTAAAAGGGGCTTGCCCTCCAAATCGCGCAGCAATACTTTAATGGTGCTCAGGTACCATGCCCAGGGCTCTTTTTCTGAACGGCGTACCTGCTGAAAAAATGATACGATCTCATCGTCATTGTTGCGCTCTACCAGCCCTATCACTTTAGGTATGTAATCTTTAGCATCTTCAGGGTTAAAAAACCTGGTATGATAATCAGGACCTAACCTGCGGATCTCATCTACGCTAAGGCCAAGCTCACGGGTTCCCCGAGGCGAAATATATTCTACTGCAAGCTCTTTTTGCAGGTTATGAATAATAACAACTCCCGGGAGGCTCTCGGCTACAGCTGCTATCTCACTGATCTTTTGCTCAATCAGGAGTTCAGTTTCAGCGTTTTGTGCTGTAGTTTCTGCGTCTGTTTTGTGCTGCATAAGTATAGATTAGCTGCTGGTTACCAGCCTTGCATACAGGCTGCACTAGAAAGATAAAGAATTACATATTAAATATACTATTAACGGGAATATATTTAGTGAATGGAAATTTTGCAGGTAACTGGACATTAATATTGAAATAAAGGAAAGAGAATCTGTAAAGAAGTGATCCTATTCAGCAAGTATGAAATTGGCCTGACAGCCTGAGTTAAAGCGCTGTTTATGAAGCAAAAGAACTATAAAACCACAACATATGTTTGCAGCTTATAAAGCAGGTAAACTACAAAAGCTACAATTTTTATAATAAAGGGAGTGGTTAGATAGTTAGTAGAGAAGGCCTGCCGCAAATAGGCAATGCCTATTTAAAAGCTTTTGCTGACCACATAAGCGTAATTTTTGTTATATTTACACTAACCACAACCTAATTCTTTACAACCAATCATCACATGAAGGCACTTTTTTATCCCTTGTTTTGTATGTTTTTGCTTGTAGCTGCAACCAGCCAGGCACAACAACCAGCTCAAAAAGGTACTACTGCGCCAAGCACACTTTCTACCCAGTTTAATAACCTGAAAGCGAATGCAAATTCGTACCGCGAAAAAAACCAGGAGTATAAGGTAATAAATGTAAGAACCCTGAACGCTTTCTGGGACAATGTGCAGCAAACTATAAAAGAAACAGAGCAAGGCATTCTGAAAGGACAAAAATCGGCGATGCTGGAATTGGCTGAGGCCCGCAAAACTATACAGGAGCAAAACACCCAACTGCAGCAGCTTAAGCAGGAAAATGCCCAGAAAGACCAGCAGGTAAAGCAAAGCCTGCATGATGTAAACAGCCTTACCGTACTTGGTATGGACATGCAGAAGCAATTTTATGTATTACTAACAGCCGGCATTATACTTGCCCTGATTATTGCATTAGCTGTAGTGTTACTGCAGTATAAGAGCAGCAAGCGTATAGCTACAGAAAAACAAAGCGCCTACAACGAAATAGACCAGGAACTGAACGAATACAAGAAGAGTGCCCGCGAGCGCGAACTTAAAATTAAGCGCGATCTGCAAACTGAGATGAACCGCATCGAAGAGCTTAATCAGGAACTGGCGCGCCTTCGCAAAAACCCGCAAGTATAAGTAACAGAATTAAGCAGCGTGCTTTTATACTTTTACAAGGCACATTTCTTATACTTTAATAAAGAATAACTAAAGCAGGAGCGGCAATTGTTGCTCCTGCTTTTTTTGTGCCACCAATTCTATCTGTGCTCGGCTTGCTTTATTACTTCAGAAGCTTTACTGGTATAAATGAAACGGCCTGCCTGTTTGGCTACCTTCCCCACTTGTTATAAGCAGGAAAAACCTTCGATTACTGAAGCTGTAAAGAAGTTTTTTCAGCAGACTTGCACTTGAAAAATCAATACTTCATAAAAATTTAAAAATATTTTATAGCCTACAGCCGTTTAAAGGCACATTTTCATAAATATTCAAAAAAAGATATAGAACAGAGTGAACATTTGTGCATCTTTAAACGTCTTAGTAGTATAATTTTTCAAAATATCATGAACAAAGGAACAGTAAAATTCTTCAACGACTCTAAAGGGTTTGGCTTTATCACAGACGAAGACTCTAACCAGGAGTATTTTGTACACGTTACAGGTCTTGTAAACGAGATCAGAGAAAACGATAAAGTTACTTTCGAGCTAAAAGAGGGTAAAAAAGGACTAAACGCAGTTAATGTTAAACTAGTTTAGTTTATACATACAGCACAGCAAAGAGCCTTACACATTGTGTAAGGCTTTTTTGTTACCCGTTATTTTAAATGTCTTGCTGCTTTTCTTTTAGGCTTTGTCCAGTTTTCATGACAAGCTCTAAACAACATACTTAAACTGATAGCCCAAATAAAGTGAGGGAATGGCACGGATCAGGATCAACATTTTATCCATGCAGGCAGCTTAAGGTATAAGCCAATTATACTTTACTCTACCAGTTTCAGAATCTCGCGGTGGGCGCTATCTATGTGTTGCTTAAAATCTACATACCACTTCTGCCACTCTTCAGTGCGCATACTTTCACCGAGGGTGCGCTCGTAATCAGCTAGTGTGCTGTGTCCCTCTTCAAATATCAGGCGATACGCATCTCCAGTAAAATCAGAAAGCACGCGCATGTGCTGGGCCTTCGGCATCAGGTTGCTTTTCAGCGCTTGGTCGAGCAAGTCTTTCGCGTTACGGAAATGGCCAAACTTCAAATAGAAAATATCCCGAACTATATACATAACAACTCCCCTTCTTTTAACAAAACCAACATAAACTATAAGTATAATAATTTACGCGCATGCGATGGCTTTGTTAAAATGCATGCCTTTGGTTATTATGCAGGTGATTTATACTTAAAACAAACAACCCTCTGGCTTTTAAAAACCAGAGGACTGACTGATAAAGTATAGTGTATAAAATTTACCTGGATGCTATCTGTCTTAATGAATCGCGCATTTCGGTAAGCAGAACTTCTTCTTTGGTTGGTGCCGGTGGTACATCCGGGGCAGCTGCTTTTTTGCGCATCATGCGGTTCATGGCCTTTACGATCATGAAAATGATAAAGGCCAGGATAATGAAGTTTAAAAGCACCGTAATAAAATTACCCCAGGCAAATACGGCACCTAGTTTACGGGCTTCTTCCAGGGCTAGGCCGGCAGGCACTTCTGATGAAAGCGGTACGTAAAGGTCAGAGAAATCCATATCTCCGATAAGTGCGCCTACTAGTGGCATGATCAGGTCGTTTACCACGGAGTTAACCAGCCCGCCAAATGCAGCGCCTATAATTACACCAATGGCAAGGTCCATGACGTTGCCACGCAAGGCAAATTCCTTAAATTCTTTCAGCATTCCCATAAGTAAGTTTAGTTAAGAGGTTATTGGTTGGTTAAGTAATTCAGGCTTAAAAGCACCTCCTAAACCATGACTTCCTGCTGCGGCTTTAAGCTAGTATCGGGTTACGTAAATATAGTATACTTGTTTTATTTTCAGAGCTTTAAGCAAGAGTAAGCTATCACCTGGCCTTTCTTATTCTGGAAGGTTATACCTTACAGTCTTTTCAAACCTCCTAATTCATTTCAGCTGTTTATTTCTCGTTAAGGCAACAGAAGAATTCCGAATCTGATACAGAATCTGAAGTATAACAAATGATAATTGCTGAGTACAATTTTTATAACAGCCTAAAACTCCGGTATATAGGTATGTTCCGGAATTCAAATATAGCCTTTAACAGCTTTATAAGCGCTTTTTGACAAAAATGCAGGTTTTACGAAATCATTTTAAAATGGTTACAACAAATGGAATTTTTTCTATTCGGGGTGGGTTACGATTAAAACCTGTACACTATGAGATATTACACAACTACTATGAAGCAAGAGAAAACGAAATTGACAACAACTGTGGAAATCAGCTTGGATGAGCTTCAGGCCTTACGCACGCTGATCGCTTCCGCTAAAGTTAAGTGTGATACCCTAACAGCAGACTCTACGACAATGTCCAAAAAGTCAGAGATTAATTCGCTTTCTGCAAAGCTTTACAAAATTGGTCTAAACAGAATTGATATAAAATGGCAGTAAATTAAAACATCCGGAAGCCATGCTTTTGCAGCTTCTGTTACTGCTAAATAGTTAAATAACCAAAACGGCCCGCCTATGCGGGCCGTTTTGGTTTGAAGAGGTTTGTGTTTGTTTATGCCGTGGGCACACCTGCCATATCTCTGCCAGGAAAATCTGAAGTATTAGCCTGACAAATACAGGAATAAAAGTCAGGGCCATAGTTTTCATACTTACAGCTACCGGCATACCATATACTTATAAGTTGATTTACACTTACCTGCACGCAACTTGCCAGCCTGCAACCGGCCATACCTTAAAATAACTGCAAGCCTACAACCACACTTGTTAATGCCTGTATATTAATAAGTTACACTTAAACTATAAAAAGTATGGCAAATGCAGTTTTATCCCAGAATTACCCGCTACAAAAACTCAACCTGCACATAGAAGAACGCAAAGGTGGCTCGCCGGCTATCATACTTTTACATGGCATATCTATGTCGCGTGAGGTATGGAAGAAGCAACTGGAAAGCGAGGCGCTGCAGCCGTACCATCTTATTTCTGTGGAGTTGCCGGGGCATGGCGGCTCGGGGTGGTCTGAGGAACCGGAAAGCAACTATACCTTGCCGGGTTATGCCCACACTCTTGCCGAACTGATACCGCAGCTAACAAACGAAAAGTATGTGATTGCCGGTTACTCGCTTGGTGGCAATGTGGCCATAGAGGCGCTGCCAGCTTTAAAGAACTGTATCGGGGTGATGATTGTGAACACGGCGGTAGCCAACAGCCCCGACGACCTGGCAGATGCTTTTTTGGAGGAAAGAACCGATGTGCTGGGAACGATACTGAAAGAGCAGGCCGATGATAAAGAACTGGAAACCTACGCCCATTATTTTTTTGCTGAACGAAACGCGAAAACACCCAACACGCTGGCCCAAGATTACAAAAACACCGACCCAAGGGCGCGCAAGGTGCTGGCGCAAAGTATAAACGATGGCAACTACCAGGACGAAATAGCCCTGATGCAGCAAGCCTCCGTGCCACTGGCCCTGATAACCGGCGAAGAAGACCAGCTGGGCGACAAAACCTACCTCGAAAACCTGGACGTACCCAAATACACCGGCCATACCATTATAGTACCCGATGCCGGCCACATGCCCCAACTGGAGAACAGTCGTTATTTTGACGCAAAACTGGTGGAGTTTGTAGAATACTGCCGCGCAAAAAGCGAGAAGTAAAAGCCCCAGACATCTGAGCGTGCTTGCCACCTCGGAGCATCTAAACACAGATTAACAGCTACTACCATGGAAGACGCTCCGAGGTCTGGAGGACGCTCGGGGGTCGGTTCTGCTTTTGGTTTAGTTGAGGTAGTAGTTCTATAGTTACCATGGGCCAACCAACCTCGCCCCTCAGAGCTACGCTCGCTAGTTTCGAACTCGCGTTCTCACTAGTTTAAGGTGGGGAGTTTGCCGCTACTTATAAAACTATATCAAATCTCTCCTATCATCGAAATAACAAAAGGTATAAATACGACATTCAGAATATGAACGGAGAATAGGTAAACTAATACCAATCAGTATCTAAGATTTTACGATCAGTAAATGCTCACTTAACAAAGCCTGCACGTTTAACAGGCATATAACTTAGTAGCGCCAATCCAAGCCAAAAATAGATCACTCAAACGTCATTATACTGTTTTCAGAACACAGGATGCATTATCCAGCTGCTTTTTTAACATGATAATTACGAAGTTTCACCTGATAATTCTAGACGTTCACATAGAATACTAACCAATCCTGAGAAGCCTTTCCGTCAATAGCCCGAAATAGCCGTATCATACTTCACACCAATTCATCACACTGGTAAATTCATAAGCACTAAATCTATTTTCATATTTTCATTCACCTTAACCCTTGTAGTATGGATAGCAAAAAGTTTACCCAGACCGGGCTCGTTGTTCCGTTTTTATTTGCATTTGCAGGTCTCTTTGGCTGTAGCCAGGAAAACGATATGGCACCGGATGCGAGCTTGAGCCAGAATGCAGTTAATGCTGCAACCGATGGTACAGTTCCATCCAATGTTTCATTCCGCTCTAAACACTACATCGTACTTTCGTCAGAAGAGAGACTTCCGGCCGGACTCGAAAACAAATTGGCTGCTGCTAATGGCCAGGTAACTAACCTGATGTCACAGGCCGGCGTTGCCACCGTTTACTCCGACGACCCTGCTTTTGCCGACAAAGCCCGTAAAATTGCCGGTGTGCGCTCTGTGGTGCGCGACATTAACATACAATGGTATAAACCTGAAAGCCAGAAAGCTGTAGCCCTGGAAGATTATGGTAACCCGCCAGCCAGCGGAGATAACGATACCTATTTTGACCTGCAGTGGGGCCACGCCGCCATACAGGCACCGGCCGCCTGGAATGCTGGTGCGCGTGGCAAAGGCGCACGTGTGGCAGTCCTGGACTCCGGTTTCGACCTGGACCACCCTGATCTGCAGGCAAACATTGATCTGGCTGCCAGTAAGAATTTTGTTATAGGAGAAGAGCTGTCTTACAAGTTAAATGACCCTTTCAGCCATGGCACCCATACAGCAGGCACTATTGCCGCAGCCGATAATGGTTTTGGAACGATAGGTGTAGCACCAGAAGCGCAGCTTATACTTGTAAAAGTGCTCCAAGATTCTGGCTCTGGTTCTTTCTCCTGGATGATTGAAGGTATTGTGCATGCTACCCAGCAAGGTGCCGATGTAATTAATATGAGCTTAGGTGCTGCCATTCCGGGCAACGGAAGGTTCCTGAACGATAACGCCACTCCTAACGACCCATCAGACGACTTTATTGAGCAGGATACCAAAGCTGTGCAGGAACTGTTTGTAGCCATAAACCGGGTAACCAATTATGCTACTAAAAACGGCGTTACAATTATTGCATCGGCTGGCAATGAAGCCAATAATGGCAACGCAGACCAGTCTTTGGTACACATTCCGTCGGGCGCTACAAATGTGCTTTCTATATCGGCTACAGCACCTATAGGCTGGGCTAATAACCCTGCCAGTACTTCTATGGATAACCTGGCTTCTTACTCCAACTATGGTACAGCTGATGTGCAGTTTGCTGCTCCAGGCGGTGACGGCATGTACCCGGGAAATGAGATCGCCAGGATCGGAGGTATTTTACAGTATGTGTTTGTGTTTGATTATGTATTCAGCACTGGCAGCAACTTAACACCAGGCAGAGCATCTTATTACTGGTCGGCAGGTACAAGTATGGCATCGCCCCATGCTGCAGGTGTAGCCGCATTAATTATTGGCAAAAACGGTGGGCAAATGGACCCGGCCCGTGTAACAGCTGCTCTCCGCGCATCTGCCGACGATTTAGGCAAACCTGGCCGAGATCCATACTTTGGTTATGGCAGAGTTAACGCCTTACGCGCTGTTTCTAATGCTTACTAAAGTATAACTAACTTATAAAACATCCTGCAGGAACTTGATCTTCATCCTGCAGGGTGTTTTCTTTTAAAATGAAGTATACTTGTGTTAAACAATTACATCATGTTACCAGATACTGTCTGGTATTCGCGCTCGGCACGTTCCTTAATGCCTAGTAGCATGCGGCGCTCCATTATAAAATGTATTGGTTCGAAAATCAGGAAATCCAGTGCTTTTTTAGTTATGCTCTCTTCAGGCTGCCCATGCGAGCGAATGATCAGCCGCGTGGTGTGCGCATTTATAGGTTTCAAAACAAAAGCACCCCAGCCTTTTAACACAAGATGCCGGTAAGGCTCCAAAGCCACAACAGGTAACAAAGGGAAATCGCCGTAAACTTTGCCGGTAGCCAACCGTACTTTATCCCCTACTTTCAGGTTTTGCCACTCGGGCACAATGCGGTTTGCATTATGAATATCTGCCGCTATCAGGTTCTCTAAAAAAGTATAACTGTAAAAACCTGCACGGTTCTGCCCTATCTGCACCAACCAGGGCCATACTGCCTCAGCAGGGGCATTTATAGTGATAGCATGTGTGGCACTGGCATAAGCCATCAGCTCATCTCCAGGCAAAGGCTGCTTTAATTCGTCATCGGTAGCGCCCCAGCGTAAGTGCCATTTACGTGCCAGGCTAAGTATGGCCATATACCCGCCAATTCCTAAGGCTGTGTTCCTGGCAATTTTAGATACTGCCATAAAGTAGTTTTAAGTTAATATTATAAAGTATACGCTATCGCGGATATAAAGTAATTAATAACTTATCTTACTTAAAGTCTATAATATATCATTTAAAATGCGACCAAACATAGAATATAACGTATACCTTTACCAATACAAACTTGTTTATTTTTGTGTTTACGTGAATTAATTACGTACCCTGCGCGTTGACTTTTTACCTCAAAGCAAGTTAAATATCTACAATATCCTTTACTACAAATGATTGAAGGGCAGTTTTAGATAATATCTATTGCAGCCTTACGCTTATTATTTATGAAGAAATCCCTGAATTTTATTCAGCAATCGATAAATATACTACCGGATGCTACCATTGTTATAGATCAGCAGGGCCATATTGTAACTGCTAACCATAATACAACGCTGCTCTTCGAGTATGAACTGGAAGAATTGGCCGGGCGCGAGCTAGCTATGCTTATACCACAGCAATACCGGGTAGCGCACAGCGAGCATATTAAAAAGTATATGGAGCAGCCTTCCGTCAGGAAAATGGGTGAAGGCATGCACTTATATGGCCAGAAAAAATTTGGGGAAGAGATAGATGTTGACGTTGCCCTTGCCCCTATTACCTTACGCGACGTGCCACTCGTAATTGCTACGATACGTGATATAACGGATAAAAAAGAACTGGAACGCAGGCTGCTGAAGAAAAACGAGCAACTGGAGATTATTAACGCAGAGCTGGAGCGCTTCAGTTATATTATTTCCCATGATCTGAAAGCACCTCTTATTAATATACATGCCCTAGTGCACCTGATGACAAGAGAGCTGCCGAAAGAAAAAGGCGCAAAGTTAGACCGTTACATTCAGGCGCTGCGTAGCAGCCTCGAAGCCATGTCAGGACTAATATCGGGCGTAGCTGCTTACTCCAAGGCAGGTATCAGCGAGTGCGAAGACGATGTGGTTGACTTAAATGAAACGCTGGACGAAGTGTTTAAACTGGTACATCTTCCGTCCCGTTTTCACCTGGATACCCAAGGCCAGCTTCCTGTTATAAGAGGCAACAGAACCAAGATATTACAGGTGTTCTTAAATCTGATCACCAACTCGGTAAAGTATAACGACAAGGAAGCACCTGTACTTGCCATCCATTCTAAAGAAACCAGCAGGTATCATTGCATTACGGTTGAAGACAATGGCCCGGGCGTGCCGGTAGAGCTGCGTAAAAAAATATTCCACCTCTTCCGTAAAGGCTCAATAGACCACATAGATTCGCAGGGTATTGGCCTGGCCGTAGTAAAAAAGATAATAGAAAACAGGGGCGGAAGTATAAATGTGGATGACAGCCCTTTAGGTGGAGCCGCATTTAGCTTTAAATGGCCTAAGTATAATTCAGAAAAAAAGCGCACGCAAAATCCGGACGGCATCAAGTATAAACAAGGCGCTACAGATGGCAGCACCATTATGCAGGTAGGCACAAATACCATTGAACTGAATCCGGAGTAAAAAATACAAGTATAAAACCCGCCCAAAAAATTAAGGCGGATTTTATACTTGCCGCAGCTTTATTTGACTAGCTGTTAAAACTCTTTTCCGAACTCAACTAATGTGCCCTCTAAACTACAGAGATTATACTATTAACCATCAGCTAATAAGCATGTCCAAAAACTATATTTTCTGAAATACCAGGTAATCTACCATGCGCCAGGTAGTACCATCTTTGCTTACTTCAAACGTCATTTTAAAAGGTTTCTCTGAAAGCTTTTCGTAAATAAAATGCTGCAGCGTTGGGTTTGCTCCTTTATTTTCCTGGCTGAAAGTCAAGGTTAATTTCCCATTTTTCCAGCCGTCGCCGGTAAACTTGCGATGGCCACCGAAGTTATCAAAAACGTAAGCCACAAACTCTCCGCTCTGTGCATCAAGGCCCCACCACGAGGTGGCTTTATAGGTATTAGGCACTTTATCAATGTGCCTATATTCTACCCAACTGCTATCCAGGGAAGGTGTGAAAGAAAGATCAGCGGCAATAGGCTTCCCGTTCGAAAATTTCCCTTCGCCGGTCCAGTTGCCAGCAAAATAACTGATCAATTCTTTAGAGGGTTTAGCTTGTTTTGGTTTTTGCTGCGCCTGTGTGCCAAGGGCGGCCATAAAAAGGCCCAGTGCTAACGTTACTTTTTTCATTCGTTTTATTTTGGTGTATTGGTGGCAGTACTATGCTTAATTGAAATAAAGCATTCAATGGTAAAGGTTGTGAAGGGGCTTACAAAGCAACTTAATGGACTGAAGTATGAAATGTGATTCTACTTAAAGCTTAGGCAAAAACATTACATCCAGGTATAAGCAGACTTATTCCTGCACTTTATCAATCGTTTTGCGCTTGGTTTCTTTTACTTGCCGGAAATGGCCAGGCGTAAGTCCGGTAACTTTTTTAAATTGGTTAGAAAGGTGTGCTACGCTGCTGTAGCCTAATTCATAAGCAATCTCTTTCAGGCTTAATTCGTTGTAAACCAATAATTCCTTAACCCGCTCAACGCGCTGCAGTATCAGGTATTTCTCTATGGTAATGCCCTCAAAAGCTGAAAAAAGAGAGCTGATGTAATTGTAATCCAACCCTACTTTCTGAGCAATATAATCCGATACATTGATATGAAGATCTGCCGTGCCCTGTTGGTGAATAAGCTCAATAACTGCCAGTTTAACCTGCTCTATTAACTTTGTCTTGCGGTCATCGAGTATATCAAAACCATTGGCTTCCATTACCTGCTTTATTATCTCCATATCGAAAGTATTATCAGGAGAAGAAATTTCGGCTTCGCCTAAGCCTACGCTTATAACAGTATAGCCCAGGTTAGTAAGCTCTTCGGCAACCACGCGTTTGCAACGGTCGCATACCATGTTTTTAATGTATAGTTTTATACTTGCCATTTCCTTGAATTTCGACAAAAATAAACAATGCAAAACCTTTCGTTATTACATTATATCTGCAATCTTTTACAAATTTAAGGTAATTGCAGTTTATCATTCATCAAACGTAGCACCAAACCTCCTGCATAAAAAACAGGGTATGAATCAAAGAGTTATTCCTTCCATATTTGGGTGCTATCTCTCTTTATATAAACTATACTTTAGGCTGCACAGTATCGGTAAACTTACTTAATTTGCACCAATTACCTTTTTCTGAAGTATAACATGCTGCAAAGCAAAACTAAAAAATATACACTATGAGCACAGCAGTACGAGATCTGGAGCCAAAAGCACTCTGGAACCACTTTGCCGACCTGAATGCCGTTCCGAGGCCATCCAAAAAAGAAGAGCGGGTTATTCAGTTTATCAAGGATTTTGGCAATAGCCTGGGCCTGGAAACCATAGAAGACGAAACCGGAAATGTGATCATCCGCAAGCCGGCCACAGCGGGTATGGAGAACCGTAAAACCGTTCTGCTGCAAAGCCACCTCGACATGGTACACCAGAAAAATGCCGATACCAATTTCGACTTTAACACACAAGGTATCGATATGTTTGTAGATGGTGATTGGGTTAAGGCAAAAGGCACTACTTTGGGCGCTGACAACGGTATAGGTGTTGCTACCATTATGGCTTTGCTGGCATCTAAAGATATTGAGCACCCTCCCATCGAAGCGTTATTTACCATAGATGAAGAAACCGGCATGACTGGTGCACTAGGTTTAAAAGGCGGCTTGCTGAACGCCGAGATCATGCTGAATTTGGATACGGAAGATGACCATGAACTAACAATAGGCTGCGCCGGTGGCATTGATGTAACTGCTACTGGCACTTACGAAACTGAAACTATCGGTACCGATTTTAAAGCTTACAGCATCGGTGTAAAAGGCCTTACAGGCGGCCACTCTGGCATGGATATTCACTTGGGGCGGGGAAATGCCAATAAGTTAATGAATCGTGTCTTGTTTCAGGCTGCCGGGCAGTTTGGGTTACGCATAGCGGCAGTAGATGGCGGTAGCCTGCGTAATGCTATTCCGCGCGAATCGTTTGCGATTGTTGCAGTTCCGCATGCGCAGGATACCGCATTCCAGAGCTTCCTTAATTCTGAAAAAGCAGCTTTGAAAAGCGAATACGCTACAACCGATCCTAACCTGGAGGTAATGTTGGAAACTGCAGAGCAACCACAACAGGTATGGGCTCCGGATTTCCAGTATAAATTATTGCGTGCCATTTACGCCTGCCCTAACGGCATTTTCCGCATGAGCCCTGACATAGCCGGCCTGGTACAAACATCCAATAACCTTGCCCGTGTACTGGTAAAAGATGGAAACTATTCGTTGCAGTGCCTTACCCGCAGCTCTGTAGATACTGAAAAAATGGATCTGGCGCGTGCCATACAAGGTACTTTTGAACTGGCTGGTGCAAGTATAACTATGGCTGGCTCCTACCCTGGCTGGACACCACGCCCAGGTGCCAGCATTGTAAAGCTGATGAGCGACCTATACCGCGAAATGTACCACGAAGAGGCAGATGTTAATGCCTGCCATGCGGGATTGGAATGTGGTATAGTCGGATCTAATTACCCTGAAATGGAGATGATCTCTTTCGGGCCTAACATACGCGGTGCCCACTCCCCCGACGAGAAAGTACAGATAAGCTCTGTTCAGAAATATTGGGAGTTTACATTGGAAACCCTGAAAAGAATACCTGCAAAAGCGTAAAGTATAAATTAAAAAAGCTGCCTGTTGCAAAGGCAGCTTTTTAGTTCCAGCTAGAAAATTCTGATTGAGAACAAATTTAAAGTATAATCCAAAGCCTGCTACTGGTTATATTTTAAACAAAAAAGCACCTGCTTTAATACAGGTGCTTTTTTATGTATCTAAACTTCAGAAAGTTGAAATCATTTAAATGTCAACTACTGTCTTACACCTATACTAAGTATAGATGGTGTTACACGCGCAATATTATCTACGGCCGTTTTCAGTTAGAAATGTCGGTTTGTATTTAGGCTTAAAATCGATCTTGCTATAAGCCGGGCATTGTGTACGCTGGCAAGACGAAATTGTAACTAACAGAATAAGAAAGGTTAACAATTTAAGTAATTGTGGTTTCATGAATTGTTTTTTAGTGTTTTGTATAAGGTTGATAGATGAATGTTTACTCTGGTTTCCTATACTTTTAAACAAAACACACATACCTTCCCTTCAGCACTAGTTTATACTATTGCATTAGTTATCTGTGTAAAAGAATAGATAGATTAAGTTTGATTTTATATAGCGGTGCAAACATATATATATTATTTAATGTATAACAACTTTAGTGCAACTATTTTTAATATTGTTTAATGATTCATGGTTATTATTGACTTAAACCAGCAATAAAAGTATTTAGGCGGCTTTAACAATTTTTAAAGAACTTCTTTTTGACCAAAAATATAATGTTATAAAAATATAAAAGCAGCTAAACCTTCGTTTAGCTGCTTTTAAAAATCTATCTGAGTATAAAACTATTTAAGCCAGTTTTCCCTGCAACTCTTCTACTTCCATCATCAGGGTTTCCCATTTCTCGTTTGTAGAATCAAGCTCTTTCTTTACCACTTCAAATTTCTGCGAAGTTTCCTGAAGCAAACTTACATTACCGTATACTTTAGGGTCTGCAAGCTGAGCTTCATAACTAGCCAGCTCCTGCTCCAGTTTTTGTACCTGCTTTTCTACCTCGCTTAGTTGTTTATTTGCCTGCTTCAGTTGGTTATTAAGCGCAGCAAAATCAGAATTATCGCGTTGCTTTGGCTTAACATCTTCTTTCTTAGCCGGTGATGGTGCATTGGATGCTGTTTTTTTGGCTTCTTTATCGCGCTTCTCTTGGAACTGTTCATACTCTTCGTAGGTACCCGGGTACTCTTTCAGCTGATAATCCTCGATGTACCAGATTTTGGTAGCTACATTTTCTACAAAATAACGGTCGTGGGAAATTACTACAAACGTACCTTCGTATTGCTCCAGTGCCTGAATCAGGATATTCACAGACTGCATATCGAGGTGGTTGGTAGGTTCATCCAGCATCAGGAAGTTAGCTTCTGAAATAAGCGTTTTAGCCAAGGCTACCCTACTCTTCTCGCCTCCTGATAATACTTTGATCTTTTTGAAAACAGTATCGCCGGTAAATAGGAATGAGCCTAACAGCGTGCGCAATTCGACTTCAGATTTTTTAGAACCTGCCTGCTGTAGCTCCTGCAGAATTTCGTTCTCAACGTTCAGTGCTTCCAGCTGGTGCTGCGCGTAAAACGACATGATGACATTATGCCCCAATTCGCGTTTACCGTCAATCTTTTCGGTGCCGGCAATTATGCGCAGTAAAGTGGATTTACCTTTACCATTGGCACCAATCAGCGCTATTTTATCACCTCGTTCTATGTGCACATTTGTATCGCGGAAAATGATCTTTTCATCAAAACGCTTACTCATGTGCTCCAAGCGAAATATATGGCGCCCGGGCTGTGTGCTGAATTTAAAGCTGAAATTAACTTTAGCAGCATCCGGTGCCACATCATCTATCCGGTCCATGCGGTCCAGCTGCTTCATGCGGCTTTGAGCCTGCTTCGCTTTAGATGCCTTGGCCTTGAAACGCTCAATAAAGCGCTCTGCCTGTCGGATCTGTGCCTGCTGGTTCTCGTATGCGCCTTTCTGAATCTCGTTGCGCATAGCTTTTTCTTCTAAGTAAAAGCTATAGTTGCCCGGGTATACATTCAGTTTGCTATTCGAAACCTCTACGGTTATATTGGTCGTCTTATCCAGAAACTCCCGGTCGTGCGATACAATGACAACAGCCCCTTCAAAACGCTCCAGGTAATTCTCAAGCCATTTGATAGAAGGTAAGTCCAGGTGGTTGGTAGGCTCATCGAGCAGCAGCAGCGATGGTTGCTGCAAAAGTATTTTAGCCAGCATAACGCGCATACGCCAGCCACCCGAAAAAGAAGCCAATGGTTTTTGTAACTCCTCCGTACTGAAGCCAAGCCCTTCCAGAATAGCTTCTGCCTCAGCCTGCATGGTGTAGCCACCTAAAGCCTCAAAACGCTCCTGCAATTGTGCCAGTTTATCTACAAGCGCATCATGGAAGTTGTTCTCAAACTCCACCAGCACCTTATCAATTTCCTTTTGTAAGCTTAGCGCCTCATCAAAGGCCTGCATGGCTACCGAAAGTATACTTTCATGTGTTTCATAGCTCAGCAGGTCCTGGTTCAGGAAACCAATGGTAGTTTCCTTGCTCATTTGTATGCTGCCGCCATCCGGTTTATACTCGCCTACTATAATGCGTAGCAAAGTGGATTTACCTGTACCATTCAGCCCGATCAGACCAATTTTATCTTTTGGTTTAATGTGCAGGTTGGCATCCTCGTACATAGGGCGGCTGCCGAAATGAAAGTTAAGGTTATTGATGGAGATCATGTGTCCGGAAAATCTTTAAAACGCAAAGGTACTTAATTTACAGCATACGATGCAGCAATAGCACCACATTGAGCCGTTTGCACAACTATAAACCATTAAGTATGGTTAAAAGTGCAAACAAGATGTAAATGGCCATCTGTTGCCCAAGTTACAGAAGTGCATAATATTTATACCGGCTGTACTTATTCACAGGAAGATCATGTAAATTTGAACAAAAGTATTTGCCATAGGTTAAACTATATCATAGAAGGTGCGTTTCATACTTCAGTACCATAAATCCTGAGGTTTTTACTTATTATGACCGACGCTGTTCCCTTTTTGTATACATGGTTGCAATTACCTCATTATTAGACCCCAAGCACTCCGAACTTGTAACAGAGCTCACGGAGCTGATGGAGCTTAAGTTTGGCATCAAAGGTGTTAAGATGACACCTTACCCCCATCTTACACTGCTCACAGCAGAAATAGCTGACAAAGAAGAACTGAGAGAATACCTGGAACAGCTTTGCCTTGAAACGCCGACTTTTACGGTAAGAACAACCGGCCTGGGCATCTTTCCTGGGGCTTACCCTGTAATTTACGTACCTGTTCTTCGCACTCCGCCTTTAAACCTACTGCACGCTCGCCTGCACCGCGATATTTCGGAAATGAGTATAGAAATGGGTATACATTACAGTCCCAATACCTGGTTGCCTCATATTTCGCTTGCCCTCGGCGATACTTCGCAGGAGTTGTTAGGGCCTATACTTGACTTTTTGAGCAACTATAATTTTAACTGGGAAATTAAATTAGATAACCTCACCATTCTGCAAAAACGTGGTGACTACTTCCTGAAAGATGAAGAATTTCATTTTGGAAGACCGGCTCTTATACATTAATAAAAATCTCTATAAAGTATAAAAGGCCAACTGCATTAGCTGGCCTTTTATACTTTATAGAGTTTGGGACAAATTACATATCCAGTACAATCGCGAAAATCAGCGGAGCTACAATCGTTGCATCCGATTCGATCATATACTTTGGTGTTTCCTTACCTAGTTTACCCCAGGTAATTTTCTCATTTGGCACAGCGCCAGAGTAAGAACCATAGCTGGTAGTAGAGTCAGATATCTGTGCGAAATAACCCCACAACGGAACACCGGTGCGCTGAAGATCCTGGTGCAGCATTGGTACCACGCATATCGGGAAGTCACCGGCAATACCGCCACCTATTTGGAAGAAACCTATCGTAGATTCTTCTTTCGCATTCTGAGTATACCAATCGGCCAGGTAGATCATGTACTGGATACCGGTTTTCATGGTATGTACATTCTTGATGTCGCCAGCGATAACGTGACCTGCGTAGATATTACCCAGTGTAGAATCTTCCCAGCCCGGGCAGATGATAGGAAGGTTCTTTTTGGCAGCTTCCAGCATCCAGCTATTCTTAGGGTCGATCTGGTAATATTGCTCCAGGTCACCTGATAATAATATCTGATAGAAAAATTCGTGCGGGAAGTATGATTTGCCTTCCTGGTCTGCTTTCTCCCAGAACTTAAGTACAGTGTGCTCCAAACGGCGCATCGCCTCTTCTTCCGGAATACAGGTATCGGTAACGCGGTTCATGTGGCGCTCCAGCAGGGCTTCTTCATCAGCTGCAGAAAGCTCACGGTAATGCGGTACACGCTCATAATAATCGTGGGCAACCAGGTTAAAGATATCTTCTTCCAGGTTGGCACCGGTACAAGAAATAGCATGTACTTTGTCCTGACGGATCATCTCGGCAAGTATAATACCCATCTCAGCCGTGGACATGGCACCCGCCAGCGTGATCATCATTTTACCACCGTTGTTCAGGTGGGTTTTATAGCCTTCGGCAGCGTCTATCACAGAGGCTGCGTTAAAGTGTTTGTAGTGTTTCTTTAGAAATTCTGATACGTTCATAGTATATAGCGTAAAGCCAGCTAGCTCATGAGAGTTGTTTCGGGCCGCAAGTTAACAATTATTCGTCTTTAGATTATGGTTATTCGAACCTTACAAGTATAAAGTTCGGGATACAAACTATAAACGCGCCTGTACAGTTCAATTAGCCTTAAACTTTAACCGGGAGCTTACTTAGCCGGCTTTTCGATGATCAGGTTATGATTAGTGTAGATGCAGATATCGGCTGCAATGTTCAGAGACTCACGCACCATTTCCTCAGCTGTTAAATGCGGAGCATGTTTTTTAAGTGCCAAAGCGGCAGCATGGGCATACATACTTCCGGAGCCAATGGCGGCAATCTGGTTATCCGGTTCTAATACATCGCCTGTGCCTGAGATTATAAGCAGTTCATCTTTATTGGCTACCACCATCATAGCCTCCAGTTTGCGCAGGTACTGGTCTTTACGCCAGTCTTTTGCCAGCTCAATAGCAGCGCGCTTCATGTTGTGCTGATACGCATTCAGCTTCTCCTCAAAGCGTTCGAGCAAAGTAAAGGCATCCGCAGTAGAACCTGCAAAACCAGTTACAATTTTACCATCCAGCAGCTTACGAATCTTTTTAACATTGCTTTTTGCAATGTGCTTATCCATGGTAGCTTGTCCGTCGGCACCCAGGGCCACTTCGCCGTTGTGGTAAATGCCACACACTGTAGTTGATCTTATTTTGGTCATTTGTTTCTGTTTTGATGATTATACGCAGCACTACAGGTAAATTATACTTCGCCTTTGCTTGCAGCTACAGCATCTTCAAACAAAAAGCCAAACCTCTACTTCCCGCCAAATTGTCTGAAAATAAAAAGCACTTCCCAAGATACTCAAAATTAACGGAGCTAATTAACGCTGCGCCTGTAACATAAAACCCTGTTACTCGTCAGAACTATAAATCTTAGATTTATAATTTTTTTTCATATTCAAAATATTAAAAATAGCTATATATGAATGTTTCTTACAATCTTAATCATAAGATAATCAATAAGAAAGTATTTTTATTAGGCTTGGTAGCATTATTTACCGGAACTGCACTTTTCACAGTACTTAAAGTGGCAAATAATATTGAAGCCATCTGGCCTGCAACAGATAGTTTTTACCTGCAGCCTGACATTCCTGTTTTAGGTGCCTATAATACTGGTAATAAGCTGAATACGACCACTGATTTAACCCATTATACTTACCGTTTAAATAACCCTGAACCCAACAAGATACCCCAGGAACTGGAAACAGCTTTAAAGGCAAACAACAATATACTACTGACAATGGAAATGTGGGAGAAACCAGGTATAGGCCTGGCAGACTACGATGTATTGCAGTCAGTACTGGATGGCAAGTATGACGAAAAATTACATGCCTTAAGCGCTAAAATAGCAACAAGTAAGAAGGAAGTATACCTGCGCTGGAACCCCGAAATGGAAGTACCCGTGCAGCTTTATCCGTGGCAAAATCAATCGCCCGAAGTTTATATTGATGCTTTCCGGCATGTGGCTATGCTTTGCAAAAAGACGGCTCCAAATATCAGCATAGTATGGGGAGCGGCAGGCTATCCGGGCACACTGGAGTACTGGCCAGGAGCTGATGTGGTAGATGTCAGCAGCGTTACCTTACAAAGCGAATCCGAATTGCTTACAACAGCTTATGCAAAGGAACCAGATACGCCAACTCTGATTCGCAGAAAATTGCACCGCCTGCGTTTTACAGATAAGCCTATACTTATACTTGGTTCGAAACAACTGGGCAAATCAAATTTTAACAAAGACTGGTTGCAGACTGCTATTTCCAGAACAGCCACTTTCCAAAGTGCTTACCCTGTTGCAACGTCGCCAACTTTGGAAACTTCAACGCAAATACCAACCACCCGGAAAAGCGAACTACAGGTTGGTGTCTACGATCCTAAAAAAGAGCTTGTAGAGCAGCCTGAAATAACAGTAGAGCATTTGTTCGCAGATTGGGGAAGCCTGCAGGATGGCCGGTTTCAGAAAGAATTTGAAGCTGCAGTTGCCCGCAAACATGAAGTTATAGTAACCATGGAACCCTGGCGGGAAAAAAACATGGAGAAAAACCCGCAGGTGCTGCAACACACGCTTGCCGGTAAATATGATAATGAATTAAAGCAACTTTACGACATCATTTCAAATACCGACCAAACTATATACCTGCGTTGGGCACACGAAATGGAGATACCAATCACGCGTTACCCGTGGCAGAGCCAGGATCCTGAAACCTATATTAAAGCGTATCGCTATGTGGCAAATTTCATTAAAAAGCCTGCCCCGAATATTCGTTTTGTATGGGGCCCGGCCGGCGACCGTGGTTCTTTGGAATGGTGGCCCGGCGATGATGTAGTAGATTATATCAGTATTGCTATTTATGGTTTGCCGGATAAAAACATAACCGACCATAACCAACAGGAAACTTTCAGCACTATTTTCAGTCGTAAGTACTATCGCATGCGATTTGTGAACAAACCCCTGTTTATTACTGAATTCGGCGTTAAAGGCCCTGAAAAGTATAAAAAGGCCTGGCTGGAAGATGCTGCCCAAACTATTAACATTAACCCACAGGTAAAAGGTGTGTGCTACTTTAATATACATGACTCTCCAAAAGCATGGGGCGAAATTCAGCCACCGGACTGGAGCGTAAGCCCGGCTACCTTTCAGCATTTTACAAATAAGCTTGATCAATCACAGCGTAGCATTACAGCAAAACATTAAAATTTAGTTGGGTTAACTTTAATCGGGTTGATTAACGCCCTAAGGTGTACCTTTGTACCTGCTCTCAACAGAAAAAATTAGTTTTAAATCAACTAGTTACAAAGTATAAACTATACTTTAAACATGTTCACGAGCAGCATATAACAAAGCATAACAGCATTCCCAACCCGGTTAAATGAATTTATTAGAGGTATCAGGCATTCGTGTAGAAGAAAACAATACGGTTGTTTTACAGGATATTAATTTCAGCCAGAAAGAATTTCAGAAAATAGCCATTGCAGGAGAAACAGGTTCCGGCAAAAGTACGCTTCTGCAAACTATAGCAGGCTTGGTAGAGCCTGTTGCTGGCAAAGTAGTGTTCGATAACGAAACCGTGATCGGGCCGGCTGAGAAACTGGTACCGGGTCATCCGGGCATAAGCTATTTATCCCAACATTTCGAGTTGCCGCCATTTCTGCGCGTAGAACAGATTTTGAAGTATGCGAACACATTGCCCACAGGCGAGGCAGAAAAGCTATACGAGTTATGCCACATCAACCACCTGATGCTGCGCAAAACCAACCAGCTTTCCGGCGGCGAAAAACAACGTATTGCTTTAGCGCGCTTGCTTCTCTCCCAGCCCAGACTGTTACTGCTGGATGAGCCCTTCTCGAATCTGGATATGGTTCATAAAAGTACCCTGAAAACGGTTATACAGGCTATTGGAGAAGAACTCGATATCACCTGCATCCTCATCTCGCACGACCCGCTGGATACCCTTTCCTGGGCAGATGAGATAATGGTTATGAAGGACGGGCAAATAATTCAGAAAGGTAACCCGGAGCAGATCTACAGAAAACCTGTAAACACTTACGCTGCCGGCCTGTTCGGAAACTATAACCTGATACCTGCTTCCAAAGCAAACACGCTGGCAGTTTTACCCGGAATTAAGCCTGATAGCAAAGCTATACTTATTCGGCCGGAGAGTTTTAAGCTAACAGCAGATACTAAAAATACTTTAACAGGACTGGTGCAAAAAGTGAAATTTTACGGCAGCTATCACGAACTGGAAGTTTTGGTTTCTGATGTTACTGTAAGTATAAAAACAGGAGCATTTAGCCCAGCTGAAAGTGACATTATTAATTTTACAGTTTCTGCTGCCGATATCTGCTATCTGGAAGTATAATTTTTGAATCAAGTATAAAATAAAATAGCCCTACGTTTAAGGTTTTATCATACTTTGGCTACAATTGGCCTGCTTTATGCATTAGGAGATTGCTAGCAACAATAAAACTATAAAATGAAAAGGTTTTCTCTGTTAATAATCGGACTCATACTTTCCTTTAGCGGGTATTCCCAGTCGGATGACACCCTGCCTTATGATTCGAAAACGAAATTAACCTGGCAGGATTTTAATGGAAAACCCAACTATGCAGACAGGTCTAAAGGCGCTGAAATTACGGTAAGTATATTTTTGAAGGTACGTGAAACCAGTTTTTGGTCCGGAGGGATTTCTTACGACGCTTATGCCGTAGCTTTTAAAAATGATTCTTGGGTAAAAGCTGGCTATAAAGATGACTATTCCTTAAAACATGAGCAGCTGCATTTCGACATCGCCCATTTGTATGCCGAATCATTGGAGATAGAACTTAATAGCCTGGATAGAAAAACGCTGAAGCAAAAAGACCTGGTGCAGCAAAAGCTACAGGAGCAAATAAGATTAATGCAGGAATACCAGGATCTGTATGACCGCCAAACATACGGCGGCAACAATACCCGCATGCAGAAAGTATGGGAAAACAAAATTAAGAAGGAGTTCCAGATCATTCATATCTGATAGTATAGGTTGCCTTCTATTCTGGCTCCGTCAGGCATTTTTTCTACTGACTCAATCAGTTTTTAAAGTATAAAAAAAGCCTCTCCGTTTCGGGAGAGGCTTTTTTTATACTTTATACTTTGTGGATTATACCAGAATTCTAACTGGGTTCTCCAACAGGTTCTTAAACGTTTGCAGGAAGGCGGAACCAACAGCGCCATCAACTACACGGTGGTCGCAAGACAACGTAACTTTCATTACGTTACCGATCTGGATATTACCGTTGCGCACAACCGGTGTCTGCTTAATGCCACCTACAGCCATGATGCAGGCATCCGGCGGGTTAATGATAGCCGTAAACTCTTCGATACCGAACATACCCAGGTTAGAGATAGTAAACGTGTTACCCTCCCACTCAGCCGGCTGCAATTTCTTGCTCTTTGCTCTTCCGCCTAAGTCTTTAACTTCAGCAGCAATCGCAGAAAGAGATTTGTAGTCAGCGTTGCGTACCACTGGTACCAGCAGGCCTTCTTCTACCGCCACGGCTACACCAATGTTGATGTGCTTGTTGTAACGTATCTTATCACCTAACCAAGACGAGTTTACAGCGGGGTGCTGACGAAGTGCAGCAGCAGCAGCTTTAATAACCAGGTCGTTGAAAGAGATCTTAACCGGAGATACCTCATTGATGCTGGCGCGGGCTTCCATCGCCTTGTCCATGTCAATTTCCATGGTCAGGTAGAAGTGCGGAGCAGAGAATTTGCTTTCAGCAAGACGGCGGGCAATTACCTTGCGCATCTGCGATACAGCTACCTCTTCGTAAGAATCAGACGGAACACCCGGGATAGCCTGTGGTGCAGCCTGAGGAGCACTTGGAGCAGCAGCTTGCTGTGGTGCAGCAGACGGCGTATAATTTTCGATATCGCGCAATACGATACGGCCACCTTCACCTGTGCCTTTTACAGCAGCCAGGTTTATACCTTTATCTTTTGCCAGTTTCTTTGCCAGCGGAGATGCTTTTACGCGTCCGTTAGCAGTTGCCTCAGCGGCAGGCACTTTAGTTTCTTCTACTTTTTCAGAAGTTACAGCAGATGTACTTGCTTTAAAAGCTGTATCAGTCTGTGCATTTTCCTGTTGGGTTTGCTTTCCGGCAGCAGCGCCACCGTTTAGCAATGCTTTATAGTCAGCGCCTTCTTCACCAATGATAGCAATAACAGCATCAACAGCTACAGAATCGCCTTCGTTTACGCCGGTGTATAAAAGCGTGCCATCTTCGTAAGATTCCAGCTCCATGGTAGCCTTGTCGGTTTCCACTTCTGCCAACACATCACCGGATTTAACTTTATCGCCCACTTTCTTCAGCCACGAAACAAGCACACCTTCTGTCATGGTGTCACTCATTTTAGGCATGCGGATAACATTTGCTTTGATGTTTGAGGTATCAACTGTAGTTGTAGCGGCTGGAGCTTCCTGTTTTGCAGGGGTTGCTTCTGGCTTTGCTTCAGTTTTCTCCTCGGTTTCGGCAGCTGGCTTACTGCCACTTTCAGCACCACCGTTCAGCAGGCCGGAAAAGTCCTCACCTTCTTTACCAATGATAGCAATAACGGCATCAACCGGTACAGATTCCCCTTTTTTCGGTCCGATGTAAAGGAGTGTTCCATCGTTATAAGATTCCAGTTCCATGGTAGCTTTGTCGGTTTCCACCTCAGCCAGCACGTCGCCGGAACTAACGCTATCACCCACATTTTTGAGCCAAGATGCAATAACCCCTTCGGTCATCGTGTCACTCATCTTAGGCATTCTTATCACTTCAGCCATATATCTCGTGTTGTTTTATTCGCCCTGCAAGGGGCTTCGTATAATCCGCCCAAAATTAGATTTAAAAATATTTTATTCAAACTATAAGCTCTAATTTGTTACCAACACTTCTGGCAGCATAGTTTATACTTCTAAATCCTGCAGGTGTTCTACATCGCAATACTGCTTCACAGTGAACATACTACCGGTATAATCCAGCTGATAAAGGCAAAGATTCTGGTGCAGAAACTGGTCCATACAATGCAGCGGATAGTGCAGCAACTGGGCCAGTAAAATGCGCATTGCGCGCCCGTGCATGCAAATCAGTACAGTTTCTTCTTTCGGGCGGCTTAATAATATATCTACAAAAGGCTTCTGGCGTGCTGCTACCAGGTCAGGGCTTTCGCCGCCTTCTATGCACACATGGGTTTCGCCTTTGCTCCAGCGCTCCAGCATGCCAAAATAATACGCATCTTCTTCTGGTGTTATGCGTGTTCCTTCTCTTGTGCCCCAGTTTATCTCGTTCAGCCCGGCATGGCACTCGTGTGGTATACCCGCATCTATAAAACCCTGCACCGATTGTATGCTCCGCTGCAGCACGGAAGTATAAATTTTATCGAATGCAACTGCTTTATACTTCTGATAAAATAAGTCAGCCTGTCGCATTCCTTTCTGGTTTAAAGATGAATCTACGCCGCTGCCCTGTACAATTCCCTGCAGGTTGTAATCTGTTTGCCCGTGGCGGATAAGGTATACTTTCTTAATACTCAAAATTCTTCTACTTTTGCCTTTTTACAATTTACAAAGCGCGAAATTAAAAATCGCAGCCTATGCACAAAAACGATAGTACGTTAGAGAAGCTGAACGAGTGGCGAAAAAATACCATGGTTGAGCACCTGGGCATTGAACTGACAGAGGTTGGCGAAGGCTACATTTGCGGAAAAATGCCCGTAGACCGCCGTACGCACCAACCAATGGGCCTGCTGCATGGTGGTGCCTCAGTTGCCCTGGCCGAAACGCTTGCAAGTATAGGCGCTGCCCTGCAGGTAGATCTAACAAAGAAAGCCTGCGTTGGTTTAGAAATTAATGCCAACCATATACGTAGCGTACGCGAAGGCTGGGTTTATGGCAAAGCTACCGCGCTGCACATTGGCCGCACCACGCAAATCTGGGAAACAAAAATTACCACAGAAGCTGGCGATATTGTTTGCCTAAGCCGCATGACAGTGGCCGTTATCGATAAAAAGTAAGCCTATGACAAAGGCATCAGCTGCCTTCACTGATAAGACAGATAATATTTATACCGCTACTTTTATACAAGTAGTAAATACGGCTATAGCACAAAGTTTGGCTGTAGCTGCCTGGCGGTTGCCGAACGCAACTGGTTTGCACGCCTGCATTTCTTTTTCCAGCAACCTTAGTACCAATTCACCAGAGCTCGAAACAAGCGCTTTTGGATTTTATTTCTGCCCTTTCGAGGTTTCTGAAACAGAGTCAAATTTATTTATACAGGCAGATTTATACTTTAATTCTGAATCCGGCACTATTACCGCAGGCCCCGATGCGGATAAAGCTAAAGTAGCGGCTTTTTATACTTTGCTGAAGTCTGACCCGGAAAGTATAACAGGGGCTAACTGGCATACAGCGGCAACCTTTGCTGATAATAACCAGCAGACCGAAGAGGCTTTTACAACCGCAGTCTCCAAAGCTGTAAGGACCATACAAGCCGAGGAAATGGAAAAAGTAGTACTCTCACGTAATCTGCTGCTGCCCCTGCCTGCTAAGTTTGAGTTGCTTCCTGCTTTCGAAATTATACTTCAGACATACCCGCAGGCTTTTGTTTCGCTGGTTTCGGTGCCGGGTGCCGGAACATGGCTGGGCGCTTCGCCTGAGATCCTGGTAAGTATAGATAAAGATCAGATTTTCCGGACAGTGGCACTTGCTGGTACGCAACCAGCCGCCGAGCCTGTGTCTGAAGCGATCTGGCGGCAGAAGGAAATAGAGGAACAAGGCATGGTGGAGCGTTACATCCTGAGCTGCTTTAAAAGATTGCGCCTGCGCGAATACTCCGAAATCGGTCCCAGAACTATAATTGCCGGCAACCTGATGCACCTGCGCACCGATTTTAAAGTAGACCTTAAAGAAGTAGACTTTCCGACTCTGGGAACCGATATGCTGCAACTTCTACATCCTACATCGGCAATATGCGGTTTGCCTAAAGAACCGGCGCTGCAATTTATACTTGCCCACGAAGGGTACAACCGCAGCTATTACAGTGGTTTTCTGGGTCCGGTTAACAGCCCAGACGGCACACACCTGTATGTAAACCTGCGTTGCATGCAACTGTTACCCAACACAGCCGTTTTGTACGCTGGTGCAGGCATTACAGCCGAATCTTCGCCGGAAAAGGAATGGCAGGAAACCCAGCACAAAATGCAGACGATGGGGAAAATACTTTCAGAATTTTATTTCTGAATAACTGAATAAATGTAAATCAGTTTTCATTCTTAGATCCGATACAGTTATTCAGAATTTATTTAACATTCAGCTATTCAATTATTCAGTCATTCAGAATTGACCTCATGATCCTACAGCCAGTTGTTAATATAGCCGAGATTTGTGCTCAGAGAGGCATTGAAAATGTAGTGTTATCACCGGGCTCGCGCTGTGCGCCATTAACAATTGCTTTTGCCCGCCACCCGAAGCTAAACGTGCGCACTGTAAGCGATGAGCGTGCAGCTGCCTTTATAGGTCTGGGCATGGCACTTACAACTGGCAAGCCAACCGTATTGATCTGTACTTCAGGCACAGCTGCCCTGAACTATGCGCCAGCTGTTGCCGAAGCTTTTTTTCAGCAGGTACCGCTGCTTATTCTTACCGCCGACCGACCTCCGGAGTGGATAGACCAGTTAGACGGGCAAACAATCCGCCAGCAAAATGTATATGGCCAGCACATTAAAAACAGCTATACTTTCCCAGCTGACCTCTCGCACCCCGATGCAGTCTGGTACAGCAGCCGCATGGTTTCTGAAGCGGTGAATGAGGCTATGGCTTTTCCGGCTGGCCCGGTGCATATAAATGTGCCCTTGCGCGAGCCTTTCTACCCTACTGCGGAAGAAAATATAACGTTTGATGCCCAGGTAAAAGTAATTGAGGAAGAAGCCAGCGAGTATACTTTAAGCTTAGACCAAGCACAGAAACTTAGCAAAGAATTACAACAGTACAAGCGGATTTTGATAGTAGCCGGCCAGGATAAGTATAAGCCTGACTTACTCCAAAGTATAGCTGAATTTACAAAAGCAACCGGAGCGGTTATAGTTGGCGACCTGATCGCTAACGTACATGCTTTACCGGAAGCAATACGCCACCAGGATGCCATACTTGCTTGCCCGGATGATGAAAAAATGCGCTCTCTGCAACCAGATATGCTCCTTACATTTGGTAAATCCATCATCTCTAAAAGCCTGAAACTATACTTGCGGAAATATAAACCGAAAGCGCATTGGCACCTGCAACCCGCCGGAGCCGTTGCCGATACGTTTCAATCGCTACAGAAAATTATCCGTTGCCAGCCTGAGCAATTTTTCAAAGCCTTATCAAGTACAAATCATACTTCTACAGAAACTACATTCACAGATTCATGGAGTGAAATTGAGCGCAAAGCATCTGATTTTTTGCAAAACTATACTTCCGAAGCCGAATTCAGCGAGCTAACTGTAGTAGCTAAAGTCTTACAGCAACTGCCTGCGCAGAGCAACTTGCACCTGGCTAACAGTATGGCCGTGCGCTATGCCAACATACTTAATTTGCCTGCAAACAGCACCGTTCAGGTGTATGCAAACCGTGGCACAAGCGGCATAGATGGCAGCACCAGCACAACAGTTGGCTGCGCACTTGCTAATTCCGGCATCACCACGCTACTTACCGGCGACCTCGCTTTTTTCTACGACCGTAACGGGTTATGGCACAATTACCTGCCTCAAAACCTGCGCATTGTATTGCTCAACAATCACGCTGGTGGTATTTTCAGGCTGATAGATGGCCCCAGACAACAACCAGAGTTAGAGGAATTCTTCGAAACAAGGCAGGAATTAAATGCTGAAAACACAGCCAGGGATTTTGGAATGAATTATACTTCCTGCTCAACTTTGGAGGAATTGCAAAACGCATTGCCAGCTTTTATGGCGGCTGATGCTGGCGCAGGAATACTTGAGGTTTTCACTGACAGCAAAGCAAATGCTGCTTCTTTTGCAACATATAAGCAGGCGCTGTTACAAGCTTTTTAAGTATTAAGCTGCCTTTCCTATTGGCTTTTGTTAATGTTGTTATTTGAGAGCTCTTGAAGCGAAGAGTGCCAGTATTACTGAAAGAAATCTGAGTTTTTTAGTTGGGGTTTTGCTATTTATTCTTTTGTCATTTCGAACGATAGTGAGAAATCTGCTATTGTTTCATAGCAAAGGTGTCTGCAACTAGCAAGCAAGCTATACTTACAAGTATACTTTCTTCCTCAGTTTTATTTACCTGCAGTTTTATAGTTTGCCTTGGTTCGCTCCAAGTCCGCGAGGGCTCGTCCTTTGGCATCACGCTGTGTTGAGTCCTGCCTTCGGCTCCGCCTGCAGGCTGCCCTTTCGGGCACCGGACACACCAAGGCGCTCAACCCAAGGACTGGGATTGTCACTTCTTAGTTAGCGCCTATTTAATTGGAACCAGTGACAGGGAAAGGTTACGTCCTCTCCCTAAAACTTTAAACTACAGCATCAGCATAATTCCCAATCTTGGAGGGGTACAGGGGTGGGCTTATTACCTTCAACTCTCAAATCTGTATCCATCTTTTTAATTAGAGCAGAAAACGAGCAGAAGCCAATGCTGGAACTTTATAAAAGTACTATCAATTACCAATTTCACGCTCACTAAATCAACCCTGCTAAATCTGTCTTAAATCTGGAATTATTCGTTTAAATAATTGAATAGCTTTTGTTTAACCGAAAACCCAACAGCCATGAATTTAACACAAGATATGCACCGCATAGAGCATTGGGCTGATACACACCACCCGATCTGGATAGATTTTCTCCGAATAGCGCTCGGGCTTTTCCTTTTAGTTAAAGGCATTATGTTTATTCAGGATACTGCTGCCCTGCATAGCATGATGATGAAAAGCCAGTTCAGGTGGGTATCCTTCGGACTGGTACATTATGTAGCTTTTGCGCACCTGGTAGGCGGACTTTTTATTGCATTAGGGTTACTTACCCGCGTGGCTATACTTTTCCAGTTGCCAATCCTTATCGGGGCCGTTTTCTTTATAAATCCGCAGCACGGATTTTATTCTGAAAACACTGAGTTATGGTCTTCTATTATCGTGCTCGCGCTATTAGTTTTCTTCCTGATCTTCGGCTCGGGCCGCTTTTCGCTCGACAGAAAGATGCGGAAACCTAAGAAGGACTGGCTATACTAAACCAAACATTACAGTAGCTAACATATCATTTACAGGCCAAACTTACTGGCTTGCTGCCCGGTTTATGCGCCTATACATTACGGTTTCATTTATACTTTTCAGATTAAAAACCCAAACCGTTTTAAACAATAGCCACAATTTGTACTTATAGAGCCAGAAAGCTTTTCTCAGCATTGAACTATACAAACAGGCTGGTATCCAGCAACTTGCCGGCGATGCTACTTTGCTTTATTACTTATCAGAAGAAGCAAAAGAAGGTAAAGATGCTTTCCTGGAGAAGCGTACGCCTGATTTCTCTAAGTATCCTAAATTTCCGTAACAGAAACTTAATTGCAGTATAAATTTTTTATTTTTATAATGCTTCAGAAGCAGGAAGAGCTGTTTGGCTAAAAAAACAGTTCTTCCTGCTTTATTTGTTTATACACCGGCTGCGCCCTAATTTGCGGCGGCACGTATTTGCATGTAACCTTACCATCAACTTAACTAAAAACCTATGCCCGATTCGCTTTTACTTAACGGCAAAAAGTTTTACTACGACGAAATAAGAGACTACTCCTTCCGGAACAGTATACCGCTGAACGGTTATGAGGCTAAAACGCTGGAGTTTTGTCGCAACTGGCTCAATGGCATTCAGGAGTTCCCGCTGCATACTTCCGGGTCTACCGGTGAGCCAAAACCTATTACCCTTAGCCGCAAACAATTAGAAGTAAGCGCTGCACGCACCCTTAAAGTACTCAACCTGAAAAAAGGAGACCGCATGCTGGTTTGCCTGAATACCGAATTCATTGCAGGTATTATGATGTTGGTTCGGGGCTTTGAAGGCGAGTTGGAGATGATAATAGTAGAGCCGATCTCTAACCCGCTGGCCTTGGTTCCGAAGGAGGAAAAGATCGATTTTGCTTCGTTTGTGCCCATGCAATTGCAGATCATACTGCAGGAAATGCCCGATGCCGTTGAAAGACTGGATCAGATGAAAGCGATTTTAGTAGGTGGTGCACCGGTTAGTTTTACCTTGCAACGCGACCTGCAACAGCTGCAAACCCCGGTTTACCTTACTTATGGCATGACCGAAACTGCTTCTCATATAGCCCTGCGCCTGATTAACGGGCCAAAAGCTGCTGAATATTTTGAGGTGCTAGATAACATAGAGATCGGCCAGGACAGCAGAGGTTGCCTAACTATAAAAGCAGATGTTACAAACAACGAACTTATCATCACTAACGATATTGTAGAACTGCTCACCACTACCCGCTTCCGTTGGGTTGGCCGTGCAGATAATACGATAAACACTGGGGGCGTAAAAGTGCAAAGTGAAAAAGTAGAAATTGCTGTTGCAGAAGCCTTTGCAACCATGGATACTCCTCCACGCTTTTTTGTAGCATCTGAGCCCGACGAATTGCTTGGCGAGCGTATTGTGCTGGTAGTAGAAGGTAAGCCATTGCCTGCAGAGCACGAACAGGCCCTAATGCAGGCTATGGGCAACTTGCTTAGTAAGTTCGAAATGCCGAAACAGTTTATCTACCGGAAAAAATTCTACGAAACATCCACAGGTAAAATAAACAAGCAGAAAACAATGCACTCTTAATACCTGACCATACTTTAACTTATCAAAATTTCACACGCAACTATAACAATAAAGAATTACTGCACAGCGTTATAGAATAGTGTTTTAATTTCATGATGAAAAGCAGCCAAAGCAATTTTGGCTGCTTTTTTCGTAAGAAAGCCTCATTTACTTCCCGATGAAAAAACTCCCGAGCCTGCACATACTTAACGGAGATGCCAGCATTCCTGCTTTTAAGGCAGCATCGTTACCCGGCGAGGTAATCGTGTGGCGCGAAGTTTTATCAGAAGGTCCTGCGATTTATACTTTGCCTGAAGAGGAATTCTGGCGAAAACGCCAGGAGTTTATTACAAGCTCATATAATAGCTCTGCTGAAGAGTATAAGACCAAGGTATTAGACGAAGTAAAAAAGCTAAAGGAGGCACATGCTTTTTTTGAAGTTATACTATGGTTTGATGCCGACCTAATGTGCCAGGTAAACCTGTTATACTTGTTGCAGTTGCTTTACCACCAAAAAGTCAGAATTGTCTCGATTTGCATTCCTTTCGAGGATAAAAACATTTCATATCTAAAACCGGAGCAGATTCGGGAGTTGTTTGACAATAGAATGCAGTTACAACCCGAACAACTGGAACATACAGATACATTGTGGCGCCTTTATGCAGGACCTGATCCGATGGCACTCCAAAATTACCTGCAACAGCACGCTGGTAGTTTGCCATTGCTTTACAACGCGCTAAACTTACATCTGAAACGTTTTCCCGCTATCAATACAAGTATAAATCATGCGCAAATGGTGCTTTTACAAGCGATAGCGGAAGGTTATACTCCGCAAAAGGCACTTATGCAGCAGTTCTGGAAACTGGAGCACGGCTACGGGTTCGGAGATTACCAGTTACTTGATCTGTTAGAGTCTTTACAGCCTGAACTGGTAAGTACAACAGAGCCATTTATACTTACAGAGCAAGGGAAATTGGTAGCAACCGCAAAGCAAAAGTATAAGCGCTGGCTTGAGCATAAACCGTGGCTGGGGGGTGTGCAACTTTCTGCTCATTCGCCCTGGTTTTACGATGCTGAAAAATCGCAACTTGTTGTACAGCAACAAGTATAAAAAAATTTATCAGCATATACTTTGCACTTAAAATTCTGGCCTGAAAAATGTAGTAGCGCTGATAGACTTATACTTTTAACCTACAGGAGTTTATGAAGATGAAGACAAAGTATGCACTAACGATAGCTGCCGCACTGCCTCTTTCCGTTTTAGCTTTAACGGCATCAGCACAAAGCACAAAAACAAAATTACCAAACCAACAGCACGAACAAATACTGATAGCAGAAACCCCGCCAGATTCTGTTAATATGGAAACGCTTTCAGGCATTAACCTTAAACCAGCAAAAAAAGGCACTTTCCAGCTTAGCTTTGATCAGAAACTAAAAGAAGATGCCGTACTGGAAATAAAAAATAAAGCCGGCAAGCTCGTATACCAAAAACCGGTAATGCTTGCAAAAAACACAAACATGTGGAGCTATAATGTAGGCAAACTAAAACCGGACACCTACCTCGTAGAAGTTAAAACCTCCGACACCACTTACTGGACCAAATTCAAGATTGGAAATTAATCTCAACTATAGTTACCATAAAAAAGCGGTGGACTTGCAACATAAATGCAAGGCCACTGCTTTTTTATACTTGTGCTGCTTTATACCTGGCTCCATTGCTGCACCACATGGTAAAGCAGCGAGGCCCCCAGTTTGGCAGTCCGGTTATCTATATCCAGTTTTGGGTTAAGCTCTACTACATCTAGCGTTAGCAATTTGCCACTATTGATGATCTCTTGCAGTAACAGCAACACTATTTCAGGATCTATACCTAATGCAGCCGGGGCACTTACACCCGGGGCATAAGCAGCGGCAAACACATCCATATCTATACTTACATAAAGCACATCCACCAACGCCATAAACTGCTGTAGCTTCTCCTGCAGGTTCTGGAAGTTGTATACCTGCATAGCAGGCGCAAATACATAGTCCGTCCCATAGCTTTCTGCCGTGTTAAACAGCTTTTGGGTATTACCAGATTGCTGTATGCCCAGGCACAGGTAATTAAAATCTATACTTTCAGCAGCCAGGTCATCGGCTATCTGTAGAAAAGGAGTGCCGGAACTGGATTGTTTTTCATAGCTTCTAAGGTCGAAATGTGCATCGAAGTTAATGATACCCAGTTGCTGTCCTTCAGGTAATGCCTGTTTTATACCTAAAAAATGCCCGTAAGCTGTTTCGTGGCCGCCACCAAGTATAATTGTTTTGTAAGTGTTAGTAAGGAGTGTGTGTATTTTTTTACCGAGTTGCTTCTGGGCTTCTTCCAGGTTCTGGTTGGTACAGTATACATCTCCGGCATCAAACAACATTACATCATCATCCAGGTGCCACGCAAACGAAGCCATTGCCTGTCGTAAAGCTGCAGGTCCATCTACAGCCCCTTCCCTGCCCTGATTGCGTCGCACACCTTCGTCGCAGCAAAAACCCAGCATTGCAATGGCTTGTGTAGCATCAGCTGGCTCCGCAGTTTCTGTCAGGTTAAGCAGTTTTATGCCCTGGTGCCAGCGTTTTCCTTCTTCGCCATCGTGGGCATCTACTCTACCTTTCCAGGTGCCTGCTGCGGTTGGTTTATACATGGCTTTATTGTTGGTTGCTAATTGTTAATTGTTGTTTATACTCTTTTGCCTCGTTTCCAGACTATTCCTGGCTTCAGCTTTCCCTGAAAGTATAGAATCTCTTTATAGTTATCTGTCGGGAAAGCAATAAAATCAGCTACCCGATCCTTGCTTAAATAGCCACGGTCTTTCATATTTAACGCACGCGCAGCGCGGGTGGTAATGGCAGCCAGTGTTTCGGCTATAGTTAGCTTTTCTGCGGCGCCAATTAAAGCAGCCTGCAACAATAGATCGCCCATAGGGGCAGAACCAGGGTTCCAGTCAGTGGCGATGGCAACACACAAGCCGCCATCCAGCATTTTACGGGCTGGTGCATAATGCATTCCTAAACCCAGCGAAGCGCCAGGCAGCACAGTAGCTACCACTCCGGCTTTTTTCAGTAACGCAATTTCTTCTTCGCCACTGGCTTCCAAGTGGTCGGCACTAACAGCGCCAACTTCTGCAGCCACCCTGCTCCCATCTGTGCTGAACTGGTCGGCATGCACCGTTATCTCAAACCCTTGCTCCTTTACAGCCAACAAATACTCCATCGACTCCTCTTCGGTAAAAGCTGTGTCTTCAATAAAAATATCAACTCTGCTTGCCAGATTCTGCTCTTTTACCTGGGGCAACAGTTCATCTAAAATGTGTTTCAGGTAAGCCTTGGAATCAGTGAATTCGGGGGGGCGCATGTGGGCGGCAAGGCAGGTTGGTACTAAATCCAACGGGTGATGCTTATCTACCAGTTTTATGGCCTCCAACATTTTCAGTTCGTCTTCTACGGTAAGGCCGTATCCACTTTTTACTTCGCAGGTGGTAATGCCTTCAGCTAAATGTCGGTCGCTGCGTTTTTTAAGCAGATCCACTAATTCTATTACAGTAGCTTCGCGGGTTTTACGAACACTGTCAAGTATACCGCCACCGCTTCGGGCTATTTCAAGGTAAGATTTTCCGGCAACGCGCATAGCATAATCGTTGGCGCGGGAGCCGGCAAAACAGATGTGTGTATGTGCATCTATCAGGCCAGGCAGTAAAACCATCGGCTCTTCAATCTTCTCTATTTTATAGTGCTCTTCGTTCGCAACCTTCAATAAGATATTATACTTCCCAACCAGTTTAATAAGACCCTCGCTCACCACAATCCCGCCATCTTCCAGTACTTCCAGTTCATCATCAACAATAGACCCTGTTTCCGGTAAATTAGCCATGGTCAGTATCTGGGAGAAAGGACCGATTAAAGTATAGTTCTCGTGTTGGTTCATAGAGTTTATAGATTCTGAAGTAATTATACTTACAACGTGATAAGTCAGATCTTTCGTCAGGATGATAGAAAGAAAATCCCTTCCCTGTTGTCGGGGAAGGGATAAAGAGTTTATAGTTTCAGCCCGAATTTCTCTGCATTCTGCTGGGCGGTTTCGTAACCGGCGTCGGCGTGGCGGAAAATGCCCATGGCCGGATCGTTGTGCAGCACGCGGCTCAGGCAACGATCGGCACGCTCGGTACCATCGGCCAATATAACCATGCCCGCATGCTGCGAATAGCCTATACCTACGCCACCACCGTGGTGGAACGATACCCATGTTGCACCACCCGCTGTGTTCGACATCAGGTTCAGCAATGGCCAGTCCGATACGGCGTCAGAGCCATCCAGCATACCTTCGGTTTCTCTGTAAGGCGATGCCACAGAACCGCAGTCCAGGTGGTCGCGACCGATAACGATAGGCGCTTTAACTTTACCATCTCGCACAAGTTGGTTAAACATCAGACCGGCTTTTTCGCGCTCGCCCATACCCAGCCAGCAGATACGGCAAGGCAAACCCTGGAATGCCACTTTTTCTTCAGCCTCATCCAGCCACTTTATCATGTGCGTGTTGTCCGGGAAGAGTTCTTTCAGCGCTGCATCGGTTACTTTAATATCCTCAGGATCGCCGGACAAAGCAGCCCAACGGAAAGGTCCTTTGCCTTCGCAGAACAACGGGCGCATGTACTCCGGCACAAAACCCGGTATGTTGAAGGCGTTTTTCTCACCGCCCTGCTGCGCAAACTCGCGCAGGTTATTGCCATAGTCGAAGGTCTTACTTCCGCGCTTCTGCAGTTCCAGCATAAAACCAACGTGGCGGGCCATACTTTTCAAAGAGCGAGTTTTATAGGCTTGCGGATCGCTTTCGCGCAGTACTTTGGCTTCTTCCAACGTTAAGCCGTTTGGTACATAACCATTTATAGGGTCGTGTGCAGATGTCTGGTCGGTTAAGATCTCTGGTGTAATATTATCCTGAATAAGTTTTTCCAGCACATCGCCAATATCACCTACCAGACCAATAGAGATGGCTTCGCCTTTTTCTTTGGCTTCCAGGGCCCAGCGTTTTGCTTCTTCGTAGTCGTAGGTCATTTTGTCGATGTAATGGGTTTCCAAGCGCTTTTTAATACGCTCCGGGTCCACATCTACACCCAGGAAAGTAGCTCCGGCTATAGTTGCGGCCAGTGGCTGCGCGCCACCCATGCCGCCTAAACCACCAGTTACCAATAGTTTGTGGCGCAGGTCGTCGTTAAAATGGATTCTTCCGCAGGCAGCAAACGTCTCGTAGGTTCCCTGCAAAATGCCCTGTGTACCGATGTAGATCCAGCTCCCCGCCGTCATCTGCCCATACATCATCAGGCCACGTGCGCGCAGTTCGTTAAAATGCTCCCAGGTAGCCCAATGTGGTACCAGGTTAGAGTTGGCAATAAGGACACGCGGCGCTTCGGCATGTGTTCTTACTTTTCCCACCGGCTTACCCGATTGTACCAGCAAACTTTCGTCTTCTTCCAGGTTCAGCAACACTTCAATTATCTTCTGCGCATCAGCCACGGTTCGAGCAGCCTGGCCAATACCACCGTAAACTACCAAACGTGATGGGTCTTCCGCTACTTCATCAGTCAGGTTGTTCAGGAACATGCGCAACGCAGCCTCCGATTGCCAGTTTTTAGCGTTCAATTCCGGGCCGGTTGGCGGAATGTAAGTGGGATGGTTAGCGTATTTCTGGATAAACTCGCTTACCGAAAGGCCGGAGCGTTGTATCGTTTCTGTTTCAGGTGCAGTATTCATAGTCAGTTATAGCGTATTTTCTTCTTCAATATTCTTAAAAATAAAGCAAAAAGGATAGTAAAACCTGCTTAATTTCGACAATTCCCAGTAAAATTATACTTGCAAAAAGAAGAGCCATTATGTTTCATTTGCCCATCACATCGCTTAAAACCCAATTCGGAGACCTGGATATTTACCTGTTCGACCAGTTGCTGAAGGGTCGGATACAAAAAGGTATGAAACTCCTGGATGCGGGCTGTGGCAATGGCAGAAATATACACTACCTGTTACAGGCGGGTGTAGAAGTACACGGAGCCGACACCTCAGAAGCAGCTATCGAGAAAGTGAAACAGTTGGCAAAAGAACTGGCTCCTACCCTGCCTGCCCGTAATTTTATAGTTGCTGACCTGGCTACGCTCCCTTATCCAAATCTATACTTTGATGTAGTGACCTGTAGTGCTGTGTTGCATTTTGCAAAAGATGAGCAGCATTTCAGAAGTATAGTTCAGGAACTATGGCGGGTAATAAAACCGGGCGGCATGCTGTTTTGCAGGCTTAGTACAACTATAGGTCTGGAGGGTAAGTTACAGCATTTACAAGGCAGATTTTACCAGATGGCACATGGGCCTGTCTGGTTTTTAGCGGATGAAAATCTATTAGCTGAATTGGAGAAGCAAATGGATGCCGAACGTTTGGATCCGTTGAAAACGACCGTGGTAGAACAGGATAGAAGTATGACTACCTGGGTGCTGGGGAAAGTATAGTTATCAAACCACCCCTACCCCTCAGAGCTATGCTCGCTAGCTTCGAACTCGCGTTCTCCCTAGTTCAAGTAGGGAAGTTTTATTTAATTATGGCGCGAGCGTCTTCACTTGTGTCGAACTATAGTTGGGCGTCCCGCCCAGTTGAGTTAAAACAGACAATCTAGTAATTGTGCGATTAACTATAGTTTCAATAAAGGGGCCAAAGGCCCCTCTATAATACGTCACGAGTCACAGATCCCGAAGCATTTCGGGGCGAAGACGCTCGCGCCATGAGTTATTCCAACTCTACAAAATCAGGGCTACGGCGCATGTGTACGAAGTGGTCGGCCAGTTCTTCGGGTAAGTTAGCCAGTTTGCGTTTCAATACATCAATCCAGGCACCTTCTACAACTATAACCGCTGCTTTTACACCGTCTTCTTTAAACAGCTCGTGGCAGATGGTCCAGCGGGAACCGTCTTTTTTGCTTTTTGCAAGCTCTGTGGTTACAGTTATCGTTTCATTCACGCCTACTTCGCGCAGGTAAGTTGTTTCCTCCCTGAAAAGGATCGGCCCGATGTGCAGCTTCTGGAAAGTCTTCATATCCAGTCCCATTACGGCTAGAACTTCGATGCGGGCTTGTGCCGCAAAATCGGCGTAGGCAGAGTGGCGCATGTGCATGTTGGCATCCAGGTGCGACCACATTACTTTGCCTGTATAAGTATGGCTCATGCTTATCTTCTTCTGTTATAAGGGTAATGCAATCATTAACGGTGAATTTTCGGCAAAGATATCCTTGTTTATAACACAGGCTGATTTTTATATACCCGCAGGATATTGTGCCAAAGTATAGCTCTATGTTTATACTTTAATGCTTACATTTACAGTACAATAGCCCACGCTTTTAATTTATACTTTTAGCCTATGAAAGCAATTTTACTGTTTTTTATTTTTGTCTTATTACTTTTTTCTGATGGCCAGGCTCAGGCTAACTTTGAAACTAAGTATGTCGTGGGTCCATCCTTATCAACCCCTCTTGGAGTTGTCATAGATGACTCAGGGAACATGTATGTTGCAAATAGCTATCAGGTAAGGGTGCTTGATGCCGCTGGTAACTTTGTTAAAGATATCCCTATTTCTGATGTGCCCTTTGCTGGCCAGGCTCGTGCAATTGCTAAAGATAAAGATGAGAACCTGTATGTATGGAATGCCTATGACTTCTATGTATATAAGCTGGATAAGCAAGGTAATGTTTTACATAAGTTTAAGAATTCTCTTATCAATTCATATACTGGATCAAATGTAGAGGGTATTGCAGTTGGCCCGGACGGAAGCATTTACATTACAGACGTCACCATGCACGTTGTCAGAAAATTTACGAACGACGGACAGTTTCTGCTGGAGTTTGGTTCACTAAATACACCCACAGATGTTGCAATAGCAGCAGACGGAAATGTTTATGTGGCTGATTCAGGCAATAAACGCATTGTAAAGTTTAATGCTTCCGGGCTGCTTTTAGCCACATTTACAAGACCAGGTAAAGGCGCTCCTAATTTTGGTAGACCAACAGGTGTAGAAATTGACAAGGCAGGTCTGATCTTTGTTGCTGATGCCGGAAATGCTGCTCTTTACGCTTTCACGAATGACGATGTATGGCATTGGAATCTTCCTTTACCAAACATAGATCCAACTGAAAACCTTGGAGTAAATTTTGATAAAGCGGACAATAAGTACATCACGGCTAGTGGCACTCTTTCCTATCAATACAAAAATGGAAGAATAATAACGCTGTTGCCAGGTGGAGAGCGAGAGAATATATTCGGAATAGCAGATTCTACCAAAGGAAGCCTGTCTATTACAGCATTAGAGACAGATAGCAATGGTTTTTATTTCTATGTTGCTGATAATTTTTCTAAGCAAATCCTTACTTATAACCGGCAGGGTATAAAGCTATCTATGTTCGGTGAAACCGGCCCTGAATCAGCGTTCAAAAAAAAGATCTATGATATTGCTGCCGGGCCTGATGGTTCCGTGTATGTATTGGATAGCATGCAGTTTGGCAGAGTTAGAAAATTTAGTGCAGCAGGTAAGGTACTTTCTGAATTCGATCCTATGTCGAATAATAAAACTCCATACTGGCATGGCTATAAGCTCACCCAAGGCCTGGATCGTTTCTTTTATATTTTGGGAGAAGGTAAAATTTCCAAGTATGATGATCAAGGTAATTTTCTTCAGACTGTCAGTTTGTCCGGTATTCAGGCTTCTAATCCCAATATAACATACAAAGATATCGCAGTTGATGAGTTTGGGAACCTTTATGTGATCATTGTAGACAAAACTGATCCTTACCACCCAGTCGGGAAAATCAAAAAATACGCAAACTCAGGCCAGTTCATCTTACAGTTTGAGCCACATGTTAGTAGAACGCTTGAATTTTATGTTCCTAATAGCATAGAGCTTGACCAGAAAGGGAATATATATGTTGCAGGCAGTTCTGTTGATATTTTTGATACAGCCGGAAAGCTTACGGGAAATATACCTGTAATAGCAGATGAAATAGCTGTTAATGCAAATGGAAGTGCTATGGCGGCTAGTATGTTGTTAAATGACCATTTCTATATTTTAGGAAAAACCTCAGATACCCAGCAAAGTTATATTAGTGGAATAATCTATCAGGATACAAATAAAAACAATGTTCCAGAGCCCAATGAAGCAAGATTGAAGAATATTGCGTTAAGAGTTGAGCCTGGATCCGTATTTGGCTTTTCGGATGTAAATGGAAACTACAAAATTGCAGTTGATAATATTGGAACATATCAGATAAGACAACTTTTACCGGATAACAAAAAGGGCCGGGAGATTCAACAATCCTCACCAGCCGAGGGCATACCTCAATCCGTCACAATTACAGATAAGAAAAGCGTTGTAAACGGGATCAACTTCGGCAACCAAGTTACACTTTCCCCTTACCTTAACGCCAGCGTTTCCTCCACGCGCAGGCGCCGTTGTTTTGAGAGCACTACCAAAGTAACTTACACCAACTCCGGCTTTGCTACGGCCAACAATGCCAAAGTATACCTGCAACTACCTAAAGAGGTGGAATTACTATCAGCGGATAAATCCTACACACGTTTGCCAAACGGTACCTATGTATTTGAGGCAGGCACTATTGCTGCCGGGCAAACAGGCTTTATTACCATACAGGATAAAGTAGTTTGTGGCGATGAAACTATACGCGGCCTGACGGTGTGTACAAAAGCCTGGATCACGCCTGGCAACCAAAGCACTACGCCAGTACCTACAGCCACAGTAACCGGTGTGTGCAATTCAGAGAAAGGCATGGTGCGCTTTGTGATCAGAAACTCAGGCCTGGCCGGTATGGAAACCGGTAAGCAGTTCCGTTTATACTTGGATGGCCAGCTTTCTACGATAGAGAACTATAAACTAGCCACTGGTGACAGCCTGGTGCTTTGGATACCAACTGGCGGCAAAACTGCCCGTCTTGAAGCAGACCAACCCGAAGGTAATGGCGAAAATTCCTTGGCAAGTGCTACAGTAGAGGCCTGCCGAAAAGGTGCAAGCGGTATTGTAAGTACCGGTTATGTGAATGCCCTACCACCCGATGATGAAGAAGCTGAAGCAGCCGAAGAATGCCTCCCAATCATCGACTCTTTCGACCCGAACGACAAACTGGTGATACCTGCAGGACTTACGGAAGAAAAATACACCTCTACGGGCACCGAGCTAAAGTATAAAATCAGGTTCCAGAATACAGGTACCGATGTTGCCTACCGGGTAGTAGTGGCAGATACATTATCCGAGCACTTGGACCTGAGTACATTACGAATAGGTTCTGCTTCGCATAGCTATCGTTTTGAGGTGAGTGGCAAAGGCCGCCCGGTATTAACCTGGACTTTCGATAACATCATGCTGCCAGACAGCACTTCAAACGAGCCTGGCAGCCACGGCTACATCCAGTTCAGCATCAAACCTAAAGCCGACCTGCCGGAGAAAACAGCCGTGGAGAACTTTGCCGATATCTACTTCGATTACAACTCGCCTGTTCGCACCAATGTAACTACTAACCGGATTTACGACATGCCGCCGGTTATAAACGAAGAACTGAGGCTTTCTGCGGAGCAAATAATTGCCTCGCCAGGTATTGCCGGCTTCTCTCCTGCTGCCGGCAAGTATGGCACAGAAGTTATACTTACGGGTAAGAAGTTCGCTGCAAAAGCTGCCGATAACAAAGTATATTTTAATGGCGTGCAGGCGCAGGTAATTAGCGCTACAGAAACAGAACTGAAAGTACAGGTGCCATCTAAATCAGTTACTGGCTCACTTAAAATAGAAACGCCAGATGGCGCAGCCAGTACCAGCGAGAGTTTTGAAGTATACCAGCCGCCGTTACTCAGCAGTTTCAGCCCGATTGAAGGAGTTGTTGGTGCTACCGTTACCTTACAAGGCCAACACCTCGATCAAAGCCTTTTACAAAGTATAAAACTGGGAATGATTGAGTGTGAGATCATCAGCAATACGGGCGATGCCTTAGTTTTAAAAGTGCCGGCTCAGGCAGCTACAGCTAAGTTTGAGATTACCACAAAAGGAGGCGAAACGCTAAGTGCATCAGCTTATGTAGTGTGGCACCAGCCAGAAATCAGTGGCCTGAGCAAGAAAACCGATATTGTGGGCGCAACTATAAGTATCAGCGGCGAAAATTTTGCTGCTGCCCCGGAGCGCAATAAAGTATGGTTTGGGCAAGTACAGGCCCAGGTAGTGCAGGCTTCCCCTACCATGCTAACTGTTAAAGTACCCCAGGGTGCGGCATCTGGGTATGTTGCAGTAGAAACACCGGGCGGTAAGGCAAATAGTGCTACTTATTTTGATGTAATACCAGGTCCGGCGTTTTTAGCCATGGCACCTTTAAAAGGAAGTGTAGGCACAGATGTAGAAATAACCGGAGCTCATTTCCTGACATTGGGCGTGCAGGATGAAATAGCTTTTAACGGAGAGAAAGCGCATGTACTGGAGGCATCCCCTACTAAACTTAAAGTACGGGTACCGCGTGGTGCCACCACCGGCAAACTTCAAATCAAAGGAGTAGGCGGCGTTGCTTTAAGTACTACAGATTTTGTGGTGGAAACGCTTACTCCTGCCCAGGCCATTGCAGTATACCCGAATCCAACGTCCGGCCGCTTTATCATAAACCTGCAGCACGCTGACTTTGATGCCAGAGAAGTACAATTGTTTAACGCAGTGGGCAAGTTAGTTTATACAGCAACTATAGCCAAACCACAGCCTGATAAAATCGAGATCAACGCTGAGCTGACCAGGCCGGGTGTGTACCTGCTCCAGATCCATACGGAACGGGGCATAATAACGAAGAAACTGACGGTACTTTAAACTGAATTACAAGCAAAAAGGGGCTTCTGCTACGATAGCAGAAGCCCCTTCTGTTTTATACTTTATACTTCCTACAAACTCGCCATATCAATCACGAATCTATACTTCACATCGCTTCGCAGCATGCGCTCGTAGGCTTCGTTTATTTCAGATATCGGGATCAGCTCTATATCTGACATTATGTTGTGTTCGGCACAGAAATCCAGCATTTCCTGGGTTTCCGGAATACCCCCGATCATAGAACCAGCCAGGCGTTTACGACGCGCAATTAAACTGAAACCAGCTACGGCAGATGGTTCCGGCGGTGCACCCAACAGTATCATCGTTCCATCGCGCTTCAACATCGACAAGTACAGATTATAGTCGTGCGGGGCGGATACGGTATCAATTATAAAATCGAAGGAATTACGGAGCTTTTTCAATGTTTCCTCATCATTGGTAACGGCAAAGTTGTGCGCACCTAAGTGTAGTGCATCCTGCTTTTTATTTGGAGAGGTACTTAGCACTGTTACATCCGCACCCTTGGCAACAGCTATCTTCACGGCCATATGGCCCAATCCACCCAAGCCAACTATACCTAAGCGGTGGCCTTTCCCTATCTTCCATTCCATGATTGGCGAATAGGTAGTTATACCGGCACAAAGCAAAGGCGCTGTGCGAGCCAGATCAAGGCTTTCAGGCACTTTTAAAGTATAGTTTTCATCCACCACAATTTGTGAAGAATAGCCTCCATACGTAATTGTTTTGTTATCGCGCTCGTAGCTGTTGTAAGTGCCCACGTTATGTACTTCGCAGTATTGCTCCAGGCCTTCTTTGCAACTATGACACTCGCGGCAAGAGTCCACGAAACAGCCTACACCAGCCAGGTCGCCTACTTTAAATTTGGTTACACTGTTGCCCACTTTGGTTACCACACCCACAATTTCGTGCCCGGGCACCAACGGGTACATGGCTCCGCCCCATTCGTCGCGCACCTGGTGCAGGTCTGAGTGGCAAACACCGCAATATTTAATTTCGATTAAGACATCATTCTCTCCTACCTCCCGGCGCTCAAAATTATAAGGCCCCAACGGGCTAGTAGGATCAAAGGCTGCATAAGCTTTAGCTGGAATCATAGTTCGGAAATGCTAGTGATTTATAAATTAAGAAAAAAACCAGACCTGCCAGCCATAAAATCAATACAGGCAGCAGGTCTGGGATCAGCCATAAAAGGCTTATTTTTTATTGAGCGACAATACGTATCGGGCCATGTCTTTGGCATCGGCCTCGCTGATGTTCGGGTGTGGAGTCATCGGAACTTCGCCCCAAACGCCTTTACCTCCCTTAATAATTTTACCGGCAAGGTAATCAACGTTCTTATCATTGAATTCATACTTCTTGGCTACATCTATATAGGCAGGGCCAACAATCTTTTTCTCTTCGTTGTGGCAGGCCAGGCAGTCAGACATGGAAATTAGCTTAGAGCCTTTGGAAAAATCACCGGTTGCGGCTGCTGTTTCTGTTTCTTTGGCTACAGTAGCATTGTCCTGTGGAGCTGGAGTTGGAGCTGCAGTTCCGGTATCTGGTGTAGTAGTTGCCAACCCGGGTTCTGTAGCTTCGGCAGTATTTTCTTCGGTTGTGCGGTTCTTGTTGTCATACACATCCTCATACTCCGATTTGTTGCCGCCACAGCTTGCAAGCAAAGCGCACAAACCGAATGCTGTTACAATTTTTTTCATGGTTTTAGTTGAGTTTTATGTTGCTGTAAGTATACGAATGAAAATCTATTTTACACCTTTCAGCATTTATAGTTACAGCACCTGCATTAACAAACCAGAGCAAGCGTTTTTATATAATAATTTGCTTACCAACGCAGTACCATCCGGCTTAATTTTAAAATCACTATATTACCTTTTCAAACCGACTGATTTAATCTCCTTACCAAGAACCATGAAATCACCTTTTACCCGGAAACTTTGGCTTATGCTGTTTTTAATGCAGCTGCTGGCAACCGCAACTATCGCCCAGAAACTTCCAGGCATTGCCGCTAAAACGGCAGGCATGAAAAAATACACCGGCTACTTTACTTTTTACTGGGACGAAAACGCAGGTAAAGTCTGGCTGGAGGTTGATAAGTATAACCATGAATTTCTTTATGTGAACTCGCTGCCAGGCGGACTTGGCTCCAACGACATTGGCCTGGACCGTGGCCAACTGGGCGGACAGCGATTGGTATACTTTGAAAAGATTGGCCCGAAGGTGATGCTTGTGCAACCGAATCTTGATTACCGCGCCATCAGCAATAATGCCAACGAGCGCCGAGCCGTGGAAGAGTCTTTTGCTAAATCTATACTTTGGGGTTTTAAAGCGGAAGCCGCCGATGGCAACACGGTATTGGTAGATGCTACTGATTTCCTGCTCCGCGATGCACACGACGTTACCGGAAGTATAAAACGCACCAGGCAAGGCAGCTACCGGCTCGATGCCAGCCGCTCAGCTTTATACTTGCCACGAACTAAAAATTTCCCGAAGAACACTGAATTCGAGACCACGCTAACTTTTACAGGCGGCGACGATGCCGGGCGTTTTGTGCAGGAAGTTGCGCCCGATGTGCAGGCCCTGACGCTGCGCCAGCATCATTCTTTTATAGAACTGCCTGATAACAACTATAAACCACGTGAAATGGACCCGCGGGCTGGTTACTTCGGTATTTCTTACTTTGATTATGCCACACCTGTAAGCGAAAACATAGACAAGCACTTTATTGCCCGCCACCGACTTCAGAAAAAAGACCCGGGTGCCAAAGTATCCGAAGCTGTAAAGCCGATTGTTTACTATGTAGATAATGGCGCACCGGAGCCGATCCGGACTGCCCTGCTGGAAGGTGCCCGCTGGTGGAACCAGGCTTTTGAAGCAGCCGGTTATAAAAATGCATTCCAGGTAGAAATTCTGCCCGATACTGCCGACCCGATGGATATTCGTTACAACATGATACAATGGGTGCACCGCAGCACGCGGGGCTGGTCTTACGGCGCTTCGGTGCAGGACCCACGCACCGGCGAGATCATTAAAGGCCATGTATCGTTAGGCTCACTGCGCATTCGCCAGGATTATATGATTGCGGAAGGTTTACTCGCTCCTTATGAGGATGGCAAACCTGTGAACAAAGCCATGATGGAAATGGCGCTCGCACGCATACGCCAGTTATCAGCACACGAGCTGGGCCATACCTTAGGCATCATGCACAACTATGCCGCCAACAACAATGCTTCTGTAATGGATTACCCGCACCCACAAGTGCAGCTTGACCGGGCAGGAAACATCGATCTAAGCAAAGCTTATGCAGCTGAAATAGGCGCCTGGGACAAAGTAGCTGTTACGTATGGTTACCAGGATTTTCCGAAAGGCATAGATGAGAAAAAAGCACTGGATGCTATACTTGCTAAAGGCAGAGAGAACGGCTTAACTTTTATATCTGACCGGGATGCCCGTTCGCCGGGAGGCGCACACCCTGCTGCCCACCTCTGGGATAATGGCAACAACGCCACCGACGAGCTTTTGCGCGTGCTGAAAGTTCGCAATGAGGCACTGAAGAATTTCTCTGAAAAGAACATTAAGCCGGGTGCTGCCATGAGTTCGCTGGAAGATGTGCTGGTGCCGATCTACAATTTCCACCGGTACCAGACCGAAGCAGCAGCAAAACTGGTGGGCGGCGTAAACTATACGTATGCCGTGCGCGGCGATAAGCAACTGGTAACAGAAGTGCTGGATAAAAAAGAACAGCAAAAAGCATTGGATGCCCTGTTGGAAACGATATCGCCGGAAACCCTGACCTTGCCTGAAAATATCATTAAACTTATCCCTCCAAGAGCACCGGGTTTACGCAACAGCCGCGAGCTTTTTGCCAAACGCACTGGCCTTACCTTCGACCCGCTTGCTGCTGCTCAAGCCTCATCAGATTTTACGGTTTCGTTTCTGCTGCATCCTGAGCGTTCATCACGTTTAGTGGAACTGGGTGCCCGCGGCAACAGCCTTAGTCTGCAGGATGTAACAAGGCAACTGGTAGAGAACACCTGGAAAAGCAGCCGCAAGAAAGGGCTGGAAGGACAGGTACAATTGCAAACGGAACAGGTTATACTTACCCACCTGCTCGCGCTTGCCCAAAACGAAAATGCCTCTTACCAGGCGCGTGCCGTGGCAACCGCCACCCTCTCCGACCTGCGCAAACACATAGAGCGCGTAAAAAGCCGCACTCGCGACGAAGCCTACGAAGCACATTTGATATTTGCGCTGGCAAGAATGGATAAGCCGGAAGAGATAAAACCGACCCGAGTGCTGGACCTTCCTCCTGGCGCCCCAATCGGAAGCAGTGAGATGTTAGGATGTGAGTAGCAGTTAGCGAAAGAATAATTTAAAAAGCCGGCCCCGTAAGTTTAGTTCTTACAGGGCCGGCTTTTTAGTTTGATTGTGCATGAACTCAGGAATCCAGAAAATCCTGCACATCAATAGCATCCGTGTAAGGCTCAAGTATAGCTATGGCATTGGCAGAATTTTTAAAACTACTCATCACCTCTATCTCATTACCGGACCAAACTTCAACAAACGAATTATTTAAAGTATAAAGCGTTACTGTCCAGTTGTTATAGCTGCGCCGGGCAAGCAGGGTTCCGTGTTTGGCTAACGTTTCTGTCTGGCTCCGGAAAGGCAGCCTATCGAACATTGAATATTCCAGCATTCTTTATTTCAGTAGTTTACAAATTATAAGTATAACAGCGCCGGAATAGTTTCCTTTCAAAACAAGGTATAAACTTAGCTTTTCACTTCCATTTCTTAAATCAAAATATACCCGAATCAAATATTCAGGATTTGATATTAAACCTTGTTGACTAAATTTACTCCAACCCCTAAACTTTACCTAAAACATTAACCTTACCAACCTGAATGAAGAAAAAATTACAATCCTTTGCAGTGCTGCTGTTGCTTTCGGGTAGCCTTGCCCATGCCCAGGCTACCAAAGACCCGGTAGTTGAAAATATTGTTAAAGAAGCTACTCAAAACTCGCAGCTAGAAACCCTGGCACATGAGTTATTAGATGGTATAGGCCCGCGCCTTGTTGGCACCCCGGAGATGGAGCAGGCAAATAACTGGGCTTTGGCAAAGTATAAAACATGGGGTATTGATGCCCGCAACGAGAAATGGGGCGAGTGGCGCGGCTGGCAGCGCGGCATTACGCACATCGATATGGTGCACCCGCGCCTGCAAACCCTGGATGGTATACAACTGGCCTGGAACCCGGGCACTAAAGGCAAAGGCGTAACTGCTGAGCTGGTTATACTTCCTGAGTTTACAGATTCTATCGCGTTCCAGAAATGGTTGCCAAACGTGAAAGGGAAACTGGTGATGATCTCGATGAACCAGCCAACCGGCCGCCCGGAGTATAACTGGAAGGAATTTGCTACCGAAGCATCTTTAAAGAAAATGCAGGAAGCCAAAACGGCTGCCGCCGAAGCCTGGAACAACCGCATCAAAAACACCGGCAAAACTACCCGTACCTTGCCCGTAGCTTTAGAAAAAGCCGGTGCAGCCGGCGTGGTTATGTCGAACTGGTCTGGCGGTTTTGGCGTGAACAAGATATTTGGCGCTTATACCAGGAAAATACCTACTGTAGACATTGAGCTGGAAGACTATGGCATGCTGTACCGTTTGGTAGAGTCTGGCAAAAAGCCCCAGATCCGTATTCAGGCTGAGTCTAAAAACCTGAAGAATGCCCCGGCGTTTAACACAATTGCTGAAATAAAAGGCACTGAAAAGCCAAATGAATACGTGATTTTATCTGCGCACTTCGACTCCTGGAATGGCGGAACCGGCGCAACCGATAACGGTACCGGAACGATTGTGATGATGGAAGCCATGCGCATCCTGAAAAAGATGTACCCTAACCCGAAACGAACTATACTTGTTGGCCACTGGGGCAGCGAAGAGCAGGGCCTGAACGGTTCACGCGCTTTTGTAGCTGATCATCCGGAGATCGTGAAAAACGTGCAGGCTGTATTTAACCAGGATAACGGTACAGGCCGTGTGGCCAACATTTCTGGCCAGGGCTTTTTGCATGCTTACGATTACCTGGGCCGTTGGCTGAGTGCTGCTCCACAGGAAATAACCAGTTCTATACAAACGCAGTACCCAGGTTTCCCGGGCGGTGGCGGCTCCGACCATGCCTCGTTTGTAGCAGCTGGCGCACCGGCCTTTATGCTGAGCTCACTTAGTTGGTCGTATGGTAACTATACCTGGCACACCAACCGCGACACATACGACAAGATTGTGTTTGATGATGTACGCAGCAATGCCATACTGGTAGCTATACTTGCTTACAGAGCCAGCGAAGAACCGGAACTGTTTAACCGCGAGCGTATTAATATGCCGTTGGATACACAAACAGGTAAGCAAAGAACCTGGCCTGAGCTGCGTCAGCCAACCCGCAAAGGTGGCTTAGACTAAGTATAATGTTGCCTAAAATATAAACCTGAAAAGGCTGCCCGTTTGAGCAGCCTTTTCTTTTGCCACTACATCCATACGGCATAAATCAATCCTTTCGTGTACCTTTACTTTTAATTATCCGGCTTAACATTACCAACGCCACTTTAGCCTATGCAACCAATCAGATTAAATAAATTTATAAGCGATACAGGCACCTGCTCCCGTCGCGAAGCAGATAAACTGATAGAACAAGGCCGCGTTACCGTGAACGGTAAGCAACCCGAAGTTGGCGCCAAAGTTACGGCTAAAGATAAAGTGCGGGTTGATGGAAATTTACTCGAAGTAGATGCCGTAGAGCCAGTATACATTGCCTTGAACAAACCGGCCGGCATAGAAACTACTACTGATCTTTCGCAGCGCGATAACATTATCCGCTTCGTAAATTATCCGGAGCGCATTTTCCCTATTGGCCGCCTCGATAAAGATTCTGAAGGCCTGATCTTCCTGACAAACGATGGCGACATTGTAAATAAGATTCTGCGCGCCGGAAACAAACACGAAAAGGAATACATTGTTACGGTAGATAAGCCTATAAACCAGGCTTTTGTAGACCGAATGAGCAATGGCGTATCTATACTTGGTGTGAATACCAAAAAGTGCTTTGTAGAGCAGCTAGGCCCGAATAAGTTCAGGATTATACTTACCCAGGGCATGAACCGCCAGATAAGAAGAATGTGTGAGGCCTTGGGCTACGAAGTACAGACACTGCAACGCATCCGGATCATGAACATTACACTGGCTAAATTACCGCTGGGGCAGTGGCGCAACCTGACCGATGCCGAAGTGGCATCGCTGCAAAGTATGGTGGCAGAATCTACCAAAACAGAGGAAGGCTCTATCGGGAAAAAACGTGCTGCTACAACGGGCCTTAAAGCAGCAACACCCAAACCAAAGAGTAGTACCTCAAATCAACGCAGCCCTACAGACAGATGGTTTAAACCAGGCAGTGCTGGCAAAAGTGGCTCTAAAAGTGCATCAGGCAAAAGAACAGAAACCAAAAGCGATTCCAAAGGTGCCAGAGGCTCGCGTGGTGCTTCTAAAGGTGGCTCTGGTAAAAGCGGCGGCAGAAACAGCGCACCTAAAGGTGCTTCAAGAAAAAGCCGGTAACAGGTAGCCAGCAGTGTTAGAGTATAGTTGATGTTTGTCCAACCACTCCTCTCCCGGAACAAGTCCGGGATCTTCGACTTGAAAGGGGACTTTCTGCCTTTGCCATTTTCTTTGTCATCCCGAGCGCTAGCCGAGGATCTTCAGCAGAAGTATAAACCCACCCCTGCGCCCCTCCGATGAGGGGAATTCCGATGGTGAGTTTGCTAAATTATAGTTTCATAGTTGATACTTTCCTACGGACAGGTCGCGACCTGTCCCTACAAGTTATACTTGCCTTCCAATTACAAAGCCGCTAGCGAAGAAGTATCCTTTCCAGTCTTTGGGTGGGGGTGCAGGGGCCCCCTTTAGAGAGCGCCTTCTATTGTTGCGGTGCTGAGCTTGCTCAGCAGCCCGCAGCGGAGCGAGGAGCAGCTTCAATAGACAGCGCGATGCCCAAAGACGAGCCCTCGCGGGCTTGGAGCGAGCCAAAGCCAACTATGATACAAAAGGCAAGTAAGACTGTGGAAGAAAATTAACTCTGAAGGTATAGCCTGCATTAGTTAATTTCATTAAACTATAATTCGGGTTATTACATAGCCTGAAAACCTCCATTAGGTAAACCTGCAGTTTTACCTTAATTTTGATGCTTGCTTTAAACTGGCGCAACATAAAGGCAGTATTCATACTTATAATTGCCGAAAGCATACCGCCAAACAATACCATGGAACCAAAGAGATTAAATAAATTTATAAGCGACTCAGGCTTTTGCTCCCGCCGCGAAGCCGATAACCTGATTGAACAAGGCAGGGTAACTGTAAACGGCAAAATGCCCGACGCAGGCACCAAAGTAACGCCAAAAGATAAAGTGCGCATAGATGGGGAGACACTGAGCGTTAAAGAGGAAAAACCGGTTTACCTGATCTTCAATAAGCCAGCCAATATGTCGGCCACATCTGATATGGCGGTGCGCGACAATGTGGTGCGTGCCATTAATTTTCCGGCTTCCTTAGAGCCAACAGGCTTGCTGGAGCGTGAAGCAGAAGGTATCATTTTCCTGAGCAACGATGGCGATTTTGTGCGCAACCTGAAGCGCTCCGATAACAAGTATGAAAAAGAATACCTGGTATCGGTAGATAAGGCGATTACTGCAGATTTTCTGCAAAGAATAAGCGGCGGCAGCGCTCCTGAGTTTGGCGAGGTAAGGCAAAACAATGCCGTTTCTAAAGAAGCTACTACCCGTTTCCGGATTACGCTTAAACCAGGCACAGATCATTACCTGAAGCGCATGTGCGAAAGCCTGGGCTACAAAGTAACCCATATGCAGCGCCTTCGCTTCGATACCTTTACACTGGGTAAATTGCCAGCAGGCCATTGGCGCGTACTTACGGCAGCAGAAGTAGATTCTTTAAGAAGCCTGATGGGTAGTTCTAAAGCATCTAAAGATACAAGCTACCGAAACAGAGAAACAGATAGCTACAGTAGCCGGGATAGAGGCGCAAGAAGCCAGCCTTCAGGACCTCGTGGCGGCGGCGCCCGCCGACCAGCTACTGATGACACCAGACCTGCGAGAGCGGCAAGTTCAACCAGGAGCTCTAAGCCAGGTGCAGCAGGCGGTTCCAGAAACTTTGATGCTAAAGGTGCTCCAAAAAGTACATCGGGTGCAAGAAGTGCTGCATCCAAAGCCAGACCAGGAAGTACAGGTTCAAGACCTGGCGCTCCTAAGACCGGCGGCAGAAATACTTCAGCGCCTAAAGGTGGCACAAGAGGTAATAGTGCATCTCGAGGAGGATCTAAATCATCAAGATAATAAGAAGTAGCTTTAAGATATAAAAAGGCCCTGCAGGTAGCTGCAGGGCCTTTTTGTTGCATCAACTTTATACTTTGCCTTTATGCACGGCGTCCACTTCTCTTTTTTCCTGTGCCTCATTAAGCTGGGAAATACCGGTTTCGCAAAGTTCTTTTAGCATTATAAGATGGCGTGCCCAGTGAAAATTGCAGGTAGCGTATACTTGGTCTTCGGCAACATAACCGGTGTGCCTGAAGTCAAGGCAGGTAAAATCGCCTTTATCAGATAAAGTAAATGTAAGGTGTGTATCTGTCCAGGGGTCGTTTTCATTCAGGCATTCCCATTCCACAAAAGTATCGGTTTGTAATGCCAGCACTTTCATCAGGTTTTTACCATAGCCTGCAACCACAAATTCATTAACATAGCCAATCTCAGGCTTTACATTGCAATCGGCAATCCACCATTTCGAAAGTCCGACTTGTGTAGTAACGGCTTCATAAACTGTTTTTCTGGCTGCTTTTATAAGAACTTGGTGATAGATGTTTGCCATGTGCTTTTGTTAAAAGCCTTAAATTAAGTATTTATACTTTAATGCAGTTACCCGCAACTGGCTGGTGTAAGCTTATTTTATGCTGCGTTTAGCTGCTAAAGTATATACATCAGTAAAAACAAAAAATGCGGAACCTGTAAAGCGCCGCACTTCTTTTATAATAATTAATATATCATTTACTCTACCCACTGGCCCATTTTGCCTAACTGGTAATCCTGGAATGCCTCTCGTATTTCCTGTTCTGTATTCATCACAAAAGGCCCATGCGATACTACGGGTTCGTTATATGGCAGCGCATGTCCGAATAGTATATAGGCATCTTCCAAAGCTTCCACTTTCACTTCCTTGCCCTGGTTCTCAAACTCAACCAACGTTAATTTATCAGCTGTTTCGCCGTTTACTTTAACAGAGCCACGTACCACGTAAAAGAAAATATTGCGCTCCGATGGGATGTTGTAAACAAAAGTGCCACCTGCCTTCATTTCTATACTAACCATGTTTATATCACTCAGGCTCTGGATTGGCGCTTGTACTTCACCCCAGCTCCCGGAAACCACGTTTACATTCACCTTGCCATTATCGAGGGTAACAACCGGAATTTTATCCTTCTGAAGGCCGATATATTTTGGCGCCGTCATTTTATACTTAGCGGGCAGGTTAAACCACAGTTGCAGAATCTCCAGCGGCCCTCCCTCCTTCTTAAATTTATCAGAAGAAATTTCGGCATGTATAAGTCCTGAGCCCGCTGTCATCCATTGCACGCCACCTGCTTCTATCACATCTTTTCCGCCTCCGGTATCCTGGTGCATAATATCGCCATCAAGTATAAAAGTGAGCGTTTCGAAGCCGCGGTGTGGGTGTGGCCCGAACGGCAGCCCACGATTACCCGGTTTGTATACCTGTGGGCCGTGGTGGTTCAGGAACAAAAACGGATCGATATATTCTACTTCCCGTGTTGGCAATGCCCGGTAAGTTACCAGGTCATCCATGGGGGCATACATGGCCTTATGCTTCTTTTTTATCTTTCTCATTGGAGTGGTTTCAACTGTAAACAATGTAGGTACATCAAATATACTTAATTTGTTTTAACCTGCTATCCTGAATTTATACTTTAAACTTAAAGCCTGAACATTAGGTGAAGAATGAGCAAAACCCAATTATACTTAACATAAAAATCCCACCGAAACTTTTAGAAGTCTGATGGGATTTTACGCTACACTGATGGTATAGTATACGCAGAGAAATTACTTTTCGCCGTTCTGCCGCTTTCGAAGCATTTTCAGAAGTTCTTCGGCCGCTGGCTCTGATGAAGCCGGGTTCTGGCCGGTTATCAGCAGGCCATCTGTTACTACATAAGGTTTCCAGTCGCCGGCTTTGCTATAGTTGCCGCCCAGTTCTTTTAACCGATCCTCTACCAGAAAAGGAACAATATTGGTAAGCTGCACCGCCTCTTCTTCTGAGTTTGTAAAACCTGCTACTTTTTTACCTTTTACCAACGGTTCGCCGCTTTGCGTTTTTGCCTCCATTAACACAGCCGGGCCATGGCAAACGGCAGCTACCGGTTTCTCCAGCCTGGCAAAATCTTCGATCAGCTTTATGGAGTCTTTATCCTTTGAAAGGTCCCAGAGCGGACCATGGCCACCAGGGTAAAAAACAGCATCGTAGTCTTCAGCTCGTACTTCGCTCAGCTTTTTTGTGTGCGATAATTTGTGCTGCAAGTCGTCGTCTTCATAAAAACGTTTGGTAGCAGGCGTTTGGGCATCGGGTTCGGTACTTTTCGGGTCAATTGGTGGCTGTCCGCCTTTGGGCGATGCCAGGTCAACATCTACGCCCTCGTCTGCTAAGGTGTAGTATGGGGCTGCAAATTCCTCGACCCAGAAACCGGTTTTTTTGCCAGTGTCGCCCAGCTTGTCGTGCGAGGTAAGAACAAATAATACTTTCATAGCTTATAGTTTTGATCAGTAAAAAAGATAGTGTTTATATGCTATCTAACCCCGTAAACCGAAATTAGTTTTGCTATACTTCGTAACCTTATATTATAAAAGTATAAAGGCGCTGATCCGGATTATTCGGTTTATGCTTGCTACCAAATGCTTATACTGGCTGTTGTAAAAGCATTAAATTAAAATTGATTTTTCTTTGCAGAGAAATCTTCCAGAAAATCATACCACAGAAAAACTTATTAGAAGTATGATTTTTATACCAGGCCAGCTATTATACTTTAAGTCAGTCGGTTAAGCTGAATTAATGACACGTTCAATAACAGAAAGATGGCATTTACTTGACACAATAAATCTTTTTAAGCAAACAGATCTGAAGATAGATACCTGTCGCCGCGGTCGCAGATAATGCAGACAATTACTCCTTCCTCCAGTTCAGGGATAAGTTTGGTAGCCGCATGCACGGCTCCGCCACTGCTCATACCGGCAAAAATGCCTTCTTCGCGTGCCAGCCTGCGCGTCATGGCTGTAGCCTCAGCCTGCGAAACATCCAGAATACGGTCTACGCGCTCCCGTTCAAATATTTTTGGCAGGTATTGTTGTGGCCAGCGGCGAATGCCTGGTATCTGAGAGCCCTCTACTGGCTGCGTCCCTATAATCTGTACCTTACTGTTCTGCTCTTTCAGGTAACGGGATACACCCATAATGGTGCCCGTAGTACCCATTGCCGATACAAAATGGGTTATAGTTCCCTGTGTGTCCTGCCAGATCTCCGGGCCAGTTGTGCGGTAATGCGCTTTGTAATTATCCGGGTTTCCAAATTGGTTTAATACCAGGTAGCCACCTTTTGCCTGCTTTTCCTGCACATAATCAATTGCTGCCTCCATCGATCCTTCGGCAGGAGTAAGTATAACGTTGGCACCATAGGCCTGCATTGTTTTCACGCGTTCGGGGGTGGCACTTGCCGGCATTATCAACTCAATCTCCACCTTAAACAAGCGCGCGATCATAGCCAGCGCAATGCCGGTATTTCCGCTTGTTGCCTCAATCAGCTTCATGCCCTCTTTTAGTTCTCCCCTGTCCAGCGCGCCTTTAATCATACTATAAGCAGCCCGGTCTTTAACGCTGCCGCCCGGGTTGTTGCCCTCTAGCTTCGCCAGTAATTTAACTTTCGGATTCGGTGAAATACTGGTAAGTTCTACTAAAGGTGTATTGCCTATAAAATCTAATAATGATGCCATTTACTGTAATTTTAAGTTTGAAGCATCCCTCAACTATCAAAGGATGTTTTAGCTGCTAAATGTTCCCAGTTTTCGAGGTCCTGCGCTACCTGCTGCAATTTGTTTCTGACGGCAGAAAAAGCAGTATTACCAAGCGGCAAACGCAGCGGCGGATTTTCCGCATCTACTACCTGAAGTATAACCTGCGCGGCCTTCTGCGGGTCGCCTTCCTGCTGACCGGCATACCCCAGAATATTGTTTTTAAAGACGCGTGCAGTAGCATCATACTCAGGCATTTCCAATTGAGCGCTTTTTATACTTGTACCTGCAAAGTTGGTCCGGAATGGGCCGGGCTCCACAATCGTAACTTTTATACCTAAGGGTGCTACTTCCTGAGCCAAGGCTTCACTCATACCTTCCAGAGCAAACTTACTGGCATTATACACCCCAAAGCCCTGCGTGCTCCTAAAACCCGCCACCGACGACATCTGGATGATATGGCCACTTCCCTGCCTGCGCATATAAGGTAAAATGGCCTGCGTAACCTGCAACACCCCGAAAAAGTTGGTTTCCATCACCTCCCGGAAATCTTTTATACTTGCTTCTTCCACGGCCCCCAGAAAGCCAAAACCGGCATTGTTTACCAGCACATCCAATCTGCCAAAATGGTTAAATGCTGCTTCTACAGTTGCTTTTACACCCTCCGGGTTGGTAACATCCATAAGGTAAGCAAAGGTATTGCCCTCCGAAATGCGGTTAAATTCCATGAGCTGGCCGGCTTGCCGTACTGTGCCAATTACTTTATCGCCGTTGCGGGCTGCTTCCTCTGCCAGCACTCTGCCAAACCCACCCGAAACGCCTGTTATAAACCATACTTTTCCTGCCATAGCTGTAGTGTTACAATTAATAAATGAAGTAGAAGTATACGCTTAGTTTAACTAAAACTGATACTTTTTGATGCCGCTTTATACTTGCAATTTCTATCTCCAGAAGTATAAAACAACATAGCCCCTGCCGCTTATGTCCGACAGGGGCTATGCTGCAATGATAATCTATACTTAAACGAGCTCTGAAGAAGTGCTTCGCTTAAATTTTCTGTTCTTCTTTTTTTGCTTGTTCAGGCGATTGATCCAAAGTATAATTCCTGTGATCGGGAATGTGAAACCGGCCAGACACGATAAAAAGGCGATAATACGGCCGGGCAGGCCACCAATAGAACCTACGTGAACCGGGTAAAACGTAGCCCGCACCCGCTGACCCAAGTTACGCTCTGCAAAAAAATTCTGCCCAATTCTGGCACCGCTATACTGATCGAGGTAAATCTGGTTTGATGCACGCTCATGCGCAGCATCTTTCGGCATGGCAGTTATAGTTATCGCCTCAGCAGAATCTTTGGCTGTACCTAATGTATAAAATTCTGCATCTGGCAATTCTGTTTTGGCAATCGTAAAAGCTTTATCAAACGTGATTGGCGTTGCCCCAACCTGCACTGTAGATAGCGGAGGCTCCGGGCGTTTGTTTTCAGTGCCAGTTACCGTATAAATAGCATCGTTAAACCATTCAAAAGACCAGGCCAGGCCGGTAAAAGCAAATGCAAACAGGAAAATGGCCGTGTAAAAACCAATAACAATGTGCAGGTCGTGATTAATGCGTTTCCAGCCGCCGTTCAATTTTAAAGTAAGGCGTTGCTTAAGCGCTTTCATTTTCTTAGGCCACCAAAGTATAATTCCGGTAAGTATAATAAACAGAAACATACTTGTTGAAATACCCACGATCAGCTTACCTGGCTCATCAACAAGCAGCCAGCGGTGCAGCGCAAACATCGTATAGAAAAACGAGTTACGGTGCGTGTACAGGCTGATCAGTTCGCCGGTGTACGGGTTCATAAACGCCTGACTACCGCCGCCTTTACCTTTTTCGCCTTTACCCTTCTCCTCTTTTCCTTTACTACCATCTTCATGTTTAACTTCTGCTTTCTTCGTTCCATCCTCCAAACTATAGCTTAGCTCCACAGAGCGGGTAGGGTTGTCATATACTTTAACGGAGTTCACTTTTGCACCGGGCACTTTGCTTTTCAGTTCGGTTACCAATTGCTCCAAAGGCACACGGTTTTGGCCGGCTTCTACTTTATAGCGCTCGGGGTAAATGGTTTGCTGCAGTTCTTTTTCGAAAACAAGTGCAGCTCCAGTAAAACAAACCACAGCTATTACCAGACCGCAGGCAAGGCTAAGGTATAGGTGAATGTTCCGGAAGAAATTTTTCATGTGACAGGTATTGGGTTATGGTTTTGGTACAGGCTCCTAATGCTAACAGGTGCTGCGTTTATACTTGCAGCACCTGTTGGTAATTATACTTAAGAATGTAAGTGTAAACTAGAATTTATAAGCTAAGGTGGTTACAAACTGGCGAGGCGGAATCGGGTTTACGCTATAATTCTCGTGTACGTAGTAATTCAGCTCGTTTGTGATGTTCGACAGCTTACCCTGTAACGACACTTTTTTGTAAGTATAGCCCGCCGATATATCGAATGTGGTAAAACCGTTAACCGAGAATAAACGGTCGTTTATAGTTACTTCGCCGGTCTCTTTATTTACCACATAGTTTTTGTTCCAGCCTGCGTTGCGCTTGCCTGTATAAAAACCCGATATACCTAATCTTAAACCCTTAAGTGCCGTGCTCTGGAAAGTATAGAACACTGATCCGTTGGCAGTATGAGCCGGGTTGCTTACAAGCCTTTCACCTTCTATGTAGCTGCCATTTTTACCTGATGTTTTGGTATAGCGCATAAAGTTGTAACTATAGCCACCCCAAAAACTAAAACCGTTATTTAACGTTCCGTTCAGGTCAACTTCTACCCCATCGCTGGTTGTTTCGCCGGTAAGTTCTTTTATAGTTGCATCGCTGTTTGCCGAGCCATCTGCCAGGAACTGCGCCATTTGCGCCAGGTTGTTGTTCTTAATTTTATAGAGCGTTACGTTTGCCGATAACTTGTCTTTAAGCAGATCTGTTTTAACGCCCACTTCGTACTGGTCGATAATAGAAGGTGCCAGGTTTTCGCCTTTGATATCCTTGCCTGTATTTGGCGTGAAGTTATTGGAATAGCTGGTGAACAACGAGATGAAGGCAACCGGCTGATAGACGAGACCTACACGCGGCGAAAAGGCTCTGTCGTACTTAGTTGTTGCCGTGGTATTGGGTACTTTAGCTTCTGTAACCAGGTCATATACATCGGCTACCGGAACTTTTTGTACTGACCAGCGCAAGCCAGCCAATACTTTTAATTTCTCTGAAAGGCTAACCAGGTTCTGCGCATAAAATCCGACACGGTAGGTTGGCGCCTCGGTGCGGGTTAGCATTGTGGTCATAGGCTCATCGGTGCGAGGCGTAAATTTGGTCGGGTTCAGGATGTTAATGCTGTCATACACGCCACTCTTATCCAGTGATTCGATTCTGAAAGTATGGCTGGTGTTCATGTATTGTTCGGCATCGGCACCTACTAGAAGCTGGTGTCTTATAGTTCCGGTCTTAAAATCGCCGTTCAGGTTTACCTGGCCGGTGTAATATTCCTCTCCAATTTTAGAGCGCGTTAGTTTACGGCCCCAGTCGCCGTCAGTATCGGCCTGAATTCGCTCGGTAGAAAAATAATTACGGTCGAAAGCTTGATAAGCACCCACTACATTCAGTTTCCAGGCATCGTTGAAAGTATGATTTATAGTTGCCGAGGTGGTGGTTTGTTCTACTTTGTTAAAGGCCCATGGCGCATTAAAGAAAGCAGATCTGGAAATATCTTTTGAGATGGTTTTGCCACCCAGCGTACCGATACCAAAATCAGGTGTAAAGTCATGCTTCAGGTAATCGCCTTGCACCAGTATCTCGGTTTTTGCACCCAGTTTGTAAAGTAACGATGGGTTTACGTAGTAACGTTTAGACTCTACAGAATTGCGATAACTTTCAGCAGTTTCAGCTGTTCCGATTACTCTGAAAGCAAGGTTTTTGGTGATCGGGCCGTAAATATCGGCCGTTGGCTTATACAAATTATAGCTACCCACACGCATCTGCACTTCTCCGCCATATTCGAACTTAGGTTGCTTGGTTACCATGTTTATAACAGCACCGCCTGTAACGTTACCATATAATAAAGCAGCGCTTCCTTTCAGTACCTCAACGCGCTCCAGTGTGCTGGCTTCCGGTATTACAGCTGAGTTAGAACGTGCACCATTCTTCATGATGTTATTGGCACCCAGGTTATAGCCACGGGCAAAAAAGGTTTCGGCAGTAGCACCGCGGGTTGTTCCCATCGATACGCCATTTACGTTTTTGATCACATCGCTTAGTTTTGATGCCTGCTGGCTGGCGATAACCTCGCTCCCAACTATAGCTATACTTTGCGGCAAATCGATGGGATTAATGGCGATCTTACCTGCTGTTACAGGTTTGCGGTTTATACTTCTGGCTCCGGTAACTACCACTTCAGAAAGCTGAGCTGCACTCTCGGTAAGTATAAAATCTAATTGTGTTGTCTGGTCAACTACAATGGTTACAACGCTCTCGCGTGGTTCCAGACCTACAAATGAGCAACGAAGTGTATACGTACCCGGTTTGATGCCAAGAATTTTAAAGCTGCCATCTTCAGCGGTAACCGTGCCCCTGTTCAGTTCAGGTAACGATACATTAACAAAAGAAGCAGGCTGGCTATCACTGGTTTTTACTATACCCCTGATATTTCCTGTTTTGCCGGCTGTATCAGCATTTACAGGTACAGCAAACAATAGCAAAACGCAACTTAATAGCACTTGAAGTATATAGCTCCGGTTCATATATTAGGCTTTCGTTTATTTAGATTAATTTTAAATAGTGTGACAAAGCAAATCACTATTTAGATTAATTCCAAATAATTTTAACCAACAATATTTTCTTATAACTCGAAGCAAGCTGCAAGCATGGCAGGTAAGTATAAGATAATCAATACAGTACTACCTATCTGTAAAATCATTTATTCTTCACAGCATTAGATTTTGTATTTTTGTAACTATAACCGCTATACTTTGAAAGACCCGATCCGCAAGATAATCCACGTAGATATGGACGCCTTTTTCGCGTCGGTGGAGCAGCGCGATAACCCGGAGCTACGCGGAAAACCAGTGGCGGTGGGTGGGTCACGGGCAAGAGGCGTAGTGGCAGCCGCCAGCTACGAAGCCCGCAAGTATGGCGTACACTCGGCCCTGGCCTCTAAAATTGCAGCCCAGCGGTGCCCGCAGCTCATTTTTGTAAAAGCAAGGTTTGATGTTTACAGTGCCGTTTCGAGACAGATCCGGGAAATATTTCATGAGTATACCGACCTTGTGGAGCCGCTTTCGCTGGATGAAGCTTACCTGGATGTAACCGAGAACAAGATCGGGATGCCCTCTGCAACTATAATTGCCAACCAGATACGCCAGCGCATTTTTGAAGTGACCGGGCTTACGGCATCGGCGGGTGTGTCTTTCAATAAATTTCTGGCCAAAATCGCTTCGGACATGAACAAGCCGAACGGTTTTACACTTATTACTCCGGATAAAGCTGAAGAACTGGTTGCAAGCCTCGAGATCAGCAAGTTTCATGGTATTGGTAAAGTAACGGCAGCCAAAATGCAAAGTATGGGCATACTTACCGGGGCCGACCTGCGCGAGCGAACCGAGGAAGAACTGGTACGCCATTTTGGTAAAACCGGCCGCTATTACTACCGCATTGCCCGCGCCCAGGACGACCGCGACGTACAGCCACACCGCATCCGGAAATCCATTGGCTCGGAGCGAACCTTTGAAACCGACATTGCCGAAGAAGAAACCATGCTCGAACAACTGCTATACTTAGCCAAAGAGGTTGCCCACGACATGGAACGCCTGAAAGCCACAGCCAAAACCATTACGCTTAAAATAAAATACTTCGATTTTACCCTGAATACGCGTAGCAAAACCTTCGGGAGTGAGTTTGCCACAGCCGATGCCATTTTTACCATAGCCCGCGACTTGTTGCGAATGCCGCAATTGCCCCAGTACCCGGTACGTCTTTTAGGAATATCCGCCAGTTCGCTTCTTTACCAGCACGACCGACTGCAGGAAGGTTATCAGCTTACGTTAGAATTATAGTTATAAAGTAAAGAGTTAATCTTATGGCTTTATACTTTGCCTTCGCCCCGTCTTTTTGTCTGAATCAGGATTTACAAGATCAATTTTGATTGGCAGGATTTTTTTAAAACTCGGTGCGCTCCTGCAAGCTTTTGGTCCTAGTTTCTGCTTCTGAGAGTCGAAGTTACCGGACTTCGAAGGAAAAATTTTATACTTTCTCATGTCATCCCGAGCGCTAGCCGAGGGATCTTATACAACCTAAGTATAAACCCACCCCTTGCCCCTCCAAGGAGGGGAATTCCTCTGTGCTATATTTTGGGGTATAGTTTCATAGTTACTTTTAGACACCCCCTCCGCCCCCCTTCAAAGGGGGACTTTCTGCCTTTATTATCGTCTCAGTTATAGTTTCATAGTTGCAGACCAAGATTGGACAGGTCGCGACCTGTCCCTACACCCGGTTTCGGTTGCATAGCCGCCAGCTAAGTAGTATCAATCCCAGTTTCTGTGTTGAGCCGCCTTGTGAGATCCGGTGCCCGCTTAGGGCAGCCGCAGCGCAGCGGAAAAGAGGGCCCCTACCCCCGGCAGGAGGGAACACAGTGGCGAGGCAGAGAAACGAGGCCGCCCGGCCTGGGAGGGCACCAAAGTATAAAATGAAACGATAGGCAAGTAAAGCTCCCAGGATAACAAGTAACTATGAAAGGATAGCCTGGTTTAGAAAAGTATAAACTTCAACTATAAAACTATACCAACATTCTTGTTAGAAATTGAATTAAGCTAATACTTCTTAAACTATACTTGAATTTTAATAAAGATATCCCTATGCATAAGCAGCAACACTAAAAACAGGTATCAGGATAATCAAAATATTCCCGTAACTTTACAGTCCATAAGACCAAACCTAACTTATGGCTACTAAATATATATTTGTTACAGGAGGCGTTACCTCCTCTCTTGGTAAAGGTATTATCTCCGCTTCTCTTGCTAAGTTGCTGCAGGCAAGAGGTTTCTCTGTAACAATCCAGAAATTCGACCCATACATCAACATCGATCCGGGTACCCTTAACCCTTATGAGCACGGCGAATGCTTTGTAACAGAAGACGGCGCCGAAACCGACCTGGATCTGGGCCACTATGAGCGTTTCCTGAATACGCCAACCTCACAAGCTAATAACGTTACAACTGGCCGTATTTATTATCATGTGATAACGCAGGAGCGCGAAGGTGCTTACCTGGGCAAAACAGTGCAGGTTATTCCGCATATTACAGACGAAATAAAACGCCGCCTGCTTCTTTTAGGCGAATCAGGCGAATTTGATATCGTGATTACAGAGATCGGTGGTTGCGTGGGCGATATCGAATCTTTGCCTTTTATTGAAGCCGTACGACAGTTGCGCTGGGAACTGGGTGTAAACGAATCTTGTGTTATCCACCTTACCCTGTTGCCATACTTAAAAGCAGCCGGCGAACTGAAAACAAAACCAACGCAGCACTCTGTAAGAACCCTTTCGGAAGCAGGTGTGCAACCAGACATACTTGTTTGCCGCTCAGAGCATCCTATCCCAACAGAAATGCGCAAGAAAATTGCCCTTTTCTGTAACGTCAAGATCAATTCAGTAATCGAATCTTTGGACGCAGAAACAATTTACGATGTGCCGTTGCTGATGCGCAAAGAAAAACTGGATGAGCGTGTAATAAGCAAATTAAAGCTGCCGCACCGTGCCGATCCGGATTTGGATAGCTGGAAAGAATTCCTGGGCCGCCTGAAAAACCCGACTGCTGCAGTTAATATAGCCTTAGTTGGTAAGTATGTAGAGCTGCCTGATGCTTATAAATCTATAGTAGAATCTTTTATACATGCCGGCGCTTACAACGAGTGTAAGGTAAATATTAAATGGATTCAGTCTGAGCATGTTACAGACGAAAACGTAGCCTCTTTGCTACATAACATGGATGGCGTGCTGGTAGCGCCTGGCTTTGGCGAGCGTGGCTTCAGAGGTAAATTAGAGGCCATTCGCTATGTACGTGAAAATAATATTCCGTTCTTTGGCATCTGTTTAGGCATGCAATGCGCTGCCGTAGAGTTTGCCCGCAACGTGCTGGGCCTGCAGGATGCTGCTTCAACTGAAATGAACCCGAATACACCACACCCGATCATCGACATGATGGCCGACCAGAAAGAAATAACGCAGAAAGGCGGCACAATGCGCCTGGGTGCTTATACTTGTGAACTAAAGAAGGGCTCAAAAGCGTATTCTATTTACGGCAAGAGCAAAATTTCGGAGCGCCACAGGCACCGTTACGAATTCAACAACAAATACTTAGCCGATTTTGAACAGGCAGGCATGCAAGCAACAGGTATAAACCCTGAAACTGGCCTTGTAGAAGTGATAGAGCTGCAAAACCATCCTTGGTTTGTAGCGGCACAGTACCACCCGGAACTGAAGAGCACTGTACTTAACCCACACCCGCTTTTCGTAAAATTTGTAAAGGCGGCCATTAATTTCGGTAAATCTAACTAAGCAACACAAACACAATTCAATATTTTTTAAATGGATAGAAATCAAGCGATTGGCTTTGGATTGATCGCCGCGCTACTGCTGGCTTACTCCTTCTTCTTTTCGAGCCCAAAGGAAGATGCCAACAAAAAAGCAACAATTAAAACGGAGCAGGTGGCACAACAGCCAACCACCCCGGTAGCTGAAGACGACTCACTGGCACAGGCGCGCAGAGCTGCTGCATTGGGTGCCTTTGGTACAGCCGCAACCGGCGAAGCGCGTAAGAGCGTGCTGGAAAATGAAAACATCCGTGTTGCTATCAGCAGCAAAGGTGGTCAGGTAGAAGAAGTGCTCCTGAAAAATTATAAAACCTACAAAGGCGAGCCGCTTATCCTGTTCGACAGCAAAAGCAGCAAAACCGATGTAGAGTTCGCTACAAACGATGGCAAAAAGATCAAATTATCTGATCTATACTTCACTCCTTCCGAGGTTGTAAAAGGCAAGTCTGGCGAAAAGGCTACCCAAACCATTACTTACAGAGCCGAGCTTGGCAATGGCCAGTACATCGACCAGATCTATACTTTGTCTGATAAAAGCTTTGAGCTAGGTTACAAACTTGACTTTAAAGGCCTCAACAACCAGATCAGCGGTAACAACATTACCCTTACCTGGAACGATAAGCTGAAGCAACTGGAGCGCGATATCAAACAAAACCGTGCTAAATCTACTATTAATTACTATTCTGCAGAAGGCAGCTTCGAGAAGTTATCTATCTCTGACAATACTGAAAACGCTACAGTTGAGGAGCCGCTGAAGTGGGTTGCTAACAAGCAGAATTTCTTTACGGCGGGTATAATCGCTAAAAACAGCTTTGCAGGCGCAAAACTGGAGGCAAATACGAACCTGGCCGATTCTTCTGTTGTTAAAACGCTTTCATCGCAGATCCTCATCCCGACACAGGATGTACTTTCTGGCAAAGGTGAGTTTACCTACTATTTCGGCCCGAACGACTACAAGATACTCAAGCACATCGGCGATGATTTCAACAGAAACCTGGACCTGGGCTGGGGAATTTTCGCTTATGTGAACAAATGGGTAATCATCCCAGCCTTCGATTTCCTGGAGAATTATATTGGCAGCTACGGTATCATTATCATACTGCTGGTACTTTATATCAAAACCATCCTCTTCCCGCTAACCTATAAGTCATACTTATCGATGGCGAAGATGAAGGTGCTGAAACCGGAGATAGACGCAATTAAAGAGCGTAACGAAGGCGACATGCAGAAAACGCAGATGGAGACCATGAAGCTGTACAACGAAATGGGCGTAAACCCATTAAGCGGTTGTATACCAATGGTTTTACAGATCCCGATCCTGTTTGCAATGTTCAACTTCTTCCCGAACTCTATTGAGCTTCGCCAGGAGGCTTTCCTTTGGGCAACTGACCTTTCTACGTACGATGTGTTCGCCAAATTGCCGTTTACTATTCCGTTCTATGGCGACCACGTAAGTATGTTTACCTTGCTGATGACGGCATCTACTATACTTTATACCTGGTCTAACAACCAGATGAATGCAAGTATGCAGGGCCCGATGAAGTTTTACAGCTACCTGATGCCGGTTATCTTTATGTTCGTTCTGAACTCTTTCCCGGCTGGTCTTAGCTTCTACTACTTTGTTTCTAACATGGTAACCTTCGGCCAGCAGGCCATGATCCGCCAGTTTGTGGATGAAGGAAAAGTTAGAGCGAAACTGGAAGAGAACAAAGGCAAGCGCCAGGAGAAAAAGAAAACTTCCGGTCCGTCCTTTACGGAGCGTATGCAGGAGGCAATGCGTGCCGCCGCTGAAAAAGAGCAGCAGAAGCGCAACCCGAAAGCTAAAAAATAAGCACATGCTTTAAAGTATAAAAAAGCCTTCCCAGTACCGGGGAAGGCTTTTTTATTGGCTATACTTGCGGCGCTCACGTATGTAGAGGTACAAAACAAAGACTATGAAAAAGAACCTGTACATGCCAGCCTTACTCCTGCTGGCGCTGGCTGCCTGGAGCTGTGGTAAAACCCAGGACGAAGACAAAACACTGGCCAGCACGCACCCTAAACTCGAAAAGCAGCTCTCCCGCGACTCAATAGAACTACCGACTGATAACCTGGAAAATGCCAGTATTTACGACCGTTACCGCATTACTGAACAGGAATACTATAACAGTGGAGATTATGCTGTACCTAACATGTATAGGGGAAAGCTGGCAGCGTTAGATGATAAAAGCCATACAGAAGCCGCTACTTTTAAAACAGCACTGACCGAAGGCCTTAAACAAGGTGTAAATTTTGCAGGTAAGTATACGGTTGTAACTGTTGGTTGCGGCACCTCATGCCAGGTACACTATGTAGTTGACCGCGAAAATGGCAAAGTGCTGGATAAGGTGCAAAGCAGCATGGGTGCCAGGTACAGTCCCGATAGCCGCCTGTTCATCATCAACCCAACTGACACTACCGTAAACTATAAAGAATGCCAGAACTGTATGCCTCAGGGCTTTGTATTTGAAAACGGGAAGTTCCGGAAGGTAGGCACCACAACGCAAGATAGGTAATGAAAGTACAGGGGCGAACTATAAAAAACCTGGTGTTGGCAATAAATTTCATACTTGCCGGAGCTTTTTTTATGGCTTTGCCTGCCTGCAACAGCAGCACGGCAAACAGCACTGCAAAACAGGACACAAAGCCAGCAGAGCCTTTTATACTTTTCCAGAAAACGCCTTGCTTTGGTATTTGCCCGGCATATGAAGCAAGTATAGCAACTAACGGAAGTATAACATTTATCGGCTGGGACCATGTGCCTGTAATAGATACGGTGAAGCTATACCTCGCCCCGCAAGACTTAGCTATACTAAGAAAAGATGTACAACAGTTAAAGTATAAAACCCTGCAGGATACTTACCTGACCCAATGGTCCGACATGCCCTCTACCATCACAACTTTTTATGAAAAAGGCAGGCAGGTAAAAAAAGTAAAACAGGAAGAAGGCGGCCCTGAGCAATTAATTCAGTTTCAGGATAAACTGCATAAAATGATCATGAAGCTCGTAGAAGAAGAAGCTAAAGGACGGCTACCCAAACAGTAGATGCCATAAGCCTTACAATAAAAAAAGCCTTACTGATTTCTCAGTAAGGCTTTTCCTTTCTTATCCCTAGAATGTGATTACAGTTTTCGCACACGCTCCAACTTTAGCATGTTCATCGGGTTAGGCTCCAGGCCTTTAATATTGTTCTGGGTTAACCTAACCACTTCATCATAATACAATACTATAACCGGAGATTCTTCTACAATAATTCTGTCCATAGCCTGATAAATTGCCCAGCGTTTCTGCACATCACGCTCCAGGTTTGCCTGCTCATAAAGCCTGTCGAACTGGGCGTTTTTAAAATGCGTTTTGTTAGGGCCGGCCGGCGAAAAGTTTTTACTGTAGAATAAGGCAAGGTAGTTTTCGGCATCCGGGTAATCGCCAAGCCATGATTTCATAAAAAAGGGAGCGCGGCCATTATCAACTGTTTCCTGGTGTGCAGGTGCCTGGTTAATATCAATCTGTACTTTAGCGCCTACCTCAGCCCATTTTTTCTGCATATATTCTGCCAGTTCTTTGTGCTCTGCCACGGTGCTCAGGCGCATTTTTAATGGCTTTGCTAACGTATAACCAGCTGCTTTTAACAGCTCCGCAGCTTTTTTAGGATTGTAACTATAACCCGGCACCGCTTTTTCTGAATAAGACGGCAACGAAGGTGGCACCATACCTGAGTGCCCCGGTATACCAATGTTATTTCTGAAATATGCGATCATCTCTTTTTTGTTGATGGCATAGTTCAGCGCTTGGCGAACGCGTTTGTCCTGCAAGGCCGGGTTGGCATCTTTCAGGTTTGCAGGGTCGAGCTGAAAACCGATATACTCTGTGTTGAGGTAGGGCACTTTCTGTACTGTAAACTTACCGGCAAAGTCAGCTTGTATTGTACCATCGTTGTTAAGTATAAGATCGCGCGAGCCTTCTTTTATACCTGATAAAAAGTCAAGCTTGCCCTGCATAAAGGTCAGGAACTCAGATTTTCTGTCGGTTATGAAAGAAATCTGCACAGCATCTAAGTATGGAAGCTGTTTACCTTTTTCGTCTTTCTTAAAATACTTCGGGTTACGGTGCATCACAATCGCATTGCCTTCATCCCAGAGCTTAAATACAAATGGACCCGTTCCTACCGGGTTTGCGCGAAAATCTTTGCCATACTTTGCCACTGCTTCCTGCGGCACTACATACGCATAAGGCATGGTCAGTATTTCCAGGAAAGCGATAAAAGGCTCGTTCAGGTATATTTTAAACGTGCTGTCGTTTACGGCCATAAAAGCCGTATCGGAGATAGCGCCGCTCTTGTCGGTCAGCACTTTGTCGTTAAAGATCCAGGCGCCGGTGCTGGCCGTTTTGGGGTCAACTATGCGCTTAAAACTATATTCAAAGTCTTTTGCCGTTACTTTACGGCCTTTGCCGCCTTTAAAAACAGCATTGTCGTGGAAATACACATCATCGCGCAGGTAGAAAGTATAACTGCGGCCATCTTCCGAAACTTCCCAGCTTTTGGCTATACTTGGGCCGGTTTTCAGGTCCTGGTCCAGCTCTACCAGGCCATTATAAAGTTGTGTGCTGGCCCAGATATTTGCCTGGTTGCGGGCAAAGGCCGGATCCAGCGAGGATAGCGCTTCCGGCTGGTTATACCTGAAAACAGTTTTTACCTCTCCGCTTTTAGTGGCCTCAGTACACGACTGGCACAATACTAAAAAAGTGGATAACAAGGGTAAAATGGTGGATAAAAAAAGGCGTTGTGTTCTTAAATGCATCAAGCTATGTGGTCAAAAAGATGTATCTTTGTGCAAGTTAAAGTATCTTGCGTAGATAAGTAAACACGAATCAGGAAATCATGGAAATAACGTACTACGGACAGTCTTGCTTCTTAATTCAGACAGGTGAACACCGGCTTCTTTTTGACCCGTTCATTTCGCCAAACGAGCTTGCCTCGCAAATAGACGTTGACAGCATTAAAGCTGATTACATCCTGCTATCGCACGGGCATGGCGACCACGTAGCGGATGCGGAGCGAATTGCCAAGAACAATAACGCAACGCTGATAGCTACTTTTGAAATTGCCAGCTGGTTCGGCGATAAAGGTGTAGAAAAAACCCACCCAATGAACATTGGTGGTAAGGTTACGCTGCCTTTCGGAACGGTTAAAATGGTAAATGCTATCCACTCCAGCTCGTTGCCTGATGGTACGTATGGCGGAAGCGCTGCCGGTTTTGTAGTGGAAACTGAAAACCAGGCTTTTTACTTTGCCGGCGATACAGCCCTGACTTACGACATGAAACTGATACCGGAACAGTTTGACCTTGATTTTGCCCTGCTACCTATAGGCGATAACTTTACAATGGACATTCACGACGCTGTACTTGCAGCTGATTTTGTGCAGGTAGATAAGTTTATAGGCATGCACTACGATACTTTCCCTTACATTAAGGTAGACCACGACGAAGTAAAAGAAGTGGCCCAGATGGCAGAGAAAGAACTTATTTTAATGGAAATAGGCCAAACGATTAACCTATAAAGTATAAATGGGAAAGATAATTGCAGTTGCTAACCAAAAGGGTGGCGTTGGTAAAACTACTACGGCCATAAACCTGGCGGCAAGTCTGGCAGCTTTAGAATATAAAACACTTCTGGTTGATGCTGACCCGCAGGCGAATGCCACATCGGGACTTGGCTTTGACCCGGCAAGTATAACTACAAGCATTTACGAGTGCATGGTAGAAGATGTGAAGATCGAAGACATGATCCTGCGCTCGCCTAACATCGAGTTCCTGGACCTGATCCCGTCGCACATTGACCTGGTTGGTGCCGAGGTTGAGATGATCAACCTGCCAAACCGTGAAGAGAAAATGCGTGAAGCACTGGCCCCAATGAAAGAGAAGTATGATTTTATTATCATCGACTGCTCTCCTTCGCTGGGTCTGATCACGGTAAACTCCCTTACGGCAGCAGATTCTGTTGTTATTCCGGTGCAGTGCGAATACTTCGCCCTGGAAGGTTTAGGAAAACTCCTGAACACGATCAAGATCATTCAATCACGCCTGAACACGGAACTGGCTATAGAAGGCATCCTGTTAACCATGTATGATGTGCGCCTGCGCCTGAGCAACCAGGTAGTGGAAGAAGTAAAAACGCACTTCCAGCAGATGGTGTTCGATACAATTATACCTAGAAATGTGAAGTTGAGCGAGTCGCCAAGCTTTGGTATACCTGCTATTCTGCACGATGCAGAAAGCAAGGGAGCTGTAAGCTACCTGAACCTGGCCCGCGAAATTGCAGAGAAGAACAGCGTAGAGCTGGCGAAATAATTTACCCGTTTACATGTCTGATAACAACAATTCAACAGCAAAACGTAAAGGCGGCCTCGGAAGGGGCCTTGGCTCTCTATTAGAGGGAAACAAGTATACCGGTAAAACGGAATCTTCTAACACTTTAAACGACGTCAATACCATCGCAGATATAGCTATTGATCAGATACAGACCAACCCTTACCAGCCGCGTACGCATTTTGACCAGGCTGCGCTGGAAGAATTGGCAGAGTCTATTAAAATTCAGGGCATTATTCAGCCTATTACCGTTCGCCAGTTAGACCAGAACACGTACCAGTTAATTTCTGGTGAGCGCCGTTACCAGGCCTCCAAAATGGCTGGCCTGAAGGTTATCCCGGCTTACATACGCAAGGCAGACGACCAGCAAATGCTGGAAATGGCCCTGATCGAGAACATTCAGCGTGAAAGCCTGAACGCGATCGAGATTGCCCTCTCCTACCAGCGACTATTAACCGAGTGTAGCCTGAAACAGGAAGAACTGGGGGACCGCGTTGGTAAAAAGCGTACCACCGTTACAAATTACCTGCGCCTGCTAAAGTTGCCGCCGGATATCCAGATCGCCCTGCGCGATAACGTAATTACCATGGGCCACGCCCGCGCCCTGATCAACATCGATACGATTGAAAAGCAGCTGGATGTTTTTAAGGAAGTGGTTGCCAAGGAATTATCGGTTCGTAAAGTAGAAGAACTGGTTCGTAACCTGCAAAACGCTAACAAAAAACCCGATCCGCAGCATAAACTGCAATTCAATAAGTATGATGAGGAAATCAAAACGGTAGAAACCCGTTTATCTTCTCAGTTCGGCACCAAAATACAGGTTAAAGCCAACAACGATGGCAAAGGCGAGATCAAGATTCCGTTTGTATCGGTAGATGAGCTGAACCGTATTCTTGAAATTTTAAATTACTAACCCGGGATGAGGCTTGCTTCAGGCATAGTAGCTATACTTACAGGGTTGCTGCTGCAACTCGCCCCACACCAAACCTTGGGCCAGGTAATAACCGCCGGGCCCGATTCTGCTGTGGTAGCAGTACCTGATACAGCCAAGCAGCGCTCAGGCTTTTTCCTGAGTAAATGGGACAAGCCCGCCAAGGCAGCCTTGCTTTCGGCTATACTTCCCGGGGCCGGCCAGGTCTACAACGGTAGTTTCTGGAAGTTGCCTATAATTTATGGTACAGGCGCCGTGCTGGGCTATTTCCTGATTGATAACAACAACAAATACCAGGATTACAGGCAGGCGCTTATTACCCGAAACAGCGGTAGGCAGGATAAGTACTATAACGATCCTACGTTTGGCGTGCAACGCTCTAACGGCACATCAAACCTGCGTCTGCAGCGCGATGGCTACCGCCGTAACCGCGACCTGACCGTACTTTTATCTGTTGGCGCCTGGGGCCTTAACGTTGCAGAAGCCTACGTGCACGCACACATGAAAGACTTTGATGTAGGCGAAAACCTGTCGTTGCGCGTGCAGCCAAACCTGCAGAACATACCGGCAACTGCCGGCCTTACCCCCGGGCTTACTCTTACGCTCTATACTAAAACAAAATGAGAATTTTACTGATTGGCTATGGCAAAATGGGCAAAACCATTGAGCAGATGGCCATTGCCAAAGGACATCAGATTGCCGGCACAATAGACCATACAAACGCCGAAACCTTACAGAATTATACTTCTGAGAACACAGATGTAGCTATTGAGTTTACGCACCCCGAGGCTGCATTTGCTAATGTGTCTTATTGCTTGACGCATGGTATTCCGGTAGTTTCAGGCTCTACAGGCTGGCTGGATAAGTATAACGAAGCTGTTGAGCTTTGCCACAAAAACAATGGCGCCTTTTTTTATGCCTCTAACTACAGCGTTGGCGTAAACCTTTTCTTCCATTTTAACGAGTACATTGCCAGCAAAATGCAGGCATATAAAGCGTATTCCGTTGAGATCAGGGAGATACACCATCTGCAGAAAGTGGATAAGCCAAGCGGCACAGGCATAACTACAGCCGAAGGTATTTTGCCGCATTATTCCAACTTAAATGGCTGGGTTGCTGATAATCCGGAAGAAAAAACTAAATTGAACATCATTTCGGAGCGTGAGCCTGATGTGGTAGGAACCCACATTGTTACTTACAGCTCTGAAGTAGACCAATTAGAGTTGGGCCATATTGCCCATAGCCGTGCCGGCTTTGCCGAAGGTGCCGTAATGGCAGCGGAGTGGTTGAAAGACCGCAAAGGCGTATTCGGTATGAAAGACATGCTAAACCTGTAACCATAGCAAAACTGCATGAAAGTAAAGTTCTGGGAAAACAAGCCAGTAGCCAAAGAGCCAAAAAAGAAAAAAGGGTTTATCAGGGAATGGGGCGATGCCATTCTGTTTGCCGTTGTAGCAGCCAGTTTAATACGCTGGGCCACGTTTGAAGCCTATACCATACCCACGCCATCCATGGAGAAATCTTTACTGGTAGGCGATTTTCTTTTTGTTAGCAAACTGCATTACGGGCCGCGTACGCCAATTACGCCTTTGCAGGTACCGCTTACGCACCAGACAATCTGGGGCACCAACATCCCCTCCTATTCTAAAGCCATTCAGCTGAAGTCGCACCGTTTGCCGGGCTTTTCGGAAGTGAAGCGCAACGATGTGGTTGTGTTTAATTACCCGCCGGAAGAGCAACACCCAGCCGACCTGCGCACCAATTATATTAAACGTTGCATCGGTATTGCTGGCGATTCTATTGAGGTGCGCGATATGCAGGTTTATATAAACGGGAAAGCAGTACAAAACCCGGAGAAAATGCAGTCGGACTACTTTGTGGCAACAGATAATATGCTGAACCAGAAGTTCTTCTTCGACCGCGACATTACAGACATACAAGCTGCAGATGGCGGTTACGTGATACACGCTACGCCTGACAAGATTAAAGAGCTTTCCGGCATAGACTTTATAAAGGATATAGTACAGATAAAGTATGCAGCTGGTAAAGGCGACCCCCAGGTTTTCCCGCATGTGCCAAGTAAGTATAACTGGAACGCCGATAACTTCGGGCCGCTCTACATACCTAAAGAAGGTGCTACTGTAGCTATTACTCCTGAAACCTTGCCGCTTTACGAGAAAGTTATACTTGGCTACGAGCATAACAAGAACGCCGAAGTACGTAACGGCCAGCTGTTTATAGATGGCAAACAGGTAAACAAGTATACCTTTAAGCAGGACTATTACTTTATGATGGGCGATAACCGCCATAACTCCCTCGACTCCCGTTTCTGGGGTTTTGTACCGGAAGATCACATCGTAGGAAAAGCAGTTATGATCTGGATGTCGGCTGACCCTAACGGAGGTTTCCTGGATAAGATACGATGGAGCCGATTGTTTAAAATGATTGACTAATACGACTATAAAACAAGAAAGCCAGGCCCAACCGCCTGGCTTTCTTGTTTTAAGGCTTCACTTCACTTTCAAATACAGTATTAATTACAATATAATTTATTTAGTATATTTAAAGAGAATCACTGTATCTAAATCATTTACTCCACACATAGTGCAGCTAGTAGGAGTTGGTACTCCTGCTAGCTGCTAGTTGGGACAAATTCAAATGAACAAGATAATAACTATACTTCTACTATTTGTTGCTTTGAGCTCCTTCGGGCAAGGTGTACAGATAGACACACTAAAGGTGTCATTGTCTCCACGCTTTGTAGACTTACAATCTGAAAGGAACAATTACCCAGTTGTGCGGACAGGTGACTCAAGAATAGACTTGTTGATAAACCATGATATAAAAAACAAGCTCACCCACAACGAATATCCCGAAGCTTCCATGGATTCAACGATCGCTGATTGGGCAGCTGAAGGAATAGTGTACCTTGACTTTCAGGTTACCTACAACAAGCGAGGAATACTCTCTCTTAATATAAGTGCCGAAGGTTGCGGAGCCTATTGCACCAGCTGGACAGAATACTTCAACTACTCCACGTTGACAGGTAAGGCTTTGGATTTAGGTGATGTGGTTGATACCAAAGGAAACTTTAAGGAGCTAGTGTTGAAACAAAAGAAGGCTCAATATGAGCAACAGAGAAAAGAGCTTAAAGAAATGCTTGTTGACAAGGAGTCAGGGCTTGACTCAGCAACATATGACTGGGCACTTGAACACTACAATGACTGCGAAAGATCGTCTGAACTTACAAGGTTTGCTCTACACCAGAACTATTTAGAGATTGTTGAGACTTGCTATTTGCCGAACGCTATCAAGAATTTGACACCAGTAATTGAATTGAAGTACAAGTACTCGGACATAAAAAAGTATTTGAGAATAAAGAACTAGCCCCAACCAAGTATAGCAGTCATGCTTCGGCTACGCCTTGCCATATGCTATACCAATACGTTATCTGCAATACATTATTATGAAAAAGTTCAAAGTGATCATTCCAGAAGAAGAATATTCCATACTTGAATTTGAACAAGAAGACTTGCCGGGTGTTGCGGTTATTAACTCCGCCTTACGTGATTTTGAACCAAAGCAAGTTTTTTCATGGCATCTTTCTATAATGTTAGAATTAGAGGATTTAGCAGAAAATGGAATGCCTTCTCCACAGGAACAAGAAATAGTAGATGAATTTGGGGATAAACTTGATGCGTTAATAAAAGGGCCAAACAAAGAAAAACCCAACGCCCTGTTTCTCGCCAGAATTACCTGGAACGAAACCCGTGAGCTAATATGGAGAGTATTTGATCCTGAAATAGCTAATAATGACATCCAGCAAATAATTAAAGGAGGTAATACTCCAAGGCAATTCGACTACAGAATGGACGACGACGAAGACTGGAAGATGACGGAGTGGCATCTTAAAGAATATTAAAAGCTAAGCACATTACAAAGTGCAAAAGATAGGCTACGGCCATACCTCAACTACATAGTTAAGTATATACATACCTGTCAATTTCAGAAAGTATAGGTTTTGCTGAATTAATATATTTAACTTTCGGCTGCAACTATAAACCTAAAACTATGATCAAAAGCATCTTCACCCGCAGCGGTATTTACACCGCATTATTCGCTTCGCTTACTATTTTAGCCCTCTCCTGTACTGGCAGTAAAACGCTGCAGGCAACCAAGCCTAAAGACGGAACAGAAGTAGTGCAGGCCATGTATAAGCGCTGGCAAAACAAGTGGTACCCGAACTTTGCGTTCGAGCAGAAGGCCATTTTTTACAAAGACGATGTGGTAACCAAAGAGGAAGTATGGCAGGAAATTTACAGCCAACCGGGTAACCTGCACATCCGGTTTAATGGCTTCGAGAGCGGCAATGGCGTTGTTTTTAAAGCTGATTCGGTATACAACTTTAAGAATAACCAGCTTCAGGGAAAGCAACATACCATTCACCCGCTGGTGCTGCTTAGCTTCGATATATACTTCTACTCCCCCGAAACAACTGTAGCCAAGTTAAAAGAACTGAACTTCGACCTGAGCAAAGTTACCGAAGCCAAATGGCAAGGCAGAGATGCTTATGTAATTGGTACTACTGACCCTGAAAATACCAGCGCCAGCCAGTTTTGGGTAGATAAAGAGCGGCTATATGTGGTGCGCGTGCTTACCAACAATAAAGGTGTGCCCCGCGATGTGGAAATAAATAACTACAAGCAGATGCAAAACTACTGGGTAGCCACTGAGATTCTTTTTAAGACAGAAGGAAAACTAACGCTGAAAGAAGAATACTTTAACATTTCATTCCCGAAAACTACCGACAAAAGTATATTCGAGCCTGCGAATTTTGCCACTGCCAGGTGGTAAGCAAGTATAAATTAAAAAAAAAACAGCCTGTGCAGCATTAAATCTACACAGGCTGTTTTCGTTTAAGTAAAGTATACTTACCACTCTATAGGCTCTTTGCCATGTGCTACTAAATAAGCGTTTGCCTTACTGAAATGGCGGGTGCCAAAAAAGCCACGGTCGGCGGCAAAAGGCGACGGATGCGCTGCCTCCAATACCAGGTGTTTTTTCCTGTCTATAAAAGCGCCTTTCTTTTGTGCGTAGGCACCCCAAAGCATAAACACTACCCCTTCTTTCAGGTCATTCACTTTTTTTACCACGGCATCTGTAAACTCCTCCCAGCCCTTTTTCTGGTGCGAACCGGCGTTGGCTGCCCTAACCGTAAGTGTAGCGTTCAGGAGTAAAACGCCTTGTTTGGCCCAGCGCTCCAGGTTTCCGGTTGTGGGCATATCCTTGCCAAGGTCGCTTTTTATCTCCTTAAAAATATTCAACAGCGATGGCGGCACACGAACTTCATCTTTCACTGAAAAAGCCAAACCATTTGCCTGATTAGGGCCGTGGTAAGGGTCCTGGCCTAAAATAACTACTTTTACATCCTCAAAGGGGCACATCTCGAAAGCATTAAAAATCTGGTTGCCCGGCGGGTAAACTTTTTGAGAACTGTATTCGTCTTTAACAAAAGACACAAGATTCTTGAAATACGGTTTTTCGAATTCATCTTGTAGCACATTTTGCCAGCTTTCTTCTATCTTTACGTTCATGAGTTTGTGTGGGGATTTGTGTTAAGGAATCAGGATACCTGCTTGGTTAGTGAAACAGAAACTTCCTGAAACGGTTTCTAATTATACAAAAAACTCTGTAACATGGATACAAAAACAACAGAAGGTGTAAAAGTAACGGTTACTACTAATTACCTTCCAGACTATTCCAGTCCGGTACAGCAACACTTTGTATTTGCTTACAAGATAAGTATAGAAAATAACAGTGAGTTTACCGTAAAATTATTGCGCCGCCACTGGTACATACACGATGCTACCGGCGTGGTGCGCGAAGTTGAAGGCGAAGGCGTAGTTGGCCAGCAACCGGTTCTGGAGCCGGGCGAATCGCATGAATACGTATCGGGCTGCAACCTGAAAACCGGCATGGGTAAAATGCGCGGCACATACCTAATGGAGCGTATGGTAGATGGCAAACAGTTTAAGGTAACTATACCTGAGTTTGTACTGATAGTGCCTTATAAACTGAATTAATTGCTTGATTTATACTTTAATTTAAGGCTGATCTGGTTACGCATGGTAGCAGATATTTTACAAAATCATTAATTCGCCTGCCCGTATTGTCTTATACCTGAGATCATCTTCAGGAAGAAATCTATTGTCTTAATTCTAACATCTACTATACAGCAAGTGCTACCCTTCCGAATTGCAGCCGATTATGTGCTTTACAGGCTAAGATCTTTTAAACTGCATGGCGTGCACTCCCCTTTCCTGTTTGAGCTTTACCACAACGTAATTCAACATAACGGCAATTACCAGGCTTATAACCGGGTAGAGGCGCTCCGTAAAAAACTGAAACAGGATAACCGGAAACTGCAGGTTACCGATTTTGGGGCTGGCTCTAAAAGTATAAACAAGCGTACGCGAAGTATAAAATCGATTGCGCATACCTCGGCTAAGCCGCCAAAGTATGGCAAGTTGCTTTTCCGGCTGGTTAATCATTTTCAGCCGAAAACTATACTCGAGTTGGGCACCTCGCTGGGCATAACAACCGCTTACCTGGCCGAAGCAAGAAATAAAGGCCAGGTTTATACTTTTGAGGGTTGCCCTGCCATAGCGCAGGCTGCCCGTGTAAACCTTAAAAGCCTGGGTTTAAAAAATGTGCAGCTGATTGAAGGAAACCTGGATGAAACTCTGCAAAAACAGCTGCAGCATCTGGAGCAACTGGACTTTGTATTCTTTGATGGCAACCACCGCTACGAGCCCACCATGCGCTATTTTGAGCAGTGCCTGGCCAAAGCCCATGAAAACACTTTATTTGTGCTCGATGATATCTATTGGTCTGCGGAAATGAAGCGCGCATGGCAGGAAATAAAAAAGCACCCGGAGGTGCTTCAAACTTTAGATTTATTTTTCATCGGCCTGGTTTTCTTCCGTAAAACCCAACCCAAAGAGCATTTTACTCTAGCATTTTAGAAGTTAGTACTTAGAGATCAGAAGTTAGTATCCATTCCTATAATCTAACATCTAAGTACTAAAACTAATATCTATCTAATTGCCTGTCGGATACGGATAAGTTTCTGCATTAAGCCTTCCAACTGATCTAACGGTAACATATTTGCCCCGTCTGATTTAGCTATACTTGGCTGTGGGTGTGTTTCGATGAACAAACCATCTGCTCCTACTGCAATTGCAGCTTTGGCAATAGTTTCGATCAGGGCTGGTTTGCCCCCTGTAACACCAGAGCTTTGGTTTGGCTGCTGCAGCGAGTGCGTTATATCCATTACCACAGGCACGCCGGTGGCCTGCATCTCAGGTATGTTACGGTAATCCACTACCAGGTCAGAATAGCCAAAACTGTTGCCACGGTCGGTAAGTATAACCTTATCGTTGCCGGATTCGCGAACTTTATCTACAGCAAAACGCATGGCATCGCCGGAAAGGAACTGGCCTTTTTTAATGTTAACCACCTTGCCTGTTTTAGCAGCAGCTACCAACAGGTCTGTCTGGCGGCACAGGAAAGCCGGAATCTGCAACACGTCCACATACTCGGCGGCCATAGCAGCCTCATCCGATTCATGTATATCCGTAACCGTTGGCACATCAAAAGCCTGGCTTACTTTCTGAAGTATACGCAACGCTTTTTCGTCGCCTATACCTGTAAAAGAATCCAGGCGCGAGCGGTTTGCCTTGCGGTAAGAACCTTTAAAAATAAGCGGAATCTGCAATCTGTCTGTAATATCTTTCAGGCGCTCAGCAATCTGCATGGCCATTTCTTCGCCTTCTATAGCGCATGGGCCGGCCAGCAAAAAGAAGTTTCCGGAGTCTGTATACTTTAGTTTTGGTATCTCGAACATGGTAGTTTATACTTATTTATACTTTGTAAAAGCAGTGCAAAGATAACAAGAGGAATTACGAGTTCCGAATTACGTTGCAAGTATGGTTTATACTTAGCAAGCAGGCAAATTCGTTTTGATAATACTTTTCGGCTCCTGATTTAAACTTCTTTCTTTTGCAGTAGTATAAACAACTCCTTTCCCTGCCTTGGCTGCAGCGAATTGTAAGCGGTATCGAAGTGCAGAAAGTTGAAGTATGGCTCAAAGTAGATGCGGTATTCGTGCCTGTTACCACCAAATGGCGGCCCGGGCTGCTCGAATATGGTATCGAATAAAAGGCCGACAAGTTTACCTTTAGGCGCCAGAAGCTTTGCGCACTGCTCGGCATAACGGGCACGCAGACTTGGAGCCAGGGCACAGAAGAAAGTTTGTTCAACTATAAGGTCAAAAGGGCCTTCTAGTTCAAAAAAATCCTGGTGCAATAGATGTTCTTTGGGAAAGTCGGGTACGCGGGCAGCAAAGTTCTCTAAGGGCGCTTCGGCAATATCTGCCAGGTATACATTTTTAAACCCGATCAGGTGCAGGTACTCTGCTTCGTAAGCATTGCCACAACCGGGTATAAGTATGCGCTGATGGTGGTTTGGCATCTGGTCGAAATAAGCTTTAAGTGGAGGCGTTACGGTGCCGGCATCCCATCCGGTTTGCCCGAGTTGGTAGCGGTTCTGCCAGTAAGCAGCATCAAATTCTTGTTTCATAGATTACAATTTTAATGCAAAAGTCTTATATTTGATTCTAACACTTTTGCCATATTTCTAATTTCAGGGATATTTCAAACCAGCGTATACAACAAAACTATAAACTATGTCACCTAACACTTCTGAACAAAGAGGCAACCGCAAACTTTTGATAGGCGGCCTCCTGGTCATACTCATCAGTATAAACGGTATTCTGCTTTACATGAATTACCAGAAGAAAGAAAAAACAGAGGAGCAGGCAGAGGTTATACGCGTAAAGAACAATGAGTTAGAAAATCAGATTAAAGTATACGAAGCCCTGAAAGCAGATTTCGAGCGCCAGAGCCAGGAATTGCAGGCAATGGGCCTCGAAAACGATTCGCTGGAGGCTAAAATTGCAGCCATTACCGCCGACCTTGGCGAGCTGCGTGGCTTCAGAACAAAAAGCTTCAGCCTTGCCGACCAGCGCCGCTTCCAGGACAGAGCAAATGCATTTGAGCAGCAGTTAAAGCAGAAAGACAAGGAAATTGTCAAGCTTAAGGAGGACAACGAAGTGCTTTTCACCGAAAATACATCGTTGAAAACAACACAGAACAAGCTTAGCGATAGCCTTACTACCATGAAAACCACTAACCAGGACCTGTCTGCAAAAGTAAAAGTAGCATCTAGGCTGGAAGCTCAGAACCTGGTAGTGAATGTTATTAACGGCCGCGGCAAAGAAAAAGAAGACAATGATAACGAGTTCAGAGCCAAGCGTGTAGATAAAATAAGAGTAGCATTTAAACTGGCTAAGAACGAAGTAGCACAGAAAGAGCCTAAAACGATTTATATGCGCTTAATAGAGCCGGATGGCGCTGCACTTTATAACCTTTCCACTGGTTCAGGTTCTTTCGAGATTGATGGTGAAAACATGTACTATACTACCAAACGCGATTTTGTTTTTGACAACACGCAGCAGCAACTGAGCATGGTGTACGATAAAGACGCCGATTACAAAAAAGGCCAGCATACTATAGAACTTTATGCAGAAGGCTACCTGATAGGAAGAACCACTTTTGTACTGAAATAGAAAGTATAAAATACCCTAAGTATAAAGCCCGTGCAGCAGCATGGGCTTTTTTGTTTTGTACCTGTTTGTTCCAAGTCTGTTGACTTAGTAGTAAGAATAATGAAGTTGATCTACCTCCTTGACTCAAGTAACGCGATTATACTTACCGCAGATTATCTATTGAAGTAAACCCACCCCTAGCCCCTCCAAGGAGGGGAATTTTATTAGCGCAAGGCATTCCCCTCCTCGGAGGGGCTAGGGGTGGGTAAATTATCCTGTAAAACAGCAACATAATTTGCCTTACGCATACAGGTATACTTTATAAAAGTGACTTTCCAGTACCGGCAGGCAGAACAATAAAAAAAGCCCTTACCACAAGGTAGGGGCTTTAGTCCATCGTTCACATGTAAAATAGCTCCGGCGTTTATGCCGAAATTTAATCAACAAGTACTTTTCTGTCCTGCAACAGTTTGAAGTTTTCTACCATCTTCACGGCTTCTGCAATGTCTTCGGTAAAGATGGCTATAAAGGAATCCTGCTCGGCGTTCTCAAGTGCATGCGCTATGGCACGCATTTCTTCCGGAATCAGTTTCACGTGTTTATGTGGCGCTACATCCTCAATGCCGTGCATCAGTGGCAGCGTTATCTCTTCGGCCGTTTTACCGCGCAGATCCGTATCCAGGCGCACGATTATCTCATCGAATATTTCCCCGGCAACCTGGCCCAGTTCATAAAAATCCTCGGTTCTTCTATCGCCTACACCTGCTACTATACCTACTTTTTTAGATACTTCGAGATCCTGCATGAAAGCACCAATCGCTTTTAAACCGCCCACATTATGAGCATAGTCTATCAGAACTTCAAACTCAGGGAATTTGAACAGGTTCATACGACCTGGTGTTTTAGCCGGCGATGGCACAAACGTGCGCAACGACGACTTGATATCCTCGATCTCGAAGTGTGAGATATACCCCGCCAGCGTAGCAGCAAGTATGTTCTCTATGTTAAATTTGGCGCGGCCACCAAAAGTAAGCGGCACATCGGCCACACGGTCAATACGGATCTTATAACTGTTCTTGAAAATAGAGATGTATCCGTTTTCAAATACTGCGGCCAGCCCACCTTTTGCAATATGCTTCAGAATACGCGGGTTATTCTCATCCATACTAAAGAATGCTACTTTGCATTGCAGGCCTTCTGCCATAGCATACACCAGGTCATCGTCGGCATTCAGCACAGCATAGCCGTCTTTGCTCACACTCTTTGGTATCACCGCTTTTACCTGTGCCAGCTCTTCCAATGTATGGATATCGCGGAGCCCCAAGTGGTCAGCAGATACGTTCGTAACAATACCAATGTCGCACTGCTGGAAACCTAAGCCAGAACGCAGCAAGCCGCCGCGGGCGCACTCCAGCACGGCAAAGTTTACCGTTGGGTCGCGGAGCACGAACTCAGCACTCATGGCACCTGTGGTATCCCCTTTCTCCAGTAACTTATCCTGTATGTAAATGCCATCGGTAGTGGTATAACCTACCTGGTAGCCTTTGTTCTTTACCATGTGCGCTATAAGGCGCGTGGTTGTGGTTTTACCATTGGTACCGGTTACCGCAATAATAGGAATGCGCGAAGGCTTATTATGCGGGAAAAGCATGTCTACTACCGGCTCGGCTACGTTACGTGGCAAGCCATAGGTAGGAGAAATATGCATCCTGAAACCAGGCGCAGCATTCACTTCCAGTACCGCACCGCGGGTTTCGTTCAGCGGAATGGCAATGTCTGTCGTCATCACATCGATGCCGCATATATCAAGCCCAACCAGCCCGGCAATGCGCTCAGCCATAAGTATGTTGTAAGGGTCCACCAGGTCTGTAACGTCGGTAGCAGTGCCCCCAGTACTTATGTTAGCTGTACTTTTCAGGAACAATACCTCGCCGGCAGCCAAAACTGACTGACTAGTAAGCCCTTGAGACTTTAAAATATTTTGCGTTTGTTTATCAATTGTTATGCGGGTAAGCACCTTTTCGTGGCCAACACCCCGGCGTGGGTCTTTATTTTCGCGGTCAATCAGTTGTTTTATACTTGATACGCCATCGCCGGTAACCATGGCAGGCGTGCGCTTGGCGGCCGCCACAAACTTGCCGTTTATCACAAGCAGTCTGAAATCGAAGCCTTCTATAAACTGCTCTACCATTACTGCAGATGAGAACTTCTTAGCCTCTACAAAGCCTTTCTGAGCATCTTTCCAGTTGGAGATATTTATACTTGCTCCTTTGCCGTGGTTGCCATCCAGCGGCTTTGTAACAAGTGGGTAACCCAGCCATTCAGCAGCGCGCTTCAGCTCGTCCTGGGTATAAACGGTGGTGCCTTTAGGTACAGGTATACCGGCTTCTTCCAGCAGGTCTTTTGTTGCGTTTTTATCGCCGGCAATTTCTACGGCAAAGCAGGCCGTACTGCAGGTCATGGTGGCTTGTATGCGTTTCTGATGCACTCCGTAACCCAGTTGTATAAGCGAATGGCGGTTAAGGCGAATATATGGTATACCGCGGCTCACTGCTTCCGAAACTATAGAATAGGTACTTGGCCCGAAATACTCGTCTTCCCGGATCTGGTGCAGCCTATCTATATCATCATTGAGTTTATACTTCTCGCCTTTTGCCAGTGCTTCTGTAATGCGTATGGCGGCATGTGCTGCATACTCTCCCGCACGTTCTTCCTGGTAAGAAAAGATAACATACATGGCGCCCGGCTCACGTGCCGGATAGCAGCGGCCAAAACCACAATCCATACCGGCCATTGTTTGTAGCTCCAGGGCAATGTGTTCTACCACGTGGGCAAATGTTGTACCGTCCTGTACCTGCTTCATAAAGCCGCCTTCTATGCCTTCTGAAGCACGGTGCGCCTGCAGGCCCGGAAAAAGCTTTTCTAGGCGCTGATAAAACTGAGGGAAATCGCTGGTGAGTTTATTTTTCAGCTCTTCCAGAGCCAGCTTAAGTACGATAATCTTCGGATGGGTAACCGACCAGTAGTTTGGTCCGCGCATAATGCGCATTTCTATGATTTTCATCTGTGCGTAAAGCGTATGCTATTCGTTTGTGCTCTTTTGAAATTGATTTGATATTACTGAGTCAGCACAGTGCCGTTGCCAAAGTATAAATTGTGTGGATTTTTATACTTGCTTCAGCCAATTGCCTTGTATTTGCCGCTGTGCTTCAATATCCTTAATAGTTTTATTAACCAGATCTCTGCATATGTGCAGCAGTTTATCAATCAGGTTGGCATACGGAAAATTGCACGAAAAGATTAGAGCGCAACTATAATTAATTACCTGCTTTTGTAACTTATTCAGACTCAGCAGCAACTTTATGGCCTCGCACAATGCAGGCATGGAGAAGGAAAAAGCAGGAAACGAAAAAGCCCCACCAACTTTATAGGTTGATGGGGCTTTTATACTTAATAAGAGGTAACGAGCGGATTCGAACCGCTGTAGCAGCTTTTGCAGAGCTGAGCCTAGCCACTCGGCCACGTTACCATGATTAGGAGTGCAAATATACAAACAGAAGTATGTTTGTCAAACTATAAGGACATGTTTTTTAAAAAGAATTAACAAAAGTAAGGTTTGCCGCTGCGGTAAAAAGAGGCTTAAACAGGCTATCTACAAGTGTTTCAGATAGTTTATTCTTATACATGAGCAAAAGATTATCTGCAAAAATTATTGATCTACTGCTGCGCAATCTCTACTAGCTTGTTTATAGTATTCCAGTTGCGGGTGGTTGCTTTCAGCTTTAGTTTACTTTCGATGAAGTTGTTGTTCATCTTCGCTTTTCCATAACCATTGGCCGCAAAAAAATACAGGAGCTTGCCATTTATACTATAGGCCTCAGGGCTGTAATCATACTTGCTCAAGGCCTCTATGTTTGCCTGAGCTGGTTCTTCAGAAAGAAAAGTAAAGTATAAAAGATTCGTATCTTCTTGGCTCCCGTTCAGAAAAGGATTACCTGTTAAGATAGTTTCCAGTTCAGAGGGGCTGGTAAGTATAACGTGTACTTCAAAACCGAAACGCTCTAGTATGGTTTGCTCTATTATATTAGTTAGCACCTGCATTTCAAAGCTTTCGTGTTCAAAAACCACGTTACCGCTCTGTATATAGGTTCTTACTTTCTGCAGTCCGGCTTCCTCGAGGCACACTTTCAGATCGGCCATTTTGATCTGCTTCTGGCCGCTGACATTGATTCCGCGCAGTAGTGCAATGTATGTTGCCATAGTTGGATAGAGTTTAAATAAAGGTTTTTACTGGCTTTGAATAAGGCGAACTAGATTGTACCTGTATAGTGTCGTGCCTTATGATGATTTCATAGGCTTAATGAACTCCAATATATTCCCATTTGGCCTCGTTCTTTCATAGTACTGGGATCAATCAGTAAAGGTAGATTATCTACTCTTTCCTGTATTGCTTTATCTAAACCAGTGTATCCCTTATATTTCTGAAAAACCCAATCCCAATCCAGATAGTAGTTCAGCATCCAATTGAGTTCAGAATCAATCTCTTTTTTTAGAATCTTATCACATAGAATCGAAATTATTTCATGTTGCGCTTGCTCATCTAAAGTTAAGATTCCAGTTAGCCAAACTGGTTCTGCAAGGGCATACCATTGGATAAAAAGACCTCGTTTTAATGCCTCTATATTTGATTTAGCAAGCTTGGCTTATTGCTGGTGAATTAACCTATATGTTTGAGGTATATTCGATTTTAAAACAAAGCCTTCTTTGAACTCTATTGTACCTTCTAAAGAGGTTACTTTAGAATACAACTCAAGTTCTTTGTTAGCCAATTCCTTTAAATCCATTTATACTTAAACTTTTATACACTTACCAATCCTCACTATATCTGAAAGTGGTTTACCTATCAACTAATATACTACTTTATACCCAAGCTCAAACAAGTATAAAAACAAAAAGGCCCCGATTGCTCGGGGCCTTTTGCTATGGAACAAGCTTAAAATTAAGCGTTGCTTTCTTCTTCAGAAGCTTCCTCGTCAGAACCTTTTGCTTTTTTAGCAGCAGCTTCTAACTTCTTAACGCCAGCTTCTTTCTCGCTACCCATCATTTTCTCTTTCAGAGCAGACAGAGCATCAAGATCGCCTAATGTAGAACGATCAGCCTCTTTCTGAACTTTAGGAGCTTTTGCTTCTTTCTTCTCGCCAGCCGGAGCCGCTTTCTTAGTAGCTTTTGCTACACGTGCGTTGTCAGCTTCAGAGAAAGTAGCAGTGTGCGAAAGAATGATCTTACGATCTTCTTTAGAGAATTCAGTTACACGGAAGTCTAAGCTGTCGCCAACTTCTACCTGCGAACCGTCTTCTTTTGCTAAGCTCTTAGGGAAAGCGAAACCTTCGATACCGTAAGGCAACTCAAGAACTGCACCTCTGTCTGATTTCTCAAGAACAGTAGCTTTGTGTACAGAACCTACATTGAATACAGACTCAAAAGTATCCCAAGGGTTCTCTTCAAGTTGCTTGTGGCCTAATGCAAGTCTTCTGTTAGGAACATCAAGTTCCAGAACGATTACATCCAGGTTATCACCAACTTTTACGAACTCAGATGGGTGCTTGATCTTCTTAGTCCAGGTCAGGTCAGAAACGTGCACAAGGCCGTCTACACCTTCTTCTAGCTCTAAGAACAAACCAAAGTTAGTAAGGTTACGAACGATACCTGTGTGCTTAGTGCCCACACCGTATTTCGTTAACACATCTTCTTTCGTCCAAGGATCTTCAGTAAGCTGCTTAATGCCAAGAGACATTTTGCGCTCGTTTCTGTCAAGTGTCAGAACAACTGCTTCAACCTCGTCGCCTTGCTTAATGAAGTCTTGTGGGTTACGCAGGTGCTGTGACCAGCTCATTTCAGAAACGTGGATCAGACCTTCAACACCTGGCATAAGCTCCAGGAACGCGCCGTAATCAGCTACGTTAACGATCTTACCTTTAACACGTGAACCAACTTCGATCTCAGCTGGAAGAGCATCCCAAGGGTGAGGAGTAAGTTGCTTCATGCCCAGGGAAATACGCTTCTTGTCATCATCGAAGTCAAGAACTACAACGTTAACCTTCTGGTCAAGCTGCAATACTTCTTCCGGATGGTTGATACGTCCCCATGAAATATCTGTGATGTGAAGCAGACCGTCTACGCCACCAAGGTCGATGAACACACCGAAGTTTGTCATGTTCTTGATAACGCCTTCCAGTACCTGACCACGCTCTAGGTTGTTCAGGATAGCAGAACGCTGCTGCTCCAGGTCTTTCTCGATAAGTACTTTGTGAGATACAACCACGTTGTCGAAAGCGGCGTTGATTTTCACAACTTTCACTTCCATTTTCTTACCTACAAACACATCGAAGTCGCGAATAGGCTTAACATCGATCTGAGAACCTGGTAAGAACGCTTCAACACCGTAAAGGTCCATGATAAGACCACCTTTGGTTCTTCTCTTAACAACGCCTTCAAGAATCTGGTCGTTCTCAAGTGCATCGTAGATTTTAGCCCAGGCAGAAACGATTTTCGCTTTCTTGCGAGACAAGATAAGCTGACCGTTCGGATCTTCCTGGTCTTCAATAAATACTTCAACCTCGTCACCAATTTTCAGCTCAGGCAGATCTCTGAATTCTGAAACCGGAACCAGGCCGTCAGATTTGAAACCGATGTTCAGGATCACATCACGATCAGTGATACCCACAACGATTCCTTTAACAACCTCCTGCTCCTGTACGGTAGTCAGGGTGTCGTCATACATTTTTTCCATTTCGGCTTTCTCTTCTTTGCTGTAGCCGCCGCCGAAACCTTGGGCCTCAAACTTGTCCCAATCGAAATTTTCTGGAGAATTACTCATATTATTCTGTTGCTCTGGAAAAGCCACCGGCTTAGAGCAATTGGCCGGTTTGGTTTGGTTTTACATTTCCCTGACGTTAAACCAGGGCCATTCACTCGAATGAGGGGCAAAAGTAATAAATACTTTGAATATAAGCCAATTAAACCTGCATTAGTTCATACACAAAAGAGAGTGGTTAATTACCTGATGTAGAGGGTATAAAGGTTTTAGTAAATGGCAGGAATGTGAGGATGAAAGTAAAATATGGTTTATGAGTACAGGTTAATGACTGCTTGGGTAGTAGTGAGAAAGCTGCTCTAGTTTCATAGTTGAGGTTTATACTTGCCTGGACTAAGCTATACTTTCATAGTTACCTGTTATCCTGGGAACTCTACTTACCTATCGTTTCATTTTATACTTTGGCTCCCTCAGGCCGGGCGGCCTCGTTTTCCTATTCGTCGCTGTGTTCCCTTCTTTTGCTCCTATCGTCGCAATGCCTTACGGCACCAGAATCTCACAAGGCGCCTCACAGAAAAACTGACATCTTTCCCATAGCCACTGTTATTATATACTTTGAAAGTATAAGCTTCGATATTTATCAGCACTATATTTCCGTAGAGGCAGGTCACGACCTGCCCGCTTGTAGACTGTATCTATGAATCTATACTTTGAACGATAGCAAAGGCAGAAAGTCCCCCTTTGAAGGGGGATGTTTATACTTCCACTATGAAACTATCCTTTCAACTATAAAAGCAGCAGCAGAAAAACTCCTTCCCCTGTTCTTAGGGGAAGGTTGGAAAAGGGTAAAATCCTTCCTCCTCGGAGGGGCAAGGGATAAATTTATACTTTAATTAAGGACAACTTCAGCCTATAAGATCCCTAGGCTAGCGCTCGGAATGATAACGGAAACAGTAATATTTGAAAGCTCCCCTTTAAAATTCCCTAGTGGCAAATCTATACTTTAGCAGATCAGTTTCTCCAACCAAACTCAGGATAAGCCAGGCAATCCTAAAAAGCCCCCTCTCCAACAGACATCAAAAAACCGAAATTGGTAAGTATAAAATCATCACGCATTCTTCCTGAATCAGCATACAAGCCACTCAATTACTGTAGTAAAGTATATCCGTTTATACCCTAATCACACTTCATAGCAAGTATAGCTCAAGAAACAGGCAACACAATTATCAACCCTAAACTTATACTTGCACAAACATTATACTTAATACTGAAAAACAATACTTTGCATGAGTTGCACTAAATATATTAGTATACATATATTTCAATTATTTACCCATTCCCAGGTAAATCTGCCAGTCTTCGTTGTGTGAATTAAGGTGTAGTTTCAGGAAAGTAAGCAGCGATGGCTTGGCTGGTTTTTGAATTAGCTTGAGCCCGGCTTCTTCGGGTGTCCGGTCGCCTTTTCTGGAGTTGCAACGCAGGCAGGCTGTAACCAGGTTTTGCCAGTTGGTCTCCCCTCCCCTGGAGCGGGGCAACATGTGATCGAGTGTAAGATTTTTAACCGTGCCGCAGTACTGGCAGCTATAGTTATCGCGCCGCATGATGTTATGCCGGCTAAGCGCAATACCGTGGTAGGGCACATGCACATAGCGCTGCAACCGGATTACAGAAGGAACAGGAAAAGTATGGGTAATGGAGCGCAATACGGAGCCGTTTGCTTTGGATACCATTTCGGCCTTATGCAGGTATACCAGCAGGAAAGCCTTGTGCACGGAGCATACGGCTATCGCACTGAAGTCCTGGTTAAGTATAAGTACCCTGTCTTTCATAATCGCCCTCTGAATTAAGCTATGCTCCTACGCAAATAAACCAAGTCTATATAGCGCAAGTTCAGAGAATTACGGGCGATTAAGAAAAAAGGCGTTTAATAATGCGGAGGTTGTGTGAATAACGCTTGCGGTCGGAATTATATATACCGTTATGGTCCAGGGTATCGATGCGCACTTCGCCGTGGGCATGCATGATTTTTTGCCCTTCCAGCACTATGCCAACGTGTATAATTCGGCCTTCGGCATTTGAAAAGAAAGCCAGGTCGCCGGGTTGGGTTTGTGTAACAAAATGCACTTCTTCGCCCAGTACTACCTGCTGGGCAGCATCGCGCGGCAGCTGGTAACCGCAAAGCCCGTATACCTGCTGTGTAAAGCCAGAGCAATCGATACCGAAGATTGATTTACCACCCCACAAATAAGGCGCCTTAAGGAAGGTATAAGCGATTTTTATAAGCTGCGCTGCAGTAGCCTGCATTGCCGGGTTTGTGGCACGCCCGCTGTATGTATAACTCTGGCCATCTACCTGTATGCTGATGCCATCAAAAAACGGTAAATACCCCCCTATACCTACTGGTATGCGCTCATCTGCCGAACTAACAACCTGAATCAGGTCCAATGCACGTGGGTGGGCAGCTTTACTCCAGTCTTTGAAATAACTTTCTGAAACAGGTACATATTGCTTAAAATCTATCCAGCCGGTATATTTATCGGTAGCCAGTTGCACCTGTACCCAGTTGCCCTCTCTTTTAAGCACCTGCAGGCATTCGCCAAAAAGGATCTGGGTCACTATTTCGGCCTTATCAGATATATCGGCGCGCATTGGCACCAGGCTAAGCATACAAATTCCGTATTCCACTCTGTATCAAATTAATAATTAGTAATTAATACTTAGTAATGGCTCATAATTGCCTCAACAGAAAAAGAGCCAGTAAAACTGGCCCCAATTTCTAATTTCTAATTCATAATTCATAATTCATAATTGCGCGCAAACACTTAATACCCGCTGCGCTCCATTTCACGTTTTACATCTTTTGTTTTGATGTCTTCGCGTTTATCATACAGCTTTTTACCGCGTGCCAGGGCAATTTCTATTTTGGCAAAACCTCTGTCGTTTACAAAAATACGGATCGGGATTATAGTTACTCCCTGCTCTTCGGCGCCCTTCTCCAGTTTGCGCAGTTCCTTTTTGTTGAGCAGCAACTTGCGTGCACGCATGGGCTCATGGTTATAGTGCGTACCTTCTGTGTAGGTAGAGATATGCAGGTTATGCACCCATAACTCGCCGTTCAGAAAAACGCAGTAACCATCCTGCATATTCACCTTGCCTTCGCGTATAGATTTTATCTCGGTGCCTTTCAGCATGACACCGGCTGTATACTTGTCCAGGAACTGATATTCGAAAGAAGCCCTGCGGTTTACAATGTTCACATGCTTCTGTATCCGGTCTTTATCTTTCGTAGCCATTTATACTTGCTTAGGAGCCAGAACCCTGGCTAATTTTTCTTTCTTTAAAATTTTCTGGCCTGTCTCGCCATCTGCTATCAATCTGTCGTTAACTCTGGCTTCAAACCGACAAACCACATCATTACCATGCACCAACGAAAGTATTGCTGTAATCTCAATTATATCACCCTCAAATGCCGGGCTTTTATGATTGATATTCAGAAAAGTACCTATACCTTCTTCATCTTCTTCTTTCATATCCAGCACAAACAATCTGCCGGCCCATTCGACAGCCTGCGCCAGCGAAAAAGTGGAACAAACAGCATGCACCAGGCCATCATCGAAACGCGCAAAGTCAGCAGTGGTTACCAGTTTGTTGTATACTTTGGTATCACCGGGCTTGAAGATATGTTTCATCTGCTGGCTAGTTGAATCTAAAACTTCATTCTCGGTTCAGGGCTCACATACTGGGTCGCAAAATCACTTTTGAGATACTGGAAGTGAGAAGCCATTGCTATCATGGCTGCATTATCGGTGCAATACTGGAAAGCAGGTATGTATACATTCCATTTATACTTAACGGCATAGTCCTGCAGGGTTTTACGAAGCCCGCTGTTAGCCGATACGCCACCGGCAATGGCAATCTCTTTTATACCCAGATCTTTAGATGCCTGCACCAGTTTTTTCAAAAGCGTTTTAATTAGCGTTTGCTGCACGCTGGCACAGATATCAGCCATGTTTTCCTGGGCAAAGCCAGGGTTATCTTTCGACTTCTCTTTCAGGAAGTATAGAACCGATGTTTTGATACCACTGAATGAGAAGTTATAGCCGGGCATGTTGCCAACCGGAAACTGAAAAGCCTCCGGGTTACCGGTAGCTGCTGCTTTATCAAGCATAGGCCCGCCCGGGTAAGGCAAGCCCAGCATTTTAGCCGTCTTGTCAAAGGCCTCCCCTACTGCGTCGTCGGTAGTCTGGCCGATAATTTCCATATCCAGGTGGTCTTTTACCAGCACGATCTGAGTATGGCCGCCACTAACAGTCAGGCACAGAAACGGAAAGGAAGGTTTTGGGTCCTCGATAAAGTGAGCCAGAATGTGTGCCTGCATGTGGTTTACCTCAATAAGCGGTATGTTAAGCCCCAGCGCAAACGACTTGGCAAACGAGCAACCCACCAGCAAAGCACCCAGCAAACCAGGGCCTTTGGTAAAAGCTACTGCATTTAACTCACTTTTTGTTACATTTGCCGTAAGCAAAGCCTGCGAAACCACCGGTATAATATTTTGCTGGTGCGCGCGAGATGCAAGCTCTGGCACCACGCCGCCATACTTTTCGTGTACGGCCTGGGTGGCAATAATATTAGACAACACCTTGCCGCCACGTATTACGGCAGCCGAGGTTTCATCGCATGAAGATTCTATAGCTAAAATAGTAGGTTCAGTCATCCTTTGGAAAAAGAACAGTCAATAAATTACCTCAAAGTTATAGGAAAAGCGCTTCTAAAAATAGTTTTAGGCCTAATCCTGTTTCTTTTGCTGCTGTTCGGGGTGGCTTTTGTGGCTATCCGGTACCCTGGGGTGCAAACAAAAGTGGCACAGAAAGCAGCATCCTGGCTATCTAAAGCACTCAAACACGAGGTTACGGTTGGCCGCGTAGATATCGAATTCTTCAGTAATGTTATACTTGAAAGAGTACAGGTGCGCGATAACCGCCAAAACGAAATGTTTTATGTGGGCCGTGCCGAAGCCGATATCAGCCTTTTCTCTATTTTCCACCCGGACAAATTAAGTATAGCCACCCTGGAGCTGCAGGAGCCGCGCGCCAACCTGGTAAAGTATGCCGGTGCCGATTCGCTTAACCTTTCTTCTTTTATCAGAGCGCTGAATGAGCTGATGGTAAAGGACACTACCCGCCAGGGAAAACCTTTCGAGTTTAAGATAGACGAGCTGGTACTTAAAAACGGAAACTTCACTTACGACGACTTTAACATACCCCGCGCTCCGCATGGCATGGATTACCGCCACCTGGCACTGGCCAACATTTCGGGCCGCTTCGATGAGATAACTTTAGAAGATACTATAAAAGTTCGGGTAACCGATTTGCAGGCATACGAAACCCGTTCTAAAACCAGGCTGCATAACCTGGACACCCGCATGACCTATGCCCCCACCTTCTGGGAATGGAACGAACTGGACCTGAAGCTCAATAAGAGCAACCTGCAAAACTATGTGCGCTTCGACTATAGCCGCTTCGGTAACTTCGTGCATTTTGTTGACAGCGTTACCATGACGGCCAGGGTACAGAACTCAGCAGTCTACTCTCAGGACATAGCCACTTTCGCATCGGCCTTAAAAGATTATGACGAGAACATCTTTGTAAACTCCGCCGAACTGAAAGGTAAAGTAACCAGCTTTGAGGGCAAAAACCTGGATGTAAAGTATGGAAAGAACACGCATATAGTTGGCAACCTTAGCGCCGATGGCCTGCCAAACTTCCGGGAGACATTCGCCAACCTGCGCCTGAAGCCTTCCACCATCAATGCCAACGACATTAAGCAGTTCCTGCCGAAAGATGCTTATACTATAGCAGCCCGCCTGGGCACGGTTAACCTGCAGGGCAAGTTCCTGGGCTTTTACAATGACTTTGTTGCAAATGGCAGTTTCTCTACAGCACTCGGCAAACTGGAATCAGATATCAACCTCAAGATAGACGACGATAAGCGCACCTCCTCTTATAAAGGATACCTTAAAACCAACAACTTTAACCTGGGCCGCCTGATCAATAATACCAACCTGGTGAAAACCATTTCGATGGATGGCCGTGTTTCTGGTTCTGGCTTTACCTTAAAAGATGCCCGCGTAGAGATGGTAGCCAACATTGCGCAGCTATACCTGCTTGACTATAACTATAGAAATATTAAAACCGATGGTATACTTCAGGGCCAGACCTTTTCCGGTAAAGTATCTATCAACGACCCGAACCTTGTTTTTACAGCCGACGGCGACGTAGACTTTGCGAAAGAGGAGCAGGCTTTTAATATGTTGGCTAACCTGGAGAAGGTAGATCTGAAAGCGCTAAAGCTAACCGACAAAGCCATCACCATAAGCGCTGACGCCCAACTCGATTTCCGTGGCCTGCGCCTGGATGATTTTGTGGGTACAGCCAACTTCCTGGATGCAACCATACTATATGAAGGCAAACCGCTCGCGCTGGATACCCTCGAAATAAATTCTGAAATAGCAGGCGGCCAACGCAGCTTGTCCCTCAGCTCAGATATACTTGCTTTAAATGCCAGCGGTAATTTTGATTACTCGATACTTATAAAAGACCTGCAGGACCTGGTTCAAGAGTATAAGCTCAATTTTGAAAGTAACGACGCTGCCACCAATGCCTACTACAGACGCAAGCGTAAAAAGCCAACATCTGAGTATAGCCTAAGCTATGATGTATACCTGAAACATGTGAACCCGGTATTGCAGCTTTTCTTACCGGAACTGGCAATTTCTGACTTTTCTAAAGTAGATGGTACTTTCCAGCACGGCAATACAGTTATACTTAATACATTTGCCCGCATAGATACCATCCTGTACGGGGACTTTAAATTATTCCAGAACAACATTGAGCTGAACTCCTCTAAACTGCAGCACAGCCCTGACGTGCTGGCAAGTGCCCTGTTTACCTCGGTGAAGCAGGAACTGCCAACTGCAGGCCAGACTCAGGACTTTTATGCTGAAGGTATCTGGAGCGAGCGCACCATTAATTTCTCAACCAGCGCTAGGCAACCAGAACAGAACAACAGGGCCACTGTTGCCGGCGACATGACTTTCCTGGAAGACAAGCTTCGTTTTGTATTTAATCGCTCTAACATTACGCTCCGCAACCAGACCTGGGCTTTTGCACCCGAGAATACCATGTATATAAGTGAGGCAGGCAAAAAGATAGAATTTGTAAACTTTATACTTTCGAACCTCAACCAGAACATTGCCTTGCGCGGAACGGTTTCTGAAGAGCCACAGAGCAAGCTCACGCTTAACATAGGTAATTTCGACCTCCGCAACCTGAACTCCCTGATGTCAGAAAAAATAAGCGGTATACTTAACGCCGAGGTTGTAGCCCAGAACATTTATAAAGATGCCCTGCTTAACAGCGTAATGCGTGTAGATTCTTTTCACTTAGATGATATACTGATAGGCGATATCGCCGGAACTACCGCCTGGAACAACCAGCAGCAACAGATGGCGGTGGATGTAGGTATAAACCGCAACGCCAAAAAGGTTCTTTCTGTAACTGGCTTTTACAATCCGAAATCCGAAGAAGATCAGTTGGACCTGCTGGCCGTAATGGATGAGTCGCAGATCAAGATTGTAGAGCCGCTGCTAAAACCCATTATGTCTGACCTTTCCGGCACTATGGAAGGACGGATCCGGGTGCTAGGCAGGCTCGATTCGCCGGTTTTGAAAGGATCGGTGATGGTAAGCGACGGGCAGTTTACCTTTGATTACCTGAACACGACCTACCGCTTTGCCGACCGCATTTACTTTGGCCCGAACAGTATCAGTTTCCGGAATGCCCGCCTGCGCGACCTGTACGGCAATACAGCAACAGTTACAGGTGGTATAGCGCACGATGGTTTCCAGAACATGGTGCTCGATATCAGTGCCCGCTACCGCAATTTTATGGTACTGAACACCACCCGCGACCAGAACGAATTATACTATGGTACTGCCTTTGCTACCGGCACAGCCTCTGTACTCGGCCCTACTCAGAACCTGAAGATAAACGTAGATGCCCGCAGCGAGCCTAATACCCGCCTTGTAATTCCGCTGGATAACCAGACAGATGTAGCGCATAAGGATTTCATTAAGTTTGTTAACCGCAATGTAACCGACAGCACCGGCCTGGCAGTGGCAGTAGAAGAACAGAGAGTCAATCTGTCTGGTATCAACATGAATTTTAACCTGGATGTGACCGATGATGCATACTTCGAGATCATTATTGACAGGCAAACCGGTGACGTGATCAGGGGCTCAGGGAGCGGCCAGCTGAAGATGACCATTGATACACGTGGCGAGTTTAATATGTTTGGTGCCATCGAGATTGCAAACGGTGCTTATAACCTGAACCTGCTGGAAGGCCTGGTAAGCCGGGAGTTTACGCTTATGCCTGGTGGTACCATTTCCTGGAACGGCGACCCGCTGAATGGCCTGATGAAACTGAAAGCAAGTTATACCCAGGTTACTTCGCTGGAAGGAATAGTGCCTAATGCGACCGAAGCCCTGACTGCCGCACTCCAAAGGCGCTACCCGGTTACTGCAGTAATCGACCTGAATGGACCATTGCTGACACCGGAAATTAAACTTGGCCTTAACTTTGACGAGATTCCACAAGACCTGCGCTTCCAGATCGAGAACGTGCTTAACTCTATTAATAATGATGAAACGGAGTTAAACAGGCAGGTATTCAGTCTGCTGGTTTTGCGCAGGTTGTCGCCGGCAGGTACGTTTGCATTTGATAACGGGGCAGGTACAGGTGCAGTAACAGGTAGTTTGGGTAATCTGCTCACCAACCAGCTAAGCGGCTTCCTGAACAGCATTGATAGTAATCTGCAGATAGATATTGGCCTGGAAGGAATTGACCAGAATGCACTTTCTAACCTGCAGGTAAGGTTAAGTTATACCTTCTTTAAAGGAAGGCTGCGTGTAACCAACCAGACAGGTTTGAACAATGGCGTTTCTAATACAACAACCGGCAGAAGCACCGGTTACCAGGGAGACTGGTCGTTGGAATACTATATAACCAAAGGCGGTGAGCTACGTGCCAGGCTGGAGTATAGCACACAACCACAAGGACTTACGAGCAGAATAACTGCAAGGCAAAGTTTCAGCTTGCTGCATACCAAGCGCTTTGACAACCTGCGGGAATTGTTTGGCCATGAAAACCCATCAAGGCGGGATGTACGGCGCGAACAGCAGCAGCAACCTATTATTTTAGACTCCGACCCACGCCTGAACTTTTAAAACCAAAGCCTGCTCCTGCCAGAGCAGGCTTTTTTCTTTCCTTGGCACGCTGCACCCACTTATTAAAATTAATTTCTATTTTTGTGAGGAAGCAGCACCTATGACAAAGCAAAACTCCAAATCAGTAAAGAAAAAGAAGCTCGGTAATTACCCGCATGCCATGGTGGTGTTCAGCATTTCGCTGGCACTGTTTGTTATTGGCTTGTTCGGGCTTTTGCTTATACACGCCGGCAAGCTATCAGACCTGGTAAAGGAAAGTATAGAAATGCAGGTATACCTTGACCGAAACCTGACCGAAGTACAACTGGTGCGCCTTCAGAAAACGCTGGCTGCCAAAGAGTATGTAGCCTACAAACAGGACACAGCCCAGGTACGCTATATCTCTAAAGAAGAAGGTGCGAAAGCATTTATCGGAGAAACCGGCGAAGACTTTACTGCTTTTCTGGGAGACAACCCACTGCGCGATGCTTATGCCCTCAAAATTGCCGCTAACCATTCAGGCTCTGCAGAACTCAAGGTTATTAAAAATGAGCTTGAAGGTATAGATGGTGTGTACGAAGTACAGTATGTAGCCAGCCTGATAGAATCCATCAACGAAAATATTCAGAAGATAAGCCTGGTACTGATCGGCTTCGCTGCTATACTTGTATTTGTAGTGATCATCCTGATAAATAATACGGTAAAACTGGCCTTATACTCGCAGCGCTTCCTGATAAGAAGTATGCAGCTGGTTGGCGCCACCTCCTTTTTTATTCAGCGTCCGTTCCTGAACCGGGCTACCTGGCAGGGTATTATGAGCGGCATTATTGCATCGGGGCTTTTATACTTGTTAATGCAGTACGCTTACCACGAAATTGAAGAACTCAGGCTGCTGCGCAACGACGAGCAAACGTACATGCTGATGCTGGCGCTGGTTGTGATCGGTTGTATCATTGGCTTCCTGAGCTCCTATCGTGCAGTAAGAAAATACCTGCGAATGTCTTTAGACGAACTATACTAATATGGAAAATAAGAACAAGCTTGCCTTCGGCAGGAAAAACTACATCTTTATGCTGGCAGGTATTGTTATACTTGCTGTTGGCTTCTTTATCATGACCCTGGACAAGGAGCAGTACGGGCTGGGCTTTATGGGCATCACGCTGGGACCAATTGTGGTAATGGCTGGCTTTATAGTAGAGCTTTTTGCAATAATGGTGAAGGATAAAACACACGAATAGATGAACGAATGGCAGGCTATTATTTTAGCCATAGTTGAAGGATTAACTGAGTTCCTGCCTGTATCCTCTACAGGCCACATGATTATAGCATCGGCCCTGATGGGTATAAACGAGCTACCTATTACCAAGATCTTTACAGTATGTATACAGTTTGGCGCTATACTTTCGGTGGTGGTGCTTTACTGGAAGCGTTTTATAGCCACCTTCGACTTTTACAAAAAGTTGCTCTTAGCCTTCATACCTGCCATGGTTATCGGCTTTGCCCTCATGGATATTATTGACGCTATGTTGGAGAGCGTACTGGTAACTGCCATGATGCTGGTAGCTGGTGGCGTGGTTTTACTTTTTGTAGACAAGTGGTTCCGGAATTCCGAGCGAGAAGAAGTTACTTACAAAAATGCCTTCATGATCGGTCTTTTCCAGTGCATCGCCATGATTCCGGGTGTATCGCGCTCTGCTGCCTCTATCATAGGTGGTTTGTCGTTGGGTGTTAGCCGTAAAGCTGCTGCGGAGTTCTCCTTTTTTCTGGCTGTGCCTACCATGCTGGCTGCCGCTACTTATAAACTGATTACAGACCTGCTGCAGTTAGAGTTATCAGATATCCTCAAGTTTGACCTTCCGAAGATTCAGGCAAGTTTTAGCCTGATCACTGCAAACGACCTGAAACTGTTACTGATCGGGAATTTCGTTGCGTTTATAGTTGCCATGATCGCCATCCGCTTCTTCATTAACTTCCTGACGAAGTATGGCTTTAAGATGTTTGGCTATTATAGAATTGCTTTAGGTGTTGCTTTGCTGGCGTTGTTGGCAATGGGTGTTGATTTAAAAGTATAATTATGGCTTACGATTTTGCCGCCGGCGAAATACTCCTTATAAACAAACCACTCGATTGGACCTCTTTTGATGTGGTAAAGAAAGTACGCAATACCTTGCGGGTAAAAAAGATCGGCCACGCCGGCACCTTAGACCCGCTGGCTACCGGCATGCTTATACTTTGCACCGGCAAGTATACCAAACGCATCGATGAAATTCAGGCACAGGAGAAAGAGTATACCGGCACCATTACCATAGGCCAGACCACTCCTTCTTACGACCTCGAAACCGAAGTAAGCGAAGCCCGCGACATCAGCCACCTTACCCCTGATGACCTTTACAAAGCGGCTGAAACTTTTGTTGGTACAATAGAGCAAATACCACCAATCTACTCGGCTGTCTGGGTAGATGGACAACGCGCTTACGACCTGGCCCGCGGCGGAAAAACGGCCGAAATAAAACCCCGCACCATCACCATCAAAGCTTTCGAAATTACAGGTATAGAGGGCGCTGTAGTATCATTTAAGGTGGTTTGCACAAAAGGTACTTATATCCGTAGCCTTGCCCACGATTTTGGCCAGAAACTGGGCTGCGGTGCGCATCTTTCTTCACTTGTCCGTACCCGCATCGGTGAGTATAAACTGGAAGATGCCTTAACTATTGAAGATATCCAGGCTATAAGAAAAGCTCAGTTAGAGTCGGATGCAAGTAATTCGTAGATTAGAAGACTTTCCCGTACTTAGCCATGCCGTTGTTACCAGCGGCACTTTCGATGGCGTGCATGTAGGCCATCAGAAAATACTGGGGCATGTGATTGAGCGTGCCCGCCAAACCAATGGCCAGAGTGTTGTCATTACTTTCTGGCCTCACCCACGTCTGGTTATTTTCCCGGAAGACAACGACCTGATGCTGCTCTCTACTATTGAGGAGCGCATAGAGCAACTCAGCGGTTTTGGCATAGATTACTTGCTCATTATACCTTTTACTAAAGAGTTTTCACGGATGAGCTCCCGCAGCTTTATTACGGATATACTTGTAAAAACCATCCGGACTAAATTGCTGATCATCGGGTATGACCACCGTTTTGGCAAAAACCGTGAAGGCAGCTTTGAGCATCTTAAATTACATGCGGGCAAGTATGGTTTTGAAGTGGAAGAAATTCCGCGCCAGGATGTAGATGATATTGGTGTAAGCTCCACCAAGATCCGGAAGGCACTGGAAACCGGTGACCTCAACACAGCCACAAACTACTTAGGCAGGTACTATACGCTTACCTCCGAAGTAGAAGAAGGCAACAAACTTGGCCGCACTATTGGCTACCCTACAGCCAACCTGAAACTGCCGGAGCAGCACAAACTTATACCTGCACATGGTGTATATGCCGTTTGGGTAAAGGTGGGCGAAGAAACACTTCCGGGTATGATGAATATTGGTGTCCGCCCGACTGTAGATGGCACCAGGCTTACCCTGGAAGTACACATCCTTAATTTTAACCGCAATATTTACGGGCAAAGTATAACAGTTGCTTTTGTGCAGCAATTACGCCAGGAGCAAAAGTTCAGCAGCCTCGATGCTTTAAAAGATCAGCTTGCCAAAGATAAAGCTGCAACAGAGCAGGCCCTGCATAACATCTGATTTTTTTCTTTTTGCAGGACCTGATCCGGTATTCATACTTTGCCGGGCCTGCTTTGAGTCTAACCGTCCCCGGCTTATACATCATCATTTTAATAAGCCACCTTACCTGAAAAAGGAAAGTCTATACTTTTATATGGCTTTTTTTCTATCTAAATTACCTTCACGAAGTATAAGGCAATGTCTGCGCAAGTATAAAATTTATAGTTCGGCAGATGGGCTATTAAATCGTTTATCTCACACATACTAACTATGATCAATAAAACTGTTAAGAATGCACAGGAAGCCTTACAGGGTATACAAGACGGCATGACGCTTATGCTGGGGGGGTTTGGGCTTTGCGGCATTCCGGAAAACTCTATTCAGGAGCTCCTTCGACTTGGCGTTAAAGACCTTACCTGCATCTCCAATAATGCCGGGGTAGATGATTTTGGTATTGGCTTGTTACTGCAAAAGCGACAGGTTAAGAAAATGATTTCCAGCTATGTTGGTGAAAATGCCGAGTTTGAGCGCCAGTTGCTATCAGGTGAGTTAGAGGTTGAGCTTATACCACAAGGCACACTGGCAGAACGCGTGCGCGCCGGTGGAGCAGGTATTCCTGCATTCTTTACCCCTGCCGGTTACGGCACCGAAGTAGGTGAAGGCAAAGAAAGCCGCGAGTTTAACGGTAAAATGTACCTGATGGAAACTTGGCTGAAGGCGGATTTTTCATTCGTAAAAGCCTGGAAAGGCGACACGGCCGGTAACCTGATCTACAAAGGCACTGCCCGTAACTTTAACCCGATGATGGCCACTGCCGGTAAAATTACAGTAGCCGAAGTAGAGGAACTGGTACCTGCCGGCGAACTGGACCCGAACATGATCCACACCCCGGGCATTTATGTACAGCGCATTTACCAGGGCGAAAAGTATGAAAAACGCATCGAACAGAGGACGGTGCGTAGCACCTGATTTGGAAATTTGAAGATGTAAAAATTTGAAAATGGAGGTTGAGCCAAAGGATAACCTGATACTGGCGCTTACACTCGATTTTGCAGTAGCTGTAATAAGTTATGCTGAGGAACTGGAGAGCAAACGCAAGTTTGTTATTGCCAATCAGTTGCTCAAGAGCGGAACATCAATTGGTGCAAACGTTAGAGAAGCGCAGAACGCTGAAAGCAAGGCGGACTTCATCCATAAATTCAAAATTGCAGCCAAAGAAATAGAAGAGATTGATTATTGGTTATTACTTTGTCTACGAGCTCCATCTTATCCTAATCCTTCACATCTTCAAGAGAAATTAATTTCGATTAAAAGGATAATTTCTAAAATCATTATCAGCTCTAAGAATATTAAAAAGGAGAATTGATCAATATTTTCAAATCTCCAAATTTTAAAATCTCCAAATCAGAAAAACATGGCTCTTGATAAAAATCAGATAGCGAAACGAATCGCACAGGAAGTTAAGAACGGGATGTATGTGAACCTGGGTATTGGTATACCTACCCTTGTTGCCAACTATATTCCGCAAGGTATAGAAGTAGTATTGCAATCGGAAAATGGTTTGCTGGGCATGGGCCCCTTCCCTACCGAAGACCAGGTAGATGCCGACCTCATTAATGCAGGTAAACAAACTATAACTACTCTGCCAGGTTCTTCTATCTTTAGTTCTGCAGAAAGCTTTGGCATGATCCGGGGTGAGCACGTACACCTTACTATACTTGGCGCCATGGAGGTTTCCGAGAAAGGTGATATAGCCAACTGGAAAATTCCGGGCAAAATGGTAAAAGGGATGGGCGGCGCCATGGATCTGGTAGCATCTGCCAAAAATATTATAGTTGCCATGCAGCACACCGCCCGCGATGGTTCTTCTAAACTGTTAAAGAAGTGTACCCTGCCTATAACCGGCCTTGCCTGTGTTAAAAAGATTGTTACCGACCTGGCCGTACTTGAAGTTACTTCCGAGGGATTTAAGCTGCTGGAAAGAGCCCCTGGCGTGAGCGTGGAAGAAATACAAAAAGCCACAGAAGGTACTTTAATAGTAGAAGGTGAAATTCCGGAAGTACAGTTATAGTTTAAAAGCATAAGAAAAGCGCAGGCACTAAAGTCTGTGCTTTTGAGTTAAATTTGTAAGAGCATACCGCTGCCGCCGATCTTAAATATTTTACATACCTATACTTTTTACGCCGTATAAGCTGTAGAAAAGTATACTACCCATACAAGTATGAGTGAAAAAATTGAATCGACTTCTGAACACAGATTATTACTGCGCCAACTAGAGCTGAAGGATTATAATGAGGTAAAAGAAATAATGGACCTGGTGTATTCCAACATGGATGGCGCCTGGACCCGTAAGCAGTTTTCCAGCCTGATTAAAAAATTCCCTGAAGGACAGATATGTATTGAAGATAAAGGTAAAGTTGTTGCCGTTGCACTCAGTCTTATAGTGGACTATGCCGAGTGGGGCGATAAACATACCTACGAAGAGATAGTAGATAAAGGAAACTTTAAAACGCACGACCCGGAAGGCGATACCCTTTATGGCATTGACGTTTTTGTGCACTCCGATTACCGAAACCTACGTTTAGGACGGCGCCTCTATGATGCCCGAAAAGAACTGTGCGAAAAGCTAAACCTGCGTGCCATAATTGCAGGTGGCCGTATACCAGGCTATAAAAATTATGCTGATAAACTTACTCCAGCCAAGTATATAGAAATGGTGCGCAACAAGGAGCTCTCTGATCCGGTGCTTTCTTTCCAGCTTAGCAACGATTTCCATGTGCGCCGCATTCTGAAAGGCTATTTACCAGACGATAAGGAGTCGAGGGCCTATGCCACACTTTTGGAGTGGATAAATGTATACTATGAGGCTAAGGATAAGCTGATCGGGGGCAAGAAAACCGTTGTGCGTATTGGTATTGTGCAGTGGCAGATGCGTGCCGTGAAGTCGTTGGATGACATGATGCAGCAGATCGAGTTTTATGTTGATACGGTGAGCTCCTATAAGTCTGACATTGTGGTGTTCCCTGAGTTCTTCAATGCGCCGCTGATGGCCCTTACAAACGAGGAGTCTCCATCTGAGGCTATCCGAAGTATGGCAGAGTATACCGATGAGATACGAGAACGTATGATTCACCTTGCCTTGTCCTATAACATCAATATCATTGCCGGAAGTATGCCGGAGTATTATGATAACAAGCTGCATAACGTATCGTACCTGTGCCGCCGCGATGGTACATACGATAAGCAATACAAGTTGCACGTAACGCCTGACGAGTCGCATTACTGGGGTATGCGTGGTGGCCACAAACTGAAGATATTTGACACAGACATCGGTAAAATCGGTATCCTCATCTGCTACGACGTTGAGTTCCCGGAGCTGGCACGTATGCTCTCCGATATGGACATGAAAATACTATTCGTACCCTTTTGGACAGATACTAAAAACGCATACCTGCGTGTTCGCCTTTGCGCCCAGGCACGCGCTATCGAGAATGAGTGCTATGTAGCCATTACAGGCAGCGTAGGCAACCTGCCAAAGGTAGAGAACATGGACATACAGTATTCGCAATCTGCTGTCTTCTCCCCTTCCGATTTCGCTTTCCCGCATGATGCCGTAATTGCTGAAGCTACGCCAAATACCGAAATGACACTTATTGCCGACTTGGATCTTGACTTATTGAAGGATCTGAATACGGGTGGCAGTGTAAGAAACCTGAAAGACCGACGCAAAGATCTTTATAACCTGAGCTGGGTTTTGAGGAAGGAAGAATAAAAGGTTTAAAACTAAAAGAGCCCACTGCTTTATAAAGCAGTGGGCTCTTTTAGTTTTGAGAAAAGTATAACTATAGTCTAGCTTTTTTTTTCTCTATTCTAACAGCAACAATTAATCCTACTAGAAAAGCAGAAAATCCACCAACAGCAAGAAATTTTAAAAGATTAGGCCCTGTTGGTTTTGAGCGCGGAGAGAATCCTGTAACTACCTGAATGTTATCTAACTGATCAAGTTCAGCTTCTAACTGTACCTGTTGCTGATACATACTGATACCTTCACGATATAAATTAGATGGATCAATCGGTTCACCATAAACAAAACCATTCACTGGTCCTCGCGGAGATGCTACTTCTGATTTCACGCTATCAATAGAGGCGATGTCATTCTTATAACGCGCTATCAAATTCTCAACCTGCCGCTGCCTGATACGCTTTTGTTTTGAAAAATATCGGTTATTTTCAAGAAAGTTGGCAAGGGCAGGTTCCATAGAATCAAACAGCTTGTTATCATAAAGTAATAATTCAATTCTAAAAGGTGATCCTGTTAAAACACTATCCTCCTCAATCCTTTCCTGATCTAGATTCGAAAAACTCATTTGTTTTATCTCCTTTGCGGCAGTTGGAGTTATGTCCAGCCTTTGAGCCACTGCCTCGAAGTTATCCTCAGCAATCATTACAGATAACTTATTAAGCTGATCTTCTACAAAGTCATTTCTGATATCTGCCAGTACTAAAGTCATTGAAGACTTATAATAAGGTTTAGTAACATAATAAAAGCTAAAACCTAAACCTAAGCCAACTATAACTAAAGCCAGTACTGTAAGTAAATTTGATACTAAATCATGAATAATATTTTTAATTTTTCTTGATAATTTATTTGCTTGCCTGTTGAAAAACCTAAAAATAGATAACAAATCTATTTCATCAGGCGCATTATACTTCCGTCTATCTTCCGTGTCTTTTAAGTGTTGCATTGTAATAGCTTTGTGCAAATATACAATCTTAGTTTAATCTAAACATAAACTCTTTTTTAATATTAATTTTACTACTTTTGCGAAGTATTATTGCTTAATAATTATTCCCTGAAACCATATATGAGAATCCAGATGGTCGACCTACAGGGTCAATATCATAAAATAAAGCCTGAGCTCGATGCTGCGATTACTGAAGTACTTGAAACGA
>NZ_JAJVDH010000008.1 GCF_022758145.1 Pontibacter vulgaris
TTGCAACAAGCAAAAGCAGCTTTTTTGTGGCCCCGGGCCCTTACAAGCCCTTTTCCCAAATCCCGCTCCGGCTGAACGGGCTGCAAAAGTAGCCTTTTGTTTTCAGAAAGCAAGCCCCCGGCCCCAACTTTTCTACTCACATCAGCTAAGGCGCTGTCGGTGAAGGGGATTGTTTTTCAATTATTTCAAATCACTAATTCCCCGACCAGCCTTTCTTTCCAGGCGCAGAGTAATAACATCAGTAATTAACTTAGAAGTTCCTGCTTGATTTAAAAATTTTGTTAATTCTCTTACTCTTAATCATTACTCAAAATACCTGCCTTGATTCATATCCACTACAAAAAGAAAGAGCCCTAACAATGCAGGGCTCTTTCTTTTCAGTAAAGACTATACTTTATATTGCCTTTGGCTTTTTATATAAAGGAACTGTACTACATGGTTCGCCATACATTAAGCTACTAACTACTGGCAGCAACTTTCGCATAATTTCTACATAGGCATAAGTTGGTACAGGTATACTTCCGCATCCTTTGATGACTACTTTTGCATCTCTATACTCTTCTGAATCTATTTTGGAAATTGCCTCCTGCATTAATGCCTGTTCAAGTGCTTCCAGATCTCCGAATACATAATAATTTGCATGTGCCTGCAGTTTTGTAGCTAAAAGCATATAAGCCCAGGTTGGCACGATAGCATCAGCTGAACAAACTATAGCCACATTCTTTCCGGCATACACAGACCAGTCATGCTCTTTTATAAATGCTCTGAAATCCTTCTCTCTCAGTATAAGGCCATGGAACAGATTTTCTTTTATATCATATATAACACGCTCGCCCGGGTGCAACAGTTCTTCCAGGTTTAGAGTTACGAGTGCGCTTTGGGCTACTTTATTTACAAACTCTGACATATATGTATTAATTAGTAGTGCTTTTACCTGCACTTGTTATATAAACATCCTTTAAATAGAAGGGTTCATAATAAGCTACATCTTCAAACTGCTGGTTGTTATACTTTGCAAGTGCTAGCTCTCCTATTGGTTTGGCTGAAGGCACAATGCCCTCTATAAATAAGGCTTGCGAATAACCAGCTTTCATAGATTTAAACTTATCAGCACCGCTTCCGAAAAATATTATCTGCTGATGTGCCAGTTGGTTACTAAAGGTATCTTCTGTAAGTATAACCGGGGCTATTGGCAATACTTCTTCCAGGTTATGTGTGAGCATACAAGTATAAACCTCCTGGCGGCGGGCATCCAGCATCGGGCAAAACAGGTAGTTCTCAGGATTTGGTATAGTTGCTATTACCTGGGCAGCCAAACTGTAAAGTGTAGAAACTTCTATTAAAGGTATATCCAAAGAATAGCAAAGACCTTTTGCAGTAGAGCTACCTATGCGCAAGCCTGTATAAGACCCCGGCCCACCCGAAATAGCTACTGCACTTAAATCTTTAAGACTAAAGCCGCAGTTTTCGAGCAATTGCGAAACCATAACCGTTATATGCGAAGAATGTGACTTCTCGATCCGCAACTCTGATGCCCCTAGTAGCTGTGCATCGTTAAACAGAGCAACAGAGCATACAGTAGAGGAGGTTTCGAGTGCTAATAATAAAGACATGGGTATGGATTCTGGTAAAACTTATTTCCGCAAAATTAACTTAACCTGAGCAAGGTCACAACTATTCTGTATTGCCTGTACTAATATTAAAAAAGGGAAGCACTATTTAAAGTACTTCCCTCCTCTTATATTATATATGTTTATTTCACCTTCAGGTAAGATGCGTATTTCTGCGGATCGTTCAGAACGCGTTTTGCCATCAGGATATCCGGATCATCGTCGAAGGTAGATTCTATATATCCCTTCTGCAGGTAGTATCTTGATGCTATTTCGGCTTCCAGCATTTCCTGTATCTCCGGTCTGAATCGGGTCAGATCGTTGGCTTTGTTATGCGACACTTTCTTCTTTATACCATCCAGCTCATTTTTAATATCCTCGTAATGCTTGCCATTTTTGGCTTTTGCGGCCAGGTCTTCTAATTCACGCTCCACCTCAGTGGTATAGTTCAGGTCCTTGTTTCCCAGGAAAGCAACAAATTTCTGATATTCGGCATCGGTCAGTTTGAATTTACTGGCGGCTGCTATACTTGGGTGCTCGGCTTTATACTTGTTTGCAAAATCAAAGAAGTAACCTTTGGAAGCTATTGTTCTGGTGATCTCAGAATAATCAGGTTGTTTTACTTCTACATCCGGGCTAACGCCACCTCCATCGTATACTACACGGCCGGCAGCAGTTTTGAAAGCAGCCCGCACCGAATCCGGAATAGTACCCACGCTGCCATCTTCGTTGCGGTGCGAATAATCAATGGCCTGTATGCAACGGCCACTCGGTATATAATATTTAGCTGTAGTAACTTTTAACTGCGAGTTATAAGAAAGCGGACGTGTTGCCTGCACCAGACCTTTTCCGTAAGTACGCTCCCCTACCAGTACAGCACGGTCATAGTCCTGCATTACGCCAGCCACAATTTCGGCAGCCGAGGCACTGTGAGAACTGGTAAGTATAACCAAAGGCACTTCTTTATCCAGAGGCTCATCAAGCGCTTTGTATGTTTTGTTCCAGTCTTTAACCTTACCCTTTGTGCTTACAATATCTTTGCCTTTATCAACAAACAGGTTAGAGATGTTAACAGCTTCGTGCAGCAAACCGCCCGGGTTATCGCGCAAATCGAAGATAATCTTTTTAGCACCCTGCTCCTTCAGCTTCTGCACTGCCATCTTCACTTCGCGCGAGGCATCTACTGTAAAGCCCGAAAGCTGGAAATAACCAATCTCGTTATCGATCATGCCATAATAAGGTACGTTCTCTACCATAATATTGGCCCTTGTCAATTCTACAGTTCTGGATTTTGTCTGGCCGTAGCTGCGTATTTCCAGTTTAACCGTTGAGTTAGCCTGCCCTTTCAGCAGCTTGCTTACATCAGATGAGTTTTTGTTCGATACATTAACCCCGTCTATCTTCAGAATTTCGTCGCCTATTACAATACCAGCTTTGTGAGCAGGTGAGTTTTCATATGGCATTTGCACTACCACTTTACCATCGCGGCTGCCAACAATAGCACCTATGCCGCCATACTGGCCCGTGGTCATGGTCCGGAAATCTTCAATATCGTCTTCGGGAATGTAGTTTGTGTAAGGATCCAGCGACTTAAGCATGGCATCTATACCTATGCGTACCATTTTAGATGGGGGTACGTCATCTACATAATACGTATTTACTTCTTTAAAAAGGGAGGCAAAAACATCGAGGTTCTTGGCTATTTCGAAATAGCGTTCAGACTCTGTTTTAAAAGCAAACAGGCCCATAGCAACGCTACCAATCAGCAGGCCGGCAATAGACTTTTTATACATACTAATCAGGTTAGGGACGGAGGTAAGGTTACTTACTCAAACAACGTTCTAAACCGTAAATTAGTTTTTTCTGAATTGTATCGTAGGTTTTTTTTTCTTTACCAATGTAAAGTATGGCAAGAAGGCGTGGCGCCTGTGCCTGGTTCTGAAGGAGGAAATGCTTGTTAAGGCGGTAAGCCTCACGTATTTGCCGCTTCAGGCGGTTACGATCGGTTGCGCGCTTAAAGTATCTTTTGGATACAGAAATTAAAACCTGAGTAGAGCCGGGTAACGGCTCCTCTCCGGGTGGCGTGTAGAGTACAAACCGCAGCGGATACAAATTAAAAGAAGAACCCTTGCTGAACAGCAGCGCGATAAGGCGCTTACTACACAAGCGTTCTTCTTTCGAAAATGTATAGGAAGAAGGTTGCGCTGTTTGGTTATCGTTAGCGGGCTCTATATGCATGAGCAGCTACGGTTAAGCAAAGCACAACCTACGAATTAAGCCTTATGTCTTTTCTCGTCAGAAACAGTTAGTCTCTTTCTGCCTTTTGCTCTTCTGCTAGCAAGTACTCTTCTACCGTTAGCGGTTTCCATTCTAGATCTGAAACCGTGCTTGTTTCTTCTTTTTCTCTGAGAAGGCTGGAATGTTCTTTTCATCGTCTGCCAATGGTTTTATTATGGCCTGCAAAATTAGAGAACCTTTTCTAAATTAGCAAAGTCATCCTAACTAATATTTTAACAAAGATGATAGTTTCGGGCCAAAAAGCGTTAAATAACTCTCAAAAGCCACTTTTTTATTCTCAACAAATTTCCGGTGCATGATACACTACCACGTTTCCTATACAAATCCGCTGTCGCATTACCTGACCATAACCATAACTATACCTGATAACAAAGCAACTGAATTATACTTGCAGCTGCCCGCCTGGCGCCCTGGGCGCTACGAGTTGCAGCACTTTGCCCAGAAAATACGCGATGTAAAGGCCACAGCTAACGGCGGAAGTATAACAATAGAGAAGGTAACCAAAGACCGCTGGCTGGTGCAAACCGGCAGTGCAGAAAGTATAACGGTAACCTATACTTTTTACGCCCGCCAGATGGATGCCGGCGGCTCGTGGCTGGATGAAGAGCAACTATACCTGAACCCGATAAACTGTATGATGGCCGTAGCAGACCGGGAACACGAAACTTGTGAGCTTGCTCTACAAATACCTGAGAACTGGCAAATTGCCTGCGGACTAAAGAAAACTGCGAATTATACTTTAGAAGCCTCTAATTACGAACAGTTAGTTGATAGTCCGTTAATTGCCAGTGGCAATCTGAAGCACGAAGCATTTGAGTTACAAGGCACGCAATTTCATATCTGGATACAAGGCGACTGCAAACCTGACTGGCAAAAGATCATACACGATTTTAAAGCATTTACAGAAGAGCAACTGCAGGTTTTCGGCGATTTCCCGGCAACAGAGTATCATTACCTGAACCAGATTTTACCATACCGTACTTATCATGGTGTGGAGCACAGCAATTCTACAGTTATCACGCTTGGCCCCGGCGAGCTGCTAATGGAGCCCAGCTTGTACAAGGAATTTATCGGGGTGAGTTCACATGAGCTATTCCACACGTGGAACATCAAGAAAATACGCCCGAAAGAAATGCTGCCTTACAACCTTAAACAGGAAAATTACTTCCGAACGGGGTATGTAGCCGAGGGCATTACCACCTATTACGGCGACTATATGCTGGCACGTTCAGGGGTATTTACAACAGAACAATACTTTGCAGAACTAAACACAACCTTGCAGCGCTACTTTACTGACTATGGCCACCAGCATCTTTCTCTTGCCGATTCATCTTTTGACCTGTGGCTGGATGGTTACAAACCCAGCATACCTGACCGTAAAGTATCTATTTATGTAAAAGGTGCTTTAACAGCACTTCTCCTCGACCTGCAACTGCGCCGCGAAACAAAAAACCAGGCCAGCCTGGACACTGTACTAAAGAAACTTTGGGAGGATTTTGGCAAACGCACTATAGGTTATACAGCGCAGGATTACGAACGGATAGTTGAGCTAGCAGCAGGCAAATCACTCGGTTTATACTTCGACAATTTTATTAAAGGAAACGCACCTATAGAGCAGGCTTTAGATGAGGCTTTATACTTTGTAGGCTGTAGCTTGAAAAACGAAGACAACCTGCTGCACTATGAAGCCAAGTATGGCTTTAAAATATCGGCTGAGCAAAGTATAAAAGTAACCGCCATAGCACCGGACTCTCCGGCCTCTGCCGCCTTAAGTATAGACGATGAACTGGTTGCTTTAGATGGCCGGAAACTGGAGCAAAACCTGCAACATTTATTAGCGCAGTCAGACTTACAGCAACCTGTAACGCTTACGCTTTTCCGGGATAAACAACTGCGGCAGGTAACGCTGCAGGCAAGCAGAAAACACTTTTACCCGAAGTATAAAATAACAAAACGCTCTGATGCTTCCGAAACCGAAAAGCAGCATTTTAAACTTTGGCTGAAGCAAGAGTTTTAATCCCTTCACAAACAAAAAGAGGAAAGCATTAACGCTTTCCTCTTCTATATCTCATAGTTTAATTTTGCTTTATTGGTACGCTTACTTTTTATCGTAAGGTGTGTTGTTGCCACCTTTAGCCAGGTTCCTGTTTGGGTTCTGTACTTTGGTGTCATCTTCGTTTAGCGCATTGCGTGGTGGGTTACTCTCAATGTTACCCATCAGCTTGTTCGGATCCTGCTGGTCCGGGTTATTCTTTTTAAGCTCGTCCTTCGTGTTCTTATTCTTATCGTGCATGCTCATAGCTTGTTTTCTTAAGTAGTTTATACTTTAGTTTTACCCCTATTCGTAAGGTTAGGTTACAAATCCATACTTAAACCCCTGCCATAGAGCAACAAAAAAGGGAGACTTTCGCCTCCCTTTTCCTATCGTTTATACTTGCTAAACCTACTGTAGTATAGTATCGAAAGCAACCAGGTTCACAAACTGCTGCACGCGGTTGTCAATCTCCTGCTGGCTCAGGTTTTTAAGGCGCTCCGTACCAAATTTCTCTACGCAGAACGATGCCAATGCCGAACCATGAATAATGGCGCGCTTCATGTTTTCGAAGCTGATATCATCCGTAGCTGCAAGGTAACCTATAAAGCCACCTGCAAACGTATCGCCGGCTCCGGTTGGGTCAAACACTTCTTCCAAAGGTAATGCCGGCGCAAAAAATACTTTCTCTTCATTGAACAACAAGGCACCGTGCTCTCCTTTTTTGATGATCAGGAACTTAGGCCCCATCGCCATGATCTTTTTGGCAGCTTTCACCAATGAATACTCACCGCTTAACTGGCGTGCTTCTTCATCGTTTATAGAAAGTACATCTACCATAGCCATCGTTTCTTTCAGCTCGCTCAGGGCAATGTCCATCCAGAAATTCATGGTATCCATCACGATCAGTTTCGGGCGCTTTACAAGGCGCTCTATTACTGTTTTTTGTACCTGTGGTGCCAGGTTACCCAGCATCAGGTAATCGCAGCCCTGGTAGTTTTCAGGGATGATCGGATCAAAATCGCCCAGTACGTTAAGCTCTGTAACCAACGTTTCGCGGCTGTTCATGTCGTTAAAATAGCGGCCAGACCAGAAGAAAGATTTCTCGTTCTCCTTAACCTGCACGCCTTCGGTGCTGATGTTACGCTGGTGCATCAGGCTGATGTGGTCTTGGTCGAAATCGCCACCTACAACCGATACTACATTTATTGGCTTCACGAAATAAGAAGCCGACAATGAAATATAAGTTGCAGCGCCACCTACAATTTTATCTGTTTTTCCGAAGGGTGTTTCCAGCGCGTCAAACGCCATCGAACCAACTACTACTAAGCTCATACTTTTAATTTTGAATGACTGATTTTTGAATGAGTGAATAATTTAAACTGAAAACCAGTAATTTAAACACTCTGCAAGTTAGCAATTAACTAAAACAAAAAAGCCCCTGAAGGTTTGCTTCAAGGGCTTGGGGTGGAAGATGGGGCTCGAACCCACGACCCCCAGAATCACAATCTGGTGCTCTAACCGACTGAGCTACAACCACCGTGTTTGAGAGTGCAAATATACAGCACGTTTTGTTATTTGCAATACTTTGTACACACTTTTAATTAAAAAAATTTCACGCGCAACTGCTTTAAAAAGTTAACTACTTCAAGTAAAGACAGTTGCTGTAGCTATAGTTTTACTGCCACGAATCTCCAGACTAAATATAAAATTGAGTTTATAACTCAACTGGGCCGGAGGCCCAACTATAGCAAGTCCCGAGCGTGGACGCTCGCGCCATACCCTTACTCATACCAGCCTTATTACTTACTCAGCTTAGTGCCGCACCACGGACAGTAATTTATTACCACCATAGTTGCGCCGCCATTGTGTACTGGTATGCCATAAAGCCCTTCGTCCCATTTATTGATAATTACTTCAGGGTCATCATACTTTATCTCCCCATCTTCGTCCAGGCTTTCAAATACTTTATCGGCCATCATCATGCAGCAGTAGCTTTCGTAATCGAAGCCTTTGGCTTTCAGCTTTTCGGCAGTGGCCCAGTTATAGCAGGTTTCGTCTTCGTGTATAGCCTCCTCGTAAGCTTCATACTCTTCTGACTCTAATACTTCTTCCGGAAGCTCCTTTTCGAAGAACTTATAGTGTAATTCTTTAAACTTCTCTAACTCCATACTTACCTGTCGAACAATAGCCTCTCCCCTTTTTTGCTCTCATCAAACGCACCTTTGCTATAAGCCAGATGCCCCGAAACTATAGTATGTATTATAGTTGAACTGAAAGTATGGCCCTCGAATGGCGACCAGCCGCATTTATAGTAGGTATTTTCTTTGGTAACCGTGTAAGGTTTGTTCAGGTCTACTAGCACCAGGTCGGCCCAGTAGCCTTCGCGTATGTAGCCACGCTCGCGCACGTTAAAAAGTATAGCCGGCGCATGGCACATTTTCTCTACCATTTTCTCCAGAGTCAGTTTGCCCTGCTTCACAAACTCCAACATCATCTGTAAAGAGTGTTGAATCAGTGGTACACCACTTGGCGCTTGTTTATACTTGCCTTGTTTTTCTTCCCACAGGTGCGGGGCATGGTCGGTGGCAATCACATCCAGCTTATCTTCCAGCAAACCTTTCAGCAAAGCCTCTTTGTGGCGATGCTCTTTTACAGCCGGGTTACATTTTATCTGGGTGCCATACTTGTCGTAATCTTCCTTATCAAACCACAAGTGGTGCACGCATACTTCGGCAGTAATACGCTTCTGTTCCAGCGGAATATCGTTGCGAAAAAGCTTCAGTTCTTCTTCAGTTGAGATGTGCAGGATGTGCAGGCGCGTGTTGTGCTTCTCAGCCAGTTTTACTGCCAGGAAAGAAGATTTAAAACAAGCAGCTTCGTTTCTAATTTCGGGGTGACATTTTACCGGAATATCATCGCCATACTTTTCTTCATAGATAGCCATGTTATCGCGGATGGTCTGCTCGTCTTCGCAGTGCACGGCAATCGGCAGTTTGGCTTTCGAGAAGATTTGCTCCAGTGTTTCGGCATTATCTACGAGCATGTTCCCCGTGGAAGAACCCATAAATATCTTGATACCACAAACCGTATTCGGGTTGGTAAGCAGCACTTCGGACAGGTTATCGTTGGTGGCCCCCATGTAAAAAGAGTAGTTCGCCAGCGAGGTTTCGGCTGCAATGTTATACTTGTCCTCCAACAGTTCTTGGGTTGTAGCATTCGGCACCGTGTTCGGCATCTCCATAAAAGAAGTAGTACCGCCAGCCACAGCCGCTCTCGCTTCTGAGCCTATAGTTGCTTTGTGCGTCAGGCCCGGCTCCCGGAAGTGTACCTGGTCATCTATTACACCAGGCAGCAAGTATAAACCGGTAGCATCTATAGTTTGGTCAGCTTCGGTTGTTATACTTTGGCCTATCTGCGCAATGCGTCCTTCTTTTACCAGAACATCGGCATTTGTTATACTTCCTTCGTTAACGAGTTGGGCATTCTTTATGAGGATAGATTTCATGATGCTAAGATACGGAGAGAAGAGATTAGTTAGAAGTAAGCTTACGACAAGAACGCATTACTGATGCAGGTGCATTGCACATTCAGTACAAATCTTCAGCTCATTAACTTCCAACGGAGTGTAGTATTCTCTGATATTCTCAGCTAAAAAACCCGGGTAAATTGTTTCTGGCAGTTCAGGCTTATACCCCTCAGACTGGCATACAATACATTGATTAAGCCACTTTCGTACTTCAGGGTATTGCTTAGAATACTGCTGCTTATCTCTGCCTTTCATAATATTATTTGCTCACTCATATCAAGATAAATGCTCTAAATCATCCAGATCTCGTCTACGCCCGCTACTTTCCTTGTTTTTCCGCAAGTCTTTTAAACTTATGAAATTTACAGGTACTCCCTCATCTTCAATTACCACTTTATTGGGGAAACATTCTTCAAAAGCTACACCATCTATACTTGTTAGCACATCAATTCTAAATGGTGGATAACCCAACTGAATAATGTTATCTTTAGCTAAGAAATCATTTTCTGTCAATCCAAAACTTCCAAATCCGAACTCTTTCATAATCAGCACCATTGTTTTGGCAGTGTTGGGATTAGGGCTGATCCAAACATCCAGATCACCGGTATACCTTGGATGACCATGAATACCAACTGCATAGCCTCCAACTATAAGATAATTAACTTTGTGTTTGTTTAATAACTCTACAAACTCTCTGAAGTCCGGGCTCAGCATCTTTCTTTATAAATTTGATATATTGATTTCTAAGCAACTCAATAGCAGCCAACCGCTCCTCCGGGGACTTTGTCTGCCAAAAAGCAAAATCAGACTGCTGATCTTTCAGACTAATTCTTCTAACTACTTTTTCCATAGTCTTACAATATACGCATATTCTGAGACTGTATTAAACACATTATTCCTGCCTCCCGCAAAAATCCCGTACCTTTGCATATTAACACTAAGTATAAACTATAGTACCATGGCAGAAGAAGCAGAGAAAGAGATAACCACGTTCGCAGATTTTCAGCTGAACAAACAATTGCTGAATGCCATTGAAGAAGCTGGCTACGACAAGCCTACGCCTATACAGTTGCAAGCCATTCCGCAGATTATGGCTGGCCACGATATAATGGGAATTGCCCAGACCGGAACCGGAAAAACAGCCGCTTACCTGCTGCCTATACTTATGAAGGTAAAGTATGCGCAGGGCACAAATCCGCGCGCACTTATACTTGCCCCTACCCGCGAGCTGGCCATGCAGATCGAAGAAAGTATAAGCCTGCTCGCCAAGTATACCGATATCCGACATACCGCTATTTATGGTGGTTTAGGCCCCAAAACGCAGATCGAGATCATCAACAAAGGCCTTGATATTATTGTGGCTACGCCCAAGCGCCTGCTGGAACTTTACATGAAGGGCGAACTGATACTGAAAGAGCTGAAGACAATGGTGCTCGACGAAGCCGACAAGATGATGGATATGGGCTTTATGCCGCAGATTCGCCAGATCCTGGAAGTAATTCCGCGCAAACGCCAGAACCTGCTCTTTTCAGCAACTATGCCCGAAAAGGTGGTAGAACTGTCAGAAGAGTTTTTGGAATTCCCGACCCGCATTGAAGTAACGCCACAGGCCACGCCAGTAGAAACAGTAAGCCAGGTATTATATCAGGTACCAAACCTGCGTACTAAAATTGCGCTACTCGAACATCTTATTCAGGATACAGAAAACCTTAAACGGGTTATTATTTTTACAAGGAGCAAGAAGAACGCCGAGAGTGTATCCAAGTTTATAGAACACCGCAACTACGGCGAAGTACGCGCCATACATGGCAACAAAGGCCAGAACACGCGCATCAACTCCATGGAAGCTTTTAAAGGCGGCGATGTACGCTTTTTAGTTGCAACCGATTTAGCAGCACGTGGCATCGACGTTACCATGGTAAGCCATGTAATCAACTTTGATGTGCCCTTTGTATACGAAGATTATGTGCACCGCATTGGCCGGACCGGCCGTGCCGAAAACGTGGGTGCAGCCATAACTTTTGCCAACGAAGCCGAGATGTACCATGTGGCTAAAATTGAAAAGCTGATCCGGATGCAGATTCCGCAGTTACCTTTGCCTGCCGAGGTGGAAGTGTTTAAAACTCCTTTTGATGAGCAACAGGAAATTGCCATGGAGATAGACCGCCAGAAGCGGCGCGACAACCCGGATTTTAAAGGCGCTTTCCATGAAAAGAAAGCCATACCAAGAAGCAGGAAAGCAGCCAGTAAAAAAGACCCTAAAGTTTCGTTCTGGCAGAAAACCAAAAAGAAGAAACGTTAATAAACAAAGAGGCCGGTGCTGTAGCAGCACCGGCCTCTTTGTTATTTTATAGTTATACTCTATGTTATAGAAAAGTAGCAGCCAGTTGTTTAAACTCATAAACCAGTAAGGTTTGCGCCGCCCCCCAAAGCACAGCGCTCCAGAGCATGTGCACGAAAATAAGCTTACGAGGCGCTCCGAATAAAGCCGCTACTACGGTACCAAGTATAGGTGTCAGGAAAATAGGAGTAAGAAAAGCAATGCCGATAATACCAAACCGTTGCCATACCTGCACTATACGGCGGTTTTTGCGGGTAAAAACAGGTTCCTTTTTTTCGCGACGCCGCTTTGCCATCCATTCCGAAAAAGCCCGCCCGATGATCGAGAAAATTACTACACTCGTCATCATTCCGGCTACAGTAAACAAGAACGTTTCAAAGTACGATAACCCGAGGCTGCTTCCGGCCACAGGGCCACCAAAAAATTTTACCATGCTAACCAGGTAAACCGATAAGTACTTTAAAATCTCCACCTACACAAAATCTAAATTGTAATCTAAAATCTAAACTTACTCTATAAACTAAAATATACGAGCAAGGCCAGTAAAATAATAGCACTTTTACTATAACAACTGTTTAACCGTCAGGTTTATTGTATTGAGTGCGAACTGTTTAGTAACAGGCACACCCCCGTTATAGTTCAGCTATATTTTCGGGCCAAAGGCAAGGTCACCGGCATCTCCAAGGCCCGGCACAATGTATGATTTCTCGTTGAGATGATCATCCAGCGCTCCCAGCCAGATGCTGGCTTCCGGTATTTCCTGCTGCACATATTTTACTCCTTCCGGCGAGGCAATAACCGCCGCCACATGTACCTGCACCGGCTTGCCATGTCGCAGCATGCCTTTATATGCTTTCACCAGCGATTTTCCGGTAGCCAGCATCGGGTCGGCAAGTATAAGTATCTTATCGTGCAGGTCAGTAGATGCCAGGTACTCCATGTTTATCTGCAGCTCAGTATTCTCTTCTTCCACGCGGTAAGCCCCAACAAACGTGCTGTAAGCTTTATCAAAATAGTTTAACATGCCATTATACAAGGGCAAACCAGCCCGAAGTATAGTTGCCAGCACGGGCTGCGCCTGCAGCAACTGGGTTTGCGTTTGCGCCAGCGGCGTAGTTATGCCAGCCGAAGTATAAGGCAGCGTTTTAGAAATTTCGTAAGCCAGCAGCTCCCCTAATCTTTCCAGGTTTCTGCGGAAGCGAAGGCTGTCGTGCTGTATGTTTACATCGCGCAGCTCGGCCACAAAATGATTAGCCAGCGATGGCGTTTCCGTAAGAATATGAAGGTTTTCTTTGTTCATGAGGTTTGCCTGTACGCGTTCTGGTTAGCTAATATACATAGTACCGGCACAGCACCAAAGTTACCGTAAAATTTCGCCTTTGGTTTCTGTTGCTGCCTTTTCTTTTTCGGCTATTTATACTTTGTTTTAAGCCATCTTAAACTTTGCCTTCCACCATCAACCGGTTTAAATTTACACCTGTTTTCTCTGAAACTTTAATGCTGCTTTATACTTATACCTGCACTTAAAGCCGTTACATATCCTGACGCATTGCCAACCTGTTATGTATCATCCAGTTTTTCACTCTTAGCAGAGTTAATTTATAAGTATAACTTTACCTTTTCAAACCGAGGAATTATTTATGAGACCTATACTTGGCGCACTACTGCTGGTAATTTGTATGGCTTTAAACCTGCAGGCGCAGGATGTATACGTACCTTACGACCGCGATACCTACCACCTGATAGACCGCTACCAGATAAAGTATGGCCAGGAACTAGAGAACCTGCAATCTAATGTAAAGCCGATTGGCCGCCAGGAAGTAGCAAAGCTTGCCGAAGTTAGCGCCATGAATGCCCAGACAGCAGCCGATCAGTTTAACACCGCTTACCTGCTGAACGACAACTGGAATTATACCGACCAGGAAAATAACCGCAGCAAATGGAAGTTCCTGAAATACTTTTACCTCAACAATACAGATCTATACCATTACGAGAGCACGGATAAAGATTTTTCGGTGCGTGTTAGCCCGGTAATGCACCTGGAGCTAGGCCACGACAACCAAACCGATGGCGTGCGCTATGTGAACACACGCGGTGTGCAGCTGGAAGGAACACTGGATGGCAAATTCGGCTTTTATACTTTTATTGGCGAGAACCAGGCACGTTACCCGGGTTATGTAAACGACCGTATTCTGCGCGATGGCGTGGTGCCACACGAAGGTTTTTGGAAACGGTTTAAAGGAGACGGCTACGATTACATTAATGCCCGGGGCTATTTAAACTATGCGGTTAGCAAGCACGTGGAAATACAGTTGGGCCACGACCGCCACTTTATGGGCGATGGCTACCGTTCGTTGTTATACTCTGATTACGCCCCGCCGGCCTTTTTCCTGAAACTGAATACCAAAGTATGGCGCCTGCATTACATGAACCTTTTCCAGGAGCTTACATCTGATTTCGTACGCGGCGGAGGCGATAAGCTGTTGCCTAAAAAATACATGGCCCTGCACCGCCTTGGGATAAACATTACCGATAATTTTAACATAGGCGCTTTCGAAACTATAGTTTTCGCGCGTGGTAAAGGCCGCTTCGAGTTACAGTATTTAAACCCGGTTATCTTTTATAGAAGTGTTGAACATGGCTTGGGCAGCGAAGACAATGCCATGCTGGGAACAGACTTCCGCTGGAACATTGCCAACCGTGTGCAGCTGTATGGCCAGCTGATGCTGGATGAATTTCTGCTACGAGAAGTAAAAGCGAAGAATGGCTGGTGGGCAAACAAACAGGCCGGCCAGCTTGGTGCTAAGTATATTGATGCATTCGGTTTATCTAATTTTGATTTGCAGGGAGAAGTAAATGTTATCCGGCCTTATACTTACCAGCACCGCAGCCAATCGAGCAACTATCAGCACTATAAACAGTCGCTGGCACACCCTAACGGCGCTAACCTCTACGAGCTGATAGGGATTGTACGTTACCAGCCGCACCCACGCCTGAACCTGACCGGCAAAGCCATTGCCACCCGTTACGGCCAGGATGTGATCTCGTTTGCTGATACTATAAACTGGGGCAATAATGTAAATCTCTCGTACGAGCTGCGGCCAACAGACTATGGCCACGAAATTGGGCAAGGCATAACAACCAACCAACTGCACCTCGACCTGACGGCTTCTTTCCAGTTCCGCCACAACGTGTTTGTAGATCTGAAACAGATTCTGCGCCGCACCGACGCCGAAGATAATTTACTCGACAAGAACACAGCTTATACTTCAGTAGCTTTCCGCTGGAATATTCCGCAACGCCTGCACGAATTTTAACCTGCATAAACAACTAATACTAAAAGGAGCTTCAGAAGAGGCTCCTTTTTTATTTGCCTGCTCATTCACATTATTATAGTGCAGCAACACATAGCTACACACTTTGCACATAGTTGTAAAATCACATTCACTAAATGGCTATCTTTGCGGCAGCAAACAGCAATTAATTATCTGTTTGCCTTAAAATAAGCTTTTATACTTTAATCCCTCCGGATGCTGCAGCTCAGTACTCAGTAGCTATAAGCATTGATTAGTTAATCCGGGGCCTTATACTTTATGAAAACCTATCTCCGGATACTGCAATACGCCAAGCCTTATAGCCGGTTTGTTCCGCTTTACACGCTTTATACCATTCTGGGTATCATTTTCGGCCTGTTCAATTTTACGCTCATCATTCCGTTGCTCAATGTATTATTCGGGCAGGTCGGTGCCGATGAAGCCGCTATCATGACAACGCAGCGCCCAGAATTTGCCCTGAACATCGAGTTCTTCAAAGATTTCTTTAACTACTATTTCGGGCAGGTTATACTGGAGAATGGCCGACAGGGTGCTTTACTTTTTGTTTGCTCCATTGTGGTAGTTTCAATTTTTATGGCCAACCTGTTCCGGTACTTGGCATTCAGAATTGTTGGGGAGCTACGCGCGCATGTGGTAAGAAATATGCGAAAGGCAGTGTACGAGCGTGTAACACAACTGCACCTGGGCTACCTTTCCAACGAGCGTAAAGGCGACCTGATGACGCGCCTTACAGTGGATATACAGGAAGTGGAAAGCTCGGTAGTAAGTACGCTAACAGTAATCATCCGCGAGCCTATTTCTATCATTGCCTTTTTCGTGCTGCTGTTTAGTATGTCTGTAAAGCTCACGTTATTCACACTTATTTTACTGCCGGTATCAGGCGGCATTATTGCAGGCATTTCTAAAAGGCTGAAACGCAAAGCAAAACAAGGCCAGGACTCGCTCAGCTTTATACTTACTATAATTGATGAAACACTGAGCGGCATGCGCGTTATCAAGGCTTTTAACGCCGAGCCTTTTATACTTAACAAATTTCACAACCAAAATAACCGCTACGCACGCATACAGCGCTCTATTGCAAACAAGCGCGACCTTGCCTCTCCCCTCTCTGAATTTATGGGTGTAACTGTTGTAGCCGGGCTTTTATACTTTGGCGGTACGCTGGTGCTTAACAACGAATCGGAGCTTTCGCCCAGCGAGTTCATTACCTACATTATACTTTTCTCGCAGGTGCTGGTGCCGGCCAAGGCAATGTCATCGGCGTTCAGTAACATCCAGCGCGGCCTGGTTTCCGGTGAGCGGGTATTGCAAGTAATCGATACAAAGCCGCAAATCGTGAATAAACCGAATGCGAAAGAGCTACCTGCTTTTGAGCACCAGATCGAGTTTAACAATGTTTCGTTTGGCTATGGCGATAAAGCAGTACTGCAAAACATTAACCTGACAATAGAAAAAGGAAAGACTGTAGCGCTTGTTGGCCCGTCGGGTGGTGGTAAATCAACCCTGGCAGACCTGATTCCGCGCTTCTACGATCCTACTTCCGGCAGCATACTTATTGACGGGCACGATATCCGGGATTATACCATGGAGTCGGTACGCGATAAGATGGGCGTAGTAACACAGGAGTCTATACTTTTCAACGATACTATTTTTAACAACATCGCGTTTAACAAGACCGATGCCACCGAGGAAGAAGTAATAGCAGCTGCCAGAATTGCCAATGCCCATGATTTTATCATGCAAACACCGGATGGTTACCAGACCACGATTGGCGACCGCGGCGGCAGGCTTTCGGGTGGTCAGCGGCAGCGCATCAGCATAGCACGGGCCATACTTAAAAACCCGCCTATACTTATACTTGACGAGGCAACTTCTGCCCTCGATACGGAATCGGAAAAGCTGGTGCAGGAAGCGCTTACCAACCTGATGAAGAACCGTACTTCCATCGTAATTGCCCACCGACTCAGCACGATACAGCATGCCGATGAGATTGTGGTACTGCAACAAGGGCAAATTATAGAACGCGGCAGGCACGAAGATCTGCTGCTTACCAGCGGCCTTTATGCAAAATTAACTCAGATGCAACTAACAACATAGTAATAATCCTATATAACACAGCACCATACATTGAATTTTGCTTTCAAAGGGGAAAATGTAACCAAATAATCACATTTATTTTTTAGATTTAGTTACAAGAACAAGCACCCAACTCTAACAATTAAAAGCATGAAAGCAATCAAAACAATTTTCGATGTTCTGGTAGTAGCCTTTGTTTTATTTACAGCCCTGCTACTTACCGCTGTACTTGATGAGAACGAGATTTTCAGGATTACTTCCGAAATCCAGCGCCTTAACCTTTACATGTTGCTGGTAGCAGCAGGAAGTGGCCTGGCTATAGTTAAGCTCCTGGTAAATAAACTATACATAAACGCCGTAAAGCACGACCTGCACATGGCGCAATTAAAAATAAACGAACTGAAAGCTGACCTGTACGAAAAACGACAGGCTTTTAGAAGCAACAGCTACCGCCACTCCATGATGGAGGAAGCCATAGCCAGCTAATAAATCATAAAAATGAGCAATACCATACTTACAGAGCTAACAGAAGCTCAGAATACGCTTACCAATTTTATCGCTGACCCGGCTAACATTGCCGCTATAGAACAGGCTGCCACAATAATGGGCGATGCCATACTTGCCGGCAGAAAAATTATTTCGTGCGGCAACGGCGGCTCTATGTGCGATGCCATGCACTTTGCCGAAGAACTAACCGGCCGCTACCGCGATAACCGCAAGGCTATTCCGGCTATTTCTATTTCTGATGCCAGCCACATGAGCTGCGTGGGCAACGACTATGGGTACGACTTTGTATTCTCGCGCTACCTGGAGGCCTTAGGCAATAACGGCGATGTATTGTTAGCTATAAGCACCAGCGGTAACTCGGGCAACGTGCTTAAAGCTGCCGAAACCGCTAAAGCCAAAGGCATGAAAGTAGTAGGCCTGACGGGTAAAGATGGTGGCAAACTGGCTCCGCTCTGCGATGTAGAAATCAGGGTACCACACACTGGCTATGCCGACCGCGTACAGGAAATTCATATTAAAGTAATTCACATACTTATACTGTTGCTGGAGAAAAGGTTGGTGTAAGTTATACTTCAGTAACAAGACACAGCGCAAATATTATTGCGTATAAAAGGGAGGTAACTACAAGTATAGTTGCTTCCCTTTTATACTTTATACTATCATGTACAGATTTATACTTTACTTTATACTTGTTCTGCTACTTGGCTCCTGCGAAAGCCGCCGCCAGCCAGAGCAGACAACAGGAACCACTTCAACTTCAGAAAAGACAAATAAAACGGCAGCTATACCTGCGCCTACAAAACCTGCCAGGCCTGCGGCCACGCAAAAACCAGATTCCTTATTCATGATTGTACCGGGCCAGCGGATAGGGCAAATAAGTTTAGGCGAAACGGCAGAAATGGTAAACAGTAAATTAGGCCAGCCTGATAGTGGCGATGCAGCTATGGGTAAAGCCCTCACTTTCTGGATAAATCCGGATGAAAAGAAAGTACGACAGTATGTAGCGGTATACTTTGTGCGCAGCACAGATGGCGCAGCGGAAGCCATGCGGGCACAACAGATACAGGTTTCTTCTCCGGCTTTTAAAACCCAGCACGGCCTTGGCACTGGCAGTAAGCTCAGCAACATCAGGGGCAAGTATAAATTGCAGCCAATGGCTTATTATACCAACGAAAAACAAAAACAGGTATACATTTACGATGATGAAGACCAGGGCATTGCCTTTGAGGTAACCACCCCCGACAGCCTTTGCACAGCCATTACTATACACAAAGCCGGCGAAAGTATAACCGATACCTACCTGCCCCTGCACCCCGACATGATACGGCTGAAAGAATAAGTTTTTGAGGAACTACGAGAAAGTAAAACAAAGCCGGTATTACTTGGAATCAATTAACTTTGAGCTTTGTTGCGTCTCAAAATCATCCAATTTATACTTTAACAGGAAGCATGCTTATTAAGACGTTTGGCAGCGCCGTGCAAGGGGTTAATGCCTACACCATTACCATAGAAGTTAGTGTAAGCGCAGGTACAAAATACTTTTTAGTAGGATTACCCGATAATGCAGTTAAAGAAGGCGAGCAGCGCATAGAGTCTGCCCTTAAACAATACGGCTACAAAATGCCACGGCAGAAAGTGGTTATCAACATGGCACCTGCCGATATCCGCAAAGAGGGCTCTGCCTACGACCTGACAATTGCAATGGGCATAGTAGCAGCCTCCGGACAGATAGCTTCCGATAAACTTTCGCAGTATATGATTATGGGTGAGCTTTCGCTGGATGGTTCGTTACGCCCGATTAAAGGGGTACTGCCTATTGCTATACAGGCCCGCAAAGAAGGTTTTAAAGGATTTATACTTCCAATGCAAAATGCCCGCGAAGCTGCCATTGTTAATAACCTGGATATTATAGGCGTAGAGAACATAAAACAAGCCATCGAATTTTTAGATGGACAGCGTCACATAGAACCTCTTATAGTTGATACCCGCGAAGTATTCCAGAACAGTGCCGATCAGTATGCCGCCGATTTTGCCGATGTGCAAGGGCAGGAAAATATTAAACGCGCGCTGGAAATTGCAGCCGCCGGTGGCCATAACGTGATTATGATCGGCCCGCCGGGAGCAGGCAAGACCATGCTTGCCAAGCGGCTGCCCTCTATACTTCCGCCACTATCCATGCACGAAGCACTGGAAACTACCAAGATACACTCGGTTGCAGGCAAATTAGGTGAGGCAGGCTCTTTGCTTTACACCCGTCCTTACCGCGCACCACACCATACTATTTCAGATGTGGCATTGGTTGGCGGTGGCGGCATTCCGCAACCCGGCGAAATATCATTAGCGCATAATGGTGTGTTATTTTTAGATGAGTTGCCGGAATTTAAAAGAACAGTGCTGGAGGTTATGCGCCAGCCGCTGGAGGAACGCAAGGTAACCATATCGAGGGCTAAAACCACACTCGATTTTCCGGCTAATTTTATGCTGGTAGCTAGTATGAACCCTTGCCCCTGCGGCTATTATAACCATCCGGAGAAAGAATGTGTATGCGGATCGGGTGTTGTGCAACGCTACCTGAACAAAGTTAGCGGCCCTTTACTTGACCGCATAGACTTACACGTGGAAGTTACGCCTGTTACATTTGATGAGATGACTGCCACCCGCAAAACGGAAAACAGCCAAGATATACGCGAAAGGGTAGTAACAGCGCGTCGCCTCCAGAACGAACGCTTTAAAGAAGTGCCGCACATATACTCCAACGCCATGATGCCGTCGCAAATGGTAAAAGAAATCTGCGAAATAAACGAGGCCGGAAAAGCACTGCTAAAAACTGCAATGGAGCGGCTTGGGCTTTCTGCCCGCGCTTATGACCGCATCTTAAAAGTAAGCAGAACTATTGCAGACTTAGCCAATAGCGAACAAATAAGAATTGAACATTTAGCAGAAGCTATACAATACCGCAGCCTCGACAGAGAAGGATGGGCCGGATAAGCCAACACATTAGTAAACACATGTAAACCAATGTTTTAAAAAAGGCAACAACTACTTAAGTTGTTGCCTTTTTCGTATAACAAGGTAGCCAATGTAGTAATAATGCAAGCATTGGCTTCATAACAAAAGTATAATTATGTTATACTTTTATAAAAAGCATCCGTAAGAGGCATACATCAGACAAGTGCAGGCCTTTGTTGTTGATTTGAGTGTTTGATCTATTATCAGTTAACCAACTTTACTATGAAGAAAACAATTCTATTATTCGTTTTTGTGCTGGCAACTTTTGCAGCTGCCCAGGCACAGGCTCCGCGCATAGGTTTGCGCGCGGGTCTCAATTACTCTGGCTTCGAAGGCGACGATGCCGATAACCTCGGCGTTGATGATATGATGTTTGGCTTTCATGCCGGCTTAACTGCCAACGTACCCTTGGTAGAAGATTTCTTTTCTGTGCAGCCTGAAGTTTTATTTTCTAAAAAAGGCGCTGAATCTAAAGATGATGATGTGAAGTATAAGTTAAGCTACATCGATGTTCCTGTACTTGCCCGCGTTAATGCAGGCCCTATTTATTTTGAAGGCGGCCCGCAGGTTTCTTTCAGAATAGGTGGCGATATTGAAGTGCAAGGCACCAACGTAGACGATGACCTCGATCAGTTTAAGGCTACAAGCTTAGGCTATGCTGCCGGTTTAGGGTTAGGCTCTACTCCGCTTGGCTTAAGTGTGGGCGTGCGTTATAACGGCGACATTTCTAAAATGAACGACAATGACAATGCCCCTGAATTCAGAAATTCCGTTTTCATGTTTACAGTAGGTTTTAACATACCTACCAGATAATTCCGACATTAGTACAAATAAAACTATGAACACAAAAGCCCGGCTATAGGCCGGGCTTTTGTGTTTTCTAATACACCTAAAGCTCTGCATATTTTTAACACCTCAGGTTGTAAAGTATAGCTAATAAAATTTACATTAGTACTTGATTTATAGTTCTTCTTTTTGAAACCATAAACTTAAAGTATACTTATGAAAAAATTTTTACTGCTTTCGGTCTTGTTCACAATCTTAGCCTTTTCATGCTATGCACAAAAACCAAGTATAGCGTTTAGGTTGGGCGGCAACTATTCCAATTTCTCCGGCTCCGATGCAGAAGAGCTTGACCTGAAAGGAATCTGGGGTGGCCATGGGGGAGTTATAATAACTGTGCCCGTTGTAAAAAATTATGTCGGTATTAAGACAGATATTATTTACTCTATGAAAGGTGCCGCAACCGAAGATGATAGCCTGCGCATTACCTTAGGTTATATTGATATGCCCATCCTGGGCCAACTAACAGCTGGCCCTTTTTACATGGAAGCCGGACCTCAGCTTTCTTTTAAGGTAAGCGATAATTTTAAGAACGAGAGTGGCCGCACCGATCTTGAAAGTATAAACAACAGTTTTAAGCGCACAAGCCTAAGTTATGCAGCAGGCGCCGGCATCCGGATACCTGCTATAGGTATGAGTATTGGCATGCGCTACAACGGAGATTTATCTAACCTGGTAGATAATATCGATGACAGGGAGTTCAGGAATTCGCTGCTTATGCTTACAACAAGCTTCGGCATCCCGAGCAAATAAGCCCCTGTTTATCTAACAAAATCAGTGCAATTAATTTTTTTGCTGAAATTTTTTAAGGTTCGTACTCAGCGAGTTGCGAAGCAAGTATAGCTATTTCTTAATAATTCGCATCTTTTCATATCCAAAATGCCGTATACGTTGCGTTACATGGTACGAAATGTGTTATCACAAGTATCAAAACAAAACTTAACAATTATGAAGAAGCTATTATTTTTAATCGTATTTGCTTTTGCAACCGTATCGGCGGCACAGGCTCAGAATGTAAAATTTGGTGTAAGAGGTGGTGCTAACATCTCTAACCTGTCTGGCGATTTACGCGATGAAGACAGATTTGAGAACAAGGTTGGTTTTCATGCCGGTGCTACACTTAACTTTGGTATAGTTGATGATTTCTTCTCTATACAGCCAGAGTTGCTTTACTCTCAGAAAGGCTTTAAGAACAGCGACAGCGAAGTAACTATCTTAGGCCAGACCAGACGCCGCGAAGGTAAAGTAAACTATAACTACTTAGAGCTACCTGTGCTGGCACGTATTAAGGCTGGCCCACTATACTTTGAAGGTGGCCCGCAGGCATCTTACCTGTTAAGCGTTAATAACGAGACAAAGACTTACGTGAACAACAACCTGCAGTCTACTACCCGCGACGAAAACAGCAAAGAAGGTTTAGCTGAATTTGAATTAGGTTATGCCGCTGGTATCGGTCTTGCAGCTGGTAATGGCCTGAGCCTGGGTGTTCGCTACAACGGCAGCTTCAGCGATTTTGTAGATGAAGATGTAAACTTTGAAGGCGACCTTACTAACGCACGCCACTCAACTATAATGGTTACACTTGGCTTTACTCTGCCATCAGCCAGATAATTTAATTTCTGCCAATATTGAAAAAGCCCTGCCTTAGTGCAGGGCTTTTTTTATGCTTTATACTTCGCGTTTAACTATTTAGCAGCTACTATAGTACAACATAGCAGAGCCAGTTTATACTTCAACCTATCTGCTGTAAAACTATGAAAGCATTTATACTTCCGATTGTTCTTATACTTTCGTTGCCGGTACAGGCCCAGTTCTTTCATGTAGGTGCAAAGGCGGGTGGAGGATTTTCTAATGCGCTTGGCAGCGATGCAAAATCGAATGTAAACTATAAAGCAGGTTTACATTCGGGGCTTATACTTAACCTTGAGTTCTCGCCAGTTTTCGCTACCCAGCTAGAACCGCAATACAGCACCAAAGGCTTTACATACGACGATTATCCTACTGAACAAGGCGAAGCTTTAGCCGGAGATGTTGCACTTCGCTACTTAGAAATACCATTAATAGCCCAGGTAAAAAAGGCCTCGTTATTTGCAGAGGCTGGCCCCTACATTGGTTTTTTGCTGAACACGAAGAGCGATGTGAACAGGCTGCAACTACAACCTGGCCAGGAACCCATCATATTAGGCGAACGGGAGTTTATAACAGATGAGTTCGAAAAAATAGATTATGGTTACGCCGTTGGCGGCGGACTTATACTTGATACCGGCTTCTTTGTAAGTGTGCGCAACACCGGCGGCTTCAGTTCTTTCTCCAAAGACCTGAACCAGCGTAACTTTAACTGGCAACTATCTATTGGCTACATTATGCCCAGCCGCGCTGCCAGTAATTATTAAAGCAAAAGCCTTCCCGACGTCTTATCAGAAAGGCTTTCGCTTTGAAGTATAACTTCCGATTTTATTTATTCATTTCAGCGTAGTGCTTATAGAATAATGGTATAGTTTCGATGCCTTTCATAAAGTTGAAAACACCGAAATGCTCGTTTGGCGAATGTATAGCATCTGAATCAAGTCCGAAGCCCATCAGCACAGAATCAAGGCCAAGCTCTGATTTGAACATAGCCACAATCGGAATAGAGCCACCGCTGCGTACCGGAATTGGCTTCACACCAAATGTTTCTTCGTATGCTTTAGATGCTGCCTGGTAAGCTACCGAGTCTGTTGGGGTAACAACCGGCTCGCCACCGTGGTGTGGTTTAACCACAACCTTTACACTTGCCGGAGCTATACTTTCAAAGTGCTTCTGAAATTTTTCAGTAATCTCATCGGCTGTCTGGTTAGGCACCAAACGCATCGAAATTTTGGCATAGGCTTTAGAAGCGATCACAGTTTTGGCACCTTCGCCTGTATAACCTCCCCATATACCATTCACATCAAGCGTTGGCCTGATCGAGTTGCGCTCCATTGTGCTGTAACCAGCTTCGCCATGAACATCGCCCAAATCCAACGCTTTTTTATACTTCTCCAGGTCAAAAGGGGCGCGGGCCATTTCGGCGCGTTCTTCCTGGCTTAGCTCCTGCACGTTATCATAAAAGCCAGGTATAGTTATGTGGTTGTTCTCGTCATGCAACGAGGCTATCATCTGGCAAAGTATGTTTATCGGGTTGGCTACTGCGCCACCATAAAGTCCGGAGTGCAGATCACGGTTCGGGCCCGTTACTTCTACCTCCACATAGCTCAGGCCACGCAGGCCGGTAGTAATAGATGGCACATCGTTAGCCAGCATACCTGTATCCGAGATCAGGATTACATCGCCTTTCAGTTTTTCTTTGTTGTTCTTTACAAAGGTACCCAGGTTAGCAGATCCAACTTCTTCTTCACCTTCTATCATGAACTTCACGTTGCAAGGCAGGGCATTGTTTTTCATCATTACCTCAAACGCCTTTACGTGCATGTACATCTGGCCTTTGTCGTCGCAGGCACCGCGGGCATATATTTTGCCGTCTTTAATTACCGGCTCAAAAGGCGGCGAAGTCCATAGTTCGTAAGGGTCGGCTGGTTGTACATCATAATGCCCGTATACCAGCACGGTTGGCAAATTCGGGTCGATAATCTTCTCACCATACACGATGGGGTAACCTGCTGTTTCGCAAAGTTCCACGTGGTCGGCACCGGCCTCGCGTATTTTTTCGGCTACAAACTCTGCCGTGCGAATCACATCCTGCTTAAATTTCGGGTCAGCGCTTACAGACGGAATGCGCAGCATATCCAGCAGCTCATTTACAAATCTGTCTTTGTTTTCGGAGATATATTGGTTCATGCTTCAGAAACTTGGTTTTGGCTTAAAGTTAATAAAAAAAGCCACCCCTGTTTAAAGGATGGCTTCTTCTTATGCTAAGATTTTATACTTACTTTTTACGGCCCAGCTTAATATTGGCTTTGCTCTCCTCGCCGGTAAGCAGGCGGTTTATGTTTTTGCGGTGCGTTAATACTACCATGGCAAAAAGCACAAAACCAAATATGATAAGTATAGGGTTATCCGGGTGAAAGCGCGGCAACAGTAACAGAATAGGAAAAGCCAGCGCCGCGATCATAGAACCCAGCGAAACATACTTTGATGTAAGCAGCACAATCACAAAGATCAGCATGCAAACCAATGCAACCTGAGGTTGTATGGCCAGCATCATGCCTAGTAACGTTGCTACTCCTTTTCCGCCTTTAAAGCGCTCGTACACCGGGAAAATGTGCCCCACTACAGCTAACGCACCAAGTATAAGCTGAAAAATTACCAGGTTATCCGGTTCAATCGCATTAAAGATCACAAGCAAACCGGCAAGCGACGTAGCTACCCATCCTTTAAAAATATCGATGAGCATCACGATTGTTCCCGGCTTTTTACCCAACACGCGGAAGGTGTTTGTAGCACCGGAGTTACCGCTGCCATGCTGCCGTATATCGATGCCATAGTATGCTTTACCTAACCAAACAGCTGTAGAGATGGAGCCTATCAGGTAAGCGGCAATACAAAGTATAGCAATCAAAAGTAAATCCATGTAATGTAAAAATATATGTATGCTGCCCCTGTAACCAAGCCTAATGCAAATTAGTGCAAAAGCCTGCATCCCGTTTACGGCCCGGAAGGGGCTTCAAATATAGTTATAACTTAATTTAAACGCCAAAGACTTTCCGTTGTATACGCTTATATTAAGATTACTGGTTATTTAACTCCCCGCCCTGGTCTTCAGCAAACGGGTCGTTTTTCTTATTCTTTTTCTTACGGCCTTTCTCTTTTTTAGGAGTTGCTTCTTCTTCGGTAAAATCAGCGCTCTTACCTCCTTCGTCTATGCGCGGCTGGTCTGCGGCTATTTTAAAACCATCTTTGCCTTTCAGGTAATCATATCTGAACTGCTCAATAAACTGGTTTTTCTCAATAGCTTCGCCGGCATAAATGCCATACTTGGTGCTGGTGCCCCGGCCGCCTTTCGACTTAGAACGTACCGCTTTGTTAAACTTATCATCCGACGAAGCCAACGTAAGGCCATTTTCAAAGAAGCTGAAGTAGTACCAGGTATACGGGTCGGCCTGCAAGTATAAATTTACAGCCGGTTCACCGTTCATGTCCTGGCGCATTTCCAGGTAACCATCCAGCTGGGTGTTTACATCTTCTTTTAGCATACTGGCCAGGCTTATTTTACCAACGCTATACCAGGCGTTTTTCTCGTTAGACCAGCGCAGGTTTACTTTATTAAGTATAAGGCTTCGTACCAGTTGCTTAGATACTTTTGGCAGTGGCACGTGGCCTGTTGCCGTTTGTTGTATGTAATCGCGCACGCCACGGTTGCCAATAAACTCACCTAACTTGTAAAGCGTGGCATCGCTGCCATCCATGGCCTCTACAGCCCCAGCCGAGTTGCCCCGAATATTACCAGCCATTGCAGTAAGTGCCTGAGCAGGCATGGTCATGTCGAAAGCCAGGAAAGCATCCAGGTTATAACGGCTGCTATCTGCGTTACCGGTTCCGTTACCAGATGCTGTTATTTTAAAATCCTTGTTCGTTTTCAACGGGTTAAGTTTTCCTTCGAAGCGGAAGGTATTAGCAGCTTCGTTGTATAACAGAACATTGCCTTCGTAAGAATCGCCATAGGCACGCTCTTCGCGCCCCATTTTAAACTCTGTTTTGCTCTTATCATACGAGAGCAGGCCATCCACTACAAATAAGTCCAGGTCTTCGGCATCCTGCTTTTTAGACACAAACGTGTTGTATAGTTTGGCTGAAGATTTAGATATGTGCAATCCGGTATAAAGTGGCGTGCCGTCGGTGGCCTGCATTTTCTTTATCGGGATGCGTATATTTTGAGGGTTAAGAGAGTCTTTCTTATATGGGAACCAGTCAGAGTCGGATCCTTTGTCTGAGAAATTAAACTTCAGGTCGCCATCAAAATCCAGGTACTGCAATGGTGCATTCATAGTTACCTTACCCCGGTACAGTGTTCTCGGGAAAATATAGAACGGCTTTGCCTCACCTATATTGGCAACGGCGTGGGTAAATACCGGCCCGTTTTTCTTGCCTCTCGGGTTTGAGTAAGTAAAATCGGAGAACTGCAGTTTAAAGGAATCTGCGGCTGCGTTGGAGTAATCATGTATGGCGCTGCCTTTAAAAGCCTTGCGCGAAAGCACGTCTATGTTTCCGGCGTATAGTTTATGGTACTGCTGCACAGAATCTGTTAGAATTTTGGCATTACGCAGTGTTTTTATCGTTGCATCTGCCGCTACCGATACTTTTCCGCTATCAGGCACTACATAAGAATCTGCTACTGCAATATAAGGCACACCACCTGCGCGTATCACATTATCCTTCAGGTTATAATCGCCGCTAGCAGCCATAAACTGTAACGAATCCTGCTGCGGGTGCATCGAGTAGAAGTAGTTTTTAGCGTTATTTTCGTCTGCTTTCAGCGTAACTTTCTGCGCTTTAATATCCCACTTGGCACTACTCATAGAGGTTTTATACTGCGCTTTCGGGAATTCTATACTTGCTTCGCCTTTCTTCTCGATCTCGAAATCTACCTGGCCTTTGGTAAGGTCGTATGCAAACTGTACGCCATCTGCTTTTATACCTGCCTTACCTGCCACATCCGATTTTACAACCATCTGGGCGTGCTTACCGCTGAAACTGCGTTGCTTAATTGCTAGGTCGGCGGAGGTTACCGTAGCTGCAGGGTTTTCCATAATACCACTGCCATACATGCCCCCCGGTGCTAATTTGGCTACCCCTTTAAAGGCATATTGCTCCTTAAATACCTGCATAGGTTCTTTTTGGGTTTGCAGGTACATGGTATCCGCTTTTGGCAGCCAGTTCATATTAAAGCCGGTTAAAGTTGCTACCGGAAACTCGCCCCCTCCTATTTTACCTTCGGCTATACTTGCTTTGGTGCCTTGTTTTGTAACTACTGCATTCTGGTAGTAAGTATACTTCGGAGATTCTAGTGTAGCAGTCAGGTACTTCAGTTTGCCTTTGCTCTGGATGCCTTCGGAGTTCATCATGATGGTATCAAAAACAATTCCTTTACCACCAAAAGCCGGCAAACCAGCAGCGGATGGTTTATAGTAAAAGCCCAGTGTTTCGTCGGGCATCATCTGCAGTTTTGTTTTGATGGGCGGAAAAATACCCCCGGAGTTAAACGTACCATCAAAAGCAACCGCCCCTTTGCCGGCACTCAAACTATCCAGTTTAAAAGGCGGCATATCAAAGAATACGGTGCTGTCGTAAGCACCACCCAGTACATCGGGTCTGTTAAAGGCTACACGGGCACCTATCGGGGCATCGAATTTAGGGTACTCCGGAAAAAAGTCTTTACCCGATTTGTTATTGGGCTTATTGATATAAAGTTTGCCTGATAATTTTCCGCCTTTACCGGTCAGCACCTGGTCTGTAGCTTCGCCGCCTGTAGCGCGGCGCTTTTTCGAAACCATGGCAATTGTATCCAGCTTCTGCAAATCAATCATGAACTCGTCGTAATTAAACTTGAACTCATGGCCTTTAAAAGCAAGGCGGCTGGCATATACCTGCCCATCGAACTCGATATCGCGGTTTTTTAATACCCTGATCTCGCTATTCTTCGGAAGCACATACACTGCTGACGTATCGTTGTTAAAAGTTATTTTTTTAACACCGCGCACGGTGAGTTTATTATCAGCGAGGTTAAGTGTAGCATTGCGGCCAGATGGAACTACAGATTTTATGATCAGGTGGTCGTAGTCGTTTTTCTTGCGCGATGAGCCTACATAATGCCAGGCTTTTGGTTTCAGCGCGATGAAGCCCGACTGTGGTTCGTAGTTCAGGTAGCCCTCGCGCGACAGGTTATTGGCCGCCTCTTTTATAGCCGACTCATTTATTTTATTATAGTTTGAGACTTCAGAAGCGTAAAACTCATTTGTCTTCGCTTTTGCTGCATAAGCTACCAGTGCCTGTAACGGGTGAAATGTGGCAACACCTACCAATTGCTGGTATCGGTTATTAGAATAATATTGCGTAGACTCGAACTGTACTGGGATAAGTGTTTTGGTATTCAGAATAGAGAAATTCACATCCTGTGTGTTCAGATCCCAGTGCAGGCGCTCGGCTACAATTTCGAGTTTATGGTAGGTATCGTAAAATGGCGTGCGGCTAAAAGGGCCTTTGTCTTTTGTAAGGATAAGCTCCTTGTTTGTCTTGGAGAAACGCAGCTGCATAGCCGGGTGCGTAAGCGAATCTTTCTGCTGGTAAATGGCTATAGAAGCGCGGTTTGCCAGAATCAGCGAATCGTTCATGGTATAGCTACGGGCCATCGACCTGAATTTGCGAACACCATCCTGCATAACTACTATCTCCGAAAGGCTGCCATCTAAAGAATTACTTCCGGCGATATTGCCGGTTAAAGAGAAGCCTCCTTTATAGGCAATATTATTGGTATGAGTTCTTACTTTGGCGTTATTAGTAAAGGAGGTAAACTTTGGGTATGGGTAGTTGCCGCTTTTACGCTTCCCACTGATCATCTCGAAAGCGCCTTCTACCGGCTCTTCCAGCAAAGCAGGATAGGTGAGTGTAACATCCGGCGCTTTAAAACCTGCAAACGAGATATCAAACGCATACTTCCGAAGTATAACCGAAGCCGGCTTACCATCGGGTTGCCAGTCATAAGAACCGCCTTCGCCCACAAACAGGTTACGCGCAAGCATCAGTTGCCCGCTTGTATTGTTCACCGAAACAGAATCCCAGGGGGTAACAAAAGTGAGCGTAGTGTTTTCGAGTTTAAGCGTAGGACCATTAACTTTAGGCATGGCAGGTATAAACCGCTTTTTTATACTTTCCTGCCGGTTTTTGCTGGCTTTTTTACTGTCTGCTTTTTTAGGTTGCTCGGTTATAGTTCCCCAACCATCGTCAGTGGCAGTTTCATCTTTGGTAGCGGCTTCATCGTCCCATGAAAAATCGTCCCATTCGCTGTTATTCTCAGTTGCCTTGGCACCGTCTTTTGGCGAAGCACCACCTTCATAAGCAAAACTGATGGCACCACCCGAAGTACGCAAAGTATAGTATGTATTCTGGAAAAGACGGCCAGACGACAAGTATAAGCTTGAGGTGTGCAGGAAGCGCTCCAGGTTTGTCATTTCTTCCTGTTGCACAGCTTTGTCAGTTACATCCAGCATGTTATCGAGGGCGCTGCCACGGAGGTTGTGGTTATTAACGCCAGCCACCACCATCGTATAAAACTGCTGGAAGTGGGGCTTGGTGCGCAAACGCTTGCGGTACATGTGCTGGCTGATCTTGATCACATCCTGCTGCTGCTTATTTGTTAGCTTTCCGCTGCTCCAGATTTCTTCCAGGTCAGCGGAAAGCTTTTCGGCATTTTCAACTTTACCCGCTAACAGCATCGCCTTCGCTTCGCCAACAAAATCTGCAGGTTTACCAGAGAACTTTGTCTGTGCCTGCGCCGTCAGAATCGTTAAAAAAAAGAATAAGGGTAAAAGTTTATGCCTCATAGGGTAAAAATTAGTTGTGTTTAAAAAGAGCAGACACCCAGTTATTTTTCGTGCGGTGTGAAATATATGTCAGGCCGAGTTCCGTGGCTCGCTCCTGTATCATAGGCAAATCTTCGGTATAAAAACCGCTTAGCAACAGCCAGCCTTCCGGCTTCAGCACAGCCACATAGGCAGGCATATCCTCGAGCAACACGTTGCGGTTAATGTTGGCAAGTATAATATCGTAAGGCTGGTCTCCTTTTATAGTTTCGGCACCACCCAAACGTACATCTATACTTCCGTAGCCATTAAGTTCAGCATTCTCGCGGGCATTTTCTACTGTCCAGTCTTCTATTTCTACGGCTACAATTTCAGATGCGCCCAGCTCGCCGGCCATAATAGCCAGTATACCTGTGCCGCAACCCATATCGAGTACGCGCTTGCCTTGGTGGTCCAGCGTCAGCTGGTTCTCTATCATCAGGGTGGTGGTTTCGTGGTGGCCCGTGCCAAAAGACATTTTCGGGTTGATTACGATATCATACTTTGCAGCAGCCGGTTTCTCGTGAAACGATGCCCTTACAGATACTTCGCCTCCAATAAAAAGCGGTTCAAAGTTGCGTTCCCACTCCTCGTTCCAGTTCTGGCGCTCTATCTTTTGTGTAGTATAAGTTACCTGCGAAAAATCAGCATAGCGGTTAATTACTTCTTCCAGCGCTTCCTGGCTATACTTGTCTTCGTCTATGTAGGCGCTGAAACCTTCTTCGTTTTCAACAAAGGCATCAAAACCTAATTCGCCAAGCTCGGCTGTCAGGATGTCGGCAAATTCGGGGGTTACTTTTAAGCTTACTTCTATAAAATCCATAAAAATTAATTATTCGCGGCATGTGGCGTAAGAGCGCACATCAGTAAAGTGCACTGTAAAATCGGCAAAATTGCGGTTATCGGTTACGTAAATAATGTGGTCGGCAAAGGCTTTGTTAGGTGTGATGTACCAGATGGCGGTAGCATCGGCAAAAAGCTTGTTGTTTTCGCGGTAAACCACCATGTTGGCAAAAGCCTCTTCTTCATTCAGAAACACGGTATAAGCAGCTGTATTTTTATACTTGGGGTCGCGCTCCAGGTAAACGGAGCCATAAATCTGGCAAAAATCCTTACCAGTTGCCACGGGTAATGCAGGCGTTGGCGCTTTCATAAGCGAGAAAAGCGCAAGTATAAAAGTGAATAATACAGGCATAGGCCTAAATTTAATCAAAGTTAACCAGATGCGCTAACAAAAAAGGCTGCTGATGCAGTGCACCGGCAGCCTTTTTAATTTTATACTTTAACTTTTAGAAAGATTTAATGATATCGGCGAAGTCTCTTGATTTAAGCGAAGCGCCACCGATCAGGCCGCCATCCACATCTGGCTGGGCAAAAAGCTCTCTGGCATTACCCGGGTTGCAGCTACCGCCATATAGTATAGAACAGTTAAAAGCAGCTTCGGCATCGAACATACGGGATAGTTGCTCACGAATATAGGCGTGCATTTCCTGTGCCTGCTGGCTGCTGGCTGTACGGCCCGTACCGATGGCCCAGATTGGCTCATAGGCAACTACTATTTGGTCGAATTCTTCGTTGCTCAGGTACGAAAGGCTATCGTGCAGCTGTTTACCTACATAATCAAAGTGGTTATCAGCATCGCGCTCTTCCAGCGGCTCGCCGCAGCAAAAAATAGGGGTCAGGCCTTGCGCTAAAGCAGCTTTCAGTTTTTTGTAAAGTGTCTGGGCATCTTCGTGGTGGTACATGCGGCGCTCGCTGTGGCCAATAATTACATACTCTGTACCAACCGATTTAAGCATAGCAGCAGAAACTTCGCCGGTAAAGGCACCGCTTTCGTGCTCGCTTACGTTTTGGGCCGCTAGGTGCATCAGGCTGTTGCCTTGAGTTAGCTTGCCCACGCTTTGCAGAAAAGGAAACGGAGGGGCCACGATCACGGTCACATCACCGGTCACTTCGTCTTTCACCATGTTATCGATCTCCGACACCAGCGAAAGTGCGTCCTCATATGTTTTATTCATTTTCCAGTTGCCAGCAACAATTCGTTTTCTCATGTTTTATAGTTTGATGATTGTTATACTTCAGATGGCCTGTTTTTAAACAGCATTACGGCAAGTTAGCAATTTCTATTTTTGAGCTATACTTTATACTTCTCAATTTGATGCGATAAAGTATACTTATGGCATTTGATTTCCGGCCACGCCAAATTAAACACAAAGTAAAAGCCGAAGAAAGAACAGAAACCTGCTATTTCTTCGGCTCGCTTATACGTAGGTGAACCTGATACTTTCGTTAGTCTACTACTTCAAAATTCACGATCGGGAACACATCCTTATCGCCGGTTTTGGCATTGGTAAAAGACAATTCAAGCTGCCATGGATCGGGCATCGAGATATGAGCATAATAGTCGTACAATCCAGGCACGCTTAATTGCCTGTGCTTATCGTAGCTATTTACAATTTTTATCTGGTCTTCGCCAATGGCTGCATCGCCGTATAATTTCACTCTACTGCCATCAAGCAACTCGGCTCGCAGCATTATTTGGTTTCCATTCAGGTGTTTAATGGAGTTCAGGTATTTTTCGTCAAGGGCTTCCATCACAATATTCTTTTATATAGATATCGCAGAACCCTTATAAAAGGTTTATACTTTGCCTGTTTTTTTTCAGACGATTACCCCAACAAATTTATACTGTTCTCTTACCCTTATAATTTGCCTTTCAGGAAACGGGCAGTATGGTTATCTTCCAACTTCGCCATATCTTCCGGAGTGCCTTCAAAAAGCAGGTGTCCACCGTTCGTGCCGCCTTCCGGACCAAGGTCTATCACCCAGTCAGCAGATTTAATGATGTCCATGTTATGCTCGATAATAACTACCGTGTTGCCATTCTCGATAAGCGCATTTATTGCAGACAACAGTTTGTTGATATCGTGAAAATGCAGGCCTGTACTTGGCTCATCAAAAATAAACAGGATATTCTCATGGTGTGGCTGCGCCCCTTTGGTAAGGAACGATGCCAGCTTTACCCGCTGCGCCTCGCCACCAGATAACGTGTTGCTCGACTGGCCCAAACGGATATAACCCAAACCAACATCATCCAGCGGTTTCAGGCGGTCCATGATCTTAGGCTGATCAGCGAAAAAGCCGATGCTATCCGCAATGGTCATGTCCAGCACTTCTGCTATACTTTTATCTTTATACTTGATATCGAGCACATCCTGCTTAAAGCGCTGGCCGTGGCAGCTTTCGCAAGTCAGGTAAATATCAGCCATAAACTGCATTTCTATCTTTACCTGGCCTTCGCCCTGGCATACTTCGCAGCGACCGCCCTCAATATTAAACGAGAAATGCGATGGCTTAAAACCACGCGCTTTGGCCAATGGTTGCTCGGCATACAGCGAACGAATAGCATCGTAAGCCTTCACGTATGTTACCGGATTTGAGCGCGACGATTTACCGATCGGGTTCTGATCCACGAATTCCACATGGCCTATTTTAGTATAGTCGCCCTGCAGTTTATCAAATTTACCGGTAGCTTCGGATGTGGCGCCGTGCAGTTTCTGCATAGCCGGGTAAAGTATCTTTTTGATCAGAGTAGATTTACCGGAACCACTAACCCCTGTTACCACCGTCATGACATTCAGCGGAAACTTTACACTCAGGTTTTTGAGGTTATTCTCGCGGGCACCGGTAATTTCTATCGCATTGCGCCACTTACGGCGTTGTGAAGGCACAGGCATTTCCATTCTGCCGCTCAGGTATTTGCCGGTATAGGTTTCAGCAGTTTTAACGATCTCGTCAAAAGTACCCTGGAACATAAGGTTACCACCACCAGAACCTGCTTCCGGCCCAATATCAATAAGCTGGTCGGCTGCACGCATGATTTCTTCTTCGTGCTCCACCACAATTACAGTATTACCAATCTGCTGCAGCGAGCGCAACACACCAATCAGCTGCTCCGAATCTTTCGGGTGCAAGCCTATACTTGGCTCATCCAGGATATACATAGAACCTACCAACGCGCTACCCAACGAGGTAGCCAGACTGATACGCTGGCTCTCGCCACCTGACAAGGTATTCGAAAGACGGTTAAGCGTGAGATAACCCAGCCCCACGCGGTTCAGGTAGCCTAAGCGGTTTGTTACTTCCACTACCAGTCGGTCGGCAACTTTCTGATCGTGTTCGCTTATTTGCAGGTTCTCAAAAAACTCAAGTGTTTTTGTAATCGGCAGCAATACCAGGTCAGTTATACTTTTGCCATCTACTTTTACATAGCTGGCATCTTTGCGCAGACGCGATCCTTTGCAATCCGGGCAGGTGGTGCGGCCACGGTAACGAGACAGCATAACGCGGTACTGTATCTTGTGTGTCTGGCTTTGTAAATGTTTGAAGAAGGCGTTCAGGCCCTCGAAGTATTTATTACCTGTCCAGAGTAATTCCTGCTCGGCTTCCGATAGCTCGTTGTAAGGGCGGTGTATCGGAAAATCGAAACGAATACCATTTTTGATAAGCGGTTGCTGCCATTCGTTCATTTTATCGGAACGCCAGGGCGCAATGGCACCTTCATAAACTGTCAGGCTTTTATCAGGTATAACCAGGTCAGGGTCTATGCCCAGCACACTTCCGAAACCTTCGCAGGTCTGGCAGGCACCGTAAGGGTTGTTAAAGCTGAAGAAGTTTACAGAAGGCTCTTCGAACACTATGCCATCCAGCTCAAACCTGTCGGAGAAAACACGTACATCGTCGCCATGCATGACGCGGCATTCGCCGTGACCTTCGTAAAAAGCGGTCTGCACGGAGTCGGCAATTCTGAACTGCAGGTCTTCATCGGATTTATAAACAACCGCACGGTCTATCAGAATGTATACTTCCTTGCCAAGCTTCGGCTTTTCCTGCGCCAGCAATTCTTCTATAAAGTATACCTGGCCATCGGCATAAATACGGGAGTAACCTTTCTGTAAAAGCAGGTCCAGTTCTTTAGCCAGGGTACGCTCCGGCGATAGCAGCAGTGGCGCCAGTATCATAACACGCGCTTCATCCTCCAACGAGAAAATATAATCTACCACATCGGCCACAGTATCTTTCTGCACTACCTCGCCTGAAACCGGCGAAATAGTTTTACCTATGCGGGCATAAAGCAATTTGAGGTAATCGTAGATCTCGGTGCTGGTGCCAACTGTAGAACGGTTATTTTTTATACTTACCTTTTGCTCAATGGCAATTGCCGGGCTGATGCCCTTAATATAATCAACATCGGGCTTATCCATACGGCCCAGGAACTGGCGGGCGTAAGAACTTAAACTCTCCACGTACATGCGTTGCCCTTCGGCATACAAAGTATCAAAAGCCAGCGATGATTTGCCCGAGCCCGAAAGGCCTGTAATTACAATAAACTGGTTACGCGGTAGTGCCACGCTCAGGTTTTTCAGGTTATGTACCCGTGCGCCTTTAATAATGATGTTCTGGCGGGGGTCTAATGTATCGAGGTTATTTTCAGGTATGTTTGCCATAAGAAAGTGGCCTTTGCAACAGAAGCACAACAATTTATACTTCAGGGAAAGCCCTTAAACTTGCTGTTTTTATAAGATGTAAAGATACGAATAGATAACCTCTTTTTGAAGGCCTTGGTTGCATCTGAGGCGTATTATTGACTACTACTTTACACGGAAATTTAAAAGCCGGTGCAATTTGGCCCTTGTGCTACTAAGTTGTTTACCGGCTTTGCCCATACCAAGCTATACTTCACGTAAAAGCTGTAACCTGCATTAACGCCCCTACCACCCTAACGTATTATAAATAGCTGTATATCCGAATTTTAACAATTCCGGAAATGCGCACCCTCACCTTCCGGAAAAATAGCCAGGCTACATGTGACTTATGCCTGCTTACTTCCTTCTATTACCCGCTCTTGCGGGTACGCTGCCTGTTGCTATGTGTGTGTGTGTGTGTGAGAAATGACCGTAATGCGCTGCCTCATGAAGATATTTACCCTCCTGAAAGGTATACTTATTTGTTGCCTGTTGTATATAAGCCTGCCAAAAAATGCTATTGCTCAAAATGGAATAAACCTTCCTCCAATTGAGGGTTCCTGTATAGTTGAAACGCCATGCTTATCTGTCAGAATAGACGAGATTAACCCCTCGCCTGATAACCCTGACGATTTAAGGCTCGTGCTTTTATATGACATTAACGAAGGTGGGACATGCGGCACTTTTCAGAACATCAAATCTGAAGCAACAGGAGGATCGCCTGTTAATTTAAATACTAATGAAATAGTTGAAGGCGAGCAGTTTGTAGTCTTGTTTGTTAACAGAGAAGATTTCCTGGCAGACCCTGAAATCCGGATTGATGCGCACTCCCGGGTAAGATTTGTACTGCCAATTCTTAACATCAACATTAACGTCAATATATTTTATGATATAACACTTGTAACCGGCCTGGAGCCTGGGGGCGAACCTTGCATAGCCATTGTTCCGCTACCAGTAGAGCTGGTATACTTTAAAGGCAAAACTACCGAAAGTGGCGTATCGCTGGAGTGGCGCACAGCTAGTGAAATAGATAACAAGCATTTTGAAGTAGAGCGCAGCGCCGATGGCAAAACATTTGAGCAAATCGCAATTGTGGAAGGCCATGGCAATTCAGTTACACCCATAAACTATACTTTAACTGACACCAGCCCGCTTGGTGGCACCAGTTACTACAGGCTAAAGCAGGTAGATTTTAGCGGGCCGTATGAGTATTCGCCCATCATAGCTATTACACGCGAGAGTATAAATGCCCATACCATAGAACTTAGTGTGGCACCAAACCCTTGCCAGAACGGCGACTGCACGTTGAGTATTCGCAAGCCTGCCGGCAGCCAGGAAACCAGAGTTCAATTAAAAGATATATCGGGGCGGGTAGTATATGAGCAGCTGGTAAATGGCCAAAGCGAAACAGTAGAACTACCCATGCAGGATCTGGCTAAACTTAAGGGGCTGTATATTTTATCGGCCACTTCAGGCAATGCTGTAATGCATAAACGGGTAGTGCTGGAATAAAGCTTTATATTGACCCGCATGCTTATTTAGCGTTAATAAACCGGTGCAAAAAGTATGGTAGCAGAAGCATAAATTTGAACCTGTGCCCGCCTTATACCCGTATGGAAGTTAATCACCAAACGTTATAACCAATCTATTTATGGGAAAAGGAGATAAAAAATCCAAGAAAGGTAAAATTAAGAAGGGTAGCTACGGCAACAGCAGACCACATAAACCTGGTAAAGCCGAGCAACTACACACGGCTCAGAAAGAGGCTGCCGCCACAGCTGAGTAACACACTACCAAAAGCAAACGCACCGCTTTATATACCAGGCGGTGCGTTTGCTTTTTATCTAGAAGCCATCTATTAGAAGCCAGCTATCAGGCGGTTTCCGCTTCCGGAGTTAAGTGCAGCTGGCGCAGTTTATCGGCTTTAAACGCAGTAACACCAACTACCAGCAGCGTCATAATGCCACCAAAAACCACCGATGGCACCACACCCATCAGCTTTGCAGCAAAACCAGATTCAAATGCGCCTATTTCGTTGGACGAGCCTACAAAAATATTGTTAACCGACGACACCCGGCCTTTCATGTATTCTGGTGTAAGGGTATGAATAAGCGTAGACCGGATGATAACACTTATACTATCGAAAGCACCGCTAAGAGCCAGCAGCAGCAAAGAGAACCAGAAGTTAGTTGAAAGCCCGAAAAGGATAATACAAACCCCGAAGCCTGCTACGCAGATCAGCATTTTACGCCCGGCGTTCGCCGAAATCGGATAGTAGGCCATAATTACAGCCATCAAAACAGAGCCAATAGCCGGTGCTGCCCGCAAAAAGCCTAAGCCCTGCGGACCCGTCATTAATATTTCAGAAGCAAAAATGGGCAACAAAGCTACCGCGCCGCCAAACAACACGGCAAACAGGTCAAGTGAAATGGCGTTAAGTATGATCTGATTGTTGAACACAAAACTGATACCGGAGCGAAGGCTTTCTTTCAGGTTCTGTGGGTTCACATTCTCAGGCAGTGGTTTGGAGCCGATCATCGAAAAAGAAACTAGCGCCAGCAGTACCAGCACAGCATCGGTAGTATAAGCAGCACTAATACCGAAAAAACCATAGATAAGACCACCCAGCGCCGGCCCACCCACCGAGGCTGCCTGCCAGGTAGTGCTGCTCCAGGTAATAGCATTAGCATAAAGTTGCTTATTGGCTACCAGCTGCGGCATAAACGAGAATACGGCAGGCCCCATAAAGCCACGTGCAATACCACTTATAAAGATTACAATATAAATAGGCAGCGCCCCAAACAAGTTTAAAGTATGGCTCATATCCAGGGTAAAGTATAACAGCGCCCCCGAACATAGCAACAGCACAGTAACCACCACCATTATTATCTTCTTGCGAGGCACCATGTCGGCGAGGTAGCCAGCATAAAGCGACACCACAATAGAGGGTATCGCCTCGGCCAAACCGATCAAACCCAGCGATAGCGGGTCTTTTGTAATATTGTAAATCTGCCAGCCTACAATTACAGCCTGTATCTGCATGGCCAGCGTAATACATAGCCTGGCCGAAATATAAAGCCTGAAATCCGGTATCCGGAGTACAGCATAAGGGTCGTGCTTGCGCTCAGGGCTGTTACGCATATTAAGTTTGTTTTAACAAAGTGAATGCCCTGCAAAGCTACGCTAACAACAGCAAAATAAGCGTGTATATACTTAGTTAAAATTGCGGTAAGCCTGGCGCCATATTCTGCCACTTACCAGCCGCATTAATCCTTTTACCAATCTATATAGTTAACATTCTATTATTATCGCATTTTTCTGTAACACTACAGCAAAAACAGAAGTATAACTTTTTACAGAACGGCAAACATTACCCTGTCTCCATCCCAAAACCGGGCTTAAACCTTTCTGTTAAAGTATCAATTTGCTGCTGGTATAGCAGCACAGTAACCAATTAATTAATTCTACTTTTAGTAGCAATACAGGCAACGCAGGCACATAAACCCTGCGAACGGAATTACTTTCACTTTTTATTAACCTTTATATACCCTGATCCTATGGAAAAACTGGACATCCGAACATTATTGGAAAGCATCGAGAAGAAGGTGTACCAGCAGGAAATTACATCTGGCGAAGATGTAACAAAGCTGATCAATGCCGAGATTGCCAACGCAATCAATTTGAAATATAAAAAAGACAACGGTGCAGATATCGACTCTTTCTTACAGAACGTGCCGTGCACTACCCTTGAGTGCTACTTAGAGCATTTGCAGGCTGTGGAGCAAAAACTGAAGCAGCCTTTTGATATTACGGCACAGTGCAAACCTGTTGAGGAACGCGAAATAAACCGCCGCTTGCTTTTAATATTAAACCGATTGAAAGGATATAGCAGGAAATAAACACTTACTTATAATGCAGAAAACCTTCGCAAGAGCCAATTCTTCCGAAGGTTTTTTTTATGCCCTTTCGGTTCTAGCCTAGCCCAAGGTTGACAAATATCATTCTTTATAAAAGTATAAGTACCTAAACTTGCACCTAAATTCTTTAACAAAAGCCTGCTATAAACCACAGAACTATAGTTTGCCAACCTGTAACCATGTGGTGTTAGAGAAAAAGAAGACCGAAAGATGAAGAAAGCCTTAGAAAACGAAGCAGACATAAAGCTACTGGTCGATACTTTTTATGATAAAGTAAATGCTGATGAGCTGCTATCGCCTATATTCAATGATTTTGCCCAGATAGACTGGGACCACCATTTGCCTGTCATGTATACTTTCTGGAGCACCGTGCTATTTGGGAGTATGGCCTACAAAGGCCAGCCTTTTCCGAAACACATGCGCCTGCCTATAGACCCCGGCCACTTTGCCCGCTGGATAGAGTTATTTACAGCTACCGTAGATGAACTGTTTGAAGGCGAAAGCGCTACAGAAGCAAAACAGAAAGCAACCAGCATTGCCCAGATATTTCAGTTGCGCATGGGGCTGCTGCATTAAAACAAATAAGAATTTATAAAAGGGTAAAGCCGGAATAGCAAGTATAGCTGTTTCGGCTTTTAGCTTTTAAGAGGGTTTATACTTAGGTTAAGCCTCCGTACTTAACTGCTCCAACTACGTGTTTATTTCTTCCGGATTTAGATCTTGCCAACGGCCCTAAAATATCTTTCAACTCTAAAAAGTGCGTTTTTATTAAAATAAACGTGTTTTTATATATGTGGAAAACTAAATTAAATAAATCACATACATTTTTAAACTTTACCCTCGTATAATAGAAAATCAAATTTGGGAGGCGTAACGCTCTATTACAGTATGTTTATATAGCGCCTTTATAATTTTTTTCGGCTGAAGGGTTGGTTTTTATTGCACAGCTAAAAAGCATTACCTATATTTGATTTACCTATCTGAAAAATTATTTGTTTTAACAGCTTAACGCAACAATATGATATAAAGCTCTACGTTAAACTAATGTAGCTTTACAATGAATACAACTACCCAGCTAAGCGACTCCGAACTGGTAACGCTTTATATCGCAGGTAATGAAAATGCGTTTGAACAGCTAGTAAACAGACACAAGAACAAAGTATTCACTACGATCTTACTGATTGTCAAAGACACGTATATAGCAGAAGACCTTCTGCAGGATACCTTTATTAAGGCTATCCATACTATGAAGGGCGGGCGCTATAACGAGGAAGGCAAGTTCTCGCCGTGGATCTGCCGCATCGCCCATAACCTGGCGATCGACTTTTTCCGGAAAGAAAAACGAAGCCCGATGATCACCCTCGAAGACGGGAGTAATGTGTTCAATACCTTGTCGTTTGCTGAAGACTCCGCGGAGTCGCTGCAGATAAAAGAAGACACACACACTCGTTTGCGCGAGCTAATCCAGACGCTGCCCCAATCGCAGCGTGAGGTGCTGATGATGCGGCATTACGCCGACATGAGTTTCCAGGAGATAGCCGAGGCTACCGGGGTGAGCATCAACACGGCTTTGGGTCGTATGCGCTACGCGCTTATTAACCTAAGGAAAAAGATGCTTAACGGTACTATTGCTTATGATAAAAACCTCTACTCAGAATGAGCTTATCCAGTATGTATATGATGAGTTGGCAGATGATGCCCGCCAGCAGCTGGAAACGGCCTTAATGCACGACAACGAGCTTGCCGAAAGCTGCTCTGACCTCTTGCTGGTTCAACAATTACTTGATGGCGCGACCAAAACACCTTCAGATCGTGCCATAAATAACATCCTGAATTACTCAAAAAACTTAAGTTTGCAGTCTTAACCGACTGCAAACTTTTTTTATGCGCAAAAAAGAACGCTACAAGCTCCTGATCGATTATTTCACGAATAACTTTCCGGAGCCTGAGACAGAACTGGCCTATACCAACCCGTACGAGCTTATACTTGCTGTTGTGCTGAGTGCGCAATGCACTGATAAGCGTGTAAACATGGTTACACCTGCCCTTTTCGAGGCTTACCCCACACCAGAAGCTTTGGCTGCCGCCGCACCAGAAGAGATATTTGAATACATCAGAAGTATATCGTACCCGAACAACAAGGCAAAACACCTTGCCGGTCTGGGCCGCATGCTGGTAGAGCAGTTCAACTCCGAAGTACCCAGCACCGTGGAAGAACTGGTAAAGCTACCTGGCGTAGGTCGTAAAACTGCCAACGTTATTGTTTCGGTTATCTGGAACCAGCCGGCCATGGCTGTAGATACGCACGTATTCAGAGTAAGCAAGCGATTAGGCTTGGTTGATAAGAAAGCAAAAACACCGCTGGAAGTAGAACGGGAGCTGGTGAGCAACCTGCCGGAAGAGCTTATTGCCAAAGCACACCACTGGCTTATACTTCATGGCCGCTACATCTGCATAGCCCGCCGCCCTAAATGCGAAGAATGCCCGCTCACCCATTTCTGCGCCTTCTTCCAGAAAAACTTCCCCAACATACCCGATGACCCGGAGAATAAGCTGGGCGGAATTTAAGCTTTAAGCCTATAAAGTATAAAAGCCTGCTGTAACTATAGTTGCAGTGGGCTTTTTTGTTGGTATATAGTATATATACTATATTTGATTACTCGATTAGACTTAATTGTTGACAATAACGAATAAGCCATATGGACATCCGTTTATAAACTAGTTATAGCAAAGCTCAATTAAGAAACGATGATGAAAACTATTTTAAGCTTGATTCTACTATTGATAGCTTCCTCCTGCTCTAATCCGGATCAGGAAAATAAACAAATTTCGATTATAGAAGAAAGACCATCTGTTATAACTGATTCGCTTAAAAATGAAAATATTCAACAAACTGCTTCGGAAAATGCGAAATCAGAGGATTGTATATTTGACCAAGCCACACAGACAGATGAATTTTTAAAGGGTATTCAAGAATTAAAGGGATATAAGTGGGACTTTGCATCACGTACTGCAACCTATATTTTAGAGACAGGTGATTCATTATTGGTCACCAGAGGAGGGTGTAATCATTTTATTATATCAGGAGAATTTAGGCTAAGGAATGACAAAACGGATTATTCCCAGTGGGTTAATGTCTATCAAAAAGTGTTGTGGATTGCAAAGGCTCTTGACAAAGAGTTTTATTATGAGGAGCTGAAGAGGGATATTGATTCAGGTAAGGTTACCCTAGCGGACCATGGCGACATTGATTTAGCTTCCTTTGAAAATGAACTACTAGTTGATAATGCTTACGTTATTGAAAGAAACTTGCAACCAAGTAAAACAATCATAAAATTAAGCGCGACATTGAATTAAAAGCCATAGGCATAACAACAACTATAGTACATAAATGCACTATAGCCAAGAACGTTGAAATAAACTCCGCTGGTGCGAGCTTGTAGCTCGTACTTTCTCAATAAGGAAATAAGTACGAGCTACAAGCTCGCACCAGCATTAACAAACAAAACAAACCATCATCTACCAAACTATAACCCAAACCCCACTCCCATGTTTCTAGGTCATTTTGCTGTTGGTCTGGCAGGTAAGGCCGCAGCGCCGAAACCCTCACTTGGTACTTTATTTATGGCTGCGCAGTTCCTGGATCTGTTGTGGCCTACGTTGCTGATGCTAAATTTGGAGCAAGCTATGATCTCTCCTGAGCCGGGTGTGCTGGTGCCGCTTAAGTTTACGAATTACCCTATCTCGCATAGTTTGCTGCTGGTGCTGGGCTGGGGTTTACTGTTCGGAGTGGTTTACTGGCTCATCAAAAAAGATACGCGCTCGGCAATTATACTTGGGTTGCTGGTTGTCAGCCACTGGCTTTTAGATCTTATAGTGCACGTACCAGACCTTCCGCTTTACCCCGGCGATGCTCCCATGCTTGGCCTCGGTTTATGGACATCAACTACAGCAACTATACTTGCAGAAAGCCTGCTGTTTATACTTGGCCTGTGGCTATACCTGAGAAACACGAAAGCGAAGAACAAAACCGGTATCTATAGCTTCTGGGCACTGATCATATTTTTAGTAGTAATCTATTTTATGAACCTGTTCGGGCCGGTGCCGCCAAGTATGGATGCCGTAGCCTGGGGCGGACAAATGCAGTGGCTGCTCATCATCTGGGCGTACTGGGCCGACCGCAACCGCGAAACTATAAATTATAGTTCTGTAAGTTCTCAAACTATAATGCCTGCTTTATAATCGCTGTTTATGAGATAGCTTTTTGAGGTAAGTATAGTAGGCTAGAACTTCTATACTACTACCTTCGATAGGTACGAAACTATAATCCTACATTTTACTTATTCGCATGTTACCAACCTTCTTCCCCACACAAAATGATTTCAGAAAATGGCTGGAAGAGAACCATGAAAAAGAAACTGAACTGCTGGTTGGCTTTTATAAAGTTGGAAGTGGCAAGCCAAGTATAACCTGGCCGCAATCTGTAGACGAAGCCTTGTGTTTTGGCTGGATAGATGGTGTGCGCAGAAACATTGATGCGGAAAGCTATAGCATCCGCTTCACGCCACGGAAACCTAAAAGCACCTGGAGCGCTGTGAATATCAAAAAAGTAGAGGAGCTATCAAAACTAGGACTGATGCGTCCGGCCGGTTTTGCCAGTTTCGACAAGCTGGAAGAAAGCAACTCCAGGATTTACAGCTACGAAAAAGCTCCTGAAGCACTTTCTAAAGCCTACACAGAGCAGTTTAAAGCAAACTCAAATGCCTGGGCATTCTTTCAGGGGCAGGCACCTTCTTACAAAAAGCGGGCTATACATTGGGTAATGGCTGGCAAGCAGGAAAAAACACAGTTAAGCCGACTCCACAAACTAATCGCAACCAGCCAAGCAGGTAATAGGATTTAAGATTTAAAGTATAGCCTTAGCCGAAAGGCTTGCTATTATAACAGCTACAATAAAAAAGGGAAGCCATTTAGCTTCCCTTTTTTATTGGTATTATACCTTAGCTTCTATGCTGGCGCCTTTCGCCTCTTTCACCTTTTCGGTGGTCGCGTTTCTGAGCATGTTTCACTTTCATTTCCTCACGATGTGCTTCGTATTGGGCGTACTGCTTTTTGTTCAGAATGTCCTTCAGCTCGGCTTCGTAGCGGGCTTTGCTGGCCTGTCTGTCGCTACGCATACTCTTACGGTCTCTGGCTTCACCGCGGTTGGCCTGCATTTCCTGAGCACGCTTCAGGTTTAGCTCCTGTAGCTTTTTCTGCTGTCTTTTGCTCAGGTCCAGCTTTTTAGCAAGCATTTCAGTACGCTTAGCAGCTATTTCTTCAGGGCTTTTCTTATACTTCTGTACACGTTTGCCACGCTGCTCAGTACGGTGTCTTCTTTCTTTCTGAGGTGCAGTAGTTTGTGCATATGTAGTTCCCGCCATCAGCGCACCAAGCGCTAACATTGCTATGATCTTTTTCATCTTCTTTCTTCTTGAAAAGGTTAGTTTGTTAACTTAGCAGAGCTTCGGCCTAGGATACTTTGCTCTGTTGTTGTCGCTATTCCAAATGTTATGCCAGAAAGCAAGAACCTGTATTCCTATAGCTTAATAAAGCCTGCTGCTAAAACAGGCTGTTCGCAAGTGCTTATTAATCGAAATAAAGTATGGATGCATTGATTCACGAAGGCAAAACCTTTACTAAAATAAACTACTCCGGGAAACAGGTAAAAAACAGGGAGTTTGAGAAGTGCATTTTCCTGGGCTGTGACCTCTCGGACTCTAACTTCTCTCAGAATCGTTTCAGCGATTGCCAGTTTATAGGCTGCAACCTTGCTATGCTCAAATTAAATCACTCCACGCTGGATAACGTGCATTTTAAGGAGTGTAAACTAACAGGTATAAATTTCAGTGAATGCGAAAGCTTTTTGTTTTCGGTGGGTTTCGAGCAATGTATACTGGATTATGCTTCGTTTATGAACAGGAAAATGCCGAAAACCCATTTCAATAACAGCTCTCTTAAAAATGTAAGTTTTGAGAACGCCAACCTGGAGAAAGCCGTGTTTGAGAATACTGACCTGGCCGGCGCCGTTTTTGACAGAACCATGCTGAAAGAAGCTGATCTTTCAACAGCTTTCAATTACACAATAGATCCGGAACAGAATAATATCAGGAAGGCCAGGTTTGCACTGCAGGGAGTAGCGGGGCTTTTGGCAAAGTATGATATCAGGATAGCCTAATACGGCTATTTATACTTTAGCGCATTACATGCTGGCGGGTTACCTGTAGCAACACATCTTCTACTTCCCTGGCAAGTTGTTTTCTGTCGAACCGGGTTGTGGCTACAGCTGCCCCCCGTATGCCCGCCTGTTGCAGTTCATCCGGATTCGCCAATACGCGTTTTATAGTTTCGGCAAGTATGGCGGGTTGCTCAGCCGGCGAATACCAGCCGCAATTATACTTCTCTACAAAAGCTTTTGTCCAGCCCGGGTTGGTAACAATAGCCGGTGTGCCGCTGGCAAGGCTATCGTAGAATTTGGAAGGTGAGTTAGCAGCCAGTACCGGCAAATCATTAAAAGTAACCAAAGACAGGTCGGCCAGCCTGAAAAGCCTGAAAATATCCGGCCTGGTAAGTGGCGGAAGCAACAACACATTGGGTAGTTTACGGGCAAGTTGCTGTAAATCGGGTTCGTAAAAACCCCCACCTGCAAATACGAATTTTATACTTTCATCGGTGGCCAGTGTCTGTGCGGCCTGCATTAACGTCGGGATATCGTTGGCGCGGCCATACGTACCAGCATAGAGCACCACACGCTTACCGGCGAGGTTATACTTTGTTCGCAGCTGCTCAACATCCTCAGGTTTTATAGTTGTTACCAGATCGATGTCGGTGCCGTTCAGGTTCGTCGTTATTTTATCCCTGCTTATACCCAGCTCGGCTACATAATCCGTCATGTCGGGCGATAGGGTAATAATATGGCTGGCACTTTTGTAAAGGCTCTTCTCTAAAGCATATAACCTGTGCTGTAGCCATTTGCTTTTAACAGCACCCATTTCGATCGGGAAACTTGGCCACAGGTCCTGCACCTCGAATACCCACGGCACATTACGCAACTTTGCAACCTGGGCCGCAACCCATGGCGTAGAAAGCGGCGTAGACACGCCCCAGATGACATCGGGTTCGGGTATAGTTATACCTTTTGCCAGACTATAAGCAGCATAACCGGTATAAGAGAAAAGCCGTTGTGCTATACCCATCTTGTTATAGTAAGGCACATGCTGCTCATAAAGCCGTACACCTTCCGGTACCCAGCTATACTTATCTGTAATTCTGAGTTGCTTCCAGGCGCTACTGCTAATCAGGCTTATTTCATGCCGCTTCACCAACTCTCCCAGGAAAGTATAATGCCGGCAGGTAGCAGGACAATCCGGGCTGTGGTGGTGCTGGTTAAAAACGGCTATGTGCATTTAATTGAATTATAAGGCTATGACAGAACTATCGCCTCTCAGGTTTATACTTAGACTCGTCAAAAATCTTCTGAAAATCGTCGTTAGCCATTAACTCAGGCAGCGTTACGTCGGGGTTACGTTCCATATACTTTTTCACGATCTGCCAGCCCACCCAGGTACCTATGCGGCCAGGTGCTGTGGCATCAATTTCAGGAGTATTCGGGCGCTCGCCAATGTACTTGTTTACCACAAAAGGGCTTTTCTCATACAGCAGGCTTTTCTCTATAAAATGCGCCCATATTTTGCCTTCGTTATGGTTCACATCGGCCAGCTTTTGGGCACTGTAGCCTATTATGAGCGAATCCGGGGTGCAAGGCATTACCGTTTTAACAAAGTAGTAAGCCTTGCCGGCACTGATCATCTCGGCCAGCAGGCTGCGCTCTAAAAAACTGGCTTTATTAAACTTGTTCGATAAAAGCAGCATAGCAGAAGGCACAATATAATCGCGCTCGTACCTCGACAGGATGTATTCGTAGGTATCGGGGCGGTAGCTTGCCTTTTTACCGATAAAGAAATCAATACCTAACACCAGCAGGCTGTCTGTTACAAGTAAATCCTGGCTCAGGCCCGATACAAAAGTTTTTACCTGTGGCTCCTTAAAATCAGGGTAATGATATTTAATGATTTTGAAGGCTGTTTCCAGTTGCTCTTTTTCCTTCTCCATCTTCCCGAACTTCTGTTCAGCTTCTGAAGCCAGCTTTTTAAGTTCCGGGTTGGTAGCCAATCCGTACAATGAATTCTGCAAAACGGAGTCAGGTAGCTGGCCCTGCTGTAAAAATTTTCGTGCAAACAGCGGGTGCGACTTCAGGAACTGAGTTACTTCTTCTTTTGATCTTATCTTAAAGAATGGTTGCTCAAGTCGCTCTATTTCAACTGTTACAGGAATTTCAGCCGCCCCTTCCGGTATCTGGCAGCCTTTCTTCTGGCACCCGAACGCGAAAAGAAGTATGGATAGTATTAGGATTCTATAATACATTGCTTCATATATTTGTACAAAAATAGGCTGTTTATACGTATTAGTGTAACACAACTGCTTCAATTTAACTATGCAAATGAAGAAACTAACCCTCCTGCTATTGTTTTTATGTTTTGGCTTAACAGCAATGGCGCAAGTAGAGATCGGTTTGATGGTATCACCTACTATTTCAGGTAACCGTTTTATCTCCGAAGATAAGTATAACTTTGAAAAAGAAAGCAACAGCCTGCGCCTTGGTGTAGGTGTAGTAGCCGATTATTTCTTTGCTAAAAATTATGCTTTCAGCACCGGTTTAATGTACCGTAGCAAAGGCAGCGAGATCACTTACAACTATACCAAAGATAACGGTGATGGCACCGCTGATCAGGTGAACGGTAAAGATGATATTTCTCTGCAGTACATTGAGCTTCCCATTTCATTAAAGCTTTTCACGAACGAGGTAGCACCAAGCACCATGTTATACTTCCAGGTAGGTACTTCGCTTAACACCAAAGTAGCTGCACAGGTAAATAATAAGAAGGTAATTGACGGCGAAAAAGTATCCAAGCGTTTCAATATTTTTGAAGCCGATGTAATTCTTGGTGGTGGCGCTGAAATGCAGATGGGCGAAAGCACGAAACTGTTTGCCGGCTTAACTTATCACCGTGGCCTTACCAACATCGACGATTATTACCGTGACCGCCTCGACGATAAAAACTTTTCTCTGAAGAATAACGGGGTATCCATCGATTTTGGTGTGAAGTTCTAAGTTATACTTCTTTAAAAAGCAAAAAGGCTCCCCGATGTGAATCGGGGAGCCTTTTTATTTAAGTTTATACTTATTCTTCTTCTCTATCCTGAACACCATTAATTTCAGAAGAGTCAGAACGCATTTCAATTTCTTCGCCCCGATCATCCATTACTTTATAGTCTGTAATGCCCAGCGATGTATCTTTAACTAGTTTTACCCACTTAAAATACTTAAAGAACCACTTCATTTGCTTTGATACCACACCCTTGGTATAATAAGTATAAACAAACGGGTGCACGTATAAAGTAAGGCTTTTATGGTTGTGGCTTGTCAGCAGGTCGTCTACCGCTGCATCAATATCATCTGTTACCAGAATACTGGCTGTTATTTTACCGGTACCGCCGCAAGTAGGGCAAACCTCACCGGTTACAATGTTTTGCTCTGGCCTTACACGCTGACGCGTTATTTGCATCAGGCCGAATTTAGAGATTGGCAGAACTGTCGATTTAGATCGGTCTCTCTTCAGTTCTTCTTTAAATACCTCAAATACTTTCTGGCGGTTTTCCGGCGACTTCATATCGATGAAGTCTACAACAATGATACCACCTATATCCCGAAGGCGCAGCTGACGAGCCACTTCACGGGCTGCCATTGTGTTTACGTTTACTGCTGTGGCCTCCTGATCGGTTTCGGTATTGGATTTATTCCCACTGTTTACATCAATTACATGCAGCGCTTCTGTGTGCTCAATTACCAGGTATCCGCCTCCAGGTATGGTCACTGTTTTACCAAAGGCTGCCTTTAACTGTTTCTCGATGTTAAAGTGTTCGAAGGTTTTGGTTTTGCCGGTGTAATGCTTCAGAATCTTTAACTTATCCGGTGCAATACTGCCGATGTATGTTTTGATCTCGTCGTAGAGCTGTTCGTCGTCTACTACTATATTGTCAAAACTTTCGTTTAGCAAATCCCTCAAAATGGATGAAGAACGGCCCAGTTCTCCTATTATCTTTTCAGAAGGCTTAGCCACTCTAAGTGTCTTAAAACCTTCTTCCCAGTTAGTTAGCATGTTGCGCAGGTCTCTGTCGAGTTCTGCCACTTCACGCCCTTCTGCCACCGTACGAATGATCACGCCAAAATTTTCAGGCTTGATCGAAGTGATCAAACGCTTCAGGCGTGTTCGCTCCTCTTTGCTAACGATTTTCTTGGATACGCTTACCGTATTTGAAAACGGCACAAGCACCAGGTATCGTCCGGCAAGAGATAGCTCGCAGGAAAGGCGTGGCCCTTTTGTAGAAATAGGTTCTTTAACGATCTGCACTAATAACTGCTGCCCTTTTTTAAGAACATCAGATATCTTGCCGAGTTTGTCTATTTCGGGCTCAAATTTTAACTGGTTAAGTTTAGGAGAAGCGTTCTTCTGAGTCTGTGCTACTTTTAAAAACTTATTCAGTGTTTTAATATTGGCTCCCAGATCATGGTAATGCAGGAAAGCATCTTTCTGGTAGCCAATATCAATAAAAGCAGCATTAAGGCCTGGCATCACTTTCTTTACAGTTCCCAGAAAAATATCCCCGACGATGTAGTTTGTATCCTTTTTCTCGTGGTGATATTCAACCAGTCTTTTATCCTGTAGCAGTGCAATGCGCTCTCCATCTTGAGTAGAATTGATGATAAGCTCGTTACTCAATTTTTCTCAAAGATTAGTTGGATGTATAGACCAAAGCCCACTATCGCCTGAGCAATGTGGGCCTCATTAAACGCAGAAGAAATTACTTCTTCTTATGTCTGTTTTTTCTTAAGCGCTTCTTTCTTTTGTGGGTAGCGATCTTATGTCTTTTTCTTTTCTTTCCGCAAGGCATAGTCTTGAAGTTTTGTATTTGTGAATAATTTCTTTAGTTCTATTTAAGTCCTGCCAGGTACTCGTCAACCGAAGTTGTCAGGGCAGGGTCTTTACTCATTTTCTTTACCTTATTAAAAAGCGCCACTGCTTCTTCTTTCTTTCCGGTCTCGGCCAGCGACACTGCCAGGTAGAATGTTCCTTCAATATGCTCCGGGTTAACGGCTACAAGCTTACGGAAGCGCTCTTCAGCTTTATCGTACTGGTTAGACTGCATGGAAAGAATTCCAAGGTTAAACAGTGCCTTCTCATTATTCGGGTCGGCGGCAATAACTTCACGCAACAGCATAATTCCCTGCATTGGGTTTTCGCTGGCAATGTAAGTCATGGCAATGTTAGTCTTAGAATCCAGGTCAGTCGGGTTGTTCTTCAACACCTGCTCATACATTTCGCGTGCTTTTACGCCCAGTTCCTTCGCACGCTCCTGCGTTGCCGCAAAAGTAAATGCCTGGTAATACTGGTCGCCCGCTTTCTTGTAGCTCTTTTCACCCGGACGGGCTTTAGCAGCTATTTCGTAGTAATAACCTGCGCTGTCAAATTTACTGGCTGTAGCATAAGCTGCTGCCAGTTCTCCGGCCAAACGGCTTTTAGCCTGCCCGTCAGTAGCTTTGTTATACTTAGCTCTGGCTGTGGCAAGTTCTAATAATTGTTCAGGAGTAGCAGTCATGTGCGCTGCATCTGCACTGGTTGCAGTGGCAGGTGCTCCGGCAGCCGGCTCCGTTCCGTGTTCATGGCCATCGTCTTCTGAGTGGCCTTCCGGAACAGCAGCTGTAGCGCCTTTTTCAAAGCTCTGCTTATCCTTTTCATTTACAACAACCTTAGGCAAAAAGAACATAACGGCGGCCAAAGCTATGGCTGCTACTACAATCAGTATTTGTGCCCGTGTCATTCTTTTTGCTTAAGATGTTGTTTATGAACTGGTAATGGTTTTAGAACGGCAAAGATACAAAAGAATTAGGAATGAGCCAGTTCTTTAATCTTTTTGCTGTTTTTAATCTTCGCGATGAAGGTTTTAGACGGCTTGAAGCTTGGTATAAAATGCTCGTCGATGATGATAGATGTATTCTTTGAAATGTTACGGGCTACTTTTTTAGCGCGCTTCTTATTCACAAAGCTACCAAAACCTCTCACATAGATGTTGTTACCATCTGCCATTGAGTCTTTCACTACCTTGAAAAACGCCTCGATGGTAGATTGAACATCAGCTTTATCAATCCCTGTTTTATCAGCAATCTCTGATATTACTTCTGCTTTAGTCACTTTCTTAGATCTTTATAAATTTAAAATAAGTTAATTTCCCAACACTTTGAAAATCAGGAACACAGCTACTCATTCCTTAATTTCGGGGCACAAAGGTAGTTTTACTTTTCGATAAGTAAAAGCTTTACTCATAAATTATTAGATATTCTGACACCCTCTTATTGCACTCATAATCTATACCTTATGCCCTTATACTTTGAAGGCGTTCCCCCTAAACGCGGGGTTCCTGATTATATTTTATAGTTACAACATTGGCTCTACCTATAAGCAAGAGCGATAATCAAACATTGTTTACTTTTGTCTGTTCTGCAAAGCCAGTACCGTGCCAAGCCTTTCAAAATCATGCAAAATATAGATAACCAATTATTTACAAAAAGTATAATTAACTGGTATGAACAACACAAACGCGCGCTGCCCTGGCGCGAAACCACCAATCCATACTTTATCTGGCTATCGGAAGTAATCCTGCAACAGACCCGCGTGAACCAGGGACTGCCCTACTATTTAAAATTCACTGAAGCTTATCCAACAATACAAGACTTAGCTGCTGCCCCGGAAGATGAAGTACTGCGCCTTTGGCAAGGACTTGGTTACTACTCCCGTGCCCGCAACATGCACCATACGGCGCGGCAGGTTGTAAGCGAGTATGGCGGCAATTTCCCAAGGTCTTATAATGAGTTATTAAAGCTTCGGGGTGTAGGGAGCTATACTGCTGCCGCTATAGCTTCTTTTGCTTTCAGGGAGCAGGTAGCCGTATTAGATGGCAATGTGTTCCGGGTGCTGGCGCGGGTTTATGGATTAACAGAAGATATTGCGGCACCGGCCTCCCGCAAAGTATTTCAGCAACTAGCAGATTCGCTTGTACCTGCCGACACTCCGGATACTTTTAACCAGGCCATTATGGAGTTTGGTGCTATACAGTGTACGCCGCTTATGCCCGATTGCATGTTCTGCCCCCTGCAGCAGGTTTGCTTTGCCTTTAACCATGGTATGGTGCAGGAACTTCCGGTAAAATCGAAGGCCAAAGCAGCCCGGCAGCGTTACTTCCATTATTTTGTTTTTGAATGGGAGGGCAACTATTACATGCGCAAAAGGCTGGCTGGCGACATCTGGCAGGGTCTTTACGATTTTTACCTTTTCGAAACATTAGATAAAACACTCGAAACTGAAGCCATACTTGCAGAGTTGCAGGCAGCAGGAATAGAAGTGAAACCTACTCAATTACGCCTGCCTGCCAAAGACTATAAACATGTGCTCAGTCACCAGAAAATAGGCGCCCGGTTTTACCTTATTAAGCTCAAATCTCGTTTAAGAGAGGAAGTTATGCAGGAAGCGAGGCTGGCGCTTTATACTGCCAATGAGATAGAACAATTACCAAAACCAATTCTTATCAACAGCTATTTGAAAGATGAGAATATTTTATTAAATTTATAGACTGAACTATTATAAGTATAACAGCATTATGTAGTTCAGTAAGCCATAATTTGCCTCCGGCTTGGTTGCCGGGGTAGCACAAGTAAACTAAATATTAAACAAAAAAAGACATGGCAAGTGTAAACAAAGTAATCCTTATCGGAAATCTGGGCAAAGACCCTGAAGTACGTCATTTAGAAGGCGGCGTAGCTGTAGCACGTTTCCCGCTGGCAACATCAGAAACCTACAAAGACAAAAACGGCCAGAAGCAGGAGAAAACAGAATGGCATAACATTGTGTTATGGCGCGGCCTGGCTGAAGTAGCTGAGAAATATGTGCGCAAAGGCCAATCTGTGTTTATTGAAGGCAAGATCAGAACAAGCCAGTACCAGGACAAAGATGGCAACCAGCGTTATTCTACCGAAATTGTAGCCGACAACATGACTATGCTGACGCGTGGCGAAGGCGGCCAGCAGGAAGGCGGCAATTTCCAGGGAGCACCTGCTGCAGCCAGTGCCAACTATAGCACTGGCAATACATCAGCTTCTGCCGGTGTTGCGCAGAACGACGAGCCAGACGACTTGCCGTTCTAACCTAAGTTCCACTTAAAAGTACAGTTTTGGAAAGTATAGATTCCGGAGACCCCTTAAGTTATAGTTTGCTGCAATTATTTCAGAGTGCAACAACTTTACTTAGTCTAGAATATATGGCAGGTATTTTTGCCTGCTTACTACTACTGCTGCTCTCTGCCCTCACCTCGGGGGCAGAGGCCGCTTTCTTCTCACTCACAGAGCAGGAATTAGAGAACTGCAAAAATAGCTCAAACCCAAAAGAGCAAAGCATTTACCGGCTTTTACAAAATCCCCGCAAACTTCTCGGCACCTTCCTGATTATTAACAATGGCATTAACGTTGGCTTTATAACACTGTTTGCTTTTCTGGCATGGCAGTTAGTTGGCTCCACGGCCATACCTTTCTGGCCCATGGTGGCATGCCTGCTTACAGCAACTTTTCTCATCGTTTTCTTCGGAGAAGTGTTGCCCAAAGTATATGCCCAGAAACGTCGTTTTAAAATTGCCAGGCGCACTGCCACGTTATTACAGGCCACGCAAGCAGCGGTTAGCCCGCTTACGTGGCTTTTGTTAAGTATAAGTGGTTTAATTGAGAAGCGCTACATGGGCCGCTCTTACAGCCATACTATAGAAAACCTGCACCACAGCCTTGATGTAGCACTCACAAATGAAGAATCATCGCCGGAAGAGCGCCGAATTTTAAGAGGTGTTGTAAACTTTGGCTCTATTACGGTTAAGCAGATCATGCGCCCCCGCATGGATATTGTAGCCTTTAATGCAGCGAAAACATTGCCCGAGCTTTTGCCTGAGATTGTGCAGTGGGGGTATTCGCGCGTGCCTGTTTACACCGAAAGTACAGACAAAATAGAAGGTATACTTTACATAAAGGATTTGCTGCCTTACCTGGATAAAGGAGCAGACTTTAACTGGCAGGAATTACTACGCCCGCCTTTTTATGTACCCGAGAACAAGCGCATTTCAGAGCTCTTCCAGGACTTTAAGGACAAACACGTACACATGGCCATTGTGGTAAATGAGTATGGCGCCACATCGGGTTTGCTTACCTTAGAAGATATTGTAGAGGAAATTGTGGGTGAGATAAACGATGAGTTTGACGACGACGATGACATTATCTACTCCCAATTAGACGAAAATACTTTTATCTTTGACGGGAAAACATCGTTGCACGACTTTTGTAAAATTGCAGAAGTGCCTTTTGATACTTTTAACGAGGTTAAAGGCGAAAACGAAACGATAGCCGGATTAATGCTGGCGCTGTTTTCAAAAATACCAAAAGCAGGCGAAGACACCGCATTCGGTCGCTTCCATTTCACCATTGAGTCGGCGGACAGTAAGCGCGTAAAACGAGTAAAGATAAATGTCGCAAGCAAAAAAGAGCAGTACCATAAAGTCGGTTAGCCTGCAAGCTATACTTTGGTTTGCCATGGCAACGGCAATGGTAGCCTGCGGAGCAGAGTATACGCCAAAGCCAAAAGGATACAACCGCATCGATCTGCCTAAAGCAGCATACCAACCCTTGCAGGAGCAGCATCCGTTTACATTCGAATACTCTAAATACGCCAAAATTCGCCCGGATTCATCGAGCATTGCGCGTCCGCACTGGATCAATATTATCTACCCAAGCCTCGGTGCTAATGTGCAGATAACATATATGCCCATCAACAATAACCCGAAGGCATTCTTAAACCTGACGGAAGATGCGCGCCGCTTAACATCTAAGCACCAGATAAAGGCTTATTCTATAGAAGAAACCGAAATTAAAACACCCAACGGCGATGTAGCTTCTGTGTTCGAACTGACGGGCGAAGTACCAAGCCAGTTCCAGTTTTATGTAACCGATACCACTACACATTTCTTCCGGGGCGCTTTATACTTTAAAACCGCCACGCAAAACGATTCGCTGGCGCCGGTGATCGAGTATGTAAAAAAGGATATCATCCATTTGCTGAACACGCTAAAGTTTAAGGATAAGTAATAATTAGTAGACGCTCGAAATATGCGAACGTACTTTTAAAAGAAAAGAAAGCATCTTAAGCAACATCACTTCATATGCTTTCTTTTATACTTATATCTTAACCTTTCAAAGTTCTTCAAAAAGGCAGCAAACTTGACTTCAACATAGTCACAATCTTTCCTAATCCAAATATTAATTTTATATTTAATAGCAGATTAATCCCTCTGACTAGTATATATGAAAAATAAACTATGCTTTCTGGCGAGTCTTATTCTACTTCTTTCCTGCTCAAAAGATAATATTTGTAATGAAGCCTTTTGCGTGAAGATTAATGGGAAGAAGTGGTGGCCGAGCAGTGGGTTTAAGGTTAATTCTTTATCATTTAACTTGGTGGACAATGGGAATAGGTTTTGGTTTAGTGCTCAGAACGGTTCCACATCCATCTTAGTAAGTGTAAGAGACACGACAAGAGGAATTCAATTAGGTGACTATGAATTAGCAGAGGGTTATAATGCTGGGTATTATACTAAGGATTCGAATATTGAATTTCGTACAAACATAAATAATACGGGTTCTTTGTCCATCACAGCAATAGACAAATCCAAGAGAACAATCTCCGGTACATTCTATTTTAAAGCCCGTAACTCTACTACAGGTGAAGTTGTTGAGATTTCAGATGGAAGTTTTAACAGGAAGACTTACTACGAATTCTAAAGTTATTATATATAGTTAAAATTTATTTCCTCAACTACCGCCGTTGTTGGTGTTCTCGCCAACAACTCCAAAGAAACAAAGTATAAAGCCCTGGCAGCATTTACACCTGTCGGGGCTTTTGCGTATTTTTGTAATCTATACTTATCCTGAATCATACTTATTAAGCTGAAAGCGTGAGCAACTTCTTCCATACCAAGATTGAGTTCCTGAAAGGGGTGGGACCGCAGCGTGCTGAGCTGCTGCAGAAGGAGCTTAATATTTATACGTACGGCGACCTGATCCAGCATTACCCTTTCCGCTACCTTGACCGCACGCAGTTTTATAGGATCGCTGAGATGGACGAGAGCCTGCCGTACGTGCAGGTGAAGGGTACCATCAAAGGCAAAGAGCTTTTAGGCGAAGGACGCAAACAGCGTTTGGCTGCCAAGCTAATAGACGAAACCGGCGAACTCGAACTGGTTTGGTTTAAAGGCGTGAAGTGGATGGAGAAAACGGTAAAAAACCACACAGAGTACATCGTTTTTGGTAAGCCAACCGAGTTTAACGGCAAATTCAGCATGGCGCACCCGGAGCTGGAAGAGTTAAGCGAGGTAAAGCAAACCAATGCATTTTTGCAACCGGTTTACCATACCACCGAAAAACTGAAGATGCACCGCATCGAGAGCAAAACCATTATGAAAATGATGGAAATGCTGTTGAAAGTGGCTGCCCCAAATATACAGGAAACCCTCTCTCCTGAACTTATAGACCATTACCGCCTGATGGACAAGCGCAATGCGCTTATCAATATTCACTTCCCGGAATCGGTGGAAAAGTATAATGCCGCCAAGTTCAGGCTGAAATTTGAAGAACTCTTTTACATACAGCTACGCTTGCTACGCCAGAAAACCGTGCGTCGTGCCGACCTGGCCGGCCAGATTTTCAGCCAGGTGCCAACTGTAACCGAGTTCTACAAAAACCACATGACCTTTGACCTGACAGGTGCACAGAAAAGGGTTATAAAGGAAATACACAAAGACCTGACTGCAGGCAAGCAAATGAACCGCCTGCTGCAGGGCGATGTAGGTTCGGGTAAAACGATAGTTGCTTTTATTACCATGCTGATTGCGGCCGATAACGGTGCGCAGTCTGTTTTAATGGCCCCTACCGAAATTCTCGCCGACCAGCATTACGTTGGACTGAAAGCTTTTGCAGACAGGCTGGGCATTAACATCGGCAAACTAACCGGCTCTACTAAAACCAAAGACCGCAAAGAACTACACGAGCAACTCCGCTCCGGCGAAATGAAAATGATCGTGGGTACGCATGCCTTGCTTGAAGATGTAGTGCAGTTTCAGAACCTGGGGCTTTGTATCGTGGATGAGCAGCACCGTTTTGGTGTGGAGCAGCGCTCCAAGCTTTGGCGCAAGAACCCGCGCGTCATCCCACATGTGCTCGTCATGACGGCCACACCAATTCCGCGCACCCTAGCCATGACTTTGTATGGCGATCTGGATGTATCCGTTATTGATGAAATGCCGGCTGGCCGTAAAGAAATTGTTACAGTTCACCGCTTCGACTCGCACCGCCTGCGTGTTTTCCAGTTTCTCCGCGATCAAATAAAACTTGGCCGCCAGGTATACATTGTGTACCCGCTCATAGAGGAATCGGAGCAAATGGAAAACTATAAGGACCTGATGGATGGCTACGAAAGTATAAGAAGAGCCTTTCCGGAGTACCAAGTAAGTATGGTACATGGCAAATTAAAAGCGCAGGATAAAGATTACGAAATGCAGCGCTTTGTGCGTAACGAAACCCAGATTATGGTGGCTACCACCGTAATTGAAGTGGGCGTGAACGTACCCAATGCTTCGGTAATGATCATTGAAAGTGCCGAGCGGTTTGGCTTGTCGCAGCTGCACCAGTTGCGTGGCCGGGTTGGCCGTGGTGCCGAACAGAGCTACTGTATACTCATGACGGGCTACAAGCTGAGCAAAGACAGCAAAACAAGGCTGGAAACAATGGTACGCACTAACAACGGCTTCGAAATTGCGGATATTGACCTGAAACTGCGTGGGCCCGGAGACCTGATGGGTACGCAGCAAAGCGGCGTGCTTGATTTGCTGATTGCTGATCTTGCCAAAGATGCCCCTATATTACAGGAAGCGCGGGCGGCAGCGCAACGTGTTTTAGAAGCAGATGCCCAACTTGAAAAGCCGGAAAACCAAAATTTGCGACGCCACATCCAATCGCTGAGTGCCAACACCGTAAACTGGAGCCGCATCAGCTAAGTATACTTAAAGGCTTTTTGTGGTAGCGTTTCTGGTCTGCTTGGTCGTGTTAATTAATACAAGGCTGTCTGGCTGCTTTGTATATTTAGCTAATACACCCACCCTATAAATTGGCTTTTTAGCAGCTGTAGCAGAAGCTTCCTTTAATATCCGGCCGGCCAAAAGCAAAATAGTAAAGGGCAAAATTTTCAGTAGAAATCTAAAATTCATTTGGTACCGGCTATTTGTAAATCTATTTACACCAATTCATAGTTCAAGTTATATGCCAATAATAGGAATACCTCTATTTATACTTTAGGAGCATTTATTTATACTTTATATGCTAAACTTGTTCCTGATATGGGAAATTAAAAGAAAGACTGGGAAATTATTAAGTATACTTCCTGAAACCGCAGACGAGCGTAAGCTTTTCTTTCGTGGCAATTAACTTCTTAAAATTTTCTGCTTTACCCTATGTTAATAAATAGGATTTATTCTATACCTTGTTCTTTTAAAGAGAACAAACAACATACTGTGCCTAAAGTTTTACGCCCGTGAAAAAATTTATATACCCGCTATTTATACTTCTAGTGCTGAGCTCCGGGCTTGTTAAGGCGCAATCTAAAACAAAAGCATCTTCGCCTTTTGCTTACATACCTGATAATTCTGAAGACCGCTACAACCAGCGCATCACTCAAAAAACCATACCAGTAGGACAAAATGAATTTGTTATACTTAGCAGGCGCTCAGAAAGCGAATATGCTGTAGAAAAAATTAATACGGACCTTAAAAAAGCCTGGTCTGCTACACTTCCTGTTAGCACCAGCGAAACCATAGATGCCTTTTTCATAAATGGTGAAGCTGCTATAGTTATAACCCACCGCAACAACGGGCAAGGCTCTCAACAGCTTTACGGCCACCGCATCAGCCTGCATAATGGCGCAAAACAAGAACCTGTTTTACTGGTAGAAGCTCCTTCAAAAGCCCGCAGAGCAAGTATAACAGCATCAGCAGACGGATCTAAAATACTAGCTTACCGTTACCAGACCGATGGCAACCAGCAACTCCGCAGCATAAGCGGCACAATGTATGATGGCAACCTGGCCAGCATTAAAAATATCAGCTATAACCTCACCGATCTGCCCGCCATACTTTCTGCTGATGTGCAGTTAAGCAACACCGGCGACCAGTACATTAACCTGATATCTGATAACATGCGCCGCCTTACTGTAAAGCAATACCCGCTGAATGGCACAGAAGTTAAGGTGATGTCTGTTTTGGTAGGTGGCGTGTTCGAAGGCAGAAAAGTATACATCATGGACAGCAAGTTTTCACTGATGCCCGATGGCCAGCTCTATGGCGCAGTGCTTACTTCAGACGAGGACTCCGGCCAATACTATAGTTTGAAAGCTGTGAAGTTTAATTTCGAAGCAGAAGATATGGTGTTTGCCGAAGAATTTAAATTTACCCCAACTTACCTGGCAAGTATAAATCAGCTTGATAAATATTCTGCCACTAAACCTGACCGCCTGGAAGACATTTACCTTTCGGATTTAGTGCTGACGCCAGAGCAGAAACTGGTGGTAATGGCTGAGAAAAAGTATACCGAAGGCGGAGAAAACTCGCCTTACTATGCCCGCGAAATCCATTTATTTGCTTACGATGAATTTATGGATAACGCGTGGAGCTCTGTGCTGATGAAACACCAGAAAGCCCCGGCCGATGAAGCTTTTTCAGGTATTTCGTACAAGGCTAAGCTATTCGGTAATAACCTGCATTTGCTAACACTGGAAGAGCTGAACGGGAAGTATGATTTATACTTACGCCGCATTAACACAAGCACGGGCACAGCCGATGCCCCTAAAGCAATAGGCCTTAACGTGGCAAACGATAAAAGTATAGCTTATGTAAAGGACTTTACTGCCTGGCTAACCGACAGGAATATTATTACAGTGGTGCGGCCAACCAAAAAGGCAAACAGCCTGCAGTTAAGTCGCATTCTGCTGAAATAACTTAACTTTCTAAACTCTGGAGGGCGCGGGTTTTATAGGCTGGTTTTCCTTCGTGTTTGTGCCGCAGCTTTTTAGTAAAGGAAGTAAGTTGCAGCATCATGTGCGAGAAGCCTACAAACGACACAATTTCTACATACATTTTAAACTCTTTTTTAGAGCCGTCCAGTATGCCAAGCTTATCCACTTTATAGGTATTCATAGCCGACCATGGCATCCAGCGCACAATCTTTTTATGCTTTAGCATGTAGCGGTTTATAGCTACCTCCAGCTGGTAACGCTTCATGCGCTGCTTCATAACCTGCTCCAGGTCCGTTTTCTTGATCAGCCGCTCTCCTGAAAGCAAAATATCACTGCGGTACCAGCGTACAAACCACGGCGAGTTAATACGCCTGAGTATAATCATGTCGATAGCCCGGTGATCATCCATAGCGGTTATGGCGGCTTCTATCTCTTCCTGCCGTAAGTCCTGCAGGTCAGCATCCATTAACAATATCAGATCATTTTTAACAGCAGGCAGGCCATGGCGTATAGCGGCAGCTTTGCCTTGGTTTTCTGGCAGGCGCACCAGTTCTACCTGCGGCCATACAGCCTCCAGGTACTCAGCAGTTCCATCAGAAGATCCGTCATCCACGCAAAGTATCTGCCCAATGTTTTTTACACGGCATATTACCTCCAGCACCTGCGCAATTCGCTCCCTTTCGTTGTAAAAAGGTATAAGACATGTGGCTTTCATTCTTCTTTCTATACTACTGTATTTGTGTTCTTCAACATACGTGAACAAACGCCGGATTTCCCATTTTATGGTGCAAATAATTTACCGTTTACACGCAGTAAATATACTTATAGTTTAATGTTATCCGGTAATTGAGTATAAAAAAAGGCTACCTCCTTAGGAGATAACCTTTCTGTGTTTTAAATAAGAGTTATCAGGATATTAATAAACGTATTCGTTTGCCTCGATCAGGGCAGCTGCTATTCTGCGGCGAGCCTCTTTTGTGTTGTAAAGGTCTTTCTTTGTAAAGCGTTTCAGGCCCATAAACAGCAGGCGCTGCTCATCTCCTTCAGCCATCGAGGCAATGGCATCTTTACCAGCCAGGTAAGCAGTATCCACGGCATCGTTTACCACTACACGCACAATATCTATCTGGTTAGCAACAGCAGCTTCGCCTTCCAGGCCAACACGTTTTTCAACGCGTAGCAGTGTAGATTCTGCCACGTAAGTTTTGATTACCATATCCGCAATGTTCATCAGGATTTCCTGCTCTTTAGCCAGCGAGTTCATGTACTTTTGCACCGCTGTGCCGGCTACCATAAGTATGGCTTTTTTCAGGTTACGGATGGCTTTATGCTCTGCGGCAAACAGGCCTTCTTCTTCAGAACCAAAATCAGGTATAGCCATCAGTTCGCCTTGTACTGCTTGTGCCGGCCCCATCAAGTCGAGCTCACCGCTCATGGCTTTCTTCAGGATCATATCCACGGTAAGCATGCGGTTTATCTCGTTGGTGCCTTCAAATATGCGGTTAATACGGGAGTCGCGGTAAGCACGGTCCATTGGGTAGTCGGCAGAGAAGCCGTAACCACCGTAGATCTGTACGCCTTCATCTACCACATAATCCAGTACTTCAGAGCCTTCTACTTTAAGTATAGCACACTCCACGGCAAATTCTTTTGCAGCACCCAGCAATGCTTCGTTCTCGTTTTTACCGGCAGCCATCAGCTCCTGTTCTTTGTGGTAAATATCCATACCTGCACGGTACAAAGCAGATTCTACGGCATAAATGCGAATGGCCTGCTCCGCCAGCTTATGCTTGATGGCGCCGAATTTTGCAATTGGCAGCTTAAACTGCATACGCTCGTTGGCATACTTAACCGACAGGTCAGCTACTTTTTTGGCGGCACCCAATGTAGCGGCAGCCAGTTTAATACGGCCAATATTCAGGATGTTGAATGCAATTAAGTGCCCTTTGCCAATCTCGCCCAGCACGTTTTCTTTTGGTACCTGGCAATCTGTTAAGAACACCTGCCGAGTAGATGATCCTTTGATACCCATCTTGTGCTCTTCGTTACCGAGGCTAAGACCAGGATAATCTTTCTCAACTATAAAGCCGGTAAATTTATCGCCATCTACCTGCGCAAACACGATGAACACATCGGCAAAACCGGCGTTCGTGATCCACATTTTCTGCCCATTCAGGATGTAGTGCGTTCCTGCTTCGTTCAGTACTGCTTTGGTTTTAGCTGCCAGTGCATCTGAACCCGAACCTGGCTCGGTTAAGCAATAAGATGACATCCATTCGCCGCTCACGAGCTTAGGAATATACTTTTGCTTTTGCTCTTCTGTACCAAAGTATAAAATTGGCAATGTACCTATACCGGTGTGTGCTGCAAAAGCAACCGGAAACGAATGGCCCCCACCCACAGATTCGGTTACCAGCAAAGCCGTATTGAAATCCATGTTCAGGCCGCCATATTGCTCCGGAATAGATACTGCGAACAGACCCAGCTCTCCTGCCTTCTTCATCAGGCTTTCCATCAGGCCCTCTTCGTGGTTATCCAGGCGGTCCAATAGCGGGGTCACTTCATCGCGAACGAAATCAAGGCAGGTCTGCGCCATCATTCGCTGCTCTTCTGTAAACTCAGCAGGAATAAATACATCCTGCGGGTTAGTTTCCTTTATCAGGAACTCACCACCTTTAATTGTAGCCGTTTTTTTATCAGTTACATTTTCCATGGCAGATTATGTTTAGATGTTTTAGATGCAGTTTAGGTTAGTTTATTTCAGCAATTCATAGATACCGGCAACACCCTGGCCACCGCCAACGCAAGCGGTTACCATACCATACTTTTTACCAAGGCGGCGCAGCTCGTGAAACTGCTGTATACTTAGCTTAGCGCCGGAGCAGCCCAGCGGGTGACCTAGTGCAATAGCTCCACCATTGATATTCAGTTTTGCCGGATCAAAATCCAGGTGGCGCATTACAGCTATAGATTGTGCGGCGAAGGCTTCGTTCATCTCAATCAGGTCGATATCATTTAAAGTTAAGCCCGCCTGCTTCAGCGCTTTTGGCACGGCAGCAATTGGCCCCATGCCCATAATGCGCGGATCTACACCACCGGTACCATAGCTTACCATGCGGGCAATAGGCTCCAGGTTCAGTTCCTTTACCATACGCTCGCTCATTACTATAACAAAGGCAGCCCCATCAGATGTTTGCGAAGAATTACCAGCTGTTACCGAACCGCCAGCTGCGAAAACCGGCTTTAACCTGGCCAGCGCTTCTATTGATGTATCGGCACGAGGGCCCTCATCGGTATCAACTACATAGCTGCGGGTTTTCTTTTTGCCGTTCTCGTCCAGGTATGTTTCCTCTACTGTAATCGGCACAATCTGCTCTTTAAAGTAACCGTTTTTGATGGCGTTGATAGCTTTCTGATGCGAGTGGTAAGCAAACTCATCCTGATCCTCACGGGAAACATTATAGTCTGCAGCTACTGCCTCGGCAGTTAAGCCCATGCTCAGGTACCATTGCGGATTATTTTTGGCGATGTTATAGTTAGGCACCGTTTTCCAGCCTGCTACCGGCACCATCGACATAGATTCTGTACCACCTGCAATGATGCAATCGGCCATACCTGCCGAAATACGGTTTGCGGCAATGGCTATAGTTTCAAGGCCTGAACCGCAATAGCGGTTTACAGTCATACCTGAAACCGACATTGGCAAGGATAACAACGAGATCATACGACCGATCTGCAAACCCTGCTCTGCTTCCGGCACAGCATTACCAACTATAAGATCATCAACGCGCTCAGGATCAAGGGCAGGCACAGAGGCTAGTAAGTGTTTGATAACATCTGCAGCCAGGTCATCGGGTCTGGTAAACCGAAAACCACCGCGGCCAGCTTTACCCACCGCGCTACGAAATCCGGCTACTATATATGCATTATTCATTTTGATGCTCTTTTTATAGTTTATACTATAGTTCTTAATTTCTCAGCGGCTTGCCTGTGGTCAGGATGCTTTGAATACGCTCCAGTGTTTTGCGCTCGCCGGTTAACGACAGGAATGCTTCGCGCTCCAGGTCCAGCAGGTATTGCTCGCTAACCTCTGTAGGTGCTGATAAATCGCCGCCGCACATTACGTAAGCCAGCTTCTGCGAAATTTTCAGGTCGTGCTCAGACATGTAGCGGCCCGTCATCATGGCGTTAGCACCTGTCAGGAACATACCCAGTGCTCCACGCCCCTGTACCCGGATATTTGTTTTCTGAACCGGCTTTGTATATCCGGCTTCTGCCAGAAGTATAGCCTGCGCTTTTGCATCGGCAATCAGGCGGTTGTTGTTAATTGTAATTCCATCGCTCTTTCGCAGGTAACCTAAGTCAATCGCTTCAGCTCCGGAGGTAGATACTTTGGCCATACCTATAGTCAGGAACACATTTTTAAGTGAGTTATACTCGATGTCGCCTTCTTCATAGTTTAAAGCAGCACGCATGGTAAGTTCTTTTGTACCACCACCGGCAGGTATAAGGCCAACACCAAACTCAACTAAACCCATGTAAGTTTCGGCAGCAGCCTGTACGTGGTCGCAGTGCATGCTTATTTCGCAACCGCCACCAAGTGCCAGACCATGCGGAGCTGCCACAACCGGAATAGCCGAATAACGCATACGCATCATTGTATCCTGGAACTGCTTGATCATGAAGTTGATCTCATCGTACTCCTGCTCCAGGGCACTCATATAGATCAGGCCGAGATTGGCACCAGCCGAGAAATTGGCAGCATCGTTACCGATAACCAGGCCTCTGAAATCTTTCTCTGCCAGGTCTACTGCTTTGTTCAGGCCCTGGATAACATCACCACCCAAGGTGTTCATCTTAGTATGGAATTCTATGTTAAGAATGCCATCGCCCAGATCATGTATAGTTGCTCCGTTGTTTTTCCAGACAACATTGCTGCTGCGCAGGTTATCAAGTATAATAAAGCCTTCGGTGCCCGGTATAGCTTTATAGTTTTGTGTAGCGATGTCATAGTAGCGGCGCTTACCGTTCTCTACTATGTAGAAAGACTCTTTACCAGCTTCCAGCATTTTCATCACCCACTCAGCAGGAACATAACCAGCTTCTGTCATGCGTTGTGCTGTTTCGCGCACGCCCAGGGTATCCCATGTTTCGAAAGGACCAAGCTCCCAGCCAAAGCCGGCACGCATAGCATCATCTATACGATATAGTTCATCAGATATTTCAGGAATACGGTTGCTCACATATTGGAACAGGCCAAAAAGGGATTCGTTTAGGAATTGTGCAGCTTTATCGTTTTGTTTGGAGAAAGCCTGAATGCGTTTGCGAAGATCTTCTATTGGCTTAAGCGCCTCTATACTCTGGAACTTTACGCGCTGCTTCGGGCCATATTCCATCGTATTCAGGTCCAGCGTCTGGATCTCGGTTTTGCCGCTGGCATCTTTCGTTTTTTTATAAAAACCTTGTCCGCTCTTATCGCCCAGCCACTTGTTCTCCAGCATTTTTTCGATGTAAGCAGGCAACTTAAACAACTCACGTGCTTCATCTTTTTCGCCGGTCTGGTATAAGCCGTTAGCCACATTAGCCAAGGTATCCAAGCCTACCACATCCAATGTGCGGAAAGTTGCTGACTTAGGGCGACCAATGATTGGACCAGATATTTTATCAACTTCATCTACGTTCAGGCCCAGCTTGTTCATTACCTGCAAGCCCTGCATGATGGCGTAAATACCCACGCGGTTTGCGATAAAGGCAGGTGTATCTTTTGCCAGAACAGTTGTTTTACCCAAGTATAGATCGCCGTAATGCAGCAGGAAATCAACTATGGCCGGATCGGTTTCAGGCGTAGGTATGATTTCGAGGAGCTTTAAGTAACGTGGCGGGTTAAAGAAGTGCGTACCGCAAAAGTGTTTTCTGAAATCTTCGCTACGGCCATCCAGCATCAGGTGAATCGGAATACCCGAAGTGTTTGAAGATATTATAGTGCCTGGTTTGCGGAACTGCTCCACCTGGTCATACACCAGTTTCTTTATTTTCAGGTTTTCCACCACTACTTCTATTGTCCAGTCGGCAGTGGCAATGTCCTTCATGTTATCTTCGAAGTTACCTGTCTGAATGAGGCGGGCGTCGGCTTTACGATACAATGGCGAAGGGTTAGCAGCAATGGCCGCCTGCAGCGAGCTGTTTACAATGCGGTTTCGCACAGCTTTGTTTTCCAGCGTCAGGCCTTTTTTCTCTTCCTCGGGCGTCAGCTCTTTAGGCACAATATCCAGCAACAGCACCTGCACGCCAATGTTGGCAAAGTGGCAGGCAATGCGCGAGCCCATTACGCCTGAGCCTAGCACGGCTACTTTCTTGATAATTCTGTTCATAGCAGAAGTATAGTTGTCTATGTTTTAGAAAATTTCTTTGTTCTCGATCATGCTGATAATGCGGCTGGTTACTTTAAAAAAGCTTTCCAGTTCCTGCTCCGGTATAACCTCACGCATCTTGTTATTAAAGTGCTTTACTGTAAGGCGAGATACTTCTTTCTTCTGAAGCCCTTTCTCCGTCAAAAAAATACGCACCAGGCGCTTATCACGAGGGTCTGACACTTTATAGATCAGCTCCTTTTCCTCCATGTTTTTAAGTATACGGGTAAGGCTCCGGGCTTCCAGACCAAGCAGCGGGGCAATTTTTGTTGCCGGCGTGCCTGCTTCCTGGTCTATGTTAAGCAACACAAACCCGATAGAGGTAGTGATATCATTTTTGACAGCCTCGGCATTATACATACGCGATATAGCGTGCCAACATACTTTTACATTATAATCTAGGGTTTCTTCAGCCTTCATGAGTTAACTGGTATATACCAAATATAAACAAATATGTTATGCTTGCATACCTTTTTTATAAAATATTTCTTCCCTCTTCAGATGTGAAGCTGATAAATTTTATTAAAATGGTTACAGGTATAGTTATACTATAAACGCAGCGATGGGATTTACTATAATTCCATAAAATAGCTTAAGACAAAAAAAGAGCCCTTCCTGGGCGGGAAGGGCTCTAAATACTGTAGTGACTGTAATTATATTAATTATACATGCTGTCGATTACGCTTTTGTAGTTTTCAGTAATAGCCTTTCGCTTTACTTTTAGCGTTGGCGTCAGTTCACCACTTTCTACTGTCCACATGTTCGGGATAAGCCTGAACTTTTTAATGGTTTCGTATTGCGCCAGTCCCTGGTTTGTTTTTTCTATTTCACGCTTATACTTTTCAAGTACTTCAGGATGTTTGATCATTTCAGCGTCAGACGTATAAGGTATGCCTTTGTGCTGGCACCAATCCTGCAAGCCCAGGAAAGCCGGCACTATAAGCGCAGCAGCATACTTTTGCCCAGAGCCGATAATCATGGCCTGCTCAATTACCACCGATTCTTTCAGCTTATTTTCGATTGGCTGAGGCGCTACATATTTACCACCTGATGTTTTAAACATCTCTTTTTTGCGGTCAGTGATTTTAAGGTACTTGCCTTTCTCCAGCGTACCAATATCACCGGTATGGAACCAGCCGTCTTTATCTATTACCTCTGCTGTAAGTTCAGGTTTGTTATAATAGCCTTTCATCACATGTGGCCCGCGGGTCAGAATCTCGCCATCTTCTTCAGAAATTTTTACCTCCACGCCATCAATCGGCATACCTACCGTGCCAATCATGTTGTTCTCCGGCTCAAAGCGGTTAACAGTAATTACCGGCGATGTCTCGGTTAAGCCATAACCTTCCATTACCCGGATGTTAGCCGACCAGAACACGCGTGCCAGGCGCGGCTGCAACGCTGCACCACCCGAAACAATAGCAATTACATTACCACCCAGCGCCTCGCGCCATTTGCTAAATATCAGTTTATTGGCAAGAGCCAGTTGCTGGTTATACCACCAACCCTGGTCTGCCTGGGTATCATACTTCAGGCCGAGCTCAAGCGCCCAGAAAAACAGCTTGCGTTTTACACCGGTCAGCTCCATACCTTTGGCTATGATCTTATCATATACTTTCTCCAGCAGGCGTGGCACTGTCGTAAACACATGCGGCTGCACCTCTTTCAGGTTATCAGCTACCCTTTCTATACTTTCAGCATAGTAAATAGAAACACCTATGCGCATGTATAAATACAACAGCATACGTTCGAAAATGTGGCAGAGCGGCAAAAAGCTTAACGCGCGGTGCGTATTATTAACAGGTACATAAGGCAAAGTGCCGAGCACGTTGCTTACCAGGTTTCCATGGGTCAGCATTACGCCTTTTGGGTTACCGGTAGTGCCTGAAGTATAAATTATGGTCAGAATATCGTCTGGGGTAACGGCTGCTTTTAAGGGCTCCAGCTGCTGTACATCGCCATCCTCGCCCAGCGCAATTACTTCGTTCCAGTTTTTGGCTCCCTGTATTTCTTCGAAAGTATAAATTTCTTTTACACTCTCCATGCCCTGTGTAGCCGACACAACTTTATTATAAAGCTCGCTGTCAGATACAAAAACATACTTTACTTCGGCATCGCTAAAGATATAGCGGTAATCCTCCACGGTAATAGTAGGGTACATGGGCACGCTCACAGCACCTATCTGCTGTATACCAAAGTCCACTAACACCCACTCCGGGCGGTTAAAAGAGATAATAGCAATTTTATCGTTCTTGCCCACGCCCAGCTTAAGCAAGCCAAGGCTGATTTTATTGGCAATATCCTGCACATCCTGGGTGCTATACTTCACCCACTCTCCATTTACTTTGGCTGCAAGGCAATCCGGTTTCGGAAAATTCTGAAGCTGGAACGGCAGTAGGTCGAGCGTACGGGTTACATTCATAAAATTTCTATTAGAGAGTTTTTACAGGTCTGTATTAAGATCCCAGGCGGTATCAGATACCGCTATTTAAACGCATTTTAATTATTTTTTTTTAAATCTGCCACCTAAGTTCCTATTAATATTTGCCAAAAGTTATATTTTAGAAAGTAATAAAGCTATATCGCTTTCATTCTGCAGTAGTTATCAGTAAAACTTCTGTATTTTTACTATTTTTGATTCCCCAGAACGAGCCAATATGAATCTTTCTATCTTTTTTGAGCCGCTGAACGAAGATGTATTCGCAGCCCTGAATAAACCCCGCACCTTAGGCGCCAGCATTACACGTTTTGTAAGCAAGTTTCCGGATTGGCGCGCTGCAGATATGGCCATACTTGGCATCGGTGATGCGCGCGGAAGAGGAACAGATGAAAACGAAGAACCGGATTCTTACCCGGCCCGCGAGGTGCGCAAAAAACTATACGCCTTAAACAAAGGCAACGGCCGCTGCAACCTTGTAGACTTAGGCAACCTGCGCCCCGGCATAACACTGGATGATACTTACCTGCGACTGAAAGAGATTGTAGAGCTACTGATATCGCATAACACGATTCCTGTAATTATAGGAGGCTCCCACGACCTGGAGTATGGCCAGTACCTGGGGTATGAACACCTGGAGCGCGCGGTAAACATGGTTACTGTAGATAGCAGCGTAGACATGACCGAAGACCAGGATGCTACACCAAATAAAAAGCAGCTGCGCCAGATACTGATGCACGAGCCAAACTACCTTTTCAGTTTAGGCCAGATCGGGTACCAGTCGTATTTAGTAGAGCCGGAAGTGATGGCAACGCTGGAGAAACTGCACTTTGAAGCCTACCGCGTAGGCGAAGTACACCGCAATGTGCAGGAAATGGAACCTGTAGTACGTGTAGCCGATCTATTAACCATAGATATATCTGCCTTACGCCACCAGGATGCACCGGGCTACGCGCCGGCCAATCCGTTTGGCCTGACCGCAGAAGAAGCCTGCCAGATTTGCTGGTACGCCGGGCTAAGCGACAACCTTACCTCACTGGGCATTTATGAGTACCAACCCGAGCTGGACGAACGCGAACTTACTGCCTCCACCATCGCTACCATGATCTGGTATTTTATTGAAGGCTATTACCACCGCAAAAACGAGATCAACTTTACCAGTACCAAATTCACAAAGTATGCGGTAGCGTTTAACGACAACCCAGACCGAATGATTTTTTACAAGAGCAAACAAAGCGAAAAATGGTGGCTGGAAGTAGAAGCGCTTTCTGATGGAAAAGGCTCGCGTGTGGTGCCCTGCAGCTACGAAGATTACCTGCAAGCTACCAAAGGCGAAGTGCCTAACCGCTGGATTCTGACACAGGCACGTATTGGTTAATTTTATTTTAGAACAGCAGGAGTTTGAAAATGAGACTCAATGTTTATACTTTGTAACCCATTTACTTTATAAAATTGCTCAGAGATAAAAATCTGGCACTTACGAGTTTTCAAACCTGATACATGAGCTTACCAGAATATACTTTGCAGCAGCTGGCTCTGCGAAACGGCCAGGACCGCGACGATATCTGGATTGCCTACAAAGGCGTAATCTATGATGTAAAAAAATCGAGGTTATGGCGCAATGGAAACCATTACGAACACTGGGCCGGACAGGACCTGACAGAAGAATTGAAGGATGCCCCACACGATACCTATGTTTTTGATAAATTTGAAGCCATCGGCTACATCAAAAACTCCGGATACCGTACCATTACAACAAAAGGGCAGGAATAAGTATAAGCTGGCAAATTTTATAATTACCTAACACAACACAAAAAATGATATTAATTGCTGATAGTGGCTCAACTAAAACAGACTGGAACGCTTTAAATCATACCGAAGTATTACAGAACGTTCAGACAGTAGGTTTTAACCCGATGTACCAGGAATCTGAGGATATCTTCAATGAGCTGGATAAATCGCTGCTTCCGCACCTGGAAGACAAAAAACCAACAGCTATATACTTTTATGGTGCTGGTTGCAGCTCTCCGGAGCGTAATCAGAAAGTATCGGATGCCTTGCAGCGCCTTTTCCCGGAAAGCGAGATACACGTAGACCATGACCTTTTAAGTGCAGCCCGTGCGCTCTGCGGCCACAAACCAGGCATTGCGTGTATACTTGGCACAGGCTCTAACACCTGTTTGTATGATGGTTCTCAAATTGTTGATAACGTACCATCTCTGGGCTTTTTATTAGGCGATGAAGGTAGCGGCGCCTACCTGGGCAAACTGCTGATGCGCGCATACTTCTACCGCGAACTTCCTGAAGAATTAGCCGAGTCGCTGAAAAACACATACAAATTAAGCAAAGACGAATTCCTGGATAACCTGTATGGCGCTGAAGTACCAAGCCGCTATATGGCTACTTTTGCCAAATTCGCACACGATAAGCGCAAGCATCCGGTTATTAAGGAAATGATCTACACTAATTTCGAGAATTTCTTTGAGCGCCATGTATTAAAGTATAAAGGCCACATGGAGTTGCCTGTAAACTTTGTAGGCTCTATTGCTTATTACTTTGCCGATAACCTGAAAATGGCTGCACAAAAGTATGGCCTGCACATCGAAACCGTTATCCAAAGCCCAAGCGAAGGCCTGATCAAATACCACCAGGAGCTGCTGGAGAAAACCGGAACGCCAAACAAAGTATAATTTATACTTACAGCCCCTATTCAAAATTAATAATCTGTAATTCCATAAATCCGTGTCGACTACCGAATCTGCTTCTTATTACAACAACTTGGAGCAAATGTCTGTGCGGGAGCTGCTGGTAAGTATAAACCAGGAAGATAAAAAAGTACCGCATGCTGTTGAGAAAGCCATACCTCAGCTGGAAGCGCTTGTAAACGCCACAATTGCCCGCCTGCAGCAAGGCGGGAGGCTTTTTTACATTGGGGCAGGTACCAGCGGCCGTTTAGGTATAGTTGATGCTTCTGAGTGCCCGCCAACTTTTGGTGTACCACACGGTATGGTAATTGGCCTGATAGCCGGTGGCGACAACGCGATCAGGAAAGCGGTGGAATTTGCAGAAGATGATGCTGAACAAGCCTGGAAGGATCTGCAACAATACGCTATCACAAACAAGGATATTGTAGTTGGTTTAGCAGCATCAGGCAGTACGCCTTACGTGGTTGGGGGCTTAAAAGCCTGCGCAGCACAGGGTATTGCCACCGGTTGTATTGTTTGTAATGCAGGGAGTGTAGTGGCTGAAAATGCAGACTATCCTGTTGAAGTAATTACAGGCCCGGAGTTTGTAACAGGCAGCACCCGCATGAAAGCCGGCACTGCTCAAAAGCTCATCCTGAACATACTTACTACATCTGTAATGATTAAGCTGGGTCATGTAAAAGGCAACAAGATGGTAGATATGCAGCTATCTAATGTTAAGTTGGTAGAGCGTGGGGTGCGTATGGTGATGGATGAGCTGCAACTGCCAAGGCCAGAAGCTGCTGCCCTGTTAAAAAAGTATGGCAGCGTACGCGCCGCCGTAGAAGCCTTCCGAACAGAAAACGGTAACTCATAAATTTATACTTTATAAAAGCAGAACGGCGGCAGGAAATTACTCCTTGCCGCCGTTCTGCTTTTATAGCTTATTGCTATACTTTACTCGGCCACCACGTAGCCTTTTGTAATAACCACAGCAGCCTCGCGGCTCGGAACATAATAATTAGCGACAGACCAGGAGTAACCCAGCTTAAATCGCTTGTCTTCTAAACTATAAAGCACTTTCTTTTTATAGTCGCTCAGGTTTTCCAGCCCAAGTTCTGAACGGAGTTCGTTTACTTGTTTTATTTCTTTTTTACTGAGATCTTCTACCAGGAAGCGGCCAATGGTCTTCAGCTTTTTCTTGCCCTTGCAATCGTTGGGGTTTTCGCACCTTACTTTTACTAATGCTTTCGATTTGTAAAGGTTCCGGCCTTCCTGTTGCTCAATCAGGTAAGCAGCTGCATGTGGTGTTAACTGCCCCTCATGCACAGCCTGTTCCAGCACCTCTTTAAAATCGTGGCCATTGTTCAATTTATTTTGCCTTTGTATTACTACACTAAATCTTGGCAGCTCTTCCAAAGTATCAGCAACGCCAATCAGGTTTTCGCCCGGATAGCCGTGCTTCTTGATATTTTTTAACAATGCATCAACGTTAGAGGCTTCAATTTTACGCAGTGTATCGCCGTAAACTCGCAGCCCTCCTTTTGCCTGCCTGAAATACTGGTCGCGGGCATATAGCTCATCTAAATCGGCGCGCACATCCAGGTCGGCTTTGCGCTTAAACTGCCTGCGCCGCTTCGGGTAAGATTTCGCAAATTTCTCCCACTGCTTAGAAGTACGCAAAGTATCGAATGCCTGCTGCCGCTGCAGATAAGGCAGACTCACGCCTTTCAGCAACAGTTTATCCAGGTAAGCAAAGGCTGCTTTCTCATTATTTACAAGGGTAGCGCAAACAGCTGCATTATAAATATCCTTTGCAAAGGGGGTTGGCACGGCATTAAAAGCCTGCTCATAATATTCCAGCGCTTTTGCATAGTCTTTCTCTACTATACTTAACTCGGCCTGGTTTATAGTTGGGTAATAGGCTTTCACATAATCGGGGTTATCATTTGCTTTCGCAAACGGCGTACTCAGCAGCAACAGGAGCGTTGCCAGAAGTATAACTTTAAAAAAGCCACGTAGCATTACATGAGGCAGGGTTATCATAAGCAGAAGTTTGTATTCGGAATACCAGAGTTGTAAGTATAACGCAAAGAATGGTTTATATTGCACAGGCCCGGCACGGCCACTATTTTGATGCACCGGCGCAAGCTTTATACCTGAAAAAAAGCTTCAAAGTTTGGCATATTTTACCTCTCCGGTTTGTTTACAGAAAAGCTTATACGTTATAGCTGCTTTTAGCTCAACTTTGTTTTACGCTTTAAAGTAATTTATACTTTGGGCAAGGCCACTGCCGGCAGCTACAACTAGATTTATACTTACCATGCATACTATAGAACCGTTTTATAACTGGCTGGAACTCTACTCTGCCTCTGAAGACCCCCGCTCCCCGCTATACGGCGCTGAAAACAGCCTTACCTACTTTACCAATACCATTTACGGCTACTATATACACCCGCAGTGGGACGATATCGAATCAGAGACACTTTTCCTGAAGATACTATACACCGACTATGACCTGGCCTTTACTGTTATCGAATTTATAGGCGAGTGGAACGACACGCTGCACAATGATATCATGAAACTGAAGCGCAACATCATCGATCCGATGGTTCATGAGGGCATCAAGCACTTTATACTTATCGGTGAGAATGTGTTCAACTTTCATGGGTCTGATGATGCCTATTATGAGGAATGGTTTGAGGACGTGGAGGAAGGCTGGATCGCAGCAATCAGTTTCCAGGACTTTGTACTCAGCGAGATGAAAAACTATAACCTGGACTATTATATAAACTATGGCGGAAGCCTGGAGGAAGTGCACTGGCGTACTTATACTCCTAAACGGCTGTTCGCACTTATAAATGGCATGATACAAAAACGCCTGGGTATATAGCGTCAGAAGTATAGCGCATAAAAAAGGAGGGGCCTTTACAAGCCCCTCCTTTTTTATTTTAATGTATCGAAAGCAGATTACTGCACTACAGCGCTAGTATCTGCACCTTCTTCGATCTGTTCAGCTTTCTCTTCGCCAGCTTCTTCAACTTGCTCGCCTTGCTCTTCAGCAGACTCTTCTACTTGCTCTGCCTGGTCTTCAGCACGTTCTTCTTTCGCCGATTCGCAAGATGCAAATGTGAACAAACCTGCTGCTAAAAATAAATAAATTGACTTTTTCATCATAATGGGGTTTAGTATGATTGGTTAGTTTAAACGCCGTACAGGATTAACCAAGCGGCCAGTTGCAGCTTTTACCACAACATGCAATCGAATACGTTGCCAACGCTATATAGTTTAAATAAAAACACAAAAGGCACTCTTTGGGAGTGCCTTTTGTGTTTTCCCGGCCATTTGCCGGGTGGTTTTTTTGTTGCTGATTAGTGAGCAGCAGCAGCTGTATCTACTGGAGTAGCAGCAGTATCTACTGGAGTAGCAGTAGTGTCAACTGTAGTAGCAGCAGTGTCAACTGTAGTAGTTTCTTCTACTGTAGTTTCTGTAGATTCTTCAGCTGGCTTAGACTCGCAAGAAGCGAAAACAAACAGACCAGCAACGAAAAGTAAACCAAATACTTTTTTCATGGTGTTTTGATGTTTATAAAATGAGGCACAAATATAATACTATATTTAAATGTACTAATTACTTGCGCCTCTTTTTTTTATTTCTTTTTGAAAAGAACCTTGATTGGCACGCCTTCTAACCCAAAATGCTTGCGGATATTGTTCTCCAGGTAGCGTGTATAAGACTCTCGTATGTACTGCGGCAGGTTACAGAAAAACGCAAACGTAGGGTTGTGTGTCGGCAACTGCGTTACATACTTTATCTTAATAAACTTACCTTTCACAGATGGCGGCGGGTAGCGCTCTATCTCCGGCAATATCAGGTCGTTTAGCTTAGAGGTAGGAATTTTGCGGGTTTTGTTCTCGTATACCTGCATAGCTACTTCGATAGCTTTGTGTACACGCTGCTTTGTTACAACCGAAGTAAAAATGATCGGCACATAGCTCATAGGCGCAATCTTCTCATAGATCAGATCCTCGAACTGCTTTGTTGTATTGGTTTCTTTCTCTACCAGGTCCCACTTGTTCACCAGTATCACAATACCTTTGCGGTTCTTCTCGGCCAGGGCAATAATGTTTACATCCTGCGCTTCTACGCCACGTGTTGCATCCAGCATTATAATACAAACATCGGCATCTTCCAGCGCACGCACCGAGCGCATCACAGAATAGAATTCGATATCTTCGTTTACTTTGCTTTTACGGCGCAAACCGGCAGTATCAACAAGTATAAACTCCTGCCCAAAGCCTTTATAGCGTGTATGTATGGCATCGCGGGTTGTACCGGCAATATCAGTAACTATATTTCGCTCTACGCCAAGCAGCAGGTTCACAAACGATGATTTACCTACGTTCGGGCGGCCCAGCACAGCTACTTTAGGTATGCCTGCATCCGGGTCTTCAATGCCTTCGTCTTTAAAGTGCTTTACTACTTCGTCCAGCAGGTCGCCTGTTCCGGAGCCGCTTTGCGATGAAATGGCGAAAATCTCGCCGTCAATACCTAATGAGTAGAATTCACCTACCTGGTGTGCGCGGGCGTTTGTATCAGCTTTGTTGGCAACTACATAAATTGGCTTATCTGAGCGGCGCAGTACGCTGGCAAATTCTTCGTCCAAACCTGTCATGCCGGCATCTACATCCACCATAAAAAGTATAACATCAGCCTCTTTAATAGCCAGTTCTACCTGCTTGTTAATTTCGCCTTCAAAAATATCATCGGAGCCGTGTACATAGCCTCCGGTATCAATTACTGTAAAAAACTTACCGCACCACTCGCCGTGGCCGTAGCTTCTGTCGCGGGTTACACCGCTTTCGTTATCCATAATAGCCTGTCGGCGTCCGACAAGGCGGTTAAAAAGTGTAGACTTACCCACATTCGGGCGGCCTACAATAGCAATGATGTTTGACATCTATACTTGGTAAAAATGGTTAAAGTGCCCCCGGAGCACCTTGCTCCGAAGCTTTATCTGTGCAAAATCTACTTACTCGCTATAGCCAAAGCGCCGTAGCAACCTTTGGTCTGTTCGCCAGTTTTCGTTCACGCGCACATACAAATCAAGAAAAATCTTTTTCTGGAAGAATTCTTCCATATCAATGCGGGCCTGCATGCCTACTTTTTTCAACGCTTCGCCTTTGTGGCCTATAATAATGCCCTTCTGGCTTTTGCGCTCTACGCTTATCTCGGCCCGGATGCGGATGATCTCTTCCTCTTCCTTAAATTCCTCTATCACCACTTCGCAGCTGTAAGGAATTTCTTTTTTATAGTTAAGGAAAATCTTCTCACGGATTATCTCCGACACAAAGAAACGCTCAGGCTTGTCAGTCAGTTCATCTTTTGGATAATAAGCCGGGTGTTCTGGCAGAAAATGCAGCAGGCGCTCAAATAAATACTCCAAACCTGTGCGGTGCAGGGCAGAAATCGGCAGAATTTCGGTCGGATTCATTTTCTCCTGCCAGTAAGCAACCTTCTCTTTTACCTCTTCTTCAGTCGCCTGGTCTATTTTATTTATGAGCAACAGAATAGGCACCTGGGCATATTGCAGGCGTTTTATTACATCATCCTCGTCATGCTTTTCATAAATATCCGTCACGAAAAGTATAACATCGGCGTCTTCCAGGGAAGTGCGCACAAAGCTCATCATCGATTCGTGCAGGGCGTACTGCGGTTTTATAATGCCCGGTGTATCAGAATACACGATCTGGAAATCCTCGCCGTTGAGGATACCCATAATGCGGTGCCGCGTAGTCTGTGCTTTTGATGTGATGATGGAAAGCTTCTCTCCTACCAGCGCGTTCATCAGCGTAGATTTACCTACGTTGGGCTTGCCCACTATACTTACAAAACCAGCCTTATGCGGTGTTTCTGCCATGCTCTAAAATTTAAGGATGCAAAATTACTTCTTTTTTACGAGAAGGCATGAGAATGTGGAAATTAGAAAATTCGCTCGCCGAGAAACACTTGCCTAAAACTTTAAACATTTGCCGCAGTTTATACTTTATTGTAATTGGTTTTCTAGGCTGTTATAGAAACTATAGATAACCAACTAACACATTATACTTTGTATCTTTGCCTTACAAAAGCACTTTTTATAGTATAGATGAGCAAAAAAGCCACCGGTAAAATCGGGGTGCTGCTGGTAAACCTCGGCACACCGGATACACCCAACACACCTGACGTTAGAAAGTACCTGCGCGAGTTCCTGCTGGATAAGCGCGTGATAGATATACACCCTGTTGCCCGCTATGGCCTGATAAATGGTATTATCGCACCTTTTCGTGCGCCTAAATCTGCCAAAGTATACCAGCAGCTCTGGACAGAACGCGGTTCGCCGCTACTTTACCACGGCCTTGACCTGCAGCAGAAGCTACAGCAGGAGCTGGGCAATGGCTACCATGTGGCATTTGGCATGCGTTACCAGAGCCCAAGTATAAAAAGTGCTTTGGAAGAGCTGCGCGAACAAAGCGTTGACCGCATTATTGTGTTACCATTGTTCCCGCAGTATGCCTCGGCTTCAACCGGTTCAGTGCAGGACAAGATCATGGAAATCGTAAAAGACTGGTGGGTTATTCCGAGCATTAACTTTATTTCTTCTTTCTGCGACGACCCTGGTTTTATAAATGCTTTTGCCGAACTGGGCAAGCGGCACATGGCACAGGATAATTATGATCACGTTATATTTAGTTACCATGGTTTACCGGAACGCCAAGTGCTGAAAGGAAGCGATAAAGGATATTGCCAATTAGGAGCCTGCTGCAACACCTATAACAAGCGTAACAAATATTGCTACCGCGCGGCCTGCTTTGCCACCTCCAGGCTGCTTGCCGAGAAGCTGGGTTTAAGCGAAGACCAGTACACGGTAACATTCCAGTCCAGGCTTTTGAAAGATCCGTGGCTGCAACCATACACCGATGAAGTGCTGAAAACGCTTCCGGGCAAAGGCATCAAAAAAGTATTGGCTTATAGCCCGGCTTTCGTGGCCGATTGCTTAGAAACAACTATAGAAGTTGGCGTAGAATTTAAAGAGATGTTTGAGCATGCCGGCGGCGAGAAATGGCAGCTGGTAGAAAGTCTTAATTCTGAGCAGATCTGGGTAGATGCCGTGAAAGACATGATCCTGCGCAGCTAAGTATAAAATACGCATACCAAAAGAGCGGCCGCTGATAAATATCAGCGGCCGCTCTTTTGTTTTTATACCTGCAGGTTAGTCCCAGTCCCAATCAATATCATCATTGTTTTCTTCTTCAGGCCCAAGGTCTAAAGGCAGTTTGGCGTAAACACCTAAAGCCTTTTGGCGCTGCTCCGGGTTATACCTGATTCTATAGTTAAGGCCGGCATAATAATTTAACCAGTAATCGGTTTGGAAACCTAGTATAGCAGACTCTTCTTTTCTAAACTCTACATAAGGCCCGGCTGCAACACCCACAACACCTACACCGGTTTGCACCTGCGTATAAAGCGCTGTACTGCCTTTCCGGCGATCGAAGCCAAAGTTGCCACTCACAGGAAAACCATTTTCATACCACCAAACGGCAGCCTCCACGCCCCAGCTTATTTTAGGTTTCTTACTTCCAAAATTATAATGCAACATAGGGCCTACCGAGAAAGCATCCTGTGCTTTTACCTCGCTGGCAAACATACCTGCTGTAATTACTAACAGCAGCTTCAGTTTTATACTTTTCAGATGCATAGATTTTTAACAGTTATTAAATGCGTTTGAAATCTACCCAATAATCTGAAGTAGCGTCCGAAAAATTTCGGATTTTAGTCAGTAAAACCTCGGCATTTGTTTCCACAATCAGGTTCTCGCGCTGGTCAAATTTCAAAAATCCTTCTGCCACACTGTGGTCAATCATCTCCAGAAACTTATCGAAGTAACCATTTACATTGAACAGTGCTACCGGCTTGCGAATAATGCCTAACTGATTCCAGGTTACAATTTCACAGAGTTCATCGAAGGTGCCAAAACCACCTGGCATGGCTACAAACGCATCGGAGCGGGCAGCCATCATGGCTTTGCGTTCGTGCATGGTCTGTACTACATGTAGTTCTGTTAAGCCCTGGTGCGCCACCTCTCTGTCTACCAGGCTCTGCGGAATTACACCAACTACAACTCCACCGCCAGCCAGTACGGCATCAGCAATCTGGCCCATCAGCCCCACATTACCACCACCATACACCAACGCTATACTTTGTGCGGCCATCAGTTGGCCAAATCTGTCGGCTGCTTCCCGGTATACCTGGTTGCTGCCATAATTAGCTCCGCAGAAAACACCAATACTTTTCATTTTATACTTTATACTTTGGCTAAAATCTGAATTTATACTTTTAGATAAAGAAAGGCCCCGACATTACTGCCGGAGCCTTTTATACTTTGCAGATAAGCGGGCTTACACTGTTACTTTCTTATAAAGCTGTGCTACTTTTTCAGCTACATAATCCACCTCCTCGGCGGTGTTATACTTGCTGAAAGAGAAGCGAACAGAACCTCGATCTGGATCAGCGTTAATAGCGCGCAGCACATGCGAACCGGCATTGGCGCCACTGCTGCAAGCGCTTCCGCCTGATGCTGAAATTTTGTTTATATCAAGGCTGAACAACAGCATCTCATTTATTTCGGATGGCGGCAGGCTTACATTTAATACTGTATACAAACTCTTATCACCAAACTCAGACATACCGTTAAAGCTGACATCTTCGAGTTGTTCTCTTAATTTAAAGATCAGGCGGTCTTTCAGCATCTGAATGTGTTGCTGATGCTCAGCCATGTCGCGGTAAGCAATTTCAAGGGCTTTGGCCAGGCCAATAATACCATACACGTTTTCTGTACCGCCACGCATGTTACGCTCCTGGGCTCCGCCATGTATAAGTGGCTGTACTTTCAGGCTGGCATCGGTGTATAAAAAACCTACGCCTTTAGGTCCATGAAATTTATGCGCAGAGCCAACTATAAAATTTGCGCCCAGTGTTTGCAGATCATGCTTATAATGCCCCATTGTCTGAACAGTATCAGAATGGAAGATCGCATTATACTTCTTGCAAAGCGCACCGATTGCCTCGATATCGTTCAGGTTACCGAGCTCGTTGTTTGCATGCATTACCGACACAAACGTTTGAGGTTGCGATGCCAGCATTTCTTCCAGGTGCTCCAGATCCAGCACGCCGCGGTCATCGTGTCGGATAAAACTTAGTTCAAGCTCATCGCTTTTTGCCAAAGATTCCAATGTATGCAACACAGCATGGTGCTCCAGTTGTGAAGAAATGGCATGTTTGATGTTCAGACTGCGGATAGTACAGACAATAGCTGAGTTATCAGCCTCGGTACCTCCCGAAGTAAAGAAAACTTCAGCTGGTGATGTGTTGAGCAGGTGCGCTACCGTTTTACGTGCATTCTCTATAGCTGCCCTTACTTCGCGCCCATGCGAATGAATGGATGAAGGGTTGCCAAAATGTTCCAGCATAAAGGGAGCCATAGCATCAAAAACCTCTTTATCAAGTGGAGTGGTGGCAGCATTATCTAAATATACACGCATGGGGCAAGTTTACTTTTTAATATTCTATACTTAATGAACCGCTAATCTATAAAAAAAAGTTGCGCCAAGGGTAAGAGGTGTTTCTCTTTTTCCCTTGGCGCAACCTGTTACGCCTTATAATTTGCTATGTGCTTACAGCAACACATTAGGCTTTAACCGAAATTATTTCCTTGATATCGGCTATGATCTTATTAGCCAGGTGGTCGGCAGTGGCATTGCTGTCAGACTCGGCATAAATACGGATGATAGGTTCTGTATTTGATTTGCGCAGGTGCACCCACTCTTTACCAAACTCGATCTTAACACCATCTACTTTATTTATAGGCTGCTTGGCATAACGCTGCTGCATTTGCACCAGCACTTCGTCCACGTTTACATCCGGCGTAAGCTCAATTTTATTTTTTGAGATAAAGTAATTAGGGTATGATGCCCGCAAACGCGAAATGCTCATATCTGATTTAGCCAGGTGTGTCAGGAACAGGGCAATGCCAACCAACGCGTCACGACCGTAGTGTAGTTCAGGGTAAATTATACCTCCGTTACCTTCGCCACCAATTACAGCGTTATTAGCTTTCATCATGTTCACCACGTTAACTTCGCCCACTGCAGCAGCATAATAATTACCACCGGCTTTTTCGGTTACATCGCGCAGCGCCCTTGTTGAGGAGAGGTTAGAAACTGTATTACCTACCGTGTTCTTTAACACATAATCAGCTACAGCTACCAAAGTATACTCTTCGCCAAACATGCTGCCATCCTCGTTTATCAGCGCCAGGCGGTCTACATCCGGGTCTACAACTATACCCAGGTCAAACTTACCTTTTTCTATCAGTTTAGATATCTCGCGCAGGTTTTCTGGCAACGGCTCCGGGTTATGCGGAAAATTACCATCCGGCTCGCAGTATAGTTTTTCTATTTCAGAAACACCCAGTGCTTCCAGTAACATCGGCACAGCAAAACCGCCACTTGAGTTAACACAGTCAATAGCAATTCTGAAGTTTTTTGCTTTAATGGCTGCCACATCTACCAAAGGCAAATCAAGTATAGCCTGGATATGATCTTTAAGCTCAGTGTTGCTTTGCTCATACCAGCCCAGGTCATTTACCTGCGCAAAGTCAAAAGCTTCTTTCTCGGCCAGTTCCAGCACCAGTTTACCGTTCTCTTCCGATATAAATTCGCCTGTGCTGTTTAACAGCTTCAGCGCATTCCATTGCTTGGGGTTATGGCTGGCTGTAAGTATAATACCACCACCGGCCTTGCGTGCAGGCACTGCCATTTCTACAGTTGGCGTGGTAGATAAGCCCAGGTCTATCACATTTATACCCAGCCCTTGCAGCGTAGCGCATACCAGCTTGTTTACCATGTCGCCGGAGATACGTGCATCACGGCCAACTACTATGGTGTTGTTATTTGTAGTCTGCAACACCCAGGTACCAAAAGCAGCGGAAAACTTAACAACATCCAAAGGGGTAAGTGCCTCACCTGCCTGTCCGCCTATTGTACCTCTGATTCCTGAAATTGATTTTATTAAAGCCACTTGAAGTATATGTTTACGATCACAAAAGTAGTAATTATAGTTCTACATTCAGAAGTATAAAGTTGTTAAAACTTTAACAGTATGCATAAACCTGATTCCTGCTTTATACTTAACATACTAAAGAAGACCAAACTATGCCGGGTGCACCTAATAGCAGCTTTAAAACGACCTGACAGGATTTTAGTATATTTGCCCTTATGGAGAATACACATTTTGAAGATAGCCCGCGAGGCAGACAACTGCAAGCCTTTAACAGATTATTGGATGTTATGGAAGAGCTGCGCGAAAAATGCCCTTGGGACCGTAAGCAAACTATAGCCAGTCTCCGCCACCTTACCATTGAAGAAACCTACGAACTTTCGGATGCCATCTTACGTGAGGATATGCCGGAGATCAAGAAAGAACTGGGCGACATTATGCTTCACATGGTGTTTTATGCCAAGATAGCGTCAGAGCAGAAGGCCTTTGACATAGCAGATGTTCTGAATACACTTTGCGAGAAACTGATATTCAGGCACCCACATATTTACGGCGATACCAAGGCCGACACCGAAGAAGAGGTAAAGAAAAACTGGGAGCAACTTAAACTTAAAGAAGGTAATAAATCAGTATTAGGCGGAGTCCCGGCCTCATTGCCAGCTTTAGTAAAGGCAATGCGTATACAGGAGAAAGCTAGGGGCGCCGGGTTCGATTGGGACGATAAATCGCAGGTATGGCAGAAAGTACAGGAGGAGCTGGAAGAATTTGAAGCAGAATTTAACGTACAGGATACCGCAACTATAAATAAAGAAAAAGCAACCGGTGAGTTTGGAGACCTCTTGTTTTCGTTAATAAACTTTGCACGCTTTATAGATATAAACCCGGAAGAAGCGCTTGAAAAAACTAACCTGAAATTCATCCAGCGATTCCGCTTTATAGAGACTGCAGCAGCCAAAGATGGCAAACAGTTAAAGGACATGAGCTTGGAAGAAATGGATTTTTACTGGAATAAGGCGAAAAAAATGTAAGCTAGCATACATTTTAAATCTACACCTATTATATTTAAAGCACTTTTTTCACTAAAATCAAGTATAATACTCAAAAGGCAGCTCCTTCTGGCTAATTATATTTTAGAAGAAACGTAAGTATAAACAGTATTGTGGTTATGCCACCATGTAGTGAAATTTTATAATACTGAATAACCAGCAATTTAAAATTTCATTAATGCAGTAACATGATAAGGCAATAAGGTAACAGCTCTGGCCACAACTTTGAAAAGAATACTATAATTTTTACATTTGTAATGGTGTTATTGTTGCCACACGGAATTTAACTATAAAAAACGATTACGGGCCTTTCCTGATATTGGGAGAATGCCAGATGTAAAATATTAAAGTCTTCAATTGTTTGAATACTCAGGAAAAAGCAGAAATTGCAAAACCTTTAGAGAACTAAAAACGAAACAATTACATTTTTATATTACACAACAAAATAATTACAACACAAACAGCTAAACTTTAAACTTTAAGAAAATGGAAAAAAAGACTGCAGTAGTAAGCAAGGATGCTAATGTAGATGCAAAGAGCAGCACAGCAGGCTCTATATTTGCGAGTATCGTAATTCCGCTGTCTATCATTGCTTGCGTACTTATCTATATGTTTGTACTGGGCAACCCTGCTAACTTCGAAGGTGGAGACAACGCTAATCACCCACTGCCAGGTAACTACTTGGGTATAGTTTATAAAGGTGGTTGGGTAGTTCCTATCCTGATGGCACTAGTACTGATGGTATTTATCTTCGCTATCGAGCGTGTAATGACTATCAGCAAAGCAAAAGGTACTAAGAGCGTTCCTGCGTTTGTTCGCACAATCTCTAGCAAATTAGGTCAGCGCGACCTGAACGGTGCTCTTGCTGCTTGCGATTCACAAAAAGGTTCTGTAGCAAACGTAGTTAAAGCTGGTTTGCTTAAGTACAGAGAAATGCAGAACGAGCCTGAGCTTTTAAAAGCTGAGAAAGTTGCTGCTATCCAGAAAGAAATCGAAGAAGCAACTGCACTGGAGCTTCCAATGCTTGAGAAAAACCTAGTAGTTCTTTCTACTATCGCTTCTATCTCAACGCTTACTGGTTTGATTGGTACTGTACTTGGTATGATCAAGGCCTTCGCCGCTCTTGCAGCAGCAGGTACTCCGGATGCAACAGCTCTTTCTAACGGTATCTCTGAAGCCTTGATCAACACAGCGATCGGTATTACTGGTTCTGCTCTTGCGATCATTGCTTACAACTACTTCACAAGCAAAATTGATGAGTTGACTTACAGCATCGACGAAGCTGGTTTCAGCATCATCTCTAACTTTGCTTCTCAGCACGAGACAACTGGTGCTCCGATCAGACAACACACTGTATAATCATCTTAACCAAAAGAAATGCCTAAAGTAAAAGTAAAAAGAACCCACCCCTCATTGGACATGACGCCAATGGTGGACTTGGCTTTCTTGCTAGTTACTTTCTTTATGCTGACTACAAAGTTTGCTCCGGAAGAAGCTGTTATCGTAGATACGCCTTCTTCTGTTTCGGAGATCAAACTGCCCGACTCAAACGTTATCACGCTTAGTGTTGACGGCGAAAACCGGGTATTCTTTGGTATAGATGGTCAGCAGACAAAGGAAGCCCTGCTTGGCAAAATAAGCGAAAAGTACGGTGTCAACTTTACCCCGGAAGAGACCAAAACATTCTCTCTGATGACCAACTTCGGCGTACCGGTAAACCAGCTTAAGTCTTACTTAGCAATGGAAACTCCGGAGCGTAAGAAAGTTAATCAGCCAGGTATACCGGTAGATTCAGCTCGTAATGAACTGAAAGACTGGATACTGGAGACACGTAAACTAAACCAGAAAGTGATTATCGCTATCAAAGGTGATGTTAACGTGAACTATGAAACGGTTCAGAAGGTGGTAAAAACGCTGCAAGACCAGAAAGTAAACAGGTTTAACCTGGTTACAGATATGGAAACCAGACCGGCTAAACTTTAATAGAAAGGACATAATACAATGGCAGAAGTACAACAGCAGGCCGACTCCGGTAAAGGAGGAAAGAAACGTGCCAAGAAAATGTCGACTAAGATCGACATGACGCCAATGGTAGACCTTGCCTTCCTTCTATTAACGTTCTTCATGCTTACTACTACGTTCAGCAAGCCACAGACCATGGAAATTAACATGCCTGTTAAGCCTGAGAACGAAGAGGAACAAATGCCTCTTAAAGCTAGTAATGCCTTGACGATCATCATGGGGGAAAACGACAAGTTGTTTTATTATTACGGTCTTGGAGATCCGGCTGATAACCCAGAAGTTATTGAGTCAGACTACTCAGCTAATGGCATCAGAAAAGTTCTGATCTCGCCAAAAGTGAGAGGCAACGATAAGATGACAGTTCTGATCAAACCAATGGAGAAGTCGCGCTACAAAAACGTAGTTGATATTCTGGATGAGATGAAAATCACGGACACCAAAAAGTTTGCCTTAGTTGACATAACTGAGAACGACAAAAAATTGGTAAGCACAAAATTAGGACAATAGAATATGGAATCTAGTAAGTTAGCAAACGCATCGCTTGATGATATCGTCTTTGCCGGACGAAACAAAGCATACGGCGCCTACCTACTACGCAAACTGTACAACAGTCATATTACTAAAGCCGCTATAATCGCTTCATTATTATTTTTCTTCTTCATCAGTATTCCACTGATTAAGAAAATGATTGAAGGCGACGAAGAGGTTGAAACAATTGACAGAGTTGTGACAGAAGTAGAACTGGCCCAACCACCTCCAATAGATGAGGCAACGCCGCCACCGCCGCCGCCGCCACCTGATCTTCCGCCACCGCCGCCGCCAGTACGTGCAACGGTTAAGTTTACACCTCCGGTTGTAAAGCGTGACGAAGAAGTAAGAGAAGAGGAAGAAATTCCGGATCAGGAGAAATTAGCAGAAATAGACGCCGGTACTAAAACAGTAGAAGGTGACCCTAATGCTAAAGTTGATCTTGGTGATATTGATGGTACCAGCGATGTAGTTGCTGAAGTTGTAGAGGAGAAGCCTTACACGTATGTTGAGCAAATGCCGTCTTTCCCTGGTGGAGACAGTGAAATGCTTAAGTACCTGGGCAAAAACATCCGATACCCAGCAGCCGCGCAACGTGCCGGTGTAGAAGGTCTGGTAGTTCTTTCTTTCGTAGTTAGCAAAACAGGTGAGATTTCTGAAATTCAGGTAATCAAAAACCTTGGTTCTGGTACCGACGAAGAAGCAGTACGTGTTGTGAAAACAATGCCGAAGTGGACTCCAGGTAAGCAGAACGGCAGAACAGTACCAGTTCGCTACACACTTCCAGTACGATTTACAATTAAGTAAGCTTATAAAGCTCAACAAAAAGGCCCTGCAGCAACAGGGCCTTTTTTATTTAAAAATAAATTATGCTGCATGCATACTATTATTAATAATTACGTATATTAACAATACTTAATATTTATAACCAATCACAAACAAAAAACAGATAACAATGCCGGATTAATATTTTACTAACCATAAACCCCAAAGCTTATGAAAGAGAGCAGCGATTTACTCAACATGGTCTTTAACAACATTGTGTTTCAAGGCCGAAACAAAGCGTACGGAGCCTATTACCTGCGCCGGAAGTATAGTAAAAATCTACTGTTAGCTGCCCTACTGGCAACAGCAACTTTTTCAGCAGCTTTGGTAATACCGCTAGTAAAAGCAAGGCTTGCCCCTACACCACCAACCGACAAAGACTATACTACTGTTTTTGAACTGGTAGAACCGGTGATTCTACCACCGCCACCGCAAAGAGAAATAAAACCTCTTACAGAAACAGCAGCACCTACTTCTCCAAAAACAGAAACCAAAACATTTGTTGAGCAGAAAATTGTGCCCGATAACAGCCCTGATAAAGAAAAAATACAACAGGACAACAGTGCTTTTCAAGGTGTAAATACGGCAGCAGCGACACAAGCAGGAACCGGAGAAAACCCTTCAATTGCATTAGCCGAAGGCCCACCAACAGGAATAGAAAACACAACGACAGCAGAAGAGCCTACAACACTTGACTGGGCAGAGGAAATGCCATCTTTCGGAAAAAGCGAGAAAGAGTTAAGTTTATACTTATCCAGAAACCTTCGCTACCCGCATGTAGCGCAACAGGAAAAAATAGAAGGGCTGGTAGTAGTAACGTTTATAGTTGCGCCATCAGGAGATATCACCGAAGCTAAAGTAATAAAGAGCCTGGGCTATGGTACAGACGAAGAAGCACTACGTGTAATAAACAAAATGCCGGACTGGAACCCGGGTAAACAAAACGGAAAAGCTGTACCCGTAAGATTTACATTACCAATCAGGTTTAGCCTGCAACGTTAAAGTATAAGTTAAAGTATAAAGCAGGAGCACATAAAGGATCAATTATGGCTCCTGCTTTCATTTTTGGGTTAAGTAGCTTATTTTTAAAAAATCAAAATACGTAGTATAAGTATAAGCTACCTGCCAAATGATAAGACCCAGAAAAGAAAGGCCAGATGTGTCTTCAACATTCAATAAATTCGTGCGCTATTTTAGCATGATCATGACACTGGTTTATGTAGGCGCTGGGCTCTTCATTATATTCGCTAATGAACAGCAAATGAACCTGGATATGCCGGATACTGCCAAAAATATTCTTGGTGGAACATTGATTTTATATGGAATTGTTAGATTTGTAAGAACATATCAACAACACAAGCAACAAAAACATGGCAGGTTTGAAGATTAACAGATTAAACTACTTACTGGCAGCAAGTATGGCCTGGCTGGTAATGTCATGTAACCAGTCTGGTAAAGTTGACAACACACCTACCTCTGGCGAATTAAAAATTGGTGTTGACGAATCTTTTGAACCTATTTTAGAAAGTCAGGTAAATACTTTTGAAGGTATATATAAGTACGCATCAATAACGCCATCGTATAAAGCAGAAGGTGCTATTGTAAAAGATTTACTTAACGACAGCATTAGAATTGCAGTACTATCAAGAGAGCTGAGTGCTGACGAAAAAGCTGTATTTGAAAAGCAAAAGAAAATTCCGCGGGTTACGAAAATTGCTGTTGATGCAATAGCACTCATAGTTAACAACAATAACCCGGATACGCTGCTGACAATGGAACAAGTGAAATCGTTATTCAGCGGTAAGGTAAACAACTGGAACAAGCTTAATTCAAAAAACCCGTTACAGAATGTTACTATAGTTTTTGACAATAACAGTTCCAGCACAGCTCGCTTTGTAAAAGACTCCTTACTGAATAAAGTACCATTGCCGGCGAATACTTTCGCAGCCAATTCAAATAAAGCGCTGATAGATTACGTTGCTAAAAATAATAATGCCATAGGTGTAATCGGTGTAAACTGGATAAGCGACCAGGATGACTCGACAGCAGTAGGTTTCCTGAAAAAAGTAAAAGTTGTTGGCATAAGCTCAGACCCTGCCCCACTTACTACAGAAAGCTATTATCAGCCATACCAGGCGTATATTGCACAGGCTGTATACCCATTAAGACGTAACTTATACATTATCAATACAGAAGGCCGCGCAGGACTTGGCACAGGTTTTGTAGCTTTTGTAGCCGGAGACCAAGGACAACGTATAATTCTTAAGTCGGGATTAGTACCTGCCACAATGCCAGTACGTATAGTAGGCTTACGTTAGTCCCTAACTCTAAATAAAACTATTACAAACTAAAAACTAAACTTTAATTAAAATGACGAATAACTGGAAGTACATCCTGCTGATGGCGACAGCATTCCCTACTGCAGCAGCATTTGCACAGACAGGAGGAGATGCAGGTCGCAGAGCCGTAGATTTAGAGCGATATCAGGAGGCTAAAACATACTATAAGTCTCAGCTTGGTGCAAAAAAAGCAGATAACGCATACTTTGCATTGGGCGATGTATATCTTAGAACAGAAAAACCAGACTCAGCAGCTATATACTTTAACCAGGGTTTAGCTAAAAATTCTAAGTCTGCTATAAACATGGTAGGCCTTGGTAAAATTGCTTTAGAAAAAGGCAATAAGGCAGAGGCTGAGAACCAGTTTGGCAAAGCTTTAAAAGCCAGCAAGAAGAAAGATCCTTATGTATTGGCTATGATTGCAGAAGCCTATGTAGAAGATGAAGCTTCAACTGAGCAAGACCTGAACAAAGCTGTTGGTTACTTACAAGAAGCTGTAAAGCGTGACAAAAATAACGCTATGGCTTATGTAGTATTGGGTGATGCCTATTTGAAGCTTAAAAATGGTGGCGAAGCAATGACTGCTTATGACAGAGCTACTCAGATAGATGCTAAGTATACAAAAGCTCACTTACGCAGAGGTCAGCTTTATACCAGCTCACGTAACTATAACGAGGCTGAAGAAGCTTACAAAAAAGCAATTGAATTAGATCCGCAGTATGCTCCGGCTTACCGCGACCTGGGCGAGCTTTACTACTTTGCAGGCCAGTATGACAGAGCTTTATCTACATTTAAGCAATATGTGGACATGGCTGAGAAAACGCCTGAAACACGCGCAAAGTATGCTTCGTTCCTGTTCCTGACTAAAGACTATAAAGGTACATTAGCAGAAGTTCAGGAAGTACTTAAAACTGATCCTAACAACACCACTATGAATCGCCTTCAGGCATATTCATACCTGGAGTTAGGACAGCCTGAGCAAGCTATGCAAGCCATGGAAACTTACCTGTCTAAAGTTGATAAGAACAAACTTATCTCCAGCGACTATGAGTACTATGGCAGAATCTTAGCTAAAAACGGTAAAACAGCGCAAGCAATCGAGAACCTGAATAAGGCAATTGAATTACAGCCTGACAAGCCGGAACTGTACTACGAGTTGGCTAACATGTATGCCAGCAACAAGCAGTTTGACAAGGCAATAGAAGTTTATAGCAAGAAACAGGAAAAACTTGGCGTAGCTAATACAGACTTCTATTACTTAGGTAATGCTTACATGATGGCTGGTAACTATCAGAAAGCTGATGAAACATACAGCCAGATAACTACCAAGAACCCTACGTATGCTTACGGTCACTTATGGAGAGCGCGCGCGCAGGCTAACTTAGACCCTGAAACTACTAAAGGCCTTGCTAAACCTCATTACGAGGAGTTTATTAAGCTGACAGGTGGTGAAAAGGACAAGTATAAGAAAGACCTGATTGAAGCTAACTCTTACCTGGGTTACTTCTACTACCTGAAAGGTGATAGAGAAAATGCTGTGAAGCACTGGACAGAAGTTAAAACTTTAGACCCAGCAAACGAGCAAGCAAATACAGCTTTAGCCGAAATCAACAAATCTGCTAAGCCAAAAAAGAAGAAGTAATTCTTAAGTATAAAAACAAAAAGGCCGGTTCTGATAGAACCGGCCTTTTTGTTTTTATACTTAAGATAATAAACTTTTATTAAGCCTGAAAAAGTATAACCTTAAAGCCTCGCCTTATCGGCATTTTAACTAATTATACTTTATTACTCTTCATATAATTCCCATTTCTCCAGAACGCTCCTGAAATCTTCTGGCAGATTAGAGTTGAACTGTAGGAATTCTTTTGTTTCAGGATGTATAAAACCTAACGATTTAGCGTGCAATGCTTGCCGGGGCATTATTTTGAATGCATTTTCAACAAACGATTTATAGGTACCATTAGGAACGCCCTGCAGTATTTTATCGCCTCCGTATGTTGCATCTGAAAATAACGGGTGCCCGATATACTTCATATGCGCACGTATCTGGTGCGTTCTGCCAGTCTCCAGGTTGCATTGTACCAGGCTAACGTATTTAAACTTCCTGAGCACCTTGTAATGCGTTACAGCATGCTTCCCGTAATCGCCCTCTGGATACACAGTCATTACTTTGCGGTCTTTGGGGCTACGGCCAACATGCCCAACTATAGTTCCGGCATCCTGTTTAGGCACACCCCAAACTAAAGCGTAATAGGTTCGCTCTATACTATGGTCATAAAACTGCTTTGCCAGGTACGCCATACTATACTCGGTTTTAGCAATTACTAGTAAGCCAGAGGTATCCTTATCAATACGATGTATTAAACCTGGCCTGCCCTCGCCGTTGCGGGTGGTAGGTAAGTTCTGCAGGTGGTATGTGAGGGCATTTACTAAAGTACCTGTCCAATTGTTATAGGCAGGATGCACCACCATGCCGGCAGCTTTATTTACAAGCAGCAGCTCGTTATCCTCGTAAAGTATATTAAGTGGAATATTTTCAGGTACAATATCGGTGTCGCGAGGGGGCTCAGCCAGCGTAATCGTAATCACGTCCAGCGGTTTTACCTTGTAGCTTACCTTTACTGGTTTCTCATTCACCTGCACCGATTCTGACCTAATGGCACTCTGCAACTTATTACGCGTTACATTAGGCAAGCGGTCCATCAAAAACTTATCTACGCGAAGTAAAGCCTGCCCCTTGTCTACTACAATGCGGTGGTGCTCATATAATTCGTCCGAATCTTCAGCAGTTTCTTGTTCCTCGTAATCTATCACTGTTAATTAAGCTGGTAATGGTATGGCAAAAAAGAAAGCCGAAGTTTAACACATCGGCTTTCAAACTATAAAATCAAGATTTTACTTAGTTCTTCTTCTTTGTGTTCTTTGAAGACTTAGTAGTTGTTGTAGTTTTAGCTGGAGCAGTTGCTGCTGGTTTAACAGCTGCTGGCTGCTGAGTGTTAACCTTAGTTGGGTCAACACCTAATTTCTTAAGTACAAGCGGAGAGATATCCCCATCCTCAGGACCTGCTAATAAAGCCTGGTTGCTGATAACATAAGTATAGCCGTTCTCTTTTGCTACTTCTTTGATTGCCTTATCAATTTTAGTGATAACCGGATCAACCAAAGACTTCTCTTTCTGCTGTAAAGAAACCTGAGCACTACGCTGGAACTCCTGGATAGAGTTGTTCAGGTTCATCAGTTCTTTCTCTTTATCCTCACGTACTACTTTATCCATAGTTGCAGCACCCTTTTCGTAAGCCTGCATTTTAGCTTCGTAATCAGAGTATTTGTTCTTTAACTGATTCTCAAGCTGTGTGCTATGATCTTTAAGCTGAGACTCGATCTGCTTGCTTTCTGGCATCTGAAGCAGGATATATTCTACGTTAGTATAACCGATTTTAATTGGCTTATCGCTTGTCTGAGCAAAAGAGGCGAAGCTGATCAATAAGAACGCTACAACTAAAGTTTTAATTTTGTTCATGGTTGGGTTGATTAATTAATATAGTAGTTAGTTATTAGACTTCTTTTTAGGCGCAGGCTTTGTCTTCTGCGTTTTAGTTTGCTTTTCCGGTTGCTTTTGCTGTTCGTTTTCAGCATCCGTGTCATTAGTTTCCGGCAGGTTTTCAGGGCTATCTACAGCGCCGGCTGCTGGTTTGGCTGCAGGTGCATTTTGTTTATCAGATGCAAGCCCTAATTCTTCCAGCACATACTCTGTATAATCGTGTACCGGGTTTGTATAAATCATTACCAGATCTCCGGATTTATCAAATACGATCTGAAGCTGTTTGGCCTTGGCTACTTTCTCAACCGCAGTAAAAACTTCATCCTGTATTGGCCTGATCAACTCCTGGCGGCGTTTAAACATGGTACCTTCGTAACCAAATATCTTGCGCTGGTAATCCCGTACTTCTGTTTCTTTTTTAGCAATGTCAGCCTGCCGTTTTTGTTTCATCTCCTCGGTCAGCAGCACCTCTTCCGCTTTATACTCTTGCTTGAGTTTTTCCACGTTCTGGTGCATGCCTTCGATATCTTTCTGCCAGGCTTCGGCTTGCTTATCCAGTTCCTGCTGCACTTTATTATAAGCAGGCATCTTGCTCAAAATAAAATTTGAGTCAATATAGCCAAACTTCTGTGCTTGCGAAACATAGGAAAGTAAAAACCCTGCTAAAAAGATGAACAAAAACTTCTTCATACAAATTCCTTCTTGTTAGCGTAACTGCTGTCCGATAATGAAGTGGAACTGTCCACGTTTCATATCCGGCTGGCCAGGCACATCATCCAGTCTCCAACCATAGTCGAAGCCAAGTAGGCCAAAGGCAGCCATAAAGATACGAGCACCCACACCTACTGAGCGGTACAGCTTAAACGGATTGTAACGATCATACGAACCAAAGTTGTTACCAGCCTCTAAAAACGCCAGACCATAAATGGTAGCTGCCGGGTTCGGAGATATAAGCTGACGCGCCTCCAGTACAAATTTGTTATACGCAATACCGCCAGCAGACTGTAACGTAAGGTCATCGTTATTCACAACGCTCTCATCATCATAACCACGCAAGCCAATGTATTCTGTACCAACAAATATGTTACCACCACCTAAGCCAGCGCCACCTAATCTGAATCGCTCAAAAGGACCTATACTTGTTTCAGAGCTATACTTGCCCAGAAAACCAAAGTGTGCTCTTGTATTCAACACCAAATTCCCTGCCAAGTTTATAAAATACGATGCATCGAACATCCATTTGTTAAATTCTACAAACTCATAGTTGTTACGTTGCTCTGTAAACAGTGAATAAGGTGGTGTAAGGTTAAGACTTAGCGAGATAGAAGAACCACGACGTGGGAATGTTGGCTGATCTATACTTACACGCGATATTGTATTAACAAACGATATACTGTTAGATGTTCCGTTATCAAACTCGCCAAAAAGTCTGAAGTTATTCAGGTTATAACGGTTATAAGATAGCGAGTGGCTCATATGGAAGTAGTTATCCGGCCAGTTTAAACGGCGGCCTAAGCTAACAGAACCACCATCTACATTTAACCTGCTATCTACGTCAGAGTTAGGGTCGCGGCGTACTGTTTTAAATATACTTACAGTTAACGAGTTCGGATTACGGCCTCCCAACCATGGCTCTGTAAACGACAATGAGTAAGACTGATAGTATTTACCGTTTGCCTGCACATTCAATGACAAGCGCTGGCCATCGCCACTCGGAATAGGCCGCCACTCTGATAGCTTAGTAATTTTACGGGTAGAGAAGTTATTAAGCGTTAAACCTACAGTACCTACAGCACCGATCGGGCCACCCCAACCACCGGATAAACTAATCTGGTCGTTCGGTCGCTCTACTACGCTATAGTTAATATCAACTGTACCTTCCGCCGGGTTTGGAATCGGGTTAAGCCCTATAGTTTCAGGGTCAAAATAACCAAGTGCAGCCAATTCATTTCTTGATCTGATCAGGTCGTCGCGGCTATACTTCTGGCCAGGCAGCGTACGTACTTCGCGAAGAATTACGTGGTCACTGGTTTTTGTATTGCCACTTACAGTTACCTTATTTATAGTTGCCTGCGGGCCTTCAGTCATGCGCATTTCTATGTCAATAGAATCGCCATCAACGTTCACTTCTACAGGATCGATGTTGAAGAAAAGGTAACCGTCATTCTGGTAAAGCGCTGAAACGTCTATACCTGTCGGGTTATAGTTTAGTCGCTTATCCAGTTCTTCTTTGTTGTATACATCGCCCTTGCTGATACCTAAAACTCTTGACAGGTATGCGTCATCGTACAGGTAATTGCCATTCCAGGTAATGTTGCGGTAATAATAGCGCTGGCCTTCATCTAGTTTTATCTGAATGCCTAAACGGTCTTCGCTGATCTTGTAAACTGAGTCAGAAACGATGGTTGCGTCACGGTAACCTTCTTTGTTATAAAAGGCTATCAGCTTTTCTTTATCCGCTTCGTACTCGTTCTTCTGATATTTAGAGGAAGTGAAAAACTTGTAGATGCGCTTCTCCTTCGTCTTCTTCATCTGTTTTGCCAGCTTAGCTTCTTTAAAAGCCTCGTTGCCAACAAAATCAATTTCTGCTATTTTAACTTTATCGCCTTTATCAATAGCAATGTTTAATACCACACTGTTAGGAAGCAAAGAATCGGGCTTCTGTGTAATGGTGGTTTTTACATTCAGGTAGCTCTTTTCCAGGTAATAATTGCGGATAACATTACGTGTGCTGTTTAGCACAGCATCTGTAACCACCTTGCCCCTTATCAGGTTTATTTTTTCGCGCAGGGCATCCTGCTGCGTTTTGTTTATACCTGAGAAAGTAAAACGGGAAAGACGCGGGCGCTCTTTCAAATTAAAATCAAGGAAAATCTGGTTACCTTCGATTTTAGTAATGTATACTTCCACATCGCCAAGTATACCTTGGTCCCATAGTTTCTGTATAGCACGGCTTAAATCTTCGCCAGGCACTGTAATTTCATCACCCACTTTCAGGCCGGTTACAGAAACCAGCGCATTAGGATCCAGGAAATTGGCACCGCTTACAGTAATACCACCAATGCGATATTGTTTCGGCTGTGAATAATCGATGGGGCTAGTCTGTGTAGGGGTTTTTAACACTTGAGACGAAGCTGTGCCTGTGATTAGCAGAAACACAAGCACCCAGATGCATCTTGTCATTAATATTTTCACTTGATTAGTTGTTCACTGGTCTTGCCGAAGCGACGCTCGCGGCTCTGATAAGCTAATATTGCTTTGTAAAGATGCTCTTTTCTGAAGTCAGGCCAAAGCAAATCGGTAATATATAGTTCGGTATAAGCCATTTGCCACAACAAGAAATTACTAATGCGCTGCTCCCCGCTTGTTCTGATAAGGAGTTCAGGGTCTGGCATGCCGGCTGTAGCAAGATATTGCGCTATGGTAGATTCCTCTATTTCACCTGCAGTAAGATTACCCTGTTCTACTTCAAGCGCCATTTTCTTAACGGCTTGCGTAATATCCCAGCGGCCGCTGTAGCTAAGTGCTAATACCAGCGTCATCCGGGTATTATTTTTAGTGATATCCATTGCCTCACGCAACTCCTTTTGGCAAGAAGAGGGCAAACTGGCTGTATCTCCTATAGTTAGCAACCGGATATTATTCTTGTTTAGCGTAGATGTCTCTTTTCTGATAGAAGAAACCAAAAGCTGCATCAATGCGGTTACCTCTCCGGCAGGCCTCGACCAGTTCTCGGTAGAAAATGCATACAGTGTCAGGTAATCAACTCCGAGTTCAGCAGCTGCCTCAACTGTTTCACGTACTGCAGTAATGGCACTCTTGTGACCAAAAATGCGTAGTCCGCCCCTCTGTTTTGCCCATCGCCCGTTGCCGTCCATAATAACGGCAATGTGCTTAGGTAAATTGTCTAAATCAACTTGCTCCCTAAGATTCATTTAATCGCAATTTCCTTGCAAGTTACAAAAAGCAAGACAAATTTGTGAAATTTATACATGCTAATCCAGAATTCCTGGTGTGCGCTTATAAGGAGCAGGGCAATTGATTCTATAGAAAGTATAAGACAGGCTGATGCCATTGTAGAAATACCAGTCTTTGTCGTATGGGTTGGCGATTCGCTTATCTTGCTTTGCCAGGTTGTCGAGGCGGTCGTTAAAGAGTTTACGAGCTCCGAACTCCAGTCCAAGATTCCAGTACTTGTTTAGGGCATATTTCACACCCACACCTACCGGTACTGCAAACGTAAGCCGTGTTCTGAAGGGCTCGTTCACATCTTCATACTCTGGGTTAGCAATAGTAGTCTTAATGTTATAGAGCAACCCTGCTACCCCTGCAAAAAAATACGGAGATACGCGTGGCTTCTGCTTCAGGTCGTAATAATCAAGAAAATTGTACTCCATTACAGCAGATAGCTCCGCCAGGCTCAGGCGCATTTCAGCCTGACGATGATTGGGGAGCGGCAGATCATAAGATTCGTCGCTGATGGTATTGTCATCAAAAATACGGTGGCTGAGCATAACACCTCCACGCAAGGTGATAGGTGCCGAGATATCGCGCCTGTAGAAGGCTGTGATGGCAGGCTGGTTATTTAAAAACCTGTAGTTAGGCGCTAATTCGCCTTTGTAATTTGCGCCACCTATACCAACACCAACTTCGCTGGTGGTAACAGAGTTTTGCGCAAATGCAGAAGTGCCAAAAAAAGCACTCCCTATTTGCAGCATTGAACAAATAAGGAGTGCCTGTTTAATCGTATGTAACGTCATGTATTCAAAGCGGAGTTTAGGAGAACAACGAATAGTTGCCTGTTGTATTATCTAAACTTCGGGCTTCTGATTCGTGGTGCAAGAATATAATTTACTGATAAACCAGATACGATATACCAATCTTTATCTGAATTGTTGCCTCGGATATCACCTTTTTCACCATAGTATGGCACGCTGCTATATGGAGTGCCACTAGGATCAGGGCGGGTAGCAAAACCACTTTCTGCACTTCTATCAGCTAATATAGCTGCTGCTTTAGGGTTACTTCCACCTCCAGCAAGTATTTCAGCTTTCGAAGCATGGTCTGTACTTACATCATCCAGGTAGTCTGTAAATGTTTTTCTCCAGCCCACTTCAAAGCTCATATCCCAGTTTCTGTCCAGCCTGTATCTTACACCTAAGCCAAAAGGTATGGAAACCTGTAAGCGCTTATAAGGTGTTGGATAACCTTCGCCATTAGCATACTGCCCTTCGGTGCCAAGTGGTTGCAATTCATACCAGCCCGTTGGGATATCCTGGTTGCCGGAAAGGCCGGGGTGCGAACCTCTTTCGTAGTATGCTTTAGGGTTATGATGAAAAACAGCAAGACCCACAAAACCATATGGTACAAAATCCGGACGACGGCGATAGAAACTACGGTTCTCGAATAAGTCGATGATTGCAACGCCGCTTAATTCCACTATATCGTTTCTGAAGGACAGGTTTCTTTTGAAACGGCCTACGTTTTCGCCCTCATTCTCAGAGGCACTTTTCATGTCATCACCTGTTATGCGGCCCCAGTTAAGGCTGGCGCGGCCAGACACACGCGGATAGAAACGATAAGTATAGCTTAATCCTACATTGGGGCGCGTAGACTTAAATCGTAAGCTGGTAAAATCAGGCTCCGGCACTATATCACCGAAGTAGTTCATGGCATTAAGGCTTACCCCAATTGAGCCATATCGCTTACGTTTAGTAAATCGCTGTGCATCTGCATCAATAGCAGTTACCAATACAACGGCAATAAGCAGCAGAAAAAGGGTACTTAATTTTTTCATAAAATGTGATATCTTTTTTGTGGTAATTCCTCAAAACAAAATACTTCTCCCCTACTTAACCGTTACAAAAATAAAGATAAATAACTATCATAAAAACAATATGATATATTTAATATTATTTAGCGAAGAAGATTATTCCTTTTGTCTAGTCCCCAGTTAAGTTTGCTACGAAGAGTCGATAAAAAATCAACATGATGTAGCTTTACAAGTCGAGCCACAAAATCCTCCCGCCGCACGGAAAGTTGTACAGTCATATCAACAGGCACCGACCGTGAATCGAGAGAAGCCAGGAAGCTGCTGCTGCGCCCCTCTACTTCAAAAGAGATCACACTACTATCCGGCACGATCATAGGTCGTACGTTCAGGTTATGCGGGCATACGGGTGAAATAATGAAATTGTTGGTTTTAGGCAGCACTAATGGGCCACCGCAGCTTAATGAGTAGCCAGTAGATCCGGTAGGAGTGGCTACAACAAGCCCGTCAGCCCAATAGGAGTTTAGGTATTCACCATCTATATACGTGTGCACCACCAACATGGCTGATGTATCGCGCTTCTGAATGCTAAACTCATTTAAGCCAAAATTAATACCATCAAAAACATCCTGGTTAGCATCTACTCTGATCAGGCTACGCTCATCCAGCGTATATTCATTTTTATACAACGCATCAATAGCAGCATTTATGCTATCGTAAGGTATAGTTGCTAAAAATCCCAGGCGCCCGGTGTTAATTCCAAGTATAGGCAATTGGTCTGCTCCTACATAAGTTACTGTATCCAGCAAGGTTCCATCTCCGCCTATACTTAAAACCACATCTACACCAACTAAACTATCGCCCCTGCTAAAAATTGCTATATCAGAAGGTAGATTAATGGTGTTGCCCAAGTATAGTTTAAAATGCTCTACTACCAGAAGCTCTGCGCCGCGGCGTACCAGTTCATCAAAAAGCGCTTGTATAAATGGAGCTATGTTGTCTTCAAAAGGTTTTCCAAGTATAGCAATTTTCATAAGCCAATGTGTTAAAACGGGAATCTGCCGTTCAGGTAAAATCCTCTGTCGCCTTCGCGGTTAAGAGTATACTCCAGCCGCAGCACAATATCATAAAACGTTACAAAATGCAACCCAAACCCGCCACCGGCAAGCAAGCGGTTGGCTAATGGGTTTTCCTGATTGTATACTTTATCAGCTGCGTAGGCCGCATCGGTAAACGCATTCATGTATATTGCTATCGGTATACGGTTAAATTTAGGGTTCTTAATTTGCTTTACACGCATGCTTTCCAGCTTCAAAAGCTCATACGACACCCCTTGCTTAAACAATGCGTAATGCTGCCCGCCTACCACATAAAGCTCATAACCCCGCACCAATGCGCGATAACCTAATGCTATGTTATCAGCAAAGGCATGGCGTTTTGCAAGGCGAAGCTGGCCTTCGGCACCCACAGTATAATAAAATTTTTCCGATAATTTGCTGTAGTTAACATACTTTGCCCTCAAAGCTGTAAATGCACTGCCCGTTTGGTTAAGGAACAAAGTATGCGAAACAGCTGCCTCAAAATAGCTGCCTGTTAAGGGGTAAGCGAAGTTATTGCGCAAATTAATGGCCTTAAAAAGCTCTGCTCTCAGGTACTGCCGCTGCTCAATATTATCCCGGTAATAATCAGGGTTTAAATAAGCTACTGAGTCTGAAATTTTTTCCTGATGATACGATAAACGCAGGCCTTCTTGCCGCTCCACACTTTGCCGCCGTATTACCGCACCCGAAAAAGAAGTTCTATGGATTGGCAAACCATTTTGTTGTTCAAAAAAACGCTGTTTATTATTCCGGACAGTATAGTTTATAGTCCGGCTGCGATAATCTGCTACACCCAGATCTATACCTACTTTATGCGTGCGGCTAATGTATGGCACACGGTAACCAAGTTCAAGCCTTTTATTAAAGCCCTGTTGTAATCGCACACGCACTTCTTCGTTGCGCCCTCTGAAATTGCGCCTGACCAGGTTTATACCGTAATCAATTCTGCTGTAATCTTTCTTTTCGAGCCAGGCATTAAAATTCCGGTCGGCAAGTTCAAGTATAGGAATCGGGTAAAGGTACCAACGCTCCTGCATAGTGTATACTACAGCTACCCGCCCTTCCGTGCAAGTATAAGTATAGCTCACTTCATGAAATAAGCGAAGGTTTGAGATACGTTTTCGGTTTTGTTCCAGTACCTGCTCCAGGTCAGATGTGGCAATACTATCGCCAACTTTAAAAGTAAGTTCGGCAAGCAGCACCTGGTTTTTGGTAATATCGTTGCCATTCAGGCTAACGCTATCAATTACAGCAACCGAAACAGCACAGGGCATTGCATGCACCAAGCCAGTACAAAACAATGAAAGTATAAAAAACAGGAAGTAGCGCGGCTGCACCTGTCTGGCTAAATATCGAGGTACTTGAGCAACATGTCGAGTCGGTCGCGGCCGACATCATACTTGCTGCCATCGTTAAACTGAGCTGTAATGCGGTACTCAAAACGCTCCAGTGTAGCAATAATGCGGCTCAGATCGGTTGTATTGAGTTTTAGGGTAAGCTTAATACTGTAAGGGTCCAACTCATCCGGAGATACATAGGCACTCAGAATTTTGGTGTTCTCTTCTTCTATCAGGCGGCTGATGCGGCTGAGGGAATAATCGCGCTCCGGCATCGATAGCACCAGTATACTTCCCTGCCCTTGCAATGCCGACATTTGCCCGAAAGCCGCCAGCGTATCGTTAATCGTGATAATGCCCATGTACTCCTGCTCTTCATCCAGCACGGGTACTACCTGAATTTTATTTTTGATAGCAGCTTCCATCACATCATAAAAATGCTGGAAATGCATTACATGAACATCCTGAAACTCAAGCGGCACCTGCTCCAGGTTCTGGGAACGGTCATTCAGTTCTACCAGGTTACCCTCGGTGGCCAGCCCCATATACTTGCGGTTTTTTACCACAGGCAGCTCATTTACCCGAAACTCATCCATCCAACGCAAAGCCTTTTCTACGGTATCGTAGTACTTCAGCGGTGGAATCATTTGGTTAATGAGCTCTTCTGCTATCATGTGGCGGTGGTTGTTTGGGCTGTTTTTGTTAGATATTTATCTAAGATACTGTTAAACTTATCGGGATGTTCCATCATTGGCGCATGTCCGCACTTATCTATAAAATGGAGTTCGGAGTTTTCGATAAGCCTGTTAAACTCATGTGCTACTACAGGCGGTGTAATCGTATCATTCAGTCCCCATATTAACAACGTTGGCACCTTAATGTTAGTGACATCTTTGGCCATATTATGTCGTTGCGCAGATTTTGCAATTGCTACTATGCGCAGGCATTTAGCATTACTATTCGTAATGTTGAACACCTCGTCAATAAGTTCTTTTGTGGCCGTTTCCGGATCATAGAAAGTATACGCTACACGCTCTTTTACATAATCATAGTTACCACGCTTCGGGAACGAGCCACCCATCGAGTCTTCAAACAAGCCAGAGCTTCCGGTCAGTACCAGTCGCTTCACTTTTTTCGGATTGTCTAATGTATAAACCAAACCTACGTGGCCACCCAGCGAGTTACCCAGCAGCGTCATGTTATCCAGCTGCTTAAACTTCACAAAGTCTTCAATAAAAGATACAAGGCCAGGAACGCCGGCTTTGTGCAGCGCCATTTCGTAAATCGGCATCAGCGGAATAACCACACGATACTGCTTCGAGAAATGATCTACAACGCCATGCCAGTTGCTTAAAGCCCCAAAGAGCCCATGCAACAACAGCAATACTTCACCTTCGCCTTCATCAATGTATTGGAAATCGCCTTCTTGTCTGACCTGTAGATTCATGTTGTAAAGAAACTAATGTATACCCAACGTGTAAAAGTTGGTATACGGTGTAATTATGATGCAATATTAACAATACTAACCCAATTTTTGAGCATCTGCAAACCATAAGTGGTAAGAGCAGCCTCCGGATGAAACTGCAAAGCATACAAATTCAGCTCCTTATGCCTGAAAGCCATCAGTTCACCATCCTGCGTATGGGCCAGTGCAAGTATACTTTCGGGTAAATGCCGCAGCACCAGCGAGTGGTAGCGTACCACTGGCATTTGTGTTGGCAAGCCTGCAAAGATAAGGTCTTCTTCACATATCATTTCTGAAATTTTGCCGTGCATAGGCCTTATGCCTTTCTCAAGTCTGGCTCCAAAAAACTCGCCCAGCGCCTGGTGCCCAAGGCAAATACCCAGCATGGGCACCTGCTCATGGTAATACCTGATCACGTCCATCATAATGCCGGCATTTTCAGGCGTGCCCGGCCCCGGGGACAACACAATGGCAGTTACCGGTAACTTCGTAATTTGTTCCAGTGGCACATCATTCCTGACTACATGCGCCTCCACCCCTAGCTGCCCGAAATAATCAACCAGGTTATAGGTAAAAGAATCAAAATTATCGAGCAGCAGCAACATGGGTGATGAATGTGCTAATGTGTAAATTATTTAATGCGTTACTATTTACAAATGATTTCTATAGTTGGACTTATAGTTTTCATAGCTTCTGAAAAACTGCATTTATAGATTGTTGGTAAAAATGCCAACCAATGGCTATAACTTACATCCGTAAACAGCTTCAAAGTATAAAATGACGAGCGAGCCATACTCATACTATAAGTATAAACTCTGTCCGGTAGCTTCAAATTCAGTTATTAGAAATTATTTTTCAGGGATGTCAGCAGCGCTTTTATAAACGGAAGTACATAGCCCAATGTATCTAATGCGTAAGGAGTGGATTTAAGAACAACCGGGTAAATGATCGAAGCATCGGCTGTGCCTTTTGTTATACTTATACCTGCCATACCTGAAACGTAGAAGAGCAGGCTTAAAGCAAAGCACCATTTCAGCGCCCCAAGTATAGCGCCCATCAGGTTATCGAACATGCCGAAAGGCGTGAAATCAACAGCTTTTTTAAGTATAATGCCTGCTAATCTTACCAGCAGAATAATACCCACAAACACAACCAGGAAAGTAACATAAGGCAACAGGCCACCGGCATCGCCAAAAAAACCGCGCATTACGGGCAATGCCGTATCCAGTAATTTAAGGCCGCCAAGTATAGCAATCACCAGCGCTACCAACGACACCAGTTCCAATAACAAACCTTTCCGGAAACCCTGAAAAGCACCGAAGGCAATCGGGATGGCTAAGAAAATATCAAACGTGCTCACAACAGAAAAAATTAAGGCAGAAGCAGCCAAACACCAGCCACTTCTGCCTTCAAATATACTTTAAAAAGAAGCACTACTCAATAGCTTTTGCAGCTGTAGTAGCTCTTTTAAAACTTAAAAATCTGTGTTGTTCAGTAAGGCGCCTACTGCGCTGGAAATTGCACGGCCATCTGCCTGCCCAGCCAGCTCACGCGATGCAACACCCATTACTTTCCCTAAATCAGACGGGCCGGTAGCACCTACACGCTGAATAATTTCAAGCAATCTTGCACGCAGGTCGCCTTCATCCAGTTGCTTTGGCAGGTATTCCTCAATCACGGCCAATTCTGCCAATTCAATTTCTTCCAAGTCGGCGCGGCCTTGCTTGGCGTATACTTCCGCCGATTCGCGGCGCTGCTTCGCAGCTTTTGTAAGTAACTTTAACTCCGTGTCTGGTGTAAGCCCTTCGCCACCGCCTTTTTCAGTTTCGGCCAGCAGTATCAACGATTTTATACTTCTCAATGCCTGCAGGCGGCCTTTTTCTTTTGCCAGCATGGCCTGCTTTATGTCTGCCTCAATTCTTTGTTTTAAGCTCATAGTTTTAATGTTAATTTATACTTCAAGACGAGGCACTTAGGTGTTGCCTGTATTTTATACACTACTATAGCCGTAGCTTTAGGTTATCATCTTAAACAAAATTCAGCTAATTTAGTCTGCTGTAACAGAAAGTATAACCCGGCCCCAAAAGCCGCCATTACCATACACATGACCAAACTGAGTGTAAATATAAACAAAATAGCCACGCTGCGTAACGCCCGTGGCGGCGACAGGCCCAATGTGGTGCAGGTTGCCAAAGATTGCGAACGCTTTGGTGCGCAAGGTATAACCGTGCATCCGCGCCCCGACGAGCGCCACATTCGCTACCGCGATGTATACGACCTGAAAGACATAGTTACGACAGAATTTAACATCGAAGGCAACCCGACACCTGACTTTCTAAAGCTTGTAAAAGAAGTGCGCCCTGAACAGGCCACATTAGTACCCGATGCACCTGACGCCATCACGTCCAATGCCGGCTGGGACACGCTTAAGCATAAAGATTTTCTGACGGATGTAATTCTGGAGCTCAAAGAACTGGGCATCAGAACTTCTATTTTTGTTGATCCGGAGGAAAGTATGATTGAAGGTGCGGCACTGGTTGGCACCGATCGGGTAGAGCTTTACACCGAAGCATATGCCAGCAACTACCACAGCAACCGTGAAGAAGCCATAAAACCATACTTAGCGGCTGCCATCAAGGCACAGGAATTTGGAATTGGCCTGAACGCCGGACACGACCTTGATCTGGATAACCTGAAATACCTGAAAGATACATTACCGGGGCTGCTGGAAGTAAGTATAGGCCACGCCCTGATCTGCGACGCGCTATACTTTGGGCTGGAGAATACAATTCAGCTTTACCTGCGCCAGCTTAAATAACCGTGGTAAATACGATAACCATACAGGAGTTTCTGGAGAAGGCCAAAAGTCTGCCAGTGTTGGATGCCCGTGCACCCAAAGAGTATGCAACAGGCCATATCCCGGTAGCCAGAAGCTTTCCTATCTTTTCGGATGAAGAGCGCGCCACTGTTGGCACTGCCTACAAACAACAAGGCCACGACCCGGCAGTACTAATAGGCCTGGACTTGTTTGGCCCAAAAATGTCGGAGTTTGTGAAAGAAGCAACTAAACTGGCTCCGGAAAAAGAACTGCTTGTACATTGCTGGCGTGGTGGTATGCGAAGCGGTGCCATGGCCTGGCTTCTTGATTTCGCCGGTTTCAAAGTAAACTTATTAGAGGGCGGTTATAAGTCATACCGCCATTTTATACAAGAGCAGTTCTCGGGTCCGCAGCACCTGGTTATACTTGGCGGCCTTACCGGAAGCGGCAAAACCGACCTGCTGCCTTACCTGCAAAAACTAGGGCAACAAACAATTGACCTGGAACGGCTGGCTTGCCACAAAGGCTCGGCTTTCGGAAGTATACACATGCCGCCGCAACCATCCACCGAAATGTTTGAGAACCTGCTGGGCACAGAGCTATTAAAAATTAACCGGAAGCAACCGCTTTGGCTGGAAGATGAAAGTGTAACCATAGGCAAAGTAGTTATGCCCAAACCATTCTACGACCAGATGCAGCAGGCTACTGTTATACAGCTAGAGATTCCGAAGGCAGCGCGCGTGCAGAAATTAGCCGCCGAATACTGCCATACCGATAAAGCAATTCTGGAAACAGCCATACTTAAAATTCAGAAACGCCTCGGTGGCCTGGCTACCAAAGAAGCGCTTGAGGCCATTGCCGCCGGCGATATGGAGAAGATGGTAGACATTGCCCTAAGCTACTACGACAAAGCCTATAATTTTGACCTCGACAAAAAACAACGTGTGCTGTCGCTCCCTTTACCTAGTATAAACCCGGAAGAGAATGCACATCAGATAGTAGAATTTGCAAAAATGCATCAGCTGATTTAGTTATGGAAGAAACATCAATACAAGAAATAAAGCTTACCCAATACAGCCACGGCGCTGGTTGCGGCTGCAAAATATCGCCTAAAGTGCTCGATACTATCCTGCACACCGATATCACTTATCCCGAAAACAAAAACCTGCTGGTTGGCAACAGCTCCCGCGACGATGCCGCCGTGTACGACATTGGCAATGGCCGCGCCGTTATCAGCACCACCGATTTTTTTATGCCAATTGTGGATGATGCCTATGATTTTGGTCGTATTGCATCGGCTAACGCTATTTCGGATATCTATGCCATGGGAGGCACGCCAACTATGGCCATTGCGGTATTAGGCTGGCCCATTGATAAACTGGCCCCTGAAGTAGCTAAACGCGTAATAGAAGGCAGCCGCAGTATTTGCCACGAAGCAGGTATACCTTTAGCCGGAGGCCACAGCATCGATAGCCCCGAACCTATTTTTGGCCTGGCTGTAACCGGCATGCTCGATATCCCTAACCTGAAACAAAACGATACCGCCACCGCTGGCTGCGAATTATACTTAACAAAACCGCTTGGCGTAGGCATACTTACCACCGCGCAGAAAAAAGCCATACTTAAGCCGGAGCACACGCACCTGGCACCTCAGCAAATGATGCAGCTGAATAAAATTGGGGAAGAACTGGGTAAGCTACCGCAGGTTAAAGCCATGACCGATGTTACAGGTTTTGGTTTGTTAGGCCACCTGTCAGAGATGTGCGAAGGCAGCAACCTTACAGCAGAAGTATACTTTGATAAAGTACCGGTTATACCTGAGGCGCTGGAGTACCTGGCACAGAAAGCTATACCTGGCGGCACAAACCGTAACTTCGATAGCTACGGCCACAAAATTGCAGCCCTCACCCCAGACCAGAAACACCTGCTCTGCGACCCACAAACCAGCGGCGGCTTGCTAGTAGCTGTTGACCCTGCCGGCCGTGAAGAAGTATTGCAGCTTTTTGCAAAGTATAACCTGGACCTTCAGCCATTAGGTGTTTTAAAAGAGCGCGGAGCTGATGAGAAATTAATTCAGGTAGTATAAAGGCTGCTATCTAATAAGCCTATACTTGCGTAAGCCTTAAAACTGATTACTGTTTACTAATAACTGCTCACTGTACTTACTGTTAACTGAAAGTATGAAATTACACTACCGCGAAATGGGCCATGGACAACCACTGCTAATATTGCACGGCTTGTTTGGCACATCCGATAACTGGCAAACACTGGCCAAGCGTTTGGCTGAAAACTATAACGTATTTCTTGTAGACCTGCGAAACCATGGCCGCTCGCCACACAGTGACCAGCACGACTACGATGTAATGGCAGCCGATGTGCTGGCGCTCGTAGATGAGTTGCAAATTCCAACACCAGCCATTATGGGCCACTCGATGGGCGGCAAAGTAGCCATGAATTATGCGCTTAAATACCCAACCCGTCTTACCAAACTTATAGTTGTAGACATTGCGCCTAAAGCTTACCCACCGCATCACGATGAGATAATAGACGCATTGCAGTCGGTAGACCTAAGCACTGTTACAAGCCGTGGCGAAGTAGATGCACAGCTGGCTAAAACTATTAAAGAAGATGAGGTGCGCCTGTTCCTGATGAAAAACCTGTACCGCAAAGAAGATAACACTTTCGGCTGGCGCATGAACCTGGATGCCATTGAGAAGAACTACGGTAAAATTGCTGCAGCTATTACGTCAGATGTTCCTTTCAAAAAACACACCCTGTTTATAAAAGGTGGCAGGTCCCGGTATATTCTGCCGGAAGATATTTACAGCAGCATAGAGCATTTGTTTACGCTGGTTGAGGTTGAAACTGTGCCAAATGCCGGCCATTGGGTACATGCCGAAGCACCCGACCAGGTATACGAACTGGTTTCAAATTTTTTGGAAGCTCAGTAAACAAATACTGATTTACCAGAAATTTTCAAACTGCATCTGCACCTTCCTTACTGGCCCAGATTTATACCTGTGAAGATGTAAAAGCAATTAAAACCTAAATTGCATACTTGCAGATAACTTAAAAGCTGTCGCGGCAAAATGGCTGTGGCAGCTTTTTTATTTTGGCACCGTTATACTTTATACTTTTGCACCATGAAAAAATCCGGCACTTTATACTTAATCCCAACCATACTTGCTGAAGGCACCGCTGAGCAGGTGATCTCGCCACAAGTAAAAGACACGGTTCGACACCTTACCTATTTTATAGTTGAGAACCTGCGCACGGCCCGCCGCTTCGTAAAAAGCATTTGCCCTGAGCTGGTTATAGAGGAGTTGAATTTTGTTCAGGTTGATAAAGATGCCACGCCTGCACAGGTACAGGCTTCGCTTAAGCCATTGCAGGAACAAGGTATAGATGCCGGTATAATTTCGGAAGCTGGTTGCCCCGGCGTAGCCGACCCAGGTGCCGAAGTTGTAAAGTATGCCCACCAGAAAAGTATAAAAGTGGTGCCATTTGCCGGACCTTCGGCTATACTTTTAAGCTTAATGGGAAGCGGATTTAACGGGCAGCACTTCGCTTTTCATGGTTACCTGCCCATAGAAAAAGGCCCGCGCCTGCAGGCCCTTCGCCAGCTAGAAAAAGAAATGCTCCAGCGCGACCAGACACAGATTTTCATGGAGACGCCTTACCGCAACAATAAGCTGCTCGAAGATCTGGTGCATAACCTAAGTGGCAGCACGCGTCTCTGCATCGCAGCCAACATCACATCACCTGAGCACGAGCTTATCCAAACTAAAACCATAGCAGAATGGAAAGGCAAACTACCCGACATTCACAAGCAGCCAGCCGTGTTCCTGATCTATAAATAGTCCCCTCGATTTTAGATTAACGTTTTTAAGTTCCAGCTGATGCTCACACGCGCCAGAGGTGAGCGAGAGCATTTATTGGCCAGCTAATTTAACGTGAACTTAAATTCTAAATCGATTAAAGTATAAAATAGAAAAGGCCCCCGGAGTCCGGAGGCCTTTGTCTTGTGAAGAAGACTACTACTTAGTTTTCTAATTTATTCACTTTACTAACTTAAAATATCTTTTAGGCTATTGTGCATCCCACCATACTCTGGTGTAGTTGTCGTCAGCACCCTGGCGGGTAACAGCTTCAGTATAGCCAGCCTCATTCAGTGCTTTCGCGTTTGATGGATAACCCATTCTGCGCGGAATACCTCTTGAGTCTACTGCATCAGGAGCTGGTGCAAGTACAGGGAAACCTGTTCTTCTCCAGTCTGTCCATGACTCAAAGCCATTCAGGTACTGGTGCACCCACTTCTGAGAGATAATTTTCTCTAAACCATTGGCAGTAGTATAAGCTATGTCAGCATCAGCTATGAAAGCATTATAAGCTGCTTCGTCATACACACCCCAGAATTCCCAAGAAGCTTTGATCGCGCTGTTATACAGGTCTGCTACAGCACCGCCGTTCGGAATTGTAAAGCCTCTGTGTACAGCTTCTGCTTTTACAAACTGAACTTGTGCATAAGTAAAGATTGGCGCTTCTGTATCGGAAGCCTGTAGGCGTGCACCTATACGGCTGTAGATACCAGGTATGTTTTTAGCTGCTGAGCTACCATATGGTAAAGGCTTAACCTCAGAACCGTTAAGAACCTCACCATATACAAACACGCGTGGGTCGTTGTTAGCTAGCATGTAGTTACCTAAAGTGCTGCTAATGGCATAGTCATTACGGTTGTCATTAGAGTAGTTCTCGTACCAAGGGTTCCAGTTGTTAGGGTCTCCGCCGATAAACTTATAGGTAATGTTCTGTGCATTGCTCTCAATTACACCATCAGTTAAAGCAGCTGTCATTTCAGTCTGAGCCTTTGCAGGGTTCTTCTTCATCAGGCGAAGCGACATGAACAAACGGGTTGTGTTAGCAAAACGCTTCCAGGCAGCCATGTCTCCACCTAGCAGGATATCGCCGGTAACGCCAGCCTCACCAGTATTGATCATAGCCTGCGCTTCTTTCAGCTCCTTAAACAGGTCGTTGTAAATATCTTCCTGCTTGTCATACTTTGGCTGCAGTACCTGGTTGCCTTTCAGCGCATCAGAGTAAGGAATATCGCCATAAATATCAGTCAGGAACCAGAAGTAATAAGCCTTCATGATACGGGCTACAGCAATCTGGTTGTTTTTAGAGCCGTTACCGATATCAGCCAGTTTGCTGTCTTCGTTGTTCAGGTTGATGATGGTCTGCAGGTTGTAAAGCGGGCCTGTATACCATGCCGTCCACGACAGGTTTCTAACTGAATACAACGAGCTGGCAGGATACGGGCCTTCAGCCAAATGCTGGGCATACAGGTCCAGGTACTCGGTACCATAGCCGGCTACGTTACGGATTGGAGCATTCCAAACCGTGAAAGGAAGCTGCTGTAAGGCAAACGTTAAAAGGGTGCGTGTAGGCGCTTCTTTCACCTGTCTTGGATCGACGTTCGTGTCGTCAAAATCACTAGGATCGCACGCGACCATAGCAAAAAGCACCGCGATGAATAATATAAATTTATTTTTCATATAAGATCAAACTTTAAAAAATTACAGTCTTACTTTCAGGTTAATACCCATTGTGCGGGTAGATGGCAACTGGCCACCTTCGAACCATGTTTCTTCCAATTCTGATGGGTCAACGCCGAACTCTTTACCAGGAGCGCTGATCAGCCATGCGTTGCTTACCATTACACCAAGGTTAGCACTTTTGATTGTGTTACCAAGTAATGATTTAGGAAGGTCGTAACCCAGGCGTACTTCGCGTAGTTTCAGGTAAGAAGCATCTATAACCATCTGGTTGATGTTATCGCGCTGAAGTGAAGTATAGAAGTAGTTACGCGCAGGAATGTAAGTCGTGTTTGGTTTGCCGTCAGCATAAACGCCCGGGATCAGGATACCACCACCATTTGATGGGAAATCTCTCCAATCGTGGCCTTTATCGTTTACACCAACTGTGTTCTCATGCAGACCTGTACCATATCCGTACATTTTAGTAAGCGAGTGGAACAAACCACCTTTCTGGAAGTCGATAGAGAAGGCAAGGTTAAAGCCTTTGTAGCTGAAGTTGTTGAACAAACCACCGGTAAAGTCTGGCTGTATAGTACCTCTCTCTTTGTTAATATCATACAGAGGAATACCGTTAGAACCAACTTTAACATTACCCTGCTCATCGCGCTGCCACATACGGCCTACCAGCATACCCCACTCTTTACCAACACGGTGCTCCAGGCGGGTATCGTTACGCTGTGTACCTGCTAAGTAATTTGTAAGGCCATCAGAAAGCTCAATTACTTTTGAGCGGTTTCTACCCATGTTCAGGCTTACATCCCACTTGAAATCGCCGTTTAAAGGAGTCGCATTTATACTTGCCTCTATACCTTTACGCTGTATTTTACCTGCGTTAATCTGGTAGTTGCTGAAACCTGTTGAAGGGTCGATGTTCAGAGGCAGGATCTGGTCTGTGTTATCATCCTGGTAATAAGTAAATTCAATACCTACAGCGTTAAATAAGCGTAAATCGGCACCAAATTCTCTTGATGTTGTAAGCGCAGGCATAATATTACCTGTTCTGTACTCATTGCCCACTTCAGCAGAAGGAGTAGAACCGTAAGGCGATTTATTATCTGTAGTAGTATAAACCTGGAAAGGACTTAAGTCTGCACCAACCTGTGCCCAAGAGGCTCTTAATTTACCAGTTGTCAGCACGTTAGTGATCGGGCTGTTCTTCATCAGTTCGGTAAATACAAAGCTACCGCCTATAGATGGATACAGGAAGGAGTTGTTTTTAACCGGAAGTACCGAAGACCAGTCGTTTCTTGTAGAGGCATCTATAAACAGGAAGCTCTTATAGCCAAACGATGCACGGCCGTATACGCTTCGAACCTGTTTCTTAGAATAACCTCTTGCTATGTAAGGGCGGGCAATAGAAGCGTTAATATCAAAGTAGTTAGGGAAAGACAAACCACCCTGCGTAACTTCTTCCAGCTGGTTGTAGCTATCCTTGCGCAGGTTACCACCCACAAGGGCGTCTACTGAAAAATCGCCGAACGCTCGCTTAAAGTTCAGGTTCGATTCGTAGTTCATTTCGCGGAAGGTGTTCTGGTAGAGCGAGTATTCGTCTGTGTTCAAACCACCTGAAGCGATACGGAAATCACCTTCGCCATTTCTTAAGCTCATACGGGCATAAGACTGCCAGCTGAAGTAATCGTTTATTTTATAGTTTAATCCAAGGTTACCAACCAAACGGTTAGAGTTTGATGTACCATAGTTCTCGTTAACTACAAAGTATGGAGAGTCCCAGTACTGTGGAGCCAGGTATAACGACGGATCGCCTGTACCATTCGGGTCGCCTATGTTCCATGACTGAAGCGAGCCATCTGCGTTGCGATAGTTCTTCAATCTTTCCAGGTCAAGCTGGCGCTGGAACCACTGGTTAAAGTTCTGCGTCACGTTCAAACCATCCAGGCGGTATCCTTCTTGCGGACGACCATCCTGTTTGTTTGATGTAAAGCTCATATCAGCAGAAACTGCCAGCTTTTTAGTAACATCCAACGTGGTATTTAAACCTACCTGGTGCTGGTTACGCTCTGCATTAGGTATGATAAGCGTACGCTGCTGGTTAGCGTAGGTCAGGCGGTAAGTATAATTATCAGCACCACCACTGAAAGCGATACTATTGTTTAAGTTTTTACCTGTTTTGTAAAAGTTCTTGATGTTATCCGGCTGCGGAGTAAGCGGGCTTAGCTTACCAAAGTCAGCGCCAGGGTACCATGAATAGTATGGGCGATAAGGCTGGCCATTCATTTTAGGACCCCAGCTTTCATCGGCACCATAGTCTAATATACGCTGGCCATCAAAAGCGGCCCATTCTGCAGGGTGCGTTCCTGGCTTATATCTGAATATGTAATAACCTTCAGCATCGTAGGTAGTACCCGGAGATTTAGCGTTAGAAGTATAACCACCTGCATAACTATTCTGGTAAGGCATGGTTACCGATGGGTTTTCAAAAGCAGCGGAAAGGTTCAGCTCTACTGTAGGAGTACCTCTTGTTCCTTTTTTGCTCGTGATCATAACCACACCGTTAGCAGCACGCTGGCCGTAAAGGGCAGTTGCTGCCGCACCTTTCAGCACCGAAATGCTCTCAACGTTATCCATAATTACGCTGTTCTGGTCTGTGATAGTACCATCTACAACATAAAGCGGAGGCTGAGAAGTGTTAAGGCTGTTAGCGCCACGAATAACGATGTTGGCGTTATCGAAGTTAGAGCTTGGCGAACCTTGCAGCTGTATACCTGAAACTTTACCAACTAGCGCTGAACTTACGTCATTGGATTTGGCATACGTAAGGTTTTCGTTGCTTACAGCACCAACCGAGTAAGGTAGTGTTTCCTTTTCGCGCTGGTAACCAAGGGCTGTAACTACAACTTCGCTCAGCTGCTTTGTATCAACAGGAAGGCTGATGTTAACAGTTGAAGCATTGCCTATAGCACGCTCTGTAGTTGTATAACCGATAAAACGGAATACAAGAGTAGTACCGCCTTCGGGTACATTCAGTGAATAAGAGCCATCAGCTCCGGTGGCCGTGCCTGTTGTAGTTCCTTTTACCAACACGGCTACACCCGGCAGCGGTTGGTTAGTAGAAGCATCAGTCACCTTACCGGTGATAGCTCTTACCTGGGCCATGGCCTGCTGCAGCAGTACCGACACCATGCAAAAGCATAACAGTAATAGTTTTTTCATTGCGCTTTGTGTTTAAGGTGAGATATAAATTATAATTAGTAATCACTTCAGTTGTAAGCAGGAGTTATACTTCGGTCATTTTCCTGATCCCTTTGTTTAACCAAACGCCTACCGGTTACCTGCTTTTATTATAGTATAAACTATAAAGCGCTAAACCATCCTTATGAGCCAACCTAGACATTTGGTAAAGTGCTCGCCTCTATTAAAATGCAATAAAAATTATTCCGTCCCTCCTTAACCTACCCTCTTGTTTCTTTGAAAATCCAAAGCCAGGTTTTCATATTATTCTCTGCCTGCAAAGCTTATTCCGGCAGATAATTCATTTCAGCTTTACCTGGAAACTATACATTCATGAATTATCCAAACTATAAAATTCCAGCTGTAGCAGATCAAAGAAAGTATCTGTTAACCGATTATCACTTGATGATACCTCTTACAGATACCTAATTATAAGATTATTTTTATTCACGCGCAAAGAAATATTCAAAAATTTTCTTATTTATATATAATGTTAAAACATCGATTTTATACTTTGCTACATACCTTAAAGTATAAAAGGCCGCAACTAACAGTCAGCTGCGGCCTCTCAGGTATGGTTCACAAAATAAAAGGCCCCTGGTTTCCAGGGGCCTTTATAAGTTGAAGAAAGTAAAAAACTAGTTTCCCAGTTTATGCATTTGCTTCATTTAATATACTTGAAGTCTAACTTCGAAAGCTTAATGCTATTTACGCACAAGTTTTTCAGAGATTTTACGTGGCGCAGCTACGTTATAAGCGTAGTTCAGCGTGAACGTTTTTGTAGCAGGGTCATAAGAGTTTTCACCTGTTTCAAATACATCCTGAGCACCAGCAACTGCAGTTGGATCTGCTAATACGTCTACTGAGTTATCAGCATTTACACGCACGTACATAAAGTAACCAGCGCCTCCAAGGTCACCAAGCTCTACTCTAGATGTGTTACCGTTTACAGTAGTCATATCTTTATCATGGTGAATTTCTCTTGATGCAGAAGCAACTGGGTGTGTGAAGAAACCTGTAGCGGCATACTTAGCATGGTAAGCATTCTTAACTGCTATCCTTGCTAACAGACCATTGTAGTTACCGCTGATAGTATAACCAGGCTTATCTACACTTACAATATTGAAAGCAATACCATAAGGGTTAGAAGCATCAAGCTTGCTGGAGTTGGTTGCTAATTTAAGCACACCATCTCTGCTACCTTTAGGGATTGTAACTGTAAGGCCTTCCGGGAAAGAGTATAAGTTTGATGGTAATACGGCAACAGTTGCCTTATTATCAGTGTTATACTTGCTTACCATTGCCTGAGTCTTATCGATGCTCAAAGTTACCTTGATATCTTCCTTCGCTACTTCGTTAGCAGCTAAGTGGATAGTTACAAAGTCAAGCGTAACGGTTGCATCTTTAATATCAAGAGATACAGCCTTAGAGCGAGCAGGAATTTCGATAATCTGTTTCGCATCAAGATTAATCATTCCGTACTTCTGATCTTCAATCTCCTTATCGTCTAAGCAAGACGTAAGCCCGATTGCTAAAAATGCCAGGGCATATAATTTAGTGAACGTCTTCATTTTCGTTTTTTAAATACTATAAATTAATTATTTATCCCAGAATACAGTTGATGTCTGAGCACTGATTGAACCTTCGGCTGCAACGTTAGCAGCGTTGTAGCTATACTCGCTTTGTGGGTAAAGCAAGCGCTTTGGTATACCATTAGTGCCTCTGCTTGGCGCAAGAGATAATGGAAGATCAGTTGGAACACCAAGTCTTCTGTAGTCTACCCATGCTTCGAAATTGTTTACACCAACAAGTGCAAGGTATTTCTGCATTACGATAAATCTGATTTTGTCAGAAGCTGCGTCATAATTAACCAACGCATTTTCCTGAGCCAGGTAGTCAGCAGCTTCAGCTTCAGCGTCTTCAACATCTAACCAAACGAATGACTCTTCTACTGCTGCTTCAAATGCTGCTTTAGCATCACCGGCAATCCAACCTCTTTGAGTTGCTTCTGCCTGCAGGAACAAACTCTCTACAGAAGTGAATAACCACTGTGGCTGAGTAGCGCTTTTAGCAAGACCAGGACCAGCTACGTCAGATGAGTTAGCAGCCTTAGGGTCGCTGTTAGGAATTACCTCACCAAAGTTATAACCATAGTAAGTGTTATTATTAAGTGGTGTAGCAGCCTTGCTGAAGAAATACTGATAGCGGATATCGTTGCTATTCTGCATTTTCTTAAGCACATAGTTGTTAGCTCTGTTATACTGATCCAGGGCACCTGAAAATGACTTTTTGTAAGTGTCATAGAACGGGTTCTGCTGGCCATCAACAATAGCATAACCTGGCTGTACTTCTGCAGTTTCGCCGGCCATTAAGAAACCACTTCCATCAGCATTGATCTTTGCCAATTCTGCTGTAGGGTTTGCATTAACCTGCGACTGACGAAGAAGCAACTTCAGACGCTGCGTGTTAATAAGCTTTCTCCACATAGTTGCATCACCGTGGAACAAGATATCAGCTGTCTCGATCTCCGGAGTAACTTCTGCTTCTGCAAATAATTTTGCAGCCTCATCTAGCTGAACAAGTAGGTCAGCATAGATAGCATCTCCTTTGTCGTAAGCAGGCAAAATGTTATTTGTGATATCAAATGCCTTTGTGTAAGGAACGTTACCATACTGGTCTACCAGGTACATAAAGCCTATTGACTTCAGAACTTTGGCAGCACCTGCATAATATGTCTGGCCGCTAGCTTCAGCCTTTTTCTCCATCAGGTTAACATCAAACAGGATGTCGTACCAGCCTGACCACTCATCCTGCTGGTAAGCCTGTGTAATGTTGTAAGACTCCTGCTCAGTGCTTGGTCCGTAAGTACCAGAACGTGCCCAGTAACCCATCCAATGCGCTGAATAGTCGTAAGATGTAGCCATTCTTGCAGCAGTTGCATGCAGCGATCTTGGCAAAAGTAACTGAGACGTGATAGACTGCTCTGTAGGAGCATTCGGGTTCTCGTTTATATCAAAAAATTCCTTTTCGCAACCTGCTGAAAACAGCATCACCAGGGCTAAAGCAGGATATATGATTTTCTTCATTTTCGTAATTTAAAATAATTAATGTCTAAATTCTTAGAATCTCAGAGTAACGTTAGCACCGAAAGTGCGCGTTGGAGGGTTGATCTGAGAAGTAGTTATACCTGCAGCGTTACCCTGTGAGAAGTTAAAGTCCGGATCCTGGAATTCGTTAGACTCAGGCAACCATAATACAAGGTTTCTTCCTGTAAGTGCTACTGTAGCGCCTTTAACAACATTCTGTCTTGAAAGGAATGAAGTAGGAAGTTCATAGCTCAAGGCTACTTCACGCAATCTCCAGTGAGATGCACTTGTAATGAAGTTAGAACGTACGCTTCTGAATACACCAGTGTAGAAGTCATTCACGTTGCTAACTGTTACGTTAGTGTTCTCAACATAAGTACCATCAGGACCTAAGATAGAAGAGTTAGGGAATACAAATTTCTCACGGTTGTTACGTGCTGAAGCAGCAGATACACCAGTCCATGCCATTGCACTTCCTATGTCATTGTAAGCATAGTGGCCACCTTTGTATTCAGCTAAAGCAGAAAGGTTAAAGCCTTTCCAGCTGGCAGATGGGTTAAGACCTACGATCCATTTTGGCAATGTACGGCCAAATGTCTTCAGGTTAGGATCTGCACTTGGGTAACCTGTTACAGCATCAACTATAACACGGCCCTGAGGATCTCTCAGGTAGTCTGTAGCTTTGATAACGAAAGCCGGCTGGCCAACAATTGCAAAGTTACCTGCAGCAGCAAAACCACCGATAAATAACTCATCAAGACCAGAATAGATGCTCTTAATTTCGCTGTCGCTGTAAGTAGCGTTAGCTCTGAAATCAAGTTTTACACCACCAAGGTTTACAAGTGGAGTTAAACGCAGGTCCATTTCAACACCCTGGTTGATGAAAGATGCCGCGTTGATGTTATTTTGTGTATAACCAGTTGCAGATGAAACACTGATCGGGATGATCTGGTTATCGTTATTTTGCTGGTAGTAAGTAGCTTCTAAGTTAATTTTACCACCCATGAAACCAGACTCGAAACCAAATTCCTTACTTTCAATGAATTCAGGCTCCAGGTTCTTATCATAAGTAGTATTTCCAGCTGTATAACCTGGCAAGCCACCGTAAGGGAAACCATTAGCCTGGCTGAAAGTAGCAGCAAGCAAATAAGGGCTAATTTCAGCGTTACCGGTTTTGCTCCAAGAACCTCTCAGTTTCAGGTAAGATAATACATTGCTGTTAGCTAAGCCACTGATTGCATCAGATAATACCAACGATGCGTTAACACCTGGGTAGAAGAAAGAGTGGTTACCTATTGCCAGTACAGAAGTCCAGTCGTTACGACCTGTTATTTCCACGTTAGCCCAGCCTTTGTAGCTTAAACCAGCACTTGCATAAGTAGAGAACAATCTTGAACGTGTGCCCGGAGAAGAACCAGTTAACTGACCTGTTAAGTTTTCAATGTTGAATAACTCAGGAACAACAAGGCTACCTGCACCAACTCTTGTATCACGGGTATCAGTCTGGCGCACATATGTACCAACAATACCTGTTACTTTAAAGCTCTCGCTGATTTCTTTGTTTAAGCTGGCAAATGCCTCAGAAGATAAGCGTGAATACTTATAAGCTCTTTCCTGAACAGCGCCTGGGATAGAAGAGAAACCTCTGTCGATACCATAAGGAGTAGGTATTTCGCCTTTAGAAGTTCTTCTCTCAGTAATATTCTGGTTAGTTAAACCGGCTCTGTAAGTCAGGTTTAACCAGTCTGTAGCTTTGAAGTTCAGATCAAGATTTGTTAATAAATCTTCTCTCTTACCTTCTTTACGCCAGTTGTCAATTGCAAAGTAAGGGTTCAGACCATAGTCGTTAAAGAAACCGTTATATTCTGCAAAAGGATCGTTTTTGAAGTCTTTGTAATTGTTGATCGGAATATGAGCAGGTGTGTTGAAGATAAGGTTCATCAAACCACCGTTCAGACCCACGTTGTTTGCAATGTGGTAATCTTCCATTGCAAGATCATCAAATACGTTGTAGTTCTGCTGGATGTAGTTTGTGTTTAAACCAACTTTGAATTTACCGTACTCACGGCCTGTGTTTAATCTCAAACCAGTTCTGCGGTTCTCATCATCCGGTACAATACCTTTGATCATCGCATCCTGGAAGCTGATATAAAAATCTTTAGCACCAAATGAGATGTCGTTTTGAGTAGTGATACCAGTTTTGAAGAATTCTTTTCTGTCGTTAGTTGGGCTATACTTTACTTTCTGTACAGAACCATCAGGCAATACATGGCCTATTTCAACTTCAGAACCATCGAAAGCAGGGCCCCAAGACCAGTTTTCGTAAGGGATATACTCTCCGTAACCACCGCTACCAAACTGAGTCTGGAACTTAGGGAAGAAAGAGATTTGCTGTAATTGTGTTGAATGACCAACTGTTACAGTTGGTTTTTCATCAATTGAGCCTTTTTTAGTTGTAACTATAATAACACCGTTACGAGCATCCGGGCCATAAATAGCAGCCGCAGAAGATCCCTTCAAAACAGACACGTTTTCAATGTCGTTCGGGTTAATAGAAGACAGGTAGTTAATGTTTGCAGGTACGCCATCCAAAACCAGTAATGGGTTGTTATTACCAGTAATAGAGCGGATACCACGCAGGTTGATCTTAACGTTCTCAAATACACCGTTGTTAGTAGATGTAATGTTCAAACCAGCAACCTTACCTTGTAAACCATTGGCAATGTTAACCGGGTTTGCACGTGTTACCACTTCCTGGCTTACTGTAGCTGTTGCGTAACCAATCTCTTTTTTCTGTCTTTCGATACCAAGAGCTGTTACTACAACTTCGCTTAACTGCTTTGTATCAAGCGGTAAAGCAACGTTAACAGTAGAAGCGTTACCAATGGCACGCTCTGTAGATAAATAACCGATAAAACGGAATACTAACGTGTTGCCATTTGCGGGCACATTAATAGAGTAAGAACCATCTGCACCTGTTGCAGTACCCGCAGTTGTTCCTTTAACCAAAACTGTTACCCCTGGCAACGGTTGGTTGGTGGTTGCGTCAGTCACCTTACCGGTGATTGCTTTTACCTGGGCCATGGCCTGCTGCAGCAGGGCCGACACCAGCAAAAAGCATAACATTAAAACTTTTTTCATTTAGCTGTTTTTTAAAATTAGTATAAGTGTATTAAGGTAATTTTTTTCAGGACCACTTGGTCAATATCATGGTCTGTAGATTATGATCCGAATTTTCATTGTGTAGAATCTACTTCTCTTTGTTCACCTCCTTCTCTTTAAATGACTACACAAACATTCTATTTAAGCTTTAAATTATTCAGGAAGCCTTTGCGATATTTATGTTTAAACAAACACTTTCGTTTATCACCGGATTTATCCAACCCACAAAGTCTGCACTTTGCGATGGTTGGTTTTTTTCTCAATTCCTGAATACTATCAATTATATTTTATTGATTACTATAAAGGTGCATCACTGATCCGTAATGCCGTTACCTTCCTTTTACCAGAAAAGACTTCTGGCCAGAAGGGAGTTAATTTAAAAAGTGATTATGCTTGAAACGCCACCTAAGAGAAGCGTTGATTTTGGTAAAGAAGTGGAGACGAAGCAACTATTAAAGTAGAATTCGTTTTTCATTATAAACTAGTTTAAGGTGAGATATAAACCAATTTTAGATATTTTATTCTTCAAACACAAACATTAAAGTATACTTTATTTCAATTAAAAGATATTAACCTCATATAAAATCGCGCCACACAAAACTTAACTATCTGATATAAAAGCACTTGATAAAACAAAAAAGTATCAGGCGAACTTTTGTTTTTTTATCCACAAAACGCCTAAAAAAAGAAAAGGCCCCGGAAACCGGAGGCCTTTTCTTTTAAAGAAGACTACTACCTAATTACTTGTCAATGTTGATGTTGCAACAATGTTTATTTAACATCCCAGAACACTTTTGTTGTGGTTACATCGCCGCCAATAGCACCTGCAGCAGCATTGTAGCTGGCTGTATTTAGGTTTTGCTCCTGCACAGGATAAGGGAAACGAACCGGAATGGCAGGCAGAACAGCATTTGGTGGAGGCAACAATTTAGGGTAGTCCAACCGTCTCCATTCTGTCCATCCTTCTATACCTCTGTTGTATAAGGCAATCCATTTTTGGGTACCAATCCTTTCAAAAGCATTACCAGTAGTAAACTGCACGTCTGGCCGGAGAAGATAAGCCGCAGCGGCATCACCTACTCCCCAATCTTCCATAGAGGCCTGTATGGCATTGTTATAATATTGCACAGCCGTGTTTGGTACAACAAACCCTCTTACTGCGGCTTCAGCCAGGTAAAACTGTACTTCTGCGTAATCCATCAGCACGCCTCTGAAAGTAGGGGCTGTTATTGTCTCATCAGGTTTTGAGAAACGGCTGTAGCTGTTGCTTCTGCCATAAAGGCCACCCCTGAATCCCATAACTGTTTCATCTGCCGGCGTGTTAGGATCGTCGGGAACTACAGCCACCATGGTAAAGTAAGGATCGCGGCGCGGGTCTTGCAACGCTTCCATAACATCTACCAATGTATTAGCTGCCACATAGTCCCTTCTGCCGCTCTGCACCAGGTCTACCCAGATCGGATTGGTGTTTGGAGGAGTTGCCAGATACTGGAATGTAGCATTGTCGTCATTGGATCCAAAAACATTTGGAGCAGCTGCTTCAACTGCTGTTCTGGCTTTACCAGGGTCTACATCTGCTATGGTCATGCCGAGCCTTAGCTTCAGCGAATTACCGAATTTTATCCACTGTGTAATATCACCACCATAGATAAGGTCAGCGCTTCCGAAGCCTTCAGCGGTAGCATCCATAGAGGTTAAAGCATTATCTAACCTGGTAAGCAGATCATTGTAAATGGCTGCATCATCATCATATACCGGGTTCACATTTTCAATATCCAATGCCTCGTTGTAAGGAATATCTCCATACACATTCACTAAAATTGACCACGCATATACTTCGGTAATCTCGATCTGAGCAATCTGATTTGCCTTTGTTACCTCGTCAAGTTCTGTGTCGGCAGCCGTTATAGTTCTCGCCTCTCTTAAATCCCGCAGCACATCTCTGTAAATTACGTTCCAGAAGTTCTGGGGAATATTGCGGGTACTCAGGTCATAGCGGCTTTCATCAGTATAGGTGGTTTCTGTCCAGTACTGGGAGAGTAACCTGAACACATTCAGGTTCACGTTGGAGCTCGACACCACATCTGCCAGGGCTTTTTGCCCGTTAGAAAACAGTGTTGCCGCCGGTACATTTTCGCTTGCATTCTTCGGATCGGTATTCATTTCCTCGAAATCGTCCGTACAGGCAGCTACCGAAAGCACAAGTATAAAAACTGAAATTAGCTTTTTCATATCTCTGTAATTAGAATCTTGCCTTAACATTTATACCAATATTCCTGGTTGTTGGGTAGCTACCCACCTGGTATCCGCCGGACAGGTTACCGGAGCTTATACCATCTTCCGGATCCGCATCAGGGAGATTTTTATGGATGATCCAGAGGTTTCTGCCATAAGCTGAGAGCTCAATTCCTTTTATAAACCCAATGTTAGATATCAGTGCATCAGGTAATGCAAACCCCAGCGTTACTTCCCTTAATTTAACATAGCTGGCATCGTATACAAAGGCTGCCGCCGGGTTATAGGCATAACCAAACAGGCCATAGTCTGAAGCTGAAACCCTTACATCGTTAGGGGTTCCGTCTTCTTTAACACCTTTAAGTATAACGCCACCTCCTTCGTCCAGCGGGTTGCGAACCGGGTTGCCCAAGTCGTTGGTAAATGTAGTGGCTTTGCTTACGCCGGTAGCCAGGCCATAGTACTGGTCAAGCGAGAATACATCGCCGCCGTGTTTCATATCGATCAGGAAGCCTAAGGACAGACCTTTATACTTTACTGTATTTGATATACCGGCAATCCAGTCCGGATTCACGTTACCAATAACTTCGTTCGAGGTTGGCGAAATCAGGTAATAACCATCTTCATCCACCACGCGGTCTCCATTATCATTGAACACAAAGTTTGAGCCCCTGATGGTACCGTAAGGCTCGCCGACAGCTGCGTTAATGGATACACCACCCTGGAAGGCGCCGAGCTGGAAGTTATCAAACTCACCCAGGTCTACCACTTCATTTCTGAGCCTGGTCCAGTTGGCATTGATCGTCCAGGAGAAATCGTTGGTTTTAACAGGAGTGCCATACAGCGACAGTTCCACGCCTCTGTTCTCAATCTCGCCTAGGTTTGTAATCTTATTGTTGTAACCTGTTGTGCGTGATACAGAGGCCGGTACAATCTGATCTACAGATTTTGATTTAAAGTATGTAAAGTCAAAGCCTGTACGTCCATCCAGGAACGACATTTCCAGACCGGCCTCCCAGCTCTTGGTGCGCTCTGGTTTCAGATCCGGATTTCTCTTATCGCCTGATACAGAGAATAAAGGAATGGTTCCGAACGGAGTTGGTTTGGCGTATATATCATTTACATAATACACTGGCGCTAAAAGACCAACTTCAGCATAATTTAACCTGACTTTACCATTTGTAAGCCACATACGCGGCTCCATTAATTCTGTAAATACAAAGCTGCCGGAAACAGATCCATAACTAAAGGTATTGTTATCGGATGGCAACGTTGATGCCTGATCGACGCGGTAGGCCAGGTCTACAAAGGCCATGTCTTTATATCCGAGGGTTGTGCTGGCAAAATAACCGTTTACCTGTAGCTCTGTATCCTGCTCCAGAGGAGGCTCAAGCGGGTTAAGCGAGTTAGTTAACGCATAGAATCTTGGCACAACCAGCCCCCCGTTGGTTTCGGCAAAAACAGATTCTGTTTCTGTTTTGCGGATGTTTGTACCAATAGTGGCTTTTAGGTTAAATACTTCAGAAAGGTCTCTGTTTAAATTAGCCATCAGGTCATAGTTACGCTCCATAAACTTGCGGTTGAAGCGCTGGTATTTAGACGGAGATAGCGAACCTACGGCATATCTTTCTTCCTGGAGTTCATTATAAGTATCCAATGAGATCCTACCCATAATGTCCAGCCAATCGGTTAGCTTATAATCAAGCCTTACGTTACCGAAATATCTGTCCCTGTTATCGTTCTGGTAGTTCTCATAACGGGTCCAGTAAGGGTTATCCCAGTAAATAGGTACCAGGGCGTCAGGGTCGGCCCAGTTCCAGGTTACGTTTTTGCCTGTTCTGTCATAAGCATCTTCCAGCTCCTTAACATCAACGTTGGTTTGCCACCATTGCCTGAAGTTGGTTGCTACGTTCTTATCATCGTAGCCTGTGCCATACCTGCCTTTTCCTTCCACTACAGAATAGTTAACAGAAGCAGAGGCATTCAGTTTTTCTGTTATATCATAAGAAGCAGCAAAGTTCACGAAGTTCTTAAGTATCTTACTGTTAGGCAGAATTCCTTTGTCGCTGTTTCGTGTATAGCCCAGTTTAAAGTATCCCTTGTCGCCGCCGCCATCCAGCGTAATGTTGTTGGCAGTACCTACGGCATCTTTAAAAAACTCAGAAGGATCGTTCTTTGCAGCTACCCAAGGTGTTTTCTTGCCAAAGGATGGAGAAGATGGGTCAAATGCGTTCCATTGGTATACCAGCAGGTTAGGATCATACTTAGCGCCATAAGAGGCATCCTCGCTGGTTGGCACTACCAGGTCTTCCACACCATCGCCATCAATATCCCTGAACAGGAAAAAACCGGATGGGTCTTCGTAATAGGCTCCGTAACCGGCACCATACTGGTCCTGAAAATCAGTGAAAGTAGATTTATCTATAAAGCCAACGTTAACGCTTGAGTTTATAGTTACACCTATACCTTGTCTTTCCTTGCTTCCTTTTTTGGTAGTAATAATAATAGCACCGTTAGCAGCACGTGTACCATAAAGGGCTGTTGCAGCGGCACCTTTCAACACGTTTATAGATTCAATGTCATCGGGGTTAATATCAGCGGCGGCATTACCATAATCGTAACCCCCACGGCCTGTTGTCTGGTCGGCTGTGTTGGTATTAGAGTTATCAATGGGCACGCCATCCACTACAAACAAGGCTTGGTTATTACCAAACAGAGATTTACTACCGCGTATTACCACGTTTGTAGAGCCACCTAAGGTATTATTCCGCTGTATGTTTACACCGGAAACTTTACCTGACAGTGCATTTACAAAGTTTGCCTCTCTTGTAGTTGTTACTGCATCGCCCTGAACTGACTGTGCAGCATAGGGCAACTCATTTTTAGTACGTTGTATACCTAACGCAGTAACTACAACCTCACCAAGCTCTTTTGTAGCTAATGGGAGGCTCACATTTATAGTTGTTGCGTTGCCAATAGGGCGCTCAATTGTCTGGTAACCGATAAAACGGAACTCCAGGGTGTTACTTCCCTCAGGTACATTAAGGGAGTATGATCCGTCGGCACCAGTTGCAGTACCCGTAGTAGTACCTTTTACCAGCACAGAAACTCCTGGTAAAGGTTGGTTTGTAGCTGCGTCTGTTACCTTACCGGTAATTGCCCTGACCTGGGCCACAGTTTGTTGCAGCAGGGCAAACACCAGAAAGAAACTAAGTATTAGAAGTCTTTTCATTTGCTGTTCGATTAAAGCGAGTGTATTTAATTGTGGCTGAAGATAGCCAAGCACAAATCCCGGTCTTTCAGAGTTGGACCGTTCAGAGAAATCGCAGTTAACGCCAGCGCCATACGCGCTGTTCATCGGCAGGCAAAAGTATGCCGGCACCAATTGGGCCGTTCAGAGAGGAGAATTAACACCAGTGCCAGGCGGCAACTGTTCAGAATAGAGGCAATTGAAAACAGGCTACAGACGAGAAAACCTGTTAACGTGGAGTTTTGATTTCAGAATTGGCTTATAGCTGTTTCAATATTGCTATAGCAATTTAAAATATAATCAATTCTATAGTTATACTTAATATTTAAGTAATTGTTCACTTATTAAGTTACTAACAAACATATAAATAGTCACAAAATACATATTCTGTACCTGATAGCTTACCTACAACCTGATACTATACAGAATTTATACAATCTACTGCATGGCTATTTTGCATAAAAAAGCCTGAGATGTTAAATCCCAGGCTTAAGAATATGCTGTAGTATAGGCCTGATGCAGGCCCTTGAAAATGATTTACTTAAAAATCTGGAATGTGATAAAAGCGGCAATGTAGGCAAGGCCACTCATATAAATAAACTGAGCAAGCGGCCAGGTCCAGCTTTTGGTTTCGCGGCGAACAACGGCCAGCGTGCTTACACATTGCATGGCAAACATATAAAACACCAACAGCGAAAACGCACGTGCCGGTGTAAAGAACGGTTGCCCGTTCTCATCTTTCTCGGCCATTAGTTTGCTCTTAATGGTACTTACATTTTCTTCCTCACCTATACTATAAATGGTAGACATGGTTCCTACAAATACCTCGCGGGCGGCAAAAGAAGTTAACAGTGCTATACCTATTTTCCAGTCGTAGCCTAATGGCCGTATGGCCGGCTCCATGGCGCGGCCAACAATACCCGCGTAAGAAGATTCGAGCTGTGCTGAAGCAATATGATTCTGGAGTTCGGTTTCGGTATAGTTTCTGGCAACAGCCTGCTGGCGTGCCTTTTGTTCAGCTACCTCAAAACTGTTACCGGGGCCGTACGAAGCCAGCACCCAAAGTATAACCGAAATAGCCACGATCACTTTACCGGCCTCCAGCACAAACGCTTTTGATTTCTCTACTATAGTTATACCTACGTTTTTCCAGCGGGGCATTTTATATACCGGAAACTCCATGATAAAGTAGCTGCGCTCGCGGGCTTTAAGCACTTTTTTCAGTACCCACGCTGAAACTATAGCTGTCAGAAAACCGGTCAGGTATAAGCCCATCAGCACCAGGCCCTGCAGGTTCAGGAAACCCAGGTAGTAAGTTTCGGGTACTACAAGCGCAATAAGTACAGTATAAACCGGAATACGGGCCGAGCAGCTCATAAGTGGCGTCACAAAAATAGTGATCATGCGGTCTTTCCAGTTCTCAATAGTACGCGCCGACATAACTGCAGGCACTGCGCAGGCAACCCCTGAAATTAAAGGCACCACACTCTTACCATTCAGGCCAAACTTGCGCATGATCTTATCCATCATAAACGTAACACGGGCCATGTAGCCGGTTTCTTCCAGTATGGCGATAAACGCAAAAAGTATGGCAATTTGCGGCACAAACACCAGCACGCCTCCAAGCCCGGCAATAATGCCTTCGGTTAGCAGGTTTACCAGTGGGCCGCTAAAGTTATCCTGTATCAGGCCGTTCAGGTTGGCAACCCCCAGGTCAATAAGATCCATCGGGTAGCTGGCCCAGGTAAAAATAGCCTGGAACACCGTAAAAAGTATAGCCAGGAAAATCAGGTAGCCAAATACTTTATGGGTAAGTATCTGATCGAGGCGGTTGCTGAATTTCTCGTCTTTGGTTACTTTTTCTACACGCATTACATCCAGCAGTATTTCGCTGATGCGGGCATAACGTGCAATAGTTTCGTTGGCTTGCAGCGTATTGGAATTAAAGCCTTCCGCCTCCAGCAAAGCGGCCATCCATTCGGCTTTCTCTTCAGAAACAAATTTCAGGCTTTTATACTGATGCGCATAATGCAGCGCTAGGTAATCGTTTCTGAGGCCAAAGCTTTCTTTTATACTTCGCACCAGCGGTTTAAGCTCTGTGGGTATAGTATAAAAAGATACCGGGCTTGGCGCCAGCTGCTGCGACATAACAATTTTCAGGGCAGCTATACCAACACCCTTTCGGGCATTCATCGGGATTACCGGCACACCCAGCTCCTGCTGCAGCGCTTCCACATCTATCTTCACGCCCTCCGTTTCGGCCACGTCCATCATGTTCAGGGCAAGTATGGCCGGAATGTGCAGGTCGGCTAACTGGGTAAACAGCAACAGGTTACGCTTCAGGTTTGAGGCATCGGCAGTAACTATAACAAGGTCAGGGTAATGCGTAGAATTCGGATCGTAGAGCAGGTCAATGATTACGCGCTCATCCAGCGATTTGGGATATAAACTATAGGTGCCAGGCAGGTCAATGATCTGGGCTTTCAGGTTAGGCGTAATCTGGCTTATACCTGTTTTTTTGTCAACCGTAACTCCCGGAAAGTTGCCTACTTTCTGGTTAAGACCGGTAAGCTGGTTAAACAAAGAAGATTTACCTGAGTTCGGGTTACCAATCAAAGCAATTTTAGCCACCGTTTGTTGCGGGGTAAGCTTTTCAGGCTGCAATACTTCAGGCTGAGTTGTCACGGTCATGCGGTATTTATTTCTTCAGCAGTATGGTTTCTGCTTCGTCAAGGCGCAGCGAGAGCGTATAATCATTCACAATGATAGTGATCGGATCACCGAAAGGGGCCCGGCTGTTGAGTTTTACTTCTGTACCCGGAATGCAGCCCATCTCTAAAAGCTTAAGCGCCATTTCCGCATCCTGAAGACAACAAATGACGCCGCGCTCACCTAATTTAAGGTCGCGCACGCTTTTCTGTTCCTTATGCTCTTCTACCCTGTTTCGCACCGCTCGTTTGTTTTTATTTAGACTGTTTATAAACAACTGCAAGTTACAAGGTGTTCACCTTTTTAGCAAAAGAATGAGCGGAATTTGAAGATTTACAAAGTGAAAGATATGAAAGCGATGGTTTGCTCCTACCAAAAGAGGAATAATGCATACCTTATCCATGTGTTGCAGACACGAACCGGGCACAGTTACATTATACTTTACTCGGCATAAAACACGCGCTTTACCCGGGTGCTGACATTGGTAAGCAGCTCATAAGGTATAGTTCCGATCTTTTCGGCCAGCTCTACTAATGTAAGTTGCGGCCCAAAAATAATGGCTTCGTCGCCGGCTTTTACCTGCATGCCTGTTACGTCAACCATGCACATATCCATGCACACGTTACCAATAAGCGGGGCGCGTTTGCCATGTATAAGCACCTGCCCCACGCCGTTGCTGAAGCGCCGGTCGTAGCCATCGGCATAACCAATGGCAATGGTGGCAATTGTTTTATCAGAGCTGGCTATACCTTTGCGGCTGTACCCTACTGTTTCGCCCTGTTTTATACTTTTAACCTGCGAAATAGTAGTTTTAAGTATACTTACCGAGCGTAGTGCTTCCTGCTCTGAGCCGGTGGCTTCTACGCCGTAAAGCCCGATGCCCAGGCGTACCATATCCAGCTGGTGCTCCGGAAAACGCACAATGCCTGCTGAGTTCAGAATATGTTTGATCACCTTATACCCCAGCCGTTCTTCCACCTCAGCTGCCATACTTCTGAAATTAGCGATCTGCTGGCCGGAAAAGTCGTTATGCAACGCTTCGTCGGCACCTGCCAGGTGGCTGAAGGCACTTTCTACCTTTAATTCCGGATGTTGCTGCAGCATTTTGAAAAGCGCATCGAAATCTTCCGGGGTAAAGCCGAGGCGGTGCATGCCTGTATCCAGTTTCAGGTGCATTTTATACTTCCTGCCAGCCTCCAGAGATGACAAATAAGCCTCCAGCAACTCAAGCGAATAAATCTCAGGCTCCAGGTTATACTGCTGCAACTTGCCAAAACTATCCGGCGATGGATTCATAACCATAACCGGCAGCGTTATACCGTGTTCGCGTAGCATAACGCCTTCATCGGCATAGGCTACGGCCAGGTAATCCACACGGTGGAACTGCAGCAGATTGGCTACCTCGAAACTTCCGCTACCGTAGGCAAAGGCTTTCACCATTACCATCAGTTTTGTTTCGGGCTGCAGCTTGGAGCGATAAAAGTTAAGGTTATGCACCAAAGCATCCAGGTTCACTTCCAGCACTGTGCCGTGTACTTTCTGCTGAAAGGCATGCACAATCTTTTCAAATTCAAACACGCGCGCGCCCTTTACCAGCACTACCTCGTTCCGGAAGCTGGCAGCCTGAAAATCATCCAGAAACGCTTGGGTGCTGCTGTAGAATATGCTGCCGCTGCCAAACTTAGCTGCGTGGGCTTTTATAGTTTCGCCAATGCCGATCAGCCTTTCCACGCCATGCGCCTGCACCAACTCAGCTACCTGCGAGTATAGTTTTTCTTCCGGAAGGCCGGATTCCAACAGATCGGAAAGTATAAGTGTGTGTTTGCTGCGCCGTGGCTGACTTGCCAGCAGATCCAGCGCGATGGCAAGGCCTGCCAGGTCGTTGTTGTACGTATCATCTATGAGGTAGCAACCATTTATGGCCTCTTTCATTTCGAGACGCATGGCAACCGGCTGCAAGCGATCCAAGCGGTCCTGGATTTCATCGAGTGGCAGGTTGCGGTACAAAAGTATGGCCAGGCAATGCAGCACATTTTCTACCGAAGCTTCATCGGTAAACGGAACAGAAATTCGTTGCTTCTGACCCTGGTAAGTATAAACGATGGTGGAGCGATGCCCTGCCGTAGTTACCGCAGTTATAGTTACATCCGCTGCCTGCCTGCGCGCCCAGGTAAAAGACTTTATACTTTGCTGACGTACTGCTTCGTCTATCAGCTCATAATCGGCACAATAGAACAGCAGTTCAACGCTTTTAAACAGCTTCAGCTTCTCGTCTACTTTTTGCTGCCGCGAAGTAAAACCTTCGTCGTGGGCGCTGCCGATATTGGTAAATATCCCCAGCGTAGGCTGAATAATGGGTTGCAGGTTTTCCATCTCGCCGGGCTGCGAAATACCGGCTTCAAAAATACCCAGCGTATGGTTTGCATTCAGTTGCCACACCGAAAGCGGAACCCCTAACTGCGAGTTGTAGCTTCGCGGGCTTTTTACTACCTGCTCATCCGGGCTCAGCAAAGCTGCAAGCCACTCTTTTACAATGGTTTTTCCGTTGCTGCCGGTTACGCCTATTACCGGAATCTGAAACTGCACGCGGTGCCAGGCTGCCAGCGTTTGCAGCGCTTCCAGGCTATTTTGCACCTGCAGAATGTTAGCCTCCGGGTATAGTTGCTGAAGCTGAGATGCATCTATACTTTCTTCCTCTACCACAAATTGCCTAACCCCAATACTATAAAGCTGCTGCAGGTACTTGTGCCCGTTGTTATACTTGCCTTTGATAGCGAAGAACAAGGAGCCGGCCGGCTGTGAAAGTTTGCGGCTATCTGTGAGCAGATTCAGGATTGGTAGCGGCTGCACAAATTGCACCACATGGCCTTTGGTAACGGTAGCGAGTTGCTGAAACGTGAGCATAGGTGTTGCCTTAATTCGAGCCAAAGATACTAAACCACCTGCTACCATACTGCTATACTTATGTTCCGAAATTAATTCACATTTTTAGCGTTTCACCCTTTTAAGCAAGGCACAGAAAATTTTAGCTAATGCCACCTAAACCGGACCTGCAAACCCGTACTTTTGCAGATTCTTACAATTACCTATGAAAACATTAAAAGCCAACCCTTATTATGCTGCCGGCATTGCTGCCTTCGTAATCTGGGGGTTTATACCTTTCCCGCTAAAAGCTCTTGCCGATTATCCCAGCGGGCTGATCTTATACTTTCGGGTAGGGTTATCCATAACGCTGTTGCTGGTTATTTCTTTGCTGTTCAGGCGGCAGACTTTGCGCAGCACACTAATGTTAGTGAAAGAAGCTGAGCCAGGCGAGCGCCGCAGGTTTATACTTTATACTTTGCTGGGCGGCATGTTGCTTACCACCAACTGGCTCACATTCATCTACGTTATCAACCACATCGATATCCAGACGGGCTCATTCTCATACTTGCTATGCCCTATACTTACGGCCGTGCTCGGCTGGGCTTTGCTTAAAGAACCGCTCCGGAAAAACCAGTGGCTGGCCATCGGGTTAAGCGCCCTGAGTTGCGTTTTAATTGGCACCGGCGAAATTACCAGCCTGCTGTTCAGTTTGCTTATTGCTCTCAGCTACGCCTTCTACCTTATCACGCAGCGCATACTTAAAGTATACGATAAAATTGTGCTGCTCACGTTGCAGTTGCTGCTGGCTTTTGCCCTGATCGGGCCGTTTTATAGTTTCTTTGCGGGTACGGAGCCGGTAGTGCTGGATGCCCATTTTTTCCTGCAGGTGGCATTGCTAAGCGTAGTGTTTACGGTGCTCCCACTTTTCCTGAATCTGTATGCGCTGAAAGAACTCACATCGGGCACGATTGGCATCCTGATGTACATTAACCCGATCCTCAACTTTGTGATGGCGTTTTTATACTTTAACGAGCAAACATCATTCACAAAAGTGGCGGCTTACATTGTCATTTTCATCTCGGTGATCATCTACAACATTAACCTGAAAGGGCGAAAAAAGAAGGGCGATGGCCTGGTGATTCCACCGGTGGGTACAACTGCCGTAGTTAAATAAAACCAAAAGGCCTCAGCATGGTATACTGCTGAGGCCTTTTGGTTAAGTATAAACCCGTTATTGGTTACCGTCAATGCGGCGGTTTGGCGGGGTTGTGATCTTTGGTCGCTGGTTCGGGTTGTCCTGCTTTTGCTTCTGGATATCCTGCTCGTGCAAAGCCCTGGCAGCAGAGTCCTGGTTAGGTGCCATTTCACCAAACTGATCGGCCTGGCTGGCATTTACCGATGTATCGCCAATAGGTGCCGGACGCGGGTTGTTCAGGTTTGCCGCCGATGGGCTTTCTTCTACAATAGCTTCGGAGGTACTGGTATCGTCTGTGGGGTTAGAGGCTGGCCTGTCCTGGGAGCAGGCAAAACCCATAGTACCTGCAATGGCTACGGCCACACCCGTTTTAAATATATTCAGTGTCTTTTTCATTTCCGTAATTTGTTAAACCTTAGGTCTTTTTTAACGGCCCCGGAAATGATTTGGTTGTTTGCAGTGCAATTTCTGTAAAGTATAACCGCCTTAAAACTATACTCCCGGATCTGGTTACAATTGGCAGTGCGGCTATACTTTAAAACCCAAGCCCGATTCGGATACCAGTTTGCGCACGCTCCCGAGCCTGAAAAGAGGTTACAAAATCTACCCGAATTACTTTAAAGATATGTTCTATGCCCAGGCCCAGTTCCAGGTAATCATTCGACTCTTGTGTGTGCAGGTAATGCAAACCTGCCACCTCCTGCCATTTTAACTTCCGGAACAGCGGAATCTTGTTAAAAATAAAGCCATTGAAATGATGCTCAAAGTGTCCCTCCAGGTAGCGGTTGTTTGTGCTGTAGCGGTAGTAATCCAGTAACTGAAAACCCTCGTAGGTGCCGGCAAATATGGTTTGGTTACCGTTAAAGTGTTTGTAATCGAGCAGCAGCATGTTCGCGTTGTTCCAGAAAGTGCCCGCAGTAAAACTATAGGTGGTGCGGCCCAGCAGGCCTAGGCTCAGGTTATCGTAAATCCGAAGTGCTGCCGTCTGGTAGCTCACATCGCCGCCCAATGCTTTTATACCTGCACGGTAGCCCAGCGAGATAATAGGATATTTGGAGCCCAGGTTAATTTTCTGGTCAGGACGTGTGATGTACTTTTGCCCCGGCCGGTAGCTTAACGTTGCTGAAATCGTGAGCGCCTGATGCTCCTTGAAAGAAGCATCCTGTAGTTCGGCATTAACTGGTGTGTTGGATGTAAAACCGGTTTCGGAGCGCTCACGCAAAGTATAATCTGTTGTGTTTTGCAGCGGCCTGCGGGTGGCGTAATCCAGGTAAGTATAAAACCCAAGGCCATTTACGAGCTCGGAACGGTAGTTCAGTCGGGCAAAATCACGTTGGTAAAGCTTCATGTAATTTTCGTGTTGCAGCAAAGTATAAACCGTGTTCACGAATGGCGAAATCGGGCTTAAACTGTTGATCTGTTCCACAAAGCGCCCTCCTTCTGCAGTAACCATACTTCGCTTCACCGGATTGTAAGTATAGCTAAGGCGTAGTTTGGCATTCAGCTTTTCATTGGAGAAACCATAACGCACAGTAGGTTCTATTTCGTAACGGCGGCGGTCTTCGAAACTACGCACAAACTCCACTCCCACATTGGCCACAGCGCCCTCTACAGTGTTATACTGCAGTATACTTGGCCCGCCTGTCAGGTTCAGCACCGGATCGAAGCGGTAAGAGATTTTGCGGTACGAGTTAGCGTAAGTATAGCCTCCTAAAAAGAAGTTGCCAAAAGAAGGCTTATTACGGATGCGGTCTACGGAATCCTGGTACGGTTGCGAATTTTTAATTACTTCCAGGCTATCCTTCTTTTTGTAATCCTGCACTTCCTCGTTTGTAAGCGGCACTGGTCTTATATCGGCCCAGTAAGCCGAGTCGCGCTTATTGGCTTCGCGCTCTACTACCAGTATTTCCTTGCTAAAAAGTTTCTCATCATGAATAGCAACCTGCTCCTGTGGTTTAATCTTTTCGGGCTCGATTACTTTTATCCTAGGTTTGCGGGTTACGGTTGCTACTTCGGCAGTTGGTTCCGGCTCTGCTTCCTGAATTACCGGTGGCTTACCGTAGGCCGGCTGCACTTTATACTTAGAGTAAACACCTGTTACATAACCGCCGCCTTTAAAGCCTAATCCGGCAGCTTCAAACGTAAAGCGCTGCGATACAGGCATCCAGACTTGCTCATGCACCGGCGCATAAACCTGCCTCACACGAATAAAATCAACAAACTCGATACCAGCATTTTTAGTTAGTTTGAGGTCGGTGCTGTGGATGCGCCAGCTGCCATCTACAATGTAAATATTGCCCTGGAAAACTGGATCGTTGCGGCGGCGCGGGGTTACTTTAATTTTATTGATGGTGTGGCCATCCTCCTGAAAAGCCCCCAGGTACTCGAACTTATAGTAAAACAGCGCATTATTGGCCAGCGGCGATACAAACCCTCTTTCGCTTAACCCTTCTACCCGCAACAGGTTTTCGTAAAAGCTGATCTGCATTTCCGAGGCCTGGTTAAAACTGAAGCCTTTTTTCTGCCCGCTCACTTTAGAAGAAATAATGCGCTCGCGTACTTTGTTCGGCTTTTTGTAATGCAGCTCCGACACCGACTCAGATAAGTAAACGATGCCAGTATCAACATCTACCATCTTTATACCGAGTACTTTACTCGGCACTTTATCCAGGCGGTACACGCCTTTCATGTACACGCGGGTACTCCAAGCATTGGCCTCGTTCTGATGGTATTTACGCAGCCGGATAGCATTGCGCATAATGGCATAGGCAGGATCTTCGTCGGCGGCGCGCACCACAACTTCTTTCAGGTTAAGCACCTCCGGAACCAGCTGCACATTTAGCTCCCGGGCAGCATCGGCTATAGTAATGGTTTCGGTTCTGGCTTTGTAACCTACATACTTAAACTCCAACGTATAAGTGCCGGGCTCTAACTGTAGTTGGTAATAGCCCTGGTCGTTAGAGGCGGTCCCGCTGGTGGTTTCTTTTATATAGATGCTGGCAAATGGCAGGCCCTTTCCGTTCTCATCGGTTACGCGGCCACGCAAAATGCCGGCATCGGCAATGGCCGGAAGAAGTATAAACAGCAGCAGGGTCAGCCAGGTATTGCGCATGCGCTTCAGGGTTTGGTAGCTATAGGGCGTTAGAAAGTGCAAGATAAAATACCTAACGTATAAATTCCACTTACACGTTTATACTTCTTCTTATTTTTCGCCTAGTGTTACTACCTGCTGTTGCTGTTTCGTTATTTTTGACTTGTACCGGATATTCAGCACCACGCCTGCCAGCACAAGCGCCATGCCCAGGTAAGCGCCAACCTCAAATGTCTCATCGAAAAGTATAAAGCCAAATACAATAGCGTAAATTATGCCTATGTAGTTCAGGTTAGCCACTTTAGACAGCTCTTCGGCCTGGTACGACATGGTCATGTAATACTGCGCCAACTGCGTTAGCACACCCACCAGCAAAAGTATAGCCCAGTCCCACCCAACAGGTTGCACCCAATCAAAAACAGAGTATAAAAGCGCAATTGGCAGCGTGATGAATGGAAAATAAAACACAATTACCAACGGGTGCTCCTGCGTATTCAGTTTCCGGATAAAGTTGTAGGCCAGCCCCGAAAGTAAAGCACTAACCACGCCAATGCCCAGGTATAACGGCGACACGCGCGTATCTACGCCTTCTACCACCAGCACGCCTGCAAACGATAGCACAAAAAACACCCACTGCCACGGCTTCACGCGCTCCTTCACTATAAACACACCCAGTATAGTTGTGAATATTGGCGACAGGTATTGCACCGTGACTGCGGTTGCAAGCGGCATGTTGTGCAGCGTTATAAAGAAAAGTATAAGTGCGCCAGCCCCGGCTGTGCCCCGTAATACCAATGTTTTCGGGTTATTCCCCCAGATGTTCAGGTTATGGCGCCGGATGGCTACATAGCTCATCATCAGCGAAACCACCGACCTGAAAAAGATGACTTCTACGGCAGGCAAATGGCTCACCAGCTTTACACACACGTTCATGAGCGAAAAGAAAAACGTGGCCATCAGCATGTACCTCACCCCCTTCGAGAGCTGCATAGTTTATAGTTTTGTTGCGGTTGCAAAGGTAGGGTTAAATTGCAGGCAGCATTTCCGAAACTTCAAAAAAGAAAATACCTTTAACTGCTGCAAATCGCAACTCCAGGCCCTTTTTAAGTGTTCTATACTTACCATAAACAAAGCCCAAAACCGTTGGACCGACAGAAAAAACAGAAATTTTATACCCCGAAAGAGGCGCTCATAAAGGCGGCTGCTTACTGTGCTTACCAGGAGCGCACCCAGCAGGAAGTGCGTACCAAACTTTTCTCATATGGCCTGGAGCCGGACGATGTGGAAGAACTGATTGTGCGCCTGAGCCAGGAAAAAATGCTGGACGAAGAGCGTTATGCGCAGGCTTATGTGCGCGGCAAGTACAGCCTGAAAAAGTGGGGCCGCCGCAAAATAACGCAAGGCTTAAAAGCAAAAGGCATTTCGGATTACTGCATCAAACAAGGCCTGAAAGAAATTGACCCGGAAGTATACGAACAAAACCTGCTGAACCTGCTTGAAAAGAAAAACCTCACTGAGAAAGAAAAGAACCCGTTTACCCGCCGCCAGAAACTATCATACTTTCTGCTCAGCAAAGGGTATGAAAACGACCTTGTACAGGATGCTTTGAAGGGTTTGGAAAATGAAAAATGATGGGTTTGCTAAAGTATAAATCCTTGCGTTGGCACCAACAATCATCAACTAATTACTTAACGCTTAGCAGGAACTTTAGGATTTTGCATGCGGTGCTGCGGCACCAGCACCACGCGTCGGCCGGTAATTTCCTCTAAAATAGGTTTCAGCACCTTCTCGGCATTTACTTGCGTCTGGCGAAGTATACCTGAATTAAGCGCAGCTTTTTTCACATTAGCCTCGGCATAGCGGTAGCTTTCCTGCACCAGGTCTGCATCCTGGAAATAGGTATTTTCCTTCGAGAATACTTTCGTTTTACCGTGGTCAATTTTATAATAGCAGATCTGGGGTTCGGGCAAAGCTACCTGAACAACAGAGTCGCCCTCGAAAACAATGTCCTCGGCATTTAATTTTGTAAAATCCACACAGCCCACCGCTTCGCCGGTAACAATCAGCACGATCTTAGAGTTAGGCACCCACTTCGAGATATTTTTTTCATACTCCACCACATCCTTAAAATTGTAACGCACCAGCTCCATTCGCCCCAGTTCTTCTACTTTGGTAAGTATGGTGTTGTGGTTTACAATAACTTCAGGCTGCTTTTTTTCATCTGAACCCGGCAAAAATTCTTTACAGCTGCGCCACAGAAAAAGGCCAACTGCGAAAACCAAAATTAAAGGGAGCAAACGGATAATAAGGCGAAGTATGGGCATCTTTTATTATTACTTGGTTTTAAACTTTTTAATGTTTTAATATTTCTAAACTTTTATCACCTCAAATAAGATTTTGGAAGTCTAGCATTTAATTAATAAAGTACCCACTTCTTCAGATTAAGATTATACACACTGCTTTTCTACCTAATTTAATATTAAAGTATTGAAAACCATCTAATAACAGGTATTTATCTTTATTACTTATGTTTTGTAATTACACAAACTAGTTAAGAGATAAGCTTAAGTAATTATCACTGATATTACAACTTTAACTGAGCCTTTGAACTCATTAAAAAGCATTTACTCAAACATAAGGATTACTTTTTATCATCATATTCTAAAATAACATTGAAGATTAACTTCTTTATAAATTATTTATCTTTAATGATTAAAAGCTTCCGCGTACTTATTTATCCAACTTAAATATCAAGCTTACATATCTATTTCAACTTCAGGAACTGATCTATGTCTATGTTTCTAAACTCAGCACCGACACAAAATCGCTATTATATTAGCTTGATAATTACTGGACTTTATACAATACTCCCTTTTTTAATTCTTTGTGTCTTCAATCAACCATCTGTAGATGATTTTGAATATGCTGTTAGGGATAACACTTCTAGCTTTCTAAGTGCTCAAGCTGACACATACTTTAATTGGTCTGGCCGTTACTTTTCAACCGCAATTTCACGTATAAATCCTATTAGATTTGGAGCATTTATTGGATACAAAACAGCATCTTTTATACTTATCTTAACGTTCCTATCAGCCCTCCACCTGTTCCTTTCACAATCATTCAAACACTTGAAAGACAAGCATCTACTATCTTTAACTGCCTTCTTCTCTATAATTTACATTTCGCAAATGCCGGACATTTCACGAGGCTTTTACTATATGACACATTACCTTGTATATCAGCTTCCGAATATCCTAACTATTCTTCTAGCTATATTATTGATCATGCTTTTCAATTCCAATAAGAACTGGAATATAGTATCATATAAAACAGGTATCATAATAGTGTGTATAGCAATAATAGGTACCCTTGAGCTATCGCTTGTTTACATAATGACGTCCTTGTTTTTACTATCATATCAACTATGGCTCAGAAAGCATAAACTATTTAACTTCTTGCTGCTTGTTTGCATTATAAGCTTAATAGCGAGTTTAATAATGATACTAGCTCCTGGTAATTATGTAAGGATGGATTTAAATCCTAATGATTCAAAGAAGTTTCTTTGGGCCTTTATGGCTTCCAGTATACTCATAATTACATACCTCTATAAATGGGGCACAGTAATGATAGTTGCCTCTATAATGTATATTCTTATATGGAATAATCGCTCTGTGCTTAATTTAAGACATCGAAGTATGATATTTGAAATACCTATTTGGCTTTCATTAACATGCTTTTTCACAACGCTTTTCTTGATGAACTTTGCCTACACCTGGTCAGTAGGGGGCGTACCGAAACCTAATGTGGAAAATGTAATATATTTTTACTTCTTATTAGGCTGGTTTTTCAATCTACATGTAATACTTAACAAGCTTCCAACAACCATACAGATAGCTCCTAATCCTCTATTCACAGTATCAATAATAGTTCTTTTTATTAGGTTAGTACTTGATATAAATAATAATATAAGTACAGCTTATCTGGACTTGATATCAGGCAAAGCAGCAAGACATAATAATGAGCTTAACAAGAGATATGTTTTCTTGAATCAATCTAATTGTAAGATTTGTGTAGTTAAACCATTAACTGATATGCCTAGAAGCTTGTACATTTATGACTTGACAGCTAAGTTAGAAGAACGAGATTTACCTATAAATAGCGCTCCAACAAAATACTGGCACAAGAAAAGAATTCTTCTATCATCGCCTAGCCCAAAACCAATATATAATAACCAAGAAACATTGCATTCGATTGGTCGCGACATCAAACATTGGCAAATGAAATTTTGGAGAAACATTGCAACCAAATAGACTTAATTTAGACTTTATCAATATCTGTTTAAAGTATCTTTTTACTCCCAGTAACAAGCGAAGATTGGAATCGTCCCATATTTTTGCCATCATTTATCTGCTCTATTTTTTTACGGGATGGTACATTGTTAAAGGGAGATACCATGTTTTAAAGCCATTTGCTTTAACTGCTTTTTTATTGCAGGCTTTAATTGTTGCGGCCACCTCCGAAGATTGGGATTCCAGGTTTATCATTCCTTTTCTGCCTGTTTTCATGGTGCTGGGTGCTGCCGGTGTTACGCTTTATCTTAAAAAGAAAGTTGACCATGAGAGATAATACAGCTTCCAACTTACTCCAGAAAAAAAACCTGCCATTGGCGCTGGCTATTCTTTGGCTGGTACTGCAGACTTTTTTTATCTGGAAACATGGCGTACGCGTAATGGGCGATACCGAGGACTACATTACCTACGCCCGCAACATTACCGATAATTTTTATTTTGCCAATAACTACCAGTTAAAGTATGTAGGTTATCCTGTATTCCTGGCCATACTTTATAAGCTTGGTTTTAATTTGAAAGGGGTAATTATATGCCAGACACTATTATCCGGGCTGGCTGCCATTGCGCTGTATAAAACCACAAAGCAACTGGCCGGCAACAGCATAGCGCCTATACTGGCTACCCTGCTTTTTATTGGCTGGTACGATCTGCAGTTTTACAACGGTTTTATTTTAACAGAAAGCCTGTACATCAGCCTGCTGGTATTTGCTTTCTATGTGCTGGTGCGGGCACGAACAGTGAGGCAATCTCTATGGGTGTTGCCGCTGCTGTTTTACATTGCTCTTATCAGGCCGAACGGTTTTATTGCGTTGGTGGCGTACTTTGGTTACTTATTTACCATTGCCTATACTTCTGCACCAGGTATAAAGTATAAAACCGCGCTTATTATACTTGTTACGGCCGTGCCGGTAGCAGCCGTAGTGGTGGTAGACCAGTACCTGTTACAGTCCTTTTCAATTGTAGAGACCTACCAGCAAGGCAAGCTGATTTTTATGTATGATGGCCTTATTGTGCACACAGATAAACCTGTACTTATGCCTCCGGCCGACGCTTCGCCTTTAACCAAACTTATACTTTTTATTCAGGAGAATGCATCTTACTTTTTCAGGATGTCGGCTTACCGCTTTTTGCTGTTCTGGGGTAACATGAAGCCTTTTTACTCGCTCTTGCATAATGCAGTTATTGCAGCTGTTATTTATCCGCTATACTTCTTCACTTCAAAAGCGATGATGAATAAAAGAATACCGCTTCCGCTAAGTGTTTATGCCGCTTTGCTTTTGTGGCAGCAGGCTTTTATAACCACCGTAACAAGCGAAGACTGGAACGGACGTTTCCTGATGAGCGTAATTTGGCTGGTGTTTATTTTTGGCGCTACCGAACTTAGCTGGCAAGCAGAAAAATGGCGGTTAAAACGAAAGTATAAAGCAATGCAACAAGTATAGTTTATACCTCCAACCCCAGCCGCTCTTTAAATCCTGCGTTACCCTGCAAGCCTCCAGTATGGATGGCTATAACACGGCTTCCTTCCGGAAAATACCCCTGCCTGATCAGATCATAAATACCAAACAGCATTTTGCCGGTATAAACCGGCTCCAGCGGAATGTGGTGTTGTTCCTGAAACTGTTTAATAAAAGCAAGCAGCTCCGGTTTTACTTTGGCATAACCTCCAAAATGGTAATCCGTGATAAGTTGCCAATTGCTATACTGTTTGCCGTTGTAAGCAAGTATAAGCTGTTCTATTTCCTGCTGCAGGAATTCGCCGCCTTTCAGTGCCGGAAACCCCAGCACCTGTTTTTGGCCTTGTAAACCTGCAATAATACCGGCTATAGTGCCGCCGGTTCCGCTGGCACAGCAGATGTAGTCATAATCTATGGCGATATCAGAAATTATTTCGGTACAGCCTTTTACAGCCAGTGCATTGGTACCACCTTCAGGTATAAGGTATGGCTGGTTATACTTAGCTGAAAGCTCCGCTAAAAATTCAGGTTCCTGCTTTTTCCTGTAATCTTCGCGCGAGACGTATTGCAGTTGCATGCCGCAGAAAGTGGCAAAGCTAAGTGTTGGGTTTAGCGGCAGATGCTCTTCGCCGCGGATAATGCCGATGGTTTTAAAACCAAACTCAGCGCCGGCAGCAGCAGTTGCGGCAATGTGGTTAGAGTAAGCACCGCCAAAAGTCAGCAAAGTATCTTTCGCAAGTTGTCTTGCTTGTTGTAAGTTATACTTGAGCTTGCGCCATTTATTGCCTGATATAGTCGGGTGCAGTAAATCTTCTCGCTTCAGCCATAGTTCTACCCCATGCTGTTGCAAAACCGGGTCTGAGATTTTTTGCAGAGGTGCTTCCATAGCAGTTTATACTTATAAAAACGAAGCCCCAGCTTTTGAGGCTGAGGCTCCGGTATTTCCTGTAATTAAAATCTATACTTGCTCTTCCCGCTCTTTCTTTTTCAAGCCATACATTGCTGCGCCAACTATTACCAGCAGCAGCAACACCGACGATACCATTGATATCAGATTACCTGTATCATAAGATTTCGGCTCGAACTTAAACTCGATCGTATGCTTGCCTGCCGGCACCTGCATCGCTCTTAAAATATAGTCGGCACGGATATGATCTACGGGTTTGCCATCCAGTAAAGCCTGCCAGCCATCAGCATAATATACTTCCGAGAAAACCACCAGGCCAGCCTGTGCAGCCGTAGCTTCATACTTCAGATAGTTTGGCTTGTATTCCGTCAGTTTTATACTTGAGCCGGCTGTAGTATAACGCTGTGCAGGCACCTTAAATTTAGAGGCATCTACAACAGCTGTTGTACGGGCATTCAAGTTTCTTAATGCAGCCAGTTCCTCATCCGGAGAGTTAACCTGTTTTACTTCTTCTACAAACCACGCATTGCCTAACGCCGCCGTGTTAGCAAGCGGAGCAGCCTGATCGCTGTAAATAATGTAGCGTGTGTTCAGCATGTTCAGTGTGCTCAGCTGCGAGAGCGCCGCTGTTACACTTTCCTGCGTCGGGTTATTCTGGAATGTGTTTATCAACGATTGAATTTCGAAGCCCATTACGCTATCCACCACATCCTGGTAGCGGCGCAATTTGGCACCATGGTACCCACCCACCGATTTATGGAAGTATGAAGTACGGGCATCGTTAAACGGATTTGGCAGGTACAGCACACGGTAACTTGGGTCTTTATCGCGAAGGATTGCCTGGTCTGCCTGCGTTTGCTGGAAGTGGCTGGAATCTACGTTTTTCTTAAAGTCGCCATCATTCAGGTATCGCTTATCAACACCCCAAAGGTCAATTAAAACCAGCAGGCCTACAGCAGCAATAGCCATAGTTGCAGATAATTTGTTTTTCAGGTAGAAGTACAAGGCAGCAGCCGCCAGCACTATAAAAATAAGCGAGCGGAAGGCATCGGAACGCATCAGGCTTTCACGGTCAGCACGAATGGCATCGATCGGGTATTGCGCTTGTATCAGTTGCTGGTCGGTGGCAGAAGCGAAGCTAAACGAGCCTGCAAATAGCCAGATCAGCGCACAGATACCTGCCGTAATACCACCTGCGTAAAGTAATTTTTTATCAAGTTCTTTCACTACTCCTTTATCGGCGATCAGCCTGTAAAGCGCCAGCATAGCCAGCAACGGAATGGTTATTTGTGCTATCACCAACGCCGAAGATACTGCCCTGAACTTGTTGTAACCCGGGAAGTAATCGAACATGAAATAGTTGAAGGCCTCGAAGTTTTTGCCCCATGCCAGCATCAGCGAAAGAATAGTGGCTGCCAGCAACCAGATGCGTGTGCGCTTATCCACTATAAACAGCCCCAGCACAAACAGGAAGCAGATAATTGCCCCTACGTAAACCGGCCCGGTTGTCATCGGCTGGTCGCCCCAGTACATAGGCAACGACTGGATGATCTGCTCGGCCTGTGCAGGCGGAGCGCCCATGCTGGTAAAGGCCTTGTAAGTTTCCGAATCTGTATCGAGGGTGGCATTGCTGCTTCCGCCATAGAAGTTAGGTATAAGCAGCGTCATGCTCTCGCCTACGCCGTAACTCCAGTTAAACGCATATTCACGATCGAGCCCGCTGGATGTTTTGTTGCCACTGTTAGCTACCGTTAATTCAGATTTGCCCCGGATGCTATGCTTGCTATACTCAGCCACTGTATACAGTCTTCCAAAGTTTACGCCAACGGCAAGTATAGCCGCAACAGCCAGCACCATTCCACGCTTTAGTAGCTCGGCTATTGTTCCTTCTTTAATAGCATAGATGATCTCCACTACAGCAAAAACCAATATCATCAGCAGCATGTAATAGGTCATCTGCAGGTGGTTGAAGTGCAGGTTAAGCGTAAGGCCAAGTGCAAAAATGGCAGCTCCAATCCAAAGATTCCGGCGCAATGCATATAGCAAACCGCCCAGCACCATTGGTATATAAGCAATGGTCAGGGATTTTGTGTTGTGCCCGGCTTCCAGTATAATGAGGTTATAAGAAGTAAATGCAAAGGCAATTGCGCCTACTACAGCCAGCCAGGTATTAAGCCCCAGCAGCACCATCAGAATATAGCCACAGAGCAGCGTAATAAAGATGTTGCCTGCCAGTGCCGGCAGCTTGAAAGTAAGTATAGAATGGATTATACCTGAAAAATCGCCGGGATAGCGGGTGTTGATGAGGTAAGACGGCATGCCGCCGAACATGGAGTTCGTCCAGAGGGTTTCTTCGCCGGTTGCCTCGCGGAAGTCTTGTATTTCTTTGGCGCCGCCCTTAAACTGCAGTATATCGTGCTGAGCAAGGCCTTTGTCTTCGAACAATACGGGGGCAAAGTACACCGCCGTCAGAACCAGGAAAATCAGGATTGCGATAATGTGCGGCAGCACATCACGCCTGAAGTTGAGAGAAGCTATCATATCTTTCAAAAACCACAAAATAGAGCTTGAAAGATAGGAGATTTATTTTACTTCTTCATAATCTACATACTGCCCGCCGTTGAAATCCTTGCGATCCTGCTGCTCGGGTATGTATTCTATTTTAACGTTTCCGGTAGTTTTGCTTTGTCCGTTTGGCCGTTCCTGGTACTGGCGTTGCTGTTGTTGCTGGTTTGGGTAAAAGAACGTGCCATTGCGCATGCTCTTCTTCACAAAAGCTCCTAATACCCATCTTAGCAGCACAGGTGCCACCATGCGAATGAAGAAGATAATGAGAATGGTAGTGAATATGAACTTGATCATGTTTTGGTTCTAAAGTATAGCTTTGTTTATAAGCCGGCTAAAATGTCTGTTTCTAAGTATACAACTCCCTTGCCAGAATTTTGTTATCTGCCATTTAGGCGGAGCTTGTTTCTACTGCAAAGATAAGGCTATAGTTTATAAAGTGTTTGCAGAAAAGTATAGTTCCGGTTTGATATGTACTTATTGTTATTTGTAATGATGGTAAAAGTAGCTGGTATAGGTTTATAGTTGGGGGTTTAGTAATTGGTTAGTAGGCAATACTTTCAATTGTGCTTCCATCCTGGGAGCTTTACTTACCTATCGTTTCATTTATACTTTGGTGCCCTCAGGCCGGGCGGCCTCGTCCTTTGGCATCGCGCTGTGTTCCCTCCTGCCTTCGCTACGCTGCGGCTGCCCTAAACGGGCACCGGATCTCACAAGGCGCTCAACCCAAGGACTGGGAGTGACACTTCTTCGCTGGCAGCTATGGAACTAGAACCAGTTGTAGGACAGGTCTGAAACTATAGAACTATTAAGTAAACTAAAGCGAAGGCAGAAAGTGCCCTTGAAGGGGGTAAAGGGGGATGTTTAACGCTAACTATGAAACTATACTTCAAACTATAGCAAAGCCTGTATAAACTCCCCGCCTTAGACAAGGAGGGGTTGGGGTGGCTGGATTACGAAAACTATAGCCTTTACTCAAAAGACCTCCGAGCGTCCGAAGGTCCTCGGAGCATCTTTGCCAATACCATTGCTTCGTAGCAAGACGCCCCGGAACAAGTCCGGGATCTTCGACTCGTAGGAGCGGAGATCCTGAATCAAATACATAAACTAAACTATCGCCTTGCTCTTCCGCCGCCAAAGTTGGCTTGTAAGCCTATAGATGGTATAAATGTCATACCTGAGAAGCTGTAGGCTTTGTTGTCGAGCAGCTCATACTTGCCATAATCCTGGTAGTACATGGTAAGCGCAGGCAAAATGTAGATATACTTAAAGCCGAACTTCGCATTCACGAACAATCCAAAAGAAGGAAAGGTATTTTTAGCCATCACCGATTCTACCTCCACTATTTCGTCGCCATACTTTTTAAATAACCTGCCGGGCTCAAAGCCATACTTTATAGTTGTATGGTTAAACACAGCACCAAAAGCAATGCTTCCGTTCTCCTCTTCTACGCCAATAGAGCGGCTAAAAATAAGTGGTATGGTTACATCGCGGCGCTTAGCTGTAAACTGCAACAGCGGCTGTAACTTATCCAGAAAGAGCTTATCCACTATACCTGAGCTTTGGCCAGCATACTGCAACCCTATACTTCCGTACCAGTCGCCCTGGCCCGGGTTTTCAGGCGTTCCGGTTGGGCCCAGGAACTGAAACTGCGTATCGAAAACATGAACACCAGACGCATACTTATAACCAACATCTATGCGCTCCATCAAACCATAACGCAGGTAAAAATCGAAGGTCGGGCCTACTGGGTCCAGTGCGTATGCCAGCAATCCTTTTGTAGCAGCGTCTATCTGCTCGTCGTAGTACACTGAGTCTTTTTTTGATAACGCATCTACAGCAGCTTTGGTAATATCGTCTAACTGGGCAATGGGCTCTGTGGCCAGGTTGCCGCCAAAGTTAACCCCTGCCTTAAATTTGCCCGGCGCTGTTACCTTACCAGAATTTATAACTGCACGCGGCGCCGTACAGCCTGCCGCCAAACCTATCAGCAACAGAACAAAGCTGCTTCGAAAAAATGTAAAATATGAGCGCATAGTATACCAGTGTAAAATTGAAACCTACAAAGCTAACGAGAATTAAGAAACTGCAAGAAGGCAAAACGTGCCGAAGCATCTATACGCAAAGTTCGTGCCGTGCTGCCAACTATAAAGTGCATAAAAAAACCCCTCCTGTTTGCAGGAGGGGTTTCGGTAAGTTTATTTACTCAGGTATAAATTTCGCTCCGAGTATACTTTGGTGAAATAATCGTCATCCAGATCATCAATAAAGTAAATAGCCTCACCCGTCGACTTCATTTCCGGACCGAGTTCTTTGTTCACCTCCGGGAATTTATTGTAGGAGAAAACAGGCACCTTAATAGCATAACCATGCTTGTATGGGCTAAAGTCGAAGTCTTTCACTTTCTTCGCGCCCAGCATGATCTTGGTTGCATAGTTGATGTATGGCTCGCGGTATGCTTTGGCAATGAACGGGAAAGTACGCGAAGCACGCGGGTTGGCCTCGATAATATAAACCACTTCATTCTTGATCGCGAACTGGATGTTAATCACACCAACCGTATTCAGGGCAACGGCAATCTTTTTGGTATGCTCCTCTATCTGGCGCATTACGTTTTCGCTCAGGTCAAACGGAGGAAGCACTGCATACGAGTCGCCGGAGTGGATACCAGCCGGCTCAATGTGCTCCATTATACCACAGATGTAAACGTCTTCACCGTCGCAGATCGCATCAGCCTCAGCCTCAATAGCATGGTCCAGGAAGTGGTCTAGCAGGACTTTGTTACCCGGGTGGTCTTTCAGCAAATCGATTACGTGTGCTTCCAGCTCTTTCTCGTTTATAACGATTTTCATGTTTTGCCCACCCAGTACGTAGCTTGGGCGCACCAGCAGCGGGAATTTCAGCTCGCGGCATAGTTCCAGTGCTTCCTCAGCTGTTTCGATTACGGCAAACGGAGGGTATGGAATGTTCAGGTCGCGGAGCAAGGCTGAGAAAGAACCACGGTCTTCGGCAAGGTCAAGCGCTTTGTAGCTTGTGCCCATTACTTTTATGCCATAACGGTCCAGTTTCTCGGCCAGTTTCAAGGCAGTTTGCCCGCCCAGCTGCACAATTACGCCTTCCGGTTTTTCGTGCAGTATAATGTCGTAAATATGCTCCCAGAATACCGGCTCAAAGTATAACTTATCGGCAATATCAAAGTCGGTACTTACGGTTTCAGGGTTACAGTTGATCATGATGGTTTCGTAGCCGCACTCTTTTGCAGCCAACACGCCATGCACGCAGCTATAGTCGAATTCAATACCCTGGCCAATGCGGTTCGGGCCTGAACCTAGCACCACAATTTTCTTCTTGTCAGAAACTATACTTTCGTTCTCGCCATCGAAGGTACTGTAGTAGTATGGGGTCTTGGCTTCGAATTCAGCGGCGCAAGTATCTACCATTTTAAACACGCGCTTAATACCCAGCTCCATGCGTACAGCGTGTACTTCGCTTTCTTTGCAACGCAGCAGGTGTGCAATCTGGCGGTCGGCGTAGCCTTTTACTTTGGCTTCGCGCAGCAGCTCGGCCGGAATGGTATCGAGACGGTATTTTTCTATTTCCTTCTCCATCATATCCAGCTCTTCAATCTGCGCCAGGAACCATGGGTCTATCTTGGTCAGCTTCTGGATGGTGTTGGTAGGAATACCAATGCGCATCGCATCTTTTACACTGAACAGGCGGTTCCAGCTTGGGTTTTGCAGGCTATCGATCAGGAAGTTATAGTCTGATTTTTCTTTTCCGTCAGCGCCCAGGCCATTGCGCTTAATCTCTAAGCTCTGGCAGGCTTTCTGCAATGCCTCCTGGAAAGTACGGCCAATGCCCATCACCTCACCCACCGATTTCATTTGCAGGCCAAGTCTGCGGTCAGCTCCCGGGAATTTATCGAAGTTCCAGCGCGGTATTTTTACGATTACGTAGTCCAGGGCCGGCTCAAAGTATGCCGATGTAGTTTTAGTGATGGCGTTTTTCAGCTCATCCAGGTTATAGCCAATAGCAAGTTTAGCCGCAATTTTGGCAATAGGATAACCGGTAGCTTTAGATGCCAGTGCCGATGAACGGGAAACGCGTGGGTTGATCTCGATCGCGATAATGGTATCGTCGTTCGGGTTAACAGAAAACTGTACGTTACAGCCACCTGCAAACTGCCCGATGCCGTTCATCATTTTGATGGCCAGGTCGCGCATTTTCTGGTAAACCGTATCTGGCAGCGTCATGGCAGGCGCAACAGTAATAGAGTCGCCGGTATGGATGCCCATCGGGTCGAAGTTCTCGATAGAGCAGATGATAATGATATTGCCAACGTTATCGCGCAGCAACTCCAGCTCATACTCTTTCCAGCCAAGTATACTTTGCTCTACCAGCACTTCGTGTGTTGGCGAAGCGTGCAAACCACGGGTAAGCGCAGCATCAAATTCTGCAGGCGTGTTCACAAAACCACCACCTGTACCACCCAGCGTAAACGAAGGGCGAATTACAAGCGGGAACCCGATCTCCTGGGCAATTTCTTTACCCTCGAGGAAAGAGGTGGCCGTTTTCCCTTTACACACATTAACATCGAGCTCCAGCATTTTCAGTCGGAACAATTCGCGGTCTTCAGTAGTCTCGATGGCTTTGATATCAACACCAATTATCCTGACACCGTATTTTTTCCAGATACCCGCTTTTTCGCACTCAATAGCTAAGTTAAGAGCTGTCTGGCCACCCATAGTTGGCAGTACAGCATCTATTTTATGCTTTTCCAGAATCTCAACAATATACTTCTTCTCCAGTGGCTTCAGGTAAACGTTATCCGCCGTTATACTATCCGTCATGATAGTAGCCGGGTTGGAGTTAATAAGCGTTACCTCAATTCCTTCTTCACGAAGCGAACGGGAGGCTTGAGAGCCGGAATAGTCAAATTCGCAGGCCTGGCCGATAACGATAGGTCCGGAACCTATAATCAGAACTGATTTAATGCTGGTGTCTCTAGGCATGGTATGGTAAGTATAAATTGCCCAAAGTTAGCGCAAAATGTTGGTGCTGGCAAAAGGAAAATGCATACAGCACCGATTTTTAAATTATTTTTTACTGTAGCAGCTAGTATTCAGGCGTTCACGATAGTCTTGAAGTATAGATTTACAAATCATTTTTAGCTTACTGGCACGTATAAACAGGGGTAAATAATTTAAAGTATAAACTGATGAGCACACCGAAAGAAGACGATATCATAACCAACGCTGATGAAAGCAAGCGCCTGCCAGATGAAAACCCAGAGCCGCTGGAAGGTGTGAAGAAAGAGGAAGTAGAAATAAAAACTGCTAAAACGGAAGATATACTGGAAGCTGAACCTGAAGGAAAAGAAGAAGGCGGAAACGTGGCCGCCAAAGACGAAAAAGATACCCGCGAGCTGGATGGCAGCAATGCCAATAACCTGCGCACTAAATAGGTACCTGCCTCTGGTAAAAAATAAATCTGCCGCACTAATCTATTAGTGCGGCAGATTTATTTTACAGCAAAGTATAGTTGTACAATTGCCAATGTTAAATCTATATTATTTTAACTTAAAATATAACAAAACGCTTTGATTCTCAAGTTAAAATGCTTAACATTACTAGGGCCATCGTAATCCTGTAAAGCCATGGTATACCTGTACACCGACTATTTTTATGTGGAGTATTATGCCACCACAGGCGTTTTGATGTCGCAATGGCATGGCAAGTGCAGCAGCCTCCAGTACAGGCAGTCGCTTATACAATACCTGCGCATCTGCAAAGACCTGAACCTGCGCCTGGCCGTTACCGACAGGCGGCTGCAGCAGGCGTTAACTGCCGAAGATATGGAGTGGATGCAAACACACTTCATAAATGCTTTTATTAATCTTCCGCTGGAGCGACTGGCAATAATCAGATCATTTGACCCAGTTGCCGAAAGCCAGTTCCAACAGTTATACCAAAACAACGGCCACCCGTTCCCTTTTGAGAGCCGCTCTTTTGAGGACCTTACCTCGGCCTATAACTGGATCACAGCTTAATAACCAACATCATCGCCGGGTATAGTATACTTTGTTTGTTACTGCCTCTGCCATTTTGTTTCTGGGTGCTAGGCAGCTTGCAAAACTATGGGTATAATACCTATCTTGCCTTATGCTATACTTTGTACTGAAACTCATTTTCCGTGTGGGGCTCTGGGTGTTTTTCCGGAAGTTTGATGTACGTAACCGATCTAATCTGCCACAGCAGGGGCCGCTACTGATTGTAGCCAACCACCCCAACACCTTTATGGATCCGGTTGTAATTGCGTCGCTATTCCGGCAGCCGGTATACTTTATAGCTAAAAGCACGGTGTTCAGTTCGCCTTTTAAAAAGTGGCTGCTGCGCCGCATGAACCTGATCCCGATTAACCGCCGCGAAGATGCAACAGCAGAGCAAACTACCATAAACAACGACGAAGCTTTTGAGGCAACTTACAAAGCGTTACAGGAAGGCAAAACACTTTTAATATTTCCGGAGGGCAACAGCTTTAACGAGCGCAGGCTGCGCAAGATAAAAACAGGTGCGGCCCGCATGGCACTTGGCGCTACGCATACTACTCCGGCACCAGATGTTAAAATCTTACCTATCGGGCTTAACTACTCTGCTCCCACACGCTTCAGAAGCAACGTATTTGTAAACATTGGTAAATTAATAGAGGTAAAAGATTTCAGGCAAGCCTACAGCCAGGATGCCACTACCCTAGTTTACAGCCTGACCGACGAAATTCGCCTGCGCCTCGAAAAACTGATCATAACAACTGATACACAGGAAGAAGACGAACTTGCCCAGCAGATCAGCACGGTTTACAGGCAAAAACTCTCCCCCGAAATTTCCAACGCCACGCAAAAGCACGAACTGGATTTTCTGATGACCAAAGCGATTATTAAAAGCCTGCACTATTTTAACCAGACACAACCAGAGCGGATAAACACGATTAAAGTGAAGCTCAATGAATACATGGTACAACTAAAACGCCTGCACTTGCACGATGCTATACTTGGCAAGGGTAACCGGCAACTGTTGTTGCAAAGTATAGGAGCTATTTTATACTTGCTGATCGGCTTTCCTGTTTACTTGTATGGCCTGCTTAATAACTACATTCCGTACATAATACCTTCTAAAGTTGCTGACCGCCTTACCGAAGAAGCAGAGTTCCGGGCACCAATCATGCTGAGTGTGGGCATTTTCTCTTTCCCTTTATTTTACACAGCTCAGGCTATGGTTTTCTGGCATTTTACCCATTCGGCAGTCGGGTTGGTACTATACTTGGTCAGCCTGCCTGTAACCGGATATTTCACCTTACAATACTGGAATACACTTCATCATACCAAAGGCCGGCTTAGCTATTTGCAGCTATTTTTTAAACGCCAACACCTCCTAAACAGCCTTAAACAGCAACGGGAGGATATTTTGGAAGAGCTAGAGCGCGCCAAACAGGATTATACTTATACTTCGGCCCAAAGTAAGTTTAGCACCTGAGCAGTTAATATTCATTCACCCTTAAAAAACCTCCGTCTACCAATTCATATAATTTCTTTATCCTAAATTATAATTATTTTTACTAATTATATAACACAATACAGAACAAAGCTACTTATAAAATTGTATTTATATAAATCCCTTCTCAATTCAATCCTCAACTAGAAACGGAGTTATATGAAAACAAACTTTTACGCGCGACATTTTGGAGAATCATCTGTCTATACTTTAATAGAACAATACAACGCCCACCCTTCTTCACCTGCATGCCATTCCGGAAGAAGCCACTACGTTATATTACCTAAAGCTTATACTTTATACTTGCTTCTATTCTGGTTAAGCTGTTTACTTTTTTCGCCGCTGGTGTATGCCCAGCCGCCTGCCGGATTCTCTGACCAGCAGGTAGGTTCTGACTGGAACGCAGCCGTTGGCCTGACTTTCTCTAAAGATGGCAAACGCATGTATGTATGGGAAAAAGCAGGCAAAGTATGGATCGTTGAAAACGGCACTAAAAAACTTCTGCTCGATATTAGCCCCGAGGTGGGCGACTGGAAAGACCATGGCTTGGTAGGCTTTGCGTTGCACCCTAACTTTGAGCAGAACGGCTATTTATACTTGCTATACATCGTAGACAGGCACCATTTAATGAACTTTGGAAAGAGTAGCTACAGCGCAACCACAGATGAATATTTTGCAGCTACCATAGGCCGACTTACCCGCTACACAGCCCGATCCGGCGACAACTTTACAAGCGTAGACCCTGCTAGTCGTAAAATTTTGCTTGGCGAAAGCCCTTCTACCGGTGTGGCCATTACAGCCGGTGGCCATGGTGTGGGTACGCTTGCCTTTGCCTCAGATGGCACGCTGCTCGTATCTACCGGCGATGGTGCCGTAAACTCCTCAACAGACGTGGGCAGCCTGAGCATCAGTTATTACCAGCAGGCATTAAACGATGGCATACTTAAGCCCAAGGAAAATGTGGGAGCTTACCGGGCACAACTCGTAGACTGCCTGAACGGCAAACTTCTGCGCCTTGACCCCGCAACGGGCAATGGCGTGCCCAGCAATCCGTATTACGATGCCAACAACCCACGGGCTCCCAAATCGAGAGTATGGGCGCTTGGTTTCAGAAACGGTTTCCGGTTTTCAGTTAAACCAGGAACAGGCAGCACCAACCCTGCCGATGGCCGCCCCGGCACTATCTATATTGGCGACGTGGGATGGAATACATGGGAAGAGCTCGATGTAATTACCGGCCCCAGAATGAACTTTGGCTGGCCCGTTTTTGAAGGCATGGAAGCGCAGACTCTTTACAGCACTAAAAAGATTGCAAACCGCGATGCGCCCAACCCACTTTATAACTCAGGAGGCTGTACTCAGCAATATTTCTACTTTACAGACCTAATAAGACAAGCTACCCTCGTAACCAACCCAACCCTACAAAACCCCTGCAATACGTCGCAAACCATACCTTCCAGCATCCCTACCTTTGTGCATGTGCGCCCCACTATTGACTGGCAGGATGCAGACGGCGGCATTGCGCGCGTGGGCACTTATTCGGGTACAACAGCCACAGTTGCTACCATTGGCACACCTGAATCGGGAGTAACAGGCACACCTTTCCGGGGTAATTCTTCTACAGGCGGCGTCTGGTATACCGGTACTATGTTCCCGGCTGCTTATCAGAACACGTATTTCCATGGCGATTACGGCCAGGGCTGGATAAAGAACTTTGTGCTGGACAGCAATCATAAAATGAAGGAGGTGCGAAACTTTATAAACAACGATGCCATTGTAGTGCACTTTGAGATGCACCCTACTGATGGCAGCCTGTATTACATAAACTACGCAGCGCAGATCAGGCGCATAACTTATGGCGGAAACCAGCCTCCGGTTGCAGTAGCATCATCTAATAAAACTTATGGTCCGTCGCCACTGGCAGTTACTTTTTCAAGTAGCGGCTCTAAAGACCCCGAAGGAGGCGCCATTACCTATAGCTGGAATTTTGGAGATGGCTCCACCGCAAGCACGGCGGCCAACCCATCCCATACTTTTGCAGGCACAACAGGAGTACCCAAACGTTACGATGTAAAACTGACAGTAAAAGATAACAAAGGCGCGACCGGTACTACAACGTTGCCCATTTATGTAAACAACACACCGCCGTCCATTAACATAACCAGCCCTTCTGCCGATTTCAGATACTCTACAGCAGGCAATACTACCATTGGCCTGAAAGCAACCGTTACCGACAAGGAACACGCCGATTCGGAACTTGAGTATAAATGGCAGGTAGTGATGCACCATAACACGCACACACATCCCGAAGAGCCTGTTTATGCCAGGGAAACTACCGTTACTGTTGCCCCGGAAGGAGATTGCAACGATGGCGAAACGTATTGGGCACGCATACACCTGACAGTTACAGATGCGCTTGGGCTTGCCAACACATCGTATGTCGATGTTTACCCAGATTGCGCTGCTTCCTCAACCTCATTTTACAGAGCCATAAACCTGAACGGCGACCCGGTTTTACTTGACGGCAAACAATGGGGAGGCAAGGCTGCTACTAATTATACTTTCAGCGGCTCCAGTGCTGTAAATACCACCACCACGCTTACCCCAACCACCGATGCAGACCGGACAGCCATGATTCGCTCGTTCATCTACAGCCGCTCTGCACGCGTTACGTTAACAGCCGTGCCACAGGCGCAGTACCAGGTATACTTGTATGTATGGGAGGATAACAACCCCGAAACCTATAGTATAGCGCTAAACGGGCAGCAGGTACTGGACAACTATAACAGCGGCTCGGCAGGAACCTGGAAAAAGCTTGGCCCATGGAATACAACCGTGGGCACGGGAGGTAGTATTAGCGTAACTACAACTGGAGGTATGGCCAATTTATCCGGTATAGAAGTATGGAAAGTTGAATCCGGAACTACGAACAAAGCGCCAACCGTAAGTATAACGGCACCAACTGCAGGGGCCACGCTCACGCAAGGCTCGGCCACTACTATAAGCGCTACAGCCTCTGACCCGGATGGCACTGTAAGCAAGGTGGAGTTTTTTGCCAACGGCAGCAAATTAGGCGAAGATGTTACCAGCCCTTACAGCATCTCCTGGACGCCGGGTACTTCCGGAAATGTAAGCCTTACAGCCCGTGCCACCGACAACTCTGGCGCTACCACCACTTCTGCAACCATTGGTGTAACTGTACAAACCGGCACTACTACGCCCGGCACTTTCTACAGGGCTATTAACCTGAATGGCAGCGCCATCACCATTGATAATAATTCCTGGGGAGGCAGCACATCAGCAAATTATACTTTCAATGGTAATTCATTCAGTAACCAGGCCGTAACGCTTAACCCAACTACCGATGCAAACCGTGCTACCATGATCCGTTCCAGCATTTATAGTTCCAGCGCCCGCGTTACACTTACCTCGGTACCAAACGGCACTTACAATGTATACCTGTATGTATGGGAAGATAATAATGCACAGACTTTCAGCGTCTCTTTAAACGGCAGTGTGGTACAAAGTAATTACAACAGTGGCGCGGCCGGCACCTGGAAAAAACTAGGCCCCTGGACTACAACTATAAGCAATGGCAGCATTAACGTAACTACTTCAGGTGGCACGGCCAACTTATCAGGTATAGAAGTATGGAATGCAGGCAGCACGCCACCACCAACAGACAATTGCACAGCCTCCGGCACCATCGTACGCGAAATATGGACGGGTATTTCAGGCTCCAGCATATCGTCTATCCCGGTTAATTCTGCGCCAAACAGCACCCTGGAACTGACCTCACTGGCCTCGCCGCTGCACGTGGGCGATAACTATGGCAGCCGCATGCGGGGGTATTTATGTGCCCCGGCCACAGGCAATTATACTTTCTGGGCTGCCGGCGATAATACCGTGGAAGTATGGATCAGCACCGATGCCAGCCCGGCCAACAAGCGCCGCATCATTGCTTTTACAGGCTCCACGCTCAGCCGCGAATGGACCAAATACCCCGAGCAGCAGTCGGGTTTGGTGGCCCTGGAGGCAAACAAGCGCTACTACATCGAAGTGCTGCACAAGGAAGCAACCGGCGGCGACCATGTAGCTGTAGGCTGGCGAATGCCAAACGGAACCCTGGAAAGACCTATTGGCGGGAACAGAATTTCTCCTTATGAGCAAACAGCTACTTCCAACGCCGCTATCACTGGCCTGCAAACCCCTGAAGAAAAATCGCTTTTGCTATACCCTAACCCATTCCAGGACAAGCTGCATATAGATTATTTAGCAAAAGAATCGGGTACTGCTCAGTTTATACTTTATAACAACACCGGGGCGGTTGTTCGGCAGGTGTACAGTGGCAAGGTTGTGAAAGGGCAGCACTATACTTTTGAAGCAGATACGCGAGCCTTACCAAATGGCATTTACTTTGGCAGGGTTATTACAGGCTCAGCAACTGTTAACAGCAAGGTGGTGCTGGCAAGATAAATAACTGCACCAGCCATTATCAACATCCTTAAACTAGCGCAAACCACATGGAAAGCTATAGTTTAAGGATGTTCTTTTTAGCGGGCAACACTACCTGCCAAACATACTTTCAGATAGCCCGGCGGCGCCTGCAATAGGACTTAAACCACTCCATCGCTCTCCAGCCAACGTCTTTAAACACAAAAACCTACACAACATAATCCGCTTAAAAATATGGTTATCAAAGCAATACAAATCTTAAAATATGCTAATAAAAATCCTCTGGGTATGAATTTGTTTAGACTACTTGCACTAAACTTTTCATCTATTTTTTGAATGTGCCGTAAAAGAGATACTGGAGTTTAAATCAATTACTGTTTAATTATTCAAAAACTATGAAACGAACTTATGTAACTTTATTGGCATCAACTTTTTTCGCAGCCTCGATCATGTCGGCATGCTCTTCTAACAGCACCACCGGCACGGAAAGCGACACACCGGATACTACAACCGAAGGTGATACTATGGGTACCACTACCGGAACAACAACAATGGGAACTACAACTGGCACTACAACAGGTACAACAACCGGAACCACTACAATGGGCACAACCAGCGGTACTACCACAGGAACCACAACCGGTACTACAACTACCGGCACTACTACCGGAACAACAACAATGGGAACTACCTCAGGAACCACAACCGGTACAACCACTACTGGCACGACAACTGGTACTACTTCTGGAACCACAAGTGGCACTACTTCTGGCACCACAACCGGAACAACTACAGGAACAACCACATCGGGCACTACAACTTCCGGCAGATAACGTAAAGCACGTAACATACACCACACAAAAAGGCAAGCACCAACAGGTTTTTGCCTTTTTGTTTTATACTTCAGATAACAGCAACAATCTATACCATGACTTACCTGGAGCGCTATCTTCGTGACGTTTTTACAGTAGACCTGCGGGCGCTGGCTGTTATGCGCATCTGGGTAGCTGGCATCATACTTACCGATCTGGCTATTCGGGCAACTGATCTGGAAGCACATTATTCAAACATGGGCGTGTTGCCTTTGCATGTGCTCTTCCAATATGCCTGGAACCCGTATCACTTTTCGTTTCATACCCTGAGCGGATTATGGCAGTTTGAGGCAATGCTGTTTGTAGTGCAGGCAGTTCTTGCTGTCTGTTTGCTGGTAGGTTACCAGACCCGCTTTGTTACTGTAGCCAGCTGGCTGCTGCTGCTATCGTTGCAAAACCGTAATACGCTTATATCGCAGGGAGGCGATGACCTGCTGCGCATGCTTTTGTTCTGGGCCATTTTTCTGCCGTGGGGCAAATTCTATTCCTATGATGCTGCCAAAATAAAACCTTCTTCGATACCCCAAACTACTACCTACTTCAGTGCTGCCACGGTAGCGTATATCATGCAGATTTTCCTGGTATACTTTGCCACTGCACTTTTAAAGCACTCGCCGGAGTGGAGCACCGAAGGCACTGCCTTATACTATGCACTAAGCTTAGACCAGATACTGATGCCGGGAGGCAAACTTATTTACCCCTACCCGGAGCTGTTGCGCTTTCTTACTTTAACTACTTTTTATACAGAGCTGCTGCTCCCTTTCCTGCTGCTGATTCCATTTTACAACAGCGTATTCCGGCTTGTAGTGGCAGGTGTATTACTTGGCTTCCACATCGGCATTAGCCTGACGTTATTTGTGGGGCTTTTTTACCTTATAAACATTGCTTCTATAGTTGGGCTGCTGCCACCTGCCGCCATGGACTGGGCCGAGCGCCGTTTCCTGGCTTCTTTCCGGCGGCCGTTTACGGGTCAGTTCAAACGCATTTTCAATGGCTTTAAAAGCCCGGCTTCTATACAGGTGAAGTTCAAACTGCATAGCCCTGCATTATCTTTAAGCTGGCAAAAAGTAGTGCGCGAGGTTGCAGTTTCAGCCTTGTTGTTATACTGTATCTGGTGGAACCTGAGCGACACAGGTTTGAAAGTACCGCGCCTGGCAGATAACGCCCGCTGGGTTGGACACCTGCTACGCATAGACCAGTACTGGGGCATGTTTGCGCCCGTAGTTTTTAAAGATGATGGCTGGTATGTACTAGAAGGAAGAACTACTAACGGAGCAGCAATAGACCTGAACCAGCAAGGCAAAGCGGCAGACTACACAAAACCAGCTTCAGTGGTAGCGCTGTTTAAAAATGACAGGTGGCGGAAATACTCTGAAAATTACCTGTTTGTGCACAATGCTTACATGCGGCCTTATTACTGCAACTATCTCATGCGCCGCTGGAACGAAGCACACCCGAAGCAAGCTATTAAAGACCTGCAGGTAATATATATGAAAGAGCCATCTTTGCCAGACTATAAAGTAGCCATACCCACCCGCGAAGTGCTTTGCACCTGCGCCACCCAATAGTTTAAACAAATGGCTGCAGGTACAAAACTTATACTTGGATTACTTCTTCTTTAGCATGCGGGCTACTGCAGCTGCGGCCAACCCACCCAGGAAGTATAAACCTATAGTCATGGCTTTGGTTTGCGGAGTACGGTTACTTGGTGCTTCGCCTAAACCTAAAGGGCCGGGTAACACAACGCCTCCAATTCCGGCAACGGCTCCTAAAAAAGCGCCACGCAGCCAGGCATTTTTATCTGTGCCTACTAAGCTATAGTATAACGCATTCGATACTATGTCGCCGCCTAAGGCCCAGTTATGCAGTTCATCGTCCTGGGGTGGCTCTTCACCAGCTTTACGCATTAATTTGGCTATGGCACGCATCCCCAGTAAATCCATACGAGGGGCATCAGGTACTACGCGGCGCAGGGTTTCGTGCATGGCTGTTACAATACAGGCTCCTGCCAGGCCGGCTGTCAGTGCATTTGTTGCTTTCATAGTTTTCAGGTTATAGTATGTGGTGTGTATACGGCGCAAAGGCAGTTTATAGTTTGCTAAAGTATAAGCGTATCAGGTAATCGGAAAAAGGTCTGCTATTACGTTGTCCTCGCCTTGCTTTCGTGCATCTGTAGGGCTGTCAAATACAACCAGCAAACTGTTTTCATCAAAAATGGCTAAGCCTTCTGCTTTGTCTTTACCAGATTCCTTTCCGTGGCCATGCGGTACTTCGTATAAGCGCTCCAGTTCATCGTTATGCACCATCACTTCCTGGTTTTGCTCCTGCATGGCATTGCGCCAGCGGTAAATAGCAATAACGCCATCTAGGTCCATGGTGGGGCCAGCCAGAATATACATATCATCTCCGAGTATGCGTAATTCGCGTATGCCTTTACCTTTCAGTTGCAGAAAGTGCTTTTTGTACGGGCGCTTTTTTGTGAGTTGTTTTAGCTTCAGAAAGCCTTTTTCATCCTCTTCTACCTCAATTTCCAGCACAATTGCCCAGCCTCTTAAAACCGGCCCGCGCAAGCCAATAAAAATACGCTTCCCGCTTATGGCCAAGCCTTCAATATCAAATCCATTGTCTTTTCCCGGAATGCTCAGAAAAGGACCAAGATGCTCATCATGCTTTAAAACATCGGTTAGTAAACTGCTTTCTTTACCTCCTTGCAGGCGGGCAGCATGCAACGTATGAGCAGGGTTATCAGGGTCCGGGCACTCTTTGCACAGCTTGTAAAGTCCCGTTTCTTTGTCGTGTAGTACCGGAATGCGGGCGAGCAGGTAACGGTTAGGATCGGTTTTAATTTTTGCCAGACGTTTCATCTGATCCGGGTGCGAATCGTGTTTGCGTGGCTTTTTACGCTTCAGGCTGTGCGAACCAATTATCCAAAGGTAATTTTCAGACAGGCCCATACCTTCTATATCTATTTCGCTTTTATTCTTATCGGGCAGCTCCAGGTAATCGGTCAGGCAGAAAGTATGATGATCGGCAAAAGTATTTTCAGAGGTAAGGGTAAGGCGCTCTATAGTGGTGCGCTCGTCGCAGCTCAGCCACAGGTTATCGCCGGTGCGCAACACGGTAGACAGGCCATCGCGCACGTGTTTATCTGCGGCGTTTAAACTGCGTTCCGGGTTAAACTGAAGTATAACTTTCTTTTCCATTGAGTTTTGTATCGATGTTTTAAGCGGCAAAGCGAAGTATAAATTGAATTACAAGTATAAATAACGTTTAAGAGACATTGCTAAAGTATAAAGCCCGCTGCTAATTCTAGTGTGCTGAAAAAGCCTGACCTGAAAGTACATCAGGTATAATTTTATACTTCCGCTAAATAAGAAAAGCCGGACAAATAATGCCCGGCTTTATACTTTAATACAAGAAACTACACTTAGCTTCTGTTCTGGTTCTTATTAGAAGCAGTTTTGTTTTTGCCTTTTTTCATAGAATTCATGGCTACCCAGCCAGCACCAAGCGCTAATAAGCTACCGCCTACAACTTTTTGTGTAGTGCTCAGCGAGCTTACTTTATTTAAAGTAGTGTTGCTAAACTGCTGTAGCTTATCTGTAATATTATTCAGGCCGGCAATTCCGGAAGTACCAGACTGCGACTGGCTGCTGATGCCTGAAGTTGAAGTATTGCTTTGTGTTCTGCTTTGTGGTGTCTGGTTAACACTTGACTGAGTTGTTCTATTCTCCTTGTTTTCCATAGTAATGTAAATTATTAAGTCTGAATTAAATAGATGCTTCACTTATATCTGCCCGGGTATTTTACCTTTCGCTTCAGAAGCATCAGACTTATTTTATCGCGAAATGCTGTATATAGTTTCGTTTATTTCTTTATTTCCGCTTATTCACAAACATCTCTTACAAAAATCATATTACAATCCAGGTCCTATTACATTCACACAAACAACTGATTATCAAAACCTAAATAATTAAACGCCTTTTTTAAATGCAATGATTTTCTAAGTACAATTACAGATTTATCGCTTTTAATTTTTCTAAAGCTGCAATAGTTTGCTGCCATTCTTCATTATCCTGTTTTGCGGCATTGGGGGCTTTTGTGTTCCTGTAAAAGAGCAGAATATTTTGCTGCAGATCTGTTGGCATTTGCTTGAATTCGTTTTTCTCCAGTTTTACCAGTAATTCAGAATAGGTTTTATCGGTCAGCTTATAGTCGCCGGCGCGCGTTGGCTTTCCTGTATCAAGCTGCATGTTGCGTAGCTGTAACTCATTATGTTGTAGCATTTTCTGCAGCATCGCATTATAGTTGAGCAGGGTGGTGTTAAAGCTTTCCATAAACAGCTTTTCGGCTTCTGGTGTAGGTGGCTTAAAGGCAAGCGGCCGCAGTGGGCCAACTTTAGGCGCAATGCGCATAACCCAGGCCAAGAACTGAGCGATCAGATTCGGCTTTTCGTACTCCTGGCCATAGTTCTTATGGAAGCTGGCTTTGCTCATACGGTACATAAACTGGCGGCGGGTTATACTTGGCCGTGCTTTGCGAATATCGCTTTTTTTGGCCTGCCAGGCTGCCTTGGTAAGGTCCGGAAAAATATTGCGGATAGTATAACGGTAGCTGCCAATTGCAAGCGGCAAACTCACAAAAACTTCCCCAAGCTCTAAGCCATAGGTTTGCAGAAAAGCTTTTTCCAGCACCTCCTTTGATACCTCAAAGCCAATAAAATCCTGGTAATTCTCGGTTGCATAGTTACCGCGGGCAACCTGCAATACATCAAACCCGAACTCTGTTTTTACATGCGAAACAGGGTCTTCGGCATACGTTACAACAGCACCATGCTCTTGCTTTGCCTTTGGGTATACCAGCGCCACTGCTTTGTTAGTCCCCAACTGATGGCCGTAAATATCAGCGTTATAATGCGCCAGTGCACCAAGGGCAAAAGCATATTCATCCAAGGTCTGAGAATTCTTTATCAGGTTTTCGACAAAATCGCCGCTACGCACATAATGTACCAGGTCAGTAAAAAAAACACTACCAAAGGGGTAATAGCCCATATCCTGCATAATAGAGCCGCCATATGCATGGGCGTGGGCTTTGCGCAGTTCTTGTTCAGTGGCTTTCGGAAAGCGTTTTTTAAGCAGTGGCTGTAAGGATGTCTGCCAGGAGGCATCAACTACTGCCTGGTGCGTAAGCACACCATAAGCCGAGGCTACAGGGGCCTTCAGCAAAAACAGAAGTATAACAAGGGTGGTGCAGAAAATACTGCGGTAGGTTTTCGGGTTCATGCCCTGCTTTACGTTTAACACGCATAAAGGCTGCATTTACTGTGATTGCCGCATGTTACGATGGTAATTCATCATCTCTACCAGGCTAACGCCCACTAAAATCCAGAGCGCGCCCAAAAGGAAACCCGCCAGCACATCCGTCAGGAAATGCACTCCCAAGTATATCCTGCTGAAACCAACTATAAGTATGATAAACCCAGCCAGCCAGATAAGTGCCAGCCGCTGTTTTTGTTTGGTGTAATGACGTGCTAAAAAGTAAGTGAGCAAACCATAAAGTGCCATACTGGTGGTGGCATGCCCGCTCGGAAAAGAATGGTTGTGTTCCTGGTAATAGCCTACCTCTGAGGGGCGGTTGCGGCTGATGTACTTTTTACCATACTGCACCGATAGCCCAACCCCGCTCATTACCAACCAGAAAACAAGAATAGCCACATACTTTTTATGGTACAGGAGTATAAAAGTAGCCAGCGCGCCTACTACAAATACAGCCTCGCGTGTACCCAGATAAGAAAAAACATACAGCACCAGGCTAAGCTGGCTGGAGCGGGCCTCATACAGCATTTGTGTAAAATCCAGGTCCAAAGCCACTACTCCCCGCGATTCTATAATCTCTTCGGTAAGCTCAGACAGCATAGAGGCATTAACCCAGAACACAAGCAACAGCATGGTAAGTGGCAGGCCTACAAATGTAGCGGTGTTAAAGCGGTTAAGTATAAAAGCCGTCAGGCGCGGAAAACGCTTGCCCAGCCAAAGTATAACCGGTAGTCGTGATAGCCATAAGTATAGTTCCTGTATGTTATAGGCCAGAATGTTTTTCATAAAATCGGTCAGGTGCAGCTCAGGTATTTTGCCTATACGCTAAAACACAAATAAGTATGTTGATCATCACGCCGGACAGCATGCTTTTATTCTTGTTTTCAGGCAACTACAGCTACCTAAACAAAGTACATAAAGTTATGAGGCGGCTTGAGCAGATGTACGATAAGCTCCTGCTTGGTGTAGGGGTAATTTTGTTAGCTGTGCTGTGGGTACATATTCCGGCAGCTCCCTCGCGCGATGTGCATCATTATGCAGTTTATACTTCGCCATCTGCCGAAACAGCTTCTACTTCTAAATGGACTTACCTGCGCCCTGACAAAACCTTATCGCCACGCGAGGTAATTCACATACAATTAAAAGCCCTGCAGCAAAACGATAAAAGCGACAGCGGCATCATTACCGTTTTCAATTTCTCATCGCCTGCAAACCGGGTACGGCTTGGGCCACTTAACCATTTCAGGATGATGGTGCGCGACCCGGCTTACAGTACTATACTCAACTTTAAATCTTACAAACCCGGAAAGATGGTTATAGCCGATAACTCAGCTTACCAGATGGTGGTAATTAAAGGGCAGGACGGGCAACAGGCAGCTTACCTTTTTATACTTACCAAACAGAAACGCGGCCCCTACAAAGACTGCTGGATGACCGAAGGCGTGGCCTGCATGCAACCAGAACCACAGAGCTATTATCTGTAATTTCCACTTTAGAGCGCCAGCTCCATTTTAATATCGGCTCGCTCGTAAATGCTGGGTGGCATAGGCACTTCTACAAAACCCAGGCGGCGATACAGGTTAAGGGCAGTTTCTAAGCGCCTGTTAGATACCAGGTATACTTTATGCGCACCTGCGCGTTTGGCGCGGTCCAAGGCAGCTTCGCCCAGCATTTTTCCAATCTTCATACCCTGCATTTTAGGAGCAACCGCCATCTTAGCAAGTTCATACACGCCATCGCCATCGTTTATTAAGGCACAGGTACCTACGGGCTCCCCATTAAAAAGCGCAATCAGAATATGGCCGCCTTTGCTGATAATATACCCCTGCGGGTCTGAGAGCGATTTATTATCGGCATCCTCCATCACAAAATATTTCGAGATCCACTCGTGGTTTAGGTCGTAAAAAGCTTTTGCGTAAAACGGGTTAAAATCTACGATCTGGATTGCAGACGGAGTATTGAAGTGCTGTGCCATGTTGTGTTTAATGCGAAAGGCGTAAAATTACGCGAAGGCAAACACTCTTACAAACAAATAGCCTGCACCATACTTTCAGTGCTTCGGATTAAAGTAGTTGCGAAATTTAATCTACAAGCTGGCCTCTGAGTTCGCCATCGGGGTGCGTAGTGCTATGGATGTTTACATACCATAAACCGGCTCTCAGGTCATCTTCTTCCTGCTGGGTCAGCTCGCGGGTGCTGCCGGTAACTGTGCCGCTATTATCTGTATCAAAACCAGTGATATCGATTACCCGCAGGGCGCTTGAATTGGCATTGGCAGGCCCATGAAAATGCATGTCTGTTGTACGATCGTTCTGGTTGCCAAGGCTCCAGCTAATAGTATAATCCAGTGTATTGTTATCGTCGTTGAATTTGACATCCATAATACCATAACCGGTAGTGTTAATAGGCGGGCGCTCGTTTATTCCTAACAATTCAATGTTGTTGAAATTAATGTCCTTGAATATCTGATTATCTGAGTCATCGTCTTCACCGCATCCGGATGCCAGGGCACACAAAATCAGAAGGCATAACAGAATAAGCTTGTTTTGCGCATAAGTATAAGTTTTCATAAGCAGTAAGATTAAAAAGTTAAATCAATTACTTATTCCTACTATTCCGTGCAAACGGTTGTTAACTGTTAAGGCTACTATTCCGTGAGCTGCTATTGGCTTTACACAAACCCCTGTTTTATAATAGTATAATTTGCCAGACAACTGGTATAGGTATAACCTAAGAGAGCGGCTGATGGCCGCTCTCTTAGGTTATACTGATCTTATACTTGCGTTAGCTGTTTTGCGCAATAGCAACAGCATCCGGCACTTTTACTTTCTCCGAGCTCTTCAATCCGGAAACCACTTCTATGTTTATACCATCCGAAATACCGGTTTTTATCTCTCGCTTCTCGAAAATCTGAGGTGCTTTCTCAACTTCTATGTATGGCTTGTTCTTTTCGAACTTCAGCATACTTTCCTTTATAGCCAGTACCTTTTCGCGCTTATCCAACACAATATCAGCGTTTGCGCTGTAGCCCGCCCTGATAAAGTCCTTCTCATCCAGCAACACTTTAGCCCTGATCGGGAATTTTATAGAGCCTTCTACTTCGGTGCCTTTCGGTGCAATGTACTCGAGTTTGGCATTAAATACGCGTCCTTCTATAGCACCGATAGTTAGCAGCAGATCCATGTTCTCTTTTAGCTTACCTACTTCCGATTCGTCTATTTCGCCTTCAAAAACCAGGCTGCGCATATCGGCCACCGATGCAATGGTGGTGCCTTCGTTAAAGTTATTGCGCTCAATAATAGAAGTACCTGCTTTAACCGGCACATCCAGCAGCATGCCATCAATGGTAGAGTAAATTAAGTTGGATGCCTGCCCACTGCGCTTAGAGGCGCCCTCGCGCACCAGTTGCAGGTTGTTCTCTGCCGACTGCAGGGCCTGGCGGTTAAGGTTATATTCTGCTTTATACTTGCGGTATTCCTGCTCCGGCACTACTTTTTGCTGGTATAGTTGCTCGTAGCGGGCCAGTTCACGTTTGGCTTCATCAAAATTAATGCGGGCAGTCTGTAATTCGCTTTCGGCGTTGTTCACGTTTACGATATTGGGCACAATTTTTACCTTAGCCAGCAATTGGCCTTTCTTCACTATCTGCCCGGCCTCCACATAAAGCTCTTCAATAATGCCTGACACCTGCGATTTTACCTGCACCTCTTTGCGCGGCACAATAGAGCCTGTAGCTACCGTTTTCTTCACGATATCGGTGGTAATGGGTGCTTCGGTTTTATATACAACCGGATCGGTGTTAGACTTTTTGTAAAAATACATGCCCAACCAACCCGACGCGGCCAGGAAAGCAAGTATGAACAGCCCGATAAAAACCTTTTTCATAGTGGTATGATCTGTTAAATGTTATGGATGCTTTTCTAAAATTATTCTTCCTGCAGTGCTACCACCGGGTTAACCCGTGCAGCTTTTGTGGCGGGTATAAGCCCGGCCAGTGCGCCTGCAAAAACCAGCAGCAGGGTAGCCGTAATGGCAATACCCAGGTTAACTTCCGGAGGGCCAAAAAAGCCGGCCTTTACCTCAAATTTGATCATCAGGCTTTCTATTAATGCCACCAGCCCTGTACCTGCCAGCAAGCCAATGTAGCCCGCCAGGCCGGTTATCACAATAGATTCCTGGATAATGAGGCTGATGATAGAAATTGGCGTAGCGCCCAAAGCTTTGCGAACCCCAATCTCTTTTGTCCGCTCTTTTACTACAATCAGCATAATATTACCTACTCCGATAATTCCGGCTATTATGGTGCCTATACTTACCAGCCAGCTAAAACCGGCTATACCTGCAAACATGCCCTGCACATCCTGATATTCTTTTTCCACGTTGGCCGACCCAAACGCTTTCAGGTCGGTGGGTGCTACATCGTGGCGTTTCATAAGTAGGGTTTTCACTTTCTGTTCCACTACTTCGGCAGGTATACCTGGCTTTGGCGTCATGGCAAAAAAGCCAACCTGGTTAACCTGGTTAAAAGTCTGCTGCAGTGTGGTGTTGGGTATGTAAATGGTCTGGGCGTCCTGTACCACATCTTCGTCTTTGCCAACGGGCTCAAAAGTGCCCACAACCATAAAATGATTGCCTTTTATGTTGATATACCTGCCCAGCGGGTTTTTCTCTTTCTCGAACAGTAGCTCCAGTATGCGTGGCCCCACAACAGCTACTTTGCGCCTTTCGTCAATATCTTTCTGGTTAATAAAGCGGCCTGTTTTAATCTTGGTTGGTTTTACCTGCAGTACTTCGGGAGTTTCGCCGTTTACAGTAAAAGAGGAGCTTTTTGTACCATAAGTTACTGCAAAATCGCCCTGCAACTGGTTACTGGGCGCTATTACCGCTACTTCAGGCACATTGGCACGGATGGCTGCAATATCGTCGTTTGTCATTTTAATAAAGCGCCCTGCTTTCAGCCCCATATAAGGTACGCTGGTGCGCTGTGTCCAGAAGAAAACGGCATTTTTTGCAATGTTAAATTCAGTCATAATACCGGTTTCCAGGCCTTTGCCTGCACCCAGCAACAACACCAGCATAAAAATGCCCCAGAACACACCAAAGGCTGTGAGCGCAGTGCGAAGCTTGTGCTTCTTCACCGTTTTATAAATCTCCGTCCATTTATCGATGTCTATCATTTAATTGCTGATCGCTTATTGTTAATTGTTTTATGCTACACCGGCTATTGTTGCTTTATCAGTTACTAAGGTTGCTCATACTGCCCGATTGAAAATTTTCAACAATCAGCAATTAACAACCAACAATTTATACTTAGTCTGCCCTGAGTGCTTCTATAGGTTTAATACTGGCTGCTTTAAGTGCCGGCATTAAACCTGCCAAAGCTCCTGCCACCACCAACACCAGTGTTGCCGAAAAGGCCACGCCAGGGTCCACTTCCGGGTTGGCAAAAAACGGCGCCTCACCTCCCGACGATTCCATCATATATTCCAGCCCGGCAAGTATAGCTGTAGCTGTTAGCAGGCCCAGGTAACCTGAAAAAGCAGTGATAACGATAGATTCCTGAAGTATAAGACTGATGATGGAAAAAGGCGTTGCTCCCAGAGCTTTGCGAACACCTATTTCGCGGGTGCGTTCCTTCACTATAATCAGCATGATATTACTAACTCCCACTATGCCTGCTATTAAAGTGCCGATGCCTACAATCCAGACAAACATCCGGATGCCATTGAATAAGCCCATCACCTTCAGGTATTCTGTTTCGGTATTTTCGATGCCAACGGCCATTTTATCTTCTGCAGAAAACAGGTGCCGTTGGGCCAGCAAATCTCTGACGCTGTTTTCAATGGTTTCGGCACTAACACCGGGCTCCGCAACCATCGCCATCATCTGTACCTGGTTTGGCTGGTTAAAAGTAGTTTGCAGCGTAGAGAAAGGTATGTAAGCCCTCTCCTCGCGTCGGCTGCCGTTGTTGCCCTTCATCTTAAAAGTACCTACCACTTTAAAGTAGATGCCTCTGATGTTAACATATTCGCCAACCGGGTCCGCCTCACCAAATATAATCTTGCTTGCCTGCTCGCCTATAATCACCACTTTGCGTTTTTCGCGCTCATCATACTCATTCAGTAAGCGGCCACGGAACGGAAGCTCGCCATTCAGTTTCAGGAAACCGGGCTCTGCGCCAAACACCTGGAAAGAACCATTCTGCTTTTTATAGTTAATTGTATACTCACCCATCACGCGGTTTCGGGGGGCCAGCACATCTATGTTATCAACATCGCTTTGTATAGCACCCAGGTCGGCATTGGTAAATTTTATTTCGCGGCCGGGCACCATACCGCGGTAAGCCAGAGCTGTTTTGCCTGTAAAAACATACACACTGTTTTTGGCGCCGGCACCAAAGCGGTTATACACACCATTCTCCAGGCCTTTGCCCGCACCCAGCAACAGCACCAGCATAAAAATGCCCCAGAACACACCAAAGGCTGTCAGGAAAGTGCGCAGCTTGTTTTTCTGCATTGTTGCCAGTATTTCCTGCCATTTATCTACATCAAACATATTGCTGGTTGTTAATAACTCTTATACTTTCTGAATTCTTTTGGAATGGAGGTTTTAGCAAACGAAGCATGGCTTCGTACATTCACTGATTCGAAATTTATTTATTCAGAACTTCCCTCTCCGCAACAGCAACTTCCAAAACGCCTTGGTCATCATTCACAATCAGGCCATCTTTCAGGCGGATAACGCGGTGTGTTTGTTGTGCTATGTCGTTTTCGTGCGTAACAATTACCACGGTCATGCCTTTGCGGTTAACTTCCTTAAATATGTCCATTACCTCATAGGAAGTCTGTGTATCCAGGGCACCTGTAGGCTCATCGGCAAGTATAAGTTTGGGTTGCGAAATAAGTGCGCGGGCAATGGCTACACGCTGTTTCTGCCCGCCTGAAAGCTCATTTGGCGCATGCTCTGCCCAGTCTTTCAGCCCTACCATATCCAGGTATTCCAGTGCCAGTTTGTTGCGTTGCTTGCGGCCCACCTTTTGGTAGTATAGTGGCAGTGCTACGTTTTCCATGGCGTTTTTAAAAGAGAGCAGATTAAACGACTGGAATACAAAACCAAGAAACTTATTGCGGTAATAAGCAGCCTTTGTAGCCGACAGGTTTTTAATAGAAGTGCCTGCTAAAGTATACTCACCAGCATCATAATCATCCAGGATACCAAGTATATTCAGCAGCGTTGATTTGCCCGAGCCGGACGAACCCATAATAGATACCAACTCCCCTTCGCGCACATGCATATCTATGCCTTTAAGCACATGCAGTTTGTTATGGCCAACCGCATAATATTTATGAATGTTATTTAGCTTGATCATAGGCGCTGAGATTATGAGTGAGGCAACTATAGTTTACGCTATATTGCAATACAAGGTACTATACAATAGATGGTTATTTAAAAATCTTATACTTACAACGCCTGTTTATCGACTTATAGCTTATACTTATCGACTAAAACACGCTGTAACCAGCTTGGCTGCACAGGCTTTTTAGTTGGCGTACGTCTTTTTTAAGTTAAAATATAAACCGGCTTTCTTCTATATGGTTAAAGATGCGGGTCAGGCCTTACGGGTTGCCTGAGGTGTCAGAAAAGAAGTATAAATGTAAATTCAATTGATTTTATACCTATAAGATTTTGCAGGAAGAAATTGTACAGGAAATGATTAAGGCATTAGTGATGCCACAACCTATAAACCAATAATTGGTAGATCAGATAAGTGTAAAGGGTTGGATGTATTGCTTATAGGTGCACTACCTAATAGCGGATAAATGTAAGACGTACTAATCCTATCGGGTTAGTATTACGACATGGAATTACTGCTTCACTCCGCTTTTTTTAGCTTTCTCCATTATCTGGAATATAGCCTTCATCAGAATCCAGTAAGAGAAAAAACTTATCATAAATACCGTAAAAACCACAAATACCGTAATCAGTATTTCAGAGCTTATATAGTTACCCACCAGACCTGCTATTATAAGTGGTATCGCAAAGCCTAATGCTAATATAACCTTATAAATACTACTATTGTTTTGTGGTCTAACGAGCGCCATATAAATATATTTATTAATATATAATCTTTATATAGTTATTTAACGAAAGAAGGGTAACTAGGTTGTTAGCAATTATAAACTTCAGCTAACCAATAATAATAAAATTTTTTGTCAATTTAATACACAACAAAAAGTTTCTTTTAGAATGATTTGGTACTGTTTTTAAAACAATTTAATCCTGCTCACAAACAAGCATTTATACAGAATTAACCAATATTACTGATCTCTTAATCTGAAGTATAACTCAATACTTACCTCATTGATTAAGATTTGTACAAGTAAGAATAGAAATGCGCCACCATTATCAGAGCTAAAGCTAACACAGCGGAAGCTGCCGTCGTTGTGCTGAGAAGTTTCGTAAGTATAACCATGGCAACTATAGATCCTTTCTTTACACCACCTATAGCTAAAGCTAACCTGCCTGCACCTATACTTTTCCACCCGCTTAAACACCATTTGGGCTATATAAAAAGTTTTATACAGGAACATATCACAAATCCCATATCGGGTGTTATTGCTGCTTTACAAAGTATCGGTACTTCCCAGCTCGATTTTTATGTTGGCACCTTAAGCCCGATGCAGATTGCAGAGGAGGTGATCTTATACCTGCAACAACACAACCTGCAGGAACCTGAAGTATACTATACTTACCTTGCTGGAACAGGTACTCATTACCGCACTATAACTTTATCTGATGGCACGGATTGGGTTTTGCGCTGGGGTGTGATAGTTGGCCGTTATGTACACCTGCACCCTGCCCGGTATGCCAGCCAAACTATAAGAGTAAAAGCTGTATCGCTTAAAACTGCCATTGCAGCAACTATGGCCGCACAGCAATTAAACACAACTATAGATCTGCAACTTGTAAACCATGTACGGACACAGTGGCTGCGTTTGCCTCCGCTAACTATACTTAAACCTACCGAAGGAGCTGGCAGATTACTGGAGTTACTTAATAAAGTATAAACAAAAACGGCGCATATCAGAATGCGCCGTTTTTAGTAATAAACTAAAGCTTCTTTATAGATTGGTTATTTGTTTCTTGCCTGCAACGTGGCAAGGTCAACAGACCGGTTACCCAGTTTGGTATATTTAAAGTCAGTACTGCCGTTAAATCTTGCACCTTTCAGGTTAGCCGGAGCCGAAAATTTGGTGTATTTGAAGTTAGCCAGATCGTTAAAAGTTGCCTGCTGCATATTTACCCCGTTCTCGAACTTGGCATATTTAAAATCGGCGTCGTCATCAAACGTAGCACCTTTAAAGTCAGCTGCAACCGGAAAGGTTACATACTTAAAGTTTGCCAGCTCCCTGAAATCAGCTTTGTTAAAATCGGCTCTTTTCTCGAATTCGCTATACTTAAACAGGGCTTCTTCTTTGAAACGGCTGCCGGCAAACGACACTTTTTCTTCAAACTCGCTATACTTAAATGCGGTAGCTTTTTCAAACGTGCAATCCTCAAAGCGCACTTCCTTCTCGAAATTGGTATTGTATACTTCGTTTTTCTGGTTCACTATATTTATGCCATTATCCGGGTTAAAGTAAGCCAGCACATCGCCTTTAAAAGTACAGTTCTCGAAAATAATGGGTGCGGTTACCGTACTAATGTATTCTTTTGAATCGTACTTACTGTCCTTTTCATTTTTTAGCTTCATGTTCTTCAGCTTGGTCATGTCCAGGTCGCCGGTGATCTCTGCATTTTTATAAGACACAGCCTCGCCACGGTTTATTTTGGCAATGATTTCGGATGCATCTACTTTGGTTTGCGCCATAGTTAGCAATGGCAGCATGAAGAATGCCAGCAGGAAGTATACTTTCTTTCTCATAGTTGTTTAGGTTAGTTAAATAGTTTTTGTCTGACTTTGACCTAATAGATGGAGGAAGTATAGCCGGGGTTGCCTGAAGGATAAAAAATAATTTGAGCCATAAAAAAAGCGCTACTCTTTGCAGAGCGGCGCTTTTATACTTTATACTTCTATACTTGCTTAAATGTGCAATGCACGGTTTTCAGTAGCTGCTAAGCAAGCTTCTTTCATGGCTTCGGTATAGGTTGGGTGCGCGTGGCTCATGCGCGAGATATCCTCTGCCGACGCACGGAACTCCATTGCCACAACCGCCTCAGCTATCATATCCGCAGCACGTGGCCCGATCATATGCACGCCAAGTATCTCGTCGGTATTCTTATCAGCCAGCACTTTCACAAAACCGTCGGTATCCATAGATGCTTTGGCACGGCCAGACGCTTTGAACGGGAACGAACCTGCTTTATAAGCACGGCCCTGCTCTTTTAGTTGCTCTTCAGTAAAACCAACACCTGCTACTTCAGGCCAGGTATAAACTACACCAGGTATCAGGTTATAGTTGATGTGCGGCTTCTGACCCACGATCTGCTCAGCTACCAACACACCTTCTTCCTCAGCTTTGTGTGCCAACATAGCGCCACGCACTACGTCACCAATCGCATAGATGCCTGGCACGTTTGTCTCCAGGTGGTCGTTTACAGCAATCATGCCGCGCTCGCCCATCTGCACGCCTGCATTCTCTAAGCCCAAGCCTTCAGTGTATGGTTTACGGCCCACAGATACCAACACGTAGTCGCCTTCAAATGTAATTACTTCACCTTTCGGGTTTTCAGCAGTTACTTTTACCAATTCGCCTTCGTTGGTAGCGCCGGTTACTTTATGGTTAAAGAAGAACTCAAAGCCAAGCGTTTTCTTCAGTACACGCTGTAGTTCTTTACCAAGCGCTCTATCCATAGTTGGGATGATGGCATCCATGTACTCGATCACGGTTACCTTCGCACCCAAGCGCGCATAAACAGAACCCAGCTCCAGACCAATCACGCCACCACCGATCACGATCATGTGCTTCGGAACTTCAGTAAGTGTTAAAGCCTCTGTAGACGTAATGATACGCTGCTTATCAAGTGGCAGGAATGGCAACGCTACCGGTTTAGAACCTGTAGCTATGATGGTCTTGTCTGTTTCGATCTGCTGTTCTTTACCGTCTGCATCTGTAATCTTGATCGTGTTTTTGTTCACGAAAGAGCCCAGGCCATAGTAGGTATCGATCTTGTTCTTCTTCATCAGGAAAGCGATACCGTCGTTGTTTGACTTTACCACCTCACCCTTACGCTTGATCATCTGCTCCATGTTCACCTGCAGGTCGTTCAGCTCGATACCATGCGTTTTGAACGTGTGTGCTGCATTGTGGAAGTGCTCTGATGAGTCAAGTAATGCTTTTGAAGGGATACAACCTACGTTAAGGCAGGTACCGCCCAGCACGTTATATTTTTCTATGATAGCGGTTTTCAGGCCCAGTTGTGCACAACGGATAGCTGCCACATACCCACCAGGACCAGAACCGATTACAGTAACATCGTATTTCATTTTTCTATACTTTATGGAGAGCAAGCTCTCGTTTTTGTATTTGATTTCTCTGCAATTGATAAACCCACCCCTGCCCCTCCCAAGAGGGGATTTTTCTGCAGTACCCAATTCCCCTCCTCGGAGGGGTAGGGGTGGGTTCAATAAAAAGGAGGAGCAAACTTCTTCGCTTACCCCTCCTCCCTTATCTCAATAAATTATACTCCAAGAAGTAATCTCATCGGATCTTCCAGCAGCTCCTTCACGCGTACCAGGAAGCTAACCGACTCACGGCCATCGATGATGCGGTGGTCATAAGACAGCGCCAGGTACATCATTGGACGAATCTCAACCTGACCGTTGATAGCAACCGGGCGCTGCACGATGTTGTGCATACCAAGTATAGCCGACTGCGGTGCGTTGATAATCGGTGTAGACATCATAGAACCAAACACACCACCATTCGTGATCGTGAAGGTGCCGCCTGTCATTTCCTCGATAGAAAGCTTGTTCTCACGAGCCTTTTTAGCTAAACGGATAACTTCTTTCTCGATGCCATCCAGCGTCAGTTGCTCAGCGTTACGGATAACCGGAACCACAAGACCTTTAGGAGCAGATACGGCAATCGATACATCGCAGAAGTCGTTGTACACGATCTCGTTGCCATCTATCTGGGCGTTAACTGCAGGCCACTCCTGTAAGGCAACCGTAACAGCCTTCGTGAAGAACGACATGAAGCCTAAGCCTACTTCGTGCTTCTCTTTGAACTTGTCTTTATACTTGGCGCGGATGTCCATGATCGGCTTCATATCTACCTCGTTGAAGGTAGTAAGCATTGCCGTTTCGTTTTTAACCTGAACAAGGCGACGGGCAACTGTTTTGCGCAGGTTGCTCATCTTCTCACGACGAGAGTTACGCTCACCTGTTGCGGCAGGGGCAGCAGCTTCTTGTCTGGCAGCCGGAGCCGCAGCAGCTGGCTGAGCAGGTCTTGCCTGAGCACCCATCGCGTCTTCTTTGGTTATACGGCCATCACGACCTGTACCCTGCACATCGGCAGCATTTATACCGCGTTCTGCTAAAATCTTTCCAGCAGCCGGAGATGGCGTACCTGATGCATAGGTTTGAGCACCTGACGGTGCAGCAGCAGCTTGTGCAGCTACCTGTTGCGTGGCAGCTTCCTGCTTGGCATTTGCTTCAGCGTTTGCCTGTACATTACCTACACCACCCGGTACAATTCTGCAAAGTAAACCACCTATCTCAACCGTATCACCTTGCTGTGCTACAATTTGTAAAGTACCGGTAGCTTCTGCAGGCAATTCAAATGTTGCTTTATCTGATTCCAGTTCAGCGATCACCTCGTCCATCTGTACAAAGTCACCGTCTTTCTTCAGCCAGTTGGCTATAGTTACCTCTGTAATAGATTCGCCTACGGTTGGCACTTTCATTTCTACGGCCTGGCCAGCAGCGGCAGCCGGAGCAGCCTGTTGTGCTGGTTCTGCAGCCTGTGCAGGAGCAGCTTCGGTAGCAGCAGAAGCCGGGGCAGATGGCGCTGCGCCATTCTGTTCAATTTTGCAGATAACACCACCAACTTCAATGGTATCGCCTTCCTGTGCAATAATGCGTAAAATGCCTGCGGCTTCGGCTGGCAGTTCGAATGTAGCCTTGTCAGATTCCAGCTCCGCAATCACTTCATCCATCTCCACACGGTCACCGTCATTTTTCAACCACTTGGCTATAGTTACCTCAGTGATCGACTCACCTACGGCAGGCACTTTAACTTCTAAGCTCATATTTTTATCAATTATGAATTACGAATTTTGAATTACGAGTGAGTAATGGTTAATGACGAATGAATAATGAATTCTTTCCTGAACCATTACTCATTCATCATTATTAATTACTCATTAATTATATAGCGAACGCTCTTGCGATCAGCTCCTGCTGTTCTTTTGCGTGTACTTTCAGGTAACCTGTTGCCGGCGATGCACTTGCTTTACGCGCAATTACATCTTCTACACCGTTACGCATAATGCGCAGGATGTATGTCCAGGCACCCATGTTCTCAGGCTCTTCCTGTACCCAGTATACTTTCGCGTTTTTATACTTGCTAAGCTCAGCTTCTAACTGCACTTTAGGGAACGGTGCCAGCTGCTCCATGCGGATGATGGATACATCCTGACGATTGTTCTTCTGCTGCTCTTCCAGTAAGTCAAAGTATACTTTACCAGAGCACAGCAACACTTTCTTCACTGATTTAGGCGCAGCAAAAGTATCACCGATCACTTCTCTGAAGCCACCTGATGTGAACTCCTCTACCGGAGAAACTACCATTGGATGACGAAGCAATGATTTAGGCGACATGTTTACAGCCGGCTTGCGGAACGGCAATGCCAACTGGCGACGCATAAAGTGGAACAGGTTAGCAGGCGTTGTAATGTAAGTAACAAACATGTTGTTCTCAGCTGCCAATTGCAGGAATCTCTCAGGACGGGCATTTGAGTGCTCTGGTCCCTGGCCTTCATAACCGTGCGGCAACAACATTACCAAGCCGTTCATACGCTGCCACTTCGATTCAGTAGAAGAGATGAACTGATCGATCATTACCTGAGCACCGTTGGCAAAGTCACCGAACTGTGCTTCCCAGATTACCAATGCATTCGGGTTAGCCATGGCATAACCGAACTCAAAACCTAGCACACCATACTCAGAAAGCAGTGAGTTGTAGATCTCAAAAGAGGCCTGCTTCTCAGCAATATAGTTCAGGTTGTTGTAAGGCGCACTTGTTACAGCATCGTGCAATACGGCGTGGCGGTGCGAGAACGTACCACGTTGTACATCCTGGCCAGAGAAACGAACGATCTTACCATCCAGAAGTATAGACCCATAAGCTAACAACTCACCGGCTGCCCAGTTAAGCTGCTTCGTCTCAAAGAACATATCCTTACGCTCTTTTATCAGCTTTTCGATTTGCTTCAGTGGCTTAAAGCCTTGTGGTAGATTAGTTAACGCTTTACCTACTGCTTCAATAGCTTCCGCAGAAATACCTGTTTCCGGAGACTGGTTGAAATCTTCGGCTGTAGAACGACGCAGTTCCTGCCACTCTTTCTCCATTACCTGGTAGTTGTATGGCAAAGGTTTCTGCTTCACCATATCCAGGCGGTCCTGCAGCAAGCTGCGGAATTCCTTATCCATGTTCTGCGCAAGCTCTGCATCTACCTCACCTCGGCTGATCAGCGTCTTGTTGTATACTTCGCGTGGGTTAGCGTGCTTCGAGATCAGGTTGTATAGTTGAGGCTGTGTGAATTTCGGCTCGTCAGACTCGTTGTGACCATGACGACGGTAGCACACCATATCAATAAAGATATCGTTGTTCACCTTCTGGCGATATTCCATTGCAAAACGCATGGCAAACACTACTGCCTCAGGGTCGTCACCGTTTACGTGCAGTACCGGCGCATCAATTATCTTGGCAACATCTGTACAGTAAATTGCAGAACGGGCATCTTCAAAGTCTGTTGTGAAACCAACTTGGTTGTTGATCACAAAGTGGATAGTACCACCCGTGTTGTAACCTTCCAGGTTCGCCATTTGGGTAACTTCGTAAACTATACCTTGTCCGGCAACAGCGGCATCACCATGTATAAGTATAGGCAGGATCTTGTCTGCATCTTTGCCATACATTGTGTCTATCTTGGCGCGTACAAAACCTTCTACAACCGGGTTTACCGCCTCTAAGTGCGACGGGTTTGGAGCCAGTTTCAGGTTAACTTTTTTGCCTGATGGCGTGATTACTTCAGAAGAGTAACCCATGTGGTATTTCACGTCACCATCACCCATTGTCAGGTCCGGAACGGCTGTACCTTCAAACTCAGAGAAGATCTGCTCATAGGTTTTGCCCATGATGTTAGCCAGCACATTCAGGCGGCCACGGTGTGCCATACCTATCACTACTTCTTCTACACCAAGCTCAGAACCTTTATCTATAATAGCATCCAGGGCAGGAATGGTAGTTTCGCCACCTTCTAAAGAGAAACGCTTTTGGCCTAAAAACTTCGTGTGTAGGAAGTTCTCAAACACAACCGCTTCATTCAGTTTAGAAAGGATGCGTTTTTTATACTCTATACCCGGGTTAAAATTCAGAGAATCGCGCTCTACCTTTTGCTTAAACCAAGCCAGTACTTCCGGATCGCGGATGTACATGTACTCGAAGCCGATAGAACCTTCGTATATTTTCTTCAGTGCACCTTCAATATCGCGAAGCGTAGCAGCACCAATACCTATCTCATCACCAACCTGGAAAACAGTGTCCAGATCCTTTTCGGATAAACCGAAATCTACCAGATCTAAGTGCGCTTTGCGGTCTTTGCGGTCGCGCACCGGGTTGGTTTTAGAACGTAAGTGGCCGCGCGTACGGTAAGCATGTATCAGGTTACGAACAGCTACTTCCTTATCAGAAACACCAGCGGCAACAGCACCTTTTGCAGGAGCAGCTACACCTTCTGCAGTTTCGTGTCCGTTTTCTGTATAGGTAGATGAGAACTCAAAGCCTTCAAAAAACTTGCGCCATCCAAAATCAACCGACTCAGGATCCTGCTGATAAGCCTTGTACAGCTCATCTATGTAATCGCCGTGCGCATTAGCGATGTAAGTATATTTATCCATAGGAACTACTGCTTTGTATAAAGGCAAAGTTAGAAGTATTATTCAAAAATCAAATTACACATAATCGCATAAGCAAATATATCTATAAATCAACAGGATGCATCTTACTAAAAAGTAAAACAAGTATTTAATTTTTGCTTCTATACTTAATGTTATAAATGCTTGTTAACTAAGTTATGTCCAGAGTATAACAAACGTATGTATTCATTAAGGGGGTTAAAAAACTATTTATTAACAACACAATTCAAATTAAGCTTATTGTCTTGTTACAGAATAAAGCGTTACCAATTACTCTTTTAACAATAAGTGTACTACCCAGAATAGTTATATAACACAGTTAAACAGCATTTTACACTCTTCCCTGATCGGTAAGTGCACGTTACTTTACGTTAACAATTTTCCTGTTTATATAGCTCTTAACTTTTTAGATTTATACTTATCATTTAATACACAAGGGAACCGCAATAAAGGTGTGAGTTACTGCATTTGTGAACACTTTTGAAATCCGGTTATGTACAGCAAATTTCTTGAAGATCTTTCAAAAGCTATTGGAGCAAGACTGCTTGTTGAGTTTGAGTATAGTAACCAAAAGTATAAGGTTGAGCCGCATTTACTGGGAAATAACCAAAACAAGCAAGATTGCTTGTGTGCCTGGCAAAGAAGTACAGTGCATATGCCAGAGCTTAAAGAAGGATGGCACTGTTTTTTGCTGAGTGGTATAAGTAACCTTGTTCTGCTAGAAGAGCGTTTTAATAATACACGACCAGGGTATGAACCTTATAACAGCAGCATGTCACGTATTTATTATCGCATCTGATAGCAACTTGCTTTTAGCCATACTTCTCCCTGGTACCACAGGAAATATAACAGGAAGCCTACTATAACTTTAATTCAAGGCTACAGGATTACACATCCAAGTGAGCCTTCTCTTGCCCCCTACTTAAAATTTTTACACCAGAACTAGTACAGGTTTGTATTTGGCAAAATCTACCAAACTATAATGATTGCCTTAAATGCAGGTATCTACCAAAATGAAAGTATGATTGAGACCCACCTTTGTAACCAAACATAAATGGGAAAAATGGAAGTGATAGAGCTTGCAAGGTATAAATTCAAAAGTAACAGCCATTTCAGGAACGCTCACGTACTGCCTATATCCCGAATTATTACTTAACAACCATAGCACTCTAAACCATATGAAAAAAATAGTACTGTTAGGGTTACTGCCCGTTTTGCTGGCTATTAGTTGTAACGAGAGTAGCCGAAAGGTAAAGGATGATGCAGACAAAAAAACTGTCGCCACCACTACTACTTCCGACTCAACGGCCTTACAGCCTGCTTTACAGAGTATAACGCCCCAGGGACTACTGGAGCATACAAGAATACTTGCTTCTGATGCATTTGAGGGGCGCAGCCCGGGCACTACCGGCGAAGACTCTACAGTTAATTACTTGGTCAGGAAGTTTAAGCAACTGGGCCTTAAGCCCGGCAACCCTGATGGGTCTTATGTGCAAAAAGTACCTATGTTTGGTTTTACAGCCCGGCCTGAAGCTACTTTTACAGCTGGTGGCAAAACTATAAACTTGGAGTTTCCTAAAGATTATGTAGCTGTTTCGAGGCGCTTTGTGCCTGCTATCGATATTAAGAGCTCTGATATGGTATTTGTAGGCTATGGTATAGTGGCGCCCGAGTATGGCTGGGATGACTATAAGAATGTAGATGTTAAAGGAAAGACTATTGTCATGCTTATCAACGACCCTCCTATACCTGATGCTGCCCATCCATCTAAATTAGATAGTACCATGTTCGGAGGCAAAGCCATGACTTACTATGGCCGCTGGACCTATAAGTATGAAATAGCTGCTCAGAAAGGCGCTGCCGCTGCTATTATTATTCATGAAACTGCGCCTGCTGGTTATCCATATGATGTTGTATCAGGCAGCTGGAGCCGCGAAAACTTTGATATCAGCACACCTAATAAAAATATGGATCGTGCAGCCGTAGAAGCCTGGATTACTACTGAAAAAGCAAAACAACTTTTTTCGGCAACTGGCAAAAATTTAGAACAGTTAAAACAGGCAGCACTTAAAAAAGATTTTAAGCCTGTAACGCTTAACGCAAAAGCCAACTTTACTATTAAGAATCAGCTCCGCGAAATAGAATCTAAAAACGTAGTGGCTAAACTTGAAGGCTCAGATCCGGATTTGAAAAACGAATACATTATATACAGCGCACACTGGGACCACCTGGGCAAAGATGACAAACTACAAGGCGATAAGATTTATAATGGCGCTTTAGATAATGCCACGGGCACAGCCGGTTTGCTGGAATTGGCAAAAGCTTTTACCAAACTCCCGCAAAAGCCAAAGCGATCTATACTTTTCCTGGCCGTAACCGCCGAAGAACAGGGCTTGCTTGGCTCTAAATATTATGCTAGTAATCCGCTATATCCGCTAAACAAGACTTTAGCCAATATCAACATGGATGTACTTAATGCCTATGGCCCTACAGAAGACGTTATTGTAGTAGGGTATGGAAACTCATCTCTTGAAGACGTACTGGCTACAGAGGCAGGCAAGCAGAACAGGCGCATTGTACCGGAGGCATCTCCTGAAAAAGGCTCCTATTACCGTTCGGATCACTTTGAATTTGCCAAACAAGGAGTTCCGGCCCTGTATGCAAAATCAGGTGTTGTAGCTCGCAACCAACCTGCCGATTATGTAAAAAAATGGCAAGACAAGTATAATTCAGATGATTACCATAAAGTAACAGATGAAGTACGCGATGACTGGAACCTGGCTGGCGCTATAGAAGACCTGCAATTATTTTTAAGAGTTGGGTATAACGTTGCTAATACTAAGGCATATCCGCAGTGGAAACCTACATCAGAGTTTAAAGCTCGCCGCGATACCATGCTTTCTGGTTATAAAAATTAATTTATACTTTATAGTATAGCTATAAAAAGAGCCTCCCGCTTCAGATAAAGTAGGAGGCTCTTTTTGATTTCAGAGTTTATTGAGCGGACCTATAACGAAGATCTGTTAATGAAATTTCATACTCACCCGGAGTAGCATCATAAAGCATGGTATAAGTAAGCGGGTAATAACCTGAAACCTGCACCTTTGGCGCCTGCCTGATAGAAGATACCACCGGTTGGTTAGCTGTCAGCTGTTGCAGGTAGTTTAGCGTAACCATTGGCTCTATAAATATGAATCTGTTATTATAGGCACCTAATATTAACGTTTTCGTGAATGTAGCGCCCTGTGATAGTTCAGGAGATAACACATCTGCCCAGTGCACCCCCATAGCCGAGATAGATTCTGCTGTAGAAACATAAAGCTCTGGCATATAATTGCTTTTGAACTCTAGTGTGAATTCATGGTTAAGCTCATGCGGGATCATCATACGCTCTTCGTCTGCTATCATGTAAAAATGCACATCAAAGTGTGGCAACAAATATTGCATAGGAAGATGCCCATCTGGGTTCCAATCTAAGCCAACGGATGTGTACTGTGTTTCACCAGCTTGTTTCGGCAACTGTAAATCAAACATCATTGACTTATTAGGTAAGCTTGCCGCTGCTTTGGCAGAGATATTTACACCTATTGCAAGTGGTTCGCCATCGTGTGTTACCTCTACCCATGCACGGGCTACACCTTTTCCTAATGGGGTAGCCGGCCCATAATGAATTGATGTTTTCTCTTTTTTATACTTAGCATGATTTGCAGTACCAGCTTTTAAAGCACCCGGAGCCATTTCTTCCTGTGGTTCACAGGCGCTAATACAAAAAACAAACATTAAGAGCAGATATAAGGCTCCGTTTTTTAAAGTAAGAGTTTCTCTTGTTTTCATGGTTTTAATTTTAAGGTTTCTGTTCAATAAAACCATGTAAGAGGGTGTGCAAACAATGGCGGGTAGTGCAAGAGCAGTAATGGGTTTAGCAACTTAATAAAAATACTACATTATTCAAATAATTATAAAAAATATAATTTATAAAACAAACTAATTATACACATCAAAAACATCAACTTACTTTTACTCTAAATCAAACCCCTTTTACACTCATTATAACTGCTCTCACCTAAATAATTTACAATATTATATTATTACTTGGGTTACCACTTCGTATAATGGGTATAAACAAGTACAAAAATTCTTGTTCATTAAAACAGAAGATTATGAAGAATACAATAAAATTAGCTTTTGCAGCATTCGCACTTTTCGCTTTCACAGCTTGCGGAAACGAAACTAACACAGCTACAGAATCTGAAACTACTGATCAGGTAGAAACTGATATGGATACAGAAATGGATACTGATACCACTACTGTACAGGATACCACTGTAAACGATGGCGTTGCTGATGAAATAAAAGAAGAGCAGCCTCCCGTACAATAGTTATTACATTAAGCAATCATATAAGTATAAAAAACCCTTGCCACTACAAAGGCGAGGGTTTTTTATTTACCGCTCTTTTTACACTATAAACAAAAGAAATAAACTAAGATAGGTGCGTTAATAGTGTAATACTTTTAAATTTAGGCAATGGAAAACCTATTATTAACGCAAGACGGAGTAGCTATCAGGTTGATAGATTCGGATGAAAAGCTACTAAAAGCGGCGGAGCAACTTAAGAAGAGCAAGGAATTAGGCCTAGACCTCGAGTTTGATCAAAACCGTTTCACGTATGGTTTTAACCTTTGCCTTGTACAGCTAGCAGACGAGAATAATAATTGCTATATCATAGACCCTTTTTTGATAAAAGATCTACAGCCTCTTTTTAATCTTATTGAGGATCCTGCCATTACTAAAATCATACACCACTCTAATAACGATATCCTGTTACTGGACAAAATGGGCTGTAGTATTAAAGGTGTTATGGATACTGATGTAGCTGCTAAAATCCTTAACTATGAAAAGTCATCTTTGGCAACAGTATTGAAGGAAGAGTTTAATACCGAAATAGATAAATCACAGCAATCGAGCAACTGGAATAAAAGGCCTCTGACAGAAGACCAGCTGGTTTATGCTGCAATTGATGTGATATACCTACACCGTGTTAAAGATAAGCTGGTTAAAGAAATAACCGCATTAGGCAGAGAAAACTGGCTTGAAGAAGAAAATCAGCTTTTAGAAAAACTGCGTTATACTGAGCCTGAAAACCCTCACTTAAAACTTCGCAATGCCTTTCGCTTAAATTATTTTCAGCAGTTTATACTTAAAGAACTATACCAGCTACGCGATACACTGGCCAGGCAGTTTGATAAGCCTTCACCATACATTATTCCTAATGATGCTTTGGTAGAATTAGCTACAGAGTATAACACCAATATACATGAATGGCTTAACCATACAAAAGGTATTCATGGCGGGTTAAAAAGGCCTAAGAATGAACAATTGCTAAAAGATACTATTGCCAATGCTATACAAGCGGCAAAAGCACAACATATAAGCAACGATTATCCGATAAGCCAATATCAGCGCCCTATTCGCACTGCTGAGACCGAAAGGCGAAAAGAAGAATTAACTATCATACAAAAACAATTGATAGAAGAGTATGGCGAATTTGCTACAAGGCTTATAATGAACCAAAACCTGATAGTAGACTATAGCCAGACAGGAAAGCTGAAGTGTTATAAAAAATACGGGTACAACATTATTACAGCCAAAGCAAAAGCTCTAGGCATTAATCTGGCTGTACAAACTATAAATAGCAACGATAGAAAATAAAATGCTGGACAACATTAAATTAACATCATCTGCCCAATCAGAACTTAACCCTATGTTCCGAAGAGAGCATGATTTTTTAGGTGAGAAAGACATTCCGAATGAAGTATACTATGGTATTCAAACACTAAGAGCTTTAGAGAACTTTAATATCACAGGTATTCCTATTTCAAAAGAGCCCCTTCTCATACAGGCTTTTGGATACGTTAAAAAAGCAGCAGCCTTAGCAAACAGAGACTGTGGCGTACTTGACCCTGTTATTGCAGATGCAATTTGTAAGGCCTGTGATGAGCTAATAGCAGGAAATTATCTTGATCAATTTGTTACAGATATGATACAAGGTGGCGCTGGCACCTCGGTAAACATGAATGTAAATGAAGTAATAGCCAATATTGGATTAGAGCTTCTGGGCCATAAAAAAGGAGAATATCAATACCTTCATCCTAACAACCATGTAAACTTTTCGCAATCTACCAACGATGCTTACCCAACAGCTTTTCGTTTAGCACTTTATTCTAAAATAGAACAATATGTTAATAGCCTATCTGCTTTAGAACAATCATTCGCTAAAAAAGGCCTTGAATTTATTAATGTTCTGAAGATGGGGCGCACTCAGCTTCAGGATGCAGTACCTATGACTTTAGGTGCCGAGTTTCATGGTTTTTCTACTACAATAAAAGAAGATATCCTGCGCCTGAATGAAGCCAAAATGCTCATTTGTGAAATCAATATGGGAGCAACTGCCATTGGCACTTCAATCAATGCACCTGAAAAATACCCTGAAATTGTAACTCAACATCTGAAAGACTTAACAGGTATACCTCTGGTTCTAGCAGAGGACTTAATTGAGGCAACCTGTGATACAGGTGCTTATGTACAGGTATCAGGTGTATTAAAGCGCTCTGCCATTAAAATATCTAAGATATGTAATGACCTAAGATTATTGTCATCAGGTCCTCGCGCTGGCTTAAATGAAATAAATTTACCGCGTATGCAACCAGGTTCATCTATAATGCCTGGTAAAGTTAATCCGGTAATACCTGAAGTAGTAAACCAGACAGCATACTATGTTATTGGTTCAGATATAACAGTAACTATGGCCGCAGAAGCTGGACAGTTACAGCTTAACGTTATGGAACCTGTAATAGCTTATAGTCTATTCAGTTCTTTCAGTTACATGGAGAATGCATGCTATACTTTACAAGCTAAATGTGTGGATGGCATAACAGCAAATGAAGAGATTTGCAAGAATATGGTTATGAATAGCATAGGCATTGTAACTTCTCTTAACCCTCTTCTAGGTTATGAAGAATCGGCATCAATAGCTAAAGAAGCACTTGCAACTGGTAAATCTATCCACGATATAACTGTTGTAGAAAGGAAGTTAATTACTCAGGAAAAGTGGGATGAGATCTTCTCTATCGAGAACCTGATCAGCCCGAAGTTCATCAATCAGTAAGGATTACTTCCATTTCTAATACAGCAAAGGAGCAGTTATAGTAACTGCTCCTTTGCTTTTAGGGAGTGCAAGCTTTTACCATCACGGCCTTGCGTGCAGGCTCAGCTTGTTCTACGTATGTCAGGCTTTAGCTTACGCCAGCTCGAATCAGCAGGGGTGTATAAACGAGCAACACCCCTTGCTCAAGCAGAACAAGGGGTGTTGGTTGATGGGTTGGCGGCTACCTACTCTCCCGGATGTGACTCCAGTACCATCGGCG
>NZ_JAJVDH010000009.1 GCF_022758145.1 Pontibacter vulgaris
GCAACACCCCTTGCTCAAGCAGAACAAGGGGTGTTGGTTGATGGGTTGGCGGCTACCTACTCTCCCGGATGTGACTCCAGTACCATCGGCGTGGCCGGGCTTAACTGCTCTGTTCGGAATGGGAAGAGGTGAACACCGGCGCCATAGCCACCATTATCGTTGCACGGTCATTGAAGCGTGCGTATGTTTTTATAGTTTTTTGACTTTTGGGAAAGAGAAGCGAGCGAGAAAAGAGGCGGGCTCTTACTTAAGAACGCGCTCGGGCAATTAGTATGGCTCAGCTGTGGTATTTCTACCTTTACACCTGCCACCTATCAACGTCCTCGTCTTGGACGGCCCTTAAGGGAGATCTCATCTTGGGGCGGGTTTCGCACTTAGATGCTTTCAGCGCTTATCCCGTCCGAGCGTAGCTACCCTGCGCTGCATCTGGCGATACAACAGGTGCACCAGAGGCTCGTCCAACCCGGTCCTCTCGTACTAAGGTCAGGACCCCTCAAATCTCCAACGCCCACAACAGATAGGGACCGAACTGTCTCACGACGTTCTGAACCCAGCTCGCGTGCCACTTTAATCGGCGAACAGCCGAACCCTTGGGACCTTCTCCAGCCCCAGGACGTGACGAGCCGACATCGAGGTGCCAAACCTCCCCGTCGATATGAGCTCTTGGGGGAGATCAGCCTGTTATCCCCGGCGTACCTTTTATCCTTTGAGCGATGGCCCTTCCATGCGGAACCACCGGATCACTATATCCGTCTTTCGACCCTGCTCGGCTTGTAGGCCTCACAGTCAAGCGCCCTTATGCTATTGCGCTCTGCGTACGGTTACCAAGCGTACTGAGGGCACCTTTGAAAGCCTCCGTTATTATTTTGGAGGCGACCACCCCAGTCAAACTACCCACCAAGCAATGTCCCCTTTGTGTCAGGTTAGGCTCCAAGCAACTCAAGGGTGGTATTTCAACGTTGACTCCACGACGCCTGGCGACGCCGCTTCATAGTCTCCCACCTATCCTACACATGAGTTACCCAGAGTCAATGCTAAGCTATAGTGAAGGTGCACGGGGTCTTTCCGTCCCGTTGCGGGTACTCGGCATCTTCACCGAGACTACAATTTCACCGAGCTCACGGCTGAGACAGCGCCCAGATCGTTACACCATTCGTGCAGGTCGGAACTTACCCGACAAGGAATTTCGCTACCTTAGGACCGTTATAGTTACGGCCGCCGTTTACCGGGGCTTCGATTCAGAGCTTCGCCTTGCGGCTAACCCCCCCTCTTAACCTTCCGGCACCGGGCAGGTGTCAGGCCTTATACGTCATCTCTCGATTTAGCAAAGCCATGTGTTTTTGTTAAACAGTCGCCTGGGCCTTTTCACTGCGGCTTCTTGCATTGCTGCAAGGAAGCGCCCCTTCTCCCGAAGTTACAGGGCCATTTTGCCGAGTTCCTTGGCCGTGATTCACTCGAGCACCTTAGGATTCTCTCCTCGACCACCTGTGTCGGTTTGCGGTACGGGCGGCTACATATGTAAACGCTTAGCGGGTTTTCTCGGGAGCCTGATTAGGGACATTATCTCCGCGCCCGAAGGCTTGGAGTACTATCAGCTTTCAGCTAGACGAGGGTACTTAACTCCCCATCCACTACCTACGGCCTTCAACGTACTATTCCGTCAGTACGCAGTCCTTTCACTTCTCCGTCACCGCATCGCTATATGCAGCCGGTACTGGAATATTAACCAGTTGTCCATCGACCTGCGCTTTCGCCTCGGCCTTAGGACCCGACTAACCCTGATCCGATTAGCGTTGATCAGGAAACCTTGGTCTTTCGGTGTGCGGGTTTCTCGCCCGCATTATCGTTACTTATGCCTACATTTGCTTTTCCAAGCGCTCCAGCATACCTTGCCGGCACACCTTCACCGCCCTTGGAATGCTCCCCTACCAGTATAATAAATTATAATCCGTAGCTTCGGTGCCATGCTTGATGCCCGATTATTATCGATGCCCTGTCGCTCGACCAGTGAGCTGTTACGCACTCTTTAAATGAATGGCTGCTTCCAAGCCAACATCCTGGCTGTCTAAGCAACTGGACCCCCTTTGTTCAACTTAGCGTGGACTTTGGGACCTTAGCTGACGGTCTGGGTTCTTTCCCTCTCGGCGCAGGACCTTAGCACCCTGCGCCTCACTGCCGTGTATATCAACTGGCATTCGGAGTTCGTCAGGATTCGGTAGGATGTGACTCCCCCTAGTCCTATCGGTAGCTCTACCTCCAGATGACTCCACCACGACGCTGCCCCTAAAGGCATTTCGGGGAGTACGAGCTATTTCTCAGTTTGATTGGCCTTTCACCCCTACCCACAACTCATCCAAAAACTTTTCAACGTTAACTGGTTCGGACCTCCATTGCGTGTTACCGCAACTTCATCCTGGTCATGGGTAGATCACAAAGTTTCGCGTCTACCCCCTCTGACTGTGCGCCCTATTCAGACTCGCTTTCGCTGCGGCTCCGCGCCTCAAGACGCTTAACCTTGCCAGAGAGGAGTAACTCGTAGGCTCATTATGCAAAAGGCACGCCGTCACCCCACTAAAGGGCTCCGACCGCTTGTAAGCGCATGGTTTCAGGGTCTATTTCACCCTCTTATTCAGAGTACTTTTCACCTTTCCCTCACGGTACTGGTTCACTATCGGTCTCTCAGGAGTATTTAGCCTTACCGGATGGTGCCGGCAGATTCAAGCGGGATTTCTCCGGTCCCGCCCTACTCAGGATACCACTACGGCCAAAAACCTTACGCTCACGGGGCTCTCACCCTTTCCAGCCTACCTTCCCAGGTAGTTAAGCTTCAGTGTTTGGTCCGATGTTGTGGTCCTACAACCCCAGGACTGCCGTAACAGGCCTGGTTTGGGCTCTTCCGCGTTCGCTCGCCACTACTTGCGGAATCATTGTTATTTTCTCTTCCTCCGGGTACTTAGATGTTTCAGTTCTCCGGGTTCGCCCCCCTAAGGGTAGTATATCTTCAATATACTGGGTTGCCCCATTCGGATACCCACGGATCGATTCGTATGTGCCGATCCCCGTGGCTTTTCGCAGCTTGTCGCGTCCTTCATCGCCTCTGAGAGCCTAGGCATCCTCCATGCGCCCTTCTCTGCGTTCTTGCCAGCTTTACTTGCGTAAAACCGGCCCGCTTCTTTTCTTCACAGTCTTGTCTGACTAGCAGACAAGCCTAAACTCGTTTTCTCTTTCCCATCATGTCAAAGAACGTTCTCTGTCTGTTTGTGCCCGCCCGTTCTGTGTAGGAACGCTTGTGGGGACACCAACTGCCCAGATGTAGAAGTAAAAACCAGCTGTTTTTACTTGGTATTGTATTTTGGTGGAGAATAACGGAGTCGAACCGTTGACCTCCTGCGTGCAAAGCAGGCGCTCTAGCCAGCTGAGCTAATCCCCCGTACAGGTAACACTTGCCCTGCGGCAAGCGGTAAGTGTGTGGTGGGCCTGCGTGGACTCGAACCACGGACCTCTACATTATCAGTGTAGCGCTCTAACCACCTGAGCTACAAGCCCAGGTCGGGCGCTGGCCGCCGGGGCGCATCACACGCACCAAATATGAGTTTTGAGTTGAGTGGAAAGACAAAAAGCAAAAAGGCATTGGCCACGCAGGCACCTGCGCCAGCGAAATAAAGGTCAGCAGATCGGCCCTAGAAAGGAGGTGATCCAGCCGCACCTTCCGGTACGGCTACCTTGTTACGACTTAGCCCCAGTTACCAGTTTTACCCTAGACGGCTCCTGTGACGGTCACCGGCTTCAGGTCTCCCTGACTTCCATGGCTTGACGGGCGGTGTGTACAAGGCCCGGGAACGTATTCACCGCGCCGTTGCTGATGCGCGATTACTAGCGATTCCGGCTTCACGAAGTCGAGTTGCAGACTTCGATCCGAACTGAGACCGGCTTTTTGAGATTGGCGCCCTATCACTAGGTGGCGACCCTCTGTACCGGCCATTGTAGCACGTGTGTAGCCCTAGGCGTAAGGGCCATGATGACTTGACGTCGTCCCCGCCTTCCTCACTCCTTGCGGAGGCAGTCTCTTTAGAGTCCCCACCATGACGTGCTGGCAACTAAAGATAGGGGTTGCGCTCGTTGCGGGACTTAACCCAACACCTCACGGCACGAGCTGACGACAGCCATGCAGCACCTTGCTTTGTGTCCCGAAGGAAAGCTCCATCTCTGGAGCGGTCACGCGCATTCTAGCCTAGGTAAGGTTCCTCGCGTATCATCGAATTAAACCACATGCTCCACCGCTTGTGCGGGCCCCCGTCAATTCCTTTGAGTTTCACCCTTGCGGGCGTACTCCCCAGGTGGAGTACTTAACGCTTTCGCTTGGACGCTGGCCGTATGTCGCCAACATCGAGTACTCATCGTTTACGGCGTGGACTACCAGGGTATCTAATCCTGTTCGCTCCCCACGCTTTCGTGCCTCAGCGTCAGTTTCGGCCTAGCGAGCTGCCTACGCAATCGGGGTTCTTGGTGGTATCTATGCATTTCACCGCTACACCACCAGTTCCGCCCGCCTCGACCGAACTCAAGCCCGCCAGTATCAATGGCAGTTCCAGGGTTGAGCCCTGGGATTTCACCACTGACTTAACGGGCCGCCTACGCACCCTTTAAACCCAATAAATCCGGACAACGCTTGCACCCTCCGTATTACCGCGGCTGCTGGCACGGAGTTAGCCGGTGCTTATTCATCTAGTACCGTCAGTTACCCTCGCAAGGGCGTTTTCTTCCTAGATAAAAGCAGTTTACAACCCAGAAGGCCTTCTTCCTGCACGCGGCATGGCTGGGTCAGCCTCTCGGCCATTGCCCAATATTCCCTACTGCTGCCTCCCGTAGGAGTCTGGTCCGTGTCTCAGTACCAGTGTGGGGGACCATCCTCTCAGAACCCCTAGCCATCGTCGCCTTGGTAGGCCGTTACCCTACCAACTAGCTAATGGCACGCATGCCCATCTTCCACCGCCTCAGCTTTGACAATCAGGTGATGCCACCCAAATGTGTCATGCGGTATTAATCCACCTTTCGGTGGGCTATCCCCCAGTGGAAGGTAGGTTGCATACGCGTTACGCACCCGTGCGCCACTAAACCAGGAACCGAAGTCCCTGATCTCGTTCGACTTGCATGTATTAGGCCTGCCGCTAGCGTTCATCCTGAGCCAGGATCAAACTCTCCATTGTAGTGTGTACTTTTCAGGTTCTGTTACCAGAACCAATGTGTCTGTCCGATCGCTGACCCTTACTTGCTCAAATTAAATTGAATTGACGCAGTGGGTATTGCTACCCGAAAACCCGCGTGGATTACCTTTTCTTTTTTTTGTCTTTCACATTCACTCAAAGAACTTGTCAGAGAACTACTTTCTCTGCCTGCCCCTTCTCTTTTAGAAGGGAAACCGTTGCCGGCTTATGATACTCTCTTTTTTTTACTGCCCGGCCTTCTCGTTGAAGCGGGGTGCAAAGGTCAGAAACATTTTCCGATTCTGCAACATTATTTTCACTCTTTTTTCGCTTTCCTTTCTGCCCTGCCGGCGTCCTGGTGGCCTTTTCTCTCTCAAGACCGGGCTGCAAAGGTAAGCAATCTTTTTCCTTTTCTGCAAACCTTTTTTTTAATCTTTTTCAAGCTTCGCTTATTACCTGAATCCTGTGTTAAGCTTGTCTTCAAAATGCTTCCGGCTGAAGCGGGCTGCAAAGGTAAACAAAGATTTGCTTTTTGCAAGTGGTAAGGAAAAAACTTTTTAGTTTCCGTTTTCCTGACCGAAATCTGTCAGCCTGCTGCTCAGGCGGAGTGCAAAGGTAGCACTTTGTTTTGATGTTGCAACAAGCAAAAGCAGCTTTTTTGTGGCCCCGGGCCCTTACAAGCCCTTTTCCCAAATCCCGCTCCGGCTGAACGGGCTGCAAAAGTA
>NZ_JAJVDH010000010.1 GCF_022758145.1 Pontibacter vulgaris
GGGGCGGAGCCAGCGGATGTGTCCGCGTGCTTCTTCGGCGGCGCGTTCCTTGTTCAGAGCAACCAGGCCTTCCAGAATTTCTTCTTCGGGCACGTTGGCAGGCCAGCCATAGGCGGCGGCAACGGCGGCATCGAGCTCGGTGTGTAGCTGCAACAGGATACTTACCAGCCCTTGTTCGTGGGTTTTCTGCTCTTTGGCATTCAGCGCCTCGCCCGACCGCAGTTTCTCGAGCACGTTATACATGTCGGTGATGGTGAGCGTGGGGTGCTGCGCCTGACGCTGCTTGCGGTGCGCGTCCAGCTGCTCGGCTATACTTCGGATCTGCTCCTGCTGCGCTTCGGTGGCGGCAGGGAAGGGGAAGGGGTCGAAGCAACGGGATTTACTATAAACAGAATCATTGCCAACTCCTAGGTATCCACCAGAAGCCATTGCCCACGCAACATGAAATTTACTACTTAAGACACCTAAATTGTAAGCATCGGGCAATGCAATAGCAACAAGTTTATTATCTGGAAGTATAGCTTTATCCAAGAAAGTAAAAAAGCGATGTTTAGAAGTCTCTATAGTAACAATGTATCTGTTTACTCCCTCTAAAGCTGCTCGTAATCCTTCCCTGCTTTCTCCATACAACCACCATTGTTCACGTATTTTCTTCCTGTTGTTTTGGTCCCTTTCTGGTTTTACAAAGTTTAAAATATGTTGAAATACTTCAGGAAAATTATCTCTAACAGAAAATTCTGTATGACCAAATAAATCAATCACGAAAGAACCACGACTTTTACTTGTTATATCTCTCCCATTCAAGTATGGTTTGATGACTTCAGCAATTGAATTATTGCTGCCATAGCCAAGACTTAGAGCTTTTTCTTCAGATAAAATAAAACCAGCTCCGAATAACATCATACCTCGGCTACTAATTTTCTCATTCGATTTCAAAGGCACTGAAGAAGTAACTGCTGCACCTACCGTAAGATCAGGTTTAATCTTTCCTTTTTGCTCGACAAATACAACCTTAACTTCTAAATCATCAGTGTTATTCTCTTTAACTACTTTATCAATTCTTCCTGTTGTTTCCAATGATTCAGCAACAGTAAGTGCTATTCTTACTGCTGCACCATCAGCACTATCTATCCAAGGATGATCAGGTATAGCATAAACTATTGAGAGTGGTGGATTAGCTTCTATTTGCTCTTCCATCACTCGACGATTAAAGGTCTGTTTTATACTATTGGTAGTGATGAAGCCGAATCGTTCTGCCTTATCCGCACGAATAATTTCAGCAGCTTTGTGCCACCAGAACATCACGAAATCTGCACTTTCCGGTACAGCGCCTTTGTATACTTTTCGGAGTGCTTCGGTATAGCCATCTCCCAACGCTTCGCGCATACGGGCAGGGCCAATAAACGGCGGGTTGCCAACTATAAAATCGGCTTCGGGCCAGGTGGCGGGTTTGGGGTCGAGGTAATCGTAAACTATAGTTCGGGCGGTTTCGTCGGGCACTTCCTGGCCGGTAACCGGGTGCGGTTTGGTGCTGTGGCCGTCCCAGCGGGTAACAGGCTGGTTGTTGCTGTCGAGGCGTTCTTTGCGGTCGGAGTAGCTCAGCACCGCGTCCTGTTGTTTTATGTTGCCGTACTCGCGCAGTATTGGGTTGCTCAGGCGGGTGGCCGAGCCATGCGCCCGGAAGTGCCACTGCAGATACCCGATCCAGAGCACGACGTCGGCAATGGCCGCAGCGCGCGGGTTTACTTCCAGGCCCAGCAGCTGCGCCGGCGTTACGGTAAAGCCGCCTGTCATGTCCATTTTCAACTGGCGCGGGAAATGCTCCAGGTACTCCAGCACTTCGCCTTCCAGCCTTTTCAGGTGCTCCAGGGTTACGTACAAGAAGTTGCCGCTTCCGCAGGCCGGGTCCAGCACGCGCACCGAGCACAAGCGGCGGTGGAAGTTCTCAATTTCTTTTCGGGCTCCGGCTTCGTCGCCGCTGTCTTCAAGTATAGCCGAGGCGGTGCGGGCAGCTTCCCACTCTTCGCGCAGCGGCTCAATTACGGTTGGCATTACCAGGCGCTCCACGTAGGCGCGGGGCGTGTAGTGGGCACCCAGTTTGTGGCGCTCGCGTGGCTGCAGTGCCCGCTCCAGCAAGGTACCGAAAATAGCAGGCTCCACATCTGTCCAACTGGCGTCAGCAGCATCTATCAGCAAATCCAGCTGCGCTTCTGAAATAGGCAGCGCTTCCGGGGTTTTAAACAGGTAGCCGTTAAATTGTGGTATTTCTCTGTGCAGCGCCGGTGCAAAGCCGCCTTTATCCATATTCTCCCAAAGGGCTTTCAGCGCACTCGGGAAATACTGAATGTTGTGCCGGTACAGCTTCAAAAGCTCTTTGAAAGAATCTTTTGGTAACAGCTCAACATCTTCGGCAAACATGGTAAACAAGCAACGCATCAGAAAGCCCGACACCTGCTCCGGTGTATAGCCGGTCTGCTCCAGCGATGCCGCCAGTTTTGCCAGTCGCTCGGCCAGTTGCCGGGTTACACGCGCGGCACGTCGGCTCGGGTCCAGTTCCAGCGGCTCGGTAAAGAGCAAACGCAGGCGCTCGCGCACTTCCTCGCGGTGCAGTTCCTCTAAGGTAATCCTATAGTTCTGCGGATCCGGAAACGGCACGTAGGTCTTTCCCTGCCGGGCAAAGTCGGCATACAAGTCCAGGCAATAGCCCACATCCACCACCGCTAAAAACGGTGGCCAGCCTTCGGTGGTCGGCAGCGAGCGGGCATAGCGCAGCGCCTGTTCCTTGGCCTTTTTCATTTCACGGTCCCAGGTGCGGGTGTCGCGGGTGGCTGTGCCGGTCTTGGTTTTGGTGCGTGCTGCGCCCAGTAGTTCGGCTTCGGTTATACTTGCTTTGTCAGCACCCTGCTTGGCTTCCAGCACAAAGCAGTCTTTTTTGTAGAGGTCAATAAAGTTGGTGCTCGTCTTGCCTTCGCCATCATCAAACACCACTGGCCGCTCAAAAGTATAAGTGGCTTCGTGTACCTTGTCGGTGGCCGGCATCGGCTTTTCCACGCCCAGCAGCTCGCACAACTCTGTTAAAAACAACTGGTAATTAGCGCGTTCCGAAGCGCCGGAAGCTTTCCAGCGGCTGATGAAGTTTTCTATAGTTGGGGTAGAGGTGTGGGGCATGCTGAAAGTATAGTCTGTTTCCGAATTTGAGGTTCGTAACTATTTGTTACAGGCCTTGGAGTTATATTTACCTTATACTATATAAAGTTAAAGTATTTATCTATTGAGACGAAACTTTAAGGTAAATTTAAGTTGTGCAGGTCGCCGGATAAGCGTGTAACTTTTTGTAACAGCAGCGTGCTTATTATCTAAAGTTTGGGTAACTATAGCTATTTGTTTAGTATCTCAAACTATAGATTTTATTTGGTAATTAGCATACTGTTAATTAGTGGTAACTAATTGTTACAGCTTTAAATACATCAGTTAGTTTATGGGTCGATTACAATAAAACAGGTATTTATATGTGTGGCAGATATTCCGTAGCGATTACGATAAAAGATAAAAATAACAAAGCTTCTAAGGTAGCCCGATTGATTGAGAAGTATAAGTTAGAAGCGCACTATAATGCCGCACCTTCGCAATTGTTACCAATTGTTACAAGCGATAAGCCGGATCAGGTACAGCTCTTTTCCTGGGGCTTACTACCGCACTGGTCCAAAGACGGAAACTCTAAAATCAAACCTATCAATGCGCGCGCCGAAACGTTGCTCGACAAACCTAGTTTCCGTGAACTTATCAATAGTAAGCGCTGCCTGGTTCCGGCTGATGGCTTTTATGAATGGCGCACATCAACAGCCGGTAAATTACCTTACCGGTTCCTGCTTAAAAGCGAAGAGCTCTTCTCGTTTGCCGGATTATGGGATACATGGGCCGATACAGAGACTGGGGAGGTGTTGAACACTTTTACGATCATCACGACACAGGCTAACGAACTGGTAAAGCCGACACACGACCGGATGCCGTTAATTTTAGCTCCGAAAAATGAAGATCACTGGCTGGATAAAAACAGTAGTAACACATTGTTACTAGACTTATTGCGGCCTTTTCCGGCAGCTGAAATGAAAGCCTATGCGGTATCTCCGTTAGTAAATTCCGTTATGAATAATACACCTGCCATTTTAATTCCGGCACCAGAACAAGGTAGTCTGTTTTAAGCTTGTAACATATTGTTACGGGTAAATTTGAAGGTAAGATTAAACAAGAATCTAGCTTACTATTATGTTATCCTTTAAAACAGGAAAACCGCTTAATCAATTAAATAAGCGGTTTTCCTGTTTTAAGTTTATGTGTAAATCTACGGAGAGATTTAAAAGCTATTTTTTATTTTGTTCCTGCCATGTTTCCAGTTCTTTGATCTCTTTTGTCTGCTGATCAATCGTTTTTTGCGCCATTTGTTTCATTTCCTGCGTCTTGCCTGTTTTAAGGAATTCTTTTGCCATTTCGTTGCCCATCTGGTGGTGGTGGATCATCATAGCGGCAAAGTTCTGGTCAGTATTCATGCCGCTCATATCCTGCTGATGCATCTGCTGCATCATGCGGTTCATGGGGTGCATCATACGCATGGTGGTAGCGGTGTCTCCGGTGGTAGGCTTATGTTTGCTCGTGAAGTCTTGTAGCTTTTGAATTTCAGCCTGATTAGAAGTCTTTGTTTTCTGAGCCATCTCCTTCATTTTAGCATCTGTGCCATTTGCTATTTCTTCATCTCCCATTCTGATGGCCCCTTGGTGGTGGTGGGTCATCATCAGGGCAAAATCATAATCGGGATCGCCGGTCATATTAGCTTTCATACCCTGCATTTCCTGCATATTTTGGTGCATGTGCGCCATCATGCCACCGCCCGCCATTGCCGTATCCATGGAAGTCTCAGCGCTCATGTCTGAAGTTGTCTCTTCTGTAATGGTTGTAGTGGTTTCTTTAGTTTTACTTTCTTGCCCACCACAAGCTGTAACGAATAGCACTGTTACTGCACAAAGGGCCAATATTTGGATCTGCTTTCCTAAATTTTTCATAGTCTTAAGTTTATTTATGTGTCTATAAGATCAGTTTATACGCCTTGTTATTCAGGCAGTTGTATAAGAGAAGGATACCTAGTTGCTGCTAGCTTACCTTATTTGCCTTCGCAGCAGCTGTGCATTGATGGCAACTATAACCGTACTTAAACTCATAAGTGCTGCCCCTACAGCCGGCGAAACCATAATACCTTGGTTATAGAGCACGCCTGCTGCCAGGGGCAGCGCGATCACGTTGTAGCCTGTTGCCCAGATCAGGTTCTGAATCATTTTACGGTAAGTGGCTTTGCCAAAAAGTATAAGCGAAGCGATGTCCTGCGGATTGCTATTCACTAGTATGATGTCGGCAGTTTCGGCAGCAACATCGGTTCCGGAACCTACGGCAATCCCTACGTCAGCTTGGGCAAGGGCAGGGGCATCATTCACACCATCGCCGGTCATAGCTACAAACTCGCCTTTGTCCTGCAATTCCTTTACCTTCTCCTGTTTCTGGTGCGGCAGCACATTGGCCAGGTAACCATCCATCTGCAGTTTA
>NZ_JAJVDH010000011.1 GCF_022758145.1 Pontibacter vulgaris
CTTGTTCATAAATCGCTTTCTCACCGTGCTCTACCAGGTTGTAGGCATCCATCTGCAGCATCAGGATGCGCAGCGTTGTTTCTACTTCCGGGAAATTTTCCTGTAAGGTGGTACCATACGTAGGCGGAACGCTGGCTATTAGCGAGCCCGCTTCTTTAGCCGACAGGTCGTTGTACACACGATATACCCTGTCTCCTTCCGGCAAAAACTTATCATACTGAAGCTCATCATATACAAACAAGCCGATCAGCAGGCAGGCCGTAAGACCAAGTGCTAACCCCAGGATATTGATAAATGTGAAGCCCTTATGTCTGAAGAGATTTCGGTAGGCAGTGATAAAGTAATTTCGGTACATAGTTCTGCAAATTATAAGTTAGATGTCAGATTCACACTGAAGTTCCTATTTAGCTTTACATCCTTAATGCCAGAACTATATATTATTATAAATCAAATACTTACTAAAATACGATACAACTATACCGTGCAAAATCGCACGCAAGGTGTGCGATTTTGCACACCTATACTTTACACAATCTGCAAAACTGGCTCAGCATCAGGATATTGTATTAGTGGCATAATTATAGTTTATTTAACAACTATTGATTTACGATTATGCAATTAAATAAAGCTTCTGTACTTGTAGTTGATGACGACACCGATGTACTCACCGCTGTCCGGTTATTACTTAGGCCACAGGTTAAGGAAATTGTTACAGAAAAGAACCCAGAACAGATAACCACTCTTTTGGCGCAACGGGCTTTTGACTTGATCTTATTGGATATGAATTTCAAGAGTGCGCTAAACACTGGTAACGAAGGATTATATTGGCTTAAGAAGATCAAAGAGATCAAACCAGAGACTGCGGTGATTATGATAACCGCATATGGGGATATTGATCTGGCTATTCGTTCACTTAAAGAAGGTGCTTTTGATTTTGTTGTAAAACCATGGCACAACGAAAAACTGCTGAGTATAATTACCGATGCGCTTGCAAAAAAAAGTAGTGGATCCAAAGCTGCCGTTACAAGTATAAGCAAAACAGTTACAGGTCCGGAGTTGCTTGGTGCCTCTGAAGCCATGCAGGATATTTTGCTCAAAATTAAAAAAGTAGCTCCCACCGACGCCAACATCCTTATACTTGGTGAAAATGGAACTGGTAAAGAACTGATAGCAAAAGCTATTCACCAGAGTTCTTTACGCGCCGACAAACCTTTTATAAAAGTAGATGTGGGTGCACTAACCGAATCATTATTCGAAAGTGAATTGTTCGGGCATAAAAAAGGTGCCTTTACAGATGCCCGGGAAGACCGTGCCGGACGTTTTGAAGCTGCACACGGTGGAACGATTTTCCTGGATGAGATCGGAAATATATCGCTACATCAGCAAGCAAAACTGCTAAGTGTTTTACAGAACAGGCAGGTGGTGCGACTGGGCTCTAATGAGCCTATAGATATTGATGTACGGTTGCTTTGTGCTACTAACGTGCCGCTGGCAGAGCTAGCTAATGAATCGCGTTTCAGAAAAGACCTTATTTACCGGATAAACACTGTAGAGATAATGGTGCCGCCACTTCGCAAAAGGGGAAATGATATTATACTTCTGGCAAATCACTTCTTAAGCGTTTATGCTGCCAAATACATGAGATCATTTCCTGAACTATCTAAATCTTCTATAGAAAAGCTGATGCGTTACCATTACCCGGGTAATGTACGGGAATTACAATATGCCATAGAACGTGCTGTAATTATGACTGATGGCCATGTGCTGGAAGCTCATGATATCCTGTTCTCCCCAATTGAAGCTGCTCCTATTGCCGAAAACATACCACTTGAATCTAACCTGGAAGAGTTGGAAAAAGCAACCATAAACCGGGTACTGGAAAAAAACAACGGTAACTTAACCAAAGCGGCAAAAGAGTTAGGCATAACTCGTACCGCATTATACCGAAGGCTAGGCAAGTATGATATTTAAGACTTTTGAAGGACGGCTTACGCTACGTGTAATTTTGCTGCTGATCACGTTGAGTGCGCCGGCCATAGTTATTGTGAATGGCTTATCCGAGCTGCTTGTTTTTCTATTTCCCCTGCTGGTTTATCAGGTTTACGAACTCACCCGATTTTTAAAGAAAGCTCAGGAAGAGTTTAACCAGTTTGTAGAGTCAGTACATTACAGGGATTTTAACCGCTATTTTAATGAAAAGCAGGCTCCGGTTGAGCTTGAAGTACTCCGTAAAGGATTTAACGAAATCAACTCCACTTTTAAGGCATTAAGTAAAGAAAAGGAGTCTCAGTTTCAGAATCTGCAACAGGTAATGGCGCTGGTTAACACCGGCATTTTATCTTATGACACAGAAAACGGAGAGGTAGTTCTTATGAATGAGCCGCTGAAAAAACTGCTACACCTCCCTCACATGCAAACCATACATTTCCTTGCCAAACGTGATCAGGATCTTTATAGTGAAGTATTAAAGTTGCAGCCAGGCCATACTAAAATTGCAACTGCCCATACTTCATACTTAGAGAAAAGCTCATTTAAAGTATTGTTATCAGCCACAGGTTTTGAAAATGAAGGCAGTAAGTATAAACTGGTAGCTTTCCAGAATGTGAATGAAGCTTTGGACGAAACAGAATCACAAGCGTGGCAAAAACTGCTGAATGTTATGACGCATGAGATCATGAATTCTGTTGCGCCCATTTCATCCTTAGCCGATACACTTAAAAACCGTTTACAGCAAACAAGTATAGGTGGTATATCACCGGATGATGTGGAAGATTTGAAAGTAGGCATTGAAACTATAAAAAGTCGCAGCCAGGGGCTTTTACGGTTCTCAGAGACATACCGAAATCTTAGTAAGATCACTAAACTAAACCTGGATACACTATATGTGCAGGGGCTTTTTGACAACCTGCAACGGCTTATGCAGCCTACCTTCGCACAGAAGAATATAATGCTCAATATTATACTGAAAGATCCACAGATTTCATTGCAGGCCGATGTTAACTTGATAGATCAGGTGCTCATTAACCTGCTGGTAAATGCCATCGAAGCTGTAAAAGACCAGCCAAATCCGGAGATCACACTTACTGCTTATACCGATACTGAAAAAAAAACCATTATCAAGGTAATTGACAATGGTACAGGCATGTCTAAAGAAGTACAGGAAAAGATATTTATTCCATTCTTCAGTACTAAAAAACAAGGCAGCGGAATTGGTTTAAGCTTATGTAAGCAGATAGTTCTACTCCACGGCGGTACAATGCAAGTACATTCTGAAGTAGGAGAAGGTACAGTATTTTCGTTGCGCTTTGGGAAGAGTTACTTCTAAAGTAAAGTATAAATAAATTATCCTTAACTATTATTCAAACAGTTTTTAACAGAAGTAAAATCAACTTATACCGCTAAGAAAGTAGTTAAATCCTTAATTTTGATACTGTAAAAGCCCCTCCAAATTAAAAGAAGCAGCTTTTATACTTTGGTATGAATAGTCCACATACTTACTTTTTATAGTTAGCCGGCGGTGCACATACTGACATATTACAGTAGTTATTCCATTTAAATAAACTAAGTAGGCAGTAAGTATAAATGCTGGAGCATACTCCTACTGCCTAGGCTTAACTGATTTATTATCTTTGTATCTTCACTTCATCGATATTATCCCGCAACTCCCAGTCAATTAGCAGGTAGTTTGGATCAATGCCAGCATGGGCTGGTTTGCGTGGTACCGTTACCGTGATCGTCTGCTTAGCGGAATTTATGAAATGCTTCTTCAGATAGAGCGGTTTACCTAATTTTTCACCTTCTTTTGCAGGAGCGAAGAATCCTACTTCTACCCAATCTTTCATTGGCAACTTAGTCTCTACTCCTATACTGTCTACCATAAACTTCCGTGCCTGCACGTTGAGCGTCACTTGCCAGGCACCTGTTTTAGTCTGCTTCGCGGTGGCTTGCTCTGTCTTAAGTTTCCAGAAAGTATTCTTCTCAAAGAGATCGTGCAACAAGGACTGGGCCGAGTCAGGTGTTACTGCCCGTAGTTCTTGGTATAGGTCAAGAGAGGTCGGTAGCGGTGGCGTTCCTGATTTATGTTTCTCCAGCAAACGGTGCAGCGCAAGGTTTACTTTCTCCCTGCCGATATACCTGCTCAGTGCATACAGCGCGAATGGGCCTTTACGGTA
>NZ_JAJVDH010000012.1 GCF_022758145.1 Pontibacter vulgaris
CGTTGCCTTTTAAGTATGGTTCACCAGAAAAAGCACTAGCTGATCCTTCTACTATCGTTATCTCGGATAAGTTTTCAGAAAGAGTATTTGGGGAGGTGAATCCGGTTGGTAAAAAAATAACGGTTAATAAACTAAGCTATATTGTTAAAGGTGTTTTCGAGAGCAATCCTAAATTCCATTTCCCGGTAAACTTTGTACTCCCGATGGCTGCTGCAGAAATATCTGCTGAGCGTATGAATAACTGGGGATGGCAGCAATTTTATACGTATGTTAAGCTAAAAGAAGGTGCAGATCATCAGTTTGTACAAGCCAAGTTTACAGGTATTGTAAGAAAACAAATAGATGAGGATACCAACAAACCTTTCGAATACCAGCCCATTTTACAGCCACTGAAAGAAGTATACCTGCATTCTGCCAGTTTAAAGTATGATCAGTCTCTCAGAGGTAACATCACTTATGTAAAAGCACTCAGCATCATTGCCATTTTTATACTTCTTATTGCCTGTTTCAATTTTGTAAACCTGGCAACAGCCAAGTCTATGCAGCGGGCAAAAGAAGTAGGCGTGCGTAAAGCAATTGGTGCGAGCAAAATGCAGTTAATGTTCCAGTTTTTAGGAGAGACAATTATACTTACCCTGATCAGTGTTATTTTTTCTGCGGCACTTACATCGTTGTTGTTACCATCCCTAAACGCTTTCACAGGCAAAGAGATGACGTTTAATGTCTTCACTAACCCATCCCTGCTATTACTGTTACTCTTATTAACTATAGTTGTCGGTATTCTGGCAGGGCTTTATCCGGCATTGGTTTTATCTGGTTTTAAGCCGGTAAAAGTATTGAAAAGTGCGGTTGTAGTAGATAGTAAAGTTGGCCGTATACAGTGGCTGCGTCATGGGTTAATTGTAGTGCAGTTTGCCTTGTCGATTTTCCTGATAATCTGTGCAACTATAGTTTACAAACAAGTATCCTACCTGCACAACAAAGACCTTGGCTTTAACAAAGACCAGATCATGTTCTTCCAGATGCGCGGTGATAACATGTTCGAAAACTATGAGACCTTTAAGAATGAACTGGCAAAAGCACCAGGTATAAAAAATGTATCCATTGGCTATGGTTTCCCCGGGGATGCCACAGCAGGCGACCGAATTATTGTACCTAAAAATGGCGAGAAAGTACACCATGGTGCATCGCTTTTAATTGTAGATTTTGACTACATCAAAACCTTAAATGTAAAAGTTATTGCAGGAAGGGATTTTTCCAGAGATTATGCCACTGATGCTGATCATGCCTTCATCATAAATGAAACCGCAGTAAAAGAACTGGGTTACGGTTCCCCTGAAAAAGCCATAGGACAGCCTTTACTTTGGCCGGTTTGGAGCAAAGAGTTTACGGATTCTCTGAAAGAAGGTAAGATTATCGGGGTAGTGAAAGACTTCCACTTTAAAAGCTTATATGATAAAGTAGACCCAACGGTTCTGCAGATTTTTCCGGGGGCTAATATTAAAGTTGCTGTTAAACTGGATGCTGCCAATGTAGCAGGTTCTATAGCACATGTAAAGCAAGTATGGTCTAAGTTCTCACCTGATTATCCGCTCGAATACAATTTTATGGATGATAACTTTGATAAAATGTATAAATCCGAAGACAAGCTTAAAACTTTGCTCTGGATATTTACAGGTATGGCCATTTTTGTTGCCTGCCTTGGGTTATTTGGGCTGGCTGCCTATGCTGCGGAACGCCGTAAAAAAGAGATTGGGATTCGTAAAGTGTTAGGTGCTGAAAACCATACTATCGTTGCTTTGTTAGCAAAAGAATTCCTGAAACTGGTAATTATGGCGGCCTTAATTGCGTTTCCGTTAGCTTGGTACGCCATGCATAAATGGCTGGAAGACTTTGCTTACAGAATTGATATATCGCTATGGATATTTATAGTTGCCGGGTTAGTAGCAGCGGCTTTGGCTTTTTTAACAATCAGTTTCCAGGCGATAAAGGCGGCAAGAGTCAATCCTATACTTAACCTGAGGTTTGATTAAGTGGTAAGGGAATGCAGTTCTGAATTACATAAGTAGTTTATTAGAAATCATATTAGGATTTTAATTAATGAACAAAATAAGCTGGCTCATATTGGCGATGCTTGGTTGCGCTTGCCTATTTATCGACTACCTAATTTCGAATTTACTGCCTTGTGCTAAAAGTATCCGAATTGAACTAGAAAAAGCTATTAGAGCAATCTAATAGCTTTAAAATAGACCAAAAGATATAATTTAGTTTTGACTCTGGTAGCCGCTATCAGATCAGCTTTGAACTTGTTATTTCTAAAGTAATTTTAACGCATGCTGTGTGCTATCAGGCGGTTGACCTCATTGTCATTAAGATGGTGTATTCCCGTTATTCCCCTTTAATTACATATCGCAGCGGCCAATGCAACAAACTCTTTCTCTTTTCCGGCACAATTTCGTTCCATTTGTCAACAGATATGCCCACTCGCTATAACCATATCGAATGCTGTGGACCCGACCCTACCCATCCCTTTCATTAAGGGCTCCAGGTGCTATTGCCGGGACGGTTTGCTCTTACTTAACAGTAAATCCCATGATATTCGTATCGAGCATTATGCTTTTTGATGGGTAGCCGTCTTACAGTCATGTTATTAAGGTGAATGTGCAAGTGCGTAAACAGCTGCTAGCAATGGTGTTTATGGCAGGGGTGTATTATGACCGAGAAGATGAAGGTTATTGAACCACAAGGTTGAATGGCTTTTTTTACCCTTTTCAGCTTAATGCAGCAGTTTTTGATGGAAAAAGAAAAAGGGAAAAGCGATCAGAATGATTGCTTTTCCCTTTTAGTAGTCCGTAGGGCAACTAAACCATTGATTGTTGCCAAATATCAACAAGTAAAACCGCTTTTTTAGCCAATCCAGACACTTTTGTCAGGCGCTTTCTGGCTAAGTATAGCCATGATAAAATATATTTTGTTACTATTTTGTTACTTTCATTTGCTTTTGTTACGTTTGATGGTCTGCAAAAAAGACTGAAAATAATCCAACGATGGCAAACTCCTCTACTAAAACCGCTCCTGCGAAGGCGCCTCAGACCGGTGTGGTCGTTAAAGGTAAACTAATAAAACTACGCGCCCGCCTGCTATCATCCGGTGGCGAAACCTTATACTTAGACTACAATCAGAACGGCAAACGGAAGTACGATTTCCTGAATATACACTTAATCGCAAATCCCAAAAACTCAGAAGAGCGGACAGCCAATAAAGATAATCAATTACTGGCAGAACGCATACGCTCGGAACGAGAACTGCAGTTGTCTAAGAACACACAGATTGTAAAAGCTTCGGTGCAACGCAAAGCTAACTTTCTGTCCTTTCTGGATGAGTACACCGAGCTCTATCCTAAAAAAGATGCCCGCGTGATCAAAGCGATGGCTTCACGTTTTAAGGACTTTGTAGGCAATCCTCCCATCTATCCTTTTAGTGAAGTGACTGTGCGGGTATGTTCTCGCTTCAGACTATACCTAGAGCAGAACTGCTCTGGATCTACCCCTTACAACTATTTTAAAAAGTTTCGCAAAGTGCTTAAAGAAGCCATGAAAGAAGGGCTGATCGGACAGAACCCTGCCGAAGATGTAGAGAACCGCTATACAGAAGGCATCGAAAAAGAAGTGCTCACGATGGAAGAGATCCAGAAACTAGCTAGCATGGAGTGTTTTCTGCCCGAAGTAAAGCGGGCCTTCTTGTTTAGCTGCGTTACCGGACTTCGCTTCTGTGATGTAAAGGAGCTGGACTG
>NZ_JAJVDH010000013.1 GCF_022758145.1 Pontibacter vulgaris
CCAATAAAGGCATTGCCTCCACCACGAGCAATAATCAAATCAATAGCTTAGGAGTGAAAGTAGACTCGCGCAACCGCCTGCAGGCAGAGGTAACGCTGGTAAACCCTTACTATGGTACGGCCTACCAGCAGGGCGGTTTGTGGCTGGGGCTTAATGATAAGACCTACCTCAAGCTGGTCGTGGTGGGAAACAAAATAGAACTGCGCCGGGAGGTCAACGACGTGTCAGGCACTTCTGACCAGCGCATCACAGCTGCCATTTCGGGACTAAATAACCAGACCGTGCGACTGCGGCTGGTAGTGGACCCGGCCACTAGCCAGGCCCAGGGGTATTACTCCACCGATGGCACTACTTACCTTAACGCAGGGGCTTCTTACGCCACCCCGGCCGTAAGTATAGCAGGCATGGGCCTGACTGCTTCTTCCGTTTATGCCGGTATCTTTGCTACCCACCGCAACAGCACCAGTCCTGTTACTTATACTTTTGATAACTTCTCGGTTTCCTCCATTTCTACCGAACCCGCTGAAAATAGTCCACCTGTTGTGGTGACAGCACCAGCGAACCAGGTTTTTACAACAAGCCAAACATTTAGTTTTTCTGGGGGCCAGTATAGTGACCCGGATGCCGGGGATGTGCTGACTTATTCTGCAGCTCTGGCTGCTGGCGGGGCTCTGCCTGCCTGGCTGCAGTTTAATGCTACCACTGCAAGCTTTACCGGTACGGCTCCCACTACTGCTACCAATTTGTCCGTAAGTGTGACTGCTACCGACAAAGCGGGTGCTGCTGTAAGTGCTTCATTTACTATAGAAGTAAAAAGTGAAACCACAACAAGTAATAGTTATTTGGTCGTTGAAAACTTAGATAAGTTCCCGGCAAATGATCGTTTTGTCGCTTCCCTCATCCAGATCCCATGGCGACGTAAAAATGATGATGGAACCTACACTCCTTATAATGCAAACCATGATACATTAAGAGTCAAAATTAGTAACAGGGGTACAGAAGCTGTGACTATAGACAAATTAATACTTTCTAATACAGCTGCATGGAAAATTGTTTCGATAGATGGATCGGCTTACAGCTCCAGTACCTCTTTGCCAAAAATCTTAAGTATAGGAGCCTCCATGGATGTGATTATACAGTTTATCGCAAAGGATTTAGGGGGCCGCGTTAAAATACTGAATGACAAACTTACTATCTCTTTCAGTGATGCCTTAACTCCTGCAAAAGAGATAAAACTTAGCGGACTCTGGCAGTATAAAGGCGAAGGTAGTAATGAGCCTTATGCTGTAGAAGTAATCAGAGCCTTTGGGTTTTTAAGCCAAACTGGGTTTAACTCTAATGACGGGGTGATTGATGGCAACGATTTGGTCCCTAACTCCGACGAAATATTATCAGCCTTCTTTGTTCGCGCAGACCCTAGTAAGCCTGTTTCTGTTGTTCAAATGTCAGCACATCATGGTTGCTGCTCTTCCACAGAAAGCTTCAGGTGGTACTACAAAGGCTCTTCTACCATTACTGTATTGTTTACCCATAACTCACTGGATGGGCAGTCACTGCTTCCCAGAAGGCGTGGTTCTACTACGGAGGTGGCAGCAGGCACATTCAGCCCGAGTGGTGCCTTTGGCTTTATGGTTGCTTCATCATACTCAGATAGGACCAGAAACTACCAGGGTAAAATAGGCATGCGTATCTGGAAAGCCATTGATGCTGCGGGCAATATTATCCCTAATGCCTACATCATTGGTGGAGACTACCTGGGTACACAATTTACCAATTATGATTATCAGGACAACATCTACTATATTAGTAATATTCGACCAGAAGTTGGTACTGCCTATTATTCTGAGTTAGAAGCGACGCCTTCTGCAATTGATTTCAGTTCCGTACTTACTGGAGGAAATAAGTCGCTAAGTGTGCAGTTAAAAAATCTGGGTAAAATATATTCAAATGACAGCAGTGATCCTTCTATTACAATAAAAAGTATACAGCTAGCTGGCCCTAATGCAGGTGAGTTTACTTTTACACCACCTGCTACCACTTCGTTATTGCCGCAGAGTACTATAAATGTTTCTGTTGGGTTTAGACCTACAAGCAAAGGCCTTAAAAATGCAGCTTTATTAGTTAATTATAATAATTCCAACTCTCCATTGAGAATTCCGCTTTATGGTATTGCCACAGATGAGAGTACTGCAATAAGTATTACGAAACGAATAAAAAGTGCGGCTGATGCTGCTATCACTATTGCTGGTAATGTATGGGAGGCAGATATCAGTTATAGAAAAGGCTCGGTCAAACTGGATAAACAAGTAGTGGCAGGACCTATCGGCAGCACTGACGATGATATACTTTACCAGACATACTTATCAGCTGCAGCTGACTTGGCTGAAACGCGTTATGAAATTCCCATCTCCAACGGTAACTATTATGTTCGCCTGCACTTTGTAGAGAATTTTTTCACTTCTGCAGGAATACGGGTGTTCAATATCAGTCTGGAAAACCAGCTTCGCCTGCCTAGCTTAGATATATACCGTGAAGTAGGATATAGGACAGCTCTGGTAAAAGATTTTGATGTTAATGTGACAGATGGCATGCTTAATATCAAATTTAACCCGACGGCAAACCGATTGGCCATTGCAGGTGTAGAAATTTACAAAGTAGCCTCTACTGTAAATGCGCTAAATTCTCAATCTGTAAAGCCAATTCTCGATGGTAAATCAAACGGACTGAAATTACAGGTATATCCTAACCCAACACAAGGTAACAAATTTATGATATTGCTAGAAGGCTTTAGAAAACAGGAAAAAGTTGCTATTTCCCTCTATGATATTGCCGGGCGTACTATTCATTCTACTGAAGTTGTTGTAGATGATGAAGGTATTTCTAACTTAGAAATAGCAGTTGGCAGGCACCTGAGAAGAGGGGTGTATATTCTTAAAGCGCAAGGCACCTCAGGTGAAACTAGATTTAAACTAGTAGTAGAATAAAGTCGGAAGCAATAGTATGAAGGAAGTAAGCGACTCCTTCATACTATTGCTTAAGTCTCCTTTTTTAATATGATCTGGCATCTCAAGCTGCTTAGTAGTTACACATAAACTAAGCTTATCTCCGCTAAAAAAGGACTATAGTGTATGAATAACAAACCTATTATCAATGTGTACGGTATTAAGATTGCAAAAGCGCAGTCATCATTAATACTATTAGCGTTACCATTCTTAGTTTCCTTTTCGGTTATGGGGCAATGTCCTCCGGTAAGCACCTTGCCCTGCGATCAGGTGCAAGTAGCCTTGCCTTTCAACCTTAGCTTTAGTGCGGGTGTGGCAGGCACTTTGGCCGATAAGAACGGGTCGGGCACAGGTTTCACGATGGTAGATGCCTACTCGGGCACGCGCCACGCAGAAGACGGCAGCCCCAGCAACGCGGAGGTGCCGGGCTACGAGCCTTCCAAGCTCACCCTAAGCTCAGGTACCCTGAAGCTTGTCACCAACAAAGGCATTGCCTCCACCACGAGCAATAATCAAATCAATAGCTTAGGAGTGAAAGTAGACTCGCGCAACCGCCTGCAGGCAGAGGTGACGC
>NZ_JAJVDH010000014.1 GCF_022758145.1 Pontibacter vulgaris
TACCTGTCCCAAAATAAATGCAGCCACGAAAAGAAGAGCCCCGCCCAGGTAGCTTGCCATAGCCCGTCGTGTGAGCGCTGCCAACGAGAACTGGATGGCCGTCACAATAAACGTGTTGGGCAATATGATATAGAAAAAGGTGGTCAGGTAGGCTGCTGATCGGAACGGACCCAGAATTTCAGCCTCTACACCAGTAAAGTGCATAGAAAACAGTATGCCCAGCGGAATGGCGAGCATGATCATGAAATTGAGGCAGAAAGCGGCAAGGAATCGCCCTCCCAGATAGGCTCTTTTGCTGGCGGGGGCGGTGTAAGTGAGGGAATACATTCGCGTTTCTACATCGCGGGCTGCCGCACCTCCAGCTACAGATGCTCCTATTAAAAGCCAGGCGACACAGCATAAAACCGTAATAGCACCAATGACAATAGGCGCATTGAGTAAAAAATAACCGTCCCGCGCGTCATGGATGTAATTTCCTATTACCCACAGAAAAGCAAGTACCGATAGAACTGCAAAGTGTAGCCACGTAGCGACACTGCGTAACTGGTAGCTGAACTCCAACTGAAAAATCTTCCGGACCTTCATATGTTCACCACCTCCTCCACTTTCTGCGGTTGAACATAATTACCCGTCATGGCGCTGAAGTAAACGTCTTCTAAGTCAGGGGCTACCAACTCAAAACCATCGCCCGGATCTTCCTGACTGTAAATGTGCACCATAGTATGCCCACTCAGGAGTTTGGCAGAAATTACCCGATGCTCCTGCTCTATTTCAGAAAGTGTATTTTTGTCGGTTAGTTTGCGCCAGATTTTGCCTTCCAGTTCAGCCACAGCCTGGTTGGTCTTTGCCTGCAGTAGTATTTCCCCTTTGTTGATGATGGCCATGTTGGTGCAGAGCTCTGATACATCTTCCACGATGTGGGTGGAAAGTATAACCACGCTGTTTTCCCCTACTTCACTTAAAAGGTTCAGGAAACGTACGCGCTCAGCCGGGTCCAGACCAGCCGTTGGCTCATCAACTATAAGTAATTTCGGATTACCCAGTAGTGCAACTGCTACACCAAAACGTTGTTTCATACCACCCGAGAACCCGCCCAGCTTCTGCCTGCGCTTGTCCCAGAGGTTAGTTTGTCGGAGTAAATGTTCCGTCACTTCTTTGCGGGAAGCGCGGTTGGTAATGCCTTTGAGAACTGCAAAGTAATCCAGCAGTTCCTCCGCGCTTGCCTTTGGGTAAACCCCGAACTCCTGCGGAAGATAGCCTAGTGTCTGGCGCACCTCATCCTTCTGGTTCAGCACGTCTAAATCTCCCAGGTAGATACTTCCTTCATCCGGTTCCTGCAAGGTAGCCAGTGTGCGCATCAGCGTCGATTTACCTGCACCGTTAGGGCCAAGCAGCCCGTACATACCGTTGGGGATGGTAAGTGTTACATTTTTAAGTGCCTGCACCCCATTGCTATAGGTCTTGGAAACATTCCGGATAGTCAGGCTTAGCTTAGCGTTTTCCATAGTTTCTGATTGTTATTCTGAATACCTTGTTTTATAGTATGTAGCGGAGCAATTGTAAACTCATTCCGCTGGTTTTTAAGAAAGGAACAGCATTAAAATCAGATAGGGAAAAGCAATATGCTACTGCTGTAAAGTAATCGACCAGTGGCAGCTTTGCTTCCGCCAAAGCGCTTGCAGGTTCAATAGGCGGATTCGTAGACTGGTATCAGGCTTCTGCCGAGTAGGTAGTAAGAAAATGGCCGGAAAAAATATCTTTGTCTTATGGAGAGAGTGAAAAAGGTATTTGTGCTGGTCCACATCGTGCTGTGGACGCTGTGGACCCTGCTGGTAACCTTACAGCTAAGCAATGACGGTACCCACTGGCAAATCTTAACCGCAGGTTTCATTCTGACATGCCTATATATTTTTTACGGCCATTTTTATCTGCTGACCAGCTATTCGGGTAAAAAGAAGAAGAGAGCTTACTTCCTCAGGCTGGCAGCAATCATGCTGACAGGTCCTCTCCCCTTTGTTTTTTTACATCCTAAAGGATTGGAGACTTGGGAGAATTCCTACGATTACTATATGATGACCTTAGTCACTATTGTACCGATTTTTACATTTCTAGGATGGCTGGCCCGAGTTACAGAAAACCTGGTGCTTAATACTATAAAAAAAGAGCAGCTGGAGAAACAGGCCGTGGAGGCTGAGCTACATTATCTGAAGTCACAGATCAATCCGCACTTCTTATTTAATACCCTTAACAATATTCATACTTTAGTTTACAAACAAGCTTCTACTGCTCCGGAGGCCGTTCTTCGTTTGTCTTCGTTGATGCGCTACATGATCTATGAATCTAATGCCCACGCGGTGCCGCTTTCAAGGGAAATGAACTACCTGCAGGATTACGTTAGTTTACAGCAGCTTAGGTATAAAAAGAGCCCGGTGGTAGACCTGGAAGTAGAAGGAGATACAGCGTCCTGCTATATTGCTCCGTTGCTGTTCGTTCACCTTCTGGAGAATGCCTACAAACACAGCCCTGCACGACTGGAACCTGGTGCTATAAAAGTGAGTGTAGAGATAAAGGAAAATACCCTTACCTTCCGTATTCAGAACCCGATCGGAAACAAGGCGGGCACCGCTTTGGAAGAACCGGGTGGTATTGGTCTGCCAAATGTTCGTAAAAGGCTGGCTTTGTTATATCCGGGCCAGCATAACCTGGAGATCAACAACACAGGCGAAATGTTTATAGTTACTTTAAAGATTCACGGTCTTCATTCACAGGTTCATGAAAGAGAAACTCAGCTGTTATATAATTGATGACGAACACCTTGCCCAGGAAATACTGGAAGAGTATATAGCGAAGGTGCCTTTCCTGGAGCTGAAAGGCACCTTTATGAGTACCCTGGAAGCAGCTGCCCAGCTAGATCAAGATAAGCCCGACCTGCTGTTTCTGGACATTAACATGCCTGACCTGGATGGACTCAGCTTTATACCTATGCTAAACCCTAAGCCCATGATCATCCTCACGACTGCTTATGATCAGTATGCCCTGAAAGCTTTTGAACTGGAAGTTAAGGATTACCTGGTAAAG
>NZ_JAJVDH010000015.1 GCF_022758145.1 Pontibacter vulgaris
TTAATAGCATAAATTCTTTCAATCATCTCCACAACTTTTAGTCCTTCAAGGGCATTGGTGGTAATGGTATTTCTTCCTTTCAGTACATCAACCACGTTTTCTATAATGTAGTGATGGTTCTGCGCAGAACCCTTGTAGGCGCCGTAATCATTGCCGGGGTTTGTAGGAGCTAATTCCGGCATCTGGTAATCCTTCACATGGCAGTACTCTACTTTATCCATATACTGCCCACCGATTTTCACACTCCCGTTCTCAGCAATTATGGTCATGCTGCTTTCCAGGTTCTGGTTCCAAACAGAAGTAGAATAATTGATAGCTCCCATGCCGCCGTTGACAAAGTCAAAGCTCACAAAACCTGAATCTTCAAAATCAGTTAAATGCTGGTGGTTAAAGTCATTGAACTTAGCTTGTATGTTGTCTATATCGCCAAAAAGCCAATACATAATATCAATAAAGTGGGAGAACTGAGTAAACAGAGTTCCACCATCCAGGTCTTTTTTCCCATGCCAGCTTTCATGTTTGTAATAGCGGTCATCCCGGTTCCAGTAACAGTTTAGCTGAACCATAAAGATTTTTCCCAGCTTACCACTTTCTATAAGATCTTTGATCCAGATAGAAGGAGGGGAGTAGCGGTTCTGCATTACGGCAAAGACATGCTTGTGCACATGCAAAGCTTTAAAAATGACCTTTTCTGCGTCCAGCTTTGTAAGAGCCATTGGCTTTTCAACCACAATATGCTTTCTTGCCTCTAGGCACAGCATAGCTTGCTGTGCATGAAAGCCATTAGGGCTGGCAATATTGATTACATCTACTTCAATGGGTGATTGAAGTAGATCTTCTATTGAACTAAAGAATGGTACATCAACAGATTCTTCCGGCAGGTTTAGTTCTGCTTTTTCTTTTACATCAACTAGTGCCACCAACTCGCATTCTTCATTGCGCAGCACCATTTCGGCGTGCCGTTTACCAATATGTCCCTGACCTACTACTGCAAACTTTATTTTTCTCTCCTGGAAAGGCATTTTAAGAAATCTTATAAACCTGGTTATTTTCTAACTTATAGACCTGCCCACTCTCCGGGCAGGTGGCCATGTTCTCCTTGTTGAATTCGAGTCTGTGCCCATATTCACTCATCCAGCCAATTTGCTTTGAGGGATTACCAACTACGAGCGCATAGGCCGGTACATGCTTTGTTACCACTGTTCCGGCACCTATGAAGGCAAACTCGCCAATATCATGGCCGCATACTATAGTGGCGTTTGCACCAATAGAGGCACCTCTACCAACATGAGTCTTGGCATATTGATCTCTGCGATTTACAGCACTTCTTGGATTTATTACATTGGTAAAAACCATAGAGGGGCCTAAAAACACATCATCCTCGCAGGTAACCCCTGTATAAATAGAGACATTGTTCTGCACCTTTACATTGTTGCCAAGCACTACTTGTGGAGAAATTACCACGTTCTGACCTATATTGCATCTTTCTCCAATCGTGCAGTCCGGCATGATGTGGGAGAAGTGCCAGATCTTTGTTCCTTCTCCAATTGTGCAGCCCTCATCAATTATGGCTGTCTCATGGGCATAATAACTCATTAAGATAATACTGTTTTTTGAACAAATTCTTTAATAGAATCAGTAATAAATAGCAGTTCTTCTTCGCTCTGTTCTGTATGTATTGGAAGAGATAAGACTTGTCTGCAAAGCTGTTCTGATACTGGATAGCCATCAGCTGCCTGAGTGTAATGGCTGTAAGCCTTCTGCTGATGTAGAGGTACAGGATAATACACCATTGTAGGTATACCTTTGCTATGCAGAAATGCTTTCAATTCCTCACGATCAAAACCTACACATTTTAGTGTGTATTGATGAAAGACGTGGGTCGTATTATTTGCCCTTGTTGGGATTATTACTTCTTCTACTGTACCTAGTTCCCTGTCATAAAAGGCTGCAGACTTATTGCGGTTAGTACTGTAAGTATCTAGATGCTTTAACTTGATTCTCAGAATTGCAGCCTGAAGAGTATCTAATCTTGAATTTACTCCAACGATGTCATGGTAGTATTTTACTTTTTGCCCATGATTGGCTATCATTTTCAGTTTCTTGGCTAAATCTTCTTCCTGGGTAAAAATAGCACCTCCATCTCCATAGCAACCTAAATTCTTTGATGGAAAGAACGAAGTAGTACCAATATGACCGATTGTTCCAGCCTTTTTCAGCGTACCATCATTGAACGTATACTCAGCGCCTATTGCCTGAGCCGTATCTTCAATCACATAGAGGTTATAACGATCTGCCAGCTCCATAATGGCCTCCATGTTGGCACACTGTCCATATAAATGCACAGGTACTATTACTTTTGTTTTGGAAGTGATAGCTTTTTCTGCTTCTTCAACCGAAAGCATGAAGGTGTCAGGGTAAACATCTACAAAGACAGGCGTAAGACCTAACAATGCAATGACTTCTGCAGTGGCCACATAAGTGAAAGTAGGAACAATAACCTCATCGCCGGGCTTAAGATCCAGTGCCATCATCGCCAGTTGAAGGGCATCGGTACCATTGGCGCAAGGAATAACATGTCCTGCTTTGTTATAGGAAGCAAGCTCTTGGGCAAAAAGATCTACAGCCGGACCATTGATGAAAGCAGTCGTTTCAAGTACTTCAGTAATCGCAGCATCGAGCTCAGGCTTTATTTTATGATATTGACCCTGTAGGTCGACCATCTGGATTCTCATATA
>NZ_JAJVDH010000016.1 GCF_022758145.1 Pontibacter vulgaris
TTCTATGGCGAGCTGGTAGCCCTAAGCGGAAGTAAGGGCTACTGCTGGGCGAAGGATACACACTTTGCCACCCTTTTTGATAAAAGCGCTAAAAGTATTTCTCGCTGGATGAAAAAACTAGTCAAGCTAGGCTATATCCGCCTCGTGAAAAATCGCGAAATGTTTGACCGGCGCGAGATCCATTTAGTGTCTTTAATCGGGACAATTGAAGGTCATGATTTAGACACACATGTCTCAGCACCTGGACAAACGCGTCCCCAAAACACAGGATCACTCTATATAGATAAGAATGACATACATAATGTATCTTATAATGACGAGAGTAAATGGGTAGCGCACACTAGTTCAGAAGTAAATAACAATTCATTTTCTTTTTTTAACGGGGCTACGCCCACTGTCGAGCAAGTTAGAGCTTGCATGCAAGAACTGCCTGAAGAATTAACTGCAGGAGTAGACCTGGTGGAAGAAGCCAGAAAGTTTTATGTCAACTACACCGCCACTGGCTGGATGATGGGCAGCGCCAAAATGAAAAGCTTGCCGGCTGCCGTCGAAAAATGGATTACCCTTTCACATAATTTCAACTCTAAAAAAGCAAATTCAAATGAACACAATAGCAAATATACTTTCAAGCAATCCCCATACACCCACCTTCACGCCAAGCAATACGATGGCGACAAGTTCTAATCCTGTTCATGGTATGAAAGCAGAGCAATTATCGGATGAGTTAAGAAGAATGCATAACTATCTGGCGAAAG
>NZ_JAJVDH010000017.1 GCF_022758145.1 Pontibacter vulgaris
TGATGCTTGATGCACACAACTACAAAGCTTGGTTGATGGCCTGTGCCGCTTTTACGTAGGATAAAGAAGCGTTAGCCAAATACGGCATGCGGCCAGGACGTGGAGTATTGTTAACTGGGCCTTCGGGTGTTGGTAAATCCCATATTTTCATATTACTCCAAAAGTATCTAAATCATATAGATCGGAACCAGCCACTTGCTTTTACCAAAGCGCAGACGGTACAATATGCTTATGGCGATACAACTAACGGGGGTAATGCCGCCTTGCATCGCATAGCAAATAAAAAGCACACGAATGGGCTACTTGTAAACCAGGTATTCGATGACATCCTAGCTGAGCGGCCTACCAAACATTTCCAAGAGCAGCCTGTGTATGCACTTCCAGAGTTAATCACGATGCGGGAAGAGCTATTTACGTCGAAAGGTGTGCTGACGCACTTTACTGCAAATTACCGCAGTGAAAGAATACGGGAAGTCTACGGTGATCGGGTATTGTCTCGTCTTCTCTGGATGTGTGATGTTATTGTCTTTACCGACAAGGCAACAGATTGGCGGGCTTATAATCCTTTACAAGCTTAATTTTAAAAAATGAAAAAGAAAAAAGATCCGACAGAACCGATAGCCTGCCGTGTAAGCCCCGAGCAGCGGGAACAGTTGCTACAGGAAGCCGATGAAATAGGGCTAAGTTTGGCTGAATATGTGGCTATGCTGGTCACTATGGCAATGTACGAAGATACTAACATAGAAAAATTGCGTGACCAGATGAACAGTGCTACTGCTGAGCAGTTAAAACAGCTGCAAACACAGATAGCGCAGGAACAAGGGCATGTCTGGAACCAAAAACCATACGCGTCGATGCTGCAAACTGTGCTGCGAAATGATGCAATACTGGCTACGCTTTATGAAGAGTATTTTGAAAAGCCATTTCCGGCAAATGTTTTAAAACAAGCCGGATATGAATTCAATTTTATGCTGCAGGGTGCAAATATAGATCAACGCATATTTTATTTTACTGGCCGCTTTGGGTGGGCGTTTACCGATGCCAAAAGTGAACAGGTAACTTTAAAAAGAAACGGGTGATGGTAGAGCATATAGATTTTCAGATCAACCCAGCTGATTTGCAGCTGATGCCTGCTGTAACGGAAGGTAACAAAGGGTCTGGCCTGTTATGGCTGCTGGTGCTACTAGGTGCTATAGTACTTGGTTTAGTGCTCTACCTGCACTTTGCCCAGACACCGCTGAAACGAGAAAAATTAGTGCCAGATGAACTGTAAAAAACAGGATGCTATACCCCCCCAGCATCCTGTTTTCGTTTTATAGGGGTAGCGTTAGCGGCTATACAAGCTGAAATAACTCGGCTTCCTGGATCACTTCTACTTTTTGCGTCCCTAGTTTACTTGCTGAGACGTCATAGGTGAGGTTAACAAAGATGATGTAGTAGACTTTGTTATTGAACAGCACGCGTTGTGGAAACTGCTGATCAGTTGCTTCTGTCTTGATTTGGATTTCGATCTGGTCCAGGTTATAGACCACTAGATACCCGGTAGTCTTGTTATAGTTGTTGGTGTATTCTACGATCTGTTTAAACCCATCAATGATACGTTTCTTTTTGTACCCTTTTTCGGAATCATAGATTTTAACTTCCACTACCAGGGGATCCTGAGTATCAAGCATGCCTACAACGTCTGCACGGCCTGATCTGGATTTCGGGGTAGAGAAGGGGTAGTCGATACCTTGCTCAAACAAGAACAGGCGTAAATCGTCTTCAAATAACTGTTCGTAATTCGCACTTGCTTCTTTATACGCCTTGGTTAGGATGTCTGCTTTAAACCATTCGGTACGTTTTTTATACTTTTCCAACAGATATAGTACAAAGCTTTTTTCTTCGATACTATCATGTAGGTAATGAACAATAGGATCAATAAAGTTATGTACAAAACTGGAAATACGATCATTAATGGATTGTCCATG
>NZ_JAJVDH010000018.1 GCF_022758145.1 Pontibacter vulgaris
TAGGTCAGTGGATGTAATGGCAATGGCCAAGTACTTTTTGTCAGGACTGAGCGAGATGTGGTGCGGAGCCACTGCCTCCCGAAGCTTGATTGTTTCCGTTACCTGTTTGTTGTCAAGTTTAATGACCGACACATTATTGTCCTGACCGTTAATAACATAAGCGGCCTTATAGTTAATGGACAGCGGCAGCTGCTCTACTTCGTCGTCATGGTCGTCGCAGCTACTTAAGAAAATAGCACTGGCTATCAGGCCCAGGCATAAGGTTTTTGAGAGATTTTTGTTGAATTTATTCATATGGTAAATTGATTTAAAATATATTCAGAATCTATTACTAGTAGTAAGCATACTGCCTGTGCCTACTGCTGGCTTTAAATGTCCAGTTGAAAATAAGCTGTGATTTGAAAGTTAAATATCAGTCTTTGAGCTGATCGATAGGCTTACGGGCCGGGCCTCCTGCGTTGCGGTAGCGGAGAGGCGTTACCCCTGTGATCTCCTTAAACTGTGTCGATAAGTGCTGCACACTTTTGTAACCTAGTCGGTAGGCAATCTGACTCACTGATTCCTGGTTATACTCCAGCAGTTCTTTTGCCCGCTCAATCTTCTGAAGAAGGATGTAACGGCTCAAAGGCATTTCTTCCAGCGCCTTAAAAGTAGAACTGATACTCGCATAGTCTTTCATGAACTCATCTGACAGAAAAGTCGATACTGTGGTGTTGAGCAGGGGAAGTTTATCTTGGTAAATCAGGTCAATGACAGCCATTTTTACCTGCTCTACCAGCTCTGATTTGCTATCGTACAGGAGCTCGAATTCATTTCTTTCGAGCACGTACTGAATAGCCTCTTCTGTAACAGCTACAGAAGCGCAGACAGTGGCCCTACCAAGCTCTACCTCGAATACAGGCAAACCGATGGATTCGAGTTCCTCCCGCACTACTTTGATACAGCGCGGGCATACCATGTTTTTAATGTGCAGTACTCTTTGTTGCTTACAATCACTTTTGTCCATAATAGATAGGAAAAAAGGAGCGCCCACTTGTAGTTGAAATGGGCAATGATCCTGTTGTTGTACGTTGATTTACGGAATTTCGGAGACAAGCTGGCTTACACGTGTGGACACAGTGGTGCCGGTTGCCTCTTGGTGGAGGTCATAACCTATCGTAAATCAAACAGGATAAGGGATTGCAGAAAGATCCGTATGTCGGGTATCTTGGGAGGGAGGTCCTCAGGAGGCGCATGCGAAACTGCCTCCATAGCAGCCTTTGGAAAGCAGCTGTAGAAAGCATAGGCGAGCAGCGCCAGCGGACTGGGCTGGCCTTTGACAACTGCAGACCAGCCTGAGTCCACAGAGGCTTTTAGAAAGGGAGTATCAGACTGCTCTGAGCAGCAGCTGTTGTTCGAATCGCCCTCACCATCATGGTGATGTGATGATGTATCTGCTGTAGTATTGATGTCGTGAGAGTGGCCATGGCCATCGTTTTCCTGATTAGCATGCGCATAGGCAGGGGGGGCTAGCTTTTGTATCAGGTGTGGGAGGCTGCAGGCCAGCTGAATGAAAAACAGGTTCAGGAATACCGCTAAAAGCAGCAGTCCCGCACTATGTCTTTCTCTTTTCTTGGTTCCCTTCAACATATACTTCTACCAATGCGTCTGCACGGATGTATCTCTGCTTGTCTGCAAATATACACTGCAAATTTGAATATTAAAATTCGTTATCCCGCAGAATATCAATAGAATGTGTTTAGAATTATGTAAAAACTAACTTGAGATCTATAAAACTGCTTCAGTAAGGGATGGGTATAACTAAGGACTTATAACCAAATAAAACACACTATGAACATAACTATGAATAGAGAACTGGTTTCTGTGCTTGCCGAATGTGCCGCCGCCTGTAACTATTGTGCTGTTTCCTGTCTGCAGGAAGAAGACGTGAAAATGATGGAGCGCTGTATCAGACTTGATTTGGATTGTGCCGCCATCTGTAAAATGGCGATGGATTATGTATCCCGTGACTCGACTATGAAGCGGGATGTGCTGGACCTGTGCGCCAGAGTATGCCGCGAGTGCGGTGCCGAGTGTGAGAAGCATTCGCACATGGAGCACTGCCGTATGTGCGCTGAGGCTTGCCGACGCTGCGAGCAGGCTTGCCAGCAGGCGTAGTCATCTTTACCATGTTGAAGTGTATACTTCAGAAAATTTTACCCTGATTGCCCCTATACCTTATAGGAGTGGTCAGGGTATTTTTACTATAGCACGCTTGTGCAGCTAAAATAGTCGCTGCAATAAGATGGGTCTTAATAAGTAAGTTTTATGCATTTTTAACTACTTAATCTATTATTTATGAAAACAAAATTTATCAGTATTAGGAGCTTAGCTCTAATGGTAGTTGCTGTCTTTGTGTTTAGCAGCTGCGAAAAAGAACAGGATGTTGTTAGCCCGTTAAGTGCCAGCGCAGAGCAAGCTGCCAAAGGTCCTAACTGGGAGAACGATAAAGCATTTGATAAGGAAATGCAGCAGATCATCAACTCCATGATGAAGATGATGAACCAGATGGAAATGACCTGCGACCCGGACATCGATTTTGCCAACATGATGATCATGCACCACGAAATGGGAATTAAAATGGCCGACCTGGAACTGCAGTATGGGCATGAGCCGGAAGCACTGGAACTGGCCGAGAAAACGAAG
>NZ_JAJVDH010000019.1 GCF_022758145.1 Pontibacter vulgaris
GCTTGTATCAGGAAGCAAGCTTCAAACAGCAACCTGAGGTAAGGGAAATTAAAGCAGAGTCAAAGCATGAACAGGAGTATATCTTTCTGAAGGTTGGCCATCGAATTCAGAAAATTGCGACGCGCGATATCCTTTATGTAGAGGGCATGAAAGACTACCTGCGTATTCATACTTCTAAAGAAAAGATCATGACCCTGCTGAGTTTTGCTAAACTGGAAGAACTGTTACCTGCCCAGGACTTTGCCCGCGTGCACAGGTCTTTTATGGTTGCTATTGACAAGATAGATCATATTGAAAAGAACAGGATCTGGATAGCAGAACAAGTTATACCGATTAGTGACAGCTATAGCGATAGCTTTTACAACAAACTGAGAGGACTGATATAAACTTACCATTATATCAGGTTGTAAATAACCTTGTGTTCTTGAGTAATAGATTTAAAGTATGAACAGAATACTTTAGAGTATAATAATTTGTTTATTTGCTCTCATGTCAACTAGCCAGGTACTGCTTATACTTCTCAGCGGATTGGGTGTCCTACACGGACTCCTTTTAGCCGTTTTTCTTTGGTTTCACCCGAAAGGACTGAGCGCTTCAAATAAGATTCTGAGCATCCTATTGCTACTCCTTTCATTTCGTATCGGGAAATCTGTTTTTCTGGAATTTGTGGATGGTATTTACCTGCAGTTGATCTTTGCAGGTCTCGCTACGCTCTTATTGATTGGCCCTCTTTTTTACTTCTACACCAGATCGGTTCTGGAAAAATCAATCCGTTTTACCACTTCATTACTATTCCATTTTGTTCCCTTTCTTATTGGACTAGCTTTTAGTTTTTGGATAAACAAGGAGAATGTAAAAAATACTCCGGTAACTGTATTTGTTATCCTTTTTTGCCTCTATTATGGCCATTACTTAGTGTATCTGTTCAATAGTCACCAGCATATACAGAAGTATAAAAAAGAGTCAGAAGGAGCTGATGTTGCGGTACAGTGGCTGCAGCTTCTTTTTTATGCGTTGGCAGCACTATGGGTTGTGTATGTACTAAACTTGCTGGAGGACAACATTCCTTACATTCTAGGCCCTATTCTTTATTCTTTTATCGCTTACGGGGTTAGTTTGATAGCCATCAAAAAAGGCTACATCAATGGCCTTGATTTATCAAAGTATAAAACTACTCCGCTATCTGAAACAGAAATAAACCAGATATACGAGGATGTAAAGAAACTCTTAACCGATGAGGCGATATACAAAAACGCTGATCTAACTCTAAACACCCTCAGTAAGGCGTTAAAAGTAAGTCCACAGAAAATATCGATGGCAATCAACAGCAGGTCAGGATTTAATTTTAACGGATTTGTGAATCAGTACCGAATCAAGCAGGCGCAGGCTTTATTGAAAGCCCGCGAATCCAGCGAACTTACGATTGCGGCTATTGCTTACGAGGTTGGGTTTAACAGCCTTACCAGCTTTAATACTGCTTTTAAAAAACAAACTCATAAAACTCCCTCTGCTTACCGAAAGGAAATTGCTCAATCCTAGAATGCCTTCCAGCAACTAGTTTATACCCCTTTTCTATTATTAATACTGCCATTCCTGTACTGCCTGCAGGGAAGGCGGGCTAACATATTCGTTATTTACTATAGCGAAATGATCATTTTGGAGGAATCCGACACTAGCTAACGCTTCATTTGTGTCGAAACTAAAATCAATGATCATGCTAAAAATCCTAATCACTGCAGTATTACTTACTACTGCTATCACCGTTTTGGCGCAGGTAAAATCTTTCCAGTTCGAAGGTGTAAAAAGAAAGTACCTGGTATACCTTCCTGCCTCCTATCAGTCAAACACCAATCATACCTTTCCGCTGGTATTCAACTTTCATGGCGGGGGCATGAGCATGGCAGAGCAAATGCTTTATACTAAAATGAATGAAACAGCAGATAAACACAACTTTATAGTAGTTTATCCTTCCGGAATAAAGCAGGATTGGAATGTCGGCTTTGAGATGTCTTACCATAAGGGCACTAACGACATAAGCTTTGTCAAAGCCATACTTGACAGTCTGAAACATGAGTACCGCATAGATGACAAAGCCGTTTTCGCGACAGGCCTATCGCGAGGTGGTTTCTTCTGCCATCGCCTGGCCGCGGAAATGCCTGATGATTTTGCCGCCATTGCTTCCATTGGAGGCCCCTTACCTGATTCAGTAAAACACTTTCATCAAACCGATAAAAAAGTTAGCGTAATGCAGGTACACGGCACAGCCGACGAGGTGGTAAAATATGAAGGAAAAACCGATGCTTATGAGTCGGCTTTAGCTACCTATAGTTATTGGGTTACGCGTTACGGACTAGAAGGCCAGAGAGAGAATAAAAAGTATTTCAATTCAAATAAAAAGGACAGCACTTCTGTTACGATTCAGGAAGTATCTAATGAAAAAGTTTCCGTTTCACTAATAACTGTCCAGAATGGTGGTCATACCTGGCCGGGCGGCGTTGCATATAACATTGGTTACCCTTTGGGAAATACCACCAGGGATATAGACATCAATGAAATCATGTGGCGTTTCTTCAGTAAGAACAGAAAGCACTGAAAAGTCTGGTGCCAGCAGCTTGCTTGGGTAAATAAGTATTTAATCCAGAGGAATGAAA
>NZ_JAJVDH010000020.1 GCF_022758145.1 Pontibacter vulgaris
GCTTTCCGGAAGTAGAGAATGTGCTGGGCAAGGCAGGTCGTGCCTACACGGCTACTGACAACGCCCCCATCAGCATGATTGAAACCATCATTGTACTGAAGCCCAAAAAATTATGGAGGGATGGTATTACCAAGGATATGCTGATACGCGAGATGAACGAGAAAATCCAGATACCTGGAGTGGTAGTAGGGTGGACCCAGCCCATTATCAACCGGGTAAATATGTTGTCTACCGGTATCCGGACTGATGTAGGCATTAAAATATATGGCAGCAACCTGGACAGTATTTATGTCATTTCCCGGCAGGTAGAAAGCATTATTAAAGATATAGATGGCCTAGAAGACCTATATGTAGAGCAACTTACTGGCGGAAAATACCTGGACATACACATCCGGCGCCCTGACATTGCCCGCTATGGGTTGAATGTGGATGACGTGAACATGGTCATTGAAAGTGCTCTGGGCGGCATGGTGCTCACTACTACCGTGGAAGGGAGGGAGCGTTTCAGCGTAAACCTGCGGCTGGCGCAGGAGTACCGCAACGACTTGGACGAGATCAGTAGGATTCCGATACAAACGATGACCTATGGGGTAGTGCCGCTCTCCGCTGTGGCCGACATCAAGGTTTCGGAAGGACCGCCCATGATCAACTCCGAGAATGCCATGCTCAGGGGAACAGTGCTCTTCAACGTGCGGGGCAGGGATATGGGCAGCGTGGTGAATGAGGCAAAAAAAAGAATAGATGAGGCCTTTGAAAAGATGCCACAGGGCTATTTTGTGGAGTGGAGTGGGCAATACGAGAACCAGGTGCGGGCCCAACAACGACTCAGTATCATTATTCCCATTGTGCTGCTGATCATTTCATTTATACTTTATATTACCTTCCACTCTTTTAAATGGGTGCTGGTGGTGCTCCTCAGCGTGCCGGTAGCGCTAATCGGCGGGGTATACTCGCTTTACTTTTACAATGTGAACTTCTCTGTGGCCGTGGCCGTGGGCTTTATCGCCCTGTTTGGCGTGGCTGTAGAGACAGGCGTACTGATGATCGCCTACCTGAACGACACCATTAGGAAGCTGGTGGCAGAAAGGGGCAATGGCCGGCAAAACATCAGCTTCCCCATACTTAAAGAAGCCATTTTAGTTGGCGCCACCCAACGGGTACGGCCGCTGCTGATGACCGTATTGGCTAATATTTTAGGACTGATACCGGTGCTGGCCTCCACCGGTACGGGTAGTGATGTCATGAAGCCCATTGCCATCCCCTTCGTGTTTGGGTTGATGTCGGCTACGTTGTTTGTCCTGATCCTGCTGCCGGTCATATACAATCTGCTTATGGAGTGGGAACTGAAGAAGCATGGGGCATTGTCCGTGCTGGAAATTAAGGAATAGCAAAACAGACGAGCATGAAAAGGATAAGCCTGTTGTTAATCGGTCTTTTAGTTGCCGTTGCCTCCCTTCGGGCGCAGGATACGGTGCGTCTTTCCTTGCCGCGAATCTTTGAGCATATTGATGAAACCTACCCACAGTTGCGCC
>NZ_JAJVDH010000021.1 GCF_022758145.1 Pontibacter vulgaris
AAGCTGGATGCCGCCCACTGTTTCGCTGGCCCTGGACCAGTTCCCGTACCGGAAGGAGATGGTGGAGTCCATGCCGGTTAACCTGGCGGGCTACATGGTGTCAGTGCAGCAGATGATCCCCAACCCAGCTAAGCTCAATGCCCGGAAAAGCTACATCCTCTCGCAGGAGAATGTTTTACGGCAAGAAGAAATGTGGGCGAAAAACGTGCTGCACTACACGGCGCGTGTTTACTACTACCGCCGCTACACGGCCGAAAAGAAAATGGAGGTGATAAGCGAGTACAGCGACCTGCTGAGGATGCTGATCACAACAGCAAAGGACAGGTACGTCTATAATCAGGCCGACCTGCCCACGGTGTTCAAGGCAGAGGCCCTATTGAGCGAACTGAACAATATGGAGACCATGCTACGGTCGCAGGTGGCCGAGAGCAGCATAGGCCTTAACACGCTGATGAGCCGGGAGGTAAGCACCCCTTTTCTAATCGATTCTGTCTTACAGCCAGCCGATTACCATAGCGATTATGCGTTATTGGCCGATTCGTCTTTCCTGAAGCGTAGCGATATTCTGGCAGTTGAGAGTCGTATCCAGTCCATGCGCAGCAATCAGCGTTTGATGGCTACCGGTGCTAGGCCCGACTTTGGTATTCAGTTCAATCACAGCCAGATGAAGGAAATGCCAAACACATTTTCCATAATGGGCATGGTCACAGTCCCTATTGTCCCTTGGTCATCCCGGATGTATAAGTCTGAAGTACGTTCGATGGAGTTCGAGATACAGGCCATGGAAGATGAAAAAGCTACCATGCAACTGATGGCCAACCAAATGATCCGGGAGCGGATCACCATGCTTGTTTACGAAAGCCGCCAGTTGCGGAACTACGACACGAGCATTCTGCCGGCCTACCGCAACAACCTGGAAAGTAATCTGCTGGCTTACCGGCAGAACACCGGAAGCTTCTTTGTGCTGCTGGATGCCTGGAACATGCTGCTGATGAAAGAAATAGAACGCATCGATAAGCTGGGGCAGGTATTCAACCTGCAGGCTGAGTACGAATACCAACGGGAAATCAACTAA
>NZ_JAJVDH010000022.1 GCF_022758145.1 Pontibacter vulgaris
AATTGAGGCGCTCTAGCACACGAGTACGTGCCCAGTACACGTCCACCTCATCCAGAAATACCACGAAAATGAAGCTCATGCCGAACATGGAAGCGGCACGAATGGATTTGATCTTAGGAATCCCCTGCAGATTTGAGACCAACGGATAAGTGATTTGGTCTTCCATGATCTTGGGGTTCCGCCCCATATACTCCGTATAGATGATCACCTGGTTTTCAGATAGGTCGGGCAAGGCGTCCACAGGGGTCTCTTTAATGGAATAAAACCCGCCTACCACCACCAGTATAATGCCGAGCAATACAAAGAAGCGGTTGCGAATGGACCAGGAAACAATTTTTTCAATCATGCCGTGCCGCGTATAAAACCTGAACTATAGTAATATACGGAGCTTATCTTTTAATAAACAATGACAATGGTCATTAATTAAAAGAAGGGCGCATGGGTGACACTCCGGCACAATTTACTGAAAGGCTGTGTCCGAAAAATTTCTGATGGCTAATGTTAGCGGTTTTACAAGTCCTTGCCACTGATGCCTATAACCCGGATGATTTCAGCTTTGAATCCTGCTTGTTGCACCACATTTTCAATCTTTTGGGAATCAAGGTCTGTACCGGAGACACTTAAAATATTTTCTGTGCTTCCAGTATCTAGCTTCCACCTGCTGATACTTTCTTCTTTATCCAGGTAAGGCGCTACCCTGGATAAAGCTTCCTCATTCTCTACGTTGGTTTTGAACTTTATTATTTCCATAGGAATATATGTTTTTGCTTAAAATGAACGCGGATGGTTACACCAGGTTGTGCAACGGCTACGCTTTAAGGCCTGTATGTATTCATCAGGCATGTTCGCTTACCTGCCTTCAAGCGGGATCTTTCCGAGAATTCTCTTATCTTACAGTATACTTTGTCTTATACTTGTAAAGAATGAGGGCACCATTACAGCTTCTAACGTTTGTCTTGTTTCTTATTTTAAATGCCTCCTGTAGCAAAACAGAAAAAGAAACGACAAACACCCTGCTCCTGGCAGGTCGTCAGCCACAGATCGCAGTAGATACAAAAGGGGATACCAGGGTAGTGTATGGCTTGGAAAACAGAATTTATTGTGTCACGTCCAGGGATAACGGACAAACCTTCTCAGAACCTGTACTGGTGGGGCAGCTGAAGGGCTTGTATTTGGGCATGTCCATGGGGCCTCAGATTGCCAGCTCCATGAATTACTCGGTGGTAACTGCCATAGATAAGCAGGGTAATATCCATACCTACAGACTGGACCATGATATAAATAAGTGGATAAAGGCAGCTGGTGTAAATGACATACCGGGCTCAGTGCCAGAAGGCCTGATGAGTATCGCCTCCGATGAACAAGACACCTTTTATGCTGTGTGGCTGGATGTAAGAAACACCAAACAAAACAAGATTGTGTTTGCCTCCACTACAGGAAACGCCGCCGCATGGTCAGAAAACAAGATAGTATACGTATCGCCAGACAGCACCGTGTGCGAATGCTGTAAGCCAAGTATAGTCGTGGAAGGCAAGCAGGTAATCCTGATGTTCAGAAACTGGGTAGATGGCTCCCGGGATTTTTACCTGACCAAATCAACTGACAACGGGCAACACTTTTCTCAGCCACAGAAACTAGGGAATGGCACCTGGAAACTGGAAGGATGTCCCATGGACGGCGGGGGCATTCTACTGGATAGTAAGAATGCGATTCACACTTCCTGGCAACGGGAAGGTAATGTCTTCTATGCAAAGCCTGGCCAACAGGAAGTGCAAGTTGGCAGAGGCCGGAACTGCCGCATCAGCGGCAAAACAAATCCGGTTATTGCCTGGAAAGATGGTTCAGATCTGAAACTAAAATTCCTGAATGCAGATACGGAAACTGTGGTAGGGAAAGGCAGCTATATTGAAACTGCTGAAATGCCGGATAAAAAAACGCTTTGTGTCTGGGAAGATGAAAACAAGATCCATTTCAGGAAAATATAGCAGTAAAAACTTAACAGGTCTAAACTATTCTTTGGTAGTGAAATAGTCCACCTTATTATCAAACGAAGCTGCCCCTCAGTAAAGAGGCAGCTTCGTTTTTATACATGCATCACCAAGACTAAGATCCGGCCATAGATACAGTATAAGATTTACCTCATTCTGGTTAGGATTGCCTTCATTTCTGCTATTTCTTTTTCCTGAGATTCTATGATCTGCTCCGTTAGCCTCTTCACTTCAGGGTCTTTTATGTTTGCTTCCTGACTTACCAGAATGGCTGAGGAGTGATGCGGGATCATGGATTTTAGAAACTGTTTATCATCCACGAAGGCCTGTTCCCTTAGCATGAACAGTGAGCCGGCAAAAGCTACTACACCAACAGCTACAATGATACTGTTCAGCTTCTTATTTGTATACATTCCCGACATAAACCCTAACATA
>NZ_JAJVDH010000023.1 GCF_022758145.1 Pontibacter vulgaris
AACAGGAAAAGACTAGTAAAGATGTAGTCGTAAATCTGAACAGCACAGCGCCCAAGCTACTGGGCGAACGACCAAAAGCCAAAGAAGCTAAAATAGAGAAGCCGTCTGGACAGAAAAGAACTAGAGCAGAAGAAGATAAGTTACGTCGCCAGCCTGTTTTTACCCTTCCTTCCAATACCACCTGTGGCAAGCACCTACAAAACTGGGCAGACAAAGCCGAGCTGAATAAGAAGGTTACCTGGCACTGTGCCCGCCACTCGTTCGGTACCAATCTATTGCTTTCCGGAGCAGACGTGCGCTCTGTATCGGGATTACTTGGACACTCCAGCTTAGTCGAAACTCAGAAATATGTCAGACTCGTGGAGTCTTTAAAAGAAAAGGCTGTAGAGAATCTACCTGAAATCACCTTTTAGTTTATTTAATAGCTCATAACGATGGATTACATTGAGGAACAACAGATAGAGATACAAGTGCCCAGATTTTCTTCTGACGTAGAAGATCGAATGGAAGACTTTTCGCACAGAGTGCTGGATCAGGGCAGAACGGATGCATTAGAAACATTGGGGGTACTTGGTAAAAAGCTGGCACTGTATGCAGAAGATGAACAGGCTTTTTGGTATTATACAAGTAAGGCATACCATAGGGCTTATGAATATCATACAGCGCAGCATAGTCCATTAAGTGACCTAGCTATTCCTATGCGCTACTATGATATACAGCAAGCTTTGACTATACGATTCCTGCGGGGCAAGACAGAAGAAGAAGCGCTTGCAGTTGTGATGAGCCCTTATCGCTTATGGGAGGACCTTCAACGAGAAGTCCAAGCTGTTTCGCAACGGTTACAGCTTGGACCACTGGTAACCTTGCTGCAAAATGGTTATCAAAAGTGGAAAGAAAAACACGAGAAGTTATCCCGAACGCCAGTTTGGGCGACCCATCCCAAAATGCAGCAACAGATACGCCAGCTGTTAGAAGGCTTAAAGCGCGTTAAGTTTGTACCTAAAGAAACGAAGGAGGTTCACTTTTATGTAATGCTTACTTCGCTACGACCTACCTACCGCATCATCTGGTCACAGAAAGGGTTAGGTAGCTTATTTTATCTTATGGAGTCTTTGTTAAGAGAAGGGTATATACAAGCACCAGAAAAGATTAAAACAGCTGCAATGCGTAAAGAAATGCTTAAACATGATGATGCTGTAATGGCCTGGCTATATGATTGCATTAGCAATGTGTTTTTAACTACTGACAAAAATGGGAACTTGCTGGAAATAACAAGAGATAAACTGCGGGAAGCACGAATCAGTGCCCTCTCGAACGGGGATAAGCAAGGTCATTTGCCAAACTGGGTTCAGAAAATAGATGGACTAATTGAAAGCCTTGAAAATTAACTCAATAGCACGCAGAAGTAAAGATTAATTGTGGAAAAGTCGCACTCGTTGCGACTTTTTTATGAATAACTATTTATTAACTCGGGTGAGTATAAACCCGAGTTTTCTGTTGCATTCGTGTCTGGCTATGTTTGTAAAAATTATTTTTCTAATCATGAAAGATACAACTTTAGCAAACATGTTTGCTGGCATCGAAGCGAAGCTAGTTGAACAGGTAGCCTTCAGCAAACAGGCAATGGAGTTACAAAACGAATTACTCCACCATCTTTATCTATCCCAATCTATTGAGGGCAAACCAGTGCTCAATGGCAGGGAAACAGCTTATATGCTGGACATATCAGAAGACCATCTCTATCGTCTGACCAGCCAGAAGAAGCTGAAATTTTACAAACCAGAAGGCAAGAAGAATTACTTTCTGAAAGAGGATGTGATTGCCTTTATGCTGCGTGGCGAGCAGCGAACTGCAGAAGAAATCGGACGTGTTGCAGCTAACTACAAAGGGAAAGGAGGGCGCGCATGGTAGCGGTTATCAGACCACAAAACAAAGCCATTATCCCACACCAGGTGCGCTTCAATAAGCTCCTGAATGCGTCAGAGAAAATGTTCTATGGCGAGCTGGTAGCCCTAAGCGGAAGTAAGGGCTACTGCTGGGCGAAGGATACACACTTTGCCACCCTTTTTGATAAAA
>NZ_JAJVDH010000024.1 GCF_022758145.1 Pontibacter vulgaris
GCGGTCAGAAAGACTATCGCGGTGGGTGCAGAGCCGGTGGGCGCCTGGCCGGCTACGAATGGCAAAATGTATGTCGACAACGAGGCTGGTCAGACAGTAAGCGTAATCGACGTGAACTCGCTTGAGGTAGAGGAAACCATTGCCCTGGGTTACAAGCCGGGTTATGTGGCCTATCATAGCGACGCTAACGAGCTGTGGGTGAGCAATGCAACTGACGGCAAAGTGGTGATTTACCAGCGCGCTGACAACACCTGGCAGCGCAAAACAGAGATTGCGACCGGCGCTGACGCACACGCCATTGTCTTTGATGAGGACATGCAGTTTGCCTACGTGACAAACCAGGGAGCCCACACGGTTTCGGTTATCAACGTAGCCGGCTACTCCCGTGTCAGCAACATAGCAGTTGGCAAAATGCCTAACGGAATCATTATCAGATAATAATAACCTATCCAACCTATCATCATGAATTTCAACAAAATTTTCCGCTTCGGAATCACTCTTTCTGCATTCTTGCAGTTGGCAACGGCCGCTCCGGCACTAGCCCATGGCAAAGAAAAGCATGGCAAATCCAAAACCGAAAAGACAGAGCAAACCAAATCCACGGACCTCACGCAGGATACTGCTCAAACAGCGAAGCAGCCGGCACAGGAGCAAACGGTAGCACCCGATGAACATGCGGCTCACCTACAGGACCCATCTACGGTACATGCCACTCCGGATGACTTCCCAAACAAACACCCGCTCATCGTGCACTTTCCGATTGTACTGTTGTTAGTGGCCGCCGCCGTGGCGCTTTGCAATATCTTCTTTCTGCGCAGGGAGCTGGACTGGGTGGTCACCATCGGGACGCTCATCGGATTTGTTACAGCCTTTGTCGCAACAAAATACGCGCACCCGCACACCACAGGGTTAACTGAACACGCACAGCTTGTGCTTGACCAGCACGATCTTTACGCCGACTGGACCGTGTATCTGGGTGGATTCGGCCTGGTGGCACAGTTGCTGAGCCAGTTTCTGTTCAAGGGCCGTCGCTGGGCTGTACTGGTGGCAGCGCTCGTACTCACCGGAGCCGCCTATGCCGTGGCCATGGCCGGACACTATGGCGCACAACTCGTGCACATTGAAGGTGTGGGGCCGCAGGGCAGGTACCTCGAAACGGAACATCACCACTAACAGTATACTAAAGACGCAGCCCCGGTTGCGTCTTTATTGTTTACAGTAACAACAACACTGACATGAACGACAACTCCTACGATACCCTCTCCGAAGCACTGAATGGCTTAAAAAAACGCGGCTATACCGAGGACTTCAACCTCAAAGGCGACTGCATTGAATGCCCTAACCTAAAGCTGGAGCTAAAGCCCGAAGAGTTTAAAGTAGACGAAGTACATCGATTCGAAGGCATGAGTTACCCAGGCGATAACTCTGTTGTATATGCTCTCTCTTCAAAAGACCAAAATGTAAAAGGCGTGTTAGTTGATGCCTATGGCGATTACGCCGATGCAATAACACCAGAGCTGGCTCAGAAACTGAGAGGCTGAAATTAACGCAAAACTGAAAGGCAATGGACCACAATCAGCACCACCATCACGGAAACAACCAGAAACAACAGGCCATAGCGCAGAAAGACCAGACAACAGAACGGCTGGAAGAAAAGACGCTGCACGGCCATGAGGACGCCATGCACGAAGACACCACCGGCCATCCGCCGCACGGGGAGCATGGCCACGACCATCACCGCATGATGATCGAGGACTTTAAAAAGCGCTTTTGGATCTCGCTCGCGCTGTCTATACCTGTGATCATCCTCAGCCCGATGGTGCAGCATATCCTGGGCTTTACATTGGAT
>NZ_JAJVDH010000025.1 GCF_022758145.1 Pontibacter vulgaris
AACGAAGATAGGCAACATGGAAAGCAAAGCACGTCTTGAAACATTTCTGGCATCGCATCCAGGGGCGGAACCACTCTCGAAGGAGGAGTGCAAGATGTTTATGATGGAAATGCGGAAAGGCATGATGGCTATGATGCACTGCATGCGTTCTGTAAAGGACACGCCTGATCCGGATGTTGATTTTGCGCAGCTGATGATCTGCCATCACGAAGGAGCACTTGCCATGTCAAACACAGAATTGAAGTGGGGGAATGATGAAATGGCCTTGGAGGAGGCTGAAATGATCATTGAAGAGCAAGCGCAGGAAATAATGGAGCTAGCTGCATTCTTGAATGAGCACGGTATACCGACCAAGCACCATAACATGTAGTAAGTCAGCCTGATCTGACTGGATATTTACAAGCCCGGCTGCTGGAAACGTCAGCCGGGCTCTTTATTTAAATGCCGTTTCATCCGGAGTATAAAATTTGTAGCTTTAGCCTTCACTTACATCGAACAATAGGTATTGCTTACCTTGTCAAAGCCGGTGTAATACCCATACTGCAACCCTTATACCATGAACCCCAAAATTACAAACAGCTTTTTTGCTCTTATATTTTGCGCCTCCCTGTCCTATTGCAACCAGGCAGCTAAAGAACTGGAAGTACCAGCAGAAGAAACACAGCACGCCAATCATACCCCTAAAATGAGCGAAGGCGCTGTCATTATACAGGATCAACCGGAACCTGATACATTAAAAGGCAGTCTGAAAGCAGAAGCCCATGGTATGGTAGGCAATGCGCACCTGACCATCAATTACCATTCACCAGCCGTGCGCGGACGCAACATCTGGGGCGGCCTGGTAGCTTACGACCAGGTATGGGTGACAGGAGCGCACTCAGCCACCAGCCTGACAACGGATAAAGACATCACCATAGGAGAAAAGCTACTGCCAGCAGGCAAGTATGCCTTGTTCACCGTTCCTGGAAAGGAGGAGTGGACTATCATCATCAACAAAAACTGGGAGCAGCACCTGACTGACGACTACACGGAGAAGGAAGACATATTGCGCGTTACCGTAAAACCTGAAGCAGCAGCGCAGCCACAGGAGCGACTCCGTTACCAGATCGTGTCAGAGGCTGATAGCATAGGAGCCATTAACATAAGCTGGGACAAGTTGAAAGTAACAGTACCCGTTGCTATGTAGGTGTAGCCAAGAAGCATATTTTTATTCATAAAGCCACTCCGACAGCTGTTGGAGTGGCTTTATGAATTTATAGATGAACCTGAGTATAGCCATATGGGTATACCTGAACAAGAAGCAACGTTGCTTACTTGAAGAAGTCTTATAGGCGAACAATTATACTTTAACAGTTAAAAAAATGGAAAAGGGAAATTATATGAAGTTTTTGTTGATGCTAGGCGTATCGTTTGTGATCATGTACGGGGTAATGTATTTAAATGCCGATAAGTTTGATCATGTGTACCTGAACCTGA
>NZ_JAJVDH010000026.1 GCF_022758145.1 Pontibacter vulgaris
GGTACGTGTCGGTGGTCGCATCGAGAGGCTGTATACAAAGTATAACTACCAGTATGTACGGAAGGGAGAGAAGCTGATGGAACTCTACAGCCCGGAACTGAACACGTTTATAGAGGAGTTTTTATTCGTCAGCCGTCAAAGCAAAGATCAGGTGCTCCTCGATAAGGCAAGGCAGAAATTGAGGCTCCTGGGATTGACAGAGGCTCAGATAAATCAGTTTACCCGCAGTGGCCAGGCACCTTTTACTGTTACCATTTACAGTCCCTACGAAGGATACGTGTTGTTTAGCCCCTCGGGCTCTGGAGGTGGTATGGGCGCCGGAGCAGGTACAGAAAGCGGGGGTATGGGGGAAATGGGCGCAGCAGGCCGCTCCACCAGCATCCCTGGATCCGTCTTACCCGATAACAGCATAAGAGAGGGGATGTATGTCACTAAAGACCAGACGGTATTCTGGGTAAACGACTTCCTGGAAGCCTGGGGCATTGTCGCTTTCACCAGCGAAGCAGGGGCCGTTCTTGAACCGGGGCGGGAGACCGTGGTTACAAGCGAGCTGTTCCCAGAGAAGCCTATTCCTGCGGTTATCGGCATGGTGGAGCCGGTGTACTCCAGCGGACAAAAATTTACGCAGGTGCGCCTCTACCTGCCCAACCCCAACCGCCAGTTGAAGCAGAACTCTTTGCTCACGGCAAAAGCCTCTGTTCACAGGACGTCGCCTGTGGTGCCGGCTACTAGTGTCTATTACGTGGGCAGAACAGCCATTGTATGGGTAAGGAGAGGAGTGACAGGTACCGGCAGCAGCATTTTTCAGGCAAGGGCTGTCCGTGTCGGGCACCGTGATAAAAAAATGGTTGAGATAACCGAAGGCCTGAAGGCAC
>NZ_JAJVDH010000027.1 GCF_022758145.1 Pontibacter vulgaris
TAGCCCGGGACGCCGCTTACCTGGTTGACAGTGAAACCATCATACAGTATTTAAGCCAAGGAAAATGAGTAGGGAATTGATATATACAATAATAGGCAGGTGGGTACTTCTTCCGGGGATAGTGCTACTTGGTTCCTGCTCTGGCGACAAGGAGCCGCATGCGGCACATGAGGCCAGCAGCACTGCCGGAAACATGGATATGATTTCACTCAATGAAAGAGAGGAATTGCATGCTAACATCACCCTTGACACGGTAAGGATCAGACCCATAAGTGAAACAACGACGCTGGTGGGCAGAACGGCCTTTGACGAAAGAAAGGTAGTGGTGGTCACCTCCCGCGTACGGGGCCGGATAGATCGGTTGTTCGTGCGTAACCCATTGGAGCGGATAAGACAGGGGCAGCCGCTGTACGCATTGTACAGCGAAGAGCTGCTTTCGCTTGAAAAAGAACTGTTAAATGCCTTGCAGCAAGAAAAGTTCGGCGCTACGCAGGAGGTGATGAAACAATTGGTGGAAGGTGCGCGTCAGCGCTTGCTGCTATATGGGCTGACAGCGGCGCAGGTGAGG
>NZ_JAJVDH010000028.1 GCF_022758145.1 Pontibacter vulgaris
TAAGACGACGCAAGCAGCCAGCACGCTTTTGCGCCACTCCAGGCAAAAGCGGGCAACCGGCCGGTACAACCTGACAAAGAAATTGGAAACAGGGTTACGGCTCTCCGGTATGAGCTTACCCTTAACCAGCATCCTTGTAAGCATGGGGGCTACCGTAATGGCCAGCATGGCAGCGCCAATAAGCGAAAATGTTTTGGTAAGCACCAGGGGCGAAAACAGCTTCCTTTCCTGGCCTGTCAGGAAAAGTATAGGCGCAAAGGATATAATCATGATCAGGACCGAGAAGAAAACAGACCGGCCCAGTGTACGGGAAGAGTTTTCGATAATGGATACGCGCTCCTCTTCCGGTATCTCGTTTGTGTGTCCGATACGCTCTTTCCCCTGATTTTCTTTAGATCCTGCCATACTACCTGCCTGTTTCATTGTTTAAAACCCTTTTGGTAAGGGACCGGTAGGCATTCTCTGCCATCACAATAGCGGGATCCACCACATCCCCTATAGCCAGAGCAATGCCCCCGAGCGACATGATATTGGAGGTAACCCCGAATAGACGCATCAGGATAAAGCCGATAAGTACTGAGAGCAGAATACAGGCGATTGCTACCAGGCCTGTACGGAAACTGAACAAGAATAGAATTACGACAATGCACACAATCAGGATCATTTGCCAAAGTGCTTCTGTAAGGGTGTTGATGGAAGCTAGGATAAGATCGCTGCGGTCGTAGGCTGTCTTGAATTTCACACCTTTGGGAAGGCCTCTCTCTACCTCCTTCATCTTCACCTTGGTCCGCTCAATTACATCCCGGGCATTTTCCCCGAAGCGCATGACCACAATACCCCCTACCACTTCACCTTCGCCATTCTCTTCGGTGATGCCCAGCCGCAGATCAGTGCTCATCTGTACATTAGCTATGTCACTTAAGCGGATGGGAATAGACTTATAAGTACCAATAGAAATTTCCTTAATGTCTTCCAGGCTGGCGATATAACCCAGCCCCCTGACCAGGTAGCTGGTAGAATTCATTTCATACAGGCTGCCCCCTACATCGCGGTTGTTGGCAGCGACAGCCCGGGTAACGTCCATCAAAGGCACGTCGTAGTACACCAGCTTGTGCGGATCGATCGTTACCTGGTACTGTTTCTGAAAGCCTCCGAACGAAGCCACC
>NZ_JAJVDH010000029.1 GCF_022758145.1 Pontibacter vulgaris
ACACGAAATCCGCCATTGACTCTATCCATCTGGCCACTACTGCGGGAGTTCAAACTACCAATGTTGCCTTTGACAGGTCAGCGACGCAGGTACTTGTTGATGAAAAACTAGATCACCAGATCTATGAGCTTGCCGAATCGCTCCAGCCCGGTGACTCACTGAGACTTAGTTTTGAGATATATTCTAAGACTCGCGGCTTTGCGAACAACGGAGCAGACGCTTCTGTGATGGCGAAAAGTACCAACTTTCGGAATTATGAATGGTTACCTGCCATTGGGTATCAGTCATACCGGGAGATTGATGAGTCAGGTGATCGAAAAAAATACGGACTTGCTCCCCGCCCCGTAACTCCCTCTCTTTATGATGTGGAAGCACGCAAAGACGCACCCTTCAGTGAGCGAATCTCTGTTGAAGCGGTTGTAGGCACAGCTAGTGGACAGACTGTGGTAGCGCCGGGTTCGTTGCGCCGGACCTGGACCAAAGGCGGCCGAAAGTACTTCCATTATATTATTGATGCTCCCATCAAAAATGAATATAATTTCTTCTCGGCCAGGTACGCAGTGCATGAAAAGCAGTGGAAGGATGTAGCGATACAGATTTACTATGACCCTGGCCAGACAGAGAACCTGGAGCGCATGGTTCAGAGCGTTCAGGCTTCGTTAGAATATTATATCCAACAGTTCGGCCCGTACCCACACCGGCAGATCAGGTTTGTGTCGTACCCAGGATATGATTTTGGAAACCATGCAGCCCCCATTAACATTACTGCTCAGGAGGGATTTTTCCTTTTGAACCCTAAAAATGACGAACGAGGCTTTGATCTGGTAACAGCTGTAGTGGCACATGAAGTAGCGCATCAGTGGTGGGGCAACCAGGTTGACCCGGCAAATGTAGAAGGGGCGGGGCTGCTTTCAGAAAGCCTTGCCTGGTATTCTGCCATGGGGGTTATGGAAGAGAAATATGGGCCTGAGCATCTTCGGCGGCTACAGAGTTTCTTACAGGAGGAATATAAAACCCCACGTAC
>NZ_JAJVDH010000030.1 GCF_022758145.1 Pontibacter vulgaris
CGATTCCTCGCGTATCTGGTCGCGCATTGTAATGTAGCCAACAGGTCTTCCGTCTACTATAGTATAAACTACTGTTTCCACGCCTTCTTCGGCCTCGCTTGCAGGTACAGCAATGTTATACTCTTTTATATAGTTCGGACCTACCACTTTCACATCGCGGCCTTCTACTAGGCCTTCCAAGCCTTTGCCTGGCAGGTAGTTAAAAGACGTGGAAGGTGGCACAGGTATACTTTGTTCCTTTGCCCTGCGAAGTATACTTTGGGAAATAAAATGCTCCGAATTCTGCTCCACACCTGATGCCAAGCGCAGCATTTCACGCTCAGTTATCGCATTATCAAAAGCTACCACAGAGGCAATCTCATGGGAGCCCTGCGTAAGGGTACCGGTTTTATCGAAGATGATGGTGGTGATAAGGCGGGAGTTCTCAAAGGCAGTGCGGTTGCGGATAAGCAGGCCGTGGTTGGCCGACACAGCCGTAGAAATAGCCACTACCAGCGGCACAGCCAGCCCCAGTGCATGCGGACAGGAAATCACCATAACCGTAACCATACGTTCCAGGGCAAAAGCCAGGTCCTGCCCCAGCATAAGCCAGACGGCAAACGTGCCGAAGCCGGCAAATAAGGCAATATAGGTCAGCCACTTTGCAGCGCGGTCTGCCAGGCGCTGTGTTTCCGACTTAGTCTTTTGTGCTTCCTGCACCAGCTTGATCACCTTGCTGAGGTAGCTCTCTTTG
>NZ_JAJVDH010000031.1 GCF_022758145.1 Pontibacter vulgaris
CCTGGGTATAGAAAGCAAAAAACGTGTAGAAACAGGTCGCGAACTGTCCGCCAAAGAACAGCTGGCCTGGCCAAAAACGCTTTCGGAGCAGGCACAGGCCGTACAACGCGCCCTGCAGCTACACGAGCGCCCCGCCACCGCCCACGATCTGCTGCACCAGTTTAAAGCCGTTACAAAGCCACAGCAACCGCAACGCCTGCAACAGATAGACAGCCTGCTGCAAACGCTTCATGGGTTAGGCTTGCTGAGGAAGACGGAGAAAGAACAGTATGTGAAGTAGCAATAAGAAGCTGGTGTTGGGGCGTACCTAGGCCTTGGTAGTAGAATTAACTTTAATTGATGATATAGATGCTTGAAAACCATTGGATAGCTATAACGTGCCCTAAATGCCAGTATACTGAGTATGTAAGAATGATTAGTATGAAATTACAGGAGACGGTTATTTGCCATAATTGTAAAGCGAACATAAAGCTCATAGATCAAACTGCCTCCATTTATCTGGCTTTCCAGGAAGTTAACAACACCTTAAATAGTTTTAAAGACATCTTTAAAAGATCGTAACTATGTATTACACCCATAGACTGAGAAGTAATCTGCAAGAGTGGCATAACCGACTTTA
>NZ_JAJVDH010000032.1 GCF_022758145.1 Pontibacter vulgaris
TTGCCACGCATTTGCGCCAGTTACGTCTCATTACCTGGAAAACCTTTCTGCCACTTGCCAGGAGTTTAGCAGGACTTCCTCTTTTGGCAGCCCTGGCCCTGATGTCGGGCATAGCCTTGCACGGAAACCTGAAGACCAAGGGTGTTCCCCTGCTGCCCAGAACCGACTACATTCTAAATCTCCTGACGGCGCCCCTAACGGAACTGGATTTCTTCTGGATTATAATCGCCCTGCTTACTATTTTCTATGCCGGGGAGCTGGTGTGGAGGGAACGGGAAACAGGCGTGAGTGAGATTGCCAACGCCACACCGGTACCAGAATGGGTTCTTTTCCTGAGCAGGTTTCTGGCTCTTAGTCTTATACTTGTGGTATGGCTGGTATTCCTGATAGTGGCAGGTGTAGTATCACAAAAGAGCATGGGTGGTAGTGCAGAGATAAAACTTTACCTGCAATGTATTTTCGGGCTACAGTTGGTAGATAGCCTCCTGTTTGCTTTACTGGCTCTCTTTGTACACGTACTGGTCAATCAGAAATTTGTGGCTCATTTGGTGGCCTTGTTGGTCTACGGGTTCA
>NZ_JAJVDH010000033.1 GCF_022758145.1 Pontibacter vulgaris
TTGAGGTAGCTCTCTTTGCCGGTATACTCCACCTGCACCCGCTATGCCCCGTTGCCGTTGATGGAGCCGCCGATCACTTTGTCGTCCTTGTTCTTTTTTACCGGTTTGCTCTCGCCGGTCAGCATACTTTCGTTGAGGTAACTTTCGCCATCCTCCACTTTGCCATCAGCAGGCACTTTCTCACCGGGCTTTACCAGTATCAGGTCTCCTTTCTGCAGGTCCTCGATACGTACTTTTATGGGTTCGCCATCCCGTATCAGCATGGCCTCGGCGGGCATCATGCTCACGAGCAGCTCCAGTGCTTTGGATGCTCCCAGTACCGAACGCATTTCTATCCAGTGCCCCAGCAACATGATAACTATAAGCGTAGCCAGCTCCCAGAAAAAATCCATCCCTTTCAGCCCGAACACAATGGCCGTACTGTAGAGGTAGGCAACTGTGATAGCTACCCCGATCAGCGTCATCATACCAGGCACCCCTTTCTTCACCTCTTCTGCCAGACCTGTTAAAAAAGGCCAGCCGCCATAAAAATAGATGATAGAGGAGAGTACAAACGCAATGTACATGCCAA
>NZ_JAJVDH010000034.1 GCF_022758145.1 Pontibacter vulgaris
GGTTGAGCTGCGCAGGCTGCTGGTATTGTAAATGGCCTGACCATAAATGTTGCTGTGTTCCGCTTTCCTGTTAATGCGTACCTGGTTCGGAACCTGAGACGGATTAGCCCAGTTAGAGCCCATTGCCGGATCATTCACTTTGTAACCTCCTACGCCTACATAGATATGTCTGCCGTAAGCATTATTATTCCACCAGGGTATAAGCACACTATAGTTTGCGCCAGGTTGGCCAATATACCAGTATACTTGTGGCGCGAGATAATCTATCCAGCCTTCCTGCAGCCATTTGCGTGAATCAGCATACAGTGTGGTATAGTGTTGCAGGCCGCTGGTAGCAGATCCGATTGAAGGATCGGTGCTGTTGCGGTAAATGCCTGACGGTGAGATGCCAAATTTAACCCACGGTTTAGCCGATTTTATACTTTCGCTCACCTGCTTGATAAGCAAATTCACATTGTCTCTTCTCCAGTCTCCGCGATCAGCAAATCCTCTCGGGTCGGCTAAGTAACTGGCGTCGTCGTTGAAAGTGGCATTTGGGTAAAAATAGTCGTCGAAGTGAATGCCGTC
>NZ_JAJVDH010000035.1 GCF_022758145.1 Pontibacter vulgaris
ACCGGCGGCTGGTTTTCAGCCGGTGGCGGAGTAGTTGCCCCTTCTACTGAGAAATCATCAAAGGTATAGGTCACGGCGCTGGTGCCGTTGCGGTGGGTGGCAAAGATGCCGGCATACACTGTCGAGGAGGTCAGGCCCATGCCCGAGATGCTCAGGGCTGTGCCCACACTGGTGTAGGCGCCCCCGTTCACCGAGTAATAGCCCTGGGCCTGATTCGTCGATGGGTCCACCACCAGCCGCAACCGCACGGTCTGGTTGTTTAACCCAGAGATGGCAGCTGTGATGCGCTGGTCCGAAGTGCCTGACACGTCGTTCACTTCCCGCAGCAGCTGTACCTTGTTGCCCATCACGACCAGTTTGACAAAGGTTTTGTCCGAGAGCCCCAGCCACAGCCCCCCTTGCTGGTAGGCCGTACCATAGTAAGGGTTTACCAGCGTCACCTCTGCCTGCAGGCGGTTGCGCGAGTCTACTTTCACTCCTAAGCTATTGATTTGATTATTGCTCGTGGTGGAGGCAATGCCTTT
>NZ_JAJVDH010000036.1 GCF_022758145.1 Pontibacter vulgaris
TACCGCCATGCTAATTTCTCCGATCCGCGTACCATTATCCATTGGCTGCAGAACTCATACTTTAACAACATAGAGGTGCGCCAAACGCTGTTTCACCCGCTTAACCAGGTCAGGGATACAGAACTTACCAAGCCAGGATTTGGCGAAGGCTCCTACGTTATTATTGCAGCCCATCGAAAATAGAACATCTTACAGCATGCAGCTACAGGGCAATGAGTTTTCAGATAAATGTTGATTCTTAAAGTATAAGCTTAGCCCTGGCTGCCTTTAAATTCTAAAATCAGGTAATTGTTTTGTAAAACTACATTGGCTCCCGGTTTTATACTTTCCCTATCCAGGGTGTTAGCCAGCCATGCGGCATCTTTACCGGAAGCGTAATTGAGGCGGAACTTTCGTAACTGCATAGGCACCATTCTGAGCGAGATCAGCTTGCCGGTAGCCGTGTTTATTTCAGGAAAATACATGAGTGAGAGATCGCCGCGAAACTCTTCATGCCCGCCTATGCCTTCATAATCATTA